>NZ_JAMXLA010000001.1:1643929-2058264 GCF_024054175.1 Flavobacterium sp. NRK1
TATAGCTTATAACGATTATTATCCTTTTGGGATGCAGGTGCCTAATAGGTATTATAATGGTGCAGATTACAGGTATGGGTTCCAGGGGCAAGAAAAAGATAATGAGATTAAGGGTGATGGTAACAGTTTAAATTATACCTTTAGGATGCATGACCCAAGGATTGGGAGGTTCTTTGCGATTGACCCGTTATTTAAGGATTATCCTCATTATTCTCCTTACAGCTTTAGTGGTAACAAGGTAATAGCCTTTAAAGAATTAGAAGGATTAGAAGAAATATATACAATGACGGCTCAAAAAGCTAAATATGAAGGCTATGAATTATCATTGAAAATTCTTCAAAATAGCGGCATAATGTCTGAAATTGCTGCTAAATTCAGATTGGATAATACTAAAACAGACATTTACATGTCCGTAATGAAAGGTGTCAATGCTAGAGGTGATACTCATTTATATGATAGTCATGGTACAAAAGATAACCAATCTACATTCCCTGAAGTAATCATGTGGGATATGGCTCAAAAAGGGACTGGACTTAATGGTAAAGAACTCACTTTTATGAGAGACCATACAATTAAAAAAAATCAAGAGGTCATAATGGTAAGATTAGATGAAGATCTTGTCATAAGAGCTAATGAAGATTTAGACGATCTTAAGCAATTAACATTAACGATTGTTCATGAAATATATGCACATGCTGTGAATATGAAAACAGGTGATTATACTACCGATGAATCTACTGATCATCAAAAGTTTCACAATGACTCTAAGTTAACACACTTCTCCCCTCCTTATTATAAAGTTAAGAAAGATTCAGATGCTGGAAGATTTATAGAGAGAATTGAAAAAACTATTAAAGAAATGGGATTAGATAAAACCATGAAGAGTAATTCGGAACCAACACCAAAACCAACACCAAAACCAACACCAAAACCGACACCAAAACCAATACAAAAAAAGACATGAGAAACATCTGTTTTTTATTATTAATTTTAACTATCTCTGGATGTAATCATGATAATGACTACTTTAACGAGTTAGACAATCCCAATAATATTTTTAATATTAAAAAAACTACGAATAAATTGGATGGACATCATATATATGCTATTGATAGACCATATTTGGGAACATTTTCGTCGTTTACCGAAAGTAATTTCTTTTTAATTGATGAAGGTAGAGTAATGAATATATTTATTAATGAAGATTGCGATAAGGAGTATAGTACAGGCGATTATATTATTATTAAAAAATTTAAAGATTTAAAAAATGTAAAAAAATTAACTCCTTGTAATATAATTTTATCACCACTATTAGATTTTTCATTAAAAGAAGGAGATTCCTTAAATTATTTAAAGAACTACGTTATATATAATCAAAAAATATTTTTCGATCCTAATCTTAATGATTCCATTTATAAGTTTTGTCGAAAATGGAACTCTAAAACTTACAGCACCGTAATATTTGCAGCGAAAGCAAAAGGTATAATTGGCATTTATGATTCTATTGATAAAAAAGAGGAGGTAATTGAAGCTTGTGGATTAATTTATAGGGAAGCGAATATTCAAAAATTAAAACTCTTGAAACCAGATATTAATCTTAATTTAATTAGAGAATTTAGGTAATGGGGGTAATGTTTCAGATGTGTTGGTGCTTATTTATTTCTCAAGATCTATTCTGTAAATCAAACATTCATTTTCCAGATGTGTTGGTGGAAATCATTACAGAAACAAAACCGTTTTTGCTTCTAACCCCGACAGCAGCGGTATCCTTTTTGCAAAAAAGATAATGCGCATTGCGACTATTGATGTTATAGTTCCATTAGTTCAGGCTATATAAAAACAATAGATATCTTCCCGAACCGGTGAGAGATCAATTGTTTTTTGCTGTTATTCTTTTATCAACGCTTTTAATCTAGCTTCGCGTTCGGAACTAATCGGCACGCCTTTGTAATCATTATATTGCTGTTGCTTCCGTTGGTCGCGAATGTAGTTCCAGAGTTCGCCCATTTGTACTCTCGCACCATCCAAATCTGATATAATATCCATGCTCTCCTGAATGCTAAACTATAATTCGGGTAATAGATTATATAAGTTAATTTCATCTTCAAGACGGTACTCTTAGATTGGATTCCTTTTTCTTGTAGAGGTGTTTCAACCTTAACGGAAGTTTTAACCCCACGTTCCAATATCACACGGTTCATAACCTCAGTTACTACCTTTATATCCTTCTCTTCACATAGCAACGCATCGTAAACATACAGGACATCAATATATCTCTTGTTGAGGTCTTTGATAACATCGGTCATAATGCCTACTTCAACCTCAAACATTCTTCTGGAAGTTATCTTGTATCCATGCTCTTTCTTATCCTTAGAGATGTTCTCCAACATCTTAGGCTCATGCTCTTGGTAATGCTTAAAAAGGGGTGACCATTTCATTTGCACCCATTCCTTATTAAAAAATCCTAGGTGTTCAACTTTACCTTGAAATGTACCTGAATGGCCTTCAGCTTACTGCAGGTTACTGTGATAATCCTGCACTGGACAGTGATAACATAAAAGACACACTAGACAACTGTCCGTTTACCTTTAACCCGCTTCAGGAGGACGTTGATGGAGATGGTGTGGGCGATGTATGCGACAATTGCAGGATTACATCCAATGCCAATCAGTTAGACAGCGATAGTGACGGATTGGGTGATGTGTGCGATAATTGTAAGTTTACTGCTAATGCTGACCAGACCGATACCGATGGTGACGGGGTAGGTGATGCTTGTGACAATTGTAAGCTTGTAGCTAACACCAATCAACTTGATAGTGACGGTGATGGAATAGGCGATGTGTGTGAGGGAATGGATCAGGGTGAAGGTAAACTGGCTGCTATTGGTACTAAAATTACTACCGGAAGATTTGTAGGTAACAAACGCTACGAACTTACCAATCATTTGGGTAATGTTTTGAGTGTAATAACTGACAGGAAACTAATAGGGGGCAATACTACCGAAACTACAATATATGATATGCAATTTGCCACTACAACAGAAGGATGGGCTAAAAATTCCCAATCAACAGCTATAGCCGTTGAGGATGGCAGACTTAAAGTTACTACCGGAGTTTACGGTCATGGTGCACAGAAAAGTATATCACTTACTGCCGGAATAGCCTATTTGATAAGTTTTGATGTTGACAGAGATAATTTTACTGGCGGAATGAATTATAGGTTGGTTGATCCTGCTAACTACACTCCGGCATTAAGTACTGCAAATATTACGGAAAGTGGCAGAGTTTCCTTTACCTTAACAGTTGCAACTTCAAAAGCATATTATTTGCAGGTAAGGTTATATCAACCAGGATATTCCGGTGCAGCACAAAGTTTTTATATTGACAACGTAAAAGTTACAAAATTAACTAATAACTTTACTGTAGGATTTAACCCCGATGTTATAGCTTATAACGATTATTATCCTTTTGGGATGCAGGTGCCTAATAGGTATTATAATGGTGCAGATTACAGGTATGGGTTCCAAGGGCAAGAGAAAGATAACGAGATTAAGGGCGATGGTAATAGTTTAAATTATGCCTTTAGGATGCGCGACCCAAGAATTGGAAGGTTCTTTGCTACGGATCCCTTGGAATGTAGATACTCTTATAATTCTCCTTATGCATTTAGTGAAAATAGAGTTATGGATGGGGTTGAATTAGAAGGAAAAGAATTTAGCTTAAAGGAAAATGAAACTGGAAATGATATTGCCATAAGTGTAGCTTATAAGATAACTGTTGAAGGTAAGGTTACCGATGCTGATAAAAGTAGATATGCAGAAATGGCAAAAGGAATTAATTTTAGTGTAACTCAATTTGGAGGTCATGATTCAAACGGAAGTCGAATTTCATTTAACGCAACGTATGATTCCAAGGCTACAATAGAAATACGATTTGTTGATCAATTACCTATTGAAGGAAATGAAGAGGCTAAAAATTTTGGTAAAGTAATTAAAAAAGAAGCAGACGAACCTACCCTATTTATGGCTTTGGGAAAAACCCCACACAGTCAAAAAGGCGATGTAGTGAGTGGTACAGTATATGTTTTAAAAAGTGCTGCTTCACAATTTTTATATAATTATTCGAGAAGTGATAATAATAATAATAAATATGATTATTATTCTGGTGCTTATATAGCGTTACATGAATTATTTGTACATTTAATCAATCAAAATCCCCCAGGATCAGAAGATCATGTATACTATGAAAATATAGTAGACAAACCTAGTCAAAAAGTTTGGGGCGGTGAAAGAGTAAATATTACACCATTGGAAGCTCGTAAGAGCACATTTTCAAGTAGTGCCTATATTCCTCAAGACGAAAGAGAAATGTCAGTAAGTTTCTTTTTAACTTTAAGTCAAATTGATGGAATCGTAAAAAATATACGCAAAGGTTTGCAAAAAGATAAAGAAAATCCTCAAACAAATAATAATAATGCTGTTGTACCTTGTTCAGGTTGTTATACAGTTCCAAAACCTGCAGGTGATAATTATGGAAGCGAATAATAATATTAATAAAATGTACTTATGAGAAAAATAATTATATTATCCGTTATTCTTTTATTGATAGTATCATGTAAACAATTTCAAATTATATATGATTCCAGAAATAAGACTGATCAAATGAGAAGTGATGAACTAAACTCCAAAGATGGACCTTATACTTTGACAATTGCTTTTGAAAGTTCTTTAGTGAATGAACATGTAAAAGTTGAAGCACCTAGTATAGTTAATCCTGCTGATTGGCAAACTTATTTTAACAACAAACTAATTGATTGTGAAGAATATTCATGTAAAATTATTAAGGTTAATTCTGCTGGGATAGTTCACATATATATTAATAAAAAGAAGATTGTACTTGATAATAATCCTGAACACTCGCTATCTGAACACAGGTATCTATTTATAAGTAAAGAAAAAGGAAAATATATTTTTTATTTTTCAAACTATCCAAAAGCTATGTGGTAATGTGGTAATGTTCCAGATGTGTTGGTGCTTATTTATTTCTTAGTAGATATTCTGTAAATCAAAAAGTTAAATTATTTTACTTTATAAAATTAAAACAACCTTCGGGTTGTTTTTTTGTTTAATGTATGTTTAAATCTAATATAATGGCTTTAATAGAAGGTTCGTGTTCCAGATGTATTGGTGGCAAATCATCACAGAAACAAAACTGTTTTTCTGTATAAGGCCGATAGCGATCCAGTTTTTAATTTATTTTTTGACACTGGCCGAAATAATTTAATTGTATTATCTTCGTAGGGAATTATAATGTTCTTTAAATTAAATTATTATACAGGTATTAGTTGTGGCAAAATCGTGGCATAACTATACCAAAAAATACCAAACTTAGCATTTATGCGGGTTTTACGGATGGGTTCGAATCCCTTCCTCTCTGCTGAAGCGATTTTTTTAGCTTTTCAAAACAAAGCAAAATTTTCAAAAAGCTATGTAAAACCTGCATAATCAATGATTTGCAGGTTTTTTTATTTCTACATATTGATCAAAATTTTTAAAGATGCACAAAAAATTTGTGGCAAATCTATAGTACATCAGTTAGACCTTTATTAACTTTAAACGTTTGAATTTTTGATAGAAAAATTTAATTTTATAAGCAATATAGCTAACAAGAAATCTAGTTAATATTCATATTAAAACATATTAACTTGTATTTATGAGAATCTGAATTAATTTTTTTCCAATAATTGTGAGTATTGGGAGATAAATCTTATGCTATCTAAAGATTAAAAACCGTATGGAGCTAATGTAATATTTATTTTAAATGTTAAATTTGTGAATTATCCTAAAATAAATTACACAGGTGAAAGAATTGGAATCAATAAAAAAATATGTATCTAAGTACATCTCCTTAACTGAAGATGAAGAAAAATATTTTCTATCAGTTCTAACAGTAAAAAAAATTCGAAAAAAACAAAATGTTGTTCAGCCCGACTTCACTTGCAAATGCAGAAATTATATAGTCAAAGGCGCAATGAGAGCATATTATTTAGATGATAATTCTCAAGAGCATACAATCACATTAGCTATTGATGATTGGTGGATTTCTGATTTCAATAGTTATATTTATCAACAACCCGCTACGCTTTTTGTGGAGGCTTTAGAAGATACAATTGTTATACAAATTGAATATACAAATGAACAACTTCTATTGGAGAAAGTTCCAAAATTTGAAAGGTTTTTTAGAATTATTACTCAATATGGTTTTGCATTTTTACAAAGAAGATTGCTTTCAAGTATTAGCAAATCAGCTGAAGAAAGATATGAGACCATCTTAGTTGAATATCCTCTAATTGCACAAAGAGTACCTCAATTTGCTTTAGCTTCATATTTAGGAATGAGTACAGAATACCTTTCTAAACTTCGAAATAATAAAGTATCCTTAAAAAAGTTGAAGTAGTTTAATAAAATTTCTTAATTCACAATGGATTAAATCACTGTAAAAAAGTATTTAATCAAAAAAGAGTTGAACTAGTTCAACTCTTTTTTTTAATATTTTTCAAGTTTATTTTTTTAAGGTATTGCCAACTTTGTATAGTCAATAAGACGCATGTTATAAAAAAAATAAACTGATGGAAACAGGAACGAAAAAGGTAACTTTTGAAGTACCGAAGATAGAACAAGTATCTCAAAACAATCATACGATTTTTGATTATATGCAATCCGCATTTGTAAAAGTGCCCAACCTCTATGCAACTTTTGCCTTAAACTAAACGGCTTTAGCTGGCTATTTGGCTTTGCAGAATCGCAAGATACTCTCTCTGCAAAAGAAAGGGAAGTTATAAATTTAATGGCCAGTCAGGTGAATGATTGCAATTATTGTTTGCCTGCGCATAATGTTATTGGTAAAATGTTTGGATTTACAGACGATCAAATGCGTGAAATCCGCAAAACTCAAATTTCTTTCGATAAGAAATATGATGACTTACAAAATTTCTAAAAGAATCCGCCAAAAACCTAGGAGCTATTTCAGAAGAAACTTCTGCCACATTATTTGAAGTAAGTTATACCAAAGCAAATGTAATATGCATTGTTGTGATTATCGGTGACAAAGTCGTAAATAATTACTTATACAATTTTACTAAAATACCAGTTGATTGGCCTGAAGTTCACAAAATCTAAAATTTAAAAAGATTAACGATAATGATAAAAGTATTAGCGTATTTCAAAAACACGAAGGGGAAAAAATTTGATATAGATTATTATGTCAATCATCATTTACCATTGATAAAGAAAATCTGTGGTGAAAATTTAAAAAACTTATCGGTCGATAGGGGTTTGTTTGGTCATGAACCGAATTCAGAACCAGTATACATAATTGTAACTCATTTTTATTTTGAAAATTTAGAAGCATTTCAAAATTCAATAGTTAATAATCTTAATACAATTTTAGCAGATTCTCCTAACTTCACCGATATAGAACCTGTGTTTCAGATAAGTGAAGTTATACTATAATTAAATAATTAAAGACTAATAAAAATGAAGAAAAAAATTTTAATTGTTTTTGCTCACCCTGAGCAAACTTCTCTTACCAGAACAATGGTAGATACAAGTATTGAAACTCTTGAGGCACTAGGGCACGAAGTTATTTTGTCTGATTTATACGGCATGAAATGGAAAGCTGTACTTGATGAAACAGACTTCCCAAACAGAGTAAATAATGAAAGATTATCTTTTATACATGAGTCAGGTAATGCTTATGCTACCCAAAGTCAAACGCCAGACGTAGTAATAGAACAGGAAAAATTATTGAGTGCGGATGCAGTTATCCTCCAATTTCCATTATGGTGGTATGGTATGCCTGCCATATTAAAAGGATGGATCGAGAGAGTATATGCTTTTGGATTTGCTTACGGATACAAAAATGGCACCAATCAATTTAGATTTGGAGAAGGTATATTAAGTGGTAAGAGAGCAATTGTTTCTGTATATGCTGGTGGACCAGAAAGCGATTATAGCGCTAGAGGTATTAATGGACCAATCGAACAATTATTGTTCCCTCTAACTCATGGAGTGTTATTTTATCCAGGAATGGAAGTGTTGCCAACACATGTAGTACATAGTGCTGCCTTCATCAAACCTGAAGAAGTGGAAAAGGCTAAAATAGAGTGGAAAAAAAGATTAGAGAATCTATTTATAGACAAACCTATCCCTTTCCGAGCGCAAAATGGAGGAGATTACCCAGACCGCCATGTTTTAAGAGATGATATTGATCCTGAAAAAACAGGAATTCTAGCTCATATAGCGAAATAATATTAAGTATTTGTGAGTAAAAACGCCTAATTTTCAGTCTGTTGCCAAAACAAAATTATTGTGGTGCATTCATGGTGCAGTTAAATTGTAGTTCCAAAAATGCCAGTGTTTACAAGCATAAACATATAGGTTCGAATCTCTTCCGCTCTGCTTAATAAATCCCTATGAAATCGACATTCAGTTTTGTAGGGTTTTGTTTTTTAGGTGATATTTCGGGGAAGTTTGTGTTGCTAAGACAACACTACCGGATGTTACTTTCCAGTTACCCCTTCATATAGTTTGGTGTTTAAAATGCAAATTTGAAGTATTTAGCCTGGCCAAAGACAGAATAAAGAGTGTGGAGAAATGATTTGAAGTGGGGTTCTGATCTTGAGAATTAACAATTGATAAGCAATGAAATTATTCATTTAAAAAAAATAACTTTGTAAGAGATAAGATGGCTTTTGGTCTTAGAATGGAGATCAGGGTATCTTAGTATTAACTAAAGATTGTATAAAGCACAATGATTAAAGTATTCGTTATCGGATTCTTAATACTAATAGTTTCCCTTTTTATTTGTATTTACAAGATAATTCTTTTAAAAAAAGAAATTTATTATAAATTTATTGATCAATCAAAAATGATTACTTCTTTTGATAAGCTTATGGATTATGATGGGAATTGGCTATTTAAAGAAATTGCCTATAAGGAATTATTATTTGATAATCCAGAAAATCAATGGCTGATTAAGTATGTTAAATCTATAAAAAAGTTAGAACGTGCAAGCATATTTCTAGTTGCCATAATTGTAGTGTTTGCTATAATAATGAAATATTTTGAAGCGGTGTAATTTATGCCTAACCTGGATATAGATGTCAATATAAAAAACCTGTTCAATTAAATGAACAGGTTTTTTTTGTGTTGCTACATTTGACTGGAGGATTTTTGCTGCAATGCTGCCAAGGTGCTTTCCATTTGGGCAAGTCTTTGTTCAAGGGCATTGTCATTTGTCAGCATAGTGTAACGAAAAACATGTATAATTTTCCAAACTGCTTTTATATTGTTGGTATTTAAAAGAATAGGCTCAACACCCGGATGGTTTGCAGTTAGCATAACTGCATTGTTATTGTGTGTAAATTTTCTAAAATAGAGTTGTTCGTTTGCTAAAGCAACGGCCAGCTCTCCGTTAAGGGTGTCAAGTTCATTTAAAGGTATTTCTGTACCTATTATTATGTCTTTCGGATAAAATCCTGCCGATCCGCCCGACATAGTTAAGTCGTCAATTACAAAAGCAATTTTATCTTTTCCGGTTACATTGGGTAATTTTATGGTTGGAAGATCTATATTGCTAATTATATTAGCAAATTGGAGAATAAATTCTTCCTTTACTTCAGGAGTAATACATTTTATAGCTTCAAATCCATCATTTCTGTAGGTGTATTCTGTTGTTATAGCTTCATTAAAGCGTAATAAACGATTAACGGTGAGCTCTTTTGTAAGCAATTCGTCTATACTAATGCTAAAGTGATTAGCAATTTTTACTACTGTTTCCAATTTCGGATTACTACGCTCTTCTTCGTATGCACCAAGTGTAGCTCGCTTTAAATCAAATATATCGGCAAATTCCTGCTGACTAAGATTACGTACACTTCTTATTTTTTTAAGGTTCTTTCCAAACATAAAAAATATTTTTGCTAATTTTATTTGCAAATAATTCTAATTTTTGTAAATTTGCTCTAACGATATTAGCAAATATAGTAATAATGCTAATACAGTGAGCTTAATAACGTAAAAAATAATAAACGTTGTTAAAAAGTGATTAAAACTTAACTTGCCCGAAAGAAGAAAAAAAGCGAGTTTTATAAAATTATTTTAATAGCTGTATGATGAAAGATTATTTTGGAGTGGTAAAAAATTACCTGAATGAACTTCAGCTGGAAATTAAGTATGAAAACAAAAAAGAAAGTGTTTTCATGGTTAACAGCGAGCAGGATGGTATTGTTAATCTTATTATATGTGTTGCTCACCCTATTGTGATTTTTGAGCAGTACCTTTTTGAGGTTAACCCCGATGCGCATTTTGTGTTTAAGGCATTGCTGCAAAAAAACCGCGACATTATTCATGGCGCATTTGTTCTTGATGATACAGGCAGAAAAGTAATTTTCAGAGACTCACTTCAGCTCGAAAATTTGGATCAAAATGAGTTCGAGGCTACATTAAATTCGCTCGGCCTGCTATTGAGTGAGTATTCAGAACAGATTATTAACTTTTCAAAAAACAAAAGCAATGAGATTTCTAAGAAGATTATTTAAGATAGGGCAGGCAGAAGTGCACCACGCCATAGATAATATGGAAGACCCTATAAAGATGACCGAACAGGGTATAAGAGACATGAAGAGCGATCTTGACACAGGTCTTGAAGCACTTGCCCAGGTAAAAGCCATGAGCATAAGAGCTAAAAATGAAATAGAAGAATGTGCCATAAAGGCCGAAGACTATAGCGAAAAAGCGATGCTTATTCTGAAGAAAGGCCAAAAAGGTGCTATGGATACTGCCGATGCAGACAGATTGGCTACCGAAGCTTTGGTGAAAAAAGAAGAAGCTTTAGCGGCACAAAAAAGGGCGGAGGCAGATAAAGAAAAGTTTGACCAGAATGTATTGCAGATGGAAGCGAATGTGCATACCATAAAGCAGAACATAAATAAGTGGGAGAACGAACTTAAAATATTACGTTCGAGGGTAAAGGTAGCCGATGCTACAAAAAGCCTGAACAAACAAATGGCTAAGATTGACAGTAACGGAACTATTTCGCTGCTGGAAAGAATGAAAGATAAAATTGTACAGGAAGAAGCACTTGCCGAAGCCTATGGTGATATTGCCAATGCAACCAAATCTGTTGATGACGAAATAAACAATGCGGTTGATGTTAAAAAGGACAAAGCATTCAGCGAACTTGAAAAACTTAAAGAGCAGCTGGGTATAAGTGGTCCGAGAGATTAAAAACTTTTATAAATGAAGGAACTAATAGAGATTTCTTTTTCTCCGGTAAATGCTTTTTTTACCATTATGTCTATCATAATGGTAATCTATTGGCTGCTGGTAATAATTGCAGGTATAGATCCTGATTTGTTTAGTGTAGATTTTGATTCTGCTGACATTGATGTGGATACCGACCTGGATATTGAAGCTGATGGAGATGCTGACGGTAATGGCTTTATTAAAATACTGGAGTATTTTAATTTTGATGAACTGCCGTTAATGTTTATTATTACCATTATATTTTTCAGTATGTGGCTGGTAGGTGTAAATATTACCTATTATCTGGGTATAGAGAGCACTTTGTTAGGGTTCCTGCTAATTATTCCAAACTTTATCCTGAGTCTGTTTGTGGTTAAGCTGTTTAGCAAACCTCTGGGCTATTTATATAAACAGGTAAACCATAAAGGCGAGCCGGAAATAGATTTTTTAGGCAGAAGATGCAGGGTTGTATCATCTGTAAGTCATGATAAAACGGGACAAATAGAACTGACGGTGAACGGAGATCCCATAAAAATATATGCAAGAAGCAATACACAAGAGAAACTTGCAACAGGCCAGCAGGCAGTTATAGTGGGTGAAAGTGAGGATAAAAAATACTATCTCGTAGAGAAATTTGATTATTAAACCAACCAATCAATTATCCAGCCATGTTTTACTTAATTACACAAATTGTTGCAGCTTTTACCGCTGCGATACGATACATTATTGAAATTATTTTTTAAACCAATTATTATAATTACAAACACTTAAAATCAAAATGTTAGGAAATTCTTTACTTATTACAATGATAGCTATTATTATAGTAGTTATCGGCCTGCTTGTATGGATTGTATCCATGTATAAAAAAATCATACAAGGTAAGGTTATAGTTCGTACCGGTGCAGGGGGTACAGTGGTGTTTTTTAATGCCGGCCTTGTAGTTCCGGTACTGCATAAAATGGAGATAATGGATATCTCTGTTAAAAAACTTGATGTTGAACGTACGGGTGTAAACGGACTTATTTGTAAAGATAATATCCGTGCCGATATTAAGGTTACATTTTTCATAAAGATAAATAAATCTACATCAGATATTATAAACGTAGCACAAACTATTGGCTGTGGCAGGGCATCTGAAATAGATGTACTAAGAAACCTTTTTGATGCCAAATTTTCTGAGGCACTTAAAACAGTAGGTAAAAAGTTTGATTTTATTGAGCTTTATGAAGCCCGTAGTGAGTTCAGGGAAGAAATTATCTCTATTATCGGTACAGATCTTAACGGTTATGTATTGGATGACTGTGCTATTGATGACCTGGAACAAACACCGCTTAGCCACCTGAAAGCAGATAATATTCTTGATTCTGAAGGTATTAAGAAAATTACCGAATTAACGGCTGCGCAAAACATTAAGGCAAACCTTATTCGCAGGGACGAGGAAAAAACAATACGTAAACAGGATGTTGAGGCACGCGAAGCTATTTTGGCTTTAGACCGCCAGCTTGCCGAGAAAGAAGAACAGCAAAAACGCGAAATAGCAAATATTAAGGCTCGTGAAGAGGCAGAAATTGCTAAAGTTAATGAAGAAGAAAGGCTGAAGTCGGAAACTGCAAGAATAAATACTGCCGAGAAAGTAATGGTGGCCGAAGAAAATAAAGAGCGCCTTATAATAGTTGCGGCTAAAAACAAAGAGCGTACAGCAGCAGTAGAAAACGAAAGGGTAGAAAAAGACCGTGCTTTAGAGCAGACGGAAAGAGAGCGTATTGTTACTCTTGCCCAAATAGAAAAAGACAAAGCTGTTGAGGTAGAGCGCAAAAATATTCAGAATGTTATCCGCGACAGGGTTGTGCTTGAAAAAGGCGTGGTTCAGGAGCAGGAAAACATGAAAGATATTGAGGCATTTAAAGAAGCCGACAGGCAGAAAAAAGTAGCTGTTACCCGTGCTGAAAAAGAAAGTGAAGAACTTTACATTAAGCGTTTAAAAGCTGCAGAAGCAGAAAAAGAAGCTGCAAAACAAAAAGCAGAAGAAATTAATATTGAAGCAGCTGCGAGAATGGCTGCCAGCGAAAAAGAAGCAGAAGCAAGAAAAATACTTGCAGAAGCTAAAGCTAAAGAAGATGCTACTGTAGGGTTATCTGAAGCACAGGTAATGCATGCTAAAGCAGATGCTAATGAAAGACAGGGTATTGTAGATGCTGTGGTTATAGAGAAAAAAGCACTTGCAGAAGCTGCCGGTATTAAAGCAAGGGCAGAGGCGTCTAAACAACTTGGTGTTGCAGAGGCAGATGTTATTAAAGAAAAAGCACTGGCAGAAGCTTCGGGTATTCAGGAAAAAGCTGAGGCTATGAAAAAACTTGACGGTGTAGGTAAAGAGCATGAAGAGTTTAAGCTGCGCTTAAACAAAGAGCTTCAGGTAGATCTAGCCCATATCAATATTCAGAAAGATATTGCAGATGCTCAGGCAAATGTAATTGGCGAAGCGCTTAAAGCTGCTAAAATTGATATTGTGGGTGGTGAAACTATGTTCTTTGACCAGATTGTTGGTCAAATTACAAAAGCCAAAGGTTTTGACAGGCTGGTAAACCATTCTGAAAATATTACCGATATTAAAGAAGCTATACTGGGCGACGGTGCCGAAGGACAGGAAAATCTCTTGGAAAGGATAAAAGGTTTTGCCGATAAATATGGTATCTCATCCGAAGATATTAAAAACCTTACGGTTGCAGGACTGCTAATGGAACTGCAAAACCGCAGTAATGATGATGGCGAAAAAGGCCTGTTCTCTAACCTGATGGATATGGCTAAAAACCTTGGCCTTTCGGGTAAAAAATTAGGATAAGTTTTCTCTGATTTTTATATTTTTCCCGCACAGAATGCCACTGTGCGGGATACTTTTCTTTTTGAAATTACTGTGGAATACGCAGTACTATAATCTTTAAACCAACCAATCATGAGTACACTGGAAGGCGGTACATATGAAATTATACGCGGTCGTCTGGAAACCCAGAAAAATGATCTTTTGGGCAGGCTGCAAAAACTTAATGAGGCAAGAAAAGGGGTTTTTGGCAGTATAGAAACAAAGCTTATTGCCAATAACCGTATTATAACCGAGAATAACTGTATTCCATACGACATAGTTTGTGTAGATGGTAAATGTATTTTTGGTTACAATGTTCACTTTGGTTTGCGTACCGATATTAAAACAGAAGATGTATTCAGCATATATGTTTATGAAGATGGAGAGTTTAAGCAGGAAGGGTTAGACCTTATTGCCGATGAAACTTTTCTGACCGATTTTTATAATCTGTACAAATATTACAGAGATACAGAGTTTAGAAAGTTTTTTGTATCGGGTAATTATCTGCACATGGTATTTCAGATAAGTGAAAGAGTATCTGATATTAAAACATTTAAATGGCTTATAAAAGATGGTAAACTTATTTATCAGGATAACAGGAGTGATAATGAATATCGTTTTCCGAGACAGCATGATTTTAACTGGCAGGAAACTACCAGAGAAATGCAAAAATATGGTAAGCATCCTCATGTGTCTATACTTGACAAGGTATTTGTAGAAACTGTTGGAGGGACACTTACCATAAAAATTGAAGATAATACTGCAACAGGAAAGGGAATTTATGAAGAGGATGTAATACATCCTGATCAGACTCTTGACGATGGTAATTTTCAATATGCCGATTTAGGGAATCTTATAGCATTGCAAATAAAGCCTTTTCAGGAAGAGGCCAGATACTTTATATACAACCATAAGCTGCAACAGGTTAAAAAGATTGATAGTCTTTCCACTTCAGCTATTTTATTACCGGATCAGCACGGGCTTATATTTTCTAATGGGTATTACCTGCAAACTGGAGAGTATAAAGTTTTTGAAAACAGCCTGCAAAATCTGCTTTTTCAGGAAAGGATAGCTTCACCAAACGGTGAAGATTTTATGTATGTTTTTTACGAAGAAGCTTCAGGGCAATATGTACTGATGTCTTACAACCTGATAACGCAGGTAGTAACTACTCCTATTATTTGTAATGGCTTTACCATACTTAAAAACGGTGAGCTGTGCTATTTTAGGGCAGAAGCAGAACAAACCAAAAATCACCTGGTGCAAATATGGCAAACCCCTTTTATTAAGGGAGACATTATGCCATCGCAACATAAAGACAGCTTTATTTATAAAGTAGGTAACAAGGATATAGTTAAGGCTATGGCCGATGGGCAGTATATAGTGACGTTACTTAATAAAAATGACGATTATGACGGATTGTATGCCGATTTAACAAGGCTTGCTCAAAACATACTCGATTCTTATTACTGGATAAACAGTACGGATACTTTTGAACTTAACCTGCCCTTAACCGAAATTAAAAATACAGCTAATGCTGCTATAGATGAATTTGAAAAAGTAGTACAGCTAAGGCAGAATGCTAAAAAAATAACGGAAGAAGTACAACAAAAAGCAGAGAGCCTTTTTATAAAAATAAAGAGTTCTCCGCTTGATGATATTGATGCATTTGTTTCAGATCTTGCTGGTTTACGCTCTTTAAGGGGAGAGGTTGTAAGCCTTAGGGAAGTGCGTTATGTTGATGAGGAATTTATTACTGAACTTGAGGCCGAGATTGTAGCGCAAACTGAAACGATTTCGCAAAACTGCGTTCAGTTTTTAATGGATGAAAAGGCTTTGGTGCCTTACCATAAACGTGTTGAAGAAAAGCAGAAAGATCTTGAAGGTATAACTACCGTGGCAGAAGCTCGAAAGCTGGAAGATGAGGTAAACAGTATAACAGGCGATCTTGAAATGCTGATTGATATTGTGTCGAACTTAAAAATAGATGACACATCACAGTCAACACATATTATTAATACCATATCGCTGATTTTTTCGACACTTAACAGACTTAAGGCAGAGATAAAGAATAAGATTGCGTCTTTAGGGGGTAAAGAGGCAAAAGCCGATTTTGCGGCCCAGATAAAACTGATAGACCAAAGCATAGTAAATGCGCTGGATAGGGCAGTGACTCCCGAGAAAACGGAAGAGCTGCTAAATAAAATATCAGTACAGTTAGAGGATCTGGAAGCTCGTTTTGCCGATTATGAAGAGTTTACAGTTTCTATAATAGAAAAAAGGGAAGAGATCTATACCGCTTTTGAGGCAAAAAAGAACAGCCTTATTGAAGCGCGTAATAAAAAAGCGGTTGCAATAGAGAATGCATCGGAACGCATTCTTAAAAACGTATCGTCAAAAGCACTTACATTAAATTCGATTGAAGAAATTAATGGTTATTTTGCTGCTGACCTTATGATTGCAAAACTACGCGATCTTGTAGCCCAGCTTATAGAACTGGAAGATACCGGTAAAGCGGAAGCTATAGAAACGCAATTAAAATCGGCCAGGGAAGATGCGCTGCGAAAGCTTAAAGATAAGCAGGATCTATATGAAGATGGAGAGAACATAATTCGATTCGGCAAGCATAAATTTGCGGTTAATAAACAGCCGTTAGACCTTACGATAGTATATAAAGATGGGAAACTTAATTATCATTTAACCGGAACAGACTTTTATCAGGAGTTGAAAGACAATACCTTATTAGCTTCAAAAAAATACTGGAATCAGGATCTTGTTTCAGAAAATGAAGAAATATACAGGTCAGCTTTTTTGGCATATAAAATATTTAGTATGCATTCGCCTGGTAGTCTATATAACCTGACAGATGAAGATTTACAGGCTTTGGTAACAGAAGAAACATCTAAAAACTATACGGAAGGTTATATAAAAGGCGTGCATGATGCCGATGCGTTTAAAATTTTAAAAGTACTTGTGGCTAAGCACAATAATTTAGGTTTGCTGCACTACAATCCTGCTATAAGGGCTTTTGCTCAGTTTTTCTGGAATAGTATGCAGGAGGAAGCCCAAGGTCAGCTTAACAAAAAAATAAAAGCTTCGGGCAGTGTTTTGGCTATATTTCCGGATAGCAGGGAATTTAATTATATAATTAACGAGGTTGCTGCCAGGGTATCTGAATTTTTGGAAGGCAATTTTGCTGCTAAAAACAGTACTGTAAATGCTGCTGATATTGCTAATTATATTTTTGAAGAACTTAGGGATAACGATGCTTTTGTTGTAAGCAATAAGGCACTACAACTTTCGGAAAGCTTCTTAAAAATGCTTGAAAGCAAAGGAGCCGGAATAGTTTTCAGACAAAGTATTGATAATTCTAATAATACCAAAGATACTATACAACTGGCTATACAGTGGGTCTCTTCGTTTCTTGCGCAGGCAGGGCAACTTCAAAATACAGAATATTTATATGAGGTAGTGGCATTGTTGTTATACAGGCGTGAGTCGGCTGAGAAGGTAATAAGTATTGAGCCCTATGAGACAATTACAGGGCTTGCAGGATCTCATCCTACAATTGCAGATGGTAATTATGAATTTAACTATCATACATTTACGGGTTTGCTTAAAAATTATTTTAATACTGAGGTTCCTGCATTTGAAAAATTCACGAGTGAGCGCCATCACTTAACGCAGAAGCTAAAATCAGATTTAAGGCTTAATGAATTTATGCCTAAAGTATTGACTTCTTTTGTGCGAAATAAGCTTATAGATCAGGTGTATTTACCATTGTTTGGCGATAATCTTGCTAAGCAATTGGGTAGTGCCGGAGAAAGCCGCAGAACAGACCGATCTGGTATGTTATTGCTGGTATCGCCGCCGGGGTATGGTAAAACCACCCTGATGGAATATCTCGCAAACAGGCTTGGGCTGGTATTTATGAAAATTAACGGGCCGGCGATAGGGCATGAAGTTACATCGGTAGATCCAATGTCTGCAAATAATGCTGCTGCAAGAGAAGAGCTTAAAAAACTTAACCTTGCGCTTGAAATGGGTAATAATGTAATGTTATACCTGGATGATATACAGCACTGTAGTCCTGAGTTTTTACAAAAATTCATATCGCTTGCCGATGGTACCCGAAAAATAGAAGGTATATATAACGGCCAGGCTAAAACCTACGACATGAAATCTAAAAAATTCTGTGTTGTTATGGCTGGTAACCCTTATACAGAGACGGGTGAAAAATTCCGTATTCCTGATATGCTTGCCAATCGAGCCGATATTTATAATCTGGGCGATGTAATAGGCAATACCAGTGAAATGTTTGAACTGAGCCTTATTGAAAATGCACTTACTTCTAACCCGGTATTGTCGCAATTGGCATCTAAAAATATGGATGACCTGTATCCGTTAATTACAATGGCTGAAACAGGGCAAAAAGACGGACTGGAATTAAAAGGCAATCATACAAAACAGGATATTGAAACCTATCTGTCGATATTGAGTAAAGTGGTTAAAGTGCGAAGTGTGGTTTTAAAAGCTAATGCTGCTTATATAGCTTCGGCAGCTATGGAAGATGCTTACCGCACAGAACCACCGTTCAGACTTCAGGGCTCTTACCGTGATATGAATAAACTTGTCGCTAAAATAGTGCCTGTAATGAATGATGAAGAAATACAAACACTCTTGTTATCTCATTACCAAAATGAAACACAGACACTAACAAGTGCGGCAGAAGCAAATCTTTTAAAATACAAGGAAATGACAGGAATGCTCTCTGATGCTGAGGTTGAGCGATGGAATACTATTAAAGAAACCTTCCTTAAAAATAATAAACTAAAAGGATTTGGAAATAAAAATGAAATGGCTCAGGTAATTTCGCAAATGATGGAGTTTACTGACCATATTGAAGCTATAAAGGAAATTCTAAGGCAAGGACTTAATAAGTAATTATAAAAAGGAAAGGCTCTCTTATAATGGGATTTTAAGAATTTAATGAATTAATCTCTAACAGTTGCATAATTAATTTGGTATAAAAAAAACCACCCATTTGGGTGGTTTATACAAAGTAAAACGAAATTTTTATAAAAGTTCAAGTTCCTGTGTAATGCCTGGAGCTGCTTTTCTGATGTTTACAACTCTTCCTGTTTCATCTATTACAAAAGCAACAAATTCTACGTTTTCGATATTGGAAACATTGACAGGAACCGGAATACTAAATGATTTTGTATATGTATTACCTATTATTGTTTGGTTAGTATCAATAGTTTCTCCGGTCATAGTAGTTGGACAGGCTCTTAATACATGATTATGTTCATATCCTACAAGAATATCACCCTCATAATATGATGTATAGTTATGTTGATCATAGATAAGTCCATTTTCAAGTACATATACCACCAGCTTAAGATTATTATTGAAATCTTTACCAAACATAACGTTTACATCCATAGTGATGGTGCCGTTTGCAATAGATGAGGTCATAGCAACACCAAGCTTAGGATTTTCACCCTGAGTAAGCGCTATAGCCTGGCTTATATTGTCAGGCTCAGGAAAGTTCCATTGGATATTCCTGTTAAGGTATCCTTTGGGGTAGCCAGGTGAAAGACCTGCTGCTTTTTCAAAAGCTGCAGTATCAAATGTATAAGGATCGTAACCCGTATCATTAGGGTTAGTACCCGGACCATGAATAGCTACTGCAATAGCATCCTCGGTTTGATTGTGAACCAGTTCTATAGCATGCGCTACTCTTGGGCACCAACCACACCATACACCTGTGTAATCTTCCATCAGCATTCTTTTCCTGAAGTTTATACCGGAACCATCGTGATAGTTTATCATTAACGGAGCAGACGTTACAGACTTATAAACAGCAGTCACTTCGAAATTTCCAACAACATCTGATGTAAATGTATTGTCATCAATTTTGACGCCATCTACATAAAATTCAGTATCCTCTGTAAGTAAATCACCTTTGCTGTTCTTTACCGTAAAAATAACAGGCTCACCTATTACCTGTACAGAAGTATCAGCCGTAAGACTGATGTTTTGCTGTGACTCCAGTATTTCATAGTCAGAAGAGCAGCCAGTAATAACCAACAGGGCCGCAACTATCAGGATTAAATTCTTTTTCATTTTATTATAAGCTTACATCAGTAATTTTTACTAACATGTATTAATTTTTAACGATCTTTATCTGAGCCGTTTTATTTTCTACTGTAGTGAATTTTGCAAAGTAAACACCAGCCGCAACAGTTGAAAGGTCTATTGACTGTGAACCTGTAGTAACATCAACATTTTTTATTATCTGACCATTAATGTTAACAATTTGCAGTTTCGCATTTAGGTTTGTAGTAATATCTAACGTATTTTTTACTATTGTATTGTTTATCGAAATCCCCATTCTTTGTAAAGAGGCGAAATCACTGGTTGTTGCAGCAGGATCATATTTGTAAGTGAATGTGATAAGTGGTTCACCTATTTCATCACCGGCAGCATCAACCTGTATAATTCCTAATTTATAAGTTATTGGTTGTCCTGCTACATCTGCCACAGTTTCGCTATTGTAAAAGTAATTAGTTGGTCCCGCATCTTGCTGTGGTGCTACAGTAATACCTGTAAGCTGAGCAGGAGCTGTTGTACCATTAGGAGCATCAAAATAACAGTTAGGGCCAAAACAGAACTGTACATTTGATCCGTCATCATTATTGCCTGTTTCAATCATCTTTAGTTTTATGTTGATGGTTGCATCAGACACATTTATTATCTGGAAATGCATTTTTGCCTGCTCTCCTGTAGTAGTATATGTGTAAACACCTTCGTTTTCAAGCTGTATATCGTTATCATATACTTCTATTACTTGTGCCTGTGCAAAAGCGCTAAGGAAAAGTGCAGCTGCTAAAATAATCTTTTTCATTTTATTTGAATTTAACTTAATGTATGCATTTATTAAAAAAGCTATCGGAAACAGTGAGACTGCTTCCGATAGCGCTATATTAAATAACTGTTTTAAATAGCGTTTAGACTATTTGATGATCAGTTTTTCTACTCTCTCGCCAGATGCACCATTGATTTTGGCAATGTACATACCTGTCTGAAGTCCGCTAAGGTTAATAGAACCACCATTCTCAATACCTTTAGCAGTATGAACTGTTTTTCCTGTAATATCTACAACTGTAACATCAATAGTTTCCTGAGTGTTAAAGTTAAAAATACCAGTTGATGGGTTAGGGTAAATTGCAAATGATGAAGTTTCAAATGTATCATTCCCGAGTACTCCGTTTTCTTTAAATGTAGCATCCTGCCAGAATTGCTGACCGATATTACCATCATTTTCAAATAATACAGTTCCATCAGCTGAAGTTATTTTTACACCGTGCTCAACATCTGGTCCTGATTCGTTAGTAACCCATCCGTCACCATAGCTATCCTGAAGAACTACACCAAGACAAGTATCCGGAGTAACTGCACTTATTGTTGTAAAATCAATAGTGTAGTTTAAAGTTTTTTCTTTGTATGTAGGACTATTAGTGTAAGTTGGCGTTTGCCAAGCGATCATAGCATCACCGTCTTCATTATAATAAATGATATACAGTTTCATTTCAGCCGGATATTCATCTGTATGTAATACTACGTTTACATTTGCAGAAGATTCAACTGCAGCATTAGGAATTACAGCATATTCTTCAGAAATATTATTTTCAGGCATTGTATTAAGTGCAGCAGCACCATTTACCTGAGTAAGTACTGCCTGGTATGT
Source organism: Flavobacterium sp. NRK1 (assembly GCF_024054175.1). Taxonomy (GTDB): domain Bacteria; phylum Bacteroidota; class Bacteroidia; order Flavobacteriales; family Flavobacteriaceae; genus Flavobacterium. The sequence goes on from NZ_JAMXLA010000001.1 coordinate 1,665,845, forward strand.
AGCTGTACCATCTGCCTCAACTCCGTCGAAAGTAATTTCTCCATACTCAAATGCCTGAAGATCAAGTCCGCTGAATGTTTGTGTAGCTACAACTTCGCCGTTTTGCTTAAGCTGTGCTTCTACACTGGTAACATCATGGCCAAATCCTTGTACATAAGCACTTACAGCAAGGGTTTCATCACAAGACCTTAGTGGAGCAGCTTCAATAGCTCCCCAATTGTCCAAACCTACCATTTCAGAACCTCTGGCTTCATTAATAGCAGCAACCATGTTTGCCATCGTATCTCTCTCTAAGTTTGTAACTTTACCAAGTTCTCCTGGTGTTCCGCTTGGAGTTATTATATAAAGAGATGGGAAAGCTTCAAGTCCATAGTCTGCAGCAGCAGTATCGTTATTGATTACAGGATATGGTGTGCCTGCAAGCCAGTCACCTTGAGAAGGTCCACGCTCAGGGTAACCTCCTTCAGGGGGTAAACTTTGTCCGTCTAATTCAAGTACATTTGTGCTTGGGTCAGCCTCAATAAATATTACCACAAGTTCATCACTACCTTCAGGTCCATATGCAGCATGAAGGTTTTCAAGAGTATGTGATAGGTGGAATGACCAACAAGGGCCACACCATGCAGCAGACATGTCTACAACAACAGTTTTTCCGGCATCAAGATAAGTCTGAAGAGAAATTTCTTCGCCATATGTTACCTGATCTCCATCAATTGAAACTATTCGGTTTCCCGAAAATTGTGGTGCATCAGCGCCATCTGCAATTTGCGCATTTGCAGCAAAGGCTCCTAGTAGCATCACTCCTAATAGTAATCTTTTTTTCATAATTTAAATAAGTATAGTTGTTATTTTATCTCGATTTAATTAAGTCATTATGAGTTAAGCATATATAAACTTAAAGTAAATTTTTGTCGAAATTATGCAAAAAAATGACATCACAAAATTTTTTTCGAAAATCATGCGAAAAAACAGTGTTAAATGTAGTTTTTTTTGATAATTCTACCAAATCTATAGAGTTTTAACCGTGTAAAATGCAACTTTTTTTGCCTATTCTGTTATTCTTTTCAATTTTTAACCTATCGGACGGGTGTTGGCAGTTAAAATTTTTTTAATATTGCCCTCTCAACTGCAATTGCAGTTTTTAAGATAAAAATTTTTTATATGAAAAATCTTGCTTTACTGTTTTTATTTCTTACAGTTTCTGCTTACGCACAAAAAGAAATGCCTTCTGTTACCCTTAAGTCGGTAAATAATAAAGTTGTTAATGTAAAAAATGACTTTGCAGAAAAGGATAAGCTTTATGTATTTACATTTTGGGCTACATGGTGTGTGCCTTGTATCAATGAACTGGATGCTATTAATGAAAATTATGCAAAATGGTCTAAAGAACTTAATATGGAAGTAATAGCTGTTTCTATAGATGACAGCCGTACGCAAAAAAGGGTAAAACCTTTACTTAACGGAAAAAAATGGCCATATACTGTATTACTTGACACTAATCAGGATCTTAAAAGAGCTTTAGCTATTGCTAACCCGCCATATACTGTTGTTGTAAAAAACAGAAAAGTTGTTTATGTACATAATGGTTACAGTCAGGGAGCTGAAAAAGAACTATATAACAAACTGAAGGAACTGTAGATTAATGAAAAAATTACTTTTATTACTGCTTCCTTTAGCCGCCGGCTCTTTATATGCTCAGGAAAATGATACTATAGAAAAAAAAGACTATGGTAGAATATATGGTGGTTTTGAATCTAATGCACAATGGTATTTAAATGATAAAGGCAGAGGACTTAACCATCCTGAAGATCCTGTACGTTCAAATAATTACCTTCTTTTAAATTATCAGTTAAAAGGCTTCTCTGCCGGAATTCAGGTAGAAGCTTATGAACCTAATGCACTTTTAAATTATAACCCCGGATTTAAAGGCACTAATATAGGAACTTATTATGCATCCTATAAAACAAGTAAACTTGAGCTTACTGCTGGATATTTTTATGAACAATTTGGCAGCGGTATGCTTTTACGTGCATGGGAAGACCGTGCTTTAGGTATTAATACTGCCCTTCGTGGTGGAAGAATTGTTTTCAGGCCAAATGATAACATAAGGCTGACAGCTTTATACGGAAGACAACGTACCGGCTTTGATGTTTCGCATGGTGATATATATGGTTTTGATTCAGACTTTAACTTAAGTACTTTATTTAAATTTGAGGAAAGTGATCTTTCTTTTGGTGCAAGCTATGTAGGAAGATATGAAAAAATTGATCTGCCTGATCCTCAGTTTGATGAACTTACAAATATGTTTGCCGGTAGATTCAACTTCATTCATAATTCTTTTTATGTTTCAGGAGAATATAATTATAAGCAGAAAGACGGCGTACTTACTACTCAAAATGAGTTAACAAATGATTTCGTTAAACCGGGCAATGCTGTATTGCTTAACTTAGGATATTCTAAAGAAGGACTTGGCATAGATGCTACTTTCCGCAGAATGGAAAATATGAAGGTGCTTTCTGAAAGAGTTCCTACATCAACAGGTGACGGACTTACAACAAGCTTGAATTTTAATGATAAAGTATTAAACTTTACACCGGCTCTAACAAAGCAACATCACTCTAACCTGGCCAATATATATGTTTTCCAGGCACAGAGCAAAGTGGATTATATTGATCCGGTTAGAATGAAAGCAGGTGAAACAGGCGGACAAATTGATATTTTTTATGATTTTGCAAAAGAAACTGCACTAGGAGGAAAATACGGGACTAAAATAGCACTTAACATGTCTAGCTGGTATAATCTGGCAGGAAGTTACAGAGCCGTTCCTGCTGATTATGATACTAAGTTTTTTGGAGTGGGTGAAAAGTATTTTTCAGACTATAATCTTGAAATTAAAAAGAGGCTTTCCGATAAATGGCTTACAGGATTTTACTATATTAATCAGTTCTATAATAAAGAATGGTTAGAAGGCGGCGAAAAAGTAAAAACCAATATTGTTACGGGAGAGGCTACTTATAATTTTGCTGCAAATAAATCAATTCGTGTTGAAGCTGAGCATATGTGGGCCGATGCTGACAAGAAAAACTGGGCAGGAGGTACCGTAGAGCTGAATCTTAATGATAAATATTCTCTTTATGTATGGGATATTTATAATTATGGGAATGATGACAGTAGTAAACAAACCCATTATTATAATTTGGGAGGAGCCTATCGTATAGGTGCTACTCGTATTGCTGCGAATTACGGAAGACAGCGAGGAGGTCTTGTTTGTGTAGGCGGTGTATGTCGCTTTGTACCTGAAAGTACAGGTTTTACTTTAAACATCAGTACAGCATTCTAAAATAAGAATTACCAAAGATTATTATATATTTATATAAAAGCCCTGTGATTATAATCACAGGGCTTTTTGTTTATTTTAATAAAGGTTTATTTGATATTAATGTAGTCTTTTTGACTATAAGTTGTTTTAAAAAGAAAACTTATCTATTTTTAGCAATTGAAAACAAACTATTCTAATGGAAAACTATCCTAAAATTATACGCTGGGGCATTATAGGCTGTGGTGATGTTACGGAGCGCAAGAGCGGACCTGCCTATCAAAAAACAGAAGGATTTGAATTGCATGCGGTGATGCGTCGTGACGCACACAAAGCTGCCGATTATGCCAAAAGGCATAATGTGCCTAAATTCTACAGCGATGCGGATGCTCTTATAAATGACCCTGAAATAGATGCTGTATACATTGCTACACCTCCGGATACACATAAGTTATATGCTCTTAAAGTTGCCGAAGCCGGTAAACCATGTTGTATAGAAAAGCCTATGGCTCCTTCATACCATGAATGTGTTGCTGTTTGCGAGGCTTTTGAGAAAAAGCAATTGCCATTATTTGTTGCCTATTACAGACGGTCACTACCGCGGTTTTTACAGGTAAAATCGTGGATTGATGAAGGAAAAATTGGAGAGGTTCGCCATGTTAACTGGTATTTAAGTAAAACACCTTCACCAATAGATTTGTTAGGAGAGTATAATTGGCGTACCGATGCTAAAATTGCAAAAGCTGGCTATTTTGATGATCTGGCAAGCCATGGCCTTGATTTATTTGTTTACCTGTTTGGTAATGCAAAAAAGGTATCTGGTAATAGTCTTAATCAGCAGGGATTGTATTCTGCAAACGATGCGGTTGTTGCCTCATGGGTACATGAATCGGGCGTTACAGGGACCGGAAGCTGGAATTTTGGTAGTTTTGAAAGAGCCGATAGTGTAACAATAATTGGCAGTGAAGGTAAAATAGAATTTGCAGTTTTTGATGATGTACCTTTAGTACTTACTACAGCAAATAACAGGAAAGAATTGGAAATACCACATCCTAAAAATATACAGTTGTATCATGTTAAAAACATGCATGAACATTTAAGAGGTAATGGTCAACATCCGTCTACAGGCCTTACCGGGGCACATACCAGTTGGATAATGGAAAGTATGATGGGTATATAAAAAAGGAAAGGCATCCCGCAACGGATGCCTTTTTTTATAACCAAACCTAACCTTATAACTATTACTTTGCAGCAATAGTTTCAACAAACATTCTGTTATTATATTTCATTACAAAAGTGAATTGATCTGCCTGAATTCTGTTTGTATCAAAACGCTTAGCAATGTCGTCTTCACCTGTAAATGTTTCGCTGTATAATTCAACGTTATTTTCGTCGTATAATTTTATTTCAACCGGAGTTTTGTCTACATCTTTAATGTTAACAGTAACTAAGCCATCTTTAGTTGTTAGTACAGGTTTTAAAACCTGAGCAATAGCTTTCTCTGAAACTGAAGCTGATTTTTCGTCAATTTTTATTTCATAACGCGCTACTTTAGCTCCATTTTCTGCTTCAAGGTAATAATTGCCTGCTGGAAAAGCATTCAGGTCATACGTCCTGCTTATTTTACCATCTTTAGCTTTAATGTTTTCTTCAAAAAGAACTTCTCCGTCTTTTCCATATATAGATACATGTGCTCTTGTATTGTTAATTGAAAAATTGATTAATTTTCCAAGACCGCTTCTTACGCTTACAGAAAAGTCTGTATCATTTGCTCTTACTCCAAATGCAGTTAAAAACACTGCAAAGGCTAAACCTAATTTTACTACATTTTTCATACTATTAATTTTTACTTTGGTTTAACAAAAATTCTATGATGCTAAATTAATCCTGTTGTATAATAGTATGCGCACCTATATTTTCTAATTTATATGCTATATTAACCTTTCGAAAACGTTATAGGTTATTTTAATGTAAATATTGGCGAAATATCTGTAAATTTGTACTGCTAAAGCTGATGAAACATGAAAAATTTAATGGCAACTTATGAGGCAATTGAGCCTGCTTTTGGTAGTTCGTTTTATTATTCTAAATATGTACAAAATGCTAATATAAAAGCTCATGTTTGGCATTATCATCCTGAAATTGAGCTTGTGTTTGTAAACGGAGGAACGGGTAAGCGGCAAATAGGCAGTCATATCTCTTATTATACCGATGGTGATCTTATACTAATAGGTAGTAATTTACCCCATTGTGGTTTTACTGATGACCATACCGGAAATAAGAATGAAACCGTAATACAAATGAAGCCCGGCTTTTTAGGTGAAACTTTTATGTCTTTACCTGAAATTAAAAATATACTTCAGCTTTTTGAAAGGGCTAAAGCAGGTATAGCCTTTGGGGAAGAAACTAAAAAAGTAATTGGGGAAAAGATTGAAAGTATGGAAGGTCAGCCGCCATTGCAGCGATTACTTGCTATTATAAATATTTTAAATGAATTGGAACATTCTAAAGATTATAAAATATTAAACGCAGAAGGGTTTGCTCTGGAAACCCAATTACAGGATAATGACAGAATTAATATGGTATTTAACTATGTAAAAGATAATTTTAGAGAGCCAATAGAACTTGAAGATATGGCTAATATGGCAAGTATGACAGTACCATCGTTTTGCCGTTATTTTAAAAAGGTAACCAATAAAACATTTACACGCTTTGTAAATGAGTATCGGATTGTTCATGCATGTAAGCTGCTTACCGAAAAACAAATAAGTATTGCAGATGTATGTTATGAAAGTGGATTTAATAATTTTAGCCACTTTAATAAGTCTTTTAAAGAGTTTACAGGTAAAAGCGCATCACATTACCGCAATGAGCTAAAAGCAGTAGTGCAGTAATTATATTACTTCATACCTAATTAAAGATGGAGTTTGGATGGTATAAAACAGAAACTCCACCACTTCTGAATAATTATAGAAAGTGATGGAGCTTTTATTGTAATGTAAATTTACTTTAGTTCTATTTTAATAACAAAAGCTTTATCATCAACTTTTGTTGATGGTGTTTTTACATGAAGGCCTATTGCATTCTGAGTAAAAGCTATTTTTTCATTACTGCCTAAAACAGACACTTTTGCAGCCTTATGTGTTTTTGATAGGTTTAGGGCAGTAAGTGTTATGGGTACATTTTCTCCGGGCCAGCCTAATACTATGGCATATACAATATTACCTTTACGGGTATATCTTATATCCTGTGGTGTATAAGTTAGCTTATCCAGAAACATACCTGATTTTTCCTGTTTTGTAGGGCCTTCGCCAAATACTTCCCAGGTACGTGAGCCGTAAATGGCTTCACCATTTACTTCCAGCCACTTGCCAATAGTAAGTAAAACTTCTTGTTGGTTTTGTGGTATAATACCATTTGCCATTGGCGACACATTAAGCATTAACGCTCCGTTTTTGCTTACAATATCAGCTAGCAAATCTATAATCTCATCTGCCGATTTTAACCCGAGATTATTGGTGTAACTCCAACTGCCCACTGAAACGGTTTCATCGGTAAGCCAAAAATCTTTAGTAATGGCATTTTGGCGGCCTTTTTCAAAATCTTCTACGCTTACAGATTTTGGTAATTCGCCTTCTTTATGGGTTATAACAACCTGCTTATTATCTTTTACGGAATTGTTGAAATAATAGGCTACAAAATCTTTTTTATACTCATCAGGAATTTTACTCATTTTACTATCAAAATAAATAAGATCAGGAGAGTAATTGTCTATTAATTCTTTAAGTTCTCCAAGCCAGTTCTGATAAAATTTTTCAGCAGATATATTACCATACATCTGTGCTAATAAAGGATCTTCCGATGATGTTGGCATTTTAGGATTGTATGGGAAATAGGAAATATCATCCAGCCATTTGTCGGGGTTGTTCTTATTTATCTGCAGGTTACGGTCTTTATGAAAAGATGTTACCAGTTTCATTCCTCTGCCATGAATGGCTTTTTCAAGTTCACCAACCAAATCGCGGTGTGGCCCCATAGCCATACTGTTCCACGGATTTATTTTACTGTTCCAGTTGCTCCAGCCATCATGATGTTCGGCAACTACTCCGGCAAATTTTGCACCTGCTTTTTTAAATAGCTCGGCCCAATCGTCGGCATTAAAATATTCAGCATGAAACATAGGTACAAAATCATGATAGCCAAATTTAGAAGGTTCACCGTAAAGAGAAACATGGTGTTTATATTCATCAGTACCTTCTATATGCATATTACGCGGATACCAGTCATTTGCATAAGCAGGAACAGATAGTACACCCCAATGCGCATAAATACCAAACTTAGCATCTTTAAACCATTCTGCAGTTTCATCATATTTGCCAAGCGATTCCCAGTTTGGCTCATAAGACGCATCTTTAGTTTGGGTATGTGCTGTAAAACAGCTTGCTGCTAATACTGCTACTATTATCTTTTTCATTTATGCTTTAATAAAAAGCCACGAATTACATTTTCGTACAAATTCTCAGATTTGTGAAATTGATGTAATTCGTGGCAGAATAATTATTTTATTGTAACAGTAACTTCTTGTTTGCTATCTCTGGAAGAGTTACCTAATTTAAATGTATAAGTACCCGGCTCAACTGTCCATTTTTTAGAAGCTGCATCATAATAAGCAAGTTCTTTAACCGGAAGGGTAAGGGTTGCTTTTTGAGTACTGCCAGCTTTTACCATAACTTTAGTAAAGCCTTTAAGTTCTTTTGCAGCACGTTCTACTTTAGAATTTCCTATAGAAGAATATAACTGTACTACTTCTTTACCATCTGCTTTACCTGTGTTCTTAACATCAAGGGTAACAGTAATGGTTTCATTTTCGGTATATTCTTTCTTATCTGTTTTTGCATTAGCAAATTCAAATGTTGTATATGATAAACCGTAACCGAATGGATATAACGGTACTATGTTTTTAGTGTCAAACCAACGGTAGCCTACAAGTATACCTTCTTTATACTCTTCGGTTGCCCCGCCAGGGAAACTATTTGTTGCATGTGCAGGAGAATCTTGTATTTTCTTAGGCATTGTCCAAGGCAGTTTACCTGATGGGTTTACGTTGCCCAATAACACATCTACTATAGCATTACCTGCTTCAGAACCATTATACCATCCCCACACTATTGCAGAGTTTTGTGCTGCTACATTATTAATATCATAAGGTGCCCCTGCAATAAAAACTACTATAGTTTTTGGATTGGCAGCTTTAACAGCAGCAATAAGTTTTTCCTGTCCGAAAGGTAATATAAGGTCTGCACGGTCGCTGGCTTCTGTTTCATAATCACGGTTTGCGCCTACAAACAATATTGCTACATCAGACTTTTTAGCGGCGGCTACAGCATCTGCAACCATTTTAGAGTCAAGCTCGTTTACAGTTTCTTTGGCTTCCTGAGTTACGTCGCCAAATTTCATTTCTTTTTTTGGTTTGAACAACGTTTTGTACCCCTCGGCATAATTAATAGCAACTGATTTAGGCAGTTTCGCTTTTAAAGCATCGAGCGGAGTAACCTCATGTTTGGTTTTTACACCTGCACCAAAACCACCCTGAGCGTGTTTTTGTGTTGCGTTAGCACCAATAATTGCAACGCTTTTTAAGGCAGAAGCATTTAATGGTAAAAGGTTTTCTGAGTTTTTAAGAAGTACAACCGACTCAGAAGCGATGTTGTATGCATCTTTATAATGTGCCTCTGTAGCAATGCTTCCTTTTGCACGGCTGTCTTTTTTACCCATTGCTTTAACATTGTAAAGCAGTTTTAGTATTCTTTTTGCATGCTTGTCAACTTCTGTTTCAGTAACAGAACCTTCTTTTACTGCTTTGATAAGTGGATTAGCAAAAAAATGATCATCAAAAGAAGCGGCAGGTGTACCCATTTCCAGGTCTGTTCCTGCTTCAAGGGCTTTTTTAGTGCTGTGTACAGCAGCCCAGTCAGAGATTACAACACCTTTAAAACCCCACTCATCTCTTAAGATACTTTGAAGCATATATGGATTTTCGCAAAGATAATCACCGCGGAATTTATTGTAAGCACCCATTACACTATATGCTTGTCCTTTTACAATAGCATCGTGAAAAGCCGGAAGGTAAATTTCGCGTAATGTACGCTCATCCATCTGTACATCTACAGTACCACGGTTAGTTTCCTGGTTATTTGCAGCATAGTGCTTTACACACACCGCCACATCATTTTGCTGAACACCTGTTACATAAGGAACAACAAGTGTTTTATTTAAGAAAGGATCTTCAGTCATGTACTCGTACGTACGACCTCCAAGCGGCGTACGGATAATATTGAATGCAGGAGCAAGTAAAACGTCTTTGTCACGTGCACGTGCTTCTTCACCTATGCTTTTACCAAAAGTATATGCCATTTCAGGATTCCATGTAGCAGAAAGTCCGCCACCGGCAGGGTAGTAGGTAGCAAAATCGTCGGTATTGCCCGCAGGTGCCCAGCTGTTACGCGATATTTCTTCACGAACCCCAAGCGGCCCATCTGCCATGTGAACTTCAGGAACACCAAGACGTTCTACACCTTTATTGGTAAACATACTGTAGCCATGCAACAGGCCTATTTTTTCTTCAAGGGTCATTTGCCCAACTATAGAATCTATCTGAGCGTCATATTCGTCGCTTATAGGGGTAGCCTCATAAGTAGCAGCTACTTCGCCTGCATCTGCAGTTTCTGTTTCTTTTTTACATGATACCATTACCAGCACAAGTGCGGCTGAAAGGCATAACATTTTATTTTTCATAATAATATAGATGTTTATTGGGTTCTGATTGTTCTTGTAACAGTAATAGCGTCTGATGCGCCACCTGCCTGTAATTCTATACTCTCTTTTTCAAGTTCAAAACGCTGATTTTTCGTGTTCCAGTATTCAAGGTCTTTTGCACGTAAAGTAAGTGGAATTGTCTTTGTTTCGCCTGCTTTAAGCATTACACGTTTAAAGGCTTTAAGTTCTTTAACGGGTCTTTCAACTTTAGAGTCTGTATGTTTTATATATAGCTGTACTACCTCTTCGCCATCGCGGTTTCCGGTATTGGTAACGGTTACATTTACAGTAATTGCTTCTCCTTTTTTAATAGATTCTTTTTCTACGTCAATTCCTTTATAAGTAAAGGTAGTATAGCTTAATCCGTAACCAAAGGCATAAAGCGGTTTACCTTTAAAGTACATATATGTACGCCCGTTACGAATGTTATAATCTAATAATGGTGGCAAATCGGCAATATCGCTAACCCATGTCTGGGTTAATCTCCCTGCCGGATTATAATCTCCAAAAAGCACATCGGCAAGTGCATTACCTGTTTCCTGACTATTATGTGTCATGTGTACAATTGCAGGAACGTGTTCCTGCGTCCAGTTAATAGCATAAGGAAAACTACTCATTAATACAACAATTGTATTGGGATTAGCCTGATGTACAACTTTAATTAAATCTTCATATTCCAGTGTAAGCGATTGCCTGTCTACAGCTTCCTTTCCATTGCTTGGTAACGGGCAATCTGCCCAGCCTGCATCACACCACGGGTGGTTGCCTGCAATTACTATTGCAATATCAGCTTCTTTAGCAATCTTTACAGCTTTACCATCGGAGTTATTAACAGCGTATGTTATTTTAATATTTTCACCTGCTTTAGCCTTAATGCCCGCCATAGGCGTAATAGTATAAGGCGGAGTTCCGCTATACCAGTCCAGTAAAACTTCATCAGCTCTGGGACCAATAACTGCAATGCGCTTCACCTTTGCTTTGTTGATAGGCAATAATTGTTTCGCCGGATCATTTTTAAGTAACACAATAGATTTTTGTGTTGCTTCAAGAGCAAGTTTTTTATGTGCTTCAGTGGTCCAGGGGTCTATGGCATTTTTATCGGTACCAATAGCTGCATAAGGATTGTTGTTTGTAGCATCCAGCATTCCCAGTTTAATCATTACACGATAATTGCCGCGCAACACTTCGTCTATGTCTTTTTCTTTAAGATATCCATTTGCTACAGCACCGTAAACACCGTCAATAAAATCATCAAGAAACTGGTTTATACCTGCTTTTATTGTTGCCGCTGCTCCAAGATATTTGTCTTTATAATATTTATGGTCAGACAGTAATAGTCCAAAAGCACCACCATCGGTACAAATAATACCATTCTGTCCCCATTCTTTTACCGTAATATCTTTCAGCATAGGATGTACCATTGCCGGAATACCATTTACTTTATTGTAGGCAGCCATATAAGCACGGGAACCTCCTTCGGTTACACCCATCATAAAAGGAAGGGAATAGTATTCACGCCAAAGCCTTTCGTCAAAATCAGATGATGTATAGGTACGTCCATCTTCGTTGCTATTGGCTAAAAAGTGTTTCATTAACGATGCTGTTTGCCAGTATTTAGGGTTGTTGCCCTGAAGCCCTTTTACAAAAGCTACCGTCATAGTACCATTAAAAAAAGCATCTTCACCATAGCTTTCTTCAGTGCGCCCCCACCGGGGGTCACGGGCTAAATCAGCATTGGGAGCACGTACTACTAACCCTCCGCGATTGTATTTCTGAAAAGCATAGCGTGTTTCTATACCTTCAACATTGGCAACTTTCTGCAATAATTCGGTATCCCATGTTTCACCCAGGCCATAGGCCTGAGGAAACGTTGTGGTAGTTATAGGCTCTTTACCTTTACCTTCCCAATGACCGGGTCCGCCAAGTGCAAGTCCATGCAGTCCTTCAACATGTCCTGCACCTTTTACCACAAGACGGGGTACCGAAGGATCTGTACTTAATGCCTGTATTTTTTCATCCAGAGTCATTAGCGACAATAAATTGTCTATACGTTTTTCGGTATCCAGATCAGGATTCTGAAAAGGATATTTATATGCTTTTTGCTGTGCTGAAAGTGTTGCTGTTACTAAAAAAAATATGTAAACTGCATACTGTTTCATAGTTTATAATTTTTTGAATCTAACAGCAGTACCCCCTGAAACAGGTAGTTTTATAGCAAGTTTATCTTTGGCAGTAACTGTTTTTTTACTTACCGCCACTTCACCCGGATTGTGTGTTTCGTCTGTTCCCGGAGCATCGGCATATATCTGTGCCTCATATTTGACTTTAGGATCCAGAAACGATAAGGATACTTCAAGCTCACGTGCATCTTCATTCGTAAGGCTTCCTAAATACCAGTCTGCACTGTTACGGTCTTTACGTACCGTTGTTATATATTGGCCTATTTCTCCGTTTAATACTTTAGTATCTTCCCAGTCTGTAGGTACATCTTTAAGAAACTGCATTTCCGGCTGTCCTTCATAGTTTTCAGGAAGATCGGCAAGCATTTGTATTGGTGAATAAAGTGTAACATATAAAGCAAGCTGTTTAGCAGCGGTGGTATGTACACGTTTACCCGGATATCCTTGTGTTACTTCTACATCTATAACACCCGGAGTAAAATCCATTGGCCCTGCAAGCATACGCGTAAAAGGCAATATCGTTTCATAACTTGGCGGGTTACCCTCGCTCCATGCATTATATTCCATACCACGTGCGCCTTCGCGCGCCATCATGTTAGGGTAAGTACGGCGTTCTCCTGTATCTTTTATAGGTTCATGAAAGTTTACTGCAAGGCCATATTCTGCAGCTTTTTCAAGTACATAACGGTAATATCGTACTCCAAACTGACCATGATGCCATTCTTTCATATTTAATTTAGAACCCACCTGACCAATTTTTATATCACGAATGCCCAGTTTTTTATACAAAGCAAAACCTGCATCTATCTCTTTAAGATAGTTTATAATATTAGAACCTGTTTCATGGTAGCCTATAAGATGTACATCTTTTTTGTCTCCATATTTAACAACTTCTTCCAAATCAAAGTTATCTGCACTTTTTGTAAAACTAAACATGTGCATTTTGTTTTCATACCATGCAGGTGTCCATCCTTTGTTCCATCCTTCAATAAGTAGGTGGTGAAAACCTTCTTTAGCAGTAAAGTCTATATATTCTTTTGCATGCACTGTAGTTGCGCCCTGCTTTTCACCTTCCCAAAAACTGTATTTACCAATGTGCATTCCCCACCATATACCGAAGTATTTAAAAGGGTGTCCATAAGCTGATTCTTTAAGTTTATTAGGCTCGTTAAGATTAAGTATAAGGTAAGATTCTATAAGATCGCCTGGTTTTTCACCAATTTGAAGTGTTCTCCAAGATGATGTAAAACCACCTTTATAACGCGCTTTTATACCGTCTGACCATGGTACAAGATCTGATTTAAGTTTAGACCCTGTAGTATGCTCTATTACCATACTTGGCCAGTCTGTCAAATTGGCTTCGTGAAAGCTTATTACATTATTTTTGTTTTCAATGGTAAGCGGGGTATGTACTTTATTAAGTGTGCTTACCGGAGATTTTGTAAACAGGTACTCATAGCGGTTTTCCTGGTAAGCAGGTATCCACCATGCATTTCCGTCTTCTTTAAGGTTAAAGGCAGTAACTTCATCTTTTACAAAAATACTGTCTTTAATGCCTTGTTCAGGAAACACATAACGAAATGCTATACCGTCATCAAAAGCACGAAATTCTATATTTAATTTATGCTTTGTTTCCTTGTTTTTAAGTTCAACTACCAACTCGTTATAATGGTTACGAATGTTTTTCTTTTCACCCCATACCTGAGTCCAGGTATCATCATGGGATAATTTTTTTACATTGGCAATTTCAAGGTTTTTGCTTAGGTCTTCATTAGTAAGTATAAAACCCATTGCCGATGCTGTTATAACATCATTTTTACCATGCTTAACGGCATAGGTAGGTACATTGTTTACCAATGCAAAATTAATAGTGTTTTTTCCTCCGGGAGAGGCAAGCTCGTAAGCATTCTTTTTGCTCTGTGCATTTGTGGCAATTGCCGAAAGTAATAATGCAGGCAGTATAAATTGTTTAATTGTCATAATACTATATAATTGTAATTAGCTTTAAAAACCCGGGAACCGGAAGTCAAAACAGTTCCCGGGATATTAAAGAACTAACCCAAATAACAAAATTTATTTTATCCACTCCGTTTTAAATGTTGTCTTACCGTTTAGCGGATTCTGACCCACTTCAAAGCTGCTGCCGGATTTGGTAGCAGTAACGGTTTGCGCTTTATCTCCATCCGGCAGATATATTTTACCTGTAGCCGTATTGGTACCTTCAGCAGCATATACTTTTAAGGTAAGTCTGGTCCAATCCATATCTTTTGTAGATTGTGCAAGTTTTATATGAGGCAGTACTGTACCATTTTTTACTAATGCTATAATAGGAATATCACCTGCTTTAATTTTATGCCATCCGCCCTGATATACTTTTTTAGTCTGGTAGTCTATCCAGGTGCCTTCCGGCAGATAAACATCTCTTTCCGTTACTTCTTCAAATAAAGGCGCTACCAACATATCCGAACCGAACATGTATTGATTATCTATAAGCCATGATCCCGGATCATTCGGAAACTCTACAAACATAGCACGCATCATAGGTAAACCTCTTTCAGAACAGTCTTTAGCCTGAGCATAAATATATGGCATCAGCTCATAACGCATATTATCTGCCTTACGGAATGAGTTAAGAAAATCTTCGCTGTACAACCAAGGCTCTGTAGGTGGTTCTCCGTGGCTGCGCACGTGTGATGTTAGCATTCCAAAAGGAGTCCATCTTTTGTATAGATTTTCAGGCGATTTAGTCACGAAACCTCCAACATCATGGCTCCAGAAACTAAATCCTGAAAGACCAAGAGATAATCCGCCTCTAAGTGTAGCGCTCATAGCGCTATTTGTAGTAGCAGCATCTCCACCCCAATGTAACGGGTAACGCTGGCTGCCAGCCCATGTACTACGTGCCCATATAAGTGTATATCCTTTTTCGCGTTTGGTAACTTCGGCAACTGCTTTATTATAACGTAAAGGGTATAAGTTATGCTCATAAAAACCTGTTCTGCCATTGCTGTAAATGCCATCTGCAGGAGCAGCTTCACCAAAGTCAACTTTAAATACAGCCACACCCTGGTCAAATAAATGTTTAAGTTTACCCTGATACCATTTTACGGTTTCCGGATTTGTAAAGTCAAGTACTGCATCTTCATAAGGCAGGTTGCCTTTACGGTCTTTTACTGCAAGGTTATTATCTACAATTTCATTAAAAAGTGTGTTTTTTGGCGTAAAGTACGGTAGTTGCCACAGGCATACATTAAAACCGTCTTTTTTCATGTCTGCCATCATTTTAGATGCATCATCAAAACGTTTAGAAGCAAACTCGTAGTTGTTTCTCCAATCTACATCAAACCAACCTGTGTCAAAATGAATAACATCACTTGGTATTTTATATTTACGAAGGTTTTTAGCAACTTCACGGCCTTCTTTTTCAGAGAAGTAAGTTATACGGCTCATCCAGAAACCAAATGACCAAAGAGGCGGCATTGTTGCTTTTCCGGTAAGATCTGTATATTGATCCAGAATGTCTTTCGGTTCACCAATAAATATAAACAGGTCGGCTTCATCATCGCCAATCATCATTTTGTTAGCTCCGGCCCAATATTTACCAAAGTCAACCGTAATAGGCGATGAGGTATGCATAAATACACCATAACCACGGCTGCTCATGTAAAAAGGAATAGGCTTGTACATGGTTTCATTCTGAACGCCATTGGCATCATCTGTCCATAGTACAACTTTTTGCCCGCGTTTGTTGAATTGTGTAAACGATTCACCACAGCCAAATATTTTTTCGTCCGGTTCAAGGCTAAATACAGGAGCCATACTGCGAGAATAATCACTATTACGGCGCACATAACTGAAAGGTAGTACAGGCGTATAAGTACTTGCAAAATCGCTGTTATGAAGTGTACTTGTAAGCAGCTTGCCGCTTGCATCATATATTTTTACATGCCAGGGTTTTGCTATTATTTCAACAGAACCATACTTGCTTGTATATTTGTGGCCTGTACTCGTTTTGCTATATTTCCAGCTTTCAGGATGGTTTGGTGCAGTGCCGTTTACCAACATAAGCGATTCTGTTGGCTGATGGAACTGAGGCCCAGAAGCCATTTTTATACGTACAGTCCTATCCGATACAAATTGTATTGCAAAAGGCTGTATAGGTGAAGCCTCATATTCTGTAGCAGGAAACTCATTTGCTGCTATAGAGTCTGGCTTTACCAGCATATTGTTAAATGCCTGCCTTGTTTTATAATTATAACGTGTATATTTTACCGTTCCTTTACCGGTTGCTGGGTCAAAACTAGCCAGTTCGTCGGCAAAGTAAAAAGTGTTAGCGTAGTTTTCAAAATCTTTGCTAACATCTACCGGTGCATTAAGTACATCGATATTCTGTATCTGAGCAGTGGCTTTTTGGGCAAAGGCCAGGCCTAATGCCAGACTAAGTGTTACCGCTGCGATAGTTGATCTTTTCATTTTAATAGATGTTGTTGTATTTTTTGGATGTTTATTCGGCTGTAATTTTTATAGATTCACTTTTAAGGCCATTAGCGCTTGCAGTAAGTTCTATAGTTCCTGCTTTTTCGCCTGATTGTACAATTACAAGACATTTTCCGTTAAGTGCGGTATGTTTGCTGGCTTTATAAGGCTCATGGCTCACAGGGTCACCACTGCATACACCTACAATTTTTCCATTGCCTTTTATGCTAAAGTTTATTTCGTTATTTGCTGTTGCTGCAAAAACGCCTTTATCATCAGTAATGTCAACGGTTATAAAGCTAAGGTCATTACCATCGGCTTTAATAGTGCTATGATCGGCTGTTAATTTAAATGCTGCAGGAGCACCGGCAGTTTTAACTTCTTTTTCCAGTACTGTTTTGCCATTTTTACGCGATACTGCTTTAAGTGTTCCTGCAGTATAAGGCACGCGCCACATTACATGTAGGTCATCACCTTGTTTACTGCGTTTGCCTAATGATTTTCCGTTAAGGTAAAGTTCTACTTCATCGGCATTATTATAGTATGTCCAAACATCTACGTTTTGTCCTTCTTTCCAGTTCCAGTGCGGAAAAATATGTAGTACATCTTTATTTGTCCACTCGCTCTGATACATATAGTATATATCTTTAGGGAAACCTGCAAGATCTACTATACCAAAATAAGAACTGATAGATGGCCATTGGTAAGGCGTAGGTTCGCCAATATAGTCAAAGCCTGTCCAGATATACATACCCGAAAGATAATCGTGTTTTTTAATTACTTTCCAGGTTGCTTCGTGTGTAGAACCCCAAGGTGCCTGTACCTGGTCATAAGCAGAAACTGTATTGCCGGGATTTCCTTCATTAAAAGGTATGTCCCATCTTTTTGGCCATAGTTTTATAGTGTCAGACTTGGCATCATAGTAACCTCTTGTTGCCAGTGCCGAAGTAGTTTCGGTAGCAATGAAAGGTATGCCCGGGAAGTTTTTTTTATGTTGAGTATAGGTTTCATGAGCATAATTGTAACCAATAATATCCAACGCACCAGATCCTGCTAAAGCATTTGGTTTAGCAGCTGTTTCTTCAAACTGAATATTAACATCACCATTTACAACAATTGGGGGGTTCATTGCAGCAGTTATTGGTCGTGTAGTGTCTAGAGTCTTTACAATAGAAGCAAGTTCTTTGCCTATTTTTGCACCACGTTCATCCCATTGTTCGGGTATTTCATTGCCTATGCTCCACATAAATACGCTAGGGTGGTTACGGTCTCTCAATATCTGGTCTTCCAGATCTTTTTTATGCCATTCATCCCAGTTATTGCTATAATCATATTTGTTCTTTTGCTGTTTCCACATATCAAAAGCCTCATCCATTACAATAAAGCCCATTTTGTCGCAAAGGTCTAAAAGTTCAGGTGCAGGAGGATTGTGTGAGGTACGAATACCATTAACTCCCATTTCCTTTAATATTTCCAACTGACGCTCTATTGCGCGGGTATTTATAGCTGTACCTAAAGGTCCAAGATCGTGATGAAGGCAAACGCCTTTAATTTTAACCTGTTTTCCGTTTAAGAGAAAACCTTTGTCAACGTCAAATTTAAAAGAACGTATCCCGAATGGAGTAGAGTAGAAGTCAACAACATTGCCATCTACTTTCACTTCGGTTATAGCGGTGTAAAGTTCCGGCGATTCTACATTCCATAGTACCGGTTTGTTTACATTGGTTTCCTGTTTTATTTTTTTTTCGGCATTTGCCGGAATAGAAATTTCCTGGCTTACCGATGTTACCTCACTATCACCTTTAAAAATAGTAGTAGTAACGGTAGCTTCTTTAGGTTCAGCATTATTGTTATTAATTGAAGTTTCAAAAGCAACAGTTGCTTTTTCTGCCGAAACCTGAGGTGTTGTAATGTAGGTACCATAGGTCCCTACATGAAGTTTATTTGTAGTTTGCAACCATACATTTCTGTAAATTCCCGATCCGGAATACCAGCGTGAATTAGGTTGTTGTGCATTATTTACCTTTACCAGTACCTCATTTTTGGTATCACCATAGTTTAAGTATGGGGTAAGGTTATATTCAAAACTAATATATCCGTTAGGGCGTTTTCCAAGGTAATGTCCGTTTATCCATACCTCGCTGTTATTATAAACACCATCAAATACTATAGATGTAATTTTTGTACTGTCTGCCGGGGCTACACTAAATGTTTTTTTATACCAGCCAAGGCCTCCCGTTAGTGCTCCGCCGCCTATTCCGGCAGGGCTGTTTTCATCAAATTTGCCTTCTATACTCCAGTCATGGGGCAGGTTCAATGTGCGCCATTGTGTAGTAGCGTTTAGGGTATCTTTATCTTTTACGGCATCGTTTAAATGAAATTGCCAGCCTTTATTAAAAGCCACTTTACGGTTGTTTTGTTCTTTGGTATCACTGCTGCTGCAGGCTGCAATAGTCAGCAGGCCGGTTACAACAAATGTTTTTAAAATGTGAATTTTATTCATGGCTGTTTTTTTTGGAAAAAAAGCCGGTAAGCGTTTTTGGATTCACTTACCGGCATTAAGCTTTATTCTTTAGGCTTGAAATGATAAACGATCTGGCAAGGGCTTTGTCCTGCTCTGTCCTGATCACGAACTACAGAAAGTCGAAGTGACGTATCAGTAATTTCAACAACATTAACTTTAGACCAGTTGCTAACATCCTGATAATAATCGCCGCCGTGAAGCATTTCTACACCACTGTTAAAAAGCAAAGTGTGGTTTGCTACATCATAACTGTAAGTTCCTGCTTTCGTGGTCTGGCTGTTTGTAGTAAGGGCTGTTTGGGTAACGCTGGTATTGTAGCCGCCATTAAGGTCAAAAGTCATTTCTCCCCAGTTTTTATTTTCCATAACCCATTCATTTCCGGCATAATCAGGAAACCAGTTCCAGTAATCTGCTCCGCTTTCATTGTATGGAAAGTCAAATCCTGCCCATCCTATCGGGCCCGACATGTCCAGTACCCATGTTTTTCCTTCTACACCGTTTGTAAGCATCTGCCATTCAGGAGAGCTAAAGTATGAATCGTCATTTTGTTCAATGTTTACCTCTACCGGTGCGGCATCAACTCTTCCGCCTCTTGTAAAGGCAGTGAAGTTTACAGTATATGTTCCTGCAAAAGGGAAAGTTACCTGATTCTCATTTTTGTTAGAGTGCCCAAGGTCATTGCCGTTTGCATCTACATAACTCCAGTAAGGTATAATATCTTCTGTAGCGTTTGTCATTGTAACCATATTGCCATTAGAGGTTACATTGATATTAATATCAGAAGGTTTTAGTGATAGGGCAGGAAGGCTGTCGCGGTCTTCCTGAGGCTCGCAGGAAACTAAAGTTCCTATAGCCATAAAGGCTGCAAGCAGTTTAACAACATTTTTCATAATCATCTGTTTTTATATTGTTAGTAAATTACCATCCGGGGTTTTGCTCAATAGTTCCGTTAGATATTATTATCTGCGATTGTGGCAGTGCAAACCAGCCAAGCGTTTCTGTTCTGAAACTTGTTTCAAAACCACCCGGCATACTTGAAGCATCTACTGCAGCTTTTGTTGTAGCCATATCTTGTCTTATAAGATCAAACCAACGGTGGCCTTCAAGGGCAAATTCAAGTCTGTTTTCTTCCATAATACTTGCTTTTGTAACAGGCACACTATGTGTGTCGTCGCCAAATGCACGTGCACGCACCCTGTCAATACATGCCTGTGCAAAACTGGTATTAGTATCAAGATTAAGCTCTGCCGCCATAAGCAATACATCAGAAAAACGTATTACAGGGTAGTCTTCATAATTGTCAATCTGGAAATCGCCACCATTTTTAGACACAAGGTTCTGGCCCGCTTCATCAGTTATAGGGCAGAATTTTTTCCACGAATAACCGGTGTACTGGCGCACACCTGCTGCTTCAGCATCAAATGTAGGTGCATCTACGGCATAGTTTAAAATAGTTGCATCTCTACGGATGTCGCCATCTTCATAAGCATTATATAAAACAGGTGTTACAGTAGCACCTCCCCATCCCTGTGCAAAAGGAGCTTCGGCAGGCGAAGCGCCCCTTACGGCAATATTCACAGCAAAACGGTTACCTTCATGAAGATTCCAGTCTGTATTGCCCGAACCGTTAAATCGTATAGCAAATACCATTTCATTATTGCCTTCACCTTCATACGGAACGTTTGCAGAAGCGGCAGAAGCTAACCAAAGGCCTCTGAAATCTTCAACAAGGTTATGGCCGCTATTATTTACTACATCATTAATATAATTAACCGCTTCTGCTTTGGTTACTACCCCTGCAAGATCCGGTTTTTCATAATAATCGGTGTAAAACAAAAAGGCTTTGGCAAGGTAGGCTTCGGCAGCCCATTTAGTAACGCGTCCGTAATTTGCATTGGAAGGCTGAGAGTAGTTTTCAGGACCCAAGTTTTCGGCTGCAAATTTAAAATCTTCAGCAATAAGCGCATAGGTTACTTCTGCGCTCTGTCTTGGAAGCTGGAACTCATCAGATTTAACGGTATGGTCTAAAGGAACAATATCGCCAAATACACGGGCAAGCTCAAAATGGAAATGCGCCCTTAAAAAACGTGCTTCCGCTTCATATCTTGTTTTAAGTGCAGTATCTGCTCCCCATTCAATATTATCAAGGTGCTCAAGTAAAATGTTCGCCCTGTAAATACCTATATAGCATGTTTCCCATATAGGGTCGTTCATTTCTTTATCAGTTACAAACTGAAAACGATCCAGTTCTAATGCTACGTTACTGTCGGCAGTACCAAAGCCACCGTAGCAGTTATCAGATGCTGTTTCAGTATTAAGCAGGAAACCACCATAGCCTTCTCGCTGCAGCACGTCATATACCGCTACAAGGCCCTGCAAAGCATCTTTTGGTGTTTTATAGAAATTTTCTTCTACCTTATCAGTAAAAGGTTCGTTAGTTATAAAATCTTCAGAACATGCTGCTAGTACAAGCAATGAAGATAAACTTAATAATTTAATATACTTTTTCATTTTTCAAGCTTTTAGAAATTAGCACTAAGTCCTATCATATATGTTCTTGGCTGAGGATAAAAACCTACATCTATACCTCTTGCCCAGCTTTGATTTACGTTACCAAAACCAACCTCTGGGTCCATACCCGGATATTTAGTGAAGGTAAACAGGTTATTTGCCGAAAAATATAGTCTTAACTGGCTAAAATTCTCACCAATACTGTTGCTAAGTTTAGCAAGGTCGCACCCTAATGTAACGGTTTTAATCCTGAAGAAATCACCGTCTTTTATATAAAGGTCAGAGAATTTAGTATAATTACCATTATCTGTTGTACCATAAGTAACCCTTGGTGTTGAGTTAGAAGTTCCTTCTCCGGTCCAGCGGCTAAATACATCTGTAGTATAGTTATAGAACGGTCTTGAATAATCGCGAACACCATAAGCTATCTGGTTACCACCTGCACCGTATGTATATACAGAAAGATCGAATGCTTTATAGTTTAACTGAAAGTTAAAGCCATAGTAGTAGTCAGGGTTAGGGTCGCCAATATTGGTTTTATCATCGGCATTTATAACACCATCATTATTACGGTCTACAAATTTAACGTCTCCCGGCTGTGCAGATGGCTGTATAGGACTGCCGTCTTTGGCATAAGCCTCTATTTCAGCCTGGTTTTGGAAAACACCAGCTGTCTGAAGTCCGTAGAAGAATCCAATAGGCTGTCCTTCCTGTACACGGTTCATTTCATCAAGTCCCTGGAAAAGTAAGTTTGTTTCACCGTTAATAATTCCATTTGCGTTGGCAATACGTGTAACCTCATTTTTGTTGTGAGAGAAGTTAGCATTTACAGATAATCTCCAGTCATCTCCAAAACTTTTAGTGTAGCCTAAAGCAATTTCAAAACCTTTATTGGTAACGTCGCCACCATTAATATAAGGAGCAAATGCACCTGCATATTCAGGAGCTATAGATTGTACTAACCAGTCTTTTGTTTTTTTGTTATAGTAATCAAAAGTAAGGTTAAAGTCTGTAAATAAAGTAGCATCAAAACCAACGTTTAATTGTTCAGATGTTTCCCATTTCAGGTTAGGATTACTTAAATAATCAGGACTGGCTCCGGTTTGAAGTGGAACTTCGTTATCGCCTGTACCAAAATGGTAATTTTTGTCGTAAGAGCTGATTGTAGACATATATGCAAATGATCTGGCAAACTGGTCATTACCATTTTGTCCCCAGCTACCACGCACTTTCATTTTGTTAAGCACTTTAGCATCCTGAGAATAAAAGTTTTCGCGATCTATATTCCATGCTCCTGAGAATGATGGGAAAACAGCGTATTTGTTGTTTGGTCCAAATTCTGAAGATCCGTCCCGTCTTATTGTAGCTGTAATAATATATTTATTATCATAGTCATATAATAATCTGCCAAAAAGTGAAGCAATGTTGTAAGGTGATTTACCACCTGTAACAGTGTTTAAAGTTTTGTCAGTAGTATTGCTTAGGTAAGCATGTTTAAAATCATCAAATATCAGGTTTTTACCTGTTCCGCTCGAAAATTCAGAAATACGCTCGCGTGCAGATGTACCTGCAAGAAGGTCTAAATTATGTTTTCCAAAACTGGCTTTATACTGAATAGTATTATCCCACGTCCATGAAAAATTATTGGTATTGCCCTGCGTTACCGATGAAATAGTATTATAAGATACAGATGACAGCTGGTAAACAGGAAGGAATGAACGGTAAGCATTATCGCTTACGTCAATACCAAACGATGTTCTGAAAGTAAGACCTTTTACTAAATCTACTTCAGTAAATATGTTGCCTACGTAGCGGTTAGTTTTACTCTCATTAAAGTTATTGTAGTATAATAATCCTACAGGGTTTGTAATGTCGGCACTTATATTTGATGAACCATAAGTACCATCATCATTATAAGTAGGGTAATTAGGAGGAGTATTTATAAAGCCCCTTATTGAATTGTTGTAAATACCGTCATCTGCAATACCCTTGCTCTTAACGTTTGAATAAGTAAAGTTTTCTCCAAATCTTAAATAATCTCTTAATTTATATGTACTGTTCATTGTAAAACTGATACGGTCATATTGTGACTGACCAGTGCTGCTGCCTATAAGTCCTTCCTGACCATAGTAAGAAAGCCCTGTATTATAGGTAGCTTTCTTATCGCCGCCCGAAATTAGCAATGAATGATTTTGTTTCAGGGCACCATCTTTAAAAAGATCGTCCTGCCAGTCATGGTTTTTCATATCATTAATTTGCTGCTGGGTATAAAGCGGTGTCATGCCGGAATTTACACGGGCTTCATTCATAATAGTAGCATATTCTTTGGCATTTAGCAGATCCAGTTTTTTATAAACTTCCTGAAAACCGGTATAGCTGTTAAGTGACACGTTCATTTTACCTTCCGTACCTCTTTTAGTAGTTACCAAAATAACACCGTTTGCAGCACGTGCACCATATATAGATGCAGCAGCAGCATCTTTTAATATATCCATCCTTTCTATTATAGAAGGGTCAAGATAACCAATACCGTTATCTACAATAACACCATCTACAACATAAAGCGGGGTACTGTTGCCTGTTGTACCTGCACCACGAATATTTACTACCATACCTGCACCCGGCTGGCCGGAAGTTGAAGTGATAGAAACCCCTGATGACTGGCCCTGCAAAGCACTGGTAGCATCTATACTGTTTGTTTGCTGAAGGTCTTTACCGCTAACTACTGTTGTAGCAGCACTGGAAACCTTTCTTTTCTGGGTTCCGTAACCCACCACTACGATCTCTTCAAGTTCAGAAGCTTCTGACTTAAGCGATACAGAAATTGTTGTTTGATTGTTAACGGCTACTTCCTGCGCAGCAAAACCTATGTAGCTAAAAACTAATGTAGCATTTGGGCTTACTGCAATCTGGAAATTACCATCCAAATCTGTCGATGCACTGTTCGTTGTACCTTTTTCTATTACACTTACTCCCGGTAAACCCATGCCGTCATCGGCAGCAGTTACTTTACCTTTAACCATACTTTGTTGCGCAAATACGGTTGTAAAAGCAAGTGTAAACAGAAATGATAAGCAAAAGGTAACCATCCTGTGCGGAATACAAATTTTACTTTTCATAATTAATTAGAGTGTTTGGTTATTGTTGTTTTAGTTTTTGTTTCTCCTAGTAAGCATTGGCAACTATTTGTTCAAACAGTTCTTGTCTTCCGCTTACCGGTAGGGGTTCTCCACTTTGACGAGCAATTTCACTCAGTGTTTCCAGGGTAAGCTCTCCCTTTTCAAACTTAGCTCCATTACCACCATCAAATGATGCATAACGCTCATTGCGTAATTTTTTATAATCGGTGTTTTGCAAAATATGGTCGGCAGCTATAAGACCTCTTGCAAATACATCCATACCCGATATGTGGGCAATAAATTTATCTTCAAGGTCTATTGAATTACGACGCACTTTAGCATCAAAATTAACTCCACCACCTTGTACTCCTCTGTTTTCAAGGAAAACAAGCATAGCCTGTGTAACTTCATAAACATCTATAGGGAACTGGTCTGTATCCCATCCGTTTTGATAATCGCCGCGGTTAGCATCAATGCTGCCCAGCATTCCTGCATCTGCAGCAACCTGTAGTTCATGTTCAAAAGTGTGGCTTGCAAGCGTAGCATGGTTTACTTCTATGTTAAGCTTAAAGTCATTTTGTAATCCGTATGTTTTAATAAAGTTGATACATGTAGCCGAATCAAAATCGTATTGGTGCTTCATAGGTTCCATTGGCTTAGGTTCAAGTAAAAAGTTGCCTTTAAAACCCTGTTTTCTTCCATAATCGCGGCAGGTAGCTAAAAAACGGCCTAAATGCTCTGTTTCACGTTTCATATTGGTATTTAAAAGGCTCATATAACCTTCACGTCCGCCCCAGAATACATAGTTTTCTCCACCAAGCGCAATAGTTGCATCCATTGCAATTTTTACCTGTGCTCCTGCATAAGCAAGTACATCAAAATTTGGATTTGTAGCAGCGCCATTCATAAAACGTGGGTTGCTAAAAAGATTAGATGTTCCCCAAAGTAGTTTAATGCCGGTTTCCTGTTGCTTAATTTTAGCATACTCTACCATTTCCTGCACACGTTTTTCAAACTCGGCAAGGGTAGAAGCTTCATCTACCATATCCACATCATGAAAGCAGTAATAAGGTATGCCAAGTTTAGACATGAACTCAAATCCTGCATCCATTTTTTCTTTCGCTCTTGCAATAACATTTTCATGTTTATCCCATCCAAAAGTTTCGGTAGGACTACCAAACGGGTCGCCTCCTTTATTGTTTAGTGTATGCCAGTATGCCATGGCAAATTTAAAGTGGTCTTTTAGCGTTTTACCTGCTACCACACGGTTTTCATCATACCATTTAAAGGCCAGCGGATTTGTACTTTCCTTACCTTCATATTGTATCTTATCTATAGTACTAAAGAATGATTGATTTGTTGCTGTGCTCATTGTGTTGAATTATATTAATAGTGTTTTTCCATTGCTCATATATCTCCCCATATTGCTGTCTCAAAGCCGCGTTAGGTTCAATGCGGTCTATGCATGTAAGGCTTTCAAAAGCTTCGTTTAGCGTATTAAAATATCCATAGCCATAGGCAGCGCCGCGTGCGGCTCCATCTGCTCCGGCAGTATTGTAAAGTTCTACTGTGGTTTGTGTTGTATTGGCGAAAATTTCCCTAAAGACAGGGCTTAAAAACAGGTTGGCTTTACCGGCGCGCACTACATCGCCCGATGCCCCTACAGATTTCATTACATCAAAACCATAATTCATGGCAAACACAATACCCTCACACGCAGAGCGCACCAGGTGTGAAGATTGATGAATATTGAAATTGAGGTTTTGTATGCCCGATGTTGCCTGCTTATTATTAAAAATGCGCTCAACGCCATTACCGAAAGGATAAAAACGAAGTCCTTCACTTCCTACAGGTGCTTTAGCAGCTTCTGCATTTAGTTTTTCGTAAGATACAAGCTCGTTGCTTCCTATCGACATTATTCTGCGTAGCCATTGGTATAATATGCCCGAACCGTTTATGCAAAGCATTACGCCATTGCGTTTTTCCTGTTCGGTGTTATTTACGTGTAAAAAAGTGTTTATGCGGTTATTAGCATCATAAGTGTCATTATCGCTAACCGCATATACTACTGCAGATGTTCCTGCTGTAGTTGCTATTTCGCCCGGGCGAAGTACATTTAAAGACAATGCATTATTAGGCTGATCACCGGCACGGTAAGTGATTTTTACATTTGGGCTAAGTCCAAGCTCCGAAGCTACTGTTGCATCTATATCTGCCTGATGGCCAAAATTGGCAACAATTTCAGGAACCAGGCTTTCCGGTAGTTCCATAGCGTCTAAAACTTCGGTAGCAAGTCGTCCTTTTGAAAAATTCCATAAGGCTGCTTCAGATAGTCCTGAAGTACTGGTTTGGGCTTTGCCCGATAGTTTTGCTGCTATAAAATCGCCTGGAAGCATAAAATAAGCTGCTTTTGCAAAAACCTCAGGCTCATTATCTTTTACCCATTTTAGTTTAGAAGCCGTAAAGTTACCCGGACTGCCTAAAATTATTTTCTGGGCATTTTCATGACCCATAAGATCATAAATAGTATCGCCTGTTTCTGCAGCACGGCTGTCACACCATATTATCGACGGGCGAACAGGGTTTAGTTGTGCATCTGTAAGCACAAGACCATGCATTTGATACGCAATACCTATGCCTGCTATACGCTTAAGGTCTATATTATGTTTTGCATTAAGCTGTCTTATCCCTGTTTTAACATATTGCCACCAAAGGTTAGGATCTTGTTCTGCCCATCCAAATTTTGGAGCTATAATATCCATCTCAAAATCAGGGACACTGACTGAAGCCAAAATACTTCCTTTTTCGGCATCGAGAACCGAAAATTTTATTGATGAGCTTCCTAAATCTATCCCTAAAAAGTACATACGGTAGTTATTTTATTATTGTAAATTAATTATTAAGAAATTTCAGCGGCTAATATACTACAACGATTTTTCTTATGGTTAATTTGACCACAAGTATAAAACATTATTTTCATATTAACAAAATATTAAGTGAAAAAATTAATTATTACCATTTGTGGCTTAGTATGTTAGCATATGTTTAAAAAATAAGGGATGTTGGTTATTTTGAAAAAATGCCTATATTCGTTGGGATTTAATTGAAAATGATGGTAAAAAAAATTATAGATAAGGAATCCGGAAAAGTAACTGAACGTTCGGTAATGAATGCCATCACAATTGACTCTGTTGTTTTTGGCTTTGATAAAGGTAGTCTTGAGGTATTGCTCGTTGAGCATGCCGAAGGTATTCGCAAAGGAGAATGGGGTCTTCCGGGAGGATGGATACATGAAAATGAAAGCATAGATAATGCAGCTCACCGACTATTAGCAGACCTGACCGGACTTGATAATATTTACCTTGAACAGCTCAAAGCATTTGGTGAACCAAACCGTTTCCCGTTGGGGCGTGTTATTACAATAGGTTACTATGCTCTTGTAAAAAGAGAAGATTATAATATTAAAGCCGGTTTTACCGCATCTGATGCTAAATGGTATAAAATTGCCGATGTGCCTAATCTTATTTACGACCATAACGAAATATTGAATTATAGCCTGCTTAATCTTAGAACACGCGTGCGCCAGGCTCCTATTGGGTTTAACCTTCTGCCTGAAAAATTTACTTTATTTGAGCTGATGCAGCTTTATGAAGAAATTTTGGGTGTGGAAATGGATAAATCTAATTTCAGAAGAAAAATACTCCGTATGAAACTGCTTGTGCCTCTTGATGAAAAACAAAAAGATGTTTCGCACCGTGCTGCTCAGCTTTATGAATTTGATCCCAAAATCTATGAAAAGCTTACTAAAAAAGGATTCAATTTTGAATTTTAGATAAAAGGAACTTCGGATTATATATTCCGGAGTTCCTTTTTTAAAGTGAGCCTCTTTCAATAAGCTTGCTTTTATTTTCAATCTGTCTTTTATCCTGATGAATGATCATTTCGGCAAGCAAACGTCCCATTTCCATAAAATCTGTAGAAATGGTTGTAATGCCATTACTTACAACCTTTTTTAATGGAGTATCATTATAGGATATAATGCCGATATCTTTTCCTATAGTGAAATTTTGAGCTTTAGCCTGTTCAATAACGCTAACTAAATGACGGTCGTTAGGTATTACATATACTTCACCGGATGTTAGTGTACGGTTTTCAAAATCGGAAATAATAGCATGTTTATAGCCGTTGTTGATACAAAAATTTGTAAAGCCTTCTGCAATGCCTGGTGGTTGTTTAAATGCCGGGAAAATGAGTATGAGCTTTTTGTACTTTTTTAGTTTTTCTATGCCTACGGTAAGGCCATCATAAATATTTTTTATAAAGTTTTGATGTACCGAAGGGTAGTTTTTAAGTTCAGAATTAGTTTGATCTAATATATATACATCATTTTTAGGCAGGGTTTTTATACTGTCTGCCGCACCATTAAGTGTAGTGGGCATAATAATATACTTGGTGTAATCACCATTATTTTCATTGATTAGTTTTTTAAATACATCAATACTGAAGTAGTGAAAAAAAATATCTACCTGAGCTCTGTTATCCATGGTTTCAATAAACGAATTATAGAGATCTTCCTTAAATGAATTAAATTCATCAAACAGCAAAAATATGCGCTGTTCAAAACTAAATTCCTCACTCTTTATATAATATCCCTTTCCAAGCCTGGCATATATTATCCCTCTTTTCTTGAGCTCGTCATATGCCATTAATACAGTATCTCTGGATAGTGAAAATTCAAGCGCTACCTTATTAACGGAAGGCAGCTTATCGCCTTTTTTAAGCCGCTTTTCTGCAATGCCTGTTTCTATAGACAGTATGATCTGTTTATACTTCGGTAAGCTTAGCTTATTGTCAATAGTAATTATTTTCATAATAATGTAAACTGGTGGCTAATATACAAAAACTGGTAGGTACCGGTATGATGCATTGGCATTAACTTTTATTTTTGGCGATGATTCTATAAAAAAATAATGGAAAAAAATCATATTTCACATTTTTCGGGTAATAGTATTGCGAAATTATTTGGCACCCTACAAAATGGCACTGAGGTTTACTCTTACACACTTTCTAATGGTAAAGGATTGGAAGTTAGTTTTATAAATTATGGAGCTGCAATAACTTCGTTAATTGTTACAGGTAAGAATGGAGAAAAGACCGATGTGGTTTTGGGGTTTGATACGCTTGAGAGTTATGTAGAATCATATAATCTGCCAAGTCCACCTTATTTTGGGGCTGTTATAGGCAGATATGCCGGGCGTATTGCTAATGGGCAATTTGCCATTGATGGACAGCAATTTAAACTGAATAAAAATCTTGGAAATAACACATTACATGGGGGTAAATCAGGATTTTGCAATGTAGTGTGGAGTGTTAAAGAAATAATTCAGGAGGGAGATAGTGCTGCTATAGTATTTTCTTATACAAGTCCTGACGGAGAGGAGCATTTTCCGGGTGAGCTTAAAACAGAAGTGAAATATACACTTACACCTGATAATGAAATTGTAATAGAATATAATGCTGAAAGCAGTGAAGATACTGTTATAAACCTTACACAGCATAGTTACTTTAATCTTGACGGACATAAACATGATGTTTTAAGTCAGCAACTTATGGTAAACAGTGCAACATTAATAGATATTACCAACGATGGCATACCGACCGGAAAATATATTGAAACCAGCGAAAAAGGATTTGATTTTAAAACGCCTGTGGCTTGTCCGGGCAAAATAGATAATTCGTTTGTGCTTTCATCTATGGAGCAACCGGCAGCCACACTTTTTAGTGAAAAGACCGGACTTAAAATGACTGTATTTACAGATCAGCCTTCGGTACATATTTATGTAGGAGGTAATTGTTTTGACAGGATTACAGGTAAAGATGGCGCGGCTTATCATCCGCATAGCGGAATTTGTTTTGAAACACAAAATTATCCTGATGCACCAAATCATGATAATTTTCCTTCTGCGATTTTACGTAAAGGAGAACAATATATACAAAAGACTATGTGGAAATTTGAGGAGCTATAAAATACCCTTTAGGTAAATATTATAATGAAAAAGAAATTAGTAAAAGGAGTAACAGATTATTTTAAAGAATCGTTTAAAACAGGACCCCAACATATTTTTTTGTCTCCGGGCAGAATAAATGTTATTGGGGAACATGTAGATTATAACGATGGCTTTGTATTGCCGGCTGCGATTAACAAATATATTTGTTTTGCAGTTTCAGAATCAGGTACTTCTCAATGTACATTTATTGCAAAAGACCTTAACGAAACGTATTCATTTGATTTAAATGACGATTTAAAGCCTACAGATATTATGTGGGCTAATTATATTTTGGGTGTTTTATATCAATTAAAAGAGCGCACCAGCAATCTTAAAGGTATAAATGTTGTTTTTAGCAGCACTATACCCATGGGCGCGGGCTTATCATCATCGGCAGCACTTGAATGTGGTGTTGGTTATGTATTTAATTATATGTTTGATATTGGCCTGAGCAAAGAAGATATTGCACTTATCGGACAAAAATCAGAACATACATTTGTTGGGGTTAACTGCGGTATAATGGATCAATTTGCCAGTGTTTTTGGTAAAAAGAACAGCGTAATAAAACTGGATTGTAATTCACTGGAATATGAATATCATAAAGCTGACTTTAAAGAATATTCGCTATTATTGCTTGACAGCAATGTAAAACACACCCATCTTACATCCGGTTATAATACCCGCCGTCAAGAAGTCGAGCAGGGATTAGCCATACTTAAAGAAGCTTATCCGGGTATTAAAACATTTCGTGATTGTAACGAAGAGCAGGTATTGGCACTTCGTGAAAAATTGGGAGAAACCATATACAAACGCTGCCATTTTGTGGTTCAGGAAATACAAAGGGTACTTGATGCAGTAGAAGCACTTGAAGCTTCAGATTTTAATAAATTAGGAGCGCTTATGTTTGCAACCCATGAAGGACTAAGTAAAGAATATGAAGTAAGCTGCGATGAGATTGACTTTTTAGTAGATGCTGTAAGACAGGATGAAAATGTACTTGGTTCGCGAATGATGGGTGGCGGTTTTGGCGGCTGTTCTATCAATCTTGTAAAAAAGGGAAGTGAAAATAGTATTATAGAACGCATTAAAGCCGAATATAAAGCCAAATTTGGCATTACCATGAAAGCGTATAAAATTAAAATTTCAAAAGGCACAAGCCTTTACAAAAGATAATATGCAGCAATTTGATAATAATGAGCATCCGCACAGGCGCTATAATCCTTTAACAGGAGAATGGGTGCTGGTATCGCCACACAGGTCTAAAAGACCGTGGCAGGGGCAAAAGGAAGCTGCCTCAAATACTGCATTGCCAGCTTATGATCCTGAATGTTATTTGTGTGCCGGCAACATCCGTTCTAATGGTGTGAGGAATGATGAATATACCGATATTTTTGTTTTTAATAACGATTTCCCTTCCTTGCTTACAGATGAAGTTTCAACGCAAGAGAACAGTAGTTCTTTATTTCAGCTTAAGCCGGAAAGGGGTATAAACAAAGTAATTTGTTTTTCGCCAAGGCATGACCTTACCATTCCTGAAATGGAAATAAGCGCATTGGTTAAGGTGGTAGAAACCTGGAAAGAACAGTACACAGAACTTGGTAGTAAAGACTTTATAAACCACGTACAGATTTTTGAAAATAAAGGTAGTGTAATGGGATGCAGCAATCCGCACCCGCATGGGCAAATATGGGCGCAGTCATCATTACCTACGCTTGTTGAAAAAACACAGGCAAATTTGTTAGATTACTACGAAAAAAACGGTAAAAGCCTGCTTGCAGATTATCTCGCAGAAGAGCTTACTAAAAAAGAGCGAATTGTAGTCGAAAATGAGCATTTTGCAGTTGTAGTTCCTTTTTGGGCTACCTGGCCTTATGAAACAATGATTATAAGCAAAAGGCATTTTGGAGCTATTACTGAAATGACAGCGGAAGAAACGCTGGCATTTGCCGAAATATTAAAAAGGATTACCGTAAAATATGACAACCTTTTTGAAACCTCTTTCCCATATTCTTCCGGAATACACCAAAAACCTACCGATGGAAAGCCGCATCATGAATGGCATTTCCATATGCATTTTTACCCGCCATTACTTCGTTCGGCTTCTGTAAAGAAATTTATGGTAGGATATGAAATGATGGCAGAGGCGCAGAGGGATATATCTCCTGAAAAAAGTGCCGAAATTTTAAGGAATCTCCCTGAAATACATTACAAGCAAAAAACTATATAACTGAATTCACACACATGAAATTATGAAAGCATTATCTACCGCTGACTATATCGTTTTCTTATTCTACTTTGTTCTTATTGTAGGGTACGGGTTTTGGATATACAACAGGAAAAAGAAAGAGAGTACAAGCAGTAATGATTATTTTTTAGCCGAAGGTTCATTAACATGGTGGGCTATTGGAGCATCGCTTATTGCCAGTAATATTAGCGCCGAACAATTTATTGGTATGAGCGGGAGTGGCTTTAAAATGGGACTTGCCATTGCTACTTATGAATGGATGGCAGCAGTATCGCTTATTGTAGTAGCTGTTTTCTTTATTCCGGTATATCTTAAAAATAAAATATTTACAATGCCGCAGTTTTTAAACCGCAGGTATAATGGTACAGTAGCAATGATCATGGCTGTTTTCTGGCTATTGCTGTATGTAGTTGTAAATCTTACGTCAATATTATATTTAGGGGCTTTGGCAATTAGCAGTATCTCAGGGTTCGATCTTAACCTTTGTATGGTATTCCTTGCGTTTTTCTCTATCATGATTACTCTTGGTGGTATGAAGGTTATAGGGTATACAGATGTTATACAGGTATTTTTCCTGATATTAGGAGGGCTTGCAACAACCTATCTTGCGCTTAACCTTGTAGCCGATCAGTTTGGTGGTTCGGGTATAGTAGATGGTTTTAATTTAATGACCACTCATGCCGGCGATCACTTTGAAATGATATTTGATAAAACAAACTCTAATTATGCCGATCTTCCCGGGCTTTCAGTTCTTATAGGGGGTATGATTATTATTAATCTTAACTATTGGGGATGTAACCAATATATAACACAGCGTGCTCTTGGTGCCGATCTTAAAACAGCACGTGGCGGTATTCTGTTTGCATCATTCCTTAAATTACTAATGCCAATTATAGTTGTATTACCGGGCATTGCTGCTTATGTATTACATCAGCAGGGTGGTTTTCAAACAGAGATGCTTCAGGGTGGAGAATTAAATCCTGACCGTGCTTATCCGGTACTGCTTAACTTACTGCCGGCAGGATTAAAAGGATTATCTTTTGCGGCACTTACTGCCGCAATTGTAGCATCGCTTGCAGGAAAAGCAAACAGTATAGCAACCATATTTACGCTTGATATTTATAAGCAAAAACTAAACGTTGGAGCCAGTGAACAAAAACTGGTTAAAGTGGGTAAAATAACTGTTTTAGCAGCTATGGTTATAGCTATACTTATAGCGCCGTTTATGGGTATAGATAAAAAAGGAGGCTTTCAGTTTATACAGGAGTTTACAGGCTTTTTAAGTCCGGGTATCTTTGCCATGTTTATTCTTGGCTTCTTTTGGAAAAAAACAACATCAAATGCCGCTTTGTTCGGAATGATCGGCGGATTTGCTTTCTCGGTATTCTTTAAATTCCTTCCTGGCTTTATGGATCTTTCTTTCCTTTATGACTGGGGATTTGCTGTGCCTAATGCAGAAGGCATTTATGAAATACCGTTTATAGACAGAATGGGCTTTGTATTCCTTATATGTGTTACTGGTATGTTCTTTATAAGTGTTAAAGAAAGCCGTAAAGGAGTTTCTCCTAATGGTCTGGAAGTAGATACTTCAATGTTTAAGGTGTCACCGGGCTTTACTGTTGGCGCACTTATAGTTACTGCTGTTATTGCAGCGCTTTACACTTTCTTCTGGTAGAATTTTGTTAGCTTCATGTAATAGAAAACCCTTTTTGCAGCAATGCTTAAGGGGTTTTTGTTTTCAGAATGCCGTATTTTATAAATTAAGCTATAGAATTATAAGGCCAGATTAAAACTTAAAACAGGCTCTTTTTCCTGACCGTTTATAATAATTGACAATTGATGCTCGCCCGGATAGAATACTCGTGTTGTTATAGCTTTAAATGACTGGTTTCTAGTTATGACAGCTTGCTCCCCAGGCTGGTATGTTTTTTCACTTATTTTAAATACTTTTTTAGCAAGTTGCCCTTTGGCTTTCATGTAATACATTCCATATTCTAATCGTACGGTTTGCGGTTGCAGGCTTATGTTTTTTATGCCAAAAGTAAACGTTACACTGTCGCCCATTTTTACCACAGGCGTAATTATTTCAAAATCTGAAAATTCAATATGTATGGCATCAAGTCCGTATATTTTTAATATTTCTGCATGTCCCTGTTTCAATAAGGTACGGCTGCCATGTTTAACAATAGCATCTGTTAAGGTATTGTAGCCTTTCCATTTTTTTGCAATATCAATAACCACATCAGGGTGGTCTTTTGCAATATCATTAATGTTATTAGCAACGCTGCGGCGCACAAATTCAGAGGGATCATTCTTTAGATTTTCCAGTATAGGCAATACCGCCGACGGATCTTTTTTTAGATGAGGTATCGCCATAGCCCAGGGTAATCTTGGCCGGGCGCCTTCGCTGGCAAAACGGCGCACTTTGTAATTATCGTGTAGCGACCAGGCCTGCATTTGTTTCATCATCTGATCGGGATATTTTATCAGGAATGGGCGAACGGCAAACTCGCAGCTTGTATATTGGGTAACATATTCAAGCGCTTTTATAGCATCATCATAATGATCAAGGCCATATACTTCTATATAATCGGGTAGAAACATACTAGCTAGTCCGTCTTCTCCAAAATTGGCCTGCCTTGCATTTTCTATTATGGTTTGTAATGCATCTACAGCTAGGGCAAAATCCTTTGGCATAAAATGATGCAGCACAATAGCAGTATGGCGCATTCTTTCTTTTAGTTCTTTATTTTCAAAACCATCTGAATTTATTAGTCTTATAAATTCTGCCTTATCAAAACCGGGAATAGATTCTGTAAGTATAGCCGATAATCTGTTGTAAAAAGAAGGAGAATATAAATTTTTAAGGGCGCTCATTTTTGCTGTATTTAAAGCACAAATTTACTTTATTTAAAGTAGGCTTTAATACTTGCTCTGAAAAAAAAGAACCCTTTAGTTGTTATGCTAAAGGGTTTTCTATATAAACTATTTTTCGGTAATTTTAATGGCTCTGTAATTTACCATAAGTATGGTCTAAAGCATTTTTAAGTTTATCCGTGGCACCTTTAATGGCTTTTTCTACGGTGTCGGCATGGTTTGTAGCAGCTATAGGTTTAAGTCCTTCAGGATGCGCTTCAATAGTACAACGCTTGTCGTCGGGTCCGGTTTTTGCTCCGTTTTCATCTGCTACATGAACCTTTATAGTGGTTATTTTATCATCAAATCGTTTTAAGCTTTCCTGTATTACTGTTGTAAAGTAATTTTCTATCCTTTCATGGCCATTATCGGCGCAATCAATGCTGAACTGTATTTGCATAGTTGTTGTTTTTATTGTTTTCTTTATAGTAAAGTTACGCTTAATTTTCTGGATTATGAAGTGTATTATAATAAGATTAATAATTGTTTGATTATAATACTATAGAAAAAATATATTGACATTTACTTTGATTAATATACCAATTGGTATAATTTTGTAAAGTGAAATACGAAAAGGAATAATGAGTAAGGCAGAAAAAACAAGACAGTACATAATTGAAAAAACGGCACCTATTTTTAATATGAAAGGTTATGCCGGGACTTCTATTAATGATATTACAGAAGCTACTGGCCTGACTAAAGGGAGTATATATGGCAATTTTGAAAATAAAGATGAGGTTGCTCTGGCTGCCTTCGATTATAATTTTGCTAAAGTTTCTTCTATTGTCAAAACAAAAATGGCTGCCAAGCATCATACTATAGATAAGCTTAAAGTGTACCTTACTGTATTTTTAGATTTTAATAATTTTCCAATATTACATGGCGGATGCCCTGTACTTAATACAGCTATTGAATCTGATGATACACACGGCAAGCTGCGTGCTAAAGCAGTATCGGCTATTGAAAAATGGTATGCAAACATTGAAGGCATTGTAAAGGAAGGGATTAATAACGGGCAGATAAAGCAGGGTACTAATGCCAAAGATTTTGCAGGTGCTTTTATAGCACTTATTGAAGGAGGTATTATGCTTGCAAAGGTTACAGGAAAAATGCATGGACTTAAAGCCGCAGTAAAACAGGCTGAAAAGATGATAACGGATATAGCCACTTAAATTTTTTATTAAAAAATATACCTATTGGTATATTGATTATGAGTGATATTTTTTTTGGATTAAAATATACCGATTGGTATAAAATATATAAAAATATGAAAGATGTATTTATAGTTTCTGCGAAAAGAACACCTATTGGTGGTTTTTTAGGGAGCCTTTCGGGGTTTTCGGCTACAGAGCTTGGCAAAATAGCTATAGAAAATGTATTGAAAGAGAGTGCTGTTCCTGCAACTGAAATTGATTCAGTATATATGGGCAATGTATTGTCTGCTAATCTGGGCCAGTCGCCGGCAAGGCAGGCTGCAAAATTTGCTGGCATAGACGATCATACAGATGCTACTACAGTTAATAAAGTATGCGCTTCGGGTATGAAAGCAGTAATGCTTGGTGCACAGCAAATTCAGTTAGGTATAGATAACGTTGTTGTTGCAGGTGGTATGGAAAGTATGAGTAATGTGCCACATTATATCAATCAGCGTATAGGTAATAAAATGGGACATGGAATTGTTACCGATGGCCTTTTAAAAGATGGCCTTACCGATGTGTATAATGATTTTCATATGGGAAATGCTGCCGAAATAACTGTGCGCAAATACAATATAACCCGTGAAGAACAGGATGCATATGCACTACAGTCTTACAGCAGGGCTGCTAAAGCCTTTGCTGACGGAAAATTTACAAAAGAAATTATACCAGTTGATGTAAAACAAAAAGCAGGTGTTGTTACCATAACTCAGGATGAAGATGTAAATAAACTGATTGCCGAAAAGGTTCCAGCACTTAAACCATCTTTTGAAGAAGGAGGAACCATAACTGCAGCCAATGCCAGTAACCTTAATGACGGAGCTGCTGCTTTACTGCTTGTTTCTGCCGAAGCACTGGAAAAATATAATCTTACGCCACTGGCTAAAATAATTGGCTATGCAGATGCTGCTCAGGCTCCGGAATGGTTTACAACTTCTCCTTCTATAGCTATACCAAAAGCATTACAGCAAGCAGGACTTTCTAAGGATGATATTGATTATTTTGAAATTAATGAAGCATATTCGGCTGTAATACTTGCTAACCGTGAAATACTGGGTATTGCTCCCGACAAGATAAATGTTTACGGAGGCGGAGTTGCAATGGGGCATCCTATTGGGGCATCCGGGGCAAGAATTATTGCTACACTAACATCGGTACTGGCACAGGAAGGTGGCAGGTATGGTGTTGCAGCAATATGTAATGGTGGCGGTGGAGCATCGGCAATAGTAATAGAAAATCTTCAAAAATAATTATATGTTTTCAGACGCATCAGAATTCTTAAAGAGCCGTATCGGCAAACAGGTAACCGATTCTCCTTCTCCTTTTATGAGCTGGCTAAAACCGGTAATGGTAGAGGTAAATGAAGGCAGCATTGTTTTTGAATATACTATTCGTAAAGAAATGACCAATCCTTTTGGTACACTTCACGGTGGGGTTACTGCCGCAATAATAGATGATGCTATAGGGGCAACACTCATATCATATGGTGAACCTTACTTCTACGTATCGGTTAATCTTGCGGTAGATTATTTATCATCGGCACGCAAAGGTGATATAATATTTGCCCAAACAACCATTATTAAAAAAGGCAGGCAGATTGTAAATGCACAATGCGATATATGGAATAGCGATCGAAGCAGACTTATAGCTAAAGGGTACACCAACCTTATTAAAACTGAAATAAAGAAATAATCCTGTATATGAAAAGAGTAGCAGTAACCGGCCTTGGGGCAATAACTCCGTTAGGCAATTCCGTAACCGAATTTTGGAATAATATAATTGCAGGTAAAAGCGGGGCAGGACCTATAACCAAATTTGACACATCAAAATTCAAAACTCATTTTGCTCACGAAGTGAAAGATTTTGATATAGAGCAATATGTAGAAAAAAAAGAAGCCCGCAAGTATGATCTGTTTACGCAATATGCTATTGCTGCTGCAGATGAAGCAATAAAAGATGCTAAACTTGACTTTGCAGCTATGCCACAGGAGGAGCGGTTTGAGGTAGGTGTTATTTGGGCATCGGGTAATGGTGGGATAGGCACATTTGAAGAACAGCTTAAAGAATTTTACTCGGGAGACGGAACACCACGATTTAATCCGTTTTTTATACCAAAAATGATAGTTGATATCGCAGCAGGCGTACTATCTATACGCTATGGGTTACATGGGCCTAATTATGCAACAGTTTCTGCATGTGCTTCATCTAACACAGCCATTATTTCTGCATTTGATACCATAAGGCTGGGGAAGGCTAAAATTATGATAGCAGGGGGTAGTGAAGCGGCTTTAACTCCCGCATCTATAGGTGGCTTTAATGCATCTCAGGCATTATCTAAGCGTAATGACAGTCCTGAAACGGCATCACGTCCTTTTGATGCAGACAGGGATGGTTTT
This sequence comes from Flavobacterium sp. NRK1, assembly GCF_024054175.1. GTDB lineage: Bacteria > Bacteroidota > Bacteroidia > Flavobacteriales > Flavobacteriaceae > Flavobacterium. The sequence goes on from NZ_JAMXLA010000001.1 coordinate 1,705,587, forward strand.
GTAGCTGGAGAAGGTGCAGGAGCATTAATACTTGAAGACTGGGACTATGCAGTTGCACGTGGTGCTGCTATTTATGCCGAGATGGTAGGCGGAGGAATGGCTGCAGATGCTTATCATTTAACGGGTACCCCTGCCGATGGGCTTGGTGCTGCACTAGGTATGCAAAAAGCATTAAAAGATGCAGGTTTAAACCCTCATGATATTGATTATATAAATGCGCATGCTACTTCTACCCACATAGGAGACCTTAGTGAGCTAACTGCAATTGATACTGTTTTTAAAGGTATAGATGTAGCTATAAGTGCTACTAAATCTATGACCGGGCACTTGCTGGGGGCAGCGGGTGCAGTAGAAAGTATAATAAGTGTGCTGGCATTAAAAAATGACATTATACCTCCAACAATAAATGTAGAAAATCCGGATGCTGCTATACCTCAGGGTTTGCATTTGGTATTGAATACTCTCGAAAAAAGGCCGGTAAATTATGTACTCAATAACACTTTTGGTTTCGGAGGGCATACGGCAACATCAATATTTAAAAAAGTAAATTAATAAATACATATATCTGGACAAATGAAAACAACAGGAAATACAATTTTAATAACCGGCGGTAGTGCCGGCATAGGGTTAGAAATGGCGCGTCAGTTTACAAAACTTGGCAATAAAGTAATAATTACCGGAAGGGATAAAGAAAGGTTACATAAAGCGGCTGCCGAATTGGGTAATGTAACTGCAATACCGTTTGATGTTAGTAATTCTGAAGATGTAAAATCTCTTGTAAGCCGAATTACAACAGAATTTCCCGATTTAAATATACTGGTAAACAATGCAGGGCGTGCTATAATACACAATTTAAGTGCGGCAAACGGTGCCTATGAAAAAGCAGAAGATGAGATGCTTACTAATTATCTTTCGGTAATACGCCTTACAGAAAAACTATTGCCATTACTGCAGCATCAAAAAGAATCGGCTGTAATTAATGTATCATCTGTTGTGGCTTTTGTACCTACACAGCACCTGCCAACTTACGGAGCGAGTAAAGCAGCATTGCATTCATATACAAAATCGTTACGACTTGCGCTTAAAGATACATCTGTAAAAGTTTTTGAACTTATGCCTCCATTGGTTAATACAGAATTGTCTGCGGAAATAGGTGGCGAAAATGGTATAGCACCATCAGTTCTGGTTGATGATCTTATTGATGCTTTTAAAACTGACAGGCTGGAAATACGTACTGGAGATACAGATATTATTTATAACCTTAATAATGAAGATCCTGAAAAAGCCTTATTGATAATGAATGGCCTTGCCTAAAACATTCCGGCATTTTTGCCGTTTCTATATACATCTATTCTTAAAACAGTCCCGCATTATCGTGGGACTGTTTGTTTATTCTTAAAATTTTGTTGGCCGGGCTTAAACTATTGCTCAAACTTTTGCATCTTTGTAAGACAAGAATCACGTATATGAGGCTGCCTTTATTGTTTTTACTTTGTTTATTGTCGTTCACGGCAACGGCACAGATTTTTGAATCTAAAGTGCGCGATACTATTGTGAAAGACAGTGTCGCTCCCATTGCCGATTCTAAATACAGAGAAGATCAGTTTTATGCATCTCTTTCTTATAATTTAATGCAGGGTAAGCCCGGTTTATATTCTCAGTACTCTTTTTCTACGGGTATTACAGCAGGCTTTTTAAGAGACATGCCCATAAACAAAAGGCGTACTTATGCAATTGCTGCCGGCCTTGGCTACTCTTATAATAATATAAAGCATAATTTTATAGTACAGCCTATAGAAAATAGTGTAAACAGTTACCAGCCAGTTGCAGAAGGCAGTTTTGATAAAAACAAACTTGTGCTGCATTATCTTGAATTACCTATTGAACTTCGCTGGAGGAATAGTGACTCTATTAGTCATAAATTCTGGAGGGTATATCTGGGTTTTAAAATAAGTTACTTATTTGCCGATAAAGCCCAATACCAGCCTGAAAGTGGTATAAAGATAAAAGTTAAGAATGACGCAAACCTTAACGATTTTGTTTATGGCGCTTATATCTCCGCAGGATGGAATACCTGGAACTTTTATGCTTACTATGGTTTTACACCTATATATAATAATGCACCCATAGTTGACAGCGACCAAAAGTTAAAATTAAACGCTCTTAATTTTGGTCTTATTTTTTACATTCTCTGACACATCAATTTAGACCGTTATTGATAAAATAGGCTAATTTAAAGTGAAGGCAACAGCCATATAAACCATAATGCAACCTGTGGAACAATTCCCAGTAATGTGCCCAATATAATTTCACTCATGGAGTGTACTTTTGTCTGCAGCCGTGATGATGCTACAATACCGCCGCAAAGTACAAGAAAAGCAATAAGGTTAATAAAAGAAATATGGTAATATACCGAAATACCGATTACAAAAACGATAAAAGATGAAACCGCCATGGTGTGCAGGCTGGCATTAAAACCTGATATAACTAAAGCTAAAGTAATTACAACGCTTATAAGTGTGCCGGTAAAGTAATAATACAGTTCAGGAATGACTACTATAGATAAACTGTATTTTATAAGTATTAATAATAGAATTGCATATATAGCAAGTGGCAGCCTTTGTTCTTTTGCATTGGGAATTTTAGACTTCATTTTACCTAATGACCGAAGTAAATAAAAAACAGACATTGGCAATAATACCGTTAGTATTAATACCTGTATAAAGGCAAGGTAGATTTCGTGCTTATAAAAAAAACTATTGGCTACAAGAAAATAAAATATCGTGGCATATACCGGAATAAATATCGGATGAAATATATAAGAGAATATGGCAAGAAATTTTTTCATGCCGGCTTATATTTTCTTCCTCATCCTGGCTACAGGAATATCCAGCTGTTCACGATATTTTGCTATGGTTCTTCGGGCAATAGGATAACCTTTTTCTTTTAATATATCAGCTAGTTTATCGTCAGGCAGAGGTTTGCGCTTGTCTTCTTCTTCTATAACCGTTTGCAGTATTTTTTTAATTTCTATTGTAGATACATCTTCACCCTGATCATTCTTCATGGCTTCAGAGAAAAATTCTTTAATTAGCTTAGTGCCATAAGGTGTTTCTACATATTTACTATTTGCAACACGTGAAACTGTAGAAATATCAAGACCTACCATATCGGCAATATCTTTAAGAATCATTGGCTTCAGCTTTGCTTCATCACCATCAAGAAAATATTCTTCCTGGTAATGCATAATAGCATTCATAGTAACAAAAAGGGTTTCCTGACGCTGTCTTATAGCATCTATGAACCATTTTGCAGAATCCAGTTTCTGCTTTATAAACTGTACGGCGTCTTTTTGGGCATTGCTTTTCTCGCGGCTGTCTTTATAGCTTTGCAGCATTTCCTGATAGTCTTTTGATACATGCAGTTCAGGTGCATTCCTTCCGTTTAGCGAAAGTTCAAGTTCACCATCAATAATACGGATTGAAAAATCAGGCACAACATGCTCTACTGCTTTAGAGCTGCTTTCATAGGCACCGCCCGGTTTTGGATTAAGCCTTTCTATTTCATCTATAGCCGCACGAAGCTGATCTTGTGAAATATCATATTTTTGGAGCAGTTTGTCATAATGCTTTTTGGTAAAAGCATCAAACTGGTTTTCAAGTATATCTATAGCAAGATCTACAGCACTGGTAGGTGTTTTATGTTTAAGCTGCAATAACAGGCATTCCTGCAAATCGCGGGCGCCAACACCGGCAGGTTCAAGTTCATGAATAATATGCAGTATGCGCTCAACGGTCTTCTCGTCAGTATAAATGCCCTGAGTAAAAGCCATATCATCAACTATATCGGAGATATTGCGGCGGATATAGCCCATGTCATCTATACTTCCTACCAAAAATTCGGCAATATCGCGCTCTTCGTCTGTAAGTATAAAAGTATTAAGTTGCTCTATCAGGTTTTGATGAAAACTAACAGGGGCAGCAAAAGGCATGGTACGGTCTTCGTCGTCATCACTATAATTATTGGACTGCGTTTTATATCCGGGAATCTCGTCGTCGCTTAAATACTCGTCAATATTAATCTCGTCGGCATCAATCCTTTCATTATCGTAGTCATCAAAATCATCAAAATCCTCGCTTGTATCAAACTCGTCTTTTTCATATTCATCTTCCTTCCCTGTTTCCAGTGCAGGGTTTTCAACCATTTCTTCTTTAAGGCGTTGTTCAAATGCTTGCGTAGGCAGTTGTATCAGCTTCATCAGCTGAATTTGCTGCGGCGATAATTTTTGGGATAATTTTAATTGTAAGTTCTGCTTAAGCATAAGTAAACACAGTCATTTTTACAGTATAAAGTTACAAAAAAGGGTGATTAAAAAATGCACCTTTTTTGATAAAATTAATACTAATAGAATCAGGGTATAATTTTTGTGGAATGCGCAGGTTGTTTTTTATTCTATGTAAAGGGTTAAAAACCTGTATATGTGTAAAGTTTGATTTAAAAAACCTGAATAATAAAAAAGCCTCACATTACTGTAAGGCTTCTCAATTCTATTATATCAAATCTCAATGCTAAGATTAAAATTCTGCGTTTTGCGGTGTTCTTGGGAAAGGTATTACATCACGGATGTTTGTCATACCCGTTACAAATAATACAAGTCGTTCAAAACCAAGTCCAAAACCGCTGTGTACTGCAGTACCAAAACGACGGGTATCAAGATACCACCAAAGTTCTTTTTCGTCTATACCAAGTTCGGTAATTTTTTGCTGAAGAACATCTAAACGTTCTTCCCTTTGCGAACCGCCTACAATTTCACCAATGCCTGGGAAAAGGATATCCATAGCACGAACGGTTTTATTGTCATCATTAAGCCTCATGTAGAAAGCTTTAATGTTAGCAGGGTAATCAAATAATATTACCGGAGATTTAAAGTGTTTTTCTACAAGGTAACGCTCATGCTCACTTTGCAGGTCGGCTCCCCACTCTTCAATAATATAATTAAATTTCTTGTTCTTATTTGGTTTAGAGTTTTTAAGAATATCAATAGCTTCTGTGTAGCTTACACGCTTAAAATTATTTTCTAATACAAACTGAAGTTTGTTTAACAGGCTCATTTCGCTGCGCTCTGCCTGTGGTTTTTGTTTTTCTTCATCTGTAAGCCGCTGATCCAGGAATTTAAGATCATCCTCACATTTATCAAGCGTATATTTTATAACATACTGAATAAAATCTTCTGCCAGATCCATGTTGGCATCCAGATCATTAAAGGCAACCTCAGGCTCTACCATCCAGAATTCGGCAAGGTGGCGTGAAGTATTGGAGTTTTCTGCGCGGAAAGTTGGACCAAAAGTATATACCTGGCCTAATGCCATTGCAAATGTTTCTGCTTCAAGCTGTCCGGATACAGTAAGGTTTGTTTCTTTACCGAAAAAATCCTGTTTATAATCTATATTACCCTCTTCGTTTAAAGGAGCATTGTTTAATGGGAATGATGTTACCTGAAACATTTCACCTGCACCTTCGGCATCACTTCCGGTAATAATAGGTGTGTTTACATATACAAAGCCTTTTTCCTGAAAATACTGGTGAATTGCAAATGACAGAACCGAACGTACCCTCATTACCGCACCAAATACATTGGTACGCACACGAAGGTGGGCATTTTCACGTAAAAACTCCAATGAGTGTTTTTTTGGCTGCATAGGAAACTTTTCAGCATCGCTGTCGCCAAGTATTTCAAGGTTTTTTACCTGAACTTCATATTTTTGTCCTGCACCTTTGCTTTCTACAAGGTCTCCCTTAATAGCTACAGCAGCACCGGTTGTAATGCGTTTTAGTGTGTCGGCAGGCGTATTTTCAAAATCTACTACGCACTGTATATTGTGTATAATGGAGCCATCATTCAGTGCTATAAACTGATTATTTCTAAAAGTTCTTACCCATCCTTTTACTAATACATCATCAACAGGCTTCGTGCTGTTTAGCAGGTCTTTAACTTTTGTGTGCTTCATTTTTAAAAATTTAAACTTGTTTTACTGTAATGTTCCCTGTTTTTAGCCGCAGGATACAAATGCCTGCAAATGTAGTAAAAAGCATAAAAAGGTAATATGCATTTTTACTATGAATTATACCAATTTACATAAATTTATTACAGCATAAGTCAAATATTATAAGGCCTGCATGGTAAAGCTTATCTTTGCAGCGAAATATTTTTATTATGAACTGGATATTACTTGTTATCGCAGGATTATTTGAGGTAGGATTTGCTTCATGCCTGGGTAAAGCGAAAGAGACTACCGGAATTACTTCTAATTACTGGATGGGAGGTTTTTTTGTATGCCTTACCATTAGTATGATATTGTTATATAAAGCTACGCAAACGCTGCCTATAGGTACGGCTTATGCTGTATGGACAGGGGTAGGAGCGGTTGGTACAGTACTGGTAGGAATATTTGTTTTTAAAGAACCTTCCGATTTTTGGAGGTTATTCTTTTTAACTACACTTATAGCTTCTATAATAGGGCTTAAGTTTGTATCGCATTAGTTTAGCTTCTTGTAAGAGAGATTGGGTGAGGAAAAATAGCTAAAATAAGTTCAGTACAAACGATATTTTTACTGAGATGTTTCTGTCAAATTGTTCAAGATGATAAGGGCCGTAGCGGTAAAAGGCAGAAATACCCACAATACTGAAAATTTCATTCAGTTCAACGCCGCTTTCATAATAGCCTTTTTCCATAGTCTTAAAATCCACGCCAATGTGGTCGTTTTTATCGTGCATGTTGCCCCATGCGGCACGTGTTACTAATACCGGAGCCATTTTAAATTTTCCCGACAGGGTAAACTTTCTAAAAGCATGCTTTAGCTGCCCCATCATGTATTGGCTTGAAAAGAATTCATTAAAATACATGGTTTCAAAACCGTTTTTACCTGCAAAAGTAATACGTGCCAGTATGCCATCTTTGTCAAGATTATTTGGCGAGGTACTATACAAATGAGTTAAGGGAGTGTTGCCCAGTGCAACCCCGGCCTGCACCAGTCCTGAAGTTTTTTGCCCGTTAAGATATTTTTTTTCAAATTCTGCCCTTGCATCCAGTTTGCTAAATGTGAGATCGCTGTCCAGTACATTAGCAATTGACTGTGTATACTGAAAAGCAAATTTAGGGAAACGTTTTTCGGTCTCGATCCTTCCGTTTGGTGTCTGCATATAATCACTGAAAGGGTTCCACTGTATGGCTCCCGTAAGTGTAGTAAGATAAAATAGCCTGTAGGATTTATCTTCCGGTGTATAGATGTAGCTGAATTTAGGATCTATCCGGCTGCGTGATAACTGCCAGAAGCTTTCACTCTTCGGTATTATTTTGGTTTGAATGTAAGCCTGGTAGGTTTGGTAATTATAAAACGTTAGAAGGTTTAATAAGCGCGGGTCGTAAATTTTAAAGGTTTTTTTATCCGTAGCAAAAGATGTACTTGCAATTTCGCTAATATCATCTGCATAAGATACCCCTATCCACGAATTGGAAAAGTTGCCTACGCGTACAGCGGCTCCCATTCCGTATTTAAAAATTCCGTCTTTTGTACCATAAGCACCATAGCCGCTAAGCCTGAAGGTTTCGGCAAATTTATTGTTGGTTACAAAACCGGCACCAACCCTAAAGCCCTCGTAATTATTATAACGTATTATTTTTTGCAGATCAATATCAAAAGGGCCTACTGGCAAATAGCCATTTATAACCCTTCTGCCTTTTATAATAATTTCTTCCCAGTTTTCCTGAGCTACAATACTGTCCATAACAGTATAAGTAGTCATGCTTCGGTCATCAAGCGTATCAGGCCTAAATCTATTCCAGTAGCTTTCGGGCCTGTTTATGGCATCACTTGTTATGTCTATAGCTACACCGGCACGTTTTATAACAACCGGAATATCAAATTTTTTGTCAAAATTGCTCGATTCAGAATACACATATACAAGATCCGATGGTTCTGTGTCGCGTTTGCGTTTGCCCGTACCTTCTGCATCAAACTTAATGGTTTCTCCAAGTATTTTTATATCCTGTTTATTATTGCCCTTAACTATTTTAAGCGTTTTCTTATCAGGAAACCATAAATGTTTTTCTTTTTCATAGCTAAAAAAGTGGGTAGAGGTAATATCCAGTACGTTTTTAACCCTAAAAACGGCCTTTGCTATACCGTAATTTTTAGTGTCTATATAAATAACCCCTTCAAGTTTCTTTTTCTTTTTTTCTTTTTTAGGAAAAAAATGAATCATATATACATCACGGTTATCTATAGATACAGTATCAAGTATTTTGTAATGATATTCCTTTAAGGCATCAAAGGCAAGCGGGCCTTCATATTTTGTTTCCAGTATATCTATCTTGTCTCTGTATACAGAATAAGACTGGATTTTCAAACCAATTATTTCATAAAGGGGCTGCTTAAATCCCGCCATGCGTGTAGCAAGCACATTCTCTTTAAGTCCCTGTTCACGGTTATATAAAAATTCAGATACTTTTTCGGTTTGATAAAGATGCCTTTTTTCAAGCAGCTTTTTGAATTTATAATCCGTAGAATCTATTTTTTTGAAGATTCTTCCTGCTTTTTCATAGCTGTAAATAGAATCCAGTGTTCCGTTAATAGAATCAGGATTGGCAGTAACAATAAGGCGCTCATATGTCTTATAAGAAAAACTGCTTAGCTTTTGCTGGGGGTCATTGATTATCCTGCCTCTGATGGCTCGTTTTATAATGCCAATTACGGGGTTTTCGTTATTTATAACCAGCTCATTAAGCTGTTCGGGCTTAGCCTCTAAAGCGACCGAATAAAATATTCTTCCGGGCGTAATTTTAAACGAGCGTTGTTGGTAGCCTATGTAGGCAACGGTAAATATTTCATGCATTTTAGCATGTTCCAGTACAAATTTGCCGTCTAAATCGGCAATTATGCTTTTCCCGTTTTGCTGATAAATTGTTGCAAAGGGTAAAATTTCCTGCGTTTCGCTGTCTTTTACTATACCCGTAATGGCAGACTGTGCCTGGCCGGCCAGGGAAATAAAAAAAAGCAAAAACGTAAGGATTCTCATGTAGTCTTTATAGCTAAACGAAGCAACAGTAAATTTGTTACGGCAAAGATAGTATGATTATAAAAAAATCCGCCACAGTGGGCGGATTTCATTATACTTTCATTATCTCAGCTTCTTTAACAGCCAGCAGATCGTCAATCTTCTTTATAAAACTATTGGTAAGTTCCTGCACATCTTCTTCTGCGCTTTTACATGCATCTTCAGATACTCCTTCTTTTTCAAGTTTTTTAATATCGTTATTAGCATCTTTACGTGCATTTCTAATCCCTATTTTTGCATCTTCAGCTTCAGATTTTGCCTGTTTCACCAGGTCTCTTCTTCGCTCTTCGGTAAGAGGAGGCACGCTTATAATAATATTGTCGCCGTTATTCATTGGGTTAAAACCTAAATTTGCTATCATAATAGCTTTTTCAATAGGCTGAAGCATGCTTTTTTCCCAAGGTTGTACTGTTATTGTTCTTGCATCAGGTACATTAATGTTTGCAACCTGTGAAAGTGGTGTCTGAGATCCGTAATAATCTACAAACACGCCGCCAAGCATGGCAGGTGTTGCCTTACCGGCACGTATATTAAGGAATTCTTTTTCAAGGTGGGCAATAGAGCCGTTCATTGATTCTTTTGCCGTATCTAAAATAAATTCAATTTCTTCCATGGTGTAATTCTTATTCTAAAAAATTAAACATTTACAGTAGTTCCTACCAGTTCGCCTTCACAAACTTTCATTAGGTTGCCTTCTTTATTCATGTCAAAAACAATAATAGGCAGTTCATTTTCCTGGCTAAGGGTAAAGGCAGTAGTATCCATTACATTAAGTCCTTTTTTAAGAACATCATTAAATGTAAGAGTGTCATATTTTACCGCAGCAGGGTCTTTTTCAGGATCGGCTGTGTAAATACCATCAACGCGTGTACCTTTAAGTATAACATCAGCATGAACTTCTACACCTCTAAGTACAGCAGCAGTATCTGTAGTAAAATATGGATTACCTGTTCCTGCACCAAATATTACAATTCGTCCTTTTTCAAGGTGGCGTACAGCCCTTCTCTTGATATAAGGTTCAGCAATTGCCTCAATTTTTAATGCTGTCTGCAAACGGGTCTGCATACCTGCATCTTCAAGGGCACCCTGTAAAGCCATACCGTTTATTACGGTAGCAAGCATGCCCATATAATCTCCCTGAACCCTGTCCATACCATTGCTGGCACCGGATACACCTCTAAAAATGTTGCCTCCGCCTATTACAACGGCAATTTGCACACCTTTATCATGTATTTGTTTAATTTCAGCTGCATATTCGGCAAGCCTTTTAGGGTCAATGCCATACTGCCTGTCGCCCATAAGGGCTTCGCCGCTCAGCTTTAACAGGATTCTTTTATATTTCATAGGGTAAATTTTGACTGGTGCAAATATAGTAATAAATGTTTTTCCTGAAATACAAATTTCGGGAGGCAGCCCGTGTTATAACTTATAAATAGTAATGCAAATTTATTACGAATGAGATTCTATTGGTATTAATTCTTCATACGACTTTTTAGCGGCTTCATATCCTATGTTAAAAATCTCATCCATTTTTGCTTTATTGGTTTCAAAAGTACTATATAATGCCAATTCGTCAGGTGCTATAACCCAGTCACATAGGGTGAATTTTTGCATGTTGGTGTTGGCAGAAAGCAAATCGTATGCGCGTGTGGTAACTGAGCGTATGGTACGCAGGTCTCCGGCATCAATTTTCTGAATTGGGCTTACATAAATACCTATAAGATTATCACAACGTCCCTGTAAAATATCGGTAGGGAAGTGGTTTATAATTCCTCCGTCACTATATAGCCTTCCGTCAATTTCATAAGGAGATATTATACCCGGAAATGCTGATGAAGCCAGTACAGCATCGGCAATTTTTGTTTCGGCGCTAAAAATTTTCAATTTGCCGGAAACTAAGTCTGTTGCTGTAAGGTGCATTTTATAAGGCATATCGCCAATTGTAGCATTTTTAAAAACCGATGTAAAATAATCACGAAAAGCTTCAGAATCTATGAAGCCCGCTTTACGAAATGTAAAGTGTTTCCAGTGGAAAAAATAAATAGATTTAAAAAAGTCCAGTATTTCCTCTGGTTGCTTTCCCCAGGCATATAAAGAAGACACTATGGCTCCCGAACTTGTGCCTGCTATATGAGAGGGTGAGAGGCCTATCTCATCAAAGTATTTTAAAACGCCCGCGTGGGCTATCCCTTTTGAACCTCCGCCCGAAAGCACCAGCCCAATTGTACCGCCATCAATTTTCATTTTATAGTAATTTACCTGACTAAATTACAGTTTTTTATTGAATGGTCTTTTTTTTGATGTGTCAAAAGTTATATTAATTTTACATAAAAAATTGAAAGATATGAACGTGACAACATCATTAATTGAAAATAGCTTAAATAAAAGCTACTCATATAAACAATACAGGGAGCACGTAACAGCATTGCTTAAAGAAGGTCTTTCTACAGGTAATACACAAAGCGAAGATCTTACTCATTATAGCACATTAAATGAAGTGCGGATGAACCGTTTAGATAAGACCATCATTATTCCTGAAGAAATAAAACAAAAGCTTAGAAATCTAAAAAAAGGACACACGCTTTTAGTAATTTCGGAAGGATGGTGTGGCGATGCAGCACAAATAGTACCGGTTATTAATAAAATGGCGGCCGAGACTGATAAGCTGGATATGAAAATCGTACTTCGTGATGAAAATGATGAACTTATGAATGATTATCTAACTAACGGTGCCCGCTCTATACCTAAGCTGGTACTGATAGAAAAAGATACTCATATAGCAAGAGGCAGTTGGGGTCCGAGGCCTCACGACGCAGCCAGGCTTATTATGGATAATAAAGAAAAATATGGAGCTGTAACTGCTGGAGCCAAAGAGGAACTGCAAAAATGGTACTTGCATGATAAAGGTTTAAGTACTATGGAAGAGATTCTATTGTTACTGGAAAATTCTGAAAATATGTAATTCCTAATTTGTAGTTATAATAAAAAATGAGCCTGATAATTTTATCAGGCTCATTTTTTATTCTTGTTTTTCACTTTTCAGAGCATCCAAATAAAAATCTTTGACTTCCTCATCTTTTGCTGTTTTTAAAAGCGTTTTTAGGGCTAAAATATGAGCTTGTTTTAAACTGGTTTCAGGTTGTGTTTTAATATCAGGAGTTACACCTGTGCCTTCCCAATTTGTTTTGGTAATGGGGTTAATGGCTCTTCCGTTGGGTATAAATACTACAAAACCTTCGGGTAATTCTACCGAACCGCCCGGATTTGCGCCACCGCCTGTATTTTCCCCAATAATTGTAGCTCTTTTTTGCGTTTGCATATCATAAGTAAATTCCTCTCCTGCAGAAAATGTGTTTTTAGAAGCAAGTATATAGACAGGCTTGTTAAGGTATCGTTTACCCGGAATATCAGTTAATGTCCAGTATTCGGTGGTTTCACTGCCTTCCCTGTAGTACATATCATTAATGTGTACAGGATTTCTATCAAAAAAATAACTTACCAGGAACTGCACAGTTTCAGGATCACCACCATGATTAAGCCTGAGATCGAGAATTAAGGCATCGGTATTTTCTAAGTAGGTCATGGCTGCTGTGGCAACCTTACCTGCTTTTTCCATCTGATGAAAAGCTGTTATTTTTAAATATCCAACATTACCATCCAGAATATCCATTTTTGGGAAACCCCAGTTTCTCCTTACTTTTAGCCGCTCTTTGGCAATCCGCTTATTGTATTGTTCTAGTGTATCGGTGCTGCCAGCAGCAACAGGCTTATCATACCAAACCCTCATGTGTTTATCGTTTAATACCCTGCGTAACTGGTTGGTTAGCGTATCTGCAAATACAGAAGCATTATTAATTTTTGAATATACTCCGTCTTTTTGGAATTGATGGAACTGCTTTTCAGATTTTTTAGCGATATCAGGGAAGATATAAATATCATTCAGGTTTTGTAAAAGAGAGCTGATTACCTTGTCTTTTTGTTTATTACTGATATTGTTTTTAAGATTATCCTGGGCATGCAGGAGGCCGGAATGCAATGTTACCGCAAATGCGATAAGCATGCTTAAAAGAATTCGATTTTGCATTTTGATATGATTTGATTGATGATTAATCAAATATACTAAAAATGCTGTAAAAGGAGTGGGATTGCAACTGCTACTCTATGCTTCCCACTATATCAATCTTATCTGATGTAGATATCCCACCAGGATTACATCCCGGCTGACCTTCGGGAATTGTTTTATTTATAGACTTGTAATATTCTACCCATGCCGGAAAAAACTCATTTGTGCCGGGCTGTTTGTAGGTCATTGGGAATAGCTGAAAGAACGGCTTGTTGTTATTGGCTGCCTTAAAGGCATCATAAATAAGTTCAGAACAGTAATAGCTGCCATTATCGTAAACATATTCATCATCGTAGGCCACGCCAAGCTGTTTCAACGAAAAGGCAATAGCAGGTTGTATAAGCTTTTTATATTGTTTTTTAAGCCTGCCTACAAGCATGGGTTTTTTAGTGTTTTTTGAAAATTTCTCAAGAGTAGTTAGGCGTACTGCACTTCCTGCTGCTTCAATAATAAAAATAGTATCATTTCGGTGATATACCATTCCCATGTGGCTAAAGTCATTTCCTTTGTATCCTTCTGTTACTGCTTCTATAGCATCACATAAAGGGCCGCAGTCCATATCCTGAAAAATAAGGTCGCCATCTTTTAGGGTTACTTTTTGCTGTGCAGAATGAAAAGAGAATGAAAAAAGGAAAAGTAATACTATTGCTTTCATATCAGTTAAAGTTAAATATAGATATTCCAATATTTATACTGCTTACCTGACGTATATCATACAGCCCGAACCCGTAAAAATTAAGTTCAATAAAAATGCCGGTATTCCCGCTGTCTGAAGCTCCAAGGCGGTATTTTTGATATACTCCCGAAAGGTCTCCACGGCCAATAGCAAATGCACGCCCTACACCTATTTGTAAAAACAAAGTAGAATCGTCATTAATAGCCGGATTTATTAAAAGTGAACCGTAAACCGGAACTGCTACAAGTTTAGGGGTTATTAATCCGTCTATGCCGGTGTTAATGCTTAGTGCAAAAGTTTCTGTGGCATGAACTCCAAAACCACCCTGAAAACTAATACCATCAGGTATAAACCACGTGCCTTTATTGGTGTCGTTAGGATCATTAGTGCCATATTCCGGATTTCCCCTAAAAGGCACTGAAAGTGAGAAGTTAGAAAAAGCTCCTGCTGAATCAAAGAAACCGTTTTTTTCTTTGGTGTCTTTTATTTCTGCGGTAACAAATACGGTCTGTGCATGGCTGTAAAAACCAGTCAGAAGTAGTACAAGCAATAATCTATTCAGCTGCAGAAACTTCATCTTCAAAATCTTGTGGAGATATAGCATCTTCAACAGAAAATTCTCCAATTTTTGTTCTGCGCAAAGCAGTAAGGTGTGCTCCGCTTTGCAGGGCTTTACCAAAGTCGTTTGCCAGCGATCGTATATAAGTGCCTTTACTACATACAACCCTAAAATCTATTTCGGGTAATGCTATGCGTGTAATTTCAAATTCGTGAATAGTAGTTTTCCTAAAAGCAATTTCTACTTCTTCTCCGGCTCGTGCGTGCTCGTACAGCCTTTTGCCATCTTTTTTAATAGCAGAAAATACAGGAGGCTGCTGGTCTATTTCACCAATAAATTGTTTTGTAGTTTCCTGTACAAGTGCATCTGTTATATGTTCGGTAGGAAAGGCAGCATTTACTTCGGTTTCCAGGTCAAAGGAAGGAGTAGTGCCGCCAACCATAAAAGTACCGGTATATTCTTTCTCCATACCCTGAAGTTCTGGTATGCGCTTAGTGAATTTACCTGTGCATACAATAAGGAGTCCGGTAGCAAGCGGATCTAAAGTTCCGGCATGGCCTACTTTTATTTTTTTAAGTCCCAAATGTTTTTTTAGGGCCCATTTCACTTTATTCACTGCCTGAAAAGAACTCCAATGCAATGGCTTGTCTATAAGAACAACTTTTCCTTCCTGGAAATTTTCGGGTGCCGCCACAGTAAAATTATTTGTAAGTTGTAAAATAAGCTAAAAGCACCGCGCCAACAATTATTCTGTACCAGCCCCACGGTTTAAAACCGTATTTTTTAATAACGCCAATAAAACCTTTTATAGCAATAATAGAAACTGCAAAGGCTAATATATTGCCTACAATAAACATTTTTATATTGTCGTTGCTTTGTAGTAAAAGTTCATAACCCTTAAGGCCTGTTTGGTGATAGGTTTTAACAAATACCGAATAAACCGTTACTGCTGCCATTGTAGGCACAGCCAGGAAAAAAGAAAATTCGGCTGCTGTTTCGCGGGTAAGTTTTTGTTGCATACCTCCAATTATAGATGCTGCCGAACGGCTTGTGCCGGGCATCATGGCAAGGCATTGCCAAAAACCTATGGTTACTGCTTTTTTAATGGTGATGTCTTCTTCCTTGTGTATTTGAGGAGTTGTAAAAAAGTTCTCTACAAATAGTAATATTATGCCGCCCACTATTAATACTATTGCAATTGGTATAGGGTCTCCAAGAGCGGAGTCAATCATATCGTCAAATATGTATCCTAATATAAGGGCAGGTACAACTGCGCATGCTAATTTTATATAAAAACCGAGTCTGCTAAAGTCAAAGAACTTTTTCCAGTATAAGGCAACTACCGCCAGTATAGCTCCGAATTGTATAGATACCTGAAAGAGTTTTACAAAATCGTCTTCCTGAATACCATAGTATGAACTTGCAAAAATCATGTGTGCTGTGGACGAGACGGGTAAATATTCGGTAAGCCCTTCAATAATGGCAATGATGATGCTCTGGAAAAAATCCATTTAGTTATTTCTTTTTATTTGTAAAATTTTTAATAGGCTTCTCTTCAGGAAAAGTCTCTCCGTCTGTAGTGTTCTTTACAGCAGGGTTAGGATTTTTAAGAATAGCATAAATAGTAATTCCGAAACCAATAAGTACTACTGTAGGTGCCAGGCGTATTCTTCTGAAATTAAAAATATCTTCCCTAAATACATTGGGGTCATCACTACCTCCGCCAGACATTAATATAAAACCAAGCGCAATAACAGCCAGGCCTATTAAAAGTATTTTATAATTTACCTTTTCAAAAAGAAAATGGGTTTTTATTTCGTTATTGTTTTGCATCGTTTTTTGTTTAAGGTTTAAGGCTTAGAGTAGTTAATAACTGTTGCCTTAAAATATTTTATCTTTTCTACTATCTCAAATCTAACATCTCGATACTCAAATCTAATACAGGTCGTCTGTTCTTAAATTAAGGAATCTCTGCGTTGCAAAAAATGTACTTATTGTTGATATAATAATTCCGAAAGCCATAACACCCGAAAGTACAATTGCGGTAGGAACCCAGTCTTCCCAGATATTAAGTACAGGGAAAGCACCGTCTAAATAATATACAAGCCATATAAGTGCGGCTATTGCAAGAAGGGAGCCTATAACACCTAATTTAATGCCTCTCCATACAAACGGCCTGCGGATAAATGATTTTGTAGCGCCTACCATTTGCATTGTTTTAATTGTAAATCTGTGATTATAAATAGAAAGCCTTAAAGAACTGTTGATTAAAAGCATAGATATAAATACCAGTACACCGCTGATTATTAATATCCAGAAAGTAATTTTTTTAATATTCTCGTTGGCCATCTCTACAAGCATATTGTCGTAGCTAACATCGCCAACATAAGGGTTTGAGCGTAGTTCTACTTCAATTTCTTTTATTTTTTTAGGCTGAACATATTCACCTTTAAGGTGAATATCATAAGAATCCAGTAGCGGATTGCTGTCCAGTAAGGTTTCATAATCGCCAACAATATCCGGATTGTTTTTAGCTGCATCTTCTTTAGAGATGTACTTGTGGTCTTTAATATATTTGGAATTCATAAGCTGAACGCCAAACGCTTCCTTAACGCTGTCTGTTGCTTCCCTTTTAAAATAGACGGTCATAGGAATGTTTTCCTTTACGTGACCGGATATTTTTTCGGTATTAATAACAAACAGTCCTAGTGTGCCCAGCATGGTAAGCACGATAAAGATGCACAGTATTACAGAAAAATAAGAAGAGATCAGGCGTCTTTTCTGGAACTTTTCAAAAGATGGAGCCATAGATTTGATTTTAGCCGTAAAAATAAATAAACTATTTTGTTTATGATAGTTTATAACGGGCAAAGTTTTGACTTTCGTACAATAAGCGTAAATTTGCGTGCCTTTTAACTTTAAGACTTTACAACTTTTGACCGAAAATGAGATATAATCCAAACGAAATAGAGGCCAGATGGCAAAAATACTGGGCTGAAAACGGCACTTTTCGTGCTGAAGATATAACCGATAAACCTAAATATTATGTATTAGACATGTTTCCTTACCCATCAGGGGCAGGGCTGCATGTTGGGCATCCACTGGGTTATATTGCATCAGATATTTATGCACGCTATAAGCGCCATCAGGGCTTTAACGTGCTTCACCCTCAGGGATATGACAGCTTTGGTCTTCCTGCAGAACAGTATGCCATACAAACAGGGCAGCATCCTGCATTGACTACCGAAACTAATATTGCACGTTACCGCGGGCAGTTGGACAGGATAGGATTTTCGTTTGACTGGGACAGGGAAGTACGTACGTCTAACCCGGAATATTACAAATGGACACAATGGATATTTATTCAGTTGTTTAATTCATGGTATAATTTAGAAACCGATAAGGCAGAAGATATACATACCCTGATTGCTAAATTTGAAGCTTACGGAAATGCAGGAGTAAAAGCTGTTAGTGATGATGCTATTGCTGTATTTACTGCAAACGACTGGAAAGGGTATGATGTGAAAGTTAAAGAGCAGATACTACTAAAATACAGGCTTACTTATCTTGCTGAAACCGAAGTGAACTGGTGCCCGGCACTGGGTACAGTACTGGCGAATGATGAGATTGTAAATGGTGTTTCAGAGAGAGGCGGTTATCCGGTTATCCGTAAAAAAATGACACAGTGGAGCATGCGTATTTCTGCCTATGCAGAAAGATTATTGCAGGGGCTTGAAAAAATAGACTGGACGGAATCGCTTAAAGAAAGCCAGCGTAACTGGATAGGAAAATCGGTAGGTGCATCAGTAACATTTAAAGTAAAAGATTCAGGAAAAGGAAAAGGTAAAATGGAGTTTTTGCTTTCGGGCGATGACACCAGTGACTATACTATAGAAGTATTTACCACCAGGCCTGATACCATTTTTGGTGTAACTTTTATGACACTTGCTCCCGAGCATGAACTTGTAGCTAAAATAACAACACCCGAACAAAAAGCAGCGGTAGATGCATATGTTGAAGCTACAGCAAAACGCAGTGAGCGTGAGCGTATGGCTGATGTTAAAACAATATCCGGTGTGTTTACAGGAGCTTATGCAGAGCATCCGTTTACCAAAGAGCCAATTCCGGTTTGGATAGGCGATTATGTGCTTGCGGGCTACGGCACTGGGGCTGTTATGGCAGTGCCTGCAGGAGATCAGCGTGATTACGATTTTGCAAGGCATTTTGATATTGAGATAATAAACATATTTGACGGTGTAGATATTTCTGAAGAAGCTTATGGAGCCAAAGAAAATGTAAAACTTCAGAACTCTGATTTTTTAAATGGACTTGATTATAAAAAAGCTACTAAAAAGGTTATAGAATCGCTTGAAGATATAGGGCAGGGTAATGGTAAAACAAATTACCGTTTGCGTGATGCCGTTTTTAGCCGCCAAAGGTATTGGGGAGAACCATTCCCGGTGTACTATGTTAATGGTATGCCGCAAATGATAGATACCAAACATTTGCCGGTTCGTCTTCCTGATGTAGAGAAATACCTTCCTACAGAAGACGGACAGCCACCATTAGGTAATTCTAAAGAATGGGCGTGGAGTACTATAGAAAATAAGGTTGTAGCTAACGACCTTATAGATAATATAAGTGTGTTTCCGTTAGAACTTAACACCATGCCGGGATGGGCGGGAAGCTCATGGTATTGGTTAAGATATATGGATCCGCACAATGAAGATGCTTTTATAGATCCGAAGGCTGAAGCCTACTGGCAAAATGTAGACTTATATATTGGTGGTAGTGAACACGCAACAGGGCATTTGCTATATAGCCGTTTCTGGAATAAATTTTTAAATGACAGAGGGTATATCCATCAGGATGAGCCTTTTAAAAAGCTTATCAATCAGGGGATGATCCTTGGGATGAGTGCTATGGCTGTTAGAATAAGTTTTGAAGGAGAGCTTAACAAAAAAGTTCCTCCAATATTTATTTCCTCTAAACGATATTATGCTGAGAGAGATGCTGCTTCTCCTGCTTATCGCATACAATTAGATGAAATATTATCTAAATATGTATCTGAAGAAGAGCGTAAAGGCTATAAAAAAATATTTTCTAATGTTCATGTTGATGTATCTTTTGTAAATGCATCTGACGAAATGGATATTGAGGCATTTAAAAAGTGGAGACCGGAATATAATGACGCTATTTTCCTTACAGAAGAGAATGGTAAATATACTGTTGCCCGTGAGGTTGAAAAAATGTCTAAGTCCAAATATAATGTGGTAACACCTGATGATATTTGTGATCAGTATGGCGCTGATACCTTAAGACTTTACGAAATGTTTTTGGGTCCTCTTGAGCAGGCTAAGCCCTGGAATACTGCCGGTATAACCGGAGTGTCAGGCTTTCTGAAAAAACTATGGAAATTGTATTTTGATGATAATGGCCTTATAGTTACTACCAAACCGGCAAGTAAAGAGGCGTATAAAACCCTGCATAAAACAATTAAAAAAGTTCAGGAAGATATAGAGAATTTCTCATTCAATACATCGGTAAGTTCGTTTATGATCGCAGTTAATGAGCTTACAGCTATGAACTGCCATGAGCGCACTATACTTGAGCCGCTTGCAGTGCTTATATCTCCTTATGCACCGCACATTGCAGAAGAATTGTGGCACAGGCTTGGTCATCAGGGCAGCATAGCCCGTGTGCCTTTCCCAATATTCAACCCAGAGCATTTGGTAGAGAGCAGTAAAGAATATCCGGTTTCGTTTAATGGTAAAACCCGCTTTACTATAGAATTGCCTATGGATATGAGCGTAGCAGATATTGAAAAAGCTATTTTAGCTGACGAACGTACTGCACAGCAGCTTAATGGGGGTGCTCCTAAAAAGGTAATAGTTGTGCCGGGAAGAATTATTAATATTGTTATGTAAAGATATTACATAAATATAAAACTGAAAAAGCGGCTTAAATGCCGCTTTTTTTGTCCCAATTATACAATTTTATAATGGTGCCGGTATCGAATTTTGCACCAGTATCCAACAACAATAATATTTTTTACTCATTAATAACGGGTAAAAGCAACTAACAGAATTTTTCTCTATTTTTAATTTAAAATTTTAATAATCAATTTATCAATCACATGAAAAAAATCACACTTACCTTAATAGCCCTGCTTGGGTTTACGGGTGCAATGGTTGCTCAGGAAACTGAAACAACAACCACTACAAAATATGTAAAGCCCGATAATAGAGACCGTTTTAATTTTTATTATGGATTTGGTGTAAATGTTTTAGGGGATTATAAAATGAATGATAAGCTTAAGGCTTCAGGCATGCCTACAATAGCAAGTGCCGCACCTGAGTTTACTTTTGGTGCTAATTATACTCCTTCTGATACCCGTTTTTATCATGACCTGGAGCTGGCGGTGGCCTATATGGATGATAAAACAGAAACAAACAGATTAAGAACATCTGTAGTTTCATTTAAAATAAGGGTTCATTATAAAGCAATTGAAACTGAAAATTTATTTTTATCGGGAGGACTTGATGTGGGGGTTGCTACCACTCTTGTAAATCTTTATTCAAGAGGTAATACTATTGATCTTGATGATCTTAATCCGGCAACTCATACAGGACATATTAATATGTATAGCACACAGTTTTCAGCAGGGCCATCTCTAGCACTTGGTCTTTTCCAGAAAAAGGCTTTTCCTGTTCGTATAAATACAGGTTATAATATTGGTTTTACACGAGGCAAGTGGAAATCTGATTTTGCTAACGTAGCAAATACGGTTAGTGAAAGCGGTTTAGGAAGCTTCTACGCAAAAGTAAGTATTGGATTCTAATCAGGTCTGACAAAATTTCATATAAAGCCAATCTGCAAAGATTGGCTTTAATTTTGCTATATAATTACCACATTAAAATAAAAAAAATGATTGGGTATTATATATTATTAGGATTAATTGCTCTTGTAAGTTTTGCTGTTAGCAGTAAGCTTAAAAGCAAATTTGAATATTATTCTAAAGTCCATTTACGCAACGGTATGAGCGGTGCGGAAATTGCGCAAAAAATGCTTAACGATAACGGAATTTATGATGTTAAGGTTATTTCAACACCGGGACGTCTGACAGACCATTATAACCCTGCCGATAAAACAGTAAACCTTAGTGAAGCAGTATATAATCAGCGTAATGCAGCGGCTGCAGCGGTTGCTGCACATGAGGTTGGGCATGCAGTACAGCACGCTACCGCTTATCAAATGCTAAAACTTCGTTCGCAACTTGTACCTGTAGTTAGTGTAACATCGGGTATGTCTACCTGGATAGTGCTTATTGGTTTAATGCTTGGTGCTGCTGCTAAAATTGGTGCTGGTTATTATATTGCTGTAGCAGGACTCGTACTTATGGGTTTTGCAACATTGTTCAGCTTTATTACATTACCTGTAGAGTATGATGCAAGCAATCGTGCACTGGCATGGCTTAAAAATAAAAATATGCTAAGCCCTCAGGAATATGACGGAGCAGAAGATTCTCTTAAATGGGCGGCTAGAACCTATGTAGTTGCGGCGATAGGCTCGCTGGCAACATTAGTATATTGGGGCCTTCAGGTATTTGGAGGGTCAAGGGATAGATAATCCCTTTCTATATATAGAGTGAAAAATCCGCTTCGGTGTACCGGGCGGATTTTTTTATTGTAATGCAATGATCATTATAAAGAGATGGTTTGAGGCCGTTTTACGCGTTTAATCCTTGCAGGCTTTACCACGCTCTGGCGGGAGCGTCTCGCCTGTGCCATGACGCAAGGGTAATTCTAAAAGTTGATTTGAATGAACAGAGGAACGAGCAAGACGCTTGCGCCGCAGGGGAGAAATAAAATTAAAAAAAACATTGTATAAAAATACTATTTTTGATAAAATATATTTTTATACAATGTACAGAATTTCTACAATTATTTTACTTATTGTGTTTATCTCTTGTAAAGAGGGTGAGAAAAGTAATGACGTTGAAACATCGAAAGATAAAATTTTGGAATACAAAGACCAAGATAAAGATGTGCAGGAACTCATTGATTTAATTAGATGGTTTCGTGATAATAATTATAAAGATTATGTACAAGAAGATGGTGTTTCACGTTACGTAACTTACGATGAAGAAATAACATCTTCTAATTTATATTACAAATCAAAACCTTATAAAATAAGTAAGGCTGATAATTATACATGTGTGTTTTTTGCATACCTCATTAATTTTAATTTTAAAGGAAAAATGGATAAGGAGCAAATCATTAATGTGCCGTTAGCTAAACACAAATATGTAATGATGTACTTTAGAAAAGAATATCAGGATGGTGATGAAAATGTGAACGAACGCATTTTACATGGTAGTGCATCGCCAGATTATTACGAATATTATCCAATAATTTATGATAATAAAAAGGAGTTCATAACTACAGTTACATCATACAATTCATACTGGGGCAATGAGGTTGATTTAAATTTGAAAAGTGATATTTTAAAAGCTTTAAAAGCTGGTAAACTTTTGGAGTAGTCTCCTCCCCGCCACCACACCTACCACGCTGGCGAAAGCGTGTCGCTCGTGTCACAAAGTAAAAAGTCCAAGTGTCATTCTGTCCTAAACACCTTTACCCAGTCTATATACATAGATGATGTTTTTACTTTTGAAGGATCAAGATTGTTAAACATAGTACCGCCAATTGCGAGATTAAGTATTATATGCTGAGGTTTGGCATAAAATTCAGGAATATAATTTTGCCCGGGTTCCGATGCTTGTTTAACAGCTACAATAGTACCGTCCAGCAGATAGGTAAGGCTGTTTTTAGTCCATATTACTTCATACACATGGTAACTGCCTGTAAGATTTTTGCTTGTTGTTATTTCTTCCGATGTAATATCGTCATTTGTTAACGGAATACCGGGTTGGCTGCCGTAAAAATAATTGGTTACATAATTATTTTTGCCACCGGTCGCTTCCAGTATATCAATTTCACCATGAGTAGGCCAGGGGTCTCCATAACTCCAGAAGGCAGGCCACATTCCATAACCTTCAGCAAGTTTTATACGGGCACTTATCCTGATTTTTTGAGTGGATGTTGTAGGAGCAATTTCAAAGTCAGATTCAATTCTTCCTGATGTGTAATCATAGTCTGAAAGTTCATCACTATCGGGTAGTACAGGGCCTGTTACCGTTTCTTGTTTTGCTTTTATTTCAAGTATGCCATTTGTAATTGTCAGATTGTTTGCCTGGTAAAATTGCAACTCGTCATTGTAAGCACCACCTATCCAAATGTTCCAGTTACTTAGATCTGACGAAAAATTATCTTCATAAATTTTGGTATATCCGGAAACTGAAAGTGCGGTCTCATCAAGGTCAAAATCATTTGAGGTACTATTGTCTGTATTATCATTGCCATCACTACAGCCAAGGAGCATTAGCAACCATGATAATAAGGGCAGTGCCTGTTTGTAGTGTAGCATAATTGTCTTTTTTATTGAAACGCTGATTGTGCTAAAAATTGTGTTATAGTTGTATCTGCCTTTCTATCTGCTGTTCCAGCGAAATAAAAGTTTCTGTACGCGATACTCCGGCAATTGGCTGTATTTTATGATTAAGCAGCTGCATAAGATGTTCATTATCCCTGCAGATTATTTTAATGAGAATAGACCAGTTTCCGGTAGTGTAATGACATTCGAGCACTTCAGGTATTTTACGCAGTTCTTTAACGGCTTCTGGGTTGCTGGCTGCTTTTTCCAGATAAATGCCTACAAATGCCATAGTGCTGTACCCTAAAACTTTTGTGTTTACTATAAATTTTGAGCCTGCTATAACTCCCGCCTGTTCAAGTTTGCGTAATCTTTGGTGTATAGCCGCGCCGGATATGCCAATTTTTCCTGCAATTTGCAGGATAGGTTTACGGGCATCTTCCATAAGGTAGCGTAGAATTTCTTTATCTATGCCATCTATTTCTATTTGTAAGGAATTTATTTTCATGCTTTCATTTTATAATCAAATATACTGTTTTGAATTATAATAAGTAAGTAAAAAACAAAACCTTCCCGTTAAAAGGAAGGTTAAGCAAAATTGGGTTAGTTATTGAAGTTTTAGCTGGCTACATTATTGATATTGTATCCCATGTAGCTGCCTTGTTTTTCATGAAAAACAACCCCAAACTCTTCAAGTTCTTTAAGTATAGGTAAGTAAACTTCTTTGTTTATAGGTAATTGTACTCCCGGAGTGTTAATGTTTCCGTTAAGTATTTGTAATGCGGCTATGGCTACAGGCAGGCCAACAGTTTTAGCCATTGCTGTATAGGTTTGGTCTTCACCCAAACATACCATAGTAGCGTCTATCTGATGTCTTTCGCCAAAAAGCTCATATCCTATTTTATGATACATGACTATCATGTCTTTATCGTCCGGGCCTAATGTCCATCTGTCCGATAATATTTTCTCTAATATCTGTGCAGGGGTGGCATTATGAAGGCCTACTATTTTATTAGGATTAAACAGGTCAAGATCGACAAGTTTTTCCCACTGGTTATCATCCTGATCAATGTTTAATATATGTCTTAATTTAAGCTCTACAGAATCGGTAGGATGATATGGCAGGAAAGAATTTGTAAAATCCCTGTAGCTCATGGTTTCAGAGTTTTCCATTATATAAGTATCATCTGTCATACCCAGCTGAACAAACATATTCCATGATTTAGAAAAACCTACTCTTCTTAATGTTCCGCGATATAAAGTAAGTGCATCATCAAGCCCATAAATGCTTCTGTACTTTAATGAGTCGCGGTTGGCGTAGCCTTCAAAACGGCCATAACCTTCTACATCCATAAATTCTGTACGGCGGAAAAGCTTGTTATAAGGTATATATTTATAGGTGCCTTCCTGAATAAATTTTGCAGTTCCTCCCTGACCGGCAAGTACTACGTTACGCGGATTCCACGTGAACTTATAGTTCCATAGGTTGTTATCACTTTCAGGGGCTACTAATCCGCCGCAAAAAGATTCAAATAAAAGTATTTTTCCTCCTTTATTACGAATATCATTAATAATTTTCATGGCACTCATATGGTCTATTCCCGGGTCCAGACCAATCTCATTCATAAAAACCAGATTATTTTCTTTTACCTGTGCATCAAGGTCCTGCATAGCAGGGCTTATATAGGAAGCGGTAACCATATGTTTACGATAAGTAATACAATCTTTGGCTACTTCAAAATGAAGATGCGCCGGAAGCATAGATATTATTATATCGGCTTTACTTATTTCCTCTTTTCTTTGTTGTTCATTAAATATATCAAAAGCAATTGCTGTAGCTCGCTCGTGTCCTTTGGTTTTGCGCTGTGCCAGTTCAACTGACAGGTCGCCTATAGTAAGGTGCAGGTTTTCAGATTCTGATTTGTTAAGCAGATAGTCAATAAGTGACGATGCTGAACGGCCGGCCCCGATGATTAATATATTTCTCATAGCAGTGATGTAATTATCACACGAAAGTAATAATATGTTATATTTATAAAAAATTTTATAAGATAAAATTTATAGAAGTTTCTAATTTTACGTCAGTATTATAATTATGAATAGAAAAATTATTGCAATAGCTGCTGTATTGGGTGCTGTTGCCATTGTACTTGGTGCTTTTGGAGCACATGGACTTAAAAACCTTATTTCTGTGGAATCTCTGTCAGTTTTTGAAACAGGGGTAAAATATCAAATGTATCATGCCTTGTTTTTACTTTTTCTTGGCAGTACATCATTAGTATCTGATAAGGTGAAAAATATCATTCTGAAACTGGTAGTTGCAGGAGTGGTGTTTTTTTCAGGATCTGTTTATTTTTTAGCATGTAATGTGCTTTTTTCTTTCGACTTTAAGAAAATTGGTATTATTACTCCCATTGGAGGATTACTATTAATAGCGGCCTGGGTTACCTTATTTTTACATTTAATTAAACAAAAGCGATAATTTTTTTGTAAATTGATACGTTGTAAAAAAAATATTTTTACTTTTGTGCTTTGTAACAATGCAACTTATATCTAAAAGTATGGATAATTACGGCCTTTCTACGAAAACGATTTCGTTGGAAAACTTAGGAATAAAAAATGCTAATGTGAGATATCAGTTAACTCCGGATGAGTTACATGATATTACGATTGAAAAAGGCCAGGGTGTTGAGAGCGATACAGGTGCACTTGCTATCAATACAGGTGAGTTTACCGGAAGGTCGCCCCAGGATCGTTTCATTGTCCGCGATAGTATTACTGAAGATAAAGTATGGTGGGGAAATATAAATATCCCATTTGATAGTGCTAAGTTTGATGCACTATATAATAAAGTAACTGACTACCTTTCTAATAAAGAGGTTTTTGTACGCGACAGTTATGTTTGTGCAGATGAAGATTACAGGCTTAATGTAAGAGTGGTAACAGAATATGCATGGTCTAACCTGTTTTGTTATAATATGTTCCTTCGCCCTGATGAATCTGAACTTGATGATTTTGTGGCTGACTGGCATGTTGTATGCGCACCGGGTTTTATGGCAGATCCTGCAGTAGACGGTACACGTCAGCATAATTTTGCTATACTTGACTTTACAAGAAAAATTGCTCTTATAGGAGGCACAGGATATACCGGTGAAATGAAGAAAGGAATTTTTTCAGCGCTTAATTTTATCCTTCCTGTAGATAAAAATACTTTACCAATGCACTGTAGTGCAAACGTGGGAGAAAAAGGAGATACTGCTATTTTCTTTGGTCTTTCAGGTACTGGTAAAACCACGCTTTCTGCAGATCCTGACCGTAAGCTTATTGGTGACGATGAGCACGGATGGACTAACGAAAATAGTGTGTTTAACTTTGAAGGCGGCTGTTATGCTAAGGTGATCAATCTTACCGAAGAAAATGAACCGGACATCTTCAGAGCTATTAAAAGAGGAGCGATCCTTGAAAATGTGATATTTAAAGAGGGTACTAATGAGGTTGATTTTGAGGATGTATCTATTACTCCTAATACACGTGTTAGTTATCCTATTTACCATATAGATAATATACAGCCGGGCTCGGTAGGACATAATCCTAAGAATATTTTCTTTTTGAGCGCAGATTCATTTGGTATTCTGCCTCCAATTTCTAAGTTAACACCTGGTCAGGCAGCTTATTATTTTATTTCCGGTTACACTGCAAAAGTAGCAGGTACCGAGGCCGGAGTAAACGAACCGCAGCCTAACTTCTCTGCTTGTTTCGGGGCGCCGTTTATGCCGCTTCACCCTGCAAAATATGCAGAAATGCTAAGCAGTAAAATGAAAGAAGCCGGAGTTAATGTATGGCTTATAAACACAGGCTGGACCGGTGGGGCTTATGGTACGGGACACAGAATGAAACTTAAGCTTACAAGAGCTATGATTACAGCTGCTCTTAATGGTCAGCTTGATAATGTAGAGTATAAAAACCATAAGGTGTTTGGCCTTGCAATACCACAAACCTGCCCGAATGTTCCGGATGAAGTACTTAATCCGAGAAATACATGGGAAGATAAAGATGCTTATGATGCTAAAGCCCTTGAACTGGCTGAAGCATTTAAAAATAATTTTGCAAAATTTGAAGAATTTGCAAATGAAGAAATTATGTCCGGCGGACCGTTGGCATAATGTGAATTTTAGAATAGATGTTTTTTGGAAAGAAGGCTGTCTCAGAAATGGGGCAGCTTTTTTGTTTTAATTGACAGCACAATTTTTATTGTTGGGTGATAAGTAGATGCCAATTTTCAGAAATAAAAAAGCCGCTCATTAAGCGGCTTTTTGTATATAAAGTAGTTTTTTATTTTTCCTTATTAACTTTAAGTATGTATTTTTCTAATGCCATTGTCATAGAAGGAGTGTCTGGTGTTGGAGCCATAATATCCACTCTTAAATCATTGTCCAGTGCCTCTTTTTGAGTTGTACTTCCAAAAACAGCTATACGGGTGTTGTTTTGCTGGAAATCAGGAAAATTTTTAAATAATGATTTTATTCCTGTCGGGCTAAAGAAAACAAGTACATCATAGTACACATCTTTAAGGTCACTAAGGTCGCTCATTACTGTTTTATAAAATGTTCCGGGAGTCCAGTCTATCTTTAAAGCATCAAGTGTTTGAGGTATATCAAAGTTTAGCTGATCTGATGCGGGTAAAAGAAATTTCTCGTCTTTGTATTTTTTAATAAGAGGAGCCATATCGGCAAAATCTTTCTGTCCTACATATATTTTTCTCTTACGGTACACCACATATTTTTGTAGATAAAAGGCAATAGCCTCACTCTGGCAAAAGTATTTAAGTGTTTCAGGCACTTTATAGCGCATTTCTTCTGCAACGCGAAAAAAATTATCTATTGAATTTTTACTCGTAAGGATTACAGCTGTGTAATTGTTAAGGTCTATTTTTTGAGCCCTGACGTCTTTAGCGCTTACGCCTTCAACGTGGATAAATGGCCTGAAATCAACCTTTACTTTTAGTTTTTGCTGAATTTCGAAGTATGGTGAATTTTCTACTTTAGGCTCCGGTTGCGAAACCAAAATTGTTTTCACTTTCATATTTGACATGTTCTATACTAACTGTTTGTAAACCAATAATACATGAAATAATAGGGTGCTATTTCAAGAGTGCAAAGATACAAAATAAAATAGAATAATTTGCCTAGTATCAAGTTTTGATAAATCCTTAATGAAACCAGGTATGAAGCGACACTCGCTGCTATAATTAACCCTATAATTATATATATCACAACGGGGTGTTGCGAGGTATTGTAAAATAAGAAAATGTTTACAGGTAAAAGCAGCAGGCCTATATAGGTTCTGTAATTTACTTTATGCAGGTTAAAGAGTTCGTTAAACTCCTCAATATTAAAGGATGTGGCAATAATTTTCTCGATAAGGTACTTAGATAATATAAAAACGCCTATAAGTGTAAAGATCTGTATAAAGGCTACCCAGCTTGTTTTTTCTACAATACCAAAGTAGCTTAAAAGAAACTGGATTAAAAAAGTAAATGATATTACCTGAATGAAAAAAAAAGAAATAGTAAACCAGCTTAACATATTGCCGCTGTCTTTATATATCTTAGTATATTTATCTGATACGGCAAGTTTTATAAATTCAGAAAATCGTGTTTCAAATATATTGCGGTTAATGGCAATAATGGCAAAACAGGCTACAAATACCAATGTTGCCCAGTCTTTTCCGCTTGCTATTCTTTCGCTATAAACAAGTTCCATCATGCTGCAAAATTAGTGTTTTTTGCATTCTCTTATTTTAATTATAATTTAATTATGTGTGAAGCGTTAGAAATACATTATTTTTGCACCAAAATTCACGGCATC
Source organism: Flavobacterium sp. NRK1 (assembly GCF_024054175.1). Taxonomy (GTDB): domain Bacteria; phylum Bacteroidota; class Bacteroidia; order Flavobacteriales; family Flavobacteriaceae; genus Flavobacterium. The sequence continues at coordinate 1,735,422 of NZ_JAMXLA010000001.1, forward strand.
ACATGAGCGAAGGCATAGTTATAATACCAACTTATAACGAAATTGAGAATATAGAATCTATTATCAGGGCAGTTTTTCTGGTTGATACGGCTTTTGATGTGCTTATCGTGGATGATAATTCACCGGACGGTACTGCTGATAAAGTTAAAGAACTGCAGGCTGAATATGCAGGCAGGCTTTTTCTGGAAGTGAGAGCAGGAAAATCCGGTCTGGGTACGGCTTACGTACATGGCTTTAAATGGGCAATAAATCGAAAATACGAATATATTTTTGAGATGGATGCCGATTTTTCACACAATCCGCAGGATCTGGAGAAGCTTTATAATGCATGTGTTAAAGGAGCGGATATGGCTATAGGGTCCAGGTATGTAACAGGGGTTAACGTGGTAAACTGGCCTCTTAACAGGGTACTTATGTCTTATTATGCTTCAAGTTATGTGAGATTAATTACCGGTATGACAATAAGAGATGCTACGGCAGGATTTATTTGTTATAGGCGAAAAGTTTTGGAAAGCATTAATCTTGACAGGATTAAGTTTGTAGGTTATGCTTTTCAGATAGAAATGAAATACCGTGCGCATGCTAATGGCTTTAATATTGTAGAAGTGCCTATAATTTTTACTGACAGGACAAAAGGAGAATCAAAAATGAGTAATGCTATCATTAAAGAAGCTATCTTTGGGGTAGTGGCGCTACGAATAAAACGAATGCTAAACAGACTTTAGGAAAGAATAAATGAACAGGATTTTAATTAAGAATGCCAAAATCGTTAATGAAGGGTCGATTTTTGAAGGTGACCTTTTGATTGAAGATAAATTCATCAGGGAAATCGCGGAAAATATCAGCGCAAAATCTTCTGACGTAATAATTATTGATGCAGAGGGAAATTTTCTTATACCGGGTGCAATTGATGACCAGGTACATTTTCGCGAACCGGGACTAACTCATAAAGGTACAATTGAGACCGAATCACGTGCTGCTGTAGCAGGCGGCATAACTTCGTTTATAGAACAGCCTAATACGGTTCCAAATGCGGTAACGCAGGAGCTTTTAGAACAAAAGTATCAAAGGGCTTCAGAAACATCATATGCCAACTATTCATTTATGATGGGTGGTACAAACGATAATCTGGAAGAAGTGCTGAAAACCAACCCGAGAAATGTTGCAGGTATTAAACTTTTCCTTGGGTCATCTACAGGTAATATGCTTGTGGATGATGAGGAAGTACTGGAAAAAATATTTTCAAGTACAAAAATGCTTATTGCTGCACATTGTGAAGATGAAGCCACAATTCGTGAAAATCTTGCAAAGTATAAAGAAGAGTATGGCGATGATATTCCTGTAAAATTTCATCCGCTTATCCGAAGTGCGGAAGCTTGTTATATATCTTCCTCAAGAGCTGTAGAGCTTGCTAAAAAAACAGGCGCGAGGTTGCATGTATTCCATGTATCAACAGCCAAAGAAACCAACCTGTTTACTAACAAGATCCCTCTTGAAGATAAAATGATAACTGCAGAGGTGTGTGTACACCACCTTTGGTTTAGTGATGCTGATTACGAGAAAAAAGGTGCATTTATTAAATGGAATCCTGCTGTGAAAACGGCTGAAGACCGTCAGGCATTATGGCAGGCGTTGCTTGATGACAGGATTGATGTAATAGCAACAGATCATGCGCCTCATACACTTGATGAAAAAAATAACCCTTACACAAGCTCACCTTCAGGAGGGCCGCTGGTTCAGCATGCTGTAGTAGCCATGTTCGAGGCTTATCATCAAAATAAAATATCTGTAGAAAAGATTGTAGAGAAAATGGCACACAATCCTGCTAAGATATTTAAAATTGAAAAAAGAGGTTTTATAAAAGAAGGTTACTATGCCGATCTTGCTATTGTTAATCCCGGATTACCGTGGAATGTAAAAAAAGAGAATATACTTTATAAATGTGGATGGTCGCCATTTGAAGGTGTTAATTTCAAATCGAGGATAACCCATACATTTGTAAACGGATCTTTAGTATATAATAATTTTAAAGTAAAAGATATTCGCTGCGGGGAAAGACTTTTATTTGAAAGAGAATAATTCTGTAATGAATAGGATAGCATTATTTTTAGCATTATTTGTATTTTTAGCATGTAAAAAAGAAGCTGCTGAAAAACCTGAACATATGCTTACTGAAGACCAGATGGTAGATATTTTATATGATATTACCATGCTTCAGGCAGTAAGGTCTTTTCAGCCGCAGGTAATTGATAATAATAATGTAAATCCTAAAAAGTATATATACCTTAAGCATAACATTGACAGCCTTACTTTTGCTCAAAATAATATTTGGTATGCTTCTGACTTTGATAAGTATGAAAAAATTCAGAACAGGGTAGCAGAGAGAATAAAAAAAGAAAAAGAGGACATGGTTCCTAAAAAAGATACTGCGGCAGTAAAAAAAGATTCTGTAAAACTTAAAAAATCTGAAATTCCCGGTGCCGAAGCTAAAAGGGATAGTTTTCGGAAAGCTGCTTTAGATAGGGTAAAACATCGTAGAAACTAAAGTTAAGCGTCTCTTTTATTTTTTTATTACTATATATGTCCTGAATATGCGATGATTTTGCCATTGTACGGGTAAGCTTTCTTTTTTGGCGCAATAGTTTAGATAATAACCAGTCTATCCTCCAGGCAACAGATGTCATTAAAGGCGATGCATATATAAAAGGCTCTGCTTTGTTCATGCCTTTTGCAATAGTATCCAGCATATCTTTAAATGATATATTATCGGCTACAAGGGTAAAGCGCTCACCATTTATATTGGTACTCATCAGGCTAATCATAGCTTTTACAACATCTTCTACAGCTACAATGCCACACATGCCTTTAGTATAAAAATACTGGCCGTTTTTTACGGCTTTAAAAATGCTTCCGCTGCCGTTATTTGGATACCCCGGCCCGAAAATAATTCCAGGGTTTACAATAACTACATTAAGACCTTCCTGCCAGGCACGCCAAACTTCCATTTCAGCGCCATATTTACTAATGGCATAATCGCTGTGCCTTACTTCAGGATTCCATTCTGTTTCTTCTGTAATAGGTTCATTTTCTTTCGGGTCGCCCAGTGCAGCTATAGAACTTACATGGCAAAACTTTTTTACACCAAAATCTAATGCACAGTTTACCATATTAGCAGTGCCTTCAATATTAATCTTTCGCATAATATCTTCGTCAGCAGGTTCAAAAGAGATATATGCGGCGCAATGGTAAACAGTATCAATTCCTATGAATGCTTCTTCCAGTGAAGGGATATCGGTTATATCTCCTTTAACCCATTCGATATTTTCAAATAATGAAGGATTGATGCGGGTAGTATAAATGCGGGTTTTGTTTAATGATTCTTCGCTGCGGTATAAAGCACGTACCTTTTGCCCATTTCCTGCTAATTGAAGCAGTAAATGTGCACCTACTAATCCTGTTCCGCCGGTTATTAATATCATTATAGCAAAAGTACATTTTGTGTGCATTAAAATTGCACTTCAAATGCAATAAAATGTGCTAAAATTCACTAAAAGCATATTTTCAATGAAAAAAATGCGATTTTAGTGCATTTGTTTTTGCATCTTATGCACTGTAGAGTATAAAAATATCGTACACATAATGTATTTTTGCAGCTCATTAAAATATACTCATGAAAAATTTTGTAGAAGAACTAACATGGAGGGGCATGGTACACGATATTATGCCGGGAACCGAAGAGCAACTGAATAAAGAGATGACTACTGCCTATATAGGCTTTGATCCAACTTCAGATTCATTGCACATAGGTAGCCTTGTGCCTATCATTATTCTTGTTCATTTACAAAAATGCGGTCATAAACCCATCGCTCTTATAGGGGGTGCTACAGGTATGATTGGCGATCCGTCAGGCAAATCAGATGAACGTAATTTACTTGATGAAGCGGCTCTTGCCAAAAATGTGGAGGGTATAAAAGGGGTGTTGTCACGTTTTCTTGATTTTAATTCAAAAGATGCAAACGCACCAGTATTAGTGAATAACTATGACTGGATGAAAGAGTTTTCATTCATAGGGTTTGTGCGTGATGTGGGTAAGCGTATTACCGTAAACTATATGATGGCGAAAGATTCTGTTAAGAAGCGTCTTACAGGCGAAGCCGGATCAGGTATGTCATTTACTGAATTTACCTACCAGCTTATTCAGGGATACGATTTTTACCATTTGCATAAAGAATACAACTGTTTACTTCAGTTAGGCGGAAGCGACCAGTGGGGTAATATTACCACAGGTACAGAGCTTGTGCGTAGGATGAACAATGAAGGTGCCAAAGCATATGCCATGACGTGTCCGCTTATAACTAAGGCAGATGGTTCTAAATTTGGAAAATCTGAGGGAGGCAATATATGGCTTGATGCAGATAAGACTTCTGTTTACAAATTCTACCAGTTTTGGCTTAACACTACAGATGCTGATGCGGAAAAATATATTAAAATATTTACATTCCTTCCGCAGAAAGAGATAGAGGCACTTATTGAAGAACATAAACAGGCACCACATTTAAGGGTGTTACAAAAAAGACTGGCAGGCGAAGTAACTACTTTTGTGCATGGTGAAGCGAATCTTGAAGATTCTGTAAAAAAATCAGAATTTGTATTTTCTAATTATGCGAAGGAAGATCTGCAGGACCTTAATGATGAATTTTTTACTGATATTTTTGGTGAGTTTTTTGTGTCTCCCGTAAAAAAATCAGCTTTAGGTATCGAAGCTAATATTATTGATGTACTAACAGAAGCAACGGGTATTTTTCCTTCACGTGGTGAAGCAAGAAAGGCACTAATGGCAAATGCTGTAGCTATTAATAAAGAAAAAATAAACGAAACCTATACACTATCTGAATCAGATGTAATACTGGATAAATATATCCTTATATCTTTTGGAAAGAAAAAGAATTTTGTTGTTCCTGTAGAATCCTAATCAACGAGTATATATAAGTAAAAAGGAGCTTTTTGGGCTCCTTTTTTTGTAATTAATACACCATTAAATTACATCCTCTTATATCTGAATTGTCGAAACGCCCTAATACCTCAAAGGATTGATTGGTGTATTTTTTTCCAAGATCCTGCGTTGCAATAAATGAACATGAATTATAATTAGCGAGATCTATTACATTTATACCGCCTGTTTTTTCGTAATCTACATAAGTCAGGGCATCTTCGGTATCACGAATTAAAATATCCATCCAGGGCGGGCACTCAAAAATACCATCGCCTAAAGAATAAGCCTGCGAAAGTAATTCGGTCATTCCGTATTCCGAGTGAATCTTGCTTACTCCAAAACCTATGCAAAGTATATTGTGAAGCTCTTCGCGAATCATTTCTTTACGGCGGCCTTTCATACCGCCTGTTTCCATGATAATTGTATTTCTTAGATCAAAACTTTGCTTTTCTGCCAAATCTAAAAGTGCATAGGTAACGCCTATTAGCAATATATTTTGTCCGGCTTTATCCAATTTGGTAAGCTTCGCTATAAGCTCATCGTAATTGTGCAGGTGAAAGCCGCTTTCAGGATTATTAGAACTTTCAATAAGATCTTCTACCATATAGATAAGCGATGATCCTTCACGCTCTAAATAAGATGGTAAAAGGGCTAATACTGCATAGTCTTCTATATTGCCATAAAACTGTGAAAACGCCATTCTGAAACTTTGCTCATAATAGCTTATATCTGTTATTAAATGGCGGCTTGTAATTGCTCCTGTGGTACCGCTGCTGGTAAATGTTTCCTGTATGGGGTCTTTACTGCTAATTACATTGTGGCTTTTAAAAAACTGTATGGGTAAAAAAGGTATTGCTGCTACCGATTTTACATTCTGTTTGTCTTTTTTCAGGAAATCGCAAAAACTACGATATACAATATTATTATCGTACTGATGGCGAAATACCTTGAGTGTGATTTTTTCAAACTCTTTTTTAGAAGATATGGTAAATATGTCTTGTGCGGTAACCAATGTAAAAGTTTTGGCAAAAATACAAATAAAAAAGCACCCTGCATTGCGGTTGCCTTAACTTAGCTAAACACATAGTTATAGTTACTGAATTGGCGTGTAATAACTTTTAAATTATTACAGCTATGCAAAATTCAATTAAAGGGATAATTTAATATAGAATAAAAGCGACATAAAAAAAGCACCGCTATTGTGGTGCTTTTATATTATTTTTAATCGATTACTCTACAACCAATTTTCTGGTAGCAGAAGCATCTCCTTCTTTTACTTTTATTATATAAACGCCACGTGTAAGGTTTGAAATATTAAGTTCTTTACCATTAAGCGTTGTCTGGATTATTCTTTTTCCCAACATGTCAAAAATCTCTACATCTTTGCTCATAGCAGGTTTTGCAGTAGTAATATATATCCTGTCTGCCTTGGCAGGGTTAGGGTATATACTAAGTCCTTCTATCGGCTCCTTTCCGGCCGTAATGCCTCCTTTGTTTTCCTGTGCTATAGCACTAAGGGAAAAAAAGCATAATAGGAGTAAGGTTATATAAAAGTATTTTTTTGTCATATGGTGATATGTTGGTGTAAATATACAAAATATATTTCAAATATTGTACCAAAAAAGAGCCCCTCAAATCTGAGGGGCTAATATTTTATTTTCAGATATTTATTTCTGATTATAGACCTGTCCAAGAAGCCCAGCTTGGTATAGCTGCACCACTACCTGCACCTGTATTGTTTCCAACAGTTACGTAAGTATCAAAACCGTTAGTTATTGTAGGTACATTAGTAAATTGTACTGTAGTTAGTGGGTTAGCTGCAAAATAAGCCTGAGTTTCAGCACCATCAAATTTAACACCAACACTTCCTGTAGCTGTAAAATCTTTGATGAATACGTTAGTGAATTTACCATGAGTACCTCTTCTTAGCATCATACCACACTCACTTGTTACAGCAGCATTGTTACGGCCAATTAAAGTTACATTGTTAAATATAGGGCTTGAAATTGGAGTAACTAAAGCATTGTTAGCATTGCTGTCAGCTTCTATACCACGGCTGTCAGAAGAGAAAGCTAAAGCAGCAGACTGATCAGCATACATGTTAGTTGCAGAACCGTTCCATCCTTCTGTCCAGTCGAAAGAGTCATCCTGGTTTCCTATAGAAAGTAGGTTTGTAACATTTACAGATCCACCAAACCATTCGAAACCGTCATCAGATCCCTGGTAAGTAAGAATGTTGTCAACTTTAGTTCCTGAACCTACAGAGTAGAAAGTAACACCGTTAAATTCTGCGTCAGGGTTAATTAATGCACCAGCATATTCTACTCTTATATAAGAATAAACACCAGAGTTATCAGCAGGGTTTGTACCACCATAGTTAAGACCAGTTACTTCAGCCTGCACACCTACACCTGCATTAGATAAAGCTTTACCACATATTACTAAACCTCCCCAGTCGCCAGGAGCAGGAGTAGCACTGTTTGATGTCATAACGATTGGTTTTGCAGCAGTACCCTGAGCTATAACTTTAGCACCTTGTTTAACTGCAAGGAAAGCAACTGAAGTACCTTGTGTATCTCCTTCAAGTCTTGTACCTGCAGGAATTGTTAATGTAACTCCGTCGTTAACATAAACCGGTCCGCTTATAGTATATACTGTGTTAGCGTCAAGAGTCATGTTTTCAGTAATTTCACCTGAAAGTGTAGCCTCATCCTGTTGGCCTGATCCTGAGTTTGAATCATCATCTGAACAACTTGTAAAGATTGATGCAATAATAGCTAAGCTTAAAACTAATTTTTTCATTGTTTTCTTTTAATTAATGTTGTTTAATTTTGTATTGCAAAGATGCTACAACGCATCTTTTTAGAAGTTAAGGACGGGTTATCTAATCTTTAAAACTACATGTATTTTAAGTTAATAAAACGTTACGTGTATAAGCAAAAAAAGCAGCCAGAAATGGCTGCTTTTTTGTTGATGTTGAATATGTTAGAATATACTGTATTTTATACTTAGGCTAAAATCAGATCCTGCTTTATAATTATATGTGGTAATATCCCCGCTTTGATTTTCCTGTACACGTCTTATCCTGCTGTTAAGAATGTTTTCTACTGTCAGGCCAAGTGTCCATTTTTCATTAATGGTTGTGTTAGATACAAAGTTTAACATCATAATGCCTTTTTCAACAATATTACCTCTGTCAAAAGAACCTAATGAATAAATTCTGTCATGGAAGTAGTTTCCTACTACAGATACTGTTGGCCTGAACATACCACTTTCTATTCGGTAAGTTAAATCGGCATTTAAAAGCAACGGAGAAGCTCCTTGTAGTGCATCGCTGCTATCGTTAAAATTAACGCTTAAGGTTCCGTTAGTTTCCTGTGCTACTTTTTTACTGTCAAGTTCCTGATGAGAGTACATAAGTGTACCGTTAATGCCAAAGCTTAAGGTTTGCTTGGTAACATCGTCAACTTTCCAGATGTTTTTTTTCATTTCAAACTCAATACCTGCAACATAAGCAGATTTACCTGCATTAACAAAAGTATTGTCATTAAGGGCTGAGTTTAATAATACCTGGCTTATAGGGTTGTTTATGTATTTTCCAAAAACACCTGCCGAGTAAACTTCATCATTTTCAGGGAACATTTCCCATTTAAAGTCAACATTATAATTGTCTGATGCTTTAAGGAAAGGGTTACCTACCGAGTTTTCTCCAATACCTTCATAACGGAAAGGCGCTTTTTCTTTAAACTGTGGCAGTGTATATGTTTTACTTAATGCTGCACGCAGGTTGGATTTTTCTGTAACGCTGTATTTTAATGTAGCAGCAGGTAAGATATATACTTTGTCAATTTTAGCATCGTCAGGAGTAACTGCTGTTAAAGGTATATTAGTATCCCACTTTAGCTCCTGTAGTACTTTTTCTGCACGTAGTCCAACTGTATAAGTAAGTTTGTCAGATAAATTGTGCTCAAAATTTGCTAAACCTGAGTGTACGCTAAGATCTGCATTATATGTAAAAGGTTTAAGGCTTTGTAATCTTGACGTTGTGATATAAAAAGTTCCGGGTACATTTTGCGTAAGCGACTGGTTTGAAGCATTAAGAAAACTGTCAAGGTTATTCTTGTCTATAAACTGGTTTTCTGCCTGGCCTACCCTAAAGTTGAATTGTGTAGCTTCAAAATCTCTTGATTTTATTCGTCCATTATAACCAAAGCTCAATTTACCTTTATAAAGTTCGTCTTCTCCTTTAAGTACTTTCAAATTTCCTATAGCTTTAAATGCATATTCTTTTTCATCTATATACTGAAAGTAACGGTTGTTTGTAGTAGGGGCTGCAGTATTAAAAGTATATAGACCGCTATCCTGACGTACAAGATTGTTAGTTATCCTGTCCGGCATATCTGCATTTACAGTACTGTAAGAAGCTCCCCAGTCAATATCAAGTCTTTCACTATAATCGTGTTTGCCTAATAACTGGTTAACAAAAAGCTTGTTTTGCTGGGTAAGAGTTTGTCTGTTAAATTCATAACGGGCATCACCTTGTCCTAAGTAAGTGTCATATTCTCCTACTGTACTTTTTGAAGCATTTACAAAAATACTATTTAGCTTAATTGTGTTTTTAGCATCTAACTTATAAGCTAAATTAGCCATTAAGGTAGTTTTTGTAGAAAACTCATATTTATTTACATTGTAGTAGTCTGTAGATACCTCGTCATTTGCAGTAACATTTTTTTGCGAACCTTTTTTGTATGTGTAGCCATTGCCATAGTTTGCTGTAGCAAAAACGCTAAAACGGCTGTCATCCTTAAAGTTGAAGTTTTTACCGCCTGATATACCAAAGCTTCCGTTTACAGGATTAGATTCGGTAACAGGGCTCCATTTTGTGCCAAACTGATATTCTTTTGTAGATGTTGGCGTGTTTACGTTGTAAAAACCTGATTTATTAGCGCCATCAGCCATTTTAAAGTTTGAATCAAAAGCCTGATTGTTTAAGCCGCTTCCTATTTTTACATTAAGCTTGCCATTTCCGGTGTGTTCTTTAGAGATAATATCTACATTAGCACCACCCATATCTCCATATTGTGATACGTCATATGTTTTGCTGATACCTACAGACTGAATAATATCTGTAGAGAAAAGGTTAAGGGCTACGTTTTTATTTTCAGGCTCGTTAGATGGTAACGGAAGTCCGTTAAGCATAGTGCTGTTATAACGGTCTCCAAGGCCACGAACAAATATACCGCTATTGCCTTCCTGTTTAGAAATACCTGTTACTTTAGTTACTGCCTGGGCAGCATCACTTACACCTTTACGGGTAAGTTCCTGCGCACCTATACTTTGCTTAATGATAGCTGCATTTTTTTGGTCCATCAATAGAGCAGTTTCTTTTTCACGGTTTACAGTTTTTTCTATAACTACATCTTCAAGCTGTACGCTGGTAGAAGCAAGAGCCTGGTTTAAAACTTTAGTTTCGTTAGCTTTAACAGTAACCTGTACTTCTTTAGTTTCATATCCTAAAAATCCAAATACAAGAGTTACAGTTCCCGGTTGTACGCTTAAAGAGTATTTTCCGTTTTCATCGGCGTTTGTGCCGTTAGGGGTTCCTTTCACTGCAACGCTGGCAAACGGCAGTGTTTCATTATTCATGTCTTTGTCGGTAATTGTACCAGTAATAGTACCTTTGTTTTGGGCGAACCCTAATGCGAAGATAAACAGTGCAATTAATGAGAATTTAAGTTTCATTTCGTGTGTTATAATTTTGGTGCAAAGTAACCGCCACTCTTTGAAAGCTATGTTATATAATAGTTATCTGTGGATTTACTATTTATTATTAAATTGTTAACAGATTAAATTACTGTTAACACGTTTGATGGTTTTGTATTATCTTTACCTTTGAGCCCGAAAACATCAATGAAATTGTCATTATGAAGAAAAAAGAGATCAAGATCTTATTAGTTGACGATGAGCAGGATATCCTGGAAATTGTGGGCTACAATCTGACACAGGAAGGGTATCAGGTTATAACGGCTGTTAATGGCAGAGAGGCTGTAGCCAAAGCAAAAAAAGAACTTCCGCATCTAATTATAATAGATGTTATGATGCCCGAAATGGATGGTATGGAAGCTGTAGAAAACATAAGGAAAATACCGGAGCTTAGCAACGTTATTATTACTTTCCTTACTGCAAGAAGCGAAGATTATTCGCAGGTTGCAGGGTTTGATGCAGGGGCAGATGATTATATAGCAAAACCTATTAAGCCAAAATTGCTGGTAAGCAAGGTAAAAGCTTTGCTTAGAAGGCTTAAAGATGATGAGGCTAAAGAAGATGTGCTGCGTGTAGGTACTATAGAGATCAATCGCGAAGAGTACAAAATTATAATGGAAGATAAAGAAATAGTGCTTCCAAGAAAAGAGTTTGAACTGTTTTATCTGTTAGCTTCAAAACCCGGCAAAGTATTTAAAAGAGAAGAAATTCTTGATAAAGTATGGGGTAATGAAGTAGTTGTGGGCGGAAGGACTATTGATGTTCACATTAGAAAGCTTCGCGAAAAAATTGGAGACGATTTATTTAAAACTATAAAGGGAGTGGGCTATAAGCTCGAAATTTAGTGGCAATAAACTTTAAAAAAACATACAAATTTGCCGTAAAATCGGCACTTTATATTTCATTATTCTCAACCGCCTTCCTGGCGGTTATGTTGCATTATTTCCTTACCCTTAACTGGAATTTTATTGCAATATTCTCAATATCATTATTTATATTCTCCTTTTTTGTACTCCAATACAGAGTTGAAAGATTTATATACCGAAGGGTTAAAAAGATTTATGATGATGTTTCGCTATTAGAGTCAAGCAGCTTCAGGAACAAGTCCATCACTACAGATATGGCTACGCTTACCCGCGAAGTTCAAAAATTTGCAAGGGATAAAAAGATAGAGATTGAAACACTTAAAATTCGTGAAGAATACCGCAGGGAGTTTTTAGGGAACGTATCACATGAGTTAAAAACACCTCTTTTTACGGTACAAGGTTATATACTTACATTGCTTGATGGTGCAATGAATGATAAAGAACTTCGTAAAAAATACCTGCAACGTGCTGAGAAAGGTGTGGAGAGGCTTATATATATAGTGCAGGATCTGGACATGATCACTAAAATGGAGGTTGGCGACCTAAACCTTAATTTTACCAAATTCAATATTGTAGAGCTTATACAAAATGTATTTGATCTTTTAGAGATGAAGGCAGATAAAAAGGGGATTATGCTCATGTTTGATATGAAGTACATTAAACCTATTATGGTGTACGGAGATCAGGAAAAAATAGAGCAGGTATTAACCAATCTTGTGGTTAACTCTATTAAATATGGAAAGGAAAACGGTACTACCGAAGTTAGTATTGAGGACCTTGTAAATAACAAGATTATTGTAAGAATAAAAGATAATGGGGAAGGTATAGAAAAGAAAAACATTTCACGCCTTTTTGAACGTTTCTTCAGAGTTGATAAAAGCGGAGCCCGTACAGAAGGCGGCTCAGGTCTAGGTCTTGCTATTGTAAAACATATAATAGAGGCCCACGACGAAAAAATATATGTTGAGAGTAAATTTGGAGAGGGGTCAGAGTTTTCATTTACACTCGAAAAGACAAAATAAGTCTTTCCACTTCATATCTCCGGCAATATGCTTCAATCCTTTATAATGATCTGCTTTATGCAGATCATTTATTTTAAAGTCATTTTGGGTAGCATAAGGCACAAGCCCCGATTTCTTTAATTTTTTAGCAAGATATTCCTGTTCATAACGTCCGGGAGTAGGTATAAAAAAAGCTTTTTTGCCCAGTTGTGCCAAATCCATAATTGTACTGTAACCTGATCGGCAAAGAATCATTTCACTTTCATTAAAAGCCTGTTCCAGTGCTGCGCTGTTCATAAAGTTATAATAGGTTACATTGCCTTCTTCTATTATGGTTCCTTCCTCTTCAATTACGCCCCTTATAAAAAGTGTTTTACCCGTAAAATTTACAAGTTCCTGTTTTAATTTTTGTTCTAAAAGGCTTCTTTCGGGTTCTGTACCCGAAAGAATGATCATAAGGTCATATTTTTTGGCAACCGGTTTTTTATGCAGCCTGCTTAGAGGCCCAATATATTTTAGTTTAAGATAATTATCATAACTGTGTCCAAGCTTGCCTGATAAATTTGGAGAATATTCTACATCGGGTATCCAGCATTCATTGTATTTTTTTATAAAGCGCTGATGCAGCGGGGTTGTAATCCAGGTAGTTGTACCAGTAAGCACATTAAGCTGATGGGTAATAAATGCACAGGGTATTGCTTTAGATCTTGCCCCAAGCCTGTTGTCTGAAATTATACCTCCAATATTGTGATCTTTTATAATTTGGCGTACTGCTCTTTTTTCTTCCCGTACTGCTTTTAACATTCGTGGCAGAAGTCTGAAGATTTTCATTTTAAAAAAAATGCCTTTTTTGGTATATTCAATATGATAATGGGGCAGCTCAATTGCAGTAAGGTGAGGAAATTCTTTTTTTAAAAATGCTAAAGCCATGCCATCTGAAGCTATAATAGGTTCATATCCGTGGTTTTCTAAAGCTTCTATAACAGGAATGCAGCGGGTGGCATGGCCCAGCCCCCAATTGAGCGGGGCTACAAGTATTCTTTTTCTTTGCAGCAAAATGGTATTTTTTGATAACTATTTAATAAGTGCAATCTAAAATTATTTCCATTGTCGTATATTTCCCTAATTTTACCAAAAATTTAAATTAAAAAGTGGGAAGCAAGAACAAACTCAAGAGGTTTAGGGAAAATGAAACATTTGGCAATGTAATGCAGCCATCCCGAGAAGAGGCTGTAGCAGGAAATTTTCAGATGAAGGGCAAATGGAATGAGTTTTTTAAAAATGATAATCCGATAGTACTGGAGCTTGGCTGTGGTAAAGGAGAATATTCGGTAGGTCTTGCAGAACGCTATCCCGACACTAATTTTGTTGGTATAGACATTAAAGGTGCCCGTTTTTGGAGGGGTGCAAAAACTGCTGTGGAAAACGGACTTAATAATGTGGCATTCCTTCGTACACAAATAGAGCTTATAGAACATTTTTTTGCCGAAGGCGAGGTAAGCGAAATATGGATTACATTTCCGGATCCTCAAATAAAATATAAGCGTACCAAACACAGATTAACTAACACAGAATTTCTTCAACGTTATAAAAAGATATTAAAAGCTGATGGAGTGGTAAATCTTAAAACCGATAGCGAATTTATGCATGGTTATACTTTAGGTTTATTGCATGGAGAAGGACATGAGGTTATTTACGCTAATCATAATGTATATCGTAATGAGGGTGCGCCGGAAGTGGTTACGGCTATACAAACTTTTTACGAGCAGCAGTATCTTGAACAAAATAAGCCGATAACCTATATTAGGTTTAAAATAAAATAAATATGGAGATTGTCCTTCCCCTGGTTTTGGGTATTGTTGTTTCTGCTACAGGTATTATGCTGCCGGGGCTGATTAATATGACGGCTGCAAAAATAAGCCTTAAAGAAGGCAGGAGAAGGGCAGTTTTTTTTGCATTAGGAGCTACAGTAGTAGTGTTTTTTCAAACCTATATTGCGGTTTCTTTCGCTAAGTTTATAAACAGCAGGCCGGATATAATATATTTACTGGAAGAAACAGGGCTTGTTATTTTTAGTGCACTTACTATTTTCTTTCTTTTTATAGCCAAAAAGAAAAAACTGAAAAAGGAAAAAGAAATTATAAAACGCAATAGTCTTACGGGTAACTTTTTTCTTGGGGCTTTACTTTCCGCGCTTAATTTTTTCCCCATACCTTATTATGTGTTTGTAAGTGTTTCGCTTTCGGCATATAAATATTTCTACTTCACACACTTATTTGTTTTTCTTTTTGTAATGGGTGTGGTTGCAGGCTCATTTTCTGTGTTTTACCTCTACATAGTTTTCTTTAAGAAAATTGAGCACAAAACCGATTTTTTTCTGCAAAATATCAACTATCTGCTTGGATCAGTAACAGGACTTATCTCGGTAATAACACTTATTAAAATTTTACGAAACCAATAATTTTTTAAATATGCCTGACAAAGATAATTTTTTTGAAAAGGTATATGATGTAGTAAGGTTTATACCGCATGGCAGGGTTACCAGTTATGGAGCTATTGCTAAATATTTAGGAGCGGCACGCTCTGCCCGTATGGTTGGATGGGCTATGAATGCCTGTCATGGGCGTGAAGATGTACCTGCGCACCGGGTAGTAAACCGTGTTGGTTTATTGTCGGGTAAACATCATTTTGAGGGTACAAATCTTATGCAGCAATTGTTAGAAAGCGAAGGGGTGAAAGTGAAAGACAATAAGATTGTAAAATTTGAGAAATATTTTTGGGATCCGGTGGACGAGCTTAAATTTTAAAAATATTCTTAGTATTATATAAGTAGATGCCATATTTGTTTTTTTACTTTAATACAAATGGTAAATAATCTGTTTTTATTATCAAAACGTCAAAATGATTAACCTATAAAACTTTACCATATAAACTTTTCATACTATCTTTGCAATTTGAAATCAGTCTTAATAAGAGGCAGTTAGATTAATATAAATCATGAAGTTAGATAGAAAAGAGATATTAAGCGCACTTGAAACTATTACACTTGCCGGAGAAGGGCAAAATATGGTAGAAAGCGGCGCTGTTAAAAACGTACTTACGTTTGGAGATGAAGTGGTAGTAGAGCTTGTAATGAGTACTCCTGCTATGCATATCCGTAAAAGGGCTGAGGCCGATATTATTAAAACAATCCAGGAAAAAATATATGCCGATGCTAAGGTTAAGGTAAATGTAAAAGTAGAAGCGCCTGAAAAACCTGAAATTAAAGGCAAGGCCATACCGGGTATCAGCAATATCATAGCTGTATCATCTGGTAAAGGAGGAGTAGGTAAATCTACCATTACTGCAAACCTTGCAGTTACCCTTGCTAAAATGGGCTTTAAAGTAGGTGTGCTTGATGCTGATATTTACGGGCCTTCCATGCCTATAATGTTTGATGTTGAGCGTGAACGCCCAATATCGGTACAGGTGGATGGTAAGTCTAAAATGAAACCTATACAAAGCTATGGTGTAGAAATATTATCTATAGGATTTTTTACAAGTCCTGAGCAGGCGGTAATATGGCGTGGCCCTATGGCTTCAAAAGCACTTAACCAAATGATTTTTGATGCTGACTGGGGTGAGCTGGATTTTATGCTGCTTGACCTTCCTCCGGGAACAGGAGATATCCACCTTTCCATAATGCAGTCATTGCCGATTACCGGTGCAGTTGTGGTTAGTACACCGCAGGCGGTAGCCTTAGCCGATGCTAAAAAGGGTGTGGCAATGTTCCAGCAGGAAAGTATTAATGTTCCTGTATTGGGTATTATAGAAAATATGGCTTACTTTACACCTGAAGAACTGCCTGATAATAAATACTATATCTTTGGTAAAGAAGGAGCAAGAAACCTTGCTGAAGATCTTGATGTGCCGTTTTTAGGTGAAGTACCTATTGTACAAAGCATTCGTGAAGCCGGAGATTACGGACGTCCTGCTGCTTTACAGACAGCTACACCGCTTGAAGCTGCTTTTGAGGAGCTTGCACGCAATGTAGTTCAGGAAACGGTAAACAGAAACGACAACCTTCCGCCTACAGAGGCAATAAAAATAACTACAATGGCTGGCTGTTCAGCCGTTAAAAAGAACTAATAATGACTACAGAAGAAATAAAACTTAATGTGGAAAAGGCGCTTGATGAAATTCGTCCATTCCTTGAGTCTGATGGCGGAAACATTACGCTTATTGGTGTAGAAGATGATAAGCATGTTACAGTACGTCTGGAAGGAGCATGTGTGGGCTGCAGTGTAAACCAAATGACGCTTAAGGCAGGTGTAGAAACCACAATTAAAAAATATGTTCCGCAGATAGAAACTGTGGTAAATGTTGCCTAAAATTCATCTGTAATTCAGCTAATCATATTAGCTGATAATTATCATAAATATTAAAAACAGTTTTAAAGACATTTGTGCTTTAAAACTGTTTATCTTATTACTACACAATGATTACAACCGATATACTTATTATTGGCGCGGGGCCGACTGGCCTTTTTGCCGTTTTTGAAGCAGGACTGTTAAAATTAAAATGCCATATTATAGATGCTCTTCCGCAACCCGGAGGCCAGTTATCTGAGCTTTACCCTAAAAAACCCATTTTTGATATTCCCGGATATCCATCGGTGCTCGCTGGCGATCTGGTTGATAACCTAATGGAACAGATTAAGCAGTTTCAGCCGGGTTTTACACTTAATGAGAAGGCAGAAACCATTCAGAAGCTTGAAGATGGTACTTTTGTGGTTACTACAAATAAAGGAACTGAACATCATGCCAAAGCAATTGCAATAGCTGGTGGTTTGGGTAGTTTTGAGCCAAGGAAACCTCTTATTGAAGATATAGAGTTTTATGAAGATAAAGGGGTAGAATATTTTGTAAAAGATCCTGAACTTTTCCGTGATAAAAAAATTGTTATTGCCGGTGGCGGAGATTCAGCTCTTGACTGGAGTATCTTTCTTGCCAATGTAGCTTCACAGGTAACGCTTATTCACAGAAGAAATGAATTTAGAGGAGCGCTTGATTCTGTAGAGAAAGTGCAGGAACTTAAAAAAGCAGGTAAAATTCAGCTTATTACTCCTGCCGAGGTTACAGGAATTCATGGCTCTGAAAAAGTAGAGGCACTTGATGTAGAGATAGATGGTGCCCATCAAAAAATAGAAACGGATTATTTTATTCCTCTGTTTGGGCTTACACCCAAATTAGGGGCTATTGCCAATTGGGGGCTTGAGATAGAAAAAAATGCCATAAAAGTAAATAATGCGCTTGATTATCAAACTAATGTTGAAGGTATTTATGCTATAGGCGATATTAATACATATCCAGGTAAATTAAAGCTGATTCTTTGTGGTTTCCATGAAGCTACTTTAATGTGTCAGAGTGTTTATAATAAGCTGAATCCGGGTAAGAAATACGTTCTTAAGTACACCACAGTAAGTGGAGTGGATGGTTTTGACGGCACGCGTAAAGAGGCTGAAAAACAAGTTGTAAAAGCAATAGAATAATGGATGTAACTATAAAAATAACAGACAGGGAAGGGGTAACTCACGAAGTGCAGGCGCCAACGGATATGTCTATGAACATTATGGAGCTTTGCAGAGCTTATGAATTAGCTCCTGAAGGAACTATTGGTGTTTGTGGCGGTATGGCAATGTGTGCTTCATGCCAGTGTTATATACTTAATGATATTGCACTACCCGAAATGGGACCGGATGAAGATGCTATGTTAAGTGAAGCTTTTAATGTAAAATCCAATAGCCGCTTAGGATGTCAGATAGCTATAACACCCGAGTTAGAAGGGCTTGAGCTTGAATTGGCTCCCGAATAACCCTTATAGCATAAAAGTAAAAAGGCGTTCTGAATTTCAGAACGCCTTTTTATATATTGGTATCAAAATTAGTTTTTAATAAACTTGATAGTTTTAGACTCGTTACCTTTATCTATTTTAATAAAGTATATACCATTGCTATAAGCAGATGTATCAACAGTAAGATTAGCTTCTGTTGTAACTTTTACGTTAGCTACAGTTTGTCCTATGCTATTGTATATAGCATAATTATCAGGCAGATCTCCATTTTCTACTTTAATATTAAGTACATTTTGCGCCGGGTTAGGATATACTTTCGTTCCCTGTAGCAATTGAAGGTCAGGTGTTGAAGCGACACCACAAACCGTAGAAGTTAATAGAGAAGCTCTTCTTGGAGAATTCTGAAGCACCACAAGCATTCTGTCAAGCTGATTTTGTGTAAAAATATGCATACATTCATCATTACTATAATCCATGTAATTCTGAATCATATCTAAACCTACCTGAGGACAGCTATCTTGTCCAAGTGGACAACCTTGTGTGGCTGCATTAGCAACCGGTGTGTCTGCACAATAGTCATTCCCTTGACAGTTATCATCATCCCCCCAAATATGTCTTAGACCTAAAGCATGCCCTATTTCATGTGTTGCAGTTCTACCATACTGGTACGGCCATTGAAAAACATTACTGTCAACTTTATTGGCAGATCCGAAATTTTTATAGCTTATTACTACACCATCTGTAAAATCGTCGCCACCATAATCTGCTAAACCTTGTAATCCGGATTCTGATGGGAATTGAGAGTACCCTAAAAGATTAGAAAGCTCTCCACCCCAGTTAACAGTCCATATATTGAAGTACTGTGTTGGATCCCAAATTGTAAAACTTTTAAAATCCTCAACACTTTGTCTCGTAGTAAATTGAGTTGTAGTAGTAAAAAGTCGGTCTATACCATCAGTTGCATTGCCTTCCATGTCAACCTTTGCAAGGCAGAATTCAATCTGAGTATCTACTCCTAATCCGGAATCATCAAATCCTGGTGTGCCAGCCATCATTCTGTAATCTTCGTTTAATACATCTATCTGTGATTGTACCTGTTCATCAGATATATTCTGAACGCTGGTATTATATACAACGTGTACAACAACAGGAATTGTCATAATGGTATTTCCTGATTTTTGTTTGCGTTTTTCTCTTAGCTCTTTTAGCTTTTCCTGCATCCAGGCTTCAAACTGTACTTCAGTAGCTCTTTTTGGGTTGTTTTGCTGAAGTATAAGTTCATTTTCGTATGATGCACATCTAACAATTCCATATTTGTTAGGTTCTAAAGGATATTTACCAAAACTTCTTGGCTGCTCTTGCGCATTTGAAATAAATGAAGCAGATAAAAGTAGTGCTAAAGCTATACCTTTAAGAGTAATTTTTCTTTTCATTTTCTAGGTATTATTTTTTTTTGCAATATATTCAAATTCAATAGGACTAAAAAATTATTGAAGTTAAATATTAAAATTTTGTTAATAGAACATGCAAATTTAAACTTGTTTTTCAATAATAGAGAAGAAAACTTTAAAAATATAAGTTTAAAATAAAAGTGGCTATCTTAAAATAGATAGCCACTTTAAATGTAAAAAATATTATTTAGTATTTTACAAACTGTAGGGTTTTAGCCTGGTTGTCTTTACCAAGTTTAACAAAATAAACACCATTTGAGTAATTAGTTATATCTAAAGTCTGTAACGAAGAAGTAAATATACCATTATCCATTATCTGGCCAAGACTATTGTAAATAGTATAACTATCAGGTGTGTCCATACCATTAGTTACAGCTATATTAAGAATATTATTCGCCGGGTTCGGGTATAGTACTATATTGTTAAGTGTTTTTTCTATTTCTTTATTACCTAATACTATATTTACTCCAAATTGTGCAAAATCAGCATAAAGAATATCATCGAGAGCCTGTTCTTTAATTATAGTGCCATCGCTTGTTTCAAGTGAATAATAACCTTCGGGTATACCATCAACACCGGCGTCTATAATTATGAATGCATAACATGAGTTACTGTTAACTTCTACTTCCTGAACATCAAGCACACCGCCCGGTGTATCTTCATAACCTGTTCCGTAAGCTATAGTATTTTGATCTGAATCCATTAGTAGCCATGTTACTTCCGATGCAGCATCGTCAGTCTGAACAGTAATAGTAACAGTTTCGGTATCAAAAATAAGTTCGTCTTCAATAGGGTCAAACGAAAAATCGTTTGTTCTTGTATTGTTAGATGCTAATGCATCTGCGCCACCATTTATAGATTGTATAGCAACTGTAAACGTGTGTTCGCCTTCCTGTGCTCCCATTGCCGGAAGCTCAATTCTCGCATCTTCATTTGGCGCAAGAGAACCTGTCCACGAGTAAGTTATGGCCTCTGCATCATCAACCATATAGTTTATAACTGCCGAGGTGATAGTGTTAGTTCCTCTGTTCGCAAAAGATAAAACAGGTGAAAAATCATTACTACAGTTTGTACTGAAAGGCAGTAGGTAAATTGCTCCGTCATTATCCAAACTTGCCGTACCGGGTGTACAGCTATCTGCTAACGGAAGGTTTTTTCTTCTCGGAGAATTGGCTAATACAGCCTGCATTCTATCTTTTTGGTCTTGAGTAAATGTATTTAAACATACATCATCAGTATAATCCATGTAGTTTTCTATCATATCAAGCCCTTCGCTTTCAGGACATGAGTCTATTCCTATCTGGCAACCATAGTTAGCATTAAGTGCTGTGGGTGTATCATCACAGTAATCATCTGCTGTAGCACAATCTCCTGTATCACCCCAAATGTGTCTTAAACCAAAAAAGTGGCCAATTTCATGGCTTGCACTTCTCCCCATATTTCTTACTTCATCATAAGTCCCTTCCGCATAATAGTTTACAGACCCTACATAACGTGCGCCAAGCGCTACACCATCTGTATTTGCTGTAGAGGTTTGTCCGCCAAGTCCTTCAAGTCCGGACTGGGTTGGAAACTGAGCATAGCCGGCAAGGTAGCCGCCAGGGATAAATATGTCCTCTACAATCCAAATATTAAGGTATTTTTCAGGGTCCCACTGTGTTTGTGCTTTAATTAGCTCTACTTCTTCCTGTTGCCATCCGTTATCGTCACCAATGTTGTAACGAACAATCCCGTTGGAAGGAAGGCCGTTAGGAGTACGCTTTGCAAGGCAGAATTCAATTTCCATATCAGCACCAACAGGATTAGAGTTAAAACCCGGAGTGTCTGCTGCTCTTCTATAATCTTCATTTAACACCTGAATTTGAGACAATATCTGTTCATCAGATATATTTTCATTTTCACCTATTGCATCACCATTGTGTATAACATGAAAAACCATTGGGATAGTAACAACTTCATTTGTGCCATTACCGTTTTTTTGCAGTCTTTTTGCTCTGGCTTCGGCTACTTTAGGAGCTATCCATTCTTCAAATTCCGCTTTTTTGGCTCTTTCAGGATTTTTTTGACTTAATTGTTCTTCATACTCAACGGTACCGCAATAATTTGAAGCCGCAATAAATGGCTTACCGAATTTTTTTGACCCTTTAGGTGTTTGCTGGGCATTTGCTGTTAAGGCAAACATACCGCTTAGTAATAAAAAGGAAACTTTAAAAGTAAATTTCTTCATTATGTTTTTTTGAAAATTATGGTTGTTATAAATTAGTAACGGGATTACTAATTTTGTTACAAAAGAAATTAAAAAAACATTAAATAAAAAACTACAGGTGTTAAAGGTTCTTTTTATGCACTTAAAAAAACCGGCTTAAAGCCGGTTTATATAGATGCCATATCGTGTTGCATTATATTTTCTTCAATCGCATTCCAGAGTCCTATCCTCTTTTCCAGGGCAAGCATAGATATTTCTTCTACTTCTTTCCATTTTTGAGAATCATCAGCACAAAGTTCTGATATCATTTGCATAGCCATAGGGCCATGTTCATCTGCATCAAGCTCAATATGCCTTTCAAAATAATAAATTAGCTTATCAAGATTGGTTTCAGGAAAATTTTTCTGAAAATTCCTTAGTATTTCTGTAAACATTGAAGGTATAAGGTCTTCACGGCCAAATGTAAATGCAGCCGCAATTTCGTGCGGTTTTCCCTGTTCAATTACGCGGAATGTAAAATCCAGAAATGCTTTTATATTTTCATGCAGGCTGCTGGTTCTTATAGATACAAATATATTTTGCGTAGTTACCACATCTTCAAGAAAAGCTTCTATTGAAGTTATGTCAGCGCCACAGGCCTTCATTGCATCAATATACATTTCGTAGTGGCTTTGCCTTTTTCCATCGATGTTAATATCAGTTTCTTCGGCAAGTACTATTTCGTTTATCAGGTAGCGCATATCAGGATTACCTACTGGCAGCCACGGAGTAGTGGTACAGGTAAGTTTAGATTGTAATGCCTTAAGGAGGGACATGAAATCCCAAACAGCATAAACATGGCCTTCCAGAAAATGCTTAAGGTCATCTATGGTTTTTACTTTTCCATACAGTGAGTGATTTAACAGCAGTTCCTTTTGGGGTTGAATACTACTGTTGATAGTAGCGGTGTTCATAGCAATAGTTTTTACAAAATTAAAAAAGCTTTAGCATAAAGCAGGGTATTTTATATCAATTTTATCAATACAAATATAATGCCTCGTTATTTTAAGATTATTTCTTTAATAACGTAATTATTTAAGAAATATTGAAATAAAGCTTATATTAAAATATACGTTTTACCTGCCTAAAAGGTTTTTTGTTCAAAACTTTTTTTAAAAAGATAATAAAAAAACGCCGCGATACTATCGCGGCGTTTTTAGCTTTTCCTAATTATTTTATTTAAAAGCAGCATGGCCCGTAATATCCATACCGGTTATAAGCAGGTGTATATCATGAGTGCCCTCGTAAGTTATAACACTTTCTAAATTCATCATATGGCGCATAATAGAATATTCTCCTGTTATACCCATTCCTCCTAAAATCTGGCGTGCTTCGCGTGCTATATTTATAGCCATGTCTACATTGTTTCTTTTAGCCATAGAGATCTGTGCAGAAGTCGCTTTGCCTTCATTTCTTAATACACCAAGCCTCCATGTAAGTAACTGCGCTTTTGTGATTTCGGTAATCATTTCGGCAAGCTTTTTCTGCTGAAGTTGAGTTGCTGCAATAGGTTTGTCAAACTGTATGCGTTCCTGTGCATAACGTAAAGCAGTATCATAACAATCCATAGCGGCGCCAATAGCACCCCATGCAATTCCGTAGCGTGCAGAATCTAAACACCCAAGTGGTGCGCCAAGGCCGGATTTGTTAGGCAACAGATTTTCTTTAGGTACTTTTACATTATCAAATATAAGTTCTCCGGTTGCAGAGGCTCTAAGCGACCATTTATTATGCGTTTCCGGTGTTGTAAATCCTTCCATGCCACGTTCTACAATAAGCCCGTGAATGCGTCCTGCTTCATCTTTAGCCCATACTACTGCAATATCTGCAAAAGGGGCATTTGAAATCCACATTTTAGCACCGTTTAAAAGATAATGATCACCTTTGTCTTTAAAGTTAGTAACCATTCCGCCCGGGTTAGACCCAAAATCAGGCTCGGTAAGCCCAAAACAGCCCATAAATTCGCCTGAAGCAAGTTTAGGCAGGTATTTCATCCTTTGCTCTTCATTACCATATTTCCATATAGGATACATTACTAACGACGATTGTACAGATGCTGTAGAACGAACACCGCTGTCACCACGTTCAATTTCCTGCATTATTAAGCCATAAGAAATTTGGTCAAGGCCAGCGCCACCATATTCTTCAGGGATATAAGGTCCAAATGCTCCAATTTCGGCTAAGCCGTTTATTATTTGCTTTGGGAATTCTGCTTTTTGTGCATAGTCTTCTATAATAGGAGATACTTCACGCTTAACCCATTCGCGGGCAGCGTCGCGCACCATTTTGTGTTCGTCAGATAAAAGTTCGTCTAACAGGTAATAGTCTGGTGCCTGGAAAAGATCGGGTTTCATATGCTTGATGTTTTTAAACGGGAACAAAAGTAATTAAGTATTCTAACAAAACCGCGAAAAAATGTTGTAATTTTTAAAGCTATATCGTTATAGCTTCTGGCTGTCAGAAAAACTGACTAAGTTGCGGTGTAAATTTTAATTTCAATGATTTATCTTATTTTGTAGTTTTATGTGCTTCAACCAAAATCACTTAGAATACGAAAAATTTCAGGCTAACTTCTGTGGTGCTATTAAGTGCCGGCCTGTATGCTCAGGATAATATTGTAGCTGCAGCCGATACCGCTAACAACGAAAAAATAATTACGTATTCGCTTAAGGAGGTTGTGGTTTCTAATGCTACGAACGAATTGGTATTGGGAGAACTCAACAATAAATCTAAAAAGGGAAATTTTTTTGCTTCGGATGGCAGGATTGCCTGTTATTTTGAAAACAGTGTAGGTGGGAGTTGCTTAAAATCACTGTTTGTTAAAATACATAAGGTGAAATTTAAAACTCAAGCCCGCATTATCTTTTATAAAAGGCATGATTATATAAAGGAATATTATGCTTCTGCAGGCGAAACAAAAGCAGCTTATGAATCGTTCATTCCGGGAGAACAAATTGCAGCCGAAGAAATTATAGTTACGCTACAGCCCGGTCAAAAAGGTATTGTTGAGTTTGATATTTCAAAATATAATGTAGCAATGCCTGCCGATGGACTTTTTGTAAGTCTTGAAGGAGGAAGTTACTTTGATGTTAGCGGGAATGTTATTTCTAATGCAGATGTAAAATTGAAAGACAAGACCTGGGTAGATTTTTATCCTACAACTGAAAATAATTACTGTGAATGGTCATTTACGCAGGGATCTCATAACTATTTTTAGATAAATGTCAATCGGAGGATAAAAAATGATTTTGAGGTAACTTTTAAGCATAAACCTTCAAAATCCATACTTGTGGCACCAAACTTCGGATTGAAAGTGGCGCGTAACTAATTACATCTTTAAATAGAAATCTTTGGTAAGCGAAATGTACTCGCGAGTATAATTATGGCGTTCAACTTCTATTGTAAGCTCATCAATAGCTATTTCTTTTTTATCTCTGCTGAAAGCTATAAGACTGCGTTTAATTTCTGTAGTAGGTGTTCCTTTAACGCGGGTGACTTTAAAAGGATATAATTCCTCTTCTTGTGCAAGTGCTATAAATTTTTCTTCTTCTTTAAAAGGAATTATTACAGCGAGTACTCCGTTTTCTGATAATAGAATTGCGGATGCTTCTACTAAATCCTCAAAAGGGAGTGATTCTGTAAAGCGTGCTTTGTCACGTTGCTCATCACCGGAAAAATATCCATCAGTATAAAAAGGAGGGTTAGATACGATAAGGTCATATTCGTCTTCCGGCTCTTCCATAAATTCATCAAGTCCGGCGTGGTAACAAAAAAGCCTGTCACCCCATGGTGAATTTTCAAAATTGTCTACCGCCTGTTCGTAGGCATCATCATCAATTTCAATAGCATCAATTTGCTCTGCATGGCTGCGTTGGGCAAGCATAAGTGCAATTACCCCTGTTCCGGCTCCAATATCCAGTATGCTGAATGGCTTGTGCTCAACAGGAGACCATGCTCCAAGTAAAACACCATCGGTACCTACTTTCATGGCACATTTGTCTTGTTGAATAGCAAATTGTTTGAATTGGAACATTGTATAGATGTGAGATCTTAGATATTAGAATTGAGGTAACAGCTTTAATTCAACATCTAAATACTAACCGTTAAGATAAAGATCTACAAGTCCTTCAGGTGTATTAAGCACTACCTTTTTATTTTCACGGTCTATTTTTACAATAAAATCGTCAATCATGGGCACAAGTATCTCAATGTCTCCTTTTAATATCTCAAAAAGAGGTTGTGCTGAGCTGTCATTTATAGAAACGATTTTACCAATATTGCCAAGGCGTTCATCTTCGGCATCAAAGCCGATAACTTCGTGAAAATAGAATTTGTTACCCTCAAGTTTAGGAAGTGCAGATAAGGGAAGGTAAACAGCAGCTCCCATAATTTTATCAGCATCATCTTCGCTGTCTATATCTTCAAAGCGGGTACGTAAAAAATCTCCTTTGTGTATAGAGGAGGTAACAATAAAAAATGGAACCAGGTGTTTGTTTAACTCAACAAACACCGATTCCATGTTTTCATACAACTCGGGCTCGTCAGTATCTAAATAGATAAGTACTTCGCCCTTGTAGCTAAATTTTTTGGCGATCTTGCCTAAATAGAAACAATCTTCTTTACGCATGTATCGCTAAAATAATTAAGCCTGAGTTTCTTCGTTGTTTTCTTCCGTAGCTTCAGTTTCAGCAACTTCTTCACCTTCAGCTGTAGCCTCTTCTGCAGACGCAGCAGCAATAACATCAGCTTCTGCTTGTTTTGCAGCAGCAATACGGTCTTCGTTAACTTTCTTTTCAGCAGCAAGTGCTTTAGCTTTAGCATCAGCTTCTGCTTTAGTAAGCCCTTGTTTTTTAGCATCAACTTTTCCTGCTTTCTCATCAAGCCACTGAGCTAATTTAGCATCAGCCTGCTCCTGAGTAAGTGCACCTTTACGTACACCTCCGTCAAGATGGTGTTTAAGTAAAGCTCCTTTGTAAGAAAGGATAGCTCTTGCAGTATCTGTAGGCTGAGCTCCGTTGTGAAGCCATTGTACAGCGCTGTCAAGATTAAGGTCAATCGTTGCAGGATTAGTGTTTGGATTGTAAGTTCCTAATTTTTCAAGAAATTTACCATCTCTTTTAGAGCGGCTGTCCGCTGCTACTACCCAGTAAAAAGGTTTTCCTTTTTTACCGTGTCTTTGTAATCTGATTTTTACAGGCATAATCTATAGATTAAATTGTGAGGTTCCCGACCTCGTTAAAATTAAGGGTGCAAATATATAAAACTTTAGTATATAAAAGTTTTTATACGCTGATTTTATGATTTCTTATCTTTAAATTAATCATGTTTTTGATTTTTTATTGTGATTTATTCTATTTTGATTAGGATATATTCTATAAAAAACTATTTTTGTCGTTGTAAAATTTGAATTACCCCTTTCTAACTATTTAATAATGAAAAAAATTTTATCACTTTTAGTATTGCTGGTCGCGTTTGCCTCATGTGAAGAAGATGTAAAGTTCAATACTCCGGCAGTGCAGGCTTTTAAGGGCCAGAACGAGAATAAAGAGTTATGGAAAGCAACAGATTTTTCTGCGGTTAAATCGGGCAATTCGGTAATTGTAACTGCTAAAAACGATATAGAGACTATAGTTTTAAAAATAAATAATCCTGTACCGGGCGAGCCTTTAGGTTCTGAACATGAGTTAGGGGTTGACGAACTTAATAAAGCTACTTATAATATGGATGTTGACGGGCTTCAGGATTTTTACCAGACAGGTACAGGCCTTGGAAGCGGAAAAATTACTATAAGAAGGCCGTTAGATAACAATATTAACGCTACAGATGGGAAAGGTTTTATTTCAGGTACTTTTTACTTTAACGCAGTAAATGATGCTGGAGAAATAATAAACTACAGTGAAGGGGTGTTTTACAAAGTGCCTATTGTAACAATACAGTAATTTGCAGTATTGCTAACGTTATAAATATAAACCGCCTTTACGGCGGTTTTTTTATGTAATAGTTTAATGTTAAATCTTAAAATTGTATTAAAAAAAAATAATAAGTTGTTTTGTAACTAAATAAGTTTACATTTGTAAGGAGTATAAACACCGAACAAATTTTTTTTTTATGAACATATTCGTAGGTAGCCTTCCGTTCAGTTTAGAGGAGGCAGATTTAAGAGAGTCTTTTGAGGCTTATGGTGCTGTAGAGTCTGTAAAGATCATTACAGATAAATTTACAGGCAGAAGTAAAGGTTTTGGCTTCGTTGAGATGTCAAACGACGATGAGGCTCAAAAAGCTATCGATGAGCTGAATGGCGCTACAGTAGCAGGCAGGACTATTGTTGTAAACAAGTCTGAGCCGAGACCGGAAGGCGAGAGAAAGAGCTTTAACAACAACCGTGGCGGTGGTTTCAACAGAGACAATAACCGTAGTGGTGGTGGAGGCTTTAACCGTGGCGGTGGTGATTACAACCGTGGAGGACGCTACTAAAAATAGATATTTACAAGTACAATATATATTTTATCCCGACTCATTGAGTCGGGATTTTTTTTGTCTTTTAAACAGGGTTTCTCAAAGGTTCATTTGTTTATAACTTATAATCTCCTTTCTTTTTAAAAATTGTATTTTTGAAAAGTCTGCTCCCTTGAGTAGTAATTCATTAAAATTTTTTTATAAAAATCCTTAAGTTGGTATGTACCTGATATTTGACACTGAAACAACCGGATTGCCCAAACGCTGGGACGCCCCAATTACAGATACCGATAACTGGCCAAGGTGTATACAGATAGCCTGGCAGCTGCATGATGATATGGGGCAGCTTATAGAACATCAGGATTATATGGTTAGGCCTGATGGGTTTAATATTCCCTATGATGCAGAGCGTATTCACGGTATATCTACAGAACTGGCTGCAGAGCAGGGTATTGAACTTGCTGAGGTTTTGGAAAAATTTAATGCAGCATTATCAAGATCAAAATTCATAGTAGGGCAAAATGTTGGCTTTGATGTTAACATTATGGGATCTGAATTTTACCGGATGGGGATAGAGAGTCCTATGGTGAAAATGAAAGTACTTGATACCTGTACAGAAATTACTGCCGACCTTTTAAAACTACCGGGAGGCCGTGGAGGCCGTTTTAAACTGCCTACCCTTACCGAGCTTCACCAGTATTTATTTGGTGAGCCATTTGCCGAAGCGCACAATGCTACTGCCGACGTTGAAGCAACTACACGCTGTTTTCTGGAGTTGTTAAAAAGACAGATTTTTACAGCAGAAGAGCTGGATGTGCCAGTTTCATATTTTAGTGACTTTACAACGAAAAATCCTCAGCCTATACAGCTTATAGGATTAAAGCACATAAACCTGAAACAAGCCTCTGTTGAGGTACGCAGGCGACTTGAACAGCTTAAATCTGCGGAGGTTATTCATACTAATATCGCAGAAGAGCATCATGATATAAAAGATACAGATTTTGTACATCTGCATAATCATACGCAATTCTCTGTACTACAATCTACTATATCTGTACCGGATCTTGTTAAAGCAGCGGCCAAATATAAAATGCCTGCTGTTGCCATGACAGATCATGCTAATATGATGGGCGCATTTCATTTTGTAAGTAATGTGCTTAATCATAACAAAGTAGCCGAAGCTAAAAATAAAGCTTTAGAGGAAGCAGGAGAGCAGCCTACCGAGGTATTGATGAAACCTATTGTAGGTGTTGAGTTTTTTGTTTGTGATGATCACAGGGATAAAACACGTAAAGACAACGGTTACCAGGTTGTTTTGATGGCTAAAAATAAAAATGGCTATCATAATCTGGCAAAAATGTCGTCTATAGCCTTTACTGCCGGATTCTATTATGTACCCAGAATTGATAAAAAAGTTATAGAGCAGTATAAAGAAGATATTATTGTATTGTCGGGGAATTTATATGGGGAGATTCCCAACAAGATATTAAATATTGGTGAAAATCAGGCTGAAGAGGCATTGCTGTGGTGGAAAGGCATGTTTGGCGATGATTTTTATATAGAGTTAATGCGCCATGGGCAGGAAGATGAAAATCGTGTAAATCAGTCATTAATTTCATTGGCCCGCAAGCATGACGTTAAACTTGTAGCGACTAATAATACTTATTATGTAAATAAAGAAGACTCTCATGCGCACGATATCTTATTGTGTGTTAAAGATGGTGAAAAACAGGCAACGCCAATTGGGCGGGGCCGTGGTTTCCGTTACGGGCTTCCTAATAATGAATATTACTTTAAGTCGGGAGATGAGATGAAGGAGCTTTTCAAAGACCTGCCCGAAGCTATTGCTAATATTCAGGAAATTGTAGATAAAGTTGAAATTTATTCACTTTACAGAGATGTATTGCTTCCCAAATTTGATATTCCTGAAGAATTTATAGATCCTGAAGATAAATTAGATGGGGGTAAACGTGGCGAAAATAAGTACCTGCGCGACCTTACTTACAAAGGTGCGCAAAAGCGTTATGGTGAAATAACCGATGATGTTCGCGAGCGCCTTGATTTTGAATTGAAGACCATTGAAAACAGTGGCTATCCGGGATATTTTCTTATTGTACAGGATTTCATTGCCGAGGCACGTAATATGGGTGTTTCGGTAGGGCCGGGAAGAGGATCTGCGGCGGGATCTGCTGTGGCGTATTGTTTAGGGATTACAAATATTGACCCTATTAAGTACGACCTCCTTTTTGAGCGTTTCCTTAATCCTGACCGTGTATCAATGCCCGATATTGATATCGATTTTGATGATGAAGGACGTGGCCGTGTAATGGATTACGTTATTAATAAATATGGGGCAAGCCAGGTAGCACAAATTATTACCTATGGTACTATGGCGGCAAAATCGTCAATTCGTGATACCGCAAGGGTGCTAGATCTGCCATTATTTGAAGCTGATAAAATAGCGAAGCTAATACCTAACCTTAAGCTTGCAAAAATATTCAATCTTGATGCCAATGCTCTTAAAAGTGCATTGCGTGCAGAAGAATATGAAAAGGTTGTAGAGCTTATTGCTCTTGCTGATGGGGGTGATTTAACAGGTGAAACTATTCAGCAGGCAAAAGTTCTTGAAGGGTCATTGCGTAATACAGGTATCCACGCATGTGGTGTAATTATTACACCGGATGATATTACCAATTTCGTACCTGTATCTGTAGCAAAAGACTCCGACCTTTATGTTACCCAGTTTGATAACTCGGTGGTAGAAAGTGCAGGATTGTTGAAAATGGACTTTTTGGGTCTAAAGACTCTTACGCTGATAAAAGATACCGTTAAGCTTGTAAAATATAAGCATGGCATTGACCTCGATCCGGAATCGTTTCCGATAGATGATGTAAAAACATATGAGCTTTTTCAGCGTGGTGAAACTGTAGGGGTGTTTCAGTATGAATCGCCAGGCATGCAGAAATACATGAAGGATCTTAAGCCTACTGTATTTGCCGACCTTATTGCGATGAATGCATTATACCGTCCGGGCCCGTTGGAATATATTCCGAGTTTCGTTAGAAGAAAGAATGGGGAAGAGGAAATTAAATATGACCTTGATGCCTGCGAAGAATACCTGAAAGAAACTTATGGTATTACGGTATATCAGGAACAGGTGATGCTACTGTCGCAAAAGCTGGCTGGTTTTACGAAAGGTGAAGCCGACGTATTGCGTAAGGCAATGGGTAAAAAGCAAAAGGATGTACTGGATAAAATGAAACCTAAGTTTATAGAGCAAGCTGCCGAAAAAGGGCATGATCCTACAGTACTTGAAAAAATATGGAAAGACTGGGAAGCGTTTGCAAGTTATGCTTTTAACAAATCGCACTCTACCTGTTATGCTTGGGTTGCCTATCAAACAGCCTATCTTAAGGCGCATTATCCGGCAGAATATATGGCTGCTGTACTTTCCAATAATATGAACGATATTAAGCAGGTTACCTTCTTTATGGAAGAGTGTAAACGTATGGGCTTACAGGTTCTTGGGCCTGATGTAAATGAATCATATTATAAATTTACAGTTAACGACCATGGAGCAGTGCGTTTTGGTATGGGGGCGATTAAAGGTGTTGGCGCCGGTGCGGTAGAAACTATTGTAGCAAACAGAAAAGATGGAGCTTATAAATCAATATTTGATCTTGCCAAACGTATAGATTTGCGTGCTGCCAATAAAAAAGCGTTTGAAAACCTTGCCCTTGCCGGAGGCTTTGATTGTTTTACTAATACACACAGGGGGCAGTATTTTCATATGGATTCCAGCGAAAATATTTCGTTTTTGGAAAAGGCTATGCGTTATGGGTCTAAATTTCAGGAAAACGAAAATTCATCTCAGGTAAGCCTTTTCGGGGAAGCAAGTGAAGTGCAGATTCCCGAACCTGTAGTGCCGCCGTGTGAAGAATGGAGTACAATGGAAAAGCTGGCAAAAGAAAAAGAAGTTGTAGGTATTTATATATCAGGGCATCCGCTTGATGATTATAAATTTGAAATGAAATATTTTTGCAATTCAAGGCTTGAAGCACTCAAAAACCTGGAGCAGCATATTACAAAAAATTTAAGTTTTGGGGGTATTATTTCTAATGTACAGCACAGAGTTGCCAAAAATGGTAAAGGCTGGGCTTCATTTGTTCTGGAAGGATATGATGAAAGTCATGAATTCAGAATATATGGAGAAGAATATCTCAAGTTCAGGCATTTTCTAATAGGTAATAATTTTACGTTTATGAAAGTGCTTGTTAAAGAAGGCTGGACAAATGCAGAGGGTAAAAAGGGGGAGCCGAGGCTTCAGTTTATAGCCATACAATATCTTCAGGATGTATTAACCACATTCGCCAAAAAACTTATCATTCAGTTTAATGTATTAGATTTACAGGATCAGCTCATCGTAACGCTTAGCGAACTCTTTAAAAGCAATATTGGAGACAATACAGTAACTTTTGAAGTAATGGAACTGCAAAAGGTTATGAGGAAGGTTGAGATTGCCAATACCCAATTAAAAGACACTGCAACAGAGGATATTGATGAATTTGATCAGGAAGTTACAGAACCTGTTATAGCGGACGTGGAAGATATACAGGTAATGACTAAATTAAGTATGCCAAGCCGTAAATTGAAGGTTAAAATAAGTAATGAATTGCTACATGAACTGGAAAAACTTCAGGTGAATTTTAAACTGAATTAATTTTCTTAATAAATTCCTTCTATTTTAAGATAGCTAAAACTAATATATGTTTAACAAAAAAATGAATATTAATATGTAAATTTGTTATCTAAAACTAATTTAAAAAAGAATATATATAATGGCACAAGCAATAACAGATGCTACTTTTGATGAAGTGGTATTAAAATCAGACAAACCGGTATTAGTAGACTTTTGGGCAGCATGGTGCGGCCCATGTCGTATGGTAGGTCCTATCATTGAAGAGATCAGCAACGAGTACGAAGGAAAAGCTGTTGTTGGTAAAGTAGATGTAGATGCTAATCAGGAGTTTGCTGCAAAATACGGAGTAAGAAACATTCCTACAGTATTAGTTTTCCAAAACGGAGAAGTAGTAGGCCGTCAGGTTGGTGTAGCTCCAAAAGCAACTTATACTAATGCTATTGATGCTTTACTATAATTAAGTTACAAAGCAATTAAATATAAAAGAGCTCTTACTTTATGGTAAGGGCTTTTTTATTGGAAAATTGCAGATAACCTGTATCGCTATGGGAGGATAAATACAAAATCGCTACATTTGAAATTATGAAGATAGAAGGGCAATTAGAAAAAATATCCAGTTTTTCGCATCTTGAATTACTGGCAAATCAAATCGTTGAAGGGTTTATTTCAGGTATGCATAAAAGTCCGTTTCACGGATTCTCCTCAGAATTTGCAGAACATAAGGTATATAATGCAGGTGAGAGTACCAGGCATATAGACTGGAAGCTTTTTGCCCGTACCGACAGGTTATATACTAAACGCTTTGAAGAGGAAACTAATTTAAGGTGCCATCTTATAATTGATAATTCTTCTTCTATGCATTATCCAAAGCTTAAACAGGGACAGCAGTTTTACGAAAATAAGATTGGTTTTTCAGTTTTAGCATCTGCGGTGCTTATGGAGCTTTTAAAGCATCAGCGCGATGCAGTAGGACTTAGCGTGTATTCTGACAGCTATGAGTTCTATGCGCCGGAAAAGGGCAGTGGCAGGCATCACAGGATGTTATTGAATAAGCTTGAAGAGATGCTGAATTCACCAGGAAGAAGCAAGCCAACAGATACCACAACTTTTTTGCACCAGATAGCCCAGAAAATGCATCGACGTTCTATGATCATATTGTTTACAGATATGTTTCAGCCGGGTAATGATGAGGCATTGTTTAATGCCCTGCAGCATTTAAAACATAATAAGCATAAAGTAGTTCTGTTTCATGTTATAGATAAGAAAACGGAGCTTAGCTTTGATTTTGATAATGCCCCGAGGAAATTTATTGATATAGAATCTGGAGAAGAAGTAAATCTTTTTGCCGAAAATGTAAAATCAGAATATGAAAAACGGGTTGAACAATACTTTAAAAAAGTGGCAGAAACCTGTATGCAGTATAAAATTAAGTACGTTCCTGTTTCGGTAGATGAAAAGTTTGAAAAAATTTTAACTACATACCTTGTTGAGAAACAAAAGTTTGGATAATTGATGAAAAAATAATCTAAAAATTATTTTAAAAACACTTGCAGAATTTAAAAACAGTCGTATATTTGCACCCGTAATAATGAAACAAACAGTGCTACACTGAGAGAGTCATTTGAAACGCTGGTTTGGTAGTTCAGTTGGTTAGAATACATGCCTGTCACGCATGGGGTCGCGGGTTCGAGTCCCGTCCAGACCGCCAGTTAAGGGAAAGCAGCCTCGCAATAGCGGGGCTTTTTTCGCCTAAAATATTAAGATAGTTGTGTTGTTTACGTTAAGCTTCGGGCTTAACAAGGTTTAGTAGTTAGACCGATGAGAAGCTTTCCATTAGATTGGAGGGCTTTTTTGATTTTAGGAAGTTTTCAGATCTTATTTTATGCTAAAAGAGACATAATAAAAAGATGCCGGAATTTTAAACTAACTTATTTTCCTTATTTTTGGGCTTTCCACATTGTTATTATCTCTGAATGAAAAAAATTGCAATTCTGTTTATTATACTATTATGCAACTCCTGTCGCTTCTTCGATGGTCAGGTGCCTAATGAGGAAGAACTTTTGCAGCAGCGCCTTAAAGAGATAAACTGGAAAGAAGTAAGCAGTTATCCTTCAATAGCAGAATGTGATGCTATAATAGATAAAGAACTTAAAAAAGAGTGCTTTTTCTCTTCGCTTACGGCACTTATACAACAAAAGCTCGATATTGACACTATTGCTATGCTGTATCCTGAAATGGACACTATAGACGTTAAAGTAACAGTGTTTTCTAATGCTACTTTAAAATTTGAACCTCAGATGCCTGAAGATATGGTAAGCTACAATAAAGCCCGTATTGACAGTATTATTAAGGCAAGGCTTGTGGATTTTCCTAAAATTGAACCTGCTCAAAAAGAAGGCGTGCCTGTTACTACTCAATTTATACTTCCCGTTATTCTTGATGTAAAACAGTAGGTGTGTTTGTTTCTTTTACTGGTTTAAAAGTAAATACAAAATAACTGCCTATAGTTACGGGCAGTACCGTATTAAGCAGCCATATAAGTGTAGCTATAAATATTACTATCCATTCATTTACGCCTAATATTCCGAAAAAAAATACGGCAACACTGCCTTTTACTGCGAAATCCAGAAACTGAAAGCTTGGTAGGGACGATCCTAAAAAATAAGTGGCAGCAATTGTGCTTATTATTAATAGATAAGGTAATTGTATGCCAAACAAAAGGAATAACAAATAGTATTGGTGCAGTATTGTAAGGTATCTTAAAATGGCTAAGGCTATATTTTTTTGATGAATACTTTTAGGCAGGCTGTTTAGCATCTCTCCTAATTTTTGTAATGAATAGCCTTTTATAGTAATTTTTCGGGCAGAAGCTAACAGTATAGTCAAAACAACAATACACGCTAAAATTACTATGGCCAAATTACCCGATATTGCCGGATAGATGTAATTGAAGAAAAATAAACCTGCTAAACCCACAACTACTGCAAGTATAAGCTGAATACCATTGCATAAAAGGTTAAGAAAAATAACTTCCCCTGCTTCTGTTTTTTTGTAATACATCACCTTTGCAGCATATTCACCTAAGCCATTTGGTGTAAAAAGTGCTGCGGTTACTGCTGCCAATACCTGTTCGGTTGATTTACCAAGTGATATAGGATAAATAGAAGAGGCAAGATTTTGCCATTTTACTATTTCTATAAAGCGGTTTAAAAATGTAAGAAACAATAAAGCAGTAATAAGCCAGTAAGCATTTTTGTTATCAAGCAAGGCGGTAAAACGGGTCCAGTCCAGTTTTTCATTGTTAGCCAGCCTGCTGTAGATAAAATAAAATGCTCCGCCTACTATCAAAACTTTGATAATGACAACGAGTAATTGCTTAGCTTTGCGTGAGGCAGACATGGCTGCAAAAGTAAAGAAATAAAATTGGCAAACGAACGTATTATATTAGGTATAGATCCGGGTACAACCATTATGGGTTTTGGCCTTATAAAGGTTATTAATAAAAAAATGGAGTTTTTGCAGCTTAATGAGCTGCAACTGCATAAATATGATGATCATTATGTAAAGCTCAGGATAATTTTTGAACGAACAATAGAACTTATAGATACTCATCACCCCGATGAAATAGCTATTGAGGCACCATTCTTCGGCAAAAATGTACAGTCCATGTTAAAGCTTGGCAGGGCACAGGGTGTTGCTATGGCTGCCGGACTTTCACGTCAGATACCTATTACCGAATATGAACCCAAAAAAATAAAGATGGCAATTACCGGAAACGGAAATGCAAGTAAAGAGCAGGTGGCAAAGATGTTACAGCAACTATTGGGACTTAAGGAAATTCCGAAAAATCTGGATAGTACCGATGGACTTGCCGCTGCGGTATGTCATTTTTTTAATTCAGGTAAAGTTGTTGCCGGAAAAAGTTACAGCGGATGGGATGCTTTTATAAAGCAAAATGAAGATAGAATAAAATAGGCAGTAGCTAATAAGAATAGTATGGCAGGTATTTATATTCATATTCCTTTTTGCAGGCAGGCATGCCATTATTGCGATTTTCATTTTTCTACTTCTATGAAAAAGAAAGACGATATGGTTTTGGCATTGGCTAAAGAAATAGCCATGCGTAAAAATGAGTTTGCTAATGAAATGGTTGAAACCATTTATTTTGGAGGAGGTACACCATCTGTACTTACTAATGCCGAAATTGAACTTCTTATCGATGCTGTTTACAGTAACTATTCTGTAACACACGATCCTGAAATTACCTTAGAAGCTAATTCTGATGATTTATCGGTAGAAAGAATAGCTGAACTTTCAGCATCTCCAGTAAACAGGCTGAGTATAGGTGTACAATCATTTTTTGAAGATGATCTTAAAATGATGAACCGTGCGCACAACGCTGAACAGGCAGATACATGCCTTAATGAAGCAGTAAAGTATTTTGATAATATTTCTGTAGATCTTATTTACGGTGTGCCCGGCATGACAAATGAACGATGGCTATATAATGTAAATAAAGCGTTGTCTTTCGGAATCCCTCATATTTCAAGCTATGCACTTACAGTAGAGCCCAAAACGGCTCTGGATAAATTTGTAAAAAAAGGACTTATTGCCCAACCTAGTGATGAGGTAGCCCAAGAGCATTTTCAGTTATTGGTAGATACTCTGGAAGCAAACGGATTTATACATTATGAGCTTTCCAATTTTGGTAAAGAGGGTTATTTCTCTAAAAATAATACCGCCTATTGGCTTGGTAAAAAATATTTAGGCATTGGCCCCTCAGCGCATAGTTATGACGGTATTCATCGTAGCTGGAATATTGCTAATAATTCACTTTACTTAAAAGAAATAGAGGAAGACAAGCTACCTGCCGAAACTGAAAAACTTACCCCTGCCGACAGTTATAATGAATATGTTATGACAGGCTTGCGCACTATTTGGGGCGTGTCGGTACAAAGAGTTCATGACGAATTGGGTAATCTTTTTAGTAGTTATCTTCTAAAAGAGTCAGATAAATTTATAAACCAGGGACTGCTTGTTAATGATAACGGTATTATTAAAACTACCAGAGAAGGAAAGTTTTTAGCCGATGGGATTGCAAGTGACCTGTTTTATGTAAGTTAAATCCTGTTTCCTACAACAAATCCAAACTTAAATCTCTCCAGTATTAAAAAAATAATATAGCAAAGAATTACTGCGAGCCCAATTTGTGCAATAGCTTCAAAATATGGCTCAGGACTTATTTTGTGTAAAATGGGGTACAAAAATACCATCATTGGAGAATGATATAAATGAAGTAAATAAGTATAGCCTCCTGTTTTTACAAAAGTAAAATTAAGCGATACAAAATTTATAAAGAATAATATCGCTATAATATATTTATAAGTGTCTTCTGTATAAAAATAAACGGCAGCAATAAGCATAGGCAATCCAACAGCGTTTATAATTAGTTTTTTGCAATTATCTATATTGTATTTTTTAATAATAAATCCGGTTAAAAAAAGTAACGGAATATCATACCTCAAAAGTACGTTTCCAAAAATTAGCAGAGGAATTATGAATGCCAAAGCCCAATAGTGCTTTCTTGTTAATGATAAAAAACAGAAAACTATAAAAAGATCCCTAATAAAATAGGTTGGAGGATTTATAGGTGGCTTGTGTAGTGAAAATAAACCTTCTGTGATTAAGGTATAATCATAAGTTAGCCTGTTTAAAAAATTATATCCAAAGGCATTTATAAGCAAAACAGGAAGTATTACAGCAAGATTGGCGATTAGATAAGGAATAAGAAGGCTCTTTATTTTTTTATTTAACAGATTCCCTTCGGTAGGATTCATGCAAAATAAATATCCTGATATTATGGACAGCAAAAGTGTCCCATAGCGGGGTAGTGTTTCCAATACAAAATAAGGAACACTATTACTGTGCGTAAAATTATGTCGTATATGTGTAAATGTTATAAGAATAACACCTACTATTCTCATAAATTCAATAGGATAGTTAGTGCCGTTCGTAATCTTTTGCATTTTACACTGTTTTTTTTGGCAATAATACACACAATTAACTATTTTAAAAATCTATTTCTTTATTTTGTAAAAAAAAAGTATGATTGCTGTCATTAACGGTTTTAAAATAGATTTAAACCAGCCTATAGATATTTCTATTCCACTTACTAATACCGATGCTAATCCAATTGCATGGTATGTAGATAAACCCGTTATAGATCCGGTAAAAATGGGAGACTGGATAGGGAAAGTAAGTGAAGGATCATCTACCAATTTTAATAATATATTTTTTAATCCGCACGGGCATGGTACACATACCGAATGCCTTGGGCATATAACCAGAGATTTTTACAGTATCAATGAGGCATTGAGGCAATTTTTCTTTACTGCAGAGCTTGTATCTGTAGAGCCTGAGCAAGTAGAAGAGGATTTTATTATTAGAGCAGAACAGATAGAAAAAGCTCTTGGAGGGAAAACGCCGGAAGCTATTATTGTTCGCACGCTTCCAAATGAAAAGGCTAAGACATATAAGAATTATAGCAATACCAATCCGCCTTATATTGAAGAGGCTGCTGCGGCATTTATTCGTAAATGTGGTATTAAGCACTTGCTCATAGATCTGCCAAGTGTAGATCGTGAAGAGGATGAAGGCAGACTTTTGGCGCATAAAGCATTTTGGAATGTTAAAGATGTAAACAATCTTAATGAAGATGCCCGTCATGATGCTACTATTACCGAAATGGTATTTATAGACGATGCTGTTACCGATGGCACTTATTTCCTGAATTTACAGATAGCTTCTTTTGAAAATGATGCCAGCCCCAGTAAACCTGTTTTGTACAAAATATCATGAAAAAGCTAATTCAACTGG
This sequence comes from Flavobacterium sp. NRK1, assembly GCF_024054175.1. Classification (GTDB taxonomy): domain Bacteria; phylum Bacteroidota; class Bacteroidia; order Flavobacteriales; family Flavobacteriaceae; genus Flavobacterium. The sequence goes on from NZ_JAMXLA010000001.1 coordinate 1,775,604, forward strand.
AAGAGGCTGCTTTATTCGGATTAGGCATTTACCTTTTTAGCCTGCTTAATTATGCATGATGGTGGTTTCCTGCTTTGCTTTTAGTACCCGACCTTTCTATGATAGGCTACGCTTTTGGAAATAAAGTTGAGGCATGGGCATATAATGTTTTACATCACAGAGGATTGGCAATAGCTGTTTATCTTTTAGGGCTATACCTTGCTAACGAAGCTGTTCAGTTAACAGGAGTAATGCTGTTCTCACATTCTTCTATAGACAGGATGTTCGGCTACGGACTTAAATATGAAAAAGGATTTAAGTTTACCCATCTTGGTGAAATTGGAAAGTAATAAAAATATAAAATGAATATACAGGCATTTTACGAATACTGCCTTTCAAAAAAAGGCGTTACCGAACATTTTCCGTTTGATGAAGATACCCTTGTTTTTAAAGTAGGCGGTAAGATGTTTGCTTTGTCATCATTAAACCAATGGGAAGCAGGAAAAGCATCCGTTAATCTAAAATGTGATCCTGAAAAGGCACTTGAATTACGTGCTGAATATGAGGCTATAGAACCGGGTTATCATATGAGCAAAGTGCACTGGAATACGGTTACTGTTAATGGTGATGTGCCTGCCAGACTGTTTAAAGAATTAATAGATCATTCGTATGAGCTGGTGCTTAAAAGCCTAACAAAAAAACTACAGGCAGAAATAAATAGTTTGTAATAATAATCTGAAATAAAATCAGTTATAGGTTTTCAATATTATGTACTTATGGAAGGAACAAACAGAATTGAAGAACTTATACCACACAGATATCCTTTTTTATTTGTTGATGAAATACTTTCGGTAAATAAGGAAGAAATAATTGGTGTAACTACTTTTAATGATGGAGAAAATCCGTTATTAGAAAGTAGTTATGTGACTTCTGGTATTATACCCGGAACTATTATTCTGGAAGCTATGGCACAATGTGGAGGTGCCGGCGTTAGGTTATTGGGTATAGCCGAAGGTGTTTTTGCATTGGCACATGTACAAACCACAGCGTTTTTTAAAGCAGTACATTATGATGAACAGGTAAAGTTTATAATAAAAAACATACGGCTTAGTGCTAAAATAGTAAAGCAGCAGGGCAGTGCCTATGTAAATGACGATCTGGTAATGGAAGCCTCGTGGATGAGCATCAAAATAGATACTTCAATGTTAACCGCTGATAAATAATAAATGCCCCACATTGTGGGGCATTGTATTTTACATTACATTTTTTTGTTTATCGGAAAAGCTGTCGGCCTGTAATTCTAAAAGTTCAATAGCTTTTTTCTTCTTGTAATCATATAAGCCTTTGTCCTGTCTTATTTCGCTGTAAACATCGTCGTATATGCCGGCGTCAGTGGTGCGCATTAAATCACGCTGATAATTGTTTTGTGCCAGGTTTGTTTTCAAAGCCATTTCGGCATCTTCCAGCTTAAAGTCATATTCTCCCTTGGGCGAAAGCAGTTTTGCTATTATTGGTGATGTTTCGATAGCCAGGAAAAGCAGCATAATAAAAATAGAAGGCAGTGCCGGTAGTTTGTTAAGCGCATTAATTCGCGCCATTAATCCGTCAAAATTGTCAATTATAGGCTGGGTTTCAGTAACCTTTTTGTTAAGATCTGCCTGTAAAGTTTGTGCCTGTTTTTCTTTTGCAGCTATTTTTGCTGAATTTTCTTTTTTCAGGTTTTCCAGTTCAAGCAATACGGCATCGTGTTTTAATCTTTTCTCTGCATATACGGGGCCTTTGCCTAATTTCATAGTTCCTTTAGTGCCTTCAGCTTCGGTGATATAAGTATTGTAAAGTGCATTTACTTCTTTTTCTTTTTTAGCAATGGCCGATTTCAAACTGTCTGTTTCGGCTTTGTTTTTGGCAAGGTCGCCCTGAAAAAAATTGGCTACCTGCTTTTTGTTGGCTATAGCAAGGGTGTTTTTTTCTTTAAGCAAAACCGTATCTATCTCTTTCTGAAATATTTTTATTTCCAGTGGTTTAGATATTACAATGGCAATGATCATAGCAAGTATAATACGCGGAGTTGCCTGTAAAAATTCCTGTCCGAATTTGTCGCGTTTTCGTATAGTCGAAACAATAAAACGATCCAGATTAAAAATAAGGAAACCCCATACCAGCCCAAAAAATGAGGCGGTATAAATATTGTCGAAAACGGTGTAAAGGGCGTAAGATGCGGCTATCCATGCCATAAGTGCTGTAAAGAATACTGTAGCACCTATACCGGCATATTTGTTTTGTTCGCCATTAGAACAGCTGTAAACAAGATCTTTGTCTACCCCTGAGCAGGTAATAAAAAAACGTTTTAACATGATGATTGTTTTTTGATGATGATGATGTGTACAAATGTAACGCGTTTTTTAATATAATGGTATAACAGGTTGATATGTTTTGGTTTAGGAAATAAAAAATCCGCGTGCTACGGCACGCGGATACTCAAATTAAATAATATAAAAATTAGGACTTTATATTTATGGTTATAGGTAAATTATAAGATGCCCTTACAGGTTGTCCGTCTTTTACGGCAGGGCTCCATTTTTGATCTATTGATTCTAATACTCTTTTTGCTTCTTCTCCCAATCCATATCCCGGATCTCGTACAGCTTTTATTTCAGACATTGTACCATCTTTTTCAATAACAAATGACACATAAATTTTTGCTACTAAATCTTTATTTATTTCCGGAACTGTAAAGTTTTTATTTACTAATTGGTAAAATGCAGCTATTCCTCCAGGAAATTCAGGCTGTTTTTCTAATCCGGTGTTGTAAATGGCATTGTCAGCCTTTTCAATATTTTCAGGAGTGTTATTGCAAGATATTATTAGCATTACCGCTATTAAAGGTAAAACTAATACCTGTTTAACAAGAGCCTGCATACGGTTGGTTTTTTTAGTCATCATAATAAATCTTTTTTTAGTTAGTGAAAAAGTAAGATTACTTGCCAGATAGAACCCCTCTGTGCCAGATGCTTTTATGAGCAGCAGTTTTGATAAGAGGCTGCATGATTATATGTTTTAATTACATTTTCATCGGCAAGGAATTCATGATTAAGCTGTATCGCTTTTTTATAAAAATATAGTAGAGGGTTAATCCAAAAAACAATTTTAAGGAGTTCAATAAAAATGATATCCAGTGTATGTTTTTGGTTTACATGGGTTATTTCATGAGTGTACAGTTCATTCTCTATGGTTTTGCTATAATAATCTTCAGCATTTAAAAATATGTAGTTTAAAAAGGTATGAGGTAGCACATCTTCATCAAGCAATACCAAAACGGCATTCTTGTAGCGAATTGTTTTTCCTGATTTTATTTTTGAACGAAAGGCTGCTATATTCCTGAAAAAACGGATTAATAGTGCTACTGCAATAATAATATATATGCTAAACACAATTAATTGCAGAGGATTTTGATTAGTTTGCTGCGTAACCGGTTCCTGTTTTAAAACGAGTGGTATAAGTGTAATATCTTGTAGTATGGTTTTATTATAGACTGTAGGAAGACTAATAAAAGGCAGCACCAAAGCGAATAATAATCCACCTAAAAGATAAAACCTGTTAAAGCGGTGCATCTTTTCCCTTTCAAATAAAAGGTAGTAGAGTCCAAGCAATAGTGCTATTGCAACAGTTGATTTTATAAGATATTCTATCATAACAGGCTGATTTAATAATTATTTTTTGAAATAGTCCCTTGTACCTACAGGCTGTGGAATACCATTTTTTTGTGCAGGTATCCATCTGGGTGATTTTTGCATTATACGATTCACTTCTGCGGCGAGTATAGGATCAGTACTTTCCATCATAGATATATCGGATAGAGTTCCATCTGTGTTTATTGTAAAATCAATTAGCAATTCTTGTCCTGTTAAATCATAGGGAACTTTTATATTGTCAAATAAATATTCAATGAATTTCGCTTTTCCTCCAGGAAAATGCGCGGGTACTTCATAAATCCTGTTTTTGATTTCATCTGTATAAGCGTAGGATATAAATGAAACCTCTGCACTTCCAATGCCATCATTTTCATGGCCATTCCGTTCATAAGTTTCTTTTTTAACTACCGGTTTAGTATCGGGCCACTGGTATTCGCGGGCTTCGTTGAGTATAGTTATTTTATAAGTCTTATCAGGATAATGATCATTAATGCTTTTGATGTTTTTATTGAAATATTGATAAGTGTAAAAGAAATAGCGCTTATCTTTTCCGGAGCGTTTACAACCACCGCAGGCGAAATATTCTCTTTTATATTTTAAAACTTCATCTCTTGTTACCTTTTCATTGTCTATATAAAAAGTACCATCTTCATTTTTTATAAAAGAGTTATAATCGGAAATTTGCAGGCCTCTTGCTTGTTCTTTTTCGGGAATACATGATAAGTAATACTCTTTTTCTGTCTTATTAAGCTTTTTGTAAGGCTTATTTATAAACACATTATTGGGTTTATCATCTATAATAATTTGTACATCTTTAAAGTATTCATCCCTTCTTACTTCTGTACTGTCTTTTACTGTTTTTGAAGGATTATAACTCTTTTCAAAAAAATAAACAGCATAATTTTTCTTTATGTTTTTACACGATACCTGTGAAGAAATAAGCAATACTGCTATTGCTACAGTTGATTTTATAAGGAATTCTATCATGACTTTTTGAATTGATTAATTATGCTTAACAATTTAGATATTGGTACTGCGTTGGTTTATTTCTCTACAAAAAACTTCTTTTTTGTCAGATTCCCTTTTTCATCAGTATATCCTACACTTATTATTCCATAGTCATTGGGATTATTAGATACATAAGTATTTGGAGTGGACTTTTTAAGCGAATCTACCTGTTGCTGTGTTACATTTTTATATACATTCATAAATCTGATTTTATCGGCAGGAATATCGGATAAACCATTTGAGATTTGCTCTTTGTTTTTTTGTTTTTCGGCTGTAGTATCATTTATAAAGAACTTCTTATTTACCAGTTTGCCTTTTTTGTCGGTAAATTTAACAGTTGCCTCTGCATAGTTATTTGGGTTCTTTGATTTGTAAACTTTCGGATTGGCTTTTCTCAGGGAGTCTACCTGTTGCTGTGTTACCTTTTTACTTATATCAAGAGTCTTTATGTTTTCAGTGGGGATATCAGTTAAAGTTTCCTGTGCCAGTGTTTTAGTACATAAAGTTAACATCAATACTGTAATTGCAGGTGCTATAGCAAGTTTTAAAAAAACAGCTTTAGCTGCTGAGGTGGTTTTAGTCATCATAATAAATCTTTTTTTAGTTAGTGAAAAAGTAAGATTGCTAGCCATTGAAAAAATCGCGCCAACGGAGGTTTTTTCAAGGAGCAGGTTTTGGTAATAGATGGTGTTGGCAATGGTATCTATTACTTTTTCGTCAGCCAGAAACTCATGGTTAAGCTGAATGGCCTTTTTATAAAAATATAGCAGCGGATTGAACCAGAATATAGTTTTAAGCGCTTCAATAAATAAAATATCAAGTGTGTGTTTTTGTTGTACATGAGTTAATTCATGAGTAAACAATTCTTCTTCAATCAGTCGTGCTTCATATTCTTCACGGTTTACAAAAATGTAATTCAGGAATGTATGTGGCAGTACTTTCTCTTCTAATAAGACCAGCGTGGCATTTTCCATCTTCACGGAAGAATTAACGGATGACCTTTTGATAAAGGCTGTAACATTCTTAACAAATCGAATTATCAATATTAGCGTAACTATCGCATATATACTCCAGCCTATGTAAAACAAATAGTCTGTTGGCTGTGCTGACAACACAAGATTATCAGGTTTTGAGGTTATTAAAGACTGCCCTGCCGGGACTTTAATTTGTTGTACATAAGTTATAACTGTTATGAACGGTAATGCCAATGAAAATATTAAAGCACTAAGCAGATAAAACCTGTTAAAGCGGTGCATTTTTTCCCTTTCAAACAATAGATAATACAGGCCAAGTAATACTGCCATTGTAAAAGACGATTTTATAAGAAATTCGGTCATGGTATAATTGGTTTGGTTGATTTGACTTTATTCCTGCATTATTGCTGTTTTTTCTGAATCTCTTTGTCAATGATTTTTTTAAGTTCTTCCAGTTCGGCAAACGACATATTTGCTTCCTGTGTAAAAAACGAAGCAAATTGAGCAGCCGAATTATTAAAAAAACTTTTTATCATTCCGTTTACCTGTTTAGAGAAGTAGTCGGATTTTTCAACAAGTGGAAAATACTCCCTTGATTTACCATATTCCTTATAGCCTACAAAACCTTTGTCTGCCATACGTTTCAATAAGGTCGCAACAGTAGTGGTTGCAGGTTTAGGATCGGGGAAGGCATCAAGCAGGTCTTTCATAAAAGCCTTTTCCTGTTTCCATAAATATTGCATTAGCTGTTCTTCTGTTTTTGTCAATTGCATGCTCTACGTTTTTAGAGTTGTTTCTACAAATGTAGAATAAAAAATAATACGCTCAACATTTTGTATAAAAAAATCCGCCACAATGGGCGGATTTTTAACAACTTAAGTCTTAATTTATTTCGACATTTCTGTAAAATGCTTATAAAATAAAGGGATTGTCTCAATTCCTTTAAGATAATTAAATACGCCAAAATGTTCGTTTGGGGAGTGTATAGCATCGCTGTCAAGGCCAAAACCCATCATAATAGTTTTGCTTTTCAATTCTTTTTCAAATAAAGCTACAATAGGAATACTTCCACCTGATCGTACAGGTATTGGTTTAATACCAAAGCTTTCCTGGTACGCAGCAGCAGCGGCACGGTAGCCAATACTATCTATAGGAGTTACATAAGCCTGTCCACCATGATGCGGGGTAACCTTTACTTTTACGCCTTTAGGAGCAATGCTCTCAAAATGTTTGGTAAACAGTTCTGTAATTTCTTTCCAGTCCTGATCAGGAACCAGACGCATAGATATTTTAGCGTATGCTTTGCTGGCAATAACTGTTTTTGCGCCTTCGCCTGTATAACCTCCCCATATTCCGTTTACGTCAAGGGTAGGGCGTATAGAGTTTCTCTCGTTAGTGGTATAAGTGGCTTCACCATAAACATCCTCAATATCAAGTGCTTTTTTATATGCATCCAGAGAGAAAGGTGCTTTTGCCATTTCGTCTCTTTCTTCGCGTGAAAGTTCTTCAACTTTGTCATAAAAGCCAGGTATAGTAATGTGATTGTTTTCGTCATGCAGCTGTGCGATCATTTTAGCCAGTATATTAATTGGATTGGCAACAGCACCACCATAAAGACCAGAGTGAAGGTCGCGGTTTGGGCCTGTAACTTCCACCTCTACATAACTAAGACCTCTAAGACCTGTAGTTATAGAAGGCTGATCGTTAGAGATCATTCCGGTATCTGAGATAAGAATAACATCATTTTTAAGTTTTTCCTGATTACGTTCTACGAACCAGCTAAGACTTGGTGATCCTACCTCTTCTTCACCTTCAATCATAAATTTAACGTTGCACGGCAGGGTATTGTTCTTTACCATGTACTCTAATGCTTTTACATGCATGTACATTTGTCCTTTATCATCACAGGCACCACGCGCAAATATTGCACCTTCGGGATGAAGCTCAGTATTTTTAATTACAGGTTCAAATGGGGGAGATGTCCATAATTCAACCGGATCGGCAGGCTGAACGTCATAATGTCCGTAAACCAATACAGTAGGTAAAGCAGGATCTATATTTTTCTCTCCATATACAATAGGGTAGCCCGGAGTTTCGCAAAGCTCTACAAAATCACATCCTGCATTTTCAAGGCTTGTTTTTACAGCTTCCGCGGTATTAATTACGTCTTGTGAGTAAGCGCTGTCTGCACTAACAGATGGTATTTTAAGAAGTTCTATAAGTTCATTTAAAAATCTTTGTTTATTTTCCTGAACGTAGTTTTTTATGTTATCCATTATAAATTAGTGATATACGATTAAACAACAAAAATACGGAAAAAATAATTTTTATTTTTTGTAGAATTTACTTTGAAAGTTCGAAAACAGTCGTATATTTGCACCCGTAATAATGAAACACAATATCAGTTTTATTATCAGCCTGCGGGTGTGGTGAAATTGGTAGACACGCCAGACTTAGGATCTGGTGCCTCACGGTGTGAAGGTTCGAGTCCTTTCACCCGCACAACAAAAAGCCTCTGATGTCTCAGGGGCTTTTTACTTTTAACTTCTTTACTATTTCTTATAAGTAGTATAGTATTCACAATGCTTTCCTTTAAAAAATATTCTGCGAAATATAAAAACAATCGTATATTTGCCTTGTTATAATGAAACACATATCGGTTTTATTATCAGCCTGCGGGTGTGGTGAAATTGGTAGACACGCCAGACTTAGGATCTGGTGCCTCACGGTGTGAAGGTTCGAGTCCTTTCACCCGCACAACTTAAAAGCTTCTGATGTCTCAGGAGCTTTTTTATGCTTCTTTTTTACTATAATAGAAAGGTGAAAAAGGAATGTAAATAAAAAACCATCCCGTAAAGATTGCTTTACAGGATGGTTACAAAATCAACATAAATTAAATTTATTTATACGATAAACAGGCTGGCAATATTGGTAGCCACTGCACCTGTAATTGGCTCGTCAAAAGATTCCGGTCCTGCACCTGCAGGTATTCCTGCTACTGTAGAAGTATTGAATCCTGCCTGTACTGCATTTTCTTCACCGTCATAAACAGGTTGTGCAGCTTCAGGTAAACCACCACGATCGTTGCCTACAATCCATCCTTTTTGTCCTCTTAATCTTCTTATCTGCGACGCATGCATAGCCTCTACAGAGTGTATCTGTAAAGCAGCAGTAAGTAAATCGCCGTTGCCAATAAGATTTCCGGCTTGTCCTTTATATGCACGTACTCCTGTATCTTCAAAAGCCTGAGCTAGTGCAAGTAATGTAGGATAATCATTAAATGGATCAAAATTGCCACCAGCAGTAAAGTCAAAAGTAGGTTTTGCAGGTGCTGCATCGCCTAAAGCACTTTTAAGGAATGCTACGTGAGCATTTTCATGTTTAGCTATTTGTGCAATAATTGCCTGATCAGCGGTTGGAACGATACCTGAATCCATTGCCATAGCATAAAATTCGTCTTCAAGATATTCAAGTGTCAAAGCAAGCTGTAATGCTTCTGTTGGAGTTTCTGTTGGACCAAAAAAAGCTGTTGTGGCAGCATTAGCCTTATTTGATGATAATAGTGCTGTTAATCCGAATGGTACTGCTGCCATAGCGGCTGTTGTTCCCATTTTCTGAAACTGATTAAAGCTGTCTCTGCGTGAGCCTTTAGCGTTAAGGCTGTTTATCATGCCTTCTGTTGTAAATGACTCTAGAAATTTTATAATATTCATGATGTCTCTGTTTTAAAATTAGATTATGGTAAGAATTGAGCTGTAAATGGTGTCTGGATAATATCAAGTGCTGATACAGCAGAGATAATTCCTGATGGTTTTACAGCCTGGCCAAGCCCGTTTGAAGATGTTACAACATCATCTCCTGCAAAATCTGCAGAACCCGGGTTGATTAGACTTCTGATAGCTGATGCGTGTCTAGCTTCTATCGACACAATTTTACCTGCAAGAACAAGGTAATCCGGTGTAGTAATATAGCGTCCTGCACCATTATAAGCTGCTACACCTGTATCTTCAAGTGTTTTGGCTGTAGCCAATACCTGAGATCTGCTGCTAAAGCTTAATGATCCATAATCAAATTCAAGTGAAGGCAGTAATTGATCCTGGCTTGTAATAACGCCGGATATTGCTGCTTTAAAAAATTCCCTGTGTATTACTTCATGCCTGTATAGGTCAGCAAGTACTGCCTGTTCTTCAGCACTAAAAGTACTGCCAAAAGTATTACTGTTAACAACTCTTGTGTAAAAGTCGGCTTCCAGCTGCTCAAGCGCGTAGGCGTAAGTAAGAACACCCAGGTCGCCGCCGCCAAGATCAAATACACCATCCCTAACACCAGGAAGCTGATTTGAATCGGGGTTGCTTCCTTTGTCGTCGTCGCTGCTGCAACCAGCCATTACGAGCCCTGCGCCTGCAAGGGTAATCCCGCTGATTTTAAGAAAGTTTCTCCTGCTATGCAGCGATCTTACTTCCTCTACTTGTACTTTTTTCATAATCTTAAAGATTTAATAGGTTAATAATTTTTGGCAGGTGTGGTAACAAAATTTGTTAGTTATCAAAGTTACTTTTTACATACGGTTATAAATAGAGTAGGGTTTTTAACAACTGTAGTTTTTTTATGATTTAACTTTTTGTTATGAATTCATTTAATATCTCAACGTTTATAAATCGTTGATTTATAGTTAAAATACTGTGCATTTTCAAATTTGGTTTCTTAAAGGTGTTAACACTTACGCTTTGTAAAGTTTAATACTTAATTAACTTATCAAAAAGTGCGAAACATTATTATTTTTATTTATTTGTTAGTTTTTTACTTACAATCGTTCAATGGAAAATCGTTTTAGTTATAAAATGTTGTAAATTGTAAGCGATATTTAACAGGAATAAAAAAATGGTTATTTTTTTGTTTCTTTACACTATAAATTATTTTAGGCCATGAAGCAAAAAGCCACACTAAAACAAATAGCGAAAGAGTTAAACGTATCTGTTTCTACAGTTTCTAAAGCGTTGAGTAATAGTCCTGAAATTAGTGAGCCTACAAAAATCAAAGTACAGGAATTCGCTAAGCTTAAAAACTATAAGCCCAACAATATTGCAGTAAATCTTAAAAACAAAACCACTAAAACTATTGGGGTTATTATTCCTAATATTCTTAATCCTTTTTTTGCCAAGGTATTCAGTGGGATAGAAAAAGCGGCGAATGACAGAGGGTATAATGTTATTACCTGTATTTCTAACGAATCATTAGAAAAAGAAATTCATGCTATGGATATGCTAAGCAATGGTACTATAGATGGATTTATACTTTCAATATCTGAAGAAACCCAGAAGGAACAGGAATTTAAACATTTTAAAGATGCCATAGCAGATGATCTTCCCATTGTAATGTTCGATAGGATTTCTGATGAGGTTAACTGCGATAAAGTTATTGTAGATGACTTTGATTCGGCTGTAGATGGTACTACACATTTAATAAAGCTAAAATGTAAAAATATAGCTCTGCTTTCTACTATAGATAATCTTAGTGTAGGAAAGCTGCGTTTGCAGGGATATGAAAAAGCTCTTAAAGATAACGGCTACAGCATAAATCCCGATATAATGTTGCATACAGATAATACTGAAGAGTTTGATGAAAAATTAAAAGTATTATTTGATACCAAAACAATAGATGGTGTTTTTGCTTTAGATGAACATGCCTCTGTAATGGCTATGAAAACGGCTATTAAAAAAGGACTTAAAATTCCTGATGAGGTTCAGATTATAGGCTTTGCCGACGGTGTATGGTCTAAAAGGCTTACCCCAAGCCTTTCAACAGTTAGCCAGCATGCCCCTGAAATAGGGGAAGCTGCTGCCGGAATGCTTATTGACAGGCTGGAGGATAAATCTGAAGAAGCTCCGGAATATGTAACAAAGGTTATTAAAACCGAGCTGAGACAAAGAGAATCTACTAAAAAGCTATAAAGTAAAAAGCCCTTCAGGGCTTTTTTTATTGTTCTTTTGTAAATTTGGTTGCCGATCCGTCAGCCTGCCTAAGTGTAAATCCCTTTGGGTTAAAGGTTATAGTAATTCCGGCAGGATCAAAATTAAATTCGGTTTCGCTAAGCGGATTAAGCGGAAAAGAACCCTGATCGGTCGCATGAGCAATAAGAGTGCCGTTTACCAATTTAATATCTACTTTAAAAGGCAGAGAAGGGGTTGTATAAAAACCTTCATAACGTTTAAGAATATCTTCGCTAACATTTGCAGTTTTAAAGTTGGGAAAAATATAAGGCAATTTATAATAGCAGCTTAATATACCCAGTACAATATCATTGGTGTTATAATTTTCGCCGTTCATGAGTAAAGAGAATCCAAGATCATCTTTTGGATAATACCCTAAAACCGATTTAAAGGATTCAATGCCGCCATTATGGCCAAAAAATTTCCGTTCTATAAAAGGATAGGCAAAAATACCCTTGCCATATCCCATATCAATTGCGGTCATTTCATCCAGGGATTCTTTTTTTATAATCTTTCCGTCAAATAAAGCCTTGATGAATTTTGTGAGATCTGAAGGTGTAGATTGTAAAGCTCCTGCTGCACCCGCAACTGATTCGTGCCATTCTTCAGTGGGTATCCATTTTCCGTTCCCAAAAGAATATGAAGAGGCTTCATTTTTTTTCAGGTTTATTTTTGAATAATAATAAGTGTTTTTAAGCCCAGCTTTATTTATTATTCTGGAAGTTACATTGTCTTTATATGATTTTTTAGTTACGTCTTGTATAATATAGCCTAAAAGCAGATAATTTGTATTACTGTATTCTGCTTTTTCACCAGGTTCAAAAGCAGCAGGATATGATTCTATACGGCTAAGCATATCCCTTCTGTTTTGCAGTTTTGTTTTGTAACTTTCAAAGGCAGGGTCGTCAGTATAGTTATATAATCCGCTTTTGTGGCCCAGCATTTCTGCTATAGTAATTTTATCTGCATTTTTTATTTTTGGGAAAAACTCAGATAGTTTTGTATCCGGTTTAAGCTTTTTTTCTTCAATAAGCTGAAATACAATTGCCGATGTGAACATTTTTGTAACAGAACCTATTTTGTATTTGGTCTTTGTATTGGCCTGTGTATGCGTTTCTACATTAGAAAATCCGTAAGCTTTTTCAAATACCACTTTGCCTTTTTCTTCTATGGCTATAGATCCCATAAATTTATGGCTGTCATACAAATAAGTAAGCAGGCTGTCTATTTTTCTGAATTTGGCACCTTCATACTGTTGTGCAAATGTTGGCACGGCCAGCATAAAAGCGAGTACGTTTAAAAGTGTTTTTTTCATAATATTGTAATTGACTTATTCACTTGCACTGCAGCGTTTTGAAGAGTAATTAATGCGCTTCCAGCCAGTTTTTCCCTTCACCCAAATCTACTTCTAATGGAACATCCAGTTTAAAGGCACTTTCCATTTCCTGTTTAATCATTGGTTTTATACGCTCCAGTTCACTATTATGAACGTCAAAAACAAGCTCATCGTGTACCTGTAGCAACATTTTACTTTTCCAGTTCTCCTTTTCCAGCCTTTTCTGAATATTTATCATGGCAATTTTAATAATATCAGCAGCACTTCCCTGAATAGGTGCATTAACAGCATTACGTTCGGCACCGCCGCGCACTACCATATTTTGAGAATTAATATCTTTTAAGTACCTGCGCCTTCCCGATATGGTTTGTACATAACCTTGTTCTCGTGCCATTTCAATCTGTTCATTTATATATTGCTTTAGCCTTGGGTAAGTTTTATAATAGGCATCAATAAGGTCTTTAGATTCTGATCTGCTCAACGATGTCTGGTTACTAAGCCCAAATGCCGATACACCATATACAATACCAAAATTTACCGTTTTTGCATGGCTTCGCTGCTCACGCGTTACTTCTTCAAGCGCAATATTAAATACTTTTGCAGCTGTAGATGCGTGAATATCTTCTCCTTTCCGGAAGGCACCAACCATTTCAGGATCGCCGCTAAGTGCCGCTATAATGCGTAGTTCTATTTGAGAGTAATCTGCAGAAACTATGGTGTATTCTTCATTACGTGCTATAAAAGCTTTTCTTATCTGCCTTCCTCTTTCTGTACGAATAGGTATATTTTGCAGGTTAGGATTATTGGAGCTTAAACGGCCTGTTGCTGCTACGGTTTGCATATAATCAGTATGTACGCGGCCTGTTTTTATTTCTACCTGTAATGGTAATGCATCTACATAGGTATTTTGCAATTTTACAAGTTGTCTCCATTCCAGTATATCGGCTACAACAGGATTTTCAAGGGCAAGGTAAGAAAGCACCTCTTCACCCGTGGCGTACTGGCCTGTTTTTGTTTTCTTTTGTTTTGCGCCGCCTATTTTAAGTTTGTCAAACAACACTTCACCCAGTTGTTTTGGTGAAGCAAGATTAAACGATTCACCTGCCGTTTCATATATTTTTTGTTCGAGTCTTTTAATATCTCCTGAAAGTTCGGCAGAAAGCTCTTTAAGGTATTGGGTATCAAGGTTAATTCCTTCCTGTTCCATAGCTGCCAGGACCGGCATAAGCGGAATTTCTATTTCATCAAACAGCTTTCGGGTATCGGTCTCTTCTAATAAAGGCGCAAAAACTTCTTTAAGCTGAAGTGTAATGTCAGCATCTTCAACAGCATATTCTTTTATAAGGTCAATTTCAATATCGCGCATGGATTTTTGACCTTTGCCTTTTTTGCCAATTAAAGATTCAATAGGGACAGGGGAGTATTTAAGGTACGTTTCTGCCAGTACATCCATGCCATGGCGCATATCAGGATTAATAAGATAATGGGCTATCATAGTATCAAATATCCTTCCTTTTACAGTAACGCCATATTGAGCCAGTACTTCAAAATCATATTTTAGGTTCTGGCCTACTTTTTCAATAGCCTCATTTTCAAAGAATGGAATAAACATATTTACCACCTGCTGTGCTTCTTCCAGATCGGCAGGTACAGGAACGTAAAAACCTTTACCTTTTTCCCAGGAAAAAGACAAACCAACAAGTTCTGCCGTTAAAGCGTTAATTCCTGTTGTCTCCGTATCAAAACTCACGCTGGTTTGTTTCATCAGATCGCGCATTAGCAGGCTTATTGCCATATTGCCCTGCACAGCCTGATAAAAATGATCTGTATTTTCAAGGGTGTTATAAAATCCTGTTGATGTTGTTATAGCCGCAGGATCGGCAGCACCTTCTCCAAACAGAGAAAATTGCTGTTCATTTTTTACAATGGTTTTGGTAGGAGCATAGCCATTAGATGCCGGGGTATCTGCTTCCTCGTTTTCATCAAATAGTTTATGAAACTGATCTGCCATACGGCGAAATTCCAACTCATTAAATAAAATCTCAACCTTTTCCGTGTCAGGTTTAGTAAGCTCGAAGTCTTTTTCGTTAAAAGTAACATTACAATCTGTTATAATGGTTGCAAGTTTTTTAGACATGATACCCTTTTCGGCATTGGCTTCAATATTTTCACGCATTTTACCCTTTAGTTCATGGGTGTTAGCCAACAGGCTCTCCATTGAACCGTATTCTTTCAATAGCTTTTTTGCAGTTTTCTCACCTACGCCGGGCAGCCCGGGTATATTATCTACAGCATCGCCCATCATTCCTAAAAAGTCTATAACCTGTTCCGGTCTTTCAATTTCAAAACGGTCTAAAACTTCAGGTACACCCCAAATTTCAATGCCGTTACCCATACGGGCCGGGCGGTACATAAATATATTTTCGCTTACAAGCTGTGCAAAATCCTTATCGGGTGTTACCATAAATACCTGATAATTTTGTTTCTCAGCCTGTTTGGCAAGGGTGCCAATAAGGTCATCAGCTTCACAGCCTGCCAGTTCAATTACGGGTATATGCATTGCCTTTAAAAGCTCCTGTATATATGGTATGGCAATTTTAATAGCTTCGGGGGTTTCGTCACGGTTTGCTTTATATTCAACAAACATTTCAGTGCGTACAGTACTGCCTTCTTTGTCAAAAGCTACGGCTAAATGATCTGGCTTTTCGCGTTTAATAACATCAAGCAGGGAGTTCATAAACCCCATAATAGCAGAGGTGTCCATGCCTTTGGAGTTTATTCTTGGATTTTTTATAAAGGCATAATAACCACGAAAAATAAGTGCATAAGCATCTAGCAGAAAAAGGCGTTTTTGTTGTGACATGTAAAATCAATTTGCCGTAAAAATAAGCAAACAGATGCACATTAAGAAACACTGCCAAAATGAAGTTTAAACAAAACAGCCATATCATAAAGATATGGCTGTTTATCTACAATAGGTATATTTATAATGCTGTTTCGTTTTTTCTGTTATCAAGGCTCAGAGGGCCTGACCCAAAATAAGCAATCATTAATGCTGCTCCCATCATAGATATATTTTTCATAAATGCTGCCATATCCATTTGTTTTGCCATAGCGTCTTCAATAGTCCAGAAGTTATGAAGCATAAATGTTACGGGAATTAGAAATAGTACTATTAACCATGCTCCATATTTGGCCTTGTACCCAAGTAGTATACTTAAAGCCCCTATTAATTCAATTATACCTGAAAGAGGTACTAATAGTGATGCCGCTGGCACGCCTTTGGAAGCAGCATAGCCTATAGAAGGTTCACTAAAATGCCCAAATGAGGAAAAAATAAAGATAAGTGAGTATAATACTCTGCCGGCTAAAAGTGTGTATTTCATTTTTTTACTTTTTTTGTTATTTGTATAAACAAATGTAGTTACATTTGCTATATGAAAGTAAGTACTATACACAAGTATAGCGCTATCATGTATTATAGTATGAAAAATATAGATTCTTCAGATCATGACAAATGCCTTGGAATGATATTGCCTGTAAGGGATGCTCTTGATGTATTAAGCGGGAAATGGAAGTTGCCAATTTTAGTTGCGCTTAATCTGGGCAATAAACGTTTTGGTGAAATTGCTAGGGAAATACCTAAAATAACAGACAGGATGCTGTCTAAAGAACTACGTGAACTGGAAATGCACGGCCTTGTAAAGCGTACAGTTTATGATACCATTCCAGTTGTTATAGAATATTCAGCTACAGACTATGGACATACTCTGGATAAAGTTATATCAGAATTGCGTAATTGGGGTGTTGAACACCGCAGGCGTGTTATCGAAAATTATAATTCTTCTAAGTAATTGCTGTAACAAAACAACTTATTATTCGTTAACACCTAAAATATAAATTATGATCCGCTGGATATTATTCTTTGTCTTTGTGGCTTTGGTAGAAATATATGCTTTCCAGACCGTAAGGACAGTTACCAAAATAAAATGGATGCAATATGCCTATGTAGCCATTTCTCTTTTTATACTTATATACATTATCTATCAGTTTACGCAGTTTGACAGAAGTGTAGGGCAAAATAAAAAAACCTTATTCACTATGGGGTTGCTGCTTATAACCTACATACCTAAAATGGTTATAATGGTTATAATGGTTAGTGAAGATATATTTAGGGTTATCGGAGGCTGTATAAGAGCTTTTTTAGGCAACAGCGAGCAGTCATTTCTTCCTGACAGAAGAAAATTTGTAAGCCAGATAGCACTTGGCCTTGCCGCTATACCATTTCTTTCACTGCTATATGGTATGACAAAAGGAAAATATAACTTCAAAGTAATAAAACAAACAGTTTTTTTTCCTGATCTGCCCGAAGCTTTTGACGGTATGACCATAACACAAATATCAGATATACATAGCGGGAGTTTTGATAATCATGAAAAAATTGAATATGCTATAGACCTTATAAATGCTCAAAAATCTGACATTATATTGTTTACAGGTGATATTGTAAATACTCATGCTGAAGAGATGCATCCGTGGATTGATACTTTTAAACGCATTGAGACTCCTCCAATGGGCAAATATTCAGTATTAGGCAATCATGATTATGGAGAGTATGTTACCTGGCCCTCACAGGAAGAAAAGCAAAAGAATTTTGAGGATATTAAGGATCTTCACCGCCAGATAAACTTTAAGTTATTGCTAAATGAAAACGTTAAGCTGGAAAAAGACGGTGAGCATATTGCCTTAATTGGAGTAGAAAACTGGGGGCATAACTTTAAAAAAGCAGGTGATCTGACTAAAGCTACCCAGGGAGTTGCACAAAAAGACTTTAAAATACTAATGAGCCACGATCCGTCGCATTGGGAGTATGAAGTAAAAAATAATCCTCATAATTATCATTTAACACTAAGCGGACATACGCACGGATTGCAGTTTGGTATAGAAATTCCAGGTGTAATTAAGTGGAGTCCTGTACAATATGTTTATAAACAATGGGCAGGATTGTATGAAAATATTGGCCGCTATGTTTATGTAAATCGCGGATTTGGATTTCATGCTTATCCGGGGCGGGTAGGCATATGGCCTGAAATTACTGTGCTCGAACTAAAAAAAGGGGAAAGAGTAGGCTAATTTGGTAAAAATACTATATTTGTATAATATTATATTTAATAAAAAGGTTTTAAAGTTAGTTTAAAATTTTATTTTATGTCAAAATTCGGAGAACTTATAAACTCCCAGGTACCTGTACTAATTGATTTTTATACAGAGTGGAA
This sequence comes from Flavobacterium sp. NRK1, assembly GCF_024054175.1. Lineage (GTDB taxonomy): Bacteria > Bacteroidota > Bacteroidia > Flavobacteriales > Flavobacteriaceae > Flavobacterium. The sequence continues at coordinate 1,793,859 of NZ_JAMXLA010000001.1, forward strand.
CGAACCTTCTGTATCCATGCATCCGGTTATAAGGGATGTGGCGGCTGCATTAGGCGACAGAGCCAAAGTTATAAAAATTGATGTGGACAAAAACCAGGAGCTGGCCGATGCACTCAGGATTAAGGGGCTTCCTACGCTTATGATCTATAAAGACGGGCAAATGGTGTGGAGGCAGTCAGGCGAGCTTGATGCTAATACTATAATAGGCCTTGTTCAGGAGCAGATTTAAGCCAGAGTACCAAAGCTATATCCATTTTCCTTAAGATATTTTATTACACGTGGCAAAGCATATTCCAGATTGGTAAATGCTTTTATACTGTCATGAAAAATAATTACGCTGCCGTTGGTGGCGTTTTTTATTACATTTTCACAGCATTTTTCCGGAGTTATGTATCTGTCAAAATCGGCACTTAAAACATCCCACATTACTATTTTATAGCCAAGGTTTCTCACCTCTTTTGTCTGGCTATGGCTAATTTTACCATAAGGAGGCCGAAACAGTTTGCTGTCATGGTCGGTTCTTTTAATTATAGCTTGTCGGCAGGCTTCTATATTCTTAAAATAAATTTTATTATCAGTGTGCCATCCATTAATGTGGTTAAAGGTATGGTTGCCTATAGTATGGTCTTCACTAACAACCTTCTCAAAAACCTGTGGGTGTTTTTCAATATTGTCTCCAATACAAAAAAAGGTAGCTTTAATATTATTCTCTTTTAAAAGAGCAAGTACCCATTCAGTAATTTTGGGTATAGGTCCGTCATCAAATGTAAGATATACGGTCTTTTTAGTGCTTTTTACAGACCAGATATAGCCGGGAAAAAGCTTTTTAATGAACCAGTGTGTTTTTACCCAATATGGCTTCATAGCAACTAAATTAAAAAAAATATGCAGCACTATAAAAGTACTGCATATCCTTAAAGTTACCAACAGTTAACTGCTACTCTTTGTCTCTTTTATATCTTCCTGCTTTTTCGTTAAACTCATTAAATTTAACTTTTGCAGTATTATAATATTCAGTATCACCATTATCTTTCATAACCCATAGCAGGCTTCTGTAACGCTCTATAGCCGTAACAATATCTACTGCAATATCACGTTGGTCACTTACAGATAAGCCTCTGTAAAATATGAGATTTTCCTGATATTTTTTAATAAGTTTATCCAGCAGTTCACGGGCTTGTTTTTTATCGCCAAGCTCGTAGTAACCTGTTGCAAATGGCTCTAACAGGGTGTAATATTCATAAAGTTCTACAGGCATCTTGGTCATAGCAAGATCTATAATTTTCTTAGCCTTGTCTTTTTTGCCTTCGTTTATAAGAGCTTCCATTAACCTTGCCAGATTTGTTCTGTAGGTAATACTGTTTTTACGGGTTTCCGGATCATGGTAAATTTTAGGGCTTTCGCTGTTACCCCAGTCCCATGACATAACAATATCATACATCTTATCGGTATCTATATAACCCATATCAAGCGGGCTTCCGTCTTTAGGTATAGGGGTTCTTACCGGAACCAGTTTAAATACCATACCATCAAGCTGAAGATAATCTTTCATCCATAAGTAATCATCATCACCAAAACTTCCGCCGGTAAAGTAAACAGGCCTTTTCCAGTCGTTGTTATTTATAATGTCAAGCATTATAAGGCGGTTTTTATAAAGGGCATCACCTTTTATAGTAACATCTATATAAGGAGCAATAGAATCATATTGCTGAGGTGCAACAATCTTATTTTTTATAATTTCTTCTTTGTTTACAGGAATCCTTACTTTATTGGTAGGGTAATAGTTTACAAAATGTCCGTTATTAAGCTCTTTTTTTACTCTTTCATCATCCGATGCAATAAATTTAAGTAAGTCTTTTAGAGCCCATCTGTTTTCAGTTTCCGGTATATAAAGGCTGTAATCTCTTGTTCCCTGTTTATACTGGTCATGTGTAAATTTAATTGGAATTGGGTCAGACTCGTATGCTTTTGCCTTCATCTGGTCTATATACCAGTCTGTCATAAGTAAACTTGTATTTACAATTCGCACATCAGTCCTGAAACCTTCAATTTCCTGTGCATACCATAAAGGGAAGGTATCATTATCACCAATGGTAAATAATATAGCATTTTTATCGCAGGATGAAAGGTATGATTTAGCCATTGCAACAGCAGTATATTTTCCGGAACGGTCATGGTCATCCCAGTTTTGGGAAGCCATAAGTACAGGAGCAGCCAATAAAGTAACTGCAATAACTACAGGGCCTGCAATTTTAGGCTGTAAATATTGTTTAATTCCATCATAAATAGCATATATACCATAGGCTATCCACATGGCAAATACATAGAATGAACCCACCAGGGCATAGTCTCTTTCACGAGGTTCAAAAGGCCTTTCGTTTAGGTAAATTTTTAAAGCAATACCTGTAAACAGGAATAATGTAAGCAATACATAAAAACTTTTGGGGTCTTTTCTTGCATGAAAAGCAATACCTATAAGTCCCAGTATAAATGGAAGGAAATAATAAACATTATAGCCTTTGTTATTTAGCTGGTCTGATGGAAGGTTTTTTTGCGATCCAAGATGCATCTCATCAAGAGGGGTTATACCGCTTATCCAGTTGCCATCAAGGTTATCATATCTTCCCTGAATGTCATTTTGTCTTCCTGTAAAGTTCCACATAAGATACCTCCAGTACATGTAGCCAAACTGATATTCAAACATGTACTGCATGTTGTCTATAAATGATGGTTTTTCTATAATCAGATAATCTCCATAAGTTTTAAGGAATTTTTCATAATCATCAAGATCTGCATGTCCGGAACGGAAAGCCGATTTGAACTCGTTTACGGCTTGTTCTACACCACCTCTAACCTGAGCCATAGCAGTGTTGTAATCTTCCTCACTCATTCGGTCTACAGGCAGTCCATATTTTATTAAGTCCTGCTCATAGTCGTAAGACGGATTAAGCCTGAATTCAACAGGTTTGGTAAAACGCATGTAATTAACGGCGTGTTCGGTGCTCCACATCCTGGGCATAAAGCCTTTCTGATTGTCATCCGTATTTTGTTTGGCATTTTTGTAATTATTTACAATAACATACTTGCCGGTTTTATAATCTCTCTGGTAATTGGGCTTTTCGTCCTCGTAAGGATTGTTCTTGTCAAGGCCTGTAAATGCATCAGTGTACATAGGGCCATAAAACAGTTTTTGCTCGCCATACTGTTCACGGTTATAATAGGCTAATACTTCGGCAGCATCAGATGGCCTGTTTTCATTAATTACAACATTGGCATTGGCGCGTATAGGCAGCATCATCCATGTGGAAAACCCAATTAAGATGAAAAGTATGCAAAGAATTATAGTGTTATAAAAAGCAAGGCCTTTCTTTTTGGTGTATTGCAGGCTAAAATAAAAGAAAGCAATAATAGCCAGTAATATAAATATTGTTCCGGAGTTAAATGGCAATCCGAAAGTATTTACCATGAAAATTTCTGTTTTACCAAACAGTGCCATGGTATACGGTAGCAATAATTTAAAAATGAAAAGTAATATAGCTACAATAACCACATTGGCTATGATAAAGCTTTTTATAGTTATTTTTTGGTAGTTTTTAAAGTAGTAAATAAACCCAATTGATGGTATAGTTAATAGGGCCATAAAGTGTACACCGAACGATAAACCTACTACTAATGATATAATAAGAAGCCACTTATTACCTCTTGGCGTATGCATTTCCTGCTCCCAGCGAAGGCCAAGCCAAAGCAGTAAAGCTATAAGCAATGAAGCCATAGCATATACTTCTGCTTCAACGGCATTAAACCAAAAGCTATCAGTAAAAGTAAAAGCAAGGCTGCCTACAGCAGATGCTCCAAGTATTACAATTGCGTTATTGTTATTAAGTTCAGATACTCTGCTAATAAGATTTTTAAGCAATATGGTTAAAGACCAGAACATGAAAAGTATTGTAAAGGCACTGGAAAACACCGACATCATATTAACCATAAGTGCAACCTTATCAGGTCCTGTGGCAAACATTGCAAAAAAAGCACCCATCATCTGGAAAAGAGGAGCCCCCGGAGGGTGTCCTACTTCAAGCTTTGCTGAAGTTGCTATATACTCGCCGCAATCCCAAAAGCTTAGGGTAGGCTCTACAGTAAGAGAATAAACAAGAAGGGCAATGGCAAAAACAGACCATCCTGCGATGGTATTCCATTTTTTGAAATTGAATGTTATCATGTAATGATTATTGTTCGGTGATTTCTTATGCAAAGAAACTATTTTTTTTCCTTAAGGAAAGGCCAAAGTTTGTTTTTTTGAGTTACTTAAACACAAAATACAGCATTGTTATTACAATGCTGTAAGCATTAAGTAAATGGTACCATTACTCATTATCTCTTTCAAATTGCCTGAAAGCTTTATTAAGCCTGTTGAAATCAGTACGTGACTTATTGTAAAATGCTAAGTCATTATTGTCTTTCATAATAAGCAATAGTCCGCGGTATTGTTCAATCTCCCTTATTATTGACTGATATTGTGTGTTCTGGCTATCTATAGGCAGTGATTTATAATACTCTAACTTCTCTTTGTATTTTCCGGTTAGTTGAGTAAGTATCTCTCTGGCTGTTTTTGTGTCTCCGGATTTATAATATCCGTAAATGAAAGGCTCATAAATAAAGTAAAAGCCATAATATTCCGGAGGAAGATTTTTCATCACAAGGTTGGCAATGTCAACAGCTTTTTTGGTTTTGCCTTCTTCAAGTAGTTTTTCTTCAAGTAAAGCAAGATTTCTTCTATAGGCTCTGCTGTAGCGTATTGTTTGCTGATCGTGGTAAATATCCGGGCTGCCACTATTACCCCATTGCCATTTCATGGCAATATTGTACATTTTGTCAGTATCAATATAGCCTGTTTCCATAGGGCTGCCTCCTTCAGGTAGTGGTGTTTTTATAGGGACGAGTTTATAAACAAGCCCATCAAGCTGCATGTAATCCTGCATCCAGGCATAATCAGCAAGGTCGGGGCTGCCACCCGAAAAATAAATAGGGCGTTTCCAGTTATTATTCCTAATAATATCAAGCATCATTAAGCTGTTCTTGTAAATGGCGTCTTCAGGAAGGTCTACATCTATTGAAGATACTATAGAGTCGTAATATTTAGGTGCTATTACTTTGTTTTTAATAATGTCTTCTCTATTTACTTTAAAGCTTACTTTGTTTGTAGGATAGAAATTGGCACTTTGTCCTCCTGATAATTTAACTTTAGCTCTTTCATTTTCCAGTTTTACAAAGTCTATAAAAGTATCAATGTCAATGCGTGCTTTGGTAGTAGGGTGATATAATATATAATCTCTTGTGCCGTCAACGTATTGATCATGGCTAAATGAAATAGGTACAGGATCAGATTCATATGCTTTTCGCTTCATCTGGTCAATATACCAGTCAGACGGTAAAAGGGTAGTACACACTATTCTTACATCAGTGCGGTACCCTTCAATTTCCTGGGCATACCATAGTGGGAAAGTGTCATTATCGCCTATGGTAAATAAAATTGCATTGGGCTCGCATGAGTCAAGATATGCTTTGGCAAAAGCAACAGCTGTATAACGATCAGATCGGTCATGGTCATCCCAGTTTTCTTTAGCCATAAGTAACGGAGCAGCAAAAAATGTTGCAATTAGTATTGCAGGAGCAGCAATTTTAGGCTGCATATATTTTTTCAGTCCATTATAAAGAGCATATACGCCAAAGCCGATCCATATTGCAAAAGCATAAAAAGCACCTACGAGTGCATAATCTCTTTCACGTACTTCAAAAGGCTTTTCGTTTAAGAATATTTTTAAGGCGATGCCTGTAAAAAGGAATAAAACTAATAGTATGTAAAAACTTTTCAAATCCTTTTTAGCATGAAATACCATGCCTATTACTGCAAGTATAAAGGGAAGGAAATAGTATATATTCCGCCCTTTATTATTTTTCATTTCTGAAGTAAGATGGCTTTGAGAGCCCAGCCTTGCTTCATCTATAAAATTAACACCACTTATCCAGTTACCGTTCATAGTGTCATATTCACCCTGAATATCACTTTGGCGTCCTGTAAAATTCCACATAAGATAACGCCAGAACATATATCCAAATTGGTAATCAAACATAAAAGAAATATTTTCACCAAAAGTTGGTTTTTCCACTATCAGGAATTGCTTGTAGTGCGTAAGGAATTTGTCATATTCTTCGTAGCCCAGTTCGCCTTTATTATAGGCGGTTTTAAATTCAGCTACAATATCCTGCAGTTCACCTTTTATCTGTGCAATTGCCTGTAAAGCCTCTTCTTCACTTAGTGAATTTACATCTACGCCATATTTAAATAGTTCGTTTGCATAGTCGAAATCCGAATCTAACCTGAATTTAGGAGGGTGGCTAAAAAACATATATTCTGAAGCCGCAGAAGGATTTGTCATTCTTGGCAGAATCGCATTATGGCTTTCGTCAGAATTCTGCCTGGCATTTTTAAAGTTATTTACAACAACATACTTGCCAGTTTTATAATCGCGTTCATAATTAGGTTTTGCGTCTTCAAAAGGATTGTTTTTATCTATTCCTGCATACTTTTCAGTATAAAGCGGACCATAAAAAGTTTTTTGTTCACCATATTGTTCGCGGTTGTAGTATGCCAGAACTTCGGCGGCATCGGTAGGGCTGTTTTCATTAATAACTACGTTTGCATTGGCTCTTATGGGAAGCATTATCCATGTAGAAAATCCTATTAATATAAAAAGCAGGCAAAGCAGAATAGTGTTGTGTACAGCAAGGCCTTTCTTTTTAGTGTAATTAAGCCCGAAGTAAAAAAAGGCAATAATTATTAAAAACATGAAAATAGTACCCGAGTTAAATGGTAACCCTAAAGAATTAACCATGAAAATCTCTGTTTTTCCAAACAGAGCCAGGGTATAGGGGAGCAAAAATTTAAAAACAAAAAACAATATAGCAATCATGATAAGATTAGCTACAATGAAATTTTTTATAGTAACGGTTTTATAATTTTTAAAGAAATAAATTAGGCCTATAGAAGGTATGGTAAGGAGTGCCATAAAATGTACGCCAAACGAAAGGCCAATTAATAATGATATTAGTAAAAGCCATTTGTTTCCGCGTGGTGAGTGCATATCTTCACCCCATTTTAAGCCAGCCCATAATAGCAATGCTATAAATAATGATGCCATTGCATAAACTTCAGCTTCGGTAGCATTAAACCAAAAACTGTCGCTAACGGCAAATGCTAAACTGGCTACAAGTGCACTTCCAAGAACCATTACAGCATTGTTTTTATTCCATTCGCTGTAGCCTGATACAATGTTTTTAAGCATTATAGTAAGAGACCAGTACATGAAAAGTATAGTAAATGCGCTGGAAGTAACTGACAGCATATTTACCATTAATGCGATATTCTCTTTATTAAACGCAAACATTGAAAAAAAAGCGCCAAACATTTGAAATAGCGGCGCACCTGACGGATGGCCTATTTCCAGCTTGGCTGATGTAGAGATATATTCTCCACAATCCCAAAAACTAAGACTTGGCTCTACGGTTAAACAATAAATAATAAAAGAAATTGCGAAAACTGACCAGCCTGCAATAGAGTTCCATTTTTTGAAGTTAAAATCAGTCATGTAGTTGGTGTGGAATAGGTTATGTTTCTTGCAAATGTAAGGGGTTTACAGCATAGAGAACGTCAAAAATATTTTTTTAATATTTTTCAGTTTAAAAATTTGCAAAAAAAAAATTATATACTACATTTGCACCCGCAATAAGGAACTAACTGGTCTATGGTGTAATGGTAACACTACTGATTTTGGTTCAGTCATTCTAGGTTCGAGTCCTAGTAGACCAACAAAAGCCTCTCAGAAATGAGAGGCTTTTTTAATTGTGTGAAAAACAAAAAAACGCCTCTTAAAGAGACGTTTTTTATTTATTAAGGTTGATCCTATTAGATCTTAAAGGTAATAACCGGTCTTACTGCGTGGTTAACTAGGTCCTCGCTTACGCTTCCGTTAAAGAAGTGCGCAAGTCCCTGTCTTCCGTGAGTACTCATTCCTATAAGGTCGGCATTTATGCTGTTAGCAAAATGTAAAATTCCTTTTTCAATATTCACATCGTTATAAATGTGAGAAGTGTATCCGTTTTTAATATCAAACTGAGCTGTGAAATCACTAATGGTTTTTTCTGCAGCATGCGTAGATTTGAAGTTGTTAGGTGTATTTATAGATACCAGGTGTAGTTCTGTGCCAAAGCTGTTGGCAAACTGAACTACTTTGGCAAATGGTTTTTTAATTTCATCTGAAAAATCTGAAGCGAAAACAAATTTCTGAGGATTAAATTCACCTTGTTCTTTTTTGATTACAAGTACAGGGATGTCAGAAGTTCTAACTACTTTTTCTGTGTTAGACCCTATGAACATTTCATGGAATCCGCTGGCTCCGTGAGACCCCATAACAACAAGGTCTATGTTGTGTTTTTTGCTATGTGATATAATACCGTCAAAGGCTCTTTCAAATTGTATAGCTTCTACTATAGATATTCCTTCAAGGTAAGGCTGGTTAAGGATTTCCTGAAAGCGCTCGCGTGTTTTTTCCATAAAGAACATAACCTCAGGAACATCAGAACTTCTGCCCACTGCATTGCTTTCACCTATTCCATCGCTTGCAATTCCGGGCAGCTCCAGCATGTGAAGCAGGAATATTTCACCATTATTTTTGCGGGCTATTTGTGCTGCAACTTTAAGAGCGTATTCAGCGTGGGCGGAAAAGTCGGTAGGGACTAAAATTTTCTTCATAGTTTAAGTGTATAATTAACAAAATTGGATGGAATTTTAACAATCATAAAGGTAAGAATTAATTTTACATTAACCAATGATTTTCAAGATATAAAAAAAAATAGTATATTTGCGTCGTTATTTAATAAATACTAAATAATGAGGGGACAGGAGTCCCCTCTTTTTATACAAAATATGACGTTTAAGGAAAAAGTTGCAGATCTGCTTAATACGGCTCTTGAAGAGCGTCCTTCGTTGTTTCTTATAGATCTTTCTATAGGCAGCGGAAACAAAATTATGGTTACGCTGGACGGTGATAACGGAGTTAATCTTCAGGATTGTATTGATATAAGCAGGGCTATAGAGCATAACCTTGACAGGGAAGAAGAAGATTTTTCTTTAGAGGTGGCTTCTGGCGGTGCGGCAAGCCCGCTAAAAATGCCAAGGCAGTTTAAAAAAAATCTGGGCAGGACACTTAGTGTTAAAACTGCTACAGATCAGATTGAAGCTGAAATTACCGATGCTAATGATGACTTTATAGTATTGGAATGGAAAGCACGTGAACCTAAGCAGATTGGCAAAGGTAAAGAAACGGTTCAGAAAAGGCTTGAATTGCCTTATCAGGACATTAAAGAAGCAGTTGTTGTAATAAAATTTTAAAAAAATAAGAAAGTTGGCATGGAAAATCTCGCATTAATAGATTCGTTTTCAGAGTTTAAGGATGATAAGCTTATTGATAGAGTTACGCTTATGGCAATCCTGGAAGATGTATTCAGGAATGCACTGAAAAAGAAATATGGTTCGGATGATAATTTTGACATCATTATAAACCCTGATAAAGGGGATATGGAGATATGGAGAAACCGTGTGGTGGTTGCCGATGGTGAGGTAGAAGATCCTAACCAGGAGATATCGCTTTCTGAAGCAAGAAAAATTGAGCCGGATTTTGAAGTAGGCGAGGATGTTTCTGAAGAAGTAAAACTTATTCAGTTAGGAAGAAGAGCAATACTTGCACTACGCCAAAACCTTATATCTAAAATACACGAACACGATAATACTAACCTTTATAAGCAGTTTAAGGATATTATTGGTGATATTTATACTGCAGAAGTGCACCATGTTAGGCCAAAAGCTGTAATTTTGGTGGATGATGAAGGAAATGAAATAGTGCTTCCTAAGGAAAAACAAATTCCATCTGACTTTTTCAGAAAAGGAGATAATGTAAGAGGTATTATAGAAAGTGTTGAACTTAAGGGTAATAAGCCTCAGATCATAATGTCAAGAACATCAGAATTATTTCTTGAAAAATTATTTGAGCAGGAAATTCCTGAAGTTTTTGATGGCCTTATTATGGTTAAAAAGGTTGTAAGGATTCCTGGTGAGAAAGCAAAAGTGGCTGTAGATTCTTATGATGACAGAATTGACCCGGTAGGGGCCTGTGTGGGTATGAAAGGTTCCCGTATTCATGGTATCGTTCGCGAGTTAGGCAATGAAAATATTGATGTTATTAATTATACAACTAACACGCAGCTTTACATATCCAGAGCACTTAGCCCGGCAAAAGTGTCATCTATAAAAATTGACGAAGCAACCAACAGGGCTGAAGTATTTCTTAAATTAGAAGAGGTTTCTAAAGCTATTGGCCGTGGCGGCCATAATATTAAGCTTGCGGGACTTTTAACAGGCTATGAGCTTGATGTTATCCGTGAAGGAAACGCAGCTGAAGACGAAGACGTTGAATTAACAGAGTTCTCTGATGAAATTGAAGGATGGATCATTGAGGAATTTGCAAAAATAGGATTAGATACCGCAAGAAGCGTATTAAACCAGGATGTGCAGGATCTTGTAAGAAGAACCGATCTTGAAGAAGAAACGATACTTGAGGTAGTAAGAATACTTAAAGAAGAGTTTGAAGATTAAACAGGTTTAGATTACAAGCACAACACAACACCGAAGATAAAATTAAAAAGATTGTATGTCTGAAGAAAGAGCAATAAGAATAAACAAAGTATTAAGGGAATTAAATATTTCGCTGGACAGGGCCGTGGAATATCTTAAGGATAAAGGGCATGTTATAGATGCAAGTCCGAATGCTAAGATATCCAATGAGGAATATAATGCCCTTTTCAATCAATTTTCTGCTGATAAAGGAAAGAAGGAAGCTTCTCTTGAGGTTAGTGAAGAAAAGCGTAAAGAGAAAGAAGCGCTTCGTATAGAAAGGGAAAAAGAGATTGAGGATAAAAGGAAGCAGGAAGAGGAAAAGCAAAGACAGGAAGTGATTAAGGCTAAAGCTACACTATCTGGTCCGGTTGCTGTCGGCAAAATAGACCTTGGTGCGAAAAAAGCAGAGCCTTCTTCAGTCACTCCTCCGGCAAAAGAGGAGCCTAAAGCCCCGGTAGAGGAGCCGAAGGTACAAGCAGAAGCTCCGAATACCGAAACACCTAAACAGGAAGCTCCAAAAACTGAAGCGTCTAAGCAGGAAACTCCAAAGGTTGAAAAAACTAAGGCAGAAACTCCTAAAGCTGAAGCAGCTCCTGAACGTAAAAAGGAACCTGCCATACAGCCAAGATCGGCATCTGAAAAGACTGCTGCGCCGGAAAATGCACAAGCTGCAGCTCCTGAAGAAGAAAAAATAAAAACACAGTACCAAAAACTTTCAGGTGCTACTTTTACAGGTCAAACTATAGATCTTTCGCAGTTTAATAAGCCTAAGAAGAAAAAAGAAGACTTTAAAAAAGATGCTTCAAAACCGGGTACTCCGGGTGCAAATCAAGGGCAGAACAACGATAAGAACAAAAGAAAAAGAATCACTCCTAAACCTCAGGGGCAGGGTGGCGGCCAGCCGGGCCAGGGTAACAACAGGCCGGGTGGTAATCAAATAAGGCCAAACACTCAGGGAGGTAATAAGTTCGGGCCTAAACGTCCTGCAATAGTTTCTAAGGTAGAGCCTACTGAAGAAGAAGTTAAAAACCAGATTCGTGAAACCCTTGAAAAACTTCAGGGTAAAGGAAGCAAATCTAAAGCTGCTAAATATAGAAGAGATAAGCGTGACAGCCACCGTCAGAAATCTGATGATGAGCAAAGAATGCTTGACGAAGGAAGCAAAACTATCAAGGTTACAGAGTTTGTAACTGTAGGAGAAATTGCAACCATGATGGATGTGCCTATTACTAAAGTTATATCGGTATGTATGTCATTAGGTATCATGGTAACCATGAACCAGCGTCTTGATGCCGAAACACTAAGCATAGTAGCAGACGAATTTGGTTATGAAGTTGAATTTATAACTACCGATATTGAGGAATCAATGGAGGTAGTAGAAGATAAAGAAGAAGATCTTACATTCAGAGCGCCAATTGTAACCGTAATGGGCCACGTAGACCATGGTAAAACTTCCCTTCTTGACTACATTCGTAAAGAAAATGTAATTGCAGGAGAATCGGGAGGTATTACACAGCATATAGGTGCTTATGGTGTAACGCTGGATAACGGACAGAAAATTGCATTTTTAGATACACCGGGTCACGAGGCGTTTACCGCGATGCGTGCACGTGGTGCTCAGGTAACGGATATTGCTATTATTGTTATTGCGGCAGATGATGATATCATGCCACAAACAAAAGAAGCTATTAATCACGCCCAGGCGGCAGGTGTGCCCATTATATTTGCTATCAATAAGGTTGATAAGCCGGCAGCTAATCCTGAAAAAATTAAGGAAAGGCTTGCAGGAATGAACCTTCTTGTTGAAGACTGGGGTGGTAAGATACAATCGCATGACATTTCGGCAAAAACAGGATTAGGAGTGAAAGAACTTCTTGAAAAAGTATTGCTTGAAGCTGAAATTTTAGATCTTAAAGCTAATCCGGACAAGGCAGCGGTAGGTACCGTAGTAGAAGCATTCTTAGATAAAGGTAGAGGTTACGTTGCTACTGTACTTGTTCAGGGTGGTACGTTAAAGGTAGGAGATTATGTTCTTGCCGGTAAGCATCATGGTAAAGTAAAAGCAATGCACGATGAGCGTGGCCATAATGTTAAAGAAGCAGGTCCTTCTACACCTATATCTATATTAGGTCTTGATGGTGCTCCTACGGCAGGTGATAAGTTCAGTGTTTTTGAAGATGAAAGAGAAGCAAAACAAATTGCGGCTAAACGTACACAATTAATGCGTGAGCAGTCTGTGCGTACACAGCGACATATTACTCTGGCTGAAATTGGACGAAGGATAGCTCTTGGGCAGTTTAAAGAACTTAATATTATCCTTAAAGGTGATGTGGATGGTTCGGTTGAAGCTCTGTCAGACTCCTTCTCTAAACTTTCAACAGAAGAGATACAAATAAATATTATACATAAAGGTGTAGGTGCAATTACTGAATCTGACGTGTTACTTGCTTCGGCTTCTGATGCGATTATTATCGGATTTAATGTTCGTCCTTCTGCAAGTGCAAGATCACTTGCTGATAAGGAAGAGATCGATATCAGGAATTACTCTATCATTTATGATGCTATTGATGATCTTAAAGATGCGATGGAAGGAATGCTGTCTCCTGAACTTAAAGAAGAAGTTACAGGTACTGCTGAGATCCGTGAAACCTTTAAAATATCTAAAGTTGGTACTATTGCCGGATGTATGGTTACAGATGGTAAGATATTCAGAAGTTCTAAGATCAGACTTATCAGGGATGGAGTTGTTATCTATACCGGAGAGCTTGCTGCGCTTAAACGTTTTAAAGACGATGTTAAAGAAGTCTCTAAAGGATACGATTGCGGTATGCAGATTAAGAACTATAACGATATTCAGCAGCTTGATATAATTGAAGCTTATCAGGAGGTTGAAGTGAAAAAGAAACTTAAGTAATAAGTTATTCTATATAAAAATCCCAACTGTTTATACAGTTGGGATTTTTTTGTTTTATGCTGTTAGGTTTTTCTTAAAAATAAATATATTTTTGATGGAATTGCTTAAGGTAGTAATGATGTCAATAAAACAAATAGTGTGATTGATATAGAAAAAGTAAAACTTTTTATAATTAATAAGCTTGAAAAAGAATTGCCTTCAGGTTTGTATTATCATAATGTAAGACATATACTTGATGTTTATGATACTGTGATAAGACATGCAGCAGCTTTAGAATTGTCGGCGCAGGATACATTATTACTTAAAACGGCAGCTCTGTTTCACGATTCAGGCTTTATAATAAAAGCTAAAGGGCATGAAGAAATCTCCTGTAGTTATGCTGAAGAATATCTGCCATTATTTGGTTATTCTGAAGAGCAGGTTAAAATAATCTGCGGGATGATAATGGCAACAAAAATTCCGCAATCACCACATACCGGGCTTGAAGAAATTATTGCAGATGCAGACCTTGATTATCTGGGAAGAGATGACTTTTTTGAAATTTCAGATTGCCTTTACAGGGAATTATTAAACTCAGAGGTTGTTAAGAATGAAAAGGAATGGAATGCGCTTCAGGTCGATTTCTTCGAAAAGCATCATTATTTTACCTCGCTCGCAAAAGAATTAAGAGATGGTAATAAAGAAAAACATCTTAAAATTATCAAGTCTAAAATAACTAAACATACATGAATACTGTAACCAAAGGGCTGAAATTAAAAGATTCACTGACTGACTATTTTTTTATAGCCGGTGGTATTTTATGTGTCAACTTTGCATTGAAAGGACTTTTGGTGCCCAATCATTTTTTTGATGGAGGTGTTACCGGACTGGCTCTGTTGTTTCATGAAACTTATAACATAAATATTGCATTACTTATTATTGCTATCAATATTCCTTTAATTCTTATGGGATTAAAAATAATAGGGAAGAAATTTGTTATAAAAACATCTGCATCCATTGTGATTTTGGGTATTTGTCTGTTATGGCTTCCTGTACCTATTATAACGCATGATAAGCTTATAGTCTCCGCTTTCGGCGGGTTATTTATAGGTTTGGGTGTTGGCTTGGGAATGCGTGGTGGCTGTGCTTTAGACGGTATTGAAGTGCTTGCTGTTTATACCGGTAAAAAAGTGGGTTTTACTATGAGTGAAATCATCCTGGGGCTTAATATTATAATTTTCGCCATAGCAGCTGTATTTTTTGGCCTTGAAAAAGCATTTTATTCTATGCTTACCTATTTTGTGGCTTCAAAAACAATTGATTATGTTGTTGAGGGGATACAGGAATTTACTGGGGTAACAATAATTTCGGCAAAAAGTGAAGACGTAAAAGCCTTTTTGGTTTTACAAATGGGAAAAGGTATTACCATTTATAAAGGAGAGCGAGGCTTTATGAAAGATAGTTTTGAGGTAAGTGCAGAATGTGATATAATTTATACAGTTGTTACAAGGCTCGAAGTTAGAAGGCTTAAGGGTGCGGTGCATGAAATTGACCCGAAGGCATTTATATTTTCGGGCCCTATCAAAGAAACTGCAGGTGGAGTACTAAAAAGAAAACGTGAACACTAGCAAAATAAAAAAGCCCCGTAATCCGGGGCTTTTTTATTACTGTTTATTTTTGCTTTATAAGCAACGCATATGGGTATTTCTTTTTTATTTCCTGAAGGCTTCTTTCAGCATCAAGGCGGGATTTAAAATTACCTACCCACACTTTATAAGTTGGGCTTTCGTATATTATTGTTCCGTCAATAGACTTAAATTCCCTTTTAAATTCAGAAAGAGACTTGCGGGCTTTTTCATTATCACCATAAAATATCTGTATTTTATAACGGTCGTTTATGGTTATTGATGGGTTTATTTTACGCTTTTCTTTTAAAAGCTGCTCAAAGCGGGCATCCTGAGATACAGAAACTTTGCCTTCTTGTGCTATGCAGTTGCTGCCCCAAATAGTAAGTAAAAGAAAGACTGTTTTGTAAGGTTTTAGATTTAAAATTCTCATAATGAACTGTGTTTGGTACAAAAGTACAACTTATTATTTTATGGGGATTATCCTGATTTATTTAGAATCTTTATAAATTAAGTATTAAGATTTATTTAAGGTTTGAGAATAATTCATAAGTCGTATTTTTGTGGGAGTTTTTAAAAAAGCAAGGTATCTCCATATTAAGCTTACTAAAAACCATACCAATTTAAGTCGATAATCATTTTTAATATGAAAAAAGTGGGTAACCATACTTCGTTTTCAAGAATTTTATTGTTCTGTCTGGCGTTCTCGCTGTCATTTTCCATTACATCTTATGCGCAGGATGCTGCGGCAGCGGCTCCGGCTGAAGCAACAGCAGCGCCGGCTGAAGGAGCTGGTGATCCTGTAAAGGGTAAAGAGTTGTTTAATACTCTTTGTGCTGCATGTCACAAACTTGATGCTAAGTCTACCGGGCCTGCATTAAGAGGTGTTGCAGACAGGCATGATCGTGAGTGGATTTACAAGTGGGTGGCAAACAGCAGTGCGATGATTAAGGCAGGTGATCCTGCTGCAGTTAAATTATTTGCTGAGAATAACAATGCTGTTATGACTCCGTTTCCGCAACTGTCTAAGGGAGATATAGATAACATTATGGCGTATACATCTGCGCCTGCGCCTGTTGCTACTCCTTCTGCTGGAACTGCGGTTCAGGGAGCTGCTTCGGGAGGTTCTGATACTTCAAGTAATGTAGTTCTTGGCCTGTTGGTTGTGGTTCTTGGTGTATTAATTGTAATGCTTGTATTGGTTAATAAAACACTTACAAGGATTTCAAATAATAACGGTATTGAAGTTGTAAAAGAACCTTCAGTTTCTTTATGGAAAGCTTATGCTAAAAACCAGTTTCTTGTTTTGGTTACTGCTATACTGCTTCTTCTTGCTTCTTCGTATTTCTTATATGGGTACTTAATGCAGGTGGGTGTAGATCAGGGTTATGAGCCAATTCAGCCAATACACTTCTCTCATAAAATACATGCCGGTGATAATGGTATTGATTGTAAATACTGTCACTCTTCTGCAAGAGTTAGTAAGACTTCAGGTATACCGTCATTAAATGTTTGTATGAACTGTCATAAAAACATTTCAGAATTCCAGGGAGATAAAGATTCTACGTATGTAGATCATTCTAAAGAGTTTTACTCTGGTGAAATTAAAAAACTATACAATGCTGTAGGATGGGATGCTACAGCTCAAAAATATACCGGAAAACAAAAACCAGTTAAATGGGTTAGAATTCATAATCTTCCGGATTTCGTTTACTTCAATCACTCTCAGCACGTTTCAGTTGCCGGGGTAGAATGCCAGAAATGCCACGGTCCTGTTGAGACTATGGAGGTTATGAGGCAGCATGCTCCGCTTACTATGGGATGGTGTATTAACTGTCACCGTGAAACGAATGTTAAGGTGGAAGGAAATGACTACTACAAGAAAATCCACGACGAACTTGCCAAAAAATATGGCGTAGTTAAGCTTACTGCTGCTAACATGGGTGGTACTGAGTGTGGAAAATGTCACTATTAATCAATTTTTAAGAAGCTAATATCTATATACAACATGGCATCAAACAAAAAATACTGGCAAAGTGTTGAAGAGCTGAATGAAAACAGCTCTATTGTTGAGACGCTAAGAAACAATGAGTTTGTTGAGGAGATCCCTACTGATGAATTTCTTGGCGACAAGGAAGCTCTTGGTTCTTCATCAACAAGTCGTCGTGACTTTTTGAAATATGTTGGGTTCAGTACAGCAGCTGCATCGCTTGCTGCGTGTGAGGGCCCGGTTATCAAGTCTATTCCTTACGTAGTTCAGCCGGAAGAAATCATCCCGGGGGTTGCTGATTACTATGCAACAACCATGAATGATGGTTTTGATTTCGCAAATATATTAATCAAGACGCGTGAAGGACGTCCTATTAAAGTAGAAAACAATACACTTGCGGGTGCTAAGTTTGCTGCTAATGCAAGGGTTCATGCTTCTGTATTGTCGTTATATGACAGTATGCGTTTAAAACAGCCAATGATTGCAGGTAAACCTGCTTCATGGGAAGAAGTAGATGCTAAAGTAAAAGCGGGTCTTTCTCAGGCTGCTGCAGGTTCAGGCCAGGTTGTTGTTCTTACGGGTACAACGGCGAGCCCTTCTACTGATAAACTGATTGCTGAGTTTGGTGCAAAATATCCTGGTTTTAAACATGTTGTTTATGATGCTGTCTCTTCATCTGAAGCATTGGATGCTTTCCAGGCTGTTTATGGTGAAAGAGCTCTTGCTGATTACGATTTTGGTAAAGCTGATGTAATTCTTTCTGTTGGTGCTGATTTCCTGGGAGACTGGCAGGGCGGAGGATTTGACGCAGACTATGCCTCAGGCCGTATTCCTAAACAGGGGAAAATGTCTAAGCATATACAGATTGAGTCAAATATGACGCTTTCCGGTGCTAATGCTGACAAACGTATTGCTTTGACAGTTACGGAGCAGAAATATGCTCTTGTTACTATATATAATCTTGTTACAGGTTCTTCTGTAAGTGTTCCTGCAATTTCTAACAAAGCTTATGCTGATGCAGTAGCTAATGCTGCTAAACAGGTTAAAGCTGCAGGTTCTAAAGGTGTTGTTGTTACAGGTCTTGATGATGTTAATGCTCAGCTCCTTGCATTGGCTATTAATAACGCATTACAATCTGAAGCATTTAATCCTGCAGGTGCACGCCTTACTCGTAAAGGTGATGCGAAAGCGGTTGCTCAGCTTGTCAATGATATGAAAGCAGGTAATGTTCACACTCTTATTATGAATGGTGTGAATCCTGTATATACGCTGCCTAATAGTGCTGATTTTGCTGAAGGCCTTAAAAAAGTGAAATTATCGGTTTCTTTCTCGCTTAAAGAGGATGAAACTGCTTCAATAACTACAGTAGCAGCTGCAGCTCCTCATTACCTTGAGTCTTGGGGTGATGTAAGTGTGGCTAAAGGATATTATTCTGTGACACAGCCTACTATCCGTCCGTTATTTAATACTAAACAATTCCAGGATGCGTTGCTTTCATGGTCTGGAAATTCTCAGGATTTCTACAGTTATATTAAAGGGGCTTCCGCTTCTTATGTAACAGGAAAAACATGGAATCAATTAGTACATGATGGAGTTAGTGTTTCTGATGTTGCTGCTGTTTCTGCGGCCGGTGGTGATTTTGCCGGTGCAGCTTCAAAACTTGCTTCTGCAAAACCTTCTTCTGATTTAGAGCTTGTTCTTTATACTAAAACAGGTATGGGAGATGGCCAGCAGGCAAATAACCCTTGGTTACAGGAATTCCCGGACCCTATCACTCGTGTGTCATGGGATAACTATGTAACGGTTTCAAAAGCGGATGCTGAAAAACTTGGTTTAGAAAACTGGCATGTTGCAAACGGTGGTCTTAATGGTAGTTATGTTACTATTGAGGTTAACGGAAAAAAACTTGAAAATGTTCCTGTTGTAATTCAGCCCGGACAAGCTAAAGGTACTGCCGGTCTTGCACTAGGTTACGGCCGTAAGGCAGCAATGAAAAAAGAAATGGTTGTAGGTGTTAATGCCTATACTTTATATAATAACCTTAACTCATTACAGTCTGCGAAACTGACTAAAACAACTGGTGAGCATGAATTTGCCTGTGTACAGCTTCAAAATACATTAATGGGTAGGGGAGACATTGTTAAAGAAACAACTCTTGATGTTTTCAATAAAAAAGATGCTTCTGAATGGAATGAAATGCCTCAGGTTTCTTATGATCATCAGGAAGTCCCTGCTGCTTCAATAGACCTTTGGGAATCTTTCGACAGAACAACCGGACATCATTTTAACATGTCTATTGATCTTAATGCCTGTACAGGTTGCGGAGCTTGTGTTATTGCTTGTCACGCAGAGAATAATGTACCGGTTGTAGGAAAATCTGAAATAAGAAGAAGCCGCGATATGCACTGGTTGCGTATTGATAGGTATTATTCTCACGAAGAAACTTTTGCTGGTGATGTTGAATTAAAAGAAAGTACCTCGGGTGCTCTTAATTCTATCAAAACATTCGGTGCTATGGAAGACCCTGCTGAAAATCCACAGGTAGTATTCCAGCCTGTAATGTGTCAGCACTGTAACCACGCTCCATGTGAAACTGTTTGTCCTGTTGCGGCAACTTCTCATGGTCGTCAGGGTCAGAATCAAATGGCGTATAACCGTTGTGTTGGTACCCGTTATTGTGCAAACAACTGTCCTTACAAAGTACGTCGTTTCAACTGGTTCCTATATAACAAAAATAGTGAGTTTGACTACCACATGAACGATGATCTTGGCCGTATGGTTCTTAATCCGGATGTAAATGTTCGTTCAAGAGGTGTAATGGAAAAATGTTCTTTCTGTATACAAATGACTCAGGCAACAATTCTTAATGCGAAAAGAGAAGGCCGTGAAGTTAATAAAGATGAGTTCCAGACGGCTTGTTCTGCAGCATGTAGCAGTGGGGCAATAGTGTTTGGAGATGTAAATAAGAAAGAAGATACAGTAGTATCGCTTAAGGAAGATGAAAGATCTTACCACCTGCTTAGCCAGATAGGAACACAGCCAAATGTATTCTATCATGTTAAAGTTAGAAATACATAGTAACAAGTAATATTAATAAGAAACACTATAAAGGATTATGTCGTCTCATTACGAAGCACCCATTAGAAAACCTTTAATTATAGGTGACAAAAATTACCATGATGTTACCGTTGATGTTGCTGCACCCGTAGAGGGCAGAGCAAATAAACAATGGTGGATCGCATTTTCAATTGCGCTTGCAGCTTTCCTTTGGGGTGTTGCGTGCGTTTCCTACACAGTTGGAACAGGTATTGGTACATGGGGTTCAAATAAAACAGTTGGCTGGGCCTGGGATATTACCAACTTCGTTTGGTGGGTAGGTATCGGTCACGCAGGAACACTGATTTCTGCAGTACTTTTATTATTCCGCCAAAAATGGAGAATGGCGATTAACAGATCTGCTGAAGCGATGACCATTTTTTCGGTAATCCAGGCAGCAATGTTCCCGGTATTCCACATGGGCCGTCCATGGTTAGCTTACTGGGTTATGCCTATTCCGAACCAGTTTGGTTCACTTTGGGTAAACTTTAACTCACCGCTGCTTTGGGACGTATTTGCGATCTCTACTTACCTTTCGGTATCTTTGGTTTTCTGGTGGACAGGTTTACTTCCTGACTTTGCAATGCTTCGTGACAGGGCAATAACTCCTTTTGCTAAAAGAGTTTATTCTATCGTAAGTTTTGGATGGAGCGGAAGGGCAAAAGACTGGCAGCGTTTTGAAGAGGTATCTCTTGTTCTTGCAGGTCTTGCAACACCACTTGTACTTTCGGTACATACTATCGTATCTTTTGACTTTGCTACATCGGTTATACCGGGATGGCATACTACAATCCTTCCTCCGTACTTCGTTGCAGGAGCTATTTTCTCAGGATTTGCAATGGTTAATACCCTTCTTATCATTATGAGAAAACTTTCTAACCTTGAAGCTTATATCACCGTACAACATATTGAATTAATGAATATCATTATTATGATTACAGGTTCAATTGTAGGTGTCGCTTATATTACCGAGTTATTTATTGCCTGGTATTCCGGTGTAGAATACGAGCAATATGCTTTCCTTAACAGGGCAACAGGACCTTACTGGTGGTCTTACTTATTAATGATGACTTGTAATGTTGTTTCTCCACAGGTAATGTGGTTCAAGAAAATCAGAACCAGCATCTATGTATCTTTCGTAATTTCAATCGTGGTAAATATAGGTATGTGGTTTGAGCGTTTCGTAATTATCGTTACATCACTTCACAGAGATTATCTTCCATCATCATGGACAATGTTCCAGCCTACTTTTGTAGATGCAGGTTTCTTTATCGGAACAATAGGTTTCTTCTTCGTGTTATTCCTTCTTTATTCGAGGAGTTTCCCTGTAATTGCGCAGGCAGAGGTTAAATCTATCATGAAAACTTCCAGCGAAACTTATAAAAAGTTAAGAGAGCAGGGCGGTCACGACAATCATTCACATTCAGAACATAATCATCACTAAGATCATGAGTAATAAAGTTATACATGTACTATACAATGACGATGATATCCTTATGGATGCAGTAAAGCAAACACGTGCTGCGCATCATCACATTGAAGAAATTTATACGCCATTCCCAGTTCACGGCCTTGATAAAGCTATGGGGCTTGCTCCTACGAGAATTGCTATCTGCTCATTTTTATATGGCTTAGTAGGATTATCTGTTGCAACTGCAATGATGAACTTTATCATGATACACGATTGGCCACAGGATATTGGTGGTAAGCCTAGCTTTAGTTATATTCAGAATATGCCGGCTTTTGTACCGGTTATGTTTGAGATGACTGTATTCTTTGCTGCCCACTTAATGGTTATCACTTTTTATATGAGAAGTAAATTATGGCCGTTTAAAAGTGCTGAAAATCCTGATTTAAGGACTACAGACGATCATTTCCTAATGGAAGTTGCTGTAAGCGGTGATGAAAGTCAGCTTGTTTCTTTCTTTGAGAACACAGGAGCTGTGGAAGTTAAAGTAATAGAAAAGCATTAAAAAAGTATGAAAGCGTTATATAAAATAGCATTACTCGCAGTAGCAGCGTCATCGCTTACTGCCTGCTTTAATAAATCAGAGCCCAATTACCAGTACATGCCTAACATGTATGAGCCGGTAGGCTATGAGCCTTATGCAGAATCTGCTGCATTTGCTAATGGTAAAGAGGGTCAATTGCCTGCTAAAGGTTCTATACCAAGAGGATTTACTCCTTATGAATATGAGAATTCTACAGCGGGTTATGAATTGGCAAAAGCAAACTTAAAATCTCCACTGGCTCCTGAAGACATTGACCTTGAAAGAGGTGAACAGCTTTTTACTATTTACTGTGCAATTTGTCATGGTGATAAAGGAGATGGAAAAGGAAATCTTGTAAAAAGGGAAAAATTCCTTGGGGTGCCTAATTATAAAGACAGGGATATTACTGAAGGGAGTATTTTCCATGTAATAACTTACGGATTAAACGCAATGGGCTCTCACGCTAATCAGCTTTCTCAGGAAGAGCGTTGGCAGGTTACTCACTACGTGATGAAACTTAGGAGTGAATAATAATTGTAGAACACTGAAAGCATAAATATATGTACACATTTTCAAGTAGATTAAAAACAATTGCATTTGTCCTGATGATATTAGGTGTCCTTGGGATAGGCTATAGTTTTTTCACTGCACCAAAAACCGTTGAAGACGTAGAGAAAATATTAGCGGCAGACAGCCACCATAATGGAGGTCATGCCGAAGCTGCTCATCATGATGAAGCTGCTGCACCCGAAGCTCATACTGCTGTAAAAGAAGAATCACATGCTGTTGAAGGAGTAAATGGAGGCCATGATACAATACACGCTGAAACAGCTGTTGTAAATCATGACAACCATAATGAAATATCTCATGAAGCTCATGGGGCTGAAGCTCACGATGCACATGCAGAACACGAGCACCATTTAAAACACGTATTAAGTCAGCTGCAAAACAAGCCTTGGGCTGGTGTGTATGTTGCTGCGTTATTTTTTATGTTGATTTCATTAGGCGCACTTGCATTTTTTGCTATCCAAAACGCTGCTCAGGCAGGATGGTCTCCTGTTTTATTCAGAGTAATGGAAGGTATATCAAGCTATCTTATACCTGGCGCTGTGATTGTATTTTTATTATTAGTAGCAGGTGTACTTCAATTTCATCATTTATTCGTATGGATGGATCCTGATGTTGTTGCAGAGGATCACTTGATCCAGGCAAAATCCGGATACCTTAATGGTGCTTTCTTTCTTATAAGAGCTGCTATTTTTATGGGTGGATGGATTTTTTATCGCCAGTATGCCAGAAAAAATTCGCTTGCTCAGGATGATGCTACAGATAATAGTTTCTACAAGAAAAACTTTAAAGCTTCTGCTGCATTCCTTGTTTTCTTTATTGTTACTGAATCTATCATGTCTTGGGACTGGATTATGTCTGTAGATCCACACTGGTACAGTACATTATTTGGATGGTATGTATTTGCAAGCTTTATTGTAAGTGCTGTTACTGTTATTGCAATGGTAGCTATCTATCTTAAATCTCTTGGTTACCTTGAGTATGTTAATACAAGCCACATTCACGATCTTGCTAAATTCATGTTTGGTTTCAGTGTATTCTGGACATACCTTTGGTTCTCTCAGTTCATGCTAATATGGTATGCTGATATACCTGAAGAGATTGTTTACTTTAAAATGCGTATTGAAAATTATAACCTTCCTTTCTTTGGAATGGTTGTAATGAACTTTGTATTCCCTGTATTAATCCTTATAAATACTGATTTCAAACGTCTTTCATGGGTTATTGTTATGGCTGGTATAGTTATCCTTTTCGGACACTATATTGACTTCTTCAATATGATCATGCCGGCTACAGTAGGTGAGCAGTGGTTTATAGGTGCAGGTGAAATAGGTGCAATATTATTCTTCCTTGGATTGTTTATATTCGTTGTGTTTACAGCTCTTACTAAAGCGCCGTTATTAGCGAAACGCAATCCTTTAATTGAAGAAAGTAAGCATTTTCATTATTAATATTTAAAGAAATAAACAAATGACAAGTTTATTGATAATAGTAGTTTTAGTTTTATTAGGCATTGCAATATGGCAATTAACTAAAATATTTGACTTAACACAGGTTGGTACCGGCAACGCTAACGATGGTGATAGCGAAGTTGCTAACGACAAAGATAATAATGTTAATGGTTATGTGATGTTTGCTTTTCTTGGCTTCATCTACGTCTTTACACTTTATTCATTATTGAAATGGGGACACCTTGTATTAGGTACTCCAGCTTCAGAACATGGTCCTGAATATGATAACCTGATGGCTATCTCTATGGGTCTTATCTTTTTTGTTCAGACAGTTACACAGTTCCTTCTTCACTATTTTGCATTCAAATACAGAGGTAAACAAGGAAAGGTTGCATTTTATTTTGCCGATAATGACAAACTTGAATTTATCTGGACTATTATTCCTGTAATTGTTTTGGCTGGTCTTATTCTTTATGGATTATATGCATGGACTAATATCATGTTTATTGATGAAGAAAAAGAAGATACTATTTTTGTTGAAGTTTATGCTAAACAATTTAGTTGGGAAGTTCGTTATGCCGGAGAAGATAATGTTCTTGGTAAAGCTAACGTAAGATATATAGAGGGAGTAAATACTTTAGGTGTTGATATGTCTGACCCTAATGCTCAGGATGATATTACTTCTACCGAATTACACCTTCCAAAAGGTAAACAGGTGGTGTTTAAATTCCGTTCTCAGGATGTATTGCACTCTGCTTACTTCCCACACTTCAGGGCACAAATGAACGTTGTTCCAGGTATGGTAACTGAATTTGCATTCACACCAACCATTACGACTGAAGAAATGCGTCAGGATCCAAAAATCATGAAGAAAGTTGCTAATATCAATGAAATAAGATCTAAGAAGAGCGCCGACCTGGTAGCTGATGGTAAAACGGCTCTTGATCCTTATAATTTTGATTATCTGCTTCTTTGTAATAAAATATGCGGTATGTCTCACTACAATATGCAGATGAAAGTTGTTGTTGAAGATGATGCCGATTTCAAAAAATGGCTGAGCGGTAAAGAAACACTTGCTGCTGCGGTTAAAAAATCAAAAGAAGAAGCTGCGGCTGCTGCTGCAGAACCAGCAATAGAAGCTGCTCCTGCAAAACCTGCAGATTCAGCGGCGGCGACAAAACCGGATTCTACAATGGTAGCACAGGTTATAAAAAAATAATTCTTTTTAAATATATTCAAATTAAAGAAATATGTCAGCAGTAGGACACGAATTACACGGTCACGAAGAACACGGTCACCACGACGCTCATGATCACCACCACCATAAAGAAACTTTTATTACAAAGTATATCTTTAGTATCGATCATAAAATGATCGCTAAGCAATACCTTATTACAGGTATTCTTATGGGGGTTCTTGGTGTAGGAATGTCATTATTATTCCGTATGCAGATTGCATGGCCGGAGGAATCTTTCAAAGTATTCGAAATATTTTTAGGTGATAAATTTGCTCCGGGAGGAGTAATGAAAAATGATATTTATCTGGCTCTTGTAACAATACATGGTACTATAATGGTCTTCTTTGTATTGACAGCAGGTTTAAGTGGTACGTTTAGTAACCTTCTTATTCCTTTGCAGATTGGTGCACGTGATATGGCTTCCGGTTTTATGAATATGATTTCATACTGGCTGTTCTTCATATCTACAATAATAATGGTAATGTCTTTATTTGTTGAAGCAGGGCCTGCGTCAGCCGGATGGACAGTTTATCCTCCTTTGAGTGCTTTACCACAGGCAATTGGTGGATCTGGTACAGGTATGACACTTTGGTTAGTTTCAATGGCTATATTCATTGCTTCATCTCTAATGGGATCGCTTAACTATGTTGTAACGGTTATTAACCTTAGAACAAAAGGTATGTCTATGACAAGACTTCCACTTACAGTATGGGCTTTCTTTATTACTGCTGTTATCGGTATAGTATCGTTCCCGGTATTATTATCTGCTGCATTATTACTTATTTTTGACAGAAGTTTTGGTACATCATTCTACCTTTCTGATATATTTATTTCTGGTGAAGTCCTTCACTATCAGGGTGGATCGCCGGTTTTATTTGAGCACCTTTTCTGGTTCCTTGGACACCCTGAGGTTTACATTGTAATTTTACCGGCAATGGGTCTTGTATCTGAAATTATGGCATCTAACTCACGTAAACCAATTTTTGGTTACCGTGCGATGATTGCTTCAATACTTGCTATTGCTTTCTTATCAACTATCGTTTGGGGTCACCACATGTTTATCTCTGGTATGAATCCATTCCTTGGTTCGGTATTTACATTCACAACATTATTGATCGCTATTCCATCTGCTGTAAAAGCGTTTAACTGGATTACAACACTTTGGAGAGGTAACCTGCAGCTTAACCCTGCGATGCTTTTCTCTATTGGTTTTGTTTCTACCTTTATTACGGGTGGTTTAACAGGTATTATTCTTGGTGATAGTACTCTGGATATTAACGTTCACGATACTTACTTTGTTATTGCTCACTTCCACCTTGTAATGGGTATATCTGCTCTATATGGTATGTTTGCAGGTATTTACCACTGGTATCCAAAATTATTCGGAAGAATGATGAGTAAAAATCTTGGTTATATTCACTTCTGGGTAACTGCAATATGTGCTTATGGCGTATTCTTCCCAATGCACTTTATTGGTATGGCAGGTCTTCCGAGACGTTACTATACTAACACTGCATTCCCATTATTTGATGACCTTGCTGATGTTAACGTGTTAATTACAATGTTCGCTATTATAGGAGCTGCATTCCAGTTAGTATTCTTATGGAACTTCTTCTATAATATATTTAAAGGTAAAAGAGCACCTCAAAATCCTTGGAGATCTAACACGCTTGAATGGACAACTCCGGTTGAGCATATGCACGGTAACTGGCCGGGTGAAATACCGGAAGTTTACAGATGGCCTTACGATTACAGTAAGCCGGGTCACGATGATGACTTCGTGCCGCAAACTGTACCAATGAAAGAAGGAGAAGAGCAATTACACCATTAGAATTTAATTCTCTATACTATAAAAAAGCCCACGCATTGCGTGGGCTTTTTTATAGCTGTTTAGTTTATAATTCTTGTTGATATATACCCCGCTGGCGCGAGCGTCTCGCTCGTGCTAATATATTTACGCGGAAAAGAAAACAAGTAGCTAAAAAATACAAATAAGAGTTTGACAGCTATGTTATTTATTTTGTGCGCATGAGCGTCACGCTCGTGCCAATATAGAACCCATTTGGTATCCCTAAAGAATATTATTTTGAATAGTATTACATCAATTATTTACTCTTTTGGCTTTGTTAAGTAATACACAGGTATTCCTGCGAGCATAATTAAAACGCCCCATCCGCAGGTACTTGTTCTGTCTTTAAGCAGGAAAAAGCAAAATGCAGCAGCTAAAATAATATAAATAAGAGGTAGTATAGGGTAGCCAAAAGCTTTGTATGGTCGTTCTGCATTTGGCATTTTTTTTCTTAAAATAAATATGCCGTAAATTGTTAGTATGTAAAATATAACAACAATAATCATAACAAAATCCAGCAGGTCGCCATATTTGCCCGTAAGGCATAATGCCGATGCCCAGAAGCACTGAAACCAAAGTCCCCAACCGGGTACGCTTGCGCCATTAAGGCGGGCAGCTTTTTTAAAGAAAAGCCCGTCTTTTGCCATAGTATAATATACCCTTGCGCCTGCCATAATCAGTCCGTTGTTACAACCAAAGGTAGATATCATTATCATTATAGCTATAATATAGGTGCCTGTGCTGCCGAAAATAGCATGTGAGGCTGCAACAGCCACACGATCTGATGCTGCAAAAGCAATAGCATCATTGGGCATTACTGCCAGATACATAATGTTTGCTGAAATATAAATAATAGTAACGATTAATGTGCCGAAGAAAAGGCTAAGCCCCACATTGCGCTGTGGATTTTTTATTTCGCCCGATATAAATGTTACACCATTCCATGCATCACTCGAAAATAGAGATCCTACCATAGATGCTGCAATGGCAGACATTAATACTGTTCCGCCTATAGGCAGCCATTGGTTAGTGTCTTTGTTAAACGATTGTGCATTCCAGGCATCCGACCAATTGGCATTCCATATATCGGCTTTGGCAGCAAGTATTAGTCCGAAAATTACCAAGCCAAATAGTGAGGCAATTTTAGTTATGGTAAAAATGGTTTGTATCCATTTTCCGTTTTTCACTCCATTACTGTTAATATAAGTAAGCAATATTATAGTTGCTATAGATACGAGTTGTGCAGCATTAAGTTTAAATGAGGCAATTTCGTATAATACATTCTGGTCGCTGAATGGCGGATATATATAAGCAGTAAATTTCGCGAAGGCTACACCTACAGCAGCAATGGTACCTGTTTGTATTACTGCAAAAAAACTCCAGCCGTACAGAAAGGCTATGAGTTTATTATACGCTTCCTTAAGGTAAACATATTGTCCGCCGGCTTTTGGAAACATTGCACTTAACTTTCCATAACTAATAGCTGCTATGATGGTCATTATACCCGATAGTATCCATATAAGGATAAGCCATCCGGCACTGCCTACATTCCGCATCATATCAGCACTAACAATAAAAATACCCGATCCTATCATCGATCCTACAACCAGCATAGTACCGTCAAGCAGGCCAAGTTCGCGTTTTAAATGTTTGTCTTCGTGTTCGTTTTCCATAGTTGGTAATTGGTTAATAGGCTAAAGATATTTAAAAAAGCTTTTCATTAGTCATTGTCAGGAATATTGTTGCGTCACAATTGAAAAATCTTACCTTTATATAAATGAAAATTTATGAAAAACGTTGGCCAAAAAGATGATTTTAAGATTAATGAAGAAGGGAAGCAATTTGAACTTCACGTTAATGGAGGGTTTGCATTTGTAGAATATTATCGTGAAGGAGAAAAGATATTTTTAACCCATACCGAAACTCCTGAAGCATTGCGGGGAAAAGGCATTGCTGCCGAACTTATAAAACGTACCCTGCAGTGTGCCAAAGATAACGGGCTTACTGTTGTGCCGCTTTGTTCGTATGTGGCACATTACATTAATGAGCACCCTGAATGGAATGATATTTTGTCTGACGGATATATGATGTAAAGCGTTGCCAAATTCGCTTATCTTTGCGTTATGAATGAAAATTTAGACCCTACCAATACTAATTACAATGCCGATGAGCTGGATCTTGAAAAAAAATTAAGGCCCCTCTCTTTTGATGATTTTACTGGACAGGCACAAGTGCTTGAAAATCTTCTGGTATTCGTTCAGGCGGCCAACATGCGTGGTGAAGCATTAGACCATACATTGTTTCATGGCCCTCCCGGGTTAGGAAAAACTACATTGGCTAATATTCTGGCTAACGAATTGGGAGTGGGTATTAAAATAACTTCAGGGCCTGTACTTGATAAGCCCGGAGATCTTGCAGGATTACTAACTAATCTTGACGAAAGGGATATTCTTTTTATTGATGAGATACACCGTCTTAGCCCTATAGTTGAAGAATATCTTTATTCGGCTATGGAGGATTTTAAAATAGATATTATGATTGAATCGGGTCCGAATGCCCGTTCTGTTCAAATTGGGCTAAATCCATTTACACTGGTAGGCGCTACTACACGTTCCGGACTGCTAACAGCACCAATGAGGGCACGTTTCGGAATTTCAAGCCGATTACAATATTATACTACCGAATTGCTTACAACAATTGTTCAGCGTAGTTCGGCTATCCTTAAAATGCCTATCACAATGGAGGCTGCTATAGAAATTGCAGGGCGCAGCCGTGGTACACCGCGTATTGCCAATGCATTGTTACGCAGGGTTCGGGATTTTGCCCAGATTAAAGGCAATGGAAAAATTGATATTGAAATTGCCCGTTATTCACTTAAGGCACTGCATGTAGATGCCCATGGTCTTGATGAAATGGATAACAGAATATTAACTACAATAATAGACAAATTTAAAGGGGGGCCTGTTGGCCTTTCTACCCTTGCTACTGCTGTTTCTGAAAGTGGAGAAACCATAGAAGAGGTTTATGAGCCTTTTCTTATTCAGGAAGGCTTCATAATCCGTACTCCAAGGGGTAGGGAGGTTACTGAAAAAGCGTATAAGCATTTAGGTAAGGCAAATATGAGCGGTCTTGGCGGTTTGTTTGATTAGTACTACATTTTAAAATATACAAAGCTGTAAGTTGTCCTTACAGCTTTTTTTTGTGTCAAAAATTTAACAAATAAATTTGCAACCATTTAATTGCATTTTATATATTTGCAACTATATAGTTGCGTATTATGACACAAAGTGTACAAAGAGATGTTTTTCATGCTATTGCCGATCCTACGAGAAGGGCAATACTTACCATGCTTACTAAACAGCAAATGACGCCAAATGCGCTTGCAGGAGAATTTTCTACCAGCAGACAGGCTGTTTCTAAACATGTAAACATATTGGCAGAATGCGGTATGGTTACCCAGCAGGTTTCAGGCAGGGAAATCTATTATCATTTAAATACTAAAAAAATGAAGGAAGTAGATACCTGGCTTGAACCCTTCAGAAAGATATGGGAAGATAAATTCTCTCAGCTGGATGAATTATTAAATCAAACAAAAAACAAATAATTATGAGTAATGAAACCAAAATCGTAAAAGACCCATCGGGTAAAAAACTAATTGTAACCCGTAGTTTTAATGCACCTGTAGATAAAGTCTGGCAGGCATGGACTGAAAGTTCATTGTTAGACAAATGGTGGGCACCTAAACCGTACAGGGTTGAAACTAAAGAAATGAATTTTACTAAGGGTGGAAGATGGCTGTATGCAATGGTAAGTCCTGAAGGTGAAAAACATTGGTGCAGAGTAGATTTTACTGCGATTGACGAAGGCAGCAGTTTTTCAGCAGATAACAGTTTTTGTGATGAAGAAGGAAATCTGATACCGGATTTTTCAGTTGGACACTGGACAAACAGGTTTGAAGCAGCAGGAAATACAACCAATGTTACTGTAGAACTTGCTTTTGACACTGAGGCAGATCTTGAAAAAATTGTTGCAATGGGGTTCAAAGAAGGTTTTACAATGGGACTTTCCAATCTCGACGAGTTGTTGGGCTAATAGTAATAACATTATATATAAACCGCTCCTTTATGGGGCGGTTTTGTTTTACAGAAGTTACATACCTTTGTAAAACGGAGGGGAAGTAAAAGTGATAAACAATAAAGAAAAATATACGGCATTTATTAAAGATGAGGCTAAACGCCTTGGTTTTATGTCATGCGGTATATCGAAAGCGGGTTTTTTAGAAGAAGAAGCCCCGCGGCTTGAAGCATGGCTTAAAGCCAACCGCAATGGACAGATGCAGTATATGGAAAATCATTTTGATAAGCGGTTAGACCCTACGTTGCTTGTTGATGACGCAAAAAGCGTAATTTCTTTGTTACTGAATTACTATCCTGAACAAACCCAAACGAATGATACTTTTAAGATTTCTA
Source organism: Flavobacterium sp. NRK1 (assembly GCF_024054175.1). Lineage (GTDB taxonomy): Bacteria > Bacteroidota > Bacteroidia > Flavobacteriales > Flavobacteriaceae > Flavobacterium. Next base: position 1,825,756 of record NZ_JAMXLA010000001.1, read on the forward strand.
AATATGCTTATGGACAGGATTATCATTTTGTAATTAAGGAAAAACTTAAAGAATTATTGTATTCTATACAGGAAGAGATAGGTGAGGTTAGTGGAAGGGCTTTTGTTGATTCTGCACCTGTTTTAGATAAAGCCTGGGCAGCAAAAAGCGGATTAGGCTGGATAGGAAAGAACAGTAATTTATTGAGTAAACAGGTTGGATCTTTCTTTTTTATTGCCGAACTTATTATAGATCTTGACTTGAAATATGATCATGCTGTAACCAATCATTGCGGTAGTTGTACGGCATGTATAGATGCCTGCCCAACGCAGGCTATTATTGAGCCTTATGTGGTAGACGGTAGTAAATGCATTTCTTATTTTACTATTGAACTTAAAGATAATTTACCTAACGAAATGAAGGGTAAATTTGATGAGTGGGCTTTTGGCTGTGATGTTTGCCAGGATGTATGCCCTTGGAATCGTTTTTCAAAGCCACACAATGAACCGTTATTTAATCCGCATCCTGATTTATTATCACTTACAAAAAAAGACTGGGAAGACATTACCGAAGATACTTTTAGGACTGTGTTTAAAAACTCTCCTGTAAAACGAACAAAATTTGAAGGGCTTAAGAGGAATATAGATTTTCTTAAATCTTAGTTGCTAAATTAGAAGATATGACATTTAAACATATATTTAAAGCTAAGGCTTACTGGTTTTCAGATGCTAATAGTGATATTAAAAAATACAGCAGAAACCATACAATTTCTATTGAAGGAAAGCCAGATATAAACGTGTCGGCAGCAAAGGCTTTTAAAGGAGATCCTGCATTATATAATCCTGAAGATATGCTGTTGAGCAGTTTGGTGTCGTGCCACATGATGTCCTACTTATATGTATGTGCTCAAAATGGTATTGAAGTACTTTCATATACTGATGATGCTGTGGCAACACTTGCAGTTCAGGAAGATGGTTCAGGACATTTTATAGAAGTAATGCTAAATCCAAAAGTAACTATTGCAAATGCAGAAAGGAAAGAAGAAGCACTGGAATTGCATAAAAAGGCAAATCAGCTATGTTTCATCGCCAACTCCTGTAATTTCCCCGTACTTCATAATGCAACCTGCGAGGCAAAATAAGGTATAAAAAAAGGTTCAGTTTAACTGAACCTTCCTTACTATTTCTTACTCTCAATCCATTTGTCAATTTTTCCTTCAAGCACTTTAAGAGGCAGGCATCCTGCATCGAGCACCTGATTGTGAAATTCTTTAATACTGAATTTATCTCCAAGTTCTTTTTCTGCTTTGGTGCGCAGCTCACGAATTTTCATTTGTCCTATTTTATACGATAGTGCCTGTCCCGGTATTGCCATATAACGTTCAATTTCTGCAATAATACTTTCTTCGGGTTCGGCCTCATTCTCCATGGAATATTTAATAGCCTGTTCCCTTGTCCATCCTTTAGTATGTAATCCTGTATCTACTACAAGACGGATGGCGCGGTGCATTTCGGCACTTAACATGCCAAAGTACTGATAGGGATCTGTATATAAACCCAACTCTTTACCCAAAGATTCGGTGTATAAAGCCCAGCCTTCGCCATATGCATTAAACCATATTGTTTTTCTGAATGCAGGCAGTGAAGTGTTCTCCTGTTGCAGCGATATTTGGTAATGATGACCCGGGATAGCTTCGTGAAGAAAAAGGTCTTCATCGGCATAAACATTGTATTTTTTTACGTCGGGTATTGGTACGTAAAAAATTCCCGGACGGGTACCGTCCAGAGAACCCTGATTATATTCTGCACTTGCCGAAGCTTCGCGAAAAGCTTCTGTCCTCCTAACTTCAAAAGGTGTTTTTGGTTTCAGGTCAAAAAGCTTATCCAGATTAGGCTTCATCCTCTCGTGTATTGCATTGAAATTGTCTATCACCTGCTGTGGCTCAGTAAAAGGCATAAGTTCTTTTTTACCGCGAACATAATTGAAGAAATCTTTAAGCGGACCGTTAAATCCTGTTTCTTTTTTTACTTTCTCCATTTCTTCCGAAATTCTCGCTACCTCTTTTAATCCCAATTCGTGAATTTCATCAGCAGTCATATCGGTAGTAGTATAGCGTTTAATGAGGTGGCTGTAATATTCTTTACCATTAGGTATAGCAGATATGCCACTTGTAGAACGGCTTGCTTTAAGATAATCAGTACTTACATAATTATACAGGTTTGTAAAAGACGGTATTATTTTGTCTTTTAGCAAAGTGGTATATTTTTCGGTAAGCTCTTTTTTCTCTGCATCATTAAAAGAATCCGGAAATTGTTTTACAGGGCTAAACAGCAAATGTGAACTTACATCCGGGTTAGCCATATCTTTTAATTGCGGAATTATTTTTTCTGTAAGTGCTTTCGGCAAAACATAACCTTTAGATACGCCTTCTTTCATGCGGGATCCTACAGATGCAAGATATATATTAAAGTCTCCCAGTCTTTCCAGCCAGTTGTTATAATCTTTTACCGTTTTAAAGGGTTGTGCGCCTGCTCCGCTTCCCCATTGTCCCATAGTAAGTATAGGGCTTGTAAACTGATTTATAGGCATCAATTGCTCATTTTGCGACCATTGCTCTATATTAATATCGCATTCCCATGATAATAACTCTTTACTTAGCCTGTCATTTTCAGACAGTTCATCATCCTTAAATTTTACAAGAGACTCTTTATACTTTGAGAAAAAGGCTTTTACCTGAGAGATATATGCATCACTAAGTGTATTAGGATAAATATTATTATAGCGGTCATCACCGGCTAATGTTGCTTCCCACGGAAAAAGCTTCATTCGTTCCTGATAATACTGATCTAATAATGTAGATAATTCTTTATTTGAATAAGTTGTTTCTTTGGATTTCTTTTCGCAAGATTGTAGTAGTACAGCTGACGCAAAAAGAAGCACAAGTATTTTTTTCATGATTATTGGCCTTAAAATTTTTTTAAAGATACATTTTTCGCATAAAAAACGTTCGTAAAAAGAATAGCGTTAAAAATTTCACAATTCCGACGATAGGGTTACCTTTGTGGGTTCCAGAAAAAAAGTATTCAAAAATGAACCAATACAGTAAGAGAAGACAAGCATTGCTATATCATGCAAAGCCCCATCCTGGTAAAATACAGGTGGTGCCCACAAAACCCTATGCTACACAAAGAGATTTATCGTTAGCATATTCACCGGGTGTTGCAGAACCTTGTCTTGAAATTGCAAAAGATGTTAATAATGTTTATAAATATACTGCTAAAGGAAATTTAGTAGCTGTTATATCTAACGGTACGGCAGTACTGGGACTTGGAGATATAGGACCGGAGGCCTCTAAGCCGGTTATGGAAGGAAAAGGCCTGTTATTTAAGATTTTTTCTGACATTGATGTTTTTGATATTGAGGTAGGGACAAAAGATATTGATGCTTTTATTGAAACGGTAAAAAATATAGCGCCAACATTTGGCGGTATTAACCTTGAAGATATTAAAGCTCCTGAATCTTTTGAAATTGAGAGAAGGCTTGTAGAAGAACTTGATATTCCGGTAATGCATGATGACCAGCATGGTACCGCAATTATATCATCTGCCGCACTTATAAATGCTGCTGAACTTGCAGGCAAAAATATTTCAGATATTAAGCTGGTTGTTTCCGGTGCGGGCTCTGCTGCACTGGCCTGTGCAAACTTATATGTACTGCTTGGGGTAAAAACCGAAAATATTGTAATGTTTGATGTAGACGGTATGCTGGTAACCAGTCGTGAGAACCTGCTGCCTTTACAAATGAAATATGCCCAGCCGGGAGAAGCAAAAACTTTAGCTGAGGCTATAAAGGGTGCAGATATGTTTTTGGGGCTTTCGGTAGGAAACGTGCTTACTCCCGAGATGCTGCTTAGCATGAATAACGACCCTATTGTTTTTGCAATGGCAAATCCGATACCGGAAATAGATTATAATGTGGCTGTTGCTACACGTCCTGATGTTATTATGGCAACAGGAAGAAGCGATCATCCTAATCAGGTAAATAATGTTTTGGGCTTCCCTTATATATTCAGAGGGGCGCTTGATGTGAGGGCTTCAAAAATAAATGAAGCTATGAAAATGGCGGCTGTAAGAGCACTTGCCGAATTAGCCAAAGCACCTGTGCCTGAACAGGTAAATATTGCATACGGAGAAACCAAACTAAACTTTGGGCGCGATTATATTATACCTAAGCCTTTTGACCCCAGGCTTATAGCCGTTGTGGCTCCTGCTGTTGCTAAAGCGGCAATGGAAAGCGGTGTTGCAAAAAATCCTATTCAGGATTGGGATAAATATGTTGAAGAACTCCTGGAGCGTTTGGGGAATGATAATAAAATGGTAAGATTGCTTACCAACAGGGCAAAAACAGCTCCTAAAAGGATTGTATTTGCAGAAGCAGATCATCTGGATGTGCTTAAAGCAGCACAAATTGTTTTGGAAGAAGGTATAGGCAAGCCTATACTATTAGGTAATCGTGAGATTATAAATGAACTTAAGGAAGAAATAGGCTTTGAGGCTGAAGTGGCAATTATTGATCCGAAAACTGATGAGGAGGACGGAAGAAGGCTGCGCTATGCTCAATCTTATTGGGAAACGAGACAGCGACGCGGTGTAAATTTACTGGATGCTCAGAAATGGATGAGGGAACGTAATTATTTTGCGGCAATGATGGTAAATGAAGGTGAGGCTGATGCGATGCTTACAGGATATTCCAGAAGTTACCCTTCTACGGTTAAGCCAATCATTCAACTGATAGACAAAGCACCGGGAGTAAGCAAAATTGCTACTACCAACATGATGCTTACCAAACGCGGGCCAATGTTCCTTTCGGATACTGCTATAAACCCTAATCCTACTGCTGAAGATATTGCTAAAATTGCACTTATGACAGCGCGCACTGTGCGAATGTTTGGTATGGAGCCTGTACTGGCAATGGTATCATTTTCAAACTTTGGTTCTTCTACAGATCCGGGTGCAGTTAAAATGAGAGAAGCGGTTGCTTATCTGCATAAAAACTATCCTGACCTTATAGTAGATGGTGAAATTCAGGCAGATTTTGCACTAAGCCCTGAAATGCTTAAAGATAAATTCCCGTTCTCTAAACTTGCGGGCAAAAAAGTGAATACACTTATTTTTCCTAATCTTGATGCCGCAAATATTACATATAAACTGCTTAAAGAACTTGACAGCGTTGTATCAATAGGTCCTATAATGCTGGGTATGGATAAACCGGTTCACGTTTTCCAGCTTGGTGCAAGCGTGGAAGAAATGGTAAATATGGCTGCTGTTGCAGTTGTTGATGCCCAGGAAAAAGAAAAACGTTTAAAAATGGTCAAAAAATAGTTTTTAGTGCAGGGTTAAAGAATTTTATTATTTTTGGGAACGGCTTAAAAAAAATATATGATAGCACACCTTCAGGGGAGATTAGTAGAAAAGACACCAACCGATGTAGTTATAGACTGCAATGGTGTGGGATATCAGGTTAATATATCGCTGCATACATTTTCATTACTGCCCGAATCAGAAAATATAAAACTCTATACTTTTTTGCAGATAAAGGAAGATGCGCATACACTTTTTGGCTTTGCAGAAAAGGCAGAAAGAGAACTTTTTAAACTGCTTATATCTGTTTCGGGTGTAGGGGCAGGTACTGCCAGAACCATGCTTTCATCACTGGAACCCAAACATATTATCCACTCTATTGGTATGGGAGACGTGGGTACTATTCAGTCTATTAAAGGAATAGGGCTTAAAACTGCCCAAAGAGTAATACTTGATTTAAAGGATAAAGTGTTAAAACTATACGATTTGGAGGAAGTTTCCGCTTCAGACAACAATACAAATAAAGAAGAAGCGTTATCTGCCTTGGAGGTATTGGGCTTTAACAAGAAGTTGGCAGAAAAGGCGATCGAGAAAATTGTTAAAGAAAATCCATCGGCCAGCGTTGAGACAATTATAAAACAAGCATTAAAAAATTTATAGTCCTTGAAAACAGAATACTCTAAAGATTTTTGCAGTAATTTAAAATATGCCCTTTCCCTGGTATTTTTATTTTTTGGTGTTGCTATGCAGGCACAGGTGCCTGAAGATGATGAAGAGGTACGCGATACTATAAAAGGTTATAATACAGGTAAACTTGAAATACCTAACCCAAAAAGTGTAGTTGAGGCTTATACTTATGACCCTGTTACAAATCGATATATATATACCAATAAGGTTGATGGCTTTAGCATAAATTACCCTATAATACTTACACCTGAGCAATATCATGAATTAGTGTTAAGAGAGTCTATGCGTTCGTATTTTCAGGAAAAATCGAATGCTATAGATGGCAAAGGAACCGATGAGCAGCAAAAAAATCTTTTGCCCCGGTATTATGTAAATTCAAGCTTTTTTGAGACAATATTCGGTAGTAATACCATTGATATCAAGCCACAGGGATCCGTAGAGCTTGATCTCGGCGTTAGATATACTAAGCAGGATAACCCTTCTATTTCTCCGCGAAACAGGAGGACTTTTACCTTTGATTTTGACCAGCGTATATCTATGAGCCTTCAGGGTAAAGTGGGTACGAGGTTAAATGTAACGGCTAATTATGATACTGAATCTACATTTGCTTTTCAGAACCTTATAAAACTTGAATATACGCCTACTGAAGATGATATCTTACAGAAAATAGAAGTTGGTAACGTTAGCTTTCCTCTTTCCAATTCACTTATAAGGGGTGCACAGAGCCTATTTGGTGTTAAGGTTGCAATGCAGTTTGGTAAAACTACCTTTACAGGTATATTTTCAGAGCAAAAATCGCAGACTAAAACTGTAACTTCCCAAGGGGGTGGAACAATTCAGGACTTCCAAATCTTCGGACTGGATTATGAATCTGACAGGCACTTTTTCCTTTCGCAGTATTTCAGGGCGCTTTATGATAAATCGCTTAAATATTATCCGCGTATTGACAGCAGGGTGCAGATTACCCGTGTAGAAGTCTGGATAACAAACAGGCAAAACAGAATTAACGCAGCGGAAAATAATTCAAGAAATATTATAGCTATACAGGATTTAGGAGAAGGCCGCCTTAGTAAAAATGGTGATCCGACCGGTGCTGATATTACACCCGAAGCTGTAGGTTTTTATGATGTACCGGGATTCTTTAGCAATGAAGTAGGACCAAATGCCCCTCCGGATAATGCTAATAACCAGTTTGATCCTGAAAAGATAGGAAATGGCGGATGGCTTGCACCCAGTGTAAGAGAAATTGTTACGGTAAGTAATAATAGCTTTCTTAACGTAACTGCAAGTGAAGGCCGTGATTATTCTAAACTTGAAAATGCCAGAAAATTATCTTCAAGTGAATATACACTTAATACGCAGTTAGGTTATATTTCCCTAAACCAAAAGCTTAATAATGATGAAGTTCTTGCTGTTGCTTATCAGTATACAATAGGTGATGAAGTGCATCAGGTTGGTGAATTTGGTACCGATGGTGTAGCAGCTACTGTAGTTGACCCTAGTGGCAGTGATACAAATCCTCAGGGACAGGATATACCAAGTACACAGAGCCTTATGCTTAAGATGCTTAGAAGTAATCTTGTAAATGTTGATGAGCCGTCATGGGATTTGATGATGAAAAATATTTATCAGATACCGGGAGCATTCCAGCTTGATAAGGAAGATTTTAAGATGAATATCTTATATACAGATCCTTCTCCTCTAAACTATATTACCCCTGCAACAGATGCACAGGGCAATGTAATTGATCCTTTACCGGAGCAGGACCCTAATTCTACAGACGATACCGCTGTGGCAAATACCCCTTTATTGAGAGTGTTTAGAGTTGACAGGCTTAACTATACTAATGACCCGCAGGTTGACGGAGATGGTTTCTTTGATTTCTATCCGGGTATAACAGTAGATCCGCAATATGGTCGAATCATATTCACTACTGTAGAGCCTTTTGGTGAATTTTTATATGATAAATTAACCCCAGAGGGTGAAGTAGCACCTGACTATCATGATACACCTGAGTCCAGCTTTATAAGTGCCAACCAGCAAAAGTATGTATATCGTAAAATGTACAAAAGTACACAGGCAGATGCATTACAAGACAGCCAAAAAAATAAATTCCAGTTACGCGGACGATTTAAATCTACAGGTGGTGACGGTATTTCACTAGGGGCGTTTAATGTTCCTCAGGGATCGGTTGTGGTAACTGCGGGTGGAAGGGTACTTGTTGAAGGGGTTGATTATACAGTAAACTATCAGTTGGGGCGTGTACAGATATTAGATCCTTCACTTCAGGCTTCTAATACGCCAATAGAGGTTTCTGTTGAAAATAACTCGGTATTTGGTCAGCAAACCAGGCGTTTTGCAGGATTTAATGTAGAACATAAATTCAATGATAAATTTTTGGTTGGTGCTACCTTATTAAATATGTCTGAAAGGCCATTTACTAATAAAACCAACTATGGCCAGGAGTCGGTTAATAACACTATAATGGGTGTTAATGCTAACTTTTCTACAGAAGTGCCTTTCTTTACCCGTTTGGTAAACAAATTGCCAAACCTTGATACCGATGTTCCTTCTAATTTTTCTTTTAGGGGTGAGTTTGCTTATCTTAAACCCGGCGCTTCAAAAGCCGATCAGTTTAACGGTGAAGCAACTACTTATGTAGATGATTTTGAAGGTTCACAAACTAATATAGATATGCGCTCTGCATCAGGATGGACACTTTCAAGTGTGCCTTTAACAGCATTATCGGATGATGGCTCAGTACCTGTACCTGATGGTTTGGACTCAGGATACAACCGTGCGAAGTTATCATGGTATAGTATTGACCCTATATTCTATGCAGGAACTACAAAGCCTGATGGAATAAGTGATGAAGATATATCGTCTAATAAAACAAGGCGTGTATATTATGAAGAGCTTTATCCGGTAACTGATGTTGCTCCCGGTCAGAGCCGTGTTGTAAATACGCTGGATCTTAGTTATTATCCTAAGGAAAGAGGGCCTTACAATTTTAATCCTCTTCTTCCTGCGCAGGATTTTACATTTACCGATACACAGGCTGAGGACAACTGGGCAGCTATAATGCGTTCAATAAATTCTACCAACTTTGAACAGACAAATGTAGAATATATTCAGTTTTGGGTAATGGACCCATATGACGATGGTAATCAGGGCAATGCTGCATCTCCGGATAATACAGGTACATTAGAGATCAATCTTGGGGAACTTTCTGAAGATATATTAAAAGATAACAGGAAGCAGTATGAAAACGGATTGCCTGAAGCTAATGGTAATGGTACTGTATTTTCTACTGTTTGGGGAGATGTTCCGGTATCGCAGTCACTTATTTATGCTTTTGATACTGATACAGCAAACCGTTCGGTACAGGATGTCGGTTTTGATGGATTAACTGATGATGAAGAACGTGTTAAATTTCAGGATCAAGGTTATGGCGGACTGGATGACCCTTCCGCAGATAATTACCAATTCTATCTTTCTGCTACAGGGGGTATTCTTGACAGATATAAAAACTATAATGGAACACAGGGTAACTCTCCCGTAGATGTAGGAGACACCAACAGGGGATCTACCACGCAACCGGATACTGAAGATATCAATAGGGATAACACCATGAATACTATTGATGCTTATTATCAATATACAATTCCTATTCAGCCTAATGTGCAGCCCGGAGATGGATTTGTGGTTGATGTAAGGCCTTTTGATGTCACGCCGAGTTCTTCAAGTGGCGGAGTGGGAGACAAGTTAAAAGGAAGATGGCTGTTGTATAAAATACCTATAGATGCCGGGGTTGCTCAGGGAGGTATTAACAGTATACGTTCTATACGTTTCATGAGGCTTATGGTAAAAGGCTTTAAAGATGATATAACACTGCGTTTTGGAGCACTTGACCTTGTAAGGGGAGAGTGGAGGCGCTATGCCAATTCTCTTGATGCTAATGATCCGTATAACCCGGATCTGCCTAATAATGGAGAGCCTACAGGCTTTGATGTTGTTGCGCTTAATGTTCAGGAAAACGGCTCCCGTACGCCAATACCTTATGTAACGCCTCCGGGAGTAAGAAGGGAACAGTTGTATAGTAACAATGCGGTTATTAATCAAAATGAGCAGGCATTATCTTTAAGGGTATATCCTGAACCGACAAATAATGCAGATGGCGGACTTGAACCTAACGACTCACGTGCGGTGTTCAAGAATGTGAATGTTGACATGCGTCAGTTTAAAAAGCTAAGAATGTTCCTTCATGCTGAAGCTTTGCCAACAGATACATCTCCATTATTAAATAATGAGATGAAAGCATTTTTACGTTTTGGTAACGACTTTACTGATAACTTCTATCAGGTAGAGATGAAGCTTAAAGTTACGCCAAATGGTTCTACAGATGCAGAATCTATATGGCCTGAAGAGAATGAAATATTGGTTACACTTGAAGCATTAACAAAACTAAAAATACGAAAGCTTCAGAACGAAGTTCCTACTGCCGATATTAATGGTATTACTTATGTAAATGCTCAGGATTTAGATGGGTCACTTAGCCCGGATATGGTTATTGGTATTAAAGGTAATCCTAACTTTGGTAATATAAGAACCTTGATGCTGGGTGTTAAAAATGCAACTGCGGAACCAGATTCACCGGCCGGTACAAGAAATATAAGGGGTGAAGTGTGGTTTAATGAGCTACGTTTATCTGATATGGATAATAAAGGGGGTTATGCTGCAGTGGGTAGTATGGATACTAATTTTGCCGATTTTGCTACAGTTTCAGCTACAGGTAGAATTACTACTATCGGTTTTGGTACTGTAGATCAGAGTCCGAACGAAAGGAGCAGGGAAGATACCAGGCAATATAATATTGTTACCAATGTTAATATTGGTAAACTTTTGCCGAAAAAATGGGGTATTAATCTGCCATTTAACTATGGTATAGGTGAAGAAACAATTACGCCTGAATATGATCCTTTTCAACAGGATGTTAAGCTTGACCAGTTACTGGATGTTACTACTGATGAAGCTGAAAAAGAAAATCTTAGGAACAGGGCAATAGATTATACAAAAAGAAAAAGTATAAACTTTATTGGAGTTAAGAAGGAAAGAGGGGCAGAACAGAAAGCGCATGTATATGATCCTGAAAACTTAACACTTTCTTATTCGTTTAACCAGACCGAGCACCATGATTATGAGGTGGAAGATTTGCTTGACCAGCAGTTAAGAACAGCAGTAGATTATAACTATGCATTTAAACCTAAGCCTATAGAGCCGCTTAAAAATGTTGGTTTTATGAAAAAAAGCCAGTATTGGAAACTGCTTCAGGATTTTAACTTTAATTACCTGCCAACCAATATATCTTTTAGTACAAATATTATAAGGCAGTACAACAGGCAGCAGTTTAGAAATGTTGAAGTAGATGGTATTCCTATTAGTCCGTTGTACAGGAGAAATTATTTCTTTAATTATCAATATGGCTTTAACTATAATATTACCAAATCACTTAAACTTAATTATAGTGTTGCAACCAGTAATATAGTTAGAAATTATCTTGATGAGAGAGGTAAGCCCATTGAAGAATATACTATTTGGGAAGATTTCTGGAATACAGGAGAACCTAATACGCATACACAACAATATGTTGTAAATTATGATATTCCTATTAATAAAATACCTGTATTTAATTTTGTGAAGTCTACTTATACCTATTCGGGAAATTATAACTGGACCCGTTCGTCTGATGCGTTTTCTACTGCAGAGCTTAACGGAACTATTTATGATCTGGGTAATACTATTCAGAACGCAAATTCACATAAGCTGAATACAACGCTTAATATGGATTTACTGTATAAGTATGTAGGCCTTACCGGTAAAAAGAAAAATAAGAATAATGCGCCTAAAGCTGCTCCTAAGCCGGGAGAAAAGATAACAGCAGCTCCTAAAACAAATTCAGATGGAAATGTGTTTCTTGATGGTCTTTTGGGAGTAGTAACCAGTGTAAAAAATATTCAGATAAATTATACAGAAACTAATGGTACTTCATTACCGGGTTATCTGCCTTCTTTAGGTTTTTTTGGTACAAGCAAACCAACAATGGGCTTTATTTTCGGCAGCCAGGCAGATGTGAGGCAAGAGGCAGCAAGAAACGGGTATCTTACATTATATCCTGAATTTAATCAGAACTACACCGAAGTTAATACCAAACAGCTTAACCTTACAGCATCAGTAGATCTGTTTCCGGACTTTAAGATCGAATTAATTGGAGACAGAACGTACTCTAAAAATCATTCTGAACAGTATGATGTGGATTTAAATACGGGAGTATATAATGCTCGCTCACCATATGATTTTGGTAACTTCGTGATATCTACAATCCTGATAAAAACAGCTTTCAGCGCAAGTGATGTAAATGGTTCTGAAGCATTTGATCAGATGAGGGAAAACCGACTTATAATTGCCGACAGACTTGCAACGGAGCGTTACGGAGCAGGTAATATACCGAGATATAATACCCCGAGCGATCCTGATGCAGGAAGTGACTTTAGTAAAGCTAATGCAGGATATCCGCTTGGATATGGACGTAATAGCCAGGCTGTCCTGCTTCCGGCATTTGTTTCTGCATACTCCGGCCAGGATGCCTCAAAAACATCTACAGGAGTATTTAAAGATATTCCGCTGCCTAACTGGACAGTAAAATATACAGGGCTTATGCGTTATAAGTTCTTTAAGGACAGATTTAAGCGTTTTTCTTTACAGCATAATTATACATCGCATTATAATGTGAACTCTTACCGATCTAATTTTGAAGTTACAAATCCGGATGTTGGCAGCAACGGGCGCGATAATAATGGTGTAGGTAATTTTTATAATAAATATATTATATCAAATGTCAATTTATCTGAGCAGTTTAATCCGCTTATACGAGTTGATTTTGAGATGAAAAATTCAATTAAAATATTAGCTGAAATACGTAAAGACAGAACGCTTAATATGAGTTTTGATAATAACCTGCTTACTGAAGTTAAAGGAAATGAATATGTTATAGGTCTTGGATATCGTATTAAAGATGTCATAATTAATTCAAGCCTTGCGGATAATCCAACCAATACTATTAAGAGTGATCTGAATTTTAAATGTGATTTTACTCTTAGAAAAAACGAAACTATTATACGTTACCTTGATTATGATAACAATCAGCTTGGAGGGGGTCAGAATATATGGTCTGTTAAATTTACAGCAGATTATGCATTTAGTAAAAACCTGACTGCAATATTCTATTATGACCATTCTTTCTCTAAAGCAGTTATATCTACCTCTTATCCTATAACCAATATTCGTTCAGGATTTACGCTTAGATATAATTTCGGAAATTAATAAAAAAACATTTTACAATTATTTTTATAAAACATACATTTGCGTAAAACAAAGTAATATGAATATTCCAGCAAATTTAAAGTACACAAAAGACCACGAGTGGGTTAAAATAGATGGTGATGTAGCTACTGTAGGTATTACAGATTTCGCTCAGAAAGAATTGGGCGATATTGTATATGTTGAGGTAGAAACTCTTGACCAGACTCTTGCTAAAGATGAAGTTTTTGGTACAGTAGAAGCTGTTAAAACAGTATCTGATCTTTTTCTTCCACTTTCAGGTGAAATTATTGAATTTAATGATTCTTTAGAAACTACTCCTGAAAAAGTAAATTCTGATCCTTACGGAGAAGGCTGGATGGTTAAAGTTAAAATTTCCGACGCTTCAGAAGAAAGCGGACTTTTGAGCAGTGACCAATACAAAGAACTTATAGGTGCGTAATAAATTTTTATTAGCGGCTATAACATGGACGGTGCTTGTAGCATATCTATGTCTTACCAATGCAGCTAATATTCCAAAAGTTTCGTGGCTTCACATTCAGAATAAAGACAAAATAGTTCATTTTATGTTCTATTTTGTTTTTACTTTTTTATGGGTAAATGCATTAAAGCAAAGCAATAAGCTTACGCCTCAAAAAGTGAAAATATACATATTTATTGCAGCTTTTGTTTTTGGGGTTATTATTGAAATATGTCAAGGTATTATTGGAAAAGGAAGAAGTGCTGACATTATAGATGTGTTGGCTAATACATCCGGTAGTGCTTTAAGTATTCTGATGATTTGGCTTTTAGAAAAAAGAAAAAAATAACAATGTCCCTTCCCGATTTACAGGAAGGGATTTTTATTTAATGTATATGGATATCAGGCAATATTTAGATTCTACGTATTTAAAAACCGCTCAGCAGGCCGGAGTGTCTGAAGATGAAAATCTTAAAATAGTAAAAAATACTATTGAAGAAGCTATCGCTCAGAATTTTAAATTAGTTATGATCCGTCCTGAAATGGTAACTATGGCCAGGAAAATAATAACGATTTCCGGATCTAAAGTAAATGTGGGAACTGTTATTGATTTTCCTTTAGGACAGGGTAGTACTGAACAAAAACTTGCTGAAGCAGACAAGGCAATTAAAGATGGTGCAGATGATCTCGACTTTGTGCTCAACTATGAAGGCTTTAAGTCAGGATACATTAATGATGTAAGAAAACAGGTATTGGAATGTACACGTTTTTGTCTGCAGCATAACAAAACGGTTAAATGGATAATAGAAATTGCAGCGCTAAATGATCATGAAATTGTTCAGCTAAGTGCACTGGTTAAAAATGTGATACTATCTAATTTTGAAGAAACCTTTTATTTATCTGTTTTTGTTAAATCGTCAACCGGATTTTACAAAACCCGCGACGGGATTCCTAATGGTGCTACGCTTTCCGGTATAAAATTGATGCTTGAAAATTCGTTCCCATTACCTGTAAAAGCGGCAGGAGGTGTTCGAACGATAGAAGAGGCGAAGCAGATGATAGCTTTAGGTGTAAAAAGAATTGGAACCTCCTCTGCAGGTGCTATTGTAAATTGCTTTAATACAGGAGATGGGGGATATTAAAAAAGTAAACCTTCCCAGTGGGAAGGTTTTCCTTTTCATAGCAAATTTCGTAAGCGGATTTTATTTCTTTTTCATAGCAATGTTTCCCAACGAAATTTTTCTTTTTCTTAAAGCAACTTAACTTTGCGTAACACTTTTGGAAGTGATTACATTTATAAGATGCCAAAAGTTTAAAAAGGTTGCGTTGGGGATATGATATTTTTTAAAAATATTTTTAGGGCTTCTTTTTAAGGATATCACTTTGAGTAAAAGTATTTTTTGGAGTATCTTTGCGCAAGTTTTTAAAAACCCAATGAAAATCATTTTGAATTCTCAACAAAATCAGATTTCCCTTAAATCACTTTTTGCGGATTTTACAGCAATCACAAAAGCCAGGCTGGCTATAAGTGTTGTTTTTTCTTCTGTGGCCGGTTACCTGCTTGGTTTTTCGGAAGAATATCCGTTTAGCTGGGCAACTCTAATACTTCTTACTATAGGGGGCTACTGTATGGTAGGGGCATCAAATGTTTTTAATCAGATAATAGAAAAAGACCTTGATGCATTAATGGACAGGACTAAAAACCGTCCGGTACCTTCAGGGAAAATATCTGTAAAAAATGCATTTGCGCTTGGCACTCTGCTTACAATTTCAGGAATAGCTATTCTTTATAGTATAAATCCTAAAACGGCAATGTTTGGTGCAATTTCTATTTTTTTATATACCAGTGTATACACTCCTTTAAAAACAAAAACACCACTTGCAGTATTTGTTGGAGCTTTTCCGGGTGCTATACCTTTTATGCTGGGATGGGTTGCTGCTACGGGTGACTTTGGAATTGAAGCAGGAACTTTATTCCTTATTCAGTTTTTCTGGCAGTTTCCTCATTTTTGGGCTATCGGCTGGTTTTTGTTTGACGATTATAAAAAAGCAGGCTTTTTTATGCTGCCTACAGGAAGAAAAGATAAAAAAACAGCATTGCAGACAATATTATATACCGTGTGGCTTATTATAGCATCGTTATTGCCTGTAACGGGTTTTACGGGAGAGCTTAAATTAAGTATAGCTTCTGCAGTTGTAGTGTTTTTATTAGGGTTATGGATGCTGGTTTATGCAGTGAAATTATACAAAAAAATGGATGCGCCTGCGGCTAAAAAGCTAATGCTGGTAAGTGTTTCTTACATATCATTGCTGCAGGTAATTTATGTTTTAGATAAATTTATACGATAATATATATGGAAATGTCTCTTAAAGAGCATAACGAAAGGAATGCCAGATCTAAAAAAATGCTGTTATGGTTTGCCATGATAAGCATGTTCATGACGTTTGCAGGATTAACCAGTGCGTACGTTGTAAGTACATCAAGGCCGGACTGGCTTAAAGATTTTGTTTTGCCTGATGCTTTTATGATAAGTACGGCTATAATCATTTTTAGTAGTTTTACTTTTCATTTGGCTAAACAGGCTATTAAAAAAAATGACAGGCAGGCAACTTCAATGTGGCTTTTGTTGACACTTGCATTGGGTATTGGTTTTGTGGTGGCTCAATTTTATGGCTTTGGAAAGGTTATAGAAAGCGGCTATTATTTTACCGGACCGGAGAGTACAGTTACTACATCTTTCCTGTATATTGTGGTAGTTGTGCACCTTGCACACTTGTTTGCAGGGCTTATTGTGCTGCTTACGGTAATTTATAATCATTTTAAACAAAAATACAGTTCTTCTCAAACCCTTGGAATAGAGTTGGGTGCAATGTTTTGGCACTTTCTGGATATTTTATGGGTATATTTGTTTTTATTTTTCTATTTCTATTAATAGAAAAAATAATGTAAATTTGGAAACTTTTTAACCAATAACTTTATATGGCAGCGACAGTTACTACAACAGCTACTACTACAGGTAAAACATGGGGCGGAGGAAACGAGCCTATGGGAGCAAGTTATGGCAAATTAATGATGTGGTTTTTCATCATGTCTGATGCTCTTACTTTCTCAGGATTTCTTGCAGCTTACGGTTTTTCTAGATTTAAATTCATTGAAACCTGGCCAATAGCGGACGAGGTGTTTAACCACTTTCCGTTTATGCATGGTGTTGATGCGCCAATGTACTATGTGGCATTCATGACATTTATACTTATTTTTTCATCGGTTACGATGGTACTTGCGGTTGATGCAGGGCATCACCTTAAAAAAACCAAAGTGGCTATATATATGCTGCTTACTATTGTGGGTGGTTTTATATTCCTTGGTTCTCAGGCTTGGGAATGGAAAAACTTCATAAAAGGTGAGTACGGTGCTGTTGAAACAAAAGGAGGAGCAATTCTTCAGTTTGTGAAACAGGGCGAAGATGGTAAATATGAGAGAGTTGCTTTAGCTGATTTTGCTGCACATTTACCTACTGACCGTGTAAACAAAAAAAGGAGCAATGGTATATGGTATGAAGAAAGTTCTGCTTTACCAACATATTCAGTAGAAGAAGTAGTTGCAGGCTTAAAAGCACATCCTGAAGTTCTGGTAAGAACTGAAAAAATTATTAAGAAACATAAAGAGGTGCTTAACAGAGAGCAGTCTCTTAAAAAAATAGAAGATGCTGCGATTGTAGTAGAGGGTGCTAACCTTATAAGAAATGAATACGGGCATAAATTATTTGCTAATTTCTTTTTCTTTATCACAGGTTTCCACGGTTTCCACGTATTCTCGGGTGTTATGATCAATGTGCTTATTTTCTTTAATGTGCTTTTAGGTACCTATGAGAAAAGAAGAAGCTATGAAATGGTTGAGAAAGTTGGTTTATACTGGCACTTTGTAGATTTAGTTTGGGTGTTTGTATTTACATTCTTCTATCTTGTTTAATTATTAAAAGAATTTTATCATGGCACATTCTCACGAATCTAATACAAAAAGAATCTGGACTGTTTTTGGATTATTATCTGTAATAACAATAGTAGAAGTTATATTAGGTATTCAAAAGCCAGCCTTTCTTCATGAAACGAATTTATTCCAGATGAATTTATTGAACTGGATATTCATAATCCTTACAATTGTTAAAGCGTACTACATTATGTGGGCGTTCATGCACCTTGAAGGAGAAAAAAGCAGTTTAAGGTGGTCTATAGTGGCGCCGTTAGTATTCTTAATTATCTATTTAGTGTTCATCTTGCTGATAGAAGGTAATTATGTTTTCGACGTGTTTCAGGCATCTCACAATTATAAGTGGATTTTCTAATAACACATTAATTATAAAAAAGGCGGTTTTTAAACCGCCTTTTTTTAATTTTGTACCCGGAAATTATTTCCTTTTACTATGAAAAGAAAACTTGTTCTTATACTCCTGCTTATATTGCCACTCTCGGCTTATATCTACTTTTCGCTTGCAAAGCATAATTCACTTTTTTTACCCGTAATTACCAAGAATGTAAATGAATTGCCTGCAGGTTCTACTTTTGACGGTAAACCCGTTACTCTTAAAGGGAACATAAGCATTGTTGGGTTTTTAGGAGATGACATTACTAAAAAGAAAGAGACCGTTTTTAATATTAATGAAAAAATTAATAATAAATATAAAGGTTTTAATGATTTTCAAATTGTAATGGTTATGCCGGAGGGAGAACAGGAAGAAGTAAAAAAAGTTATGGCAGACATAAAAGTTATGGCTGATATATCTAACTGGAAATTTTTATTTGTTAGCCCTGAACAGATAGCTGAATTTTATAATTCTCTTAAAACCGAGAAGCCTTTAGATGCCGATAACGGCACATACAGTCTTTTTATTATTGATAAGGAGCGTAGTTTGCGAGGCCGTAACGGAAAAGATAAAAAAACGGGCAAGCATGAATTTAAAGATAGTTATGACTCATTTCAGGTTTCGGAAATGCATAATGAAATGACAGATGATATAAAGATACTGCTTAGGGAATACAGGCTGGCATTAAAGAAGAATCACGGAGTGAAAGGAGTTAAGAGAGAAATATAGTTATGAAAAGTAAATCATACTCATATATAGGGATTTCATTTATCGTACTGATTTTTGGTATATGGGCTGTGCCAAAAATAGTTGCCAAATTTCAGAAATCAGATTTAGTGGAAATTGGTCCGGTACCTGAATTTAAATTAACCGACCAGAACGGAAAAACAATTACCGATAAAGATTATTTAGGGAAAGTTTATGTTGTAGAATTTTTCTTTAGTACCTGCCCTACAATTTGCCCTAAAATGAATCAGAATATGTTGTTGCTTCAGCAGGAATATTACGGTAATCCGGAGTTTGGTATAGCTTCTATAACTATTAATCCTGAATATGATACTCCTGAAGTTTTAAAAGCACATGCTGAACTTTTGGGGGCTAAACATTATAACTGGCATTTTTTAACAGGAGACAGGGATTATATTTTTAATCTTGCTAAAAAAGGATTTAATCTTTATGCCGGAACTAATAAAGAGGCTGCCGGAGGATTTGAGCATTCCGGACTTTTTGCTCTTGTTGACAAGAATGGCAAAATAAGATGCAGAAGGGATGTGCAGGGTAATCCGATACTTTATTATGACGGATTGGAAGATACAGGTGTTAAAGCAATAAAAGAAGATATAAAAAAATTACTGGAAGAATAATAATGAAAAATTCGATTAATACGGTAGAAAAAAAATACAATGTTTGGATAGTGATCCTTTCAATAGCTATACCTGTTGTTGTGGCACTGCTTTTTGGCGTTAACCTGAGAAAGCTTGGTTTTGACGTTCAGCCACTATCTTTTTTGCCGCCTATTTATGCAACTATTAACGGATTAACGGCTATAGTACTTTTTACAGCAGTATGGGCTATAAAAAATGGTAAACAGAAACTGCATGAAAATCTTATGAAGTTTGCTATAAGCCTTTCAGTTGCTTTTCTGACTATGTATGTAGCATATCATATGACATCGGATTCTACAATTTTTGGTGATTCAGATCATAATGGTATGCTTGATGATATGGAGAAAGCCAGCTTAGGCCTGATAAGATATGGGTACTATTTTATATTGATTACTCATATAGCTTTATCGGTTATTATTATACCATTTGTATTATTAACTTATGTAAGAGCTTTATCAAAAAGTTTTATAAGACATAAAAAACTTGCAAGGATAACTTATCCTATGTGGCTTTATGTGGCTGTAACCGGTGTTATAGTGTACATAATGATCAGGCCATATTATGCTCATTAATAACAAAAATTATGAGATTAAATATAAAACAATTATGCTGTTTAATATTCATGTTGCTTTTCTCGGTAGCAGGACAGGCACAATGTGCTATGTGCCGTGCAGCTTTAGAAAGTAGTAATGGCACAATTAAAGGTGAAGCTGTAAATAACGGAATAGTTTATTTAATGATATTTCCTTACCTGCTTGTTGGCGTAGTGGGATATGCTGTATACAGATTAAGAAAAAAGAAAAAGGAAGCTGAGACAGAGCAATAGTTCTTAATGGAAAATTATACATAAAAGCCACAAATTTAATTTGTGGCTTTTATGTATAATTTACTTATTTCATTCCGTCTATTTTAAGATTCATTTTTCCTGAACCTTTTATAAATGCTATAATAGCTTTATCTGTTAATTCTACTTTATCAAATTCGAAATCATTTAAATTCCCGTTTACATATATTCCCGGCATAGGCGAATAATTGTTAAGATAAGGCTGCAGGCTTTTTTTGCCCTGGTCAAGGTTATCCTGAATTGAATAACGGCAATTATCTTGAATTTTTTTAAGTATATACCCTTCAGCCAGCCAGTTGGCAGTTTTCATTAAAATACTCTTTGTATTTAATACATAGTCCATCTTATCAAAAAAGATTTCTTTTGTAACTGCATTATAATTTGGATAGCCGGTAAGATATATAGTTCCGTTTATAGATCCTGTCATATCAAGCGCTATTACCATTTTACCATCTTTACTCCACAGGTCAACTTTTTGAACTGTAACTTTTTTCTTTCCACTGCCAAATTCCTGACCCTGAAAGTTTTTTGTAATCACTTTTGAAGCGCTCTCATAGGTAGAAACAGCTGCCACAACTGCTGTGACGTTATCAGGCATCTTTTTAACCGGTTTTAAGGCAACTTCTTCCTTCTTAAAAGTGTTTTTAGGCTTTTGGCCTACCATTGTAAGCATAGTGCACTTAAGTCCCATTTCCAGAGTAACCTGCTTTTTAGATAGTACAGCATCTGTTACATATAGTTCTACTGGATTTAGCTTAAACCATGTTTCATATTGTTCATTTGTTAAGAATGGGGTACTTATTTTTTCCAGTGCATCCAGCACCTGTGGTTTAAAGTCCATAGTTTTGGTTATGGCATCGTCAAGTGTGTTTTCAATTTTAGATTTGAATAATTTAACTGCCGGATTTATCAGATAGGTAATAGCTACTTTTTTGCCGGCTATGGTAACTGTAGGGCTTTCATTCCATTGCAAAGACTCAATAGTAGTATCTGTAGAAAGTTTCCAGTTTGTTAGTCCAACTTTACTGGTAAAGGTAATTACAGCATCAAGATTTACTTCGCGTGTGTCATAAAGGCTCATTCCAAGAGCAGATGTGCCGTAGCGAATGTTGGCTTTTATTTTTATAGGGACAACAGATTGTAATTTTCCTTTTTGTTCAGAAAATTTTATGGGAGCTGTTTTCCATACCTGCATACTAATATCATCATCTTGTAAATTCTTGTCCTCATATACAAGACCTGATAATAATTTGTTTACCTGGGCTTCTATATCGGCAATAGTTATAGATACAGGAAGGTTAATGAAGGATGTTGTGCTTTGATAAACCAAAGGCGAATCGTTGCCTGGTTCAGGTTTTAAAGCTTCTATCTTTTTGGTTGTAGAGCAGCCGGTTAATAATACTGAAAAGATCAGAATACCGGAAAGTAGTAAGGTTCTCATTTGTCGCGATATAAAAAATAACGCGACAAAATTAGACTTTTATTTGTAACAAAATTAGCAGGAATTAGTCTAATAAAATATATTTATTATGACTACGTTAGATAATTTAGGTAAATTTGTAAACTCATCAATCAAATCTATGAAAAACAAATTTTGCACGATTTTTTTTCTTGCAGCTATGCTTTTTACTTTTTTGGCGAATGCCCAGGTTAAAAAGTGGACTCTTGAAGAATGTGTAAACTACGCAGTTGCAAACAATATTTCTATAAAGCTTACAGCTCTTGATGCTGAAACGGTAAATGTGGCTAAGAGCGATGCCTGGGGCGCATTTCTGCCTACTGCGAATTTACAGGGTTCTCATTCATGGAATATAGGTCTTAACCAGAATATAACAACCGGTTTGCTTGAAAACCAAACTACACAATTTACATCGGTCGGATTAAATGTTGGGGTTGATATATATAACGGACTTCAAAATCAAAACAGATTAAGGAGGGCAAACCTTGCTATCATAGCTGCACAATATAAATTAACAAAAATGGAGGAAGATATAGCCTTGAATGTTGCTAATGCTTACCTGCAGATATTATTTAATAAAGAGAACCTTAAAGTACAGGAACAGCAGTTGGCTTATGATAATCAGCAAATGGAAAGGATAGAGCAGCTTGTTGAGGGAGGGGCCGTGCCGCGTGGAGATTTATTGGATATTAAAGCTACTATCGCAGCAGACAATCAAAAGAAAATTGCGGCTGAAAATGCGCTTCTTATATCTAAACTAAGTCTTGCACAATTAATGCAGCTTGAAGATTTTCAAAATTTTGATACCAAAGACAGTGACTATCCTGAAGACCAAAGCAATGTATTGCTTGAAACACCTTCTGCTATATATGCGAAAGCAAAAGAAACCAGAACAGAATTAAAAGCAGCTAAAGCAGATGTTGAAGTTGCCGAAAAAGATGTAAAAATAGCCAGGGGAGCATATCAGCCAAGGCTCAGTGGATTTTATAGTTTTACAACCCGTGCAGCATATTCTGATAAAGTTATTGGTGTTGCTCCTAATTCTGCAAATCCTGTATCGGTTATAGGCTATGTGGAAGGTACAAACCAAAATGTATTCCAGTATAATTATCAGCCTATACTCGGAAAACACGATCCTATTTTAGATCAGTTTAATGATAATAAAGGTCATTCATTTGGTTTATCATTAAATATACCGATTCTTAACGGTTTTTCTACAAGAAATAATGTTGAAAGATCTAAGATAGATCTTGAGCGCACACGTATTACATTGCAACAGAAAGAACTTGATCTGGAAAGAAATGTATATACAGCCTATACAGATGCTCAGGGAGCTCTAAAAGCTTATGATGCGGCCGTTTCTGCAGCTAATGCCAGGGAAGAATCATTAACTTATGCAAAGGAGCGATATGAAGTAGGCCTTATAAATGTATTTGATCTTAATCAGGCACAAACGCTTGCTGTAAATGCGCAATCGGAAGTATTGCGTACAAAATATGATTTTATATTTAAAGTAAAAATACTGGAGTTTTATTTCGGAATCCCAATCTACCAAAAACAATAACCATGTCAAAAAAAACAATTTATTATTTATTAGGCGGATTAATGCTTATTATAGTTCTGCTTGTAGTACTTAAACAAAAAGGAGTTATAGGTAATAAGGACGAAGGAAAAGAGGTTGAGACTGCTATTGTTAAAGAAATAAATCTGATAGAAACGGTTTCTGCCACAGGTAAAGTACAGCCAGAGGTGGAAGTGAAAATATCATCTGAAGTTTCAGGTGAGATTATAGAATTACCTATAAAAGAAGGTCAGGCTATTAAAAAAGGTGATCTTTTAGTGCGTATTAATCCGGATTTATATGAATCAGGTTTAAGCAGGACTGCTGCATCCTTATCAACAGCAAAAGCCGGCTTAAGCCAGTCTGAGGCACAACTTAAAGAAGCAAAAGCTAATTATGAGCGTAATAAGCGTTTGTTTGATAAAGGAGTAATATCTAAATCGGAATGGGATAAAATTATTTCGGCTTATGAGGTGGCAGTTGCTTCAAGGCAATCTGCCTATTATAATGTTGCCAGTGCTAATGCAACAGTTACCGAAGCAAAAGATAATCTTAACAGAACAACAATTTATGCTCCTGTAGACGGAACTATTTCTAAGCTTGATGCAGAGCTTGGTGAAAGGGTGGTGGGAACACAACAAATGACAGGAACTGAAATATTAAGAGTTGCCAATCTTAATAATATGGAAGTAGAAGTTGATGTAAATGAAAATGATATTGTTAAGATAGAAATAGGTGATGAGGCTAATATTGAAGTTGATGCTTACCTTAAAAAACAATTTAAAGGTGTTGTAACCAGTATATCAAATTCTGCAAGCAGCGACCTTACTGCCGATCAGGTAACCAATTTTAAGGTTAAAGTGAGAATACTAAAAGAATCATATGAAGATATGACTAAGGGTAAACCTGCAAATTATTCTCCTTTCAGACCGGGAATGACTGCTACCGTTGATATTATTACAGAAAACAAGACTAATGTACTGGCAGTACCTATTAGTGCTGTTGTTGTAAAGGCTGATACTACAGCTGCAAAAAAAGATGTTCTTAAAGAGCTTGAAGAAAAAGAAAAAGAACTTAAAGAGGGTTCAACAACCAAAAAATATGAATGTGTATTCATAAAATCCGGAGATAAGGCTATACTTAGGCCAATTACTACAGGAATACAGGATGATACAAATATAGAGGTAGTAAAAGGGCTTAAAAAAGGAGAAGAAGTTATTACAGGGCCTTACAATCTTGTATCGAAAGAACTGAATCCTAATGATAAGGTTAGGACAAAACTTAAAGACAAGGATATTAAATAAAAAGATGGCTTTTATTTTAAATATTGAAACAGCTACAAAAAACTGCTCTGTCTGCCTTTCCAAAGATGGTGTTAGCGTGGCTGTTTCCGAATATGCAGGAGAGGGTTATACCCATGCTGAAAAGTTGCACGTATTTATAGAAGAGGTATTGCAAAAAGCAGCAATTACATATAAAGACCTGACTGCAGTGGCTGTTAGCATGGGGCCAGGATCTTATACGGGCTTACGGATAGGTGTCTCAGCAGCTAAAGGATTTTGTTACGCACTTAATATTCCATTAATTGCTATTGATACTCTTGAATTGCTTACCCGTAAATTAACAGTGCAGGAGGGTGTTATAATACCCATGATTGATGCCCGTCGAATGGAGGCTTATACTGCTGTTTTTAATAGGGATTATCAAAGACTTCGTGAAACAAAAGCTGAGATCATTACTGACGATTCATTTAGTGAAATTGAAGGAACTATTCATCTTATTGGAGATGGTGCATTAAAATGCAGGGAGGTATTGCCTTTTGGCAAATTCGTATATCATGAAGATATAATTTATCCTTCTGCACTTAAAATGGCTAAGTTGTCTTATGATAAATATAAAATAAGCGACACTGTTGATGTCGCTTATTTTGAACCTTTTTATTTAAAAGACTTTATTACCGGAAAATAATATTATAATATTCCGTCAAGATAGTTTCCTAGTTGCTCTAAGTCCGCTTCTTTGTCAAGATCAAGTTTATTCTTTTTAATGAAGCTTAGTATCTCCTTACTTTTTGCCGGAATAAGCTTGGCCAGATCTTTTTTGCTTGAAAAATATACAGCATCCTGTCCTTTTAAGCTAATGTAAAATTCGTCATTAACTTTTTTGTAGTTGGCAGGTTTGTAAGTCTGGTAACTGCTTGCAGGAAATACTTCCGGCTGAAGGTAGATTCTTTCTCTTTTAAAAATTTTTACATTTGGCTTATCGCTTACCAAGTTAAGATAGCCGTTTATTATTTCATCATCATCAGTTTTATATTGTTGTAAAACATAAGTATCTCCTGTACTTGTGAAATTTACTGAAACATCTTTTTGCAAGGGTAAAATAGTATTTGTACCGTCCAAAGGATTGCTGATTTCGAATTTGTCAGAATAAGCATTGTAGCGGGCCAAAACAGTTTTATCTGAATTAGATAACCTGGCAGGCATATATTTTTCATTAATGAACATTGAGCCTGTTGCAGGCTGGCTCTTTTCTTTCATTACATATATCTGGCCACTATGCACAGGTGTTTGTTGTACTTGAGCTGATGCTAAACCAGTGGTTAGGACAATGGCAGCAGCAGTAAAGATTAAATTTAAATTTTTCATTTTTGGAAATTAATAGTTCTTATTGCAATTTTTTATAAGGGGCAAATATACTTTTTTATAGTATAAAAGCTATATTTTCAGTTAATAAATAACCAAAAAACATGCCACTCCTTCAAACGGGATGAAACAAGAATTATTGTAAAAGACTTTTATTTTTGTCTCCGGCAATATGTATATCTCTCTGAGGGAATGGAATTTCTATTCCGGCTTCATCAAAAGCATTTTTTATGTTCTCATAAAAATCAGATACAACTGTTCCGTAATTTTCACGCACGGTCCAGATAAATACCATAAGGTTAACAGAACTTTCTGCTAATTCTTTCACTTCAATATTAGAGGCTGGTTCTGTTAGTATTTTTTTATCGGCGGCTATAACGCTGTAAATTATATTTTTTACCTGTTTAAGATCGCTGCTATAGCCAACACCCAATTGTATCTGTGCTCTGCGCAAAGGTTCCTGAGAAAAGTTTTTAATAGTATTATTAGATAATGTTCCGTTTGGTAAATAAACAACCTGATTGTTTGGAGTTATTATTCTGGTACTAAAAATCTGAATACTGTTCACGGTTCCAGCCTGCCCCTGTGCTTCTATATAATCGCCTACACGGAAGGGTTTAAATAATACTATAAGCAAACCACCTGCGAAATTAGATAAAGAACCCTGTAATGAAAGGCCTACCGCGATTCCTATTGTGCCTAACAAGGCCATAAGTGAAGTAGTTTCTATACCCAGCTGGCCTATTATTGTTATAACCAGGGTTGCTCTGAAAATCCAGGTACACACATCCAGAACGAATTTTAGGAATGTAGGATCCATTTCGCGGGATGTCATTAGGCGGGTCATAATCTTTCTGAAGACCTTAATAGCAACTATTCCTACTACTAATATAATGACGGCTCTTAAAAAACTGGGAATAAAGTTAACAATGGCTATTATCATCCAGTCGATATAAAAATCTAATTTTTCAGTATCAACAAAAAATAGGGGTATCATTTTGCTTGTAAATCGGTTAGGGTTTCCTCAATAGTTTTTTTAGGCAAATCGCATGTTCTGTTATGGCAAATGTAAAACAGAAGCTCGTTTTCTACAAAACGATCGTGTAAAAAAGGCAGGCTGCTTTCTGTATTGCTCCCCGCTATAATAACATGTGGGAGATATTGGCTGTTTATTTGTTTTATAGCTTCATCAGCATTGGGTCCGCATACCGCAAGCTCTTTATTTTTATTTGAGAGATCCAGCCATAAATTAAGCCAGTTTGAAAAAGCTGAAGGATAATCCAGATTTGGAATTATAAGATAAAGCATCTGTAATGCATTTTTTTCATAATATGTATTGTCAAAAAGAAGACTGAGCTTATACAATACATTTGCAATTACGGAATTTGATGCCGGGATAACATTATCTTCAGTTTCAAAATGAGCAGCTATAAGCTGTTCTTCTTTAGCAGATGTATAAGCAAAAAACTGTTGTTTTTCATCATAAAAATTTTCCAGGCAATAGTCGGCAAGCTGCTTAGCATACATGAGCCACTTTTCTTCTAGCGTAGCTTCATACATGCTAATAAATGCTTCGGCAGTTAATGCATAATCTTCAAGAAAGCCTTTTATTTTTGCAGTACCATTTTTATAGGTGCGCCATAAATGCCCATCTGCATGCCAAAGTTTGTCGCATATAAAAAGAGCGTTCCGTCTTGCGGCGTTTATATAGGTTTCGTTACCTGTGGCTTTATAAGCATCGGTATAGCCTTTTAACATAAGAGCATTCCATGAAGTAAGTATTTTGTCATCAAGCCGGGGCTTAGCTCTTTGTTCACGTATAGTATAAAGTAATTTTTCCCAATTGTGTTTTTTTAATTTCAGAGTTTCGGTTGAAATAGAATTTGCTTCGGCAATATTTTCAAGAGAATCGTTCTGAATGAGTACAAAATAACCATTTTCCCAATATCCGAACTCATTTATATTAAATAACTGTGCAAACAGGTCGAAATCCTCTTTAAGTATTTCTATTAACTGCTGTTTTTCCCAAACATAAAAAGCACCTTCTTCAAGATGGCCTTTTTCGTTAAGGCTGTCAGCATCTAAGGCGCTGTAAAAAGCGCCGCTGTCGTCTAAAAGTTCTTTGGTAAGAAATGAATGCGTTTTCTCTATTACTTCTTTGTAAAGCGGATTTTTGGTGCGTTTATATGCATCGGCATATAAACTCATAAGCTGTCCGTTATCATATAGCATTTTCTCAAAATGGGGTACATGCCATTTCATATCTACAGAATAGCGTGAAAAGCCTCCATCTAGTGTATCAAAAAGACCTCCCCATGCCATGCGTGTCAGTGTAATGTCTACAAATTCTAATATATCCTGTCTTTTTTCCTGAAAACCATAACGCTGCAGAAATAAAAAATTATTTGGCATCATGAATTTTGGAGCCCGGGCGTAGCCACCAAATTCCCAGTCAAAACTTTTAGCCCATTTTTCTACTATAGGAACAATGTTTTCAGGATTTGCGATTGCACCTGTAGTGTTTTGGCCAAGTAAAACTAATGACTGTATTCCGCCCAATAGTTTAGAGGCATATTCCTCCATTTTTTCCGGCTCGGTCTCATATAAATTCTGGAGTTGTTGTAAAGTATCTATCCAGTTGTTTTTTCTAAAATAAGTGCCTCCCCAAACGGGCCTGCCATCAGGCAGCAATACGGCATTCATTGGCCACCCTCCCTGACCTGTCATAATTTGAACCGCTTTCATATAAGTAGCATCAACATCGGGGCGTTCCTCGCGATCTACCTTGATAGATATAAAATGCTTATTCATAATTGCAGCCACCTCTTCATCTTCAAAACTTTCATGCTCCATAACATGACACCAGTGGCATGCTGAATAACCTATGCTAACAATAATGAGTTTGTTTTCTTTACGGGCTTTATCAAGTGATGCCTCATTCCAGGCTTTCCAGTATATGGGGTTGTTGGCGTGTTGTAGTAAGTAAGGACTCGTTTCAAAATGCAGCTCGTTCATGGCAAATTTTTTGAAGGGCTAAATTACTAAAACCCGAAAGGGGGACAAAGAGAATTAATAAAACAAAAACGAATTAATTTTCAATCTACAAAGGTGATAAGTCTTTAATTATTGTTGAGTTTAAGATGAAAGGATGTATTGAACTCTTAAACTCATGAGATTTAGAAAAAAATCAGTCGGTAAAAACTTCAATACTAAAAGAGGGAATAACAAAATACTTTTTTTTACCCCACATTCTATGTGTAGTTTTTAATGTCTTTTCCCAAATGTCATTAATGTTTTCCCACCCCTTGTTTGTGTATTTATGATTTGATAAAAATATTTTTTCCTTTGAATTAATAGTTTCAAATTCATTCATGTGCTGTTTGTCAAATGAATATTTACCCAACGCATCATAAACATCAATAACATCAATACCAATATATGCACCATCAGGCGGAAGTACGATACCGTACTGTGTCAAATCCACCTTGACCTCTCCTTCGTGAGCCGGTTTAAGCGTAAAAATTATATCCTGGTTTAATAACATTTCTCCGGGTTGAGAATGTTTTGTACTATCTTTTACGCTATACATAACTATGCGTATTTTATTTTCAACTATAGTTTTCTTTGTTGCAAACGAAAAAGATTTTAGGGTAACAGGTTTTTTAAAACGATTTTTAAAGTAAATGATGATTTCTACATCTTTAAGCATTCCCAGATATCTTCCTTTTTTACCTTTATATGCTATTGTTTCTACAGTCTTATTGGAAATGATAACTTCATTAAGTTCCGTTGCTTTTGGTTTTAAAACAACCGTAAATGATTTTACATTTTTATGTTCAATCGTTAAATCTTCATAACCAATACTGGAAATTTTTATAAATTCATAATTTGTTGCAGGAAGCTCTGCTTTGCCATTTTCATCACATGATAATCCCCCAATGATTTTATTATTATCTAAGAGATAAATAGAAGTATAAGGTATGGGCAGACGGCTTAACTCATCTATTACATTAATGGTTTGTGAAAATATATTATGACTTATCAGCAGAAATAATATGTAATAAAATTTTTTCATAAAAAAGAAAGGGTTTGGTAAATATACCAAACCCTAAAGATATTATTTAATCTACATGAACTGAAGGTCCGCAAGGCTCTCTTAACGGAGTAACGCCGTCTAATTCGTAGGTTGTTCTTGTGCTTACTGCCACACCAAAAGCATAATAATTTTGGTAAACCGATCTTGACCACTCACCATTTATTTCTTCACAAGGCCCCCTTTCATAATCGCCCCATCCAAAGAATTTTCCATTAGTTGCTACCGGTGAGCTTGGATTAAAAGGGTTTCTTGGGTAATTAGGATCCAGTGTTAAATCAAAACGTATAATAGATAACGTGTTATCTGCATTATATTCATATTGATCTACAATATCATTTGCCTCCTGATAATCCAGATAAACTGTTCTTCTGTTTGAATCTGTAACAAAATAACCTGCTAATCCTTTATCACCTTCTACTCCTAAATATACTTCGCTAACATAGAATTCTTTATCTAAATCCTGATAAGTTCTTCCTTCAGCGATGTCATATTCACTGTTGTAAAGGTCGGTCATAACCCTGTCAAATTCAGGGTAAACTTCACGAGCAAGTTTTTTAATTGACCTGTCATTAGTTGCTGAAGTATCCATGTCTTCGTTACTACAGCTTAAAACAAAAAAGGCAATGCCTGCTAAAGCTAAAATTTTTTTCATAATGTTAAAATAATTAATTGGTTTTGCCAAATTTAACAGTCTTTATAGTTAAAAACCTGTTAATTTAATGGTTAAAATCTTGTTAAATATTTTAACGGCTTTAAAATAAACGCTAATTCAATAGAAAAAGCCGGCTTAATTTAAGCCGGCTTTCTGTGGTACCTCCAGGAATCGAACCAGGGACACATGGATTTTCAGTCCATTGCTCTACCAACTGAGCTAAGGTACCATTAAGTGCAATAACATTATTTCATTTTTGAAAGCGAAACCGCTTTTTGAATAAAAAAGCCCCTGAAATTTCAAGGGCTTTTGTGGTACCTCCAGGAATCGAACCAGGGACACATGGATTTTCAGTCCATTGCTCTACCAACTGAGCTAAGGTACCGTTGTTATTGCGGGTGCAAATATAGAACCATTTTTATATTATCCAAAACAAAAGATAAAAAAAATCAATTACTATCTTTACCGCTTAAACAAAAGGGAAATGCTTTTAGCTGTTGATATAGGAAATACAAAAATTAAAGCTGCTGTATTTGAGACTGCTGCACTAATTAATAAATTTATTTTTGATAAAAGCGAAGCATTAAAAGAATTTAAAAAAATTTTTACTCAATATCCACATATCGATAAAAGTACGCTTTCAATGGTAGGGGAAGCCGAGGCTGAGTTGTTACAGTTACTGGATAGTAAAAGTGAATTGGTAATAATAAATCATGATTCCCTGTTTCCGTTTAAAAATAAATATGCAACACCAAAAACTTTAGGTATAGACAGAATGGTTTTATCAGCTGGTGCTGTATTGCAATATCCGGGTGTAAACCGCCTTGTTATAGATGCCGGTACCTGCATTACTTATGACTTTACAGATAGTGATGATAACTATTTGGGAGGGGCTATATCGCCGGGTTTACAATTAAGGTATAATGCTATGCATAATTTTACTGCAAAACTTCCGTTGTTATATCCTGAAATGCCTTCGCACTATATTGGTAACAGTACTGCCAACGCAATGCATTCAGGCGTTGTAAACGGTGTGTTGCACGAGTTAGAAGGTTTTGTTAAGCAGTATAATGAACAGTATCAGGAGCTAACAATAATATTAACGGGGGGCGATGCCGAATTTTTGGCTAAAAGATTAAAAAACACCATATTTGCCAATTCAAATTTCTTGTTAGAAAGCTTGAATCTTTTATATCTATATACGATCACAAATGATTAAAAAAATTATTGCAGGCATGTGCCTGATTTTCTCAACTGTTGCATTTTCGCAGGACAATAATGCATCTCCTTATTCATATTACGGCGTAGGTGATGTTAAGTTTAAAGGTACTGTAGAAAACAGGTCTATGGGTGGTTTAGGTATTTTACCGGACAGTACACATGTTAACCTTCAAAATCCGGCTTCATACAATGCTCTACAATTTACCACTTATACTGTAGGTGCCAGCAATAAGAATACAAATTTTAAATCAGACTCAGGTACTGACAGTGCCGGAAGAACAACTTTTGATTATTTGGCCGTATCACTCCCTTTTAATAAAATTGGAGTAGCATTCGGTTTAATGCCTTACACGTCTGTAGGTTATAAAATACAGAACGAAAAAGTGAAAGATGAAATTAATTATTTAAGGCAATTTGAAGGAAGCGGAGGCATTAACAGGGCTTTTGCCGGAGTATCATACAGAATAACACCAAAATTCAGTGCTGGTGTTAATTTTCAGTACAATTTTGGTAACATTCAAACAAAATCCATCATAGGTTCTCAGGATGCAGGGATACAATACCCAACAAGAGAATTAAACTACTCTCATTATGGAGGTGTTTCATTTAATCTGGGTGCTACTTATAAAGGAAAAGTAAACGACAATATAGACTGGTATAGCAGTGTTACCTATACTCCAAAAAGTAAACTTAATAGTACTACCGATCGTAATTTTGCAGCTATAAGCCTTACAAGCAGCGGTAGTGAAGTTGTAATAGATGAACTTGATGAAAGACGTATAAGAGAAGATGTAGATATGCCTTCATTATTTACTATAGGAACAGGCTTCGGTCAGGCAAGAAAGTGGTTTGCAGGTGTTGAATACAGTACTCAAAGCAGTAATGCAATGAGCAGCCGTTTTGATGCTGTTACAAATGCAGCATTTGAACCTTCTCATACAATATCATTAGGGGGATACTATATTCCTAAATATATGTCATTTACCAGCTATCTAAGCAGAATAACATACAGGGCGGGACTTAAATTCGAAAAAACAGGACTTGTTATAAATAATGAATCTATTAATGATTTTGCTTTTACCTTAGGAACAGGTCTTCCTCTTGGAGGTAATTTTGGAGTTTCTAACATTAATTTAGGGCTTGAAGTAGGGAAAAGAGGTACTACCAAAGCTAACCTTATTCAGGAAAACTATGTAAATATTATGATAAGCCTTTCGCTAAGCGATAGATGGTTTATCAAAAGAAGATACGATTAATTTAAACTTTTCAGGTTATGAAAACACTATGGGCTTTTTTTATATGTGTGTTAAGCCTTTCGGCAGCAGCACAGGTTACGTATAAATGCGAAGATAATTTTAAGGTGTTTGAGGGCAGGTATCTTATAAAAGAATATAATGATGCTTACAAGCTGCTTTCAGAACTTAGAGTAAAATGCCCAAAAGTAAATGAAAACCTTTATGTTTACGGAGAAGCAATACTTAAATATGAAATTGAAGTAGCACAGACTCCGGAGGAGAGAAAAGCAATGGTTGAAGATCTGGCAGCTCTTTATAACGAACAGTTTGTTAATTTTCCGTCAAGCGGGGCTGATGTAAAAAAAACACAGCTTCAGTTGGATAACAAGCTGATCACAACTTCAGAAGCTTATAAAGCATTTACCGCTTCTTTTAATAAAAACAGGCAGGCTTTTATGGATTTCAATTCTATCCTGGCTTATTTTTATATGGTTCTGGATGATTTTAAATCCGGAAAAGGTATGACTGATGAACAGTATTTTGAAAAGTATGGAGAAATAAGCACTCAGGTTGCTTTTGCTAAGAATAAAATTACCGAAGATAAACAAACTCTCCTGAAAAAAAAGGAAACAGCTATGCTGACTGATGTGGAAACTCAGTTTGTTGCAGATGCAGAATATATTATCGATGCATTGGATAATGTAGCTGAGGTTATTCAGAAACAAAGCAGGGATTATGTTTCCTGTGAAAAACTGGAAGCTTACTATGGCAAAAGCTATGAAGATCATAAAAATGATTATAACTGGATTGATGCTATGGTAAATGCATTATATGATAAGAAATGTTTTAAATCTGCACTACTGCAAAAAGGCGCGGTTGCTTTGCATACTATAAAGCCTACTAAAGATACTGCTTATCGCCTGGGCATGATCGGTTTAAAAACAGGCAATAAAGAAGATGCTTTAAAATACCTGGAGCAATCGGCATCAATGGAGGCAAATTCCGAAAGAAAATCGGATATTTATTATCAGATAGCTTCATCTCATAAAAATACAGATAAAGCGGTTGCTAAAAAATATGTTCAAAAAACTATAACCCTAAATCCTAAAAATGCGCAGGCATATCTTATGCTTGCCGAAATGTATGCAACTGTTCCTGCAAATGACGAATGCGGACTAAATAATTTTGAACGTAAAACACTTAATTACCTTGCTATTGACACTGCTAAAAAAGCTGAGGTTGCAGAGCCTAAATATAAAGCAGCGGTAGCTGCTGCGGTTAAGCGATACGAAAAAAACCTCCCGTCTAAAGAAGAGGCAAAAGCAATGGGAAAAAGAAGGGGCGACGATATTACCTTTGGCTGCTGGATAAACGAAAAAGTTACTTTACCTAAATTGTAATTAATGAAACTGTATAGAGGCATAGGTATAATAATTATAGCTTTTACATTATTGCTGTGCTCATGCGAAAGCAATTTTAAAGATGTGCAGCGCATTAACAGTGTTGCTTTTAGTCCATCGGGAGAAACCGAAAATATAAACTTAAAATATACCGATTCTGGCAAGGTTAAAGCTATACTTGTGAGTCCGTTAATGCTGGATTTTTCTAATCTTGAATACGGATTTAATGAATTTCCAAAAGGGGTTCATGTAACTTTGTTTGATGTTAATAATAAGAAAAGCTACGTTGAGGCAGACTACGCTATTACTTATGCAAAAACTGATATTATAGATTTGCAGGGTAATGTAAAAATAACAAGCAGTGAAGGGCAGGTTCTGGAAACGCAGCAATTATATTATGATCAGAAGAATGAGTGGTTTTATACTGAAAAAAAATTTAAATTTACTGATGGGAAAGATAGCTATGTAGAGGGTCCCGGTGTAGATTTCAGTAAAGATTTTAAAGTGTTTAATGCCCAGCAGAATAACGGGCTTATTAGTAATGTTGAAGAATAAATAATGAAGTATTTAAAAGTTGTATCTTACATATATCTGGCTGTTGCAGCCTTTTTTATTGTTGACGGTATTATAAATATGCAAAACGGGAAAAATTATATTATAAGTTTTCTTTTTGCAGGCCTGGCAGTGTTTATGTTTTTCTTTAGGATGAGGTTTGCAAAAAAACAGCAGAATAGTGGGAAAGATACCTAGATAGTATATGGAAACAATAACGATAATATTATGTTTGCTCCTTTCGGCCTTTTTTTCAGGGATGGAAATAGCATATATTTCGTCTAATAAAGTTTATCTTGAGGTAGAGAAAAAACAATCTACCATTATTTCGAAAATCCTTACACGTTTAACAGAAAATCCTATTCAGTTTATTACTTCTATGCTTATAGGTAATACAATTGCTTTGGTATTGTATTCTTATTTTATTGGTAATGCTGTTATGCGGTGGTTTTTTTCTTCAGCAGATAATGTGCATGCTTTTTATAGCTTACTGCTTCAAATTGCAATATCTGCTTTCATACTGTTGTTAACGGCAGAATTTATTCCAAAAATATTTTTTCAGGTATATGCAAATACTTTAATCAAGGTTTTTGCTTTGCCTGCGTATATGTTTTATTGCCTTTTCTTTTGGGTTTCAAAATTTATTATTGCTATCTCAGATTTTATATTGGTAAACATTCTCCGCACGCAGGGAGATACCCAAAAAGCTTTTTTTAGCCGTGGCGAATTAGGTACTTATATTACAGAACAGCTTAATGGGGCTGATGTTCAGGAAGAGGTGGATTCTGAAATACAAATATTTCAGAATGCGCTGGAATTTTCTGATATGAAAGCCCGTGATATAATGACTCCGAGAACAGAAATTGCTGCAGTTGAAATAAATGATTCAATTTCAGAGTTAAGGGAGCTTTTTATAGAAACAGGGTATTCTAAAATAATTGTTTATCAGGGCTCAATAGATAATATTGTAGGCTATATTCATTCTTTTGAATTGTTTAAAAAGCCAAAATCAATTCTTTCAATAATGATAGCTATAGAATATGCCCCGGGAACTATATATATAAAAGAGCTTCTTAACGTGCTTACAAGAAAACGTAAAAGTATGGCTGTAATTCTGGATGAATACGGGGGTACGGCAGGTATAGTTACAGTTGAAGATATTATAGAAGAGCTTTTTGGTGAAATTGAAGATGAGCATGATGAAGAAGAAGAACTTACAGAGGAGGTATTAGCGAACGGAGCTTATCTTTTCTCAGCAAGGCTTGATGTAGAATATATTAATGAAGAATATGATCTGAATATTCCGGAAAGTGATTCTTATGTTACACTTGGAGGCTTTATAGTTCATAATGCTAAAGAAATACCAAAGGCAGGAGAAAAACTTACTTTTGAAAACTTTGAGATTTTAATTGAACAGGCTTCAAATAAAAAGATAGAGCTTGTAAAAATTGAGCCTTTACAGGATAAATAAAAAAAAATGCATCTTCCTGCGAAAATATATCGCCACTACTTTTATTATTAAACAGATAATTGTATTTTCGCCCACTGATATAAAATTTTAACAAACAATAAAAATGGCGGTTTTATCAAAAATTAGGCAGCGTTCGTTAGTTCTGATACTAGTTATAGGTCTATCATTACTGGCTTTTATAATAGCTGATATTATAAAAAGTGGCGGTTTTGGGGTTTCCCGAAACATAGGCAGCGTAAACGGTAAAGATATTCCTGTGCAGGATTTTTTACAAAAAGTAAATGATGTACAGGCAAGGCAACAGGGAATTAGCCCTACGCAGGCTGCAAATGCTGTATGGAACCAGGAAGTTGATAATATTCTTTTTGAAGAAAGATATGAGAAATCAGGTTTGAGAGTAGGTAAAGATCACATCTTTAACGTATATGCTCAGGATCCGCAGGTTGCTCAAAATCCTCAGTTTCAGAATGCGCTTGGTAAATTTGACAAAGCTAAATTCAATGAGTTTTTAGTGAACATGAAAACTACAAATCCTGCTCAATGGCAAATGATTGAGAAAAATAAGGGGCTTGTAGAAAACGCAGCTAAAAAACAACTTTACCTGACAATGGTTAAAGCAGCATTTTTCGCTACAGACGCCGATGGTAAAGCAAAATACGAAGCTGAAGCAAACAAGGTTACTTTTGATTATGTATTTGTTCCTTACAGTACAATCAATGATGATCAGGTTAAAGTTTCTGATGAAGAGCTTACGGCTTACATGAAGAAAAACGAAAAGAAATATAAAGCGGAAGCATCCCGCGATCTTGAATATGTATTAATTGAAAACAAACCGTCTGCTGCTGATGAAGCTGAGATGAAAAGTCAGATTAATGGTTTGCTAAGTCCGAGGGTGGAGTATAACGATGAGACTAAAAGCAATGATACTATTCCGGGATTTGCGAAAGTTACTAATGTTGAAGAGTTTGTAAATAAAAATTCAGACATTAAATATGATTCAACTTATGTAACTAAAAAACAACTTCCTATAGAATTTGCTGAGCAAATTTACAATCTTAACAAAGGAGAGGTTTTTGGGCCGTATGTAGATAACGGATATTACAAGCTTACAAGAATGATAGATAAAAAAGGAAATGCTACTGCAAAAGCAAGCCATATCCTTATTTCTTACAAAGGAAGTAAAGCTCCGGATCCTTCTATAACAAGAACTAAAGAGGAAGCTAAAGCTAAAGCTGATGACCTTTTAAAACAGGCTAAAGCTAATCCTGATAATTTTGCTGCATTGGCAATGGCTAATACAGATGATCCGGGTTCAAAAAATACAGGTGGTGAGTATGATAATATCACTCCTAACCAAATGGTTAAGCCTTTT
This sequence comes from Flavobacterium sp. NRK1, assembly GCF_024054175.1. Classification (GTDB taxonomy): domain Bacteria; phylum Bacteroidota; class Bacteroidia; order Flavobacteriales; family Flavobacteriaceae; genus Flavobacterium. The sequence goes on from NZ_JAMXLA010000001.1 coordinate 1,863,873, forward strand.
AATGATTTTGTATTCAATAATCCTGTAGGTACTATAGGTGTTGTTGAGACAGAATTTGGTTACCATGTAATTAAAGTTACCGGTAAAAATGAAGCGGTACAGCTTGCTACTATTGCACAAAGAATTGAGCCGTCTGAGGCTACAACTGATGAGGTATTTACCAAAGCCACAAAACTGGAAATGGATGCAGAAGAGAAATCATTTGCAGATCTTACTAAAGATTTGGGTTTAACTGTTGTTCCTGCAAACAAAATTATGGCTAACGATGAAAATATTCAGGGGATAGGAAGTCAGAGAGCTATTGTTAAATGGGCTTTTTCTAAAGATGCTAAAGAAGGTGATGTTAAGAAATTTGATATCCCTCAGGGGCATGCAATCGTGAGAGTGAAAGCAATAAACAAAAAAGGACTTCTTTCAATGGAAGAAGCTAAAATTTCTGTATTGCCAATTCTTCGTGACGAGAAAAAAGCGGAACTGATCAGAAAGAAGATGGAAGGTACAACTCTTGAGGCTGTAGCTCAAAAAACAGGTTCTACTGTTGCAAATGCAGTTGACGTTTCTCTTGCTAACCCTACAATTGCAAATGTGGGGCCGGAGCCAAAAGTCGTTGGTAAAGCATTCGGATTGGGTGAAGGAAAAACATCAGGACTTATAGACGGTAAGCTGGGTGTATTTATGATAAAAACCAAAACTATTTCTAAAGCGGCTGCGTTGCCTAATTATACTGCCTTTACTGCCAGATTAAATGGTGAAGGAAGACAGCAGGTACAAGGAAGGCTTTCTGCTGCTCTTAAAGAAAATGCTGATATTGAAGATGACAGATCTAACTTCAATTAAGAAATATAAACAAACAAAAGAAAAAGCCGGCTATTGCCGGCTTTTTCTTTTAAAATACTTTAGCAATATACTACACATAAGATCCGGCTTTATAAATCTAATGTAAATTAAGAGTTAATAATTTGTTATTTATGAATTTGGTAAGAAATTCCTAAAATAAGCTTGCTATTTTTGCCGTAATGATAACTTTTGGTATAAAACAGATTTTTAAAAATTAAATCAGGGAAGTATGCTTAAACAAATTAATAAAGTAAGGAAAAGAATAATGAAAGGCCTTACTAAAAATGTTGGCAGATCCCGTGTTATTAAAAATCCGGGTACTACTGTAATGATAAAAAGGGTGCTTATTGCAAGGCCTAACCACAGATTAGGCAATCTTTTACTCATTACACCACTTATCCAGGAACTTTCTAATACTTTTCCGGATTGTAAAATAGATCTTTTTGTAAAAGGAGGTTTAGCTCCAATTTTATTTAAGAATTACAAAAATGTTGACCGTATAATAAAACTGCCTAAAAAACCTTTTAAAAAGCTTTTAAAGTATGGAAAGGTATGGGTTTCTTTAAAAAAATACAGGTACGATCTTGTAATTAATATTGATAGAGATTCTTCATCCGGCAGGCTTTCAACAAATTTCGTTACTTCAAAAAATAAATTTTTTGGGGAATATGTAGATGAACTTGCTAATAAATACAGTGATTACAGGCATATGGCAAAAAATCCGGTTTATAATTTAAGGTATTTTTTAACTATGCTCGGATTTAATGAAAATAAGGATGCTGTTCCGTTATTAGACCTCAAACTTAAAGCAGCAGAACTTAGTGCAGGAAAGAAACTGCTTAAAAAACTTGTGCCCAACGATAAAAAAACTGTATCTGTTTTTACTTACGCCACAGGCAGTAAGTGCTACTCTGAAGAATGGTGGGGTAAATATTATGACAGGCTTGTTGCAGAATTTCCTGATTATAATTTTGTAGAAATCCTGCCTGTTGAGAATATATCTAAAATAGGATTCAGGGCACCGTCTTTTTATAGTAAAGATGTGAGGGAGATAGCTGCAGTGATCGCAAATACATCTGCTTTTATTGGTGCCGATAGCGGTATAATGCATTTGGCATCGTCATCATTAACGCCTACTATAGGTCTGTTTTCTGTAACCGATCCTCAAAAGTATGCACCCTATGGTAATTATAGTGTGGCAATTGATACTAATTGTGATACAATAGATAAAAGCATTACAGTATTAAATACTATTCTTCTTAAAAATGATAAGCCGGGCAGTTTACAATATGCTTAGGGTTTGCTATTCCTGTTTTTTTAAAATCATATCTGAATAGGGGATAACAGTTTCATACCCTTTCGATCTAAAATATTGAGTCGGGTTTTCTTCGCTTGCAGCCAGAATAAAATCACCACCCCAGGCACCAAGACTTTTTAAGGTTCCGTTAAAGTCTGGAAAAAGCTCTTCTTTAATAGTTTTCATTTGTAAAGGCTTGCTCATTAAATCTGAGTGTTTGTTAAGTAAAGTGCAAAATGTTTCGAAATTATTAGTTATTGATGCTTGTTCAATAATTGTATTTACCTGCTCGTTAAGTAATGGGATGTCTTTTGCATTTTCACGGTATGCGGCAACAGAAGAACGTGTGTTCTGCTTTTTGTTCAGGTAGACAAAATATAATTTATCTAAGAAATCGGGGTTGAATTCTATTGACCTTACTTTTGGTTTATCTTCTGTTTTCTGAAAAATTATTGGAGTATTATATTGCGCGCATGCAATATCATAACCGCTTCCGCCAAAACTTTCCGCTAATAATTTATAAGCATCAATCTCAAACCATTGTGCAATATTATTGATAAGTGTAGAAGAACTTCCCAGTCCCCAGTTTCTGGAGAATGTTAACAGAGTAGATATAGAATATCCGTTGTTTTCCTGTAATATTGAAGGATTAAGTTTGTCAGCGATGTGAAGAATATTAATAAGGATATCTGTAACCTTGTTGCCGGTTTTCACCTCTTTTCGGATATTATCGGTCGTAAGCTTTGTTTCAAACCACAAACTTTTGTCGGCATCGTAGCTTTTCCACTCGATAAAATCGTTTTCCGTATTTTCAACATATAAATATTGACCGTAAATTGTAGGTAAAGCAAAAGCCTCAGAGCCATCAATTACGGTGTACTCTCCAATTAAAAAGAGTTTACCATTACTGTAAAAAGTCTTCTTCAATTTTGCTTGGGTCATTTTTACGTAAATCGGTTATATAATCAGCGACTGCCGAATGGCTTACTGTGTTTTTTTCAAAATGTTTTATAGCTTGTTTTTTTTCCGGGTCATTGGCCCCAAGCTGGTTAAGAATATTCATCAGGTGCATTTTCATGTGCCCCTGCTGTATTCCTGTTGTAGTAAGCGATCGCAAAGCTGCAAAATTCTGAGCTAAGCCTGCTACGGCTACGATCTGCATTAATTCCGGAGCTGAAGGCTTACCAAGCATTTCAAGACAGAATTTCACCAAAGGATGTAAAGTGGTTAGTCCGCCAACGGTACCTAATGCTAAAGGTATTTCCATCCAGAAAGTAAAAATGCCATTTTCTACTTTTGCGTGTGAAAGACTGCTGTATTGCCCGCTTTTTGAAGCATAAGCATGTACGCCTGCTTCTACAGCTCTGAAATCGTTACCTGTTGCAACCACAACGGCATCTATACCATTCATAATGCCTTTATTATGTGTCACCGCTCTGAATGGTTCAATTTCAGCAATTTTTACTGCCGTAAGAAACTTATCTGCAAATGCAGCAGCACTAACGCTTGCATCTTCATGAAGCTCTTCAACCGGGCATGATACCTCTGCTCTTACAATACATCCCGGTACATAATTGGAAAGTATGCTCATTATTACCTCAATGTGTTTTTCATCTTCAGTAAATGAATCCTCATTTAAAGTTGCTTCTTTTAATATTTTAGAGAAGCGTTCCAGACAGGAGTTTATAAAATTGGCACCCATGCTATCCTTTGTTTCAAAGGTAGCGTGGAGCTGGTAGTAATTTGCTAAATCTGCAGTTTTATCCCTCAATTCAATATCGAGAATGCCACCACCGCGTGCCTGCATGTTTTTTGTAAGATCCTGCGTTCCTTCAAAAAATAGCGCTTTGATTTTATTAAAAAAGGAAGACAATTTTCCAAAATCTCCATTGAAAATAAAATGTACCTGGCCTATTTTTTCTGTATTAATTACAGTAGCTTTAAAGCCGCCTCTTTTAGCCCAGAATTTTGCAGCTTTTGCGGCTGCAGCTACAACAGAGCTTTCCTCTACAGCCATTGGAATTGTATATTCTCTTCCGTTAATAACAAAATTTGGTGCTATACCTAATGGCAGATAAAAGTTGGTTATGGTGTTTTCTATAAATTCATCGTGCAATTTCTGAAGGCTGGTATTAGTGTTCCAATAGTTTTTTAGCAGTGAAATAGCTTCCTCAGGTGCCGAAAAATATTCGTTGGCAATCCATTCAATCTTTTGTTCTTTGGAGAATTTAGAAAACCCTGCTATTGTTTTGCTCATTTTCAGTTGCTTAAAATAATAATGAGGTGCAAAGATAAGCTTTAGACAATGCATTTGCTAAAATTATATTTTAGCTATTTTATCAATTCCTGCATTTAACAAAAAAAAGGACAGATTATTCATAAAAAATTACTAAAATTGGGAGTTTTTTATCAACTGCAAAATGAAATACATTAAAAGGTTACTTTTCTTATTTATACTGGCAGTAATGCCGGTAGCTGCACAGCAAAAAATTACACTTGAACAAATATGGGGAGGAGCATTCAGGCCGGAGGTTATGGATGATCTTCAGGCAATGAAAAAGAGCAATCATTACACAGTGCTTAATGCTGACTGGAGTGCAGGTACTGCTACTTTAGACCTGTATGATTTTGCTACTCTTAACAAAATAAGTACGCTTGTTGACTCTAAAAGTTTCAGGGAGCTGGAAAACGGTATAGACAGCTATACATTTAGCCCTGATGAAAAAAAGATATTACTGGCTACAAATTCCATTCAGATTTTCAGGCATTCTTTTATTGCTGACTTTTATATATATGATATAGCTGCTAAATCACTAACAAAATTAGCAGATGGAAAAGTGCAGGAACCTACTTTTTCTGCGGATAACTCTAAAGTAGCGTATTCTTTTCAGAATAACCTTTATGTGTTTGATGTAGCTTCAAAAAATGCAGTACAAATAACTAAAGATGGTATAAGAAATTCTATAATTAATGGTATTACCGATTGGGTGTACGAAGAAGAGTTTGCATTTGTAAGGGCTTATGACTGGAATAATACAGGAGATAAAATAGCATTTATTCGTTTTGACGAAACTGAAGTTCCGGAATTTTCAATGGATTTGTATAATACCGGATTATACCCAAGCCAGTATGTGTTTAAATATCCTAAAGCAGGAGAAAAAAATGCTTTGGTATCATTACATATATATGATGTAAAAACCGGTACTACAAAACAAATTAATCTGGGTAATTATAATGATTTTTATATACCGCGCATTAAGTGGACGAACGAGGCTCAAACGTTAAGTGTGCAGGTAATTAACAGGCATCAGAATGATCTTGACCTTATTTTTGTGGATGCAGATAGTGGCGCCGCAAAAGTAGTACTTAATGAAAAAGACAAGGCATATATTGATATTACCGATAATCTAACTTTCTTAAAGGATAATAGTTTTATATGGACAAGCGAAAAAGATGGTTATAACCATATTTATTTATATGCTAAAACGGGTAAGCTTATAAATCAGGTTACTAAAGGGCCGTGGGAAATGACTGCTTACTACGGATTTGATGAGAAAACGGGTAATATTTTCTATCAGTCAACCGAGGTAAGCTCTATTAACCGTGATGTTTACAGAATAAGCCTTAGCGGGAAAAATAAAGTCAGGCTTACACCTAATGCAGGAACTAATAACGCCACTTTTAGTCCAAATTTTGAATATTTTATAAATTCATATTCAAGTTCGGTAAACCCTCCTTCTTATTCGCTGCATAGTGCTAAAGACGGTAAGCAGATAAAATCTATAGTAAATAATGATGCTCTTAAAGAAAGACTTGCTGCATTTGATCTTCCGGTTAAAGAGTTTATGGTGCTGAATACTGAAAAAGGACAACAGCTTAATGCATGGATGATTAAACCAAAGGATTTTAATCCTAACAAAAAATATCCTGTATTTATGTATCAGTACAGTGGTCCGGGATCTCAGCAGGTTAATAATGACTGGAACGGATATGACGATTACTGGTTTATGATGCTTGCTCAGCAAGGTTATATTGTTGCCTGTGTAGATGGTCGTGGTACTGGCTTTAAAGGTGCTGAGTTTAAGAAAGTAACTTATAAGGAACTTGGTAAATATGAAGTTGAAGACCAGATAGATGCTGCAAGGACCATAGGAAAGTACAGTTATGTAGATCCTTCAAGAATAGGTATATTTGGCTGGAGCTATGGCGGATTTATGTCGTCTAATTGTATTTTAAAAGGTAACGATGTATTTAAGATGGCTATTGCGGTTGCTCCGGTAACTAACTGGCGTTTTTATGACTCGGTTTATACAGAAAGGTATATGCAAACCCCACAGGAAAATGCTTCGGGATATGATGATAATTCACCAATAAATCATGTAAGCAAGCTTAAGGGCTCTTATCTGTTAATTCATGGTTCGGCAGATGACAATGTACATTTGCAAAATACCATGCTTATGGTGGAAGCATTAGTACAAGCAAACAAACAATTTGACTGGGCTATTTATCCTGATAAAAATCACGGTATTTATGGTGGCAAAACACGACTGCAGCTTTATACTAAAATGACTAACTTCATTAAAGAGAAATTATAAATAATAATATCAATTACTAACAACTATTTAAAATCACATGATGACAGAAAATCAGGTTAAATCAGGACATCCGAAAGGGCTTTATGTTTTGTTTATCACAGAGATGTGGGAGCGCTTTAGTTACTATGGGATGCGTGCTCTTTTTATCCTTTTTATGACAAAAGCTTTATTATTCGATAAATCCCTGGGATCGCAAATTTATGGAAGTTATACAGGTTTAGTATACCTTACTCCACTTATTGGAGGGTACGTTGCAGATAGATATTGGGGAAACAGAAAATCCATCATCATTGGTGGTATTATAATGGCAATAGGTCAATTTTTCATGTTTTTATCTGGTAGTTTTTATCAAGAAGTAGGGTTTGCAAGTATAATGATGTACACTGGTCTTGGATTTCTTATTTTTGGGAACGGATTTTTTAAACCCAATATTTCCACAATGGTTGGCCAGCTTTATCCCTTGGGAGATAAAAGAGTAGATTCTGCGTTTACGATATTCTATATGGGTATTAACCTTGGTGCTTTTATTGCACCATTATTATGTGGTTTTTTTGGCGATACAGGTAATCCGGCAGATTTTAAATGGGGGTTTTTACTCGCTTGCTTAGGAATGATTATAAGTGTTATTTTCTTTGTCATACTTAAAAATAAATATATAGTTACTCCGGAAGGTGAACAGATTGGTGCAGCTCCCAATAGTTCGAGAGAAGCGAAAAAAGATGATGTGATTTCCGTACCGGTTTCTAAAAAGACTCTTTTAACATGGGGTACTATATGGGTTTTACTTCTAATAGCGCTATATTTTGCATTGGATAAAGATCTTATAGGAGCTTTTATTTTTTCTCTTACACTTGCTGCTCCTGGTTATATAATATCTGATCCTGGATTAACAAAAATTGAAAGGCAAAGGATATGGGTAATATATATTGTGGCTTTCTTTGTTATATTTTTCTGGTCTGCATTTGAACAGGCTGGTGCCTCATTGACTTATTTCGCTGAAGAACAGACTAACAGAAAAATTTTTGGTACAATTGTACCTGCTTCATATTTTCAATCTATTAATGCTATAGCAATTGTTGTTTTTGCTCCTATATTTGTTTGGTTATGGGGTGTACTTGGGCGTAAAAACATGGAGCCGGCATCACCTTACAAGCAGGCAATAGGTTTATTTCTATTGGCAGTGGGGTATCTCGTAATTGCATTTGGCGTTAAAGGCCTAGAGCCAGGAGTTAAGGTAAGTATGATGTGGCTGGTAAGCTTATATACAATTCATACTCTTGGAGAGCTTTGTCTTTCTCCTATAGGGCTTTCCATGGTGAACAAACTTGCGCCAGTAAAATTTGCATCGCTGCTTATGGGTGTGTGGTTTCTAAGTACAGCAGCAGCAAACAAATTTGCGGGAACATTAAGTGAACTTTATCCGGAAGCCGTTGTTGCTGTTTCAGATGTTGAAAATGTGCAATCGTCTAAGGCACTTCAGTTATTTCCTGAAGGTTTTGAAAAAACCAATGCACCGGAAATTAATGGGCAAAAAGTTATTCCTTTTGAAAGAATAAATTTTTCTGCAGCGAAAGATGAAATGCTAAAGGATGAAATTATTAAGGAATTGACGCAAAGGCAAATAGAAAATATTAAGAAATTTATGGGCTTTTCCATTGCAAACCTATACGACTTTTTTATGTTATTTGTAGGTATGGCCGGAGTGGCATCAGTAATATTATTTATACTTAGTAAAAAATTAATTAATATGATGCACGGGGTAAGATAAATGTTTTATGAATAAAATATTTTGATCAGAAAGCCATTTTACAATGGCTTTCTGCTATTTTAATAGTATCTTGTCGCCTTTAAAATAAAAAAATGGCTATAACTACTACAAATCAGGATTTTTTTAAATCAAACGTACTCGGTCATCCGGCTGGGCTTTTTGTATTGTTCTTTACAGAGATGTGGGAGCGTTTTTCTTATTATGGAATGCGTGCTCTTTTGGTACTGTTTTTAACAGCGTCTATTTTTGGAGATAGTCCAGGATGGGGTTGGCCCCAGGAACATGCATATGCATTATTTGGTTCATATACCGCTTTAGTGTATTTGTCTACTATGTTAGGGGGATATTTTGCTGATAAGATGATAGGTTATCGCTGGGCGGTTATTGTAGGTGCTTTTTTAATGACATTGGGTCATGCTTGTATGGCTGTCGAGACTCCATTTTTTATTTATCTTGGATTAGCTTTCTTAGTTTTTGGTACTGGTTTTTTTAAACCTAATATGACTTCTATTATTTCTGAAATGTATAAAGATGTACCAGAGAAAAAAGATGGGGCATATACAATATTCTACATGGGTGTAAATGCTGGTGCTTTTTTTGGAATATTACTATGTGGGTATTTAGGAGAAAAAGTAGGCTGGAGTATCGGTTTTGGTTTAGCGGGTATTTTTATGTTTTTCGGACTTTTACAGTTCTATTTTTCCCAAAGTATTTTTGGTGATATAGGTTTAAAACCTAAAGCAGCTGAGGAACTTGCTTTAGCAAACTCGGATGCAATGGAAATTAATACAAATATAGCAGATCCAAAAGATGTAGAGTTTAAAAAAGATAATGATAAAAGAGTTCCATTTAAAGCTTGGCAATTATTAGTAATAGCAGCTTGTAGTATTTTAGGACTTACGTGGGTTATTAATGATCCTGTATCTAAAATATCTGAAGGGTCTGTAAATTTTCTTAAAGTTGGAGCATATGATTTTTCAAATTATGTAATTCTTGGAGCTTTATTGCTATTTTTTATACTCTTAGTGTATAGGTTAAATCGATACTCGCCTATTACCCGACAAAAATTAATAGCTGTCACATTTTTTGCAACGCTAACATTTTGCTTTTTTGTAGTTTTTGAACAGGCTCCCGGCACGCTTACCATTTTTGCAAGAGACTATACAGATAGGGTATTAACAGGAGGTGCTAGTCTTGCCTTTTTAATAGTAAATTCTCTAATTGCTTTAGTACCCTTGGCTATAATCACATGGGTACTTTATTTACTTTTTAAGCAGACCTTTAAAAACTATGCTTTAGCTAACATCTTTCTAAGTATAAGTTTTGTAGTGATATGGATTATAACTTTATGGATGTTGACAAATGATTTTTATACTGCAGGTTACCTTGAACTTTCTGATGATACACTTCAAATACTTAGGATAGATAAAGTTACAAAGAAGCTTACAGAGATTCCTGCAACTTGGTTTAATGTTCTAAATTCATTATTTATTATTACACTTGCACCTCTATTTTCTAAATGGTGGGGAAGTAAATATAATCCTTCAGCAAATACCAAGTTTGGTATCGGTATGATTCTGCTCGGTCTTGGAATGGGCTTTATTGCTTATGGAGGTAGAAATATCGCTCCGGGAGTAGAATCTGCTTCTGTAGGCATATTTTGGCTGGTATTTGTATATTTATTTCATACTATGGGTGAGTTATGTATTTCTCCAGTTGGTCTTTCTTACGTGAGTAAGTTAGTTCCTGGCAGGATGATTGCATTTATGTTTGGAGTTTGGTATCTTGCTATAGCTATAGCTAATAAAGTAGCAGGAATTATAGGTGAAAAGTCTACAGACATAGCAAATGAAAAAGGTATTGGTACTTTCTTTTTTATTATTATGATTGTTGCTGTGTCGGTAGGAATTGTCTCAATTTTACTTAATAAACCAATTAAAAAACTAATGCACGGCGTAAAATAATTTTCGGCACTGTTTTTGAAAACTATCCGTAAACTTTAATTAAATATGAAAAAAATACTTTTGGCCCTGGTTATTACCCTTGGTGCTCTTACTGCACAGGCTCAGGAAATTAAATGGATGAGCATGGATGAAGCTCTTGCTGCTCAAAAGAAGAAAGCAAAGCCTATTTTTATGGATGTATTTACTGATTGGTGCGGCCCATGCAAAATGCTTGATAAAAATACTTTTCATGATGCAGAGGTTGTAAAGTATATAAGTGAAAACTATTATGCTGTAAAGTTTAATGCAGAAAGTAATTCTGAAATAAATTATAAAGGCAAAAAGTACACTAATCCGCAATACAATCCTGATCGTAAAGGGAGAAATGCAGTACACGAATTTGCTATGTTTTTAGGAATAAGAGCATATCCTTCTATGATAGTATTTAATGCTAAAGGCGATGTTAAAGAGCCTATTGTAGGATATTATCAGCCTTCACAGTTACTGGAAGCACTTAAGTCTAAGTAATTATCTTAATTATATATAAAGTCCCTTTTCGCCTTTTTGTCGGAAAGGGCTTTTTTTGTTTAAGTAATATTATTTCTTTTCTTAAATTAGGCTCATTAAAATTTAGATAGCATGAAAAAGATATTTATACTACTATTTATTGCTTTAGGTACTATAACACTGCAGGCACAGGAAACAGAATGGCATACTAATCTTAGTAAAGCGATTACTTTGTCTAATAAAACCCATAAACCTTTGTTTCTTTTCTTTACTGGAAGCGACTGGTGTGGTTGGTGCATGAAGCTTCAAAAAGAAGTTTTTAAAACTCCCGAATTTAAAAAATGGGCGAAAGAGAATGTTATTCTGGTAGAACTTGATTTTCCGAGAAGGACACCACAACCTGACGAACTTAAGCAGCAAAATGCTCAGTTAAATAACTTTTTTAAAGTAAGGGGCTATCCCACTGTATGGATCACTGATGTTGTAATGACCAGTGAAGGCAAGATTCAGTTTGCGCCACGAGGCAGCAGCGGCTATGTTGCCGGAGGGCCTTCGGCATGGCTTGAAGGGGCTAATAAAATAATGGTTAATAAAACATAATAGTTATTGCTATTCAACAATTCTGTAAAATCCTTTTTCGGCTGTGGCATGAAAAGGGATTTTTTCTTTTCTGCACGTAGCCCGCCATTGACTTAGCTTAGTTTTATAGTTTGTGCCGTCTGCTATTACCTGTCTGGGTTTATATTGCTTTATAATACGCTCCAGGTTTATTTTTGCCGATTCGGTTAGTATTACTATGTCAGGTTTTATATTCTGTATAATGCAGTCCTTATCTATCAGGAGTATTTTTTTTCCGTTGAACCAAATTATATTTTGTTTTTTCTTTAAGTTTACCGGAAGATTAAAATTATCTCTTGTATAATCACGCCCCAAATTACTGGCCGGCATTAGGCTGTCATCACTTATAAATGTAATAGAGTTGTTTTGTTTTAATGCAATGCTGGTATTTTTGTAATCATTAAAAACTATCAGTTCTTGATTAGTTCTTGTCTCCAAAACGGTTAATGTATATGTACATTGAAGAAGTAATATTGAGACTAAAAAGAAAACTGTCCGTATAAAATTCTTTTTATAGATCCACAAACCAAAAAGAAATATAACTATATATAATGTACAGGTCAAAAGCAGCGTAAAAGGAATATCTTTTATAATAAAGCTCTCAAAAGACGCTATCCAGGCTATAAACAAATTCATGAGCGTCACTACAAATCCTAACAGTTTTCCTAATAGTAATGTGGCATCTATCCATATGAAATTTAATAATAGAACAATGAGCCCCAGTAGTAAGATTATATTTGATAATGGAATAACAATTAAGTTTGCCAACAGGAACAATAAAGGGAAACGTTTAAAATAAAACAATATTAAGGGAAGTACACCTACCTGAGCAGATAATGAAACTAATACTGTATCACGAAAATAATTTACAGCTTTGAATTTTGATGTTTTTAATTGTTGGTAAAAAGGCTCAAACCAGACAATTGCAAATACTGCCAAGTAACTAAGCTGAAAACCTGCATCAAAAATAAAACCGGGTTTCGCAACTAATAATACAAGCATTGAAATTGCTATAGAATTATAAATTGGGGTTTGACGATTAAGATACTTTCCGATGCTTATGAAACTAAACATAATAACTGAACGCACTACCGATGCAGACAGTCCGGTTATAAATGCAAATCCCCAAAGTAAAATAAGAATAGTTATAAGCTGTATAATCTTGCCTTTATTTTTTAAGCGTTTTAATGGTTTGAGTATATTTATTAAGGCGTAAAAAAGTACAGCGAAATGTAATCCGGATATTGCTAAAATGTGCATCACACCTGCATCTCTATAGCTATTGTTGGTTGCGGTATCAATATCCTGCCGCTGACCCAGCAAAAGTGCATTAAGTGTGTTTTGTAATGTAGTACTATAATTGTGTATTTTAAAACTATTTGAAAGTTTAAATCGAAGTAAACCTAAATAATAATTGAAATTATATTTTCTTCCGGTTTTTATATAATTGCTTCTGAGTTGCAGTTGATAGAAAATATCCTGTTTTTCCATATAAGCAGCATAATCAAACTGATTTGGATTTAAAGGTTTTGCTATAGCTGTAGGAGTGTCTGCAATGATAAATATATCACCTGGAAACAGGAGAGTTTTCAGACTGTCTTTTGCTGTTGTCAGTAAAATTTTTCCTCTTGTCTTTTTTTTGTTTACCGAAACAACTTCTAAATAATATTTTTCCTGATAATTATTAGGCTTTAAGCGTTCTAAAATAATACCTTTTATAACATTATCCGTGTTTTTTAAATAGTGGCTGTAATGTAGTTTGTTATTTGGGCTATAGTGCAATATTTGTATCAGCGAGCCCAGTGCAAGCATGAATGAAAATGCGGCAATACCAAAATAAGGTTTAGGTAAGAATGTTTTTTTAGAATGCCAATAAGCTATAATTAAAATAATAAATGTAAAGGAACATACAATAAGAGATGTTTCAGGTGAGGGTTTAAAAAAATCCCCGATAATTATGCCTAAAGCTAAAAATAAGGTAAGGACTGCAATAGGATATTTCAATGCCGGCAAACTGTCAGTATTGAAACGCACTATAATAAAATTTAATTTAAATGGATTTTAATTAATCTTCTATAACCCTGTTAGCCTGAACAAATGTTCTTTCATTGTAAGGCTCATTCATAGATGATATAATTACGCCTGAACTTGTAGATGCGTGAATGAATTTGATTTCGCCTTCAGGTGTAACTTCTGTAACCAATCCAACATGATTTATAACATTTCTGCGCCTATTATTATTAAAGAATAAAAGATCGCCTTTTCTTACTTCAGAAAGTTTTACTTCTTTTCCTGCTTTAGCCATGTCGTATGAACTTCTTGGCAGGGTAATGTCAAAAATCTGAAATGTTGCATATACCATTCCCGAACAATCCATTCCGGCTTTTGTAGTGCCGCCGCCTCTGTAACGAACACCTTCAAACTCCATAGCATTATTCACTATCTGCACAGCAAGATAATTTTCATTGGGAGCAGGAGTAAAGTCAGGATCATCTTTATCTTCTAAGATAATTGCATGGCTTTTCTTTATAGGATTTGTTTTTACGGAAGGAGTTTCATATTTGTTAGGGCCTCCTTTGCTTAATTCTTTGCCGGATACCGGTTCGTAAGCTACTATCTCTTTATTATTGAGAGATGCCATTTCTTTAACTACAGCATCTTTATTTACTGTAGCCTTAGCACTGGTTTTTTTGGCTTCTTGTTTTTCAGTATAAGAATAAACTCCCTTTTTCTGGGCTTCTTTCTTTGAAGTGATAATTTGCGCTGAGGATTTCACGGAAATCATCAAAAGCAAAAACAGGGATATGGATGCGAGGTTTTTCAAATCTTTATTGTTTCAAATTCAAATCGTGTTTTTACAAATATAGAAAAATAATTTTATCAAAATTTTTAGAATCTATGTTAAATGTTCAATAATTAATCCGGCTGTTTTTTGGCTTGCACCACCGCCTCCTAATTTTTCTTCCAGTAAATCATAGTCTTTCCGTAGCTTTTCACGATATTCAGGTGTTAATATTTTTTGTAATTCTACCTTTATATTTTTGGTGTTAAAATCATCCTGAATCAATTCTTTAACAATTTCTTTATCCAATATAAGATTTACCAAAGAAATATACTTAAGTGTTATAATTCTTTTAGCTATTTGATAAGATATCCAGTTTCCCTTGTAACATACTACTTCAGGCACTTTAAATAAAGCGGTTTCCAGTGTGGCTGTACCTGAAGTAACTAAGGCTGCATATGCAATACTTAAAAGGTCATACGTTCTGTTAGAAATAAATTTCACATTGCTTTTCCCTAAAAACTGCTGGTAAAATGAATATTCCTGAGATGGTGCTCCTGCAATTACAAATTGATAATCCGGAAAATCATGTACTACCGAAAGCATTCTTGTAAGCATTTTGGCAATTTCCTGTTTTCTGCTGCCGGGTAAAAGTGCTATAACCGGTCTGTTGTCAAGATCGTGTTCTTTACGAAATTCAGCCTCATTGGTAGATTTTCGGTTGTGTATTGCATCAACTAACGGGTGTCCTACAAATTCAACCGGGAAATTATGTTTTTTCTCATAGAAATCTTTTTCAAAAGGTAGGATAATATACATATGATCTACATCGCGCTTTATGGCTTTAATGCGGTTCTCTTTCCATGCCCATATTTGTGGTGAAATATAGTAGTGGGTTTTAATGCCTTGTTCTTTAGCCCACTTGGCAATACGCATATTAAATCCCGGGTAATCTATAAATATAATTACATCAGGACTGAAAGCGGCTATATCCTGCTTACAGAACTTTATATTATTTAATATGGTTTTTAAATTTTGCACTACTTCTGCAAATCCCATGAAAGCCAGGTCACGATAATGTTTCACTAATGTACCGCCAACTCCCTGCATAAGGTCGCCGCCCCAAAAACGTATCTCAGCTTCAGGATCCTCCTTTAAAAGCTCTTTCATTAGATTAGCTCCGTGCAGGTCACCTGATGCCTCGCCTGCTATAATATAGTATTTCATGCCTTTTATTTGTATGGCAAAGTTAATTATTTTGTAGTATTCAGTTTCCAGCCGTTTAATGTCTGAATAGCATGGTGCGCTGTAAGATCAAATTGTACAGGTACAACAGATATATAACCGTGTTCCAGAGCCCATTCGTCAGTATCTTCTCCTTTATCAAGATTAATGAATTCTCCTGTAAGCCAGTAATAATCTTTGCCCATAGGGGTCTGGCGTTTATCAAAACGCTCCTCCCATATAGCTTTTGCCTGACGACATACTTTAATACCCTTAATTTCCTTTTCTTTTAGTTTAGGGAAATTTACATTTAATATCACGCCTTCAGGAAGACCGTTTTGCAAAACTTCTTCGGTAATTTTCTTTACATAAGCCTTTACCTGTTCAAAATCCGCATTCCAGTTATAATCAAGAAGTGAAAAGCCAATTGCCGGTATGCCCTCTATTCCTGCTTCTACTGCAGCACTCATGGTGCCCGAATAAATAACATTAATAGACGAATTGGAACCATGATTTATTCCGGAAACGCATAGGTCGGGTTTATGTTTCAGTATTTCGCTCACAGCAAATTTAACACAGTCTACAGGAGTGCCGCTGCAACTGTATTCCAGTTTTACATCAGGGTCAATATCTATCTTGTTTATTGATAGGGTGTTATTTATTGTGATAGCATGTCCTGTGGCAGATTGCGGACTATCTGGAGCCACAACAACTACTTCTCCAATTTGCTTCATAACATCTATAAGCGCCCTAATACCAGGTGCCGAAATTCCGTCATCATTAGTAACGAGTATTAAGGGTTTTTTCTTCATTGTATAGAAAAATCAAAATAAGTATTGTACTTTTACGTTTGCTAAATTAAGCAATTTTAAGGTGTCGCCCCCATTTACGGTTATTGGAGATAAAAATTTTAAAACAATGCATTTTGGCACGCTTTTTAATGTAATAGACTATACGATTATTTAAATGAATGCCATTTTAAGCTATATGAAAAGAAATTATAAGATATTAGCGTTTGTTGCCTTACTGGCAGTTGCGCTTTGGAGTTTTATACCCAAACAGGATATTGTTAAGAATGATCCGGATAAAGACAGATTGCTTTTAGAATTAATGACATTTGTTATAGAAAAGGGGCATTATGATCCGGCTAAAATAGATGATACTTTCTCAAAAGGGGTTTATAAAAGCTATCTGGAGTCTTTAGACCCTTCTAAAAGATTTTTTATACAGTCTGATATTGATGAGTTTTCAAAATATGAAACCCAGATTGATGACATGATCAATAATAAAGATCTTAGTTTCTTTGATCTTACTTACGCAAGATTGAAAAAAAGGATAAAAGAATCTGAAGGCTTTTACAAAGAAATTCTTGCGCAGCCGTTTGATTTTAAAATAAACGAAGATTTTAATGTTGATTATGAAAAGATGCCTTATCCTAAAAATGATGATGAGCTGAGAAACCGATGGGAAAAGCAACTTAAACTTTCTGTGCTTTCTACAATTACAGATAAGCAAAAAATCCAGGAAACCCCTGCAGATAAAGCTAAGGGCGAAGAAGGTAAAACAGAGACTGAAGAAGTTAAGAAAAAAACTTTTGAAGAACTTGAAAAAGAAGCACGCGAATCTACACTAAAATCACTTAACGACTATTTTGGAATTATAGATGATCTTGACCGTGATGAATGGTTCAGCATTTATCTTAATGCCATAGCAGAACGTTTTGATCCGCATACTTTTTATTTTGCGCCTGATGATAAAGATAAGTTTGATACCAGTATGAGAGGTTCTCTTGAAGGTATTGGCGCAAGGCTGCAAAAGAAAGGCGATTATGTGGAAATATCTGAACTTATAATAGGTGGCCCGGCATGGAGAGGTAAAGAGCTTGAGCAGGGCGATATTATAATGAAGGTAGCACAGGGCAAAGAAGACCCTGTTGATATTGCAGGTTTACGCCTTGATGATACTGTTAAGAAAATTAAAGGTCCTAAAGGAACTGAAGTAAGGCTTACAGTAAAAAAAGTGGATGGTACTATAAAAGTTATTTCAATAATAAGAGAGGTAGTAGAGATCGAGGAGACCTATGCAAAATCAAGTGTTGTTAAGAAAGACGGCAAAACGTATGGCATAATAAATCTTCCTAAGTTTTATATTGACTTTGAAAATAAAGATAGCCGTGATGCTGCAAAAGATGTTGCAATTGAAGTGAAAAGACTTAAAGAGCAACATGTAGATGGTATAATCATGGACCTTAGGGATAATGGTGGAGGTTCACTTAAAACCGTTGTTGATATTACAGGATTATTTATTCCTCAGGGACCGGTTGTTCAGGTTAAATCTGCGGGTAAACAACAGGAAGTCTTATCTGATAGTGATTCGTCAGTTCTTTGGGATGGTCCGCTGGTAGTATTGGTTAATAACTTTTCGGCTTCGGCTTCAGAGATATTTGCTGCTGCAATTCAGGATTACCACAGAGGAGTTATTATGGGTAGTAAACACACTTATGGTAAAGGTACTGTTCAGAATCTTATAGATCTTAACCAATTTGTAAGGAATAATTCAATGGGCGATCTTGGGGCTCTTAAAACGACTACACAAAAATTCTACAGAATTAATGGTGGTTCAACACAAAGAGAAGGTGTAGAAAGTGATATTGTTATGCCGGACAGATATTCTTATATAGATATGGGAGAACGCGATCAGGACAATGCCATGCCATGGGATAAAATTGAACCTGCACAATATAAACCTATAAAAAATAATTTTCAGAGTGTTATAGCCAATAGTAAAAGCAGAATGGCAAATAATCCGCAATTTAAATTAATGGACGAAAATGCCAAATGGGTTAATGAGAAAAAAGACAATACAACTTATAGCCTTAATATAGATAAGTTTAAAGCTGAGGTTGAAAAAACTGAAGCGGCAGCTAAGAAATTTAAAGCGCTTAACGATTATAAAAATAATCTTAAATTTGACGCCCTTTCCTATGAAAAAGCAATTTTTGCTAAAGAGCCGGAACTGGCAGAGAAAAAGGAAAGATGGTTTGAAAGTCTGTCTAAAGATATTTATGTAGAAGAAGCACTAAATGTGCTGGATGATATGCAGCCTAAAACAGCTAAAGGCAATGCTGTTACGGTTAACAAAAAAGAAAAAATGGTTAAAACAAGATAAGCCCTGATGGATAAAACCAATCATTCGCTTACAGGCTTAGCGCTCCGGAAATTCAAAAAGAATTTTTGGGGCGTTTTAAGTTTTGTATTTATTGTAATTTTAGTTTTCATAGCGATTTTTGCTTATGTGCTTTCGCCCGATAAAACCCGCAATGCCAATTGGGGAGATCTGTCAATACATTCTAAATCGCCCGGATTTACAGTTAAAATGCTTACGTTGCCCGCTAAGCATAATGATAGTAGTTTTTCAGATTATTTTGTTGGTAAAACTTCAGTTTCTGCAAAAATACCAATACTCAAATATACTGTAACTGCTGATAGCCTTACCTATTACGAATATACCGATGAACCGTCTTTCGCGGTAACAAAAACAATTCCGTTGTCTGCATTTGGTAAAAATAGTACGTCAAAGGAAATTCAGGAAAATTATATTAGTGAACAAACATTTATTCTCGGTACCGATAGTCAGGGGCGTGATATGCTAAGCCGTCTTATAATTGGCTCAAGAGTATCCATAGCAATTGGTTTTGTAGCAGTATTTATTTCTTTAATTGTAGGAATCTTTTTTGGAGCTATTGCAGGCTATTATGGAGGAAAAGTAGATGCTTTTGTAATGTGGCTGGTTAATATTATATGGTCTATACCTACATTACTATTGGTAATAGCCATAACGCTGGCTTTAGGTAAAGGCTTCTGGCAGGTTTTTGTTGCTGTGGGATTAACTATGTGGGTTGAAGTAGCAAGAGTTGTCAGGGGGCAGGTAATAAGCCTTAAGCAAAGTCAGTTTGTTACTGCTGCGCGTGCTTTGGGATATAAAAACAGCAGGATCATTTTCAATCATATATTGCCTAACAGTATGGCACCTGTAATTGTTATTTCAGCAGCTAATTTCGCTTCGGCAATATTAGTAGAAAGCGGACTTAGCTTTTTAGGCCTTGGGGCACAGCCGCCAATACCAAGCTGGGGGGGTATGATTAAAGATCACTACAATTATATTATTCTCGGGAAACCTTATCTTGCTATGGCTCCGGGTATTGCAATGTTGTTGCTGGTGCTTGCCTTTATGATGATGGGTAACGCATTAAGAGATGCACTGGATGTAAAGAGTGAGTAATTTTATAATTAAAACTCCGATTTACTACCACTCATTTACTTTATTAGCATCCATTTTAATAAATATAAATAGTAAAATGGTAAATGCCCAAAGGCTTGATCCTCCATAGGAAAAGAATGGGAGGGGAACACCTATAGTTGGGAATAGTTTAATGAGCATTGTAATATTTACAAAAAAATGCATAAATAATATTGCAGCTACACAATAGCCGTAGGTTCTGCTTAATTTAGACTTTTGACGTTCTGCCAAATAAATTATCCTGAGTAATAAAGTTACAAATAAGGCTATAACTACACAGGCGCCTACAAAACCCCATTCTTCGCCAACCGTAGTAAAAATGTAATCCGTATGCTGTTCAGGTACAAATCCCCCTTTAGTTTGTGTACCTTCAAGGTAACCTTTACCGAACCAGCCACCCGAGCCAATGGCAATCATACTCTGGTTAAGGTTATAACCTTCTGCCTGCTGATTCACATCTTTGTTGAACAATACATTTATACGGTCTTTCTGATGTTCTTCCAGTACATTTTCATATACAAAATCCACCGAATAGACAAAGCCTGCTATCGCTACCAGAACCAAAGTTGAAAGTATAGGATTTCTATGAGCTCTACGCGTGAGGAAAAAATGAATTAATATAATAATTAAAGCAAATAGTACTATAAAAAGCGGTTTTACCAATAATGCTAAAAGGAAAAGTACAATAGCTATTGCACCGGTGGCTAAGTACCATCCAGGTAAACCTTCCCTGTATAGTACCAATGCAAGTGCTGCAAATATCATTGCGCTCCCTGCATCGGGCTGCATCATTATAAGTAAAACAGGAAGGCCTAAAATAGCAAACGCTATAAGCTGATGGTTCGTGTTTTTAAGATTTATCTGTACATCACTTAAAAATTTAGAAAGCGCAAGTGCAGTACCTATTTTTGCAAATTCTGATGGTTGTAAGCTAAAGCCCCCAAACGAATACCAGTTGGTCTGGCCTTTAATGGTTTTACCTGCAACAAAAAGTCCTGCAAGCAGAACAATGCCCAAACCATAAAAGATAAAAGCGTATTTGTCATATATTTTTGCATCTATAGTAAGCAATACTATAATTAGAGGAATACTCAGTGCTATAAACATTATCTGCTTACCATATATCTGCCCAATATCAAATATCGATGTAGTTTCATTAGGCAGTGAAGCGGAATAAATAGTCATCCAGCCGGCCCCCACTAATAGTATATATAGCAGAATGGTAATCCAGTCGATATTGTTAGCTACGCTTTGATTCTTCATTACCGGATAACGAACGTTTTAGGGTATATAATTTTCGTTAATCTTAAAAGGCTGACCGCTTATAGGTTTGTTATATTCATACTGAAGTCCTTTTGTCATCATTCTTTCTTCGCGTGCTTTTTGCGTCACTTCACCTTTTATGTATTTTTCAATCATAAGACTGGCAATAGGTCCTGCCCAGCGCGCACCCCAATAACCATTTTCCACAAATACTGCGATAGCAATTTTCGGATCATTTCTTGGTGCAAAAGCAACAAATATAGAGTGGTCTGTAAGCTGTGTTTTTACACCGTTTATTTTTGTAAAATTTTCTGCAGTACCCGTTTTACCACAAATTTCTATACCTTCAACTTTTAAATGACTTGCAGTACCATAATTATACACGTCATATAATCCATCTATAACAGGTTTGAAATGTTGTTTGTCAATTGTAGTATAGTGTTTTGTTGTAAACTTTTTATCAATACTATTATGGCCTTTAATTTTTTTAATTACGTGGGGTGTATAAAACCAGCCTTCATTAGCTACGGTAGCCATCATGTTTGCAAGCTGTATGGGTGTCATTGCTACCTCTCCCTGGCCAATTGAGTTTGAAATTATAGTGGAGCTTCTCCAGCCGCCATTAGGGTAAAAACGTTTGTAAAATTTAGATGTTGGCACTCTGCCAGGCCTTCCAGGAGGCAAGTCGTAACCTAAAAAGTCGCCAAGTCCAAAACTTTTAAGATGGTTTGCCCAGGCATCTACACCATATTGCGGTTTAGGATATTTATCTATTGTAAGCTTAAATACATTGGCAAAATAAGTATTACATGAATTGTAAATACCATTATTTAATTGATGAGGGCCAAAACCGTGACATTTCATAAATGCACCACGCCCATAAGAAAAACCATGGTGGCACATAAATGTTGTATTAACGTCTATAACTTCTTCCTGTAAACCTACAAGCCCGGTAAGTATTTTAAATGGTGATCCTGGAGGATACTCAGCTAATAATCCACGGTCATATAAAGGCATAGCAATAGTGTCATTATACATTTGTGTATAATTTTTAGATCGCTCACGGCCTACAAGAATGGCAGGATCATAGGATGGCGCTGTAACCAATGCCAGAATTTCTCCGGTTTTAGGTTCTATGGCTACTATTCCGCCACGTTTTTCAAACATAAGGGCTTCGCCATACTTTTGAAGTTCAGAATCAATGGTGAGAGTTATATCTTCCCCCTGAACGGCAATAGTATCATAAATACCTTCTTTAAAAGATCCTATTTCTCTGTTAAATCTGTCTTTCTGAATGTATTTTACACCTTTAACACCGCGTAAAACTTCTTCATACATTTCCTCAACGCCCTGTTTTCCAATAAGGTCGCCACTTTTATAGTAAGGATTTTTTTTAATTATGGCATCGTTTACCTGTTGGATATAACCAAAAATATTCGCGCCAACATCTACCTGATAATCACGTAACGAACGTTTTACAATATCAAATCCTTTAAAACGTCGTATCTTTTCCTGAAAAGCAGCAAATTCCCTTTTATTGAGCTGAGGCAAAAATACCGAGGGAAGCCTTGGGCTGTAAACATTGGCCTTTCTTAGTCTTTCAATAAAATATTCTTTAGTAACACCAAGAAGAGAGCATATTTCAAGGGTGTCAATATCTTTCATCTCTTTTGGCGTAACCATGATGTCGTATGAAGGCTGGTTGGCAACCAGAAGCTTGCCATTGCGATCATATATATAGCCTCTTTCCGGATAATCGTATTTTATTTTTATTGCATTATTGTCTGATTTCTTGATGTATGAGTCGTCAAGAATTTGCAAATAAAAAAGCCTTGCCACAATAATAACGGTTGCGACAATAATAACAGTTGGCAGTAAAATCTTTCTCATTGTTTGCCCGGCTTAATTAAATAGATAATTATTATACAAAGTATAAGTGTAAACAGTGTTGTAAGTAAAGTCCTTATAAGCACATCAATTATAAGGCTGAATTTAAATACCTCCAAAAGGTATAAAATTAAATGGTGAGTTACAACTGAAATTAGTATAAATGAAAATCTTTCGGGCGAAAGCCTGTCGTTTATTTTTACAGTTTGGTATTCATAACTAATACCAAATGAGAACTTAAAGAATGTTGGCCTTAAATAGGCCAGTGTTACACAGGCTACTGCGTGAGAACCTCCGGAATTAAGAAACATATCCAGCGCCAGCCCGAGAAAGAAAGAGGATAGAAGCAGTCCGGCTTTACTGCCATTTACCGGATATAATAGTATGAATAGTATGTACGGATAAGGATTCAGAAAACCAAAGAGATTCAGCCTGCTGAATATAACTACCTGCAATAGCAGCAGGAATAGAAACCTGAATATGTTTACAATTACAGTACTACTCATTGGTTTTTATTGTTTCTTCTTCCAGTTTAATTATCTCGTCGCGGTCTTTATTTTCAATAATGTACACATGCCCTAGGCTTGTCATATCATTAAACAGCCTTACATTAAGAGTGTAATAATTAGTTTTTTTATCTACATATACCTTGTCTATAGTGCCAATTGGTATATTTTCCGGAAATATTCTTGATTCTGCTCCTGTAACAATAGTATCGCCTTTTTGTACTGTTGCAAGTCGGGGAACATCTATAAGCTGGGCAAAACCTGTATTTTTTCCATCCCAGGTAAGGGTTCCAAAATGATTGTTTTTCTTAATCTTGGCATCTAGCCTGAATTTAAGGTTAAGTATGCTTATAACAGTTGCGTAATTACCGGAAGTATTTTCTACTATACCTACAACACCAAGACTGCTTACAACACCCATATCAGGTTTCACACCCTGATTGCGGCCACTGTTTATGGTAAAATAATTTTCGTGTACGCTGTAAGAATTGCGGATTACCTTAGATTGTATTACAGCAAAATTACCCATAGCTTCAGGTAATTGCACAGGAGGCTTGTTGGCTGTATCCTGAGTGTTAAAGAGTATTTGTTTTAAGCGCGCATTTTCTCCTGCAAGTGCCTCATTCTGCTCTTTGAGGCTAAGATATTCTTCTACATTATTTACCTGATTATATACATAACCTGAAATGGCATTTGCAGACGTTACAGCTTTACTTCTGTGATAAGAATGCGATTGTATAGTGAGCGTTAATGAAATGCCCAAAAGCAGCAAAAACAGTAGTAAAATACTGTTTTTAAATATAAAGTTAAATATTTGCTGCATCTATTAGCTTTCTTTATTTGATGAGTATGCTTCTGAATTTTTGTATGTTTTTTAGTGCCATCCCCGTTCCTCTTACAACGGCTCTTAGCGGATCTTCTGCAATATATACCGGCAGGTCAGTTTTTTGGGATATTCGTTTGTCCAGCCCTCTGAGCATCGATCCGCCACCTGCAAGATAAATACCAGTATTATAAATATCTGCTGCAAGCTCAGGCGGTGTTTGCGATAAGGTTTCCATTACCGCATCTTCTATACGCTGTATTGATTTGTCCAGGGCTTTTGCAATCTCACGATACGAAACATCTACCTGTTTTGGTTTACCTGTTAACAGGTCACGTCCCTGTACCGACATATCTTCAGGAGGAGTTTCAAGATCTTCTATTGCAGCTCCTATTGTAATTTTAATTTTTTCTGCTGTGCTTTCACCTACAAAAAGGTTGTGCTGG
Source organism: Flavobacterium sp. NRK1 (assembly GCF_024054175.1). Taxonomy (GTDB): domain Bacteria; phylum Bacteroidota; class Bacteroidia; order Flavobacteriales; family Flavobacteriaceae; genus Flavobacterium. The sequence goes on from NZ_JAMXLA010000001.1 coordinate 1,888,668, forward strand.
GTACGCATGTAGTAAACAATATCGTTAGTAAAAACGTCTCCTGCAATTTTAACCGATTTGTCGCAAACAATACCTCCTAATGCAATCACAGCAATTTCTGTAGTACCGCCACCTATATCTACAATCATATTACCTTTTGGCTGCATAATATCTACACCAATACCTATTGCAGCAGCCATTGGCTCATGTATAAGGTAAACTTCTTTACCGTTTACTCTTTCAGCCGATTCTTTTACCGCACGCATCTCTACCTCAGTAATACCTGAAGGTATGCATATAACCATGCGAAGAGCAGGGGTAAACAGTTTTTTCTTTAAGGCAGGTATACTTTTTATAAACATATTTATCATCTTTTCAGATGCATCAAAGTCTGCAATAACCCCATCTTTAAGTGGTCGTATGGTTTTTATGTTTTCATGGGTTTTACCCTGCATCATATTAGCCTCTTTACCTACGGCAATTATTTTGCCTGTCACACGGTCGCGTGCTACTATCGAGGGGCTGTCTATAACAACTTTATCGTTATGAATGATAAGGGTATTTGCGGTACCAAGGTCGATGGCTATGTCCTCGGTCATGAAATCAAAAAATCCCATACTGTTTTAGTGTATTAAGGTTTGGTATTTAAAAATGTTTGGCCTACAAAAGTAGTGAAAATTAATGTTTAAAATGACGGGTACCGGTAAATACCATGGCAACATTATTCTCGTTGCAATAGTTAATACTAAGTTCGTCTTTTATTGAGCCACCGGGCTGAATTACCGCAGTGATTCCGGCATTTTTAGCAAGCTCAACACAATCCGGGAAAGGGAAAAATGCATCGCTGGCCATTACGGCGCCGTTTAAGTCGAAATTAAAAGAAACTGCTTTTTCTACAGCCTGCCTTAAGGCGTCAACGCGGGAAGTCTGTCCTGTTCCCGATGCATATAGCTGTTTGTTTTTTGCAAATACAATCGTGTTAGATTTTGTATGCTTGCAAATTTTGGAAGCAAAAAGCAAATCTTCAACTTCCTGAGTAGTAGGTGAAGTTACAGTAACGGTAGTTAAGTGTTCTTTATTGTCTGTAATATTATCTTTATCCTGAACTAAAAGTCCGTTAAGGCAGGTACGAACCTGTTTGGCAGGAAGTTCAACCTCATTTTGAACAAGTATAATTCTGTTTTTCTTTTCCTGAAGCACAGCAGCTGCATCATCATCATAAGCAGGAGCAATAACTACTTCGCAGAAAAGGCTGTTTATTTCATCGGCTGCCGCCTTGTCTATTTTTGCGTTTGAAATAAGAACACCACCGAATGCAGAGGTAGGATCTCCCGCAAGTGCATCAAGGTAAGCCTGTTTTACAGTGTCTCTTGTAGCTATACCACAAGCGTTGTTGTGTTTAAGTATAGCAAAAGTAGGACCGTCATTTTTAAATTCATTTATAAGGTTTACAGCAGCATCTACATCAAGCAGGTTGTTGTATGAAAGCTCTTTACCATGAAGTTTAGTGAACATTTTGTCAAAATCTCCAAAGAAATATCCTTTTTGGTGAGGGTTTTCTCCATAACGAAGTACTTGTCCGTTGCTAACGCTTTCTTTGTAGAAAGTTTCATCTTCATTAAAGTAGTTAAAAATTGCAGTATCGTAGTGAGATGATGTATGGAAAGCTTTTGTTGCAAAATATTTACGTTCTGCAAGTGTGGTTCCACCATTGTTTTTTGTAATTACCTCAAGAAAATCAGCATATTCATTTACCGATGCAACAATTACAGTATCCTTAAAGTTTTTTGCCGCTGCGCGGATGAGAGAAATCCCGCCTATGTCTATTTTTTCTATAATATCAGCTTCAGAAGCGCCTGAAGCAACAGTTTTTTCAAATGGATACAGGTCAACAATAACTACATCAATCTGTGGAATGTTGTATTCCTCCATTTGCTGTACGTCGCTTTCATTGTCCTGACGGTTAAGAATTCCGCCAAAAACTTTTGGGTGAAGCGTTTTAACCCTTCCGCCAAGAATTGATGGGTAAGAAGTCACATCTTCAACTGGTACTACCGGTATCCCCAGGTCTTTTATAAAAGCTTCTGTACCGCCTGTAGAATAGAACGTTACGCCCTGCTCGTGCAGTTTTTTTACAATAGGCTCAAGACCCTCTTTGTCAAATACTGAAATTAGTGCCGATGAAATTTTTTTGATGCTCATTTTTTTGTGTATAAATAAAGATGCAAAAGTAGGTATTGTATAGTTAACATTCAAAAGCTGTGAACACTAAATTTTTAAGAAATTAAAAATTTATTCAAATAGTCTCGCACCATTTAAAAAAAATGTGGAATTTTACAGAAGTCAATCAAAATAATCATGCTTTTATACCTGCGTTTACTTAAAGAAAGCCTTTCTTTTGCCATGAATGCCCTTACAAATAACAAGTTGCGTACTTTTCTTTCGCTGCTTGGGGTTACTATTGGTATATTTTCCATTATTGCTGTACTGGCGGCTGTAGATTCACTTGACAGAAAAATCAAGAAGGATATGAGCAGCGTTGATAAGAACACAATGTATCTTAAACGTTTCTCATTTGGCCCCAGTGAAATACCACGATGGAAGAGGGAGCAGTTTCCTGATGTAAGTTATGACGAATATCAATATCTGAAAGATAATGTAACTTCTGTTGAGGCTATGGCTTTTCAGATATTTACTAAAAGCGAAACAGCAAAATATGAAGATAAATCTGCAAGCAATTTAAATGTGGTGCCGGTATCTTATGAATTTACAGATATACAAAGCCTTAAAATTGAGCACGGACGATTTTATAATGAGGCTGAATCAAATTCGGGTACCGCAGTAGCTGTTTTGGGTTATGAAACTGCCCAGTCGCTTTTTGGGGATGAAAATCCTATAGAAAAGAAAATAAGGCTGTATGGTCAAAAATTTACGGTTATTGGCGTTCTTGAAAAACAAGGTCAGGGTATGTTTGGAAGTAATGATACAGCAGTTATTATTCCTGTAAATTTTCTTCGTAATATGTATGGCGATCATAATGATTTTATGACTCCTGTAATAATTATCAAACCAAAATCCGGCGAAGATCCGGAAGCTGTTAAAGCAGAAATTACTCAAAAGCTTCGGAACTACAGAGGTATAAAAGCCGGAGAAATAGATAATTTTATTATTGATATTCTTTCAGGGTTTACAGATCTTATAGATGATATTATTGGTAAAATGAATGTAATAGGCTGGATTATTAGTGCGTTTTCTCTTTTGGTTGGCGGTTTTGGGATAGCTAATATAATGTTTGTGTCTGTAAAAGAGCGTACCAACCTTATCGGTATCCAAAAGGCCCTAGGAGCAAAAAACAGGTTTATATTATTTCAGTTTCTTTTTGAAGCTGTTATATTGTCATTAATAGGGGGTGTAGTAGGTATGCTTATGGTGTGGGGTATAGCAAAGATACTTACAAGTGTAATAGATTTTGAATTTATCCTTGGACTTTCAAATATAATAATAGGTACAGGACTTGCAGCTTTTATAGGTTTGCTTTCAGGGATACTCCCGGCCATATCTGCATCTAAACTCGATCCTGTTGAAGCAATACGAAGCGGTATGTAATAAAAAAAACGCGATACGTATTAAGCCCCCACTTTCAACGTACCGCATTTTTTAATAAAAACAATTTGCTGCTTTTTGTTTCATGGTTCAGCATGATTTTACAGCAGTTGTACCAAAAAAATAAAACACATAATTTTATTTTTCAATTGCAAATCTAAATTATTATTTACCTTAAACCCTAATAATTAATATAGACAAAATACGGACAACGCCTGTTTTTAAAGGGTTTTTTGCAACAAAGTAATGTTTTTTGAAACGTTTCAAAAAAATGGGGAAGCTGTAAAATTTTATAAAGGCGTGTTTAAAAGTATATTTTCAAGTTCGCTTTCGGTCTCTATACCCATCTTCTTTTTTACCCGGTATTTTTTCTTTACAATGCTTTCGGGAGTCACCTGCATTAGCATTGCCATATCTTTATAAGGAAGATTTAGTTTTAATAAAGAGCAGAAAAACAAATCATTTTTAGTTAATGCGGGAAAATTACTTTGAAGATTTTTCTGAAAATTTTCATAAGCTTCATTAAACCGCTTTCTAAAAAGGTTCCAGTAATCATCGTCGCTGGTTAAAGAACGGAGTTGATCTTTAACTTCTTCAATGTGCATATCTGCAGGACTCTCACTGCACAGTGCTACCAGGCGGCTAATGTTGCCTTCCAGCGTTGCAAGCGTTAGCATACCCGAAAAGAGTTCCTTTTTTTTAATTTCAAGATTTTCTTTATTTACCTTATTTAAGTTTTTAGTGTTTTCATATTCCTGCAACAACGATTCTTTTTTTTCTTTGGCAAAAACAAGGGCTTTATGACATCTTTTGTTTCTAAGGAAGAGAATGAATGCAAAGCCGATTAATATCAGTATGCAGCAAATTAGAGGGATGAGTTTATTTTTTTTATTATCAAATAACGTTTTCTTTAAAACAGTATTTTTCTGCTTAAGAGCTTTCTCTTTGCTTTGCTGATATTTTGTCTGATATTCATTCTGAAGTGTTAATGCAACCAGCTCATTGTCTGATTTATTTAGTGTATCTTTTAATTTCAGGCTGTTTTCAATAGAAACAAGAGCTTTGTCTTCATGATTTAAATTTTGGTATGTTATTGCCTTCTGTGATTCAAAAAATGCCTTTTCAGAAAGATTTGCTTTTTCTAATAATATAGGTTTTTCTATTAAGGGTATTAACTTAGAGGCTTCTGTATATTTTTTTTGCAGGTTTAATAGCTCCATATACTCGGCTCCTATAAAAACTGTTCTTAGTGAATTGTTGGCGATAACTTTTTTAAAAGCATAATTAAAGAGTTCTTCTGCTTTTGGTAAATTGTTTTTTTCAAACTCCATTTTTGCAAGTTTTGAATAAACTACTCCAATAAGCTCCTGATCATTAAATTTTTCGAGGTTTACAATAGATTCATTAAATGCCTGTTTTGCGTCATTATATTTCCCCATTCTATTAAGGCAGTCACCATAATTTAATAATGTTATGGCATAGTTCTTTATTATATTTCTCTCTTTATATGATTTAAGTATTTCCCTGTACAGATCTGCTGCAAAGTCAAGGTTTCCTGAATTTAAATAGGCATTTGCCAGGCTCAGTTTTATAGGGAGTATATAAAAAGTATCTTTTTTTCTTTCAAGTATTTCTATTGCTTTCAGCATATACTGTATAGCCTCTTCACTGCGTAAAAGTATATTATAGTTGGAAGCAATATCCCCATATACTAATGCTACACCTATTTCATCGTTTACAGATTTATGCAGTTTTTCTGCTATTGAAAGATTTTTTAAAGCTTCATTGTAATTTCCCCTTTTTTTATAGGTGCTGGCTTTATTTCTTAAAAGGCGGGCATAAAGTTTCGGGTATTTTACCTCATTTAAAAATGTTGCAGACCTGTCGTAATAAAATAAAGCAGAGTCTGTAATGTTTTTGAGATGGCAGCAATATCCATATGCCATATATGCATTAGAATATACGGTGTCGTGTAATCTACCTTTATAGTTTAGTATCTGCTTAATATAAAAGCGGGCACTATCCGGCTGCGAAGTCATGGTTCGCTTTATCTGACTTTCTTTTTTAATTACATCTATGCCGGGAAGCTGAGCATAGGTAAGGTGAAAAAGTAAAATAAAGAAGATACATAATGATCTTAGTTTCATCTTATAAACAGCATCTTTTTGTATCCGGGGGCGAGATGAAATGCGATACAAAATAAATCATAAAAAATTTAATTAGCAACGTTTGAATATTACAAAATAAGGAAAGTTTAATTTGTAAAGCAGGTTATTTAAATTAGTTAAGATTTATTTTGTTAAATATCTAAAAGAATATATTATAAAAAAATCCCCCTTACAAAGGGGGATTTTTTTATCGTACAGGCTGGTTTAATATAAGATCCAGATATAAGTTTATTTTGTCTTTTAATTCCTTACGGGGTGCTATAAAATCAAGAAAACCATGTTCTAATACAAATTCAGCAGTCTGAAAGCCTTCAGGAAGGTCTTTACCTGTAGTGTCTTTTACAACACGCGGCCCTGCAAATCCAATTAAAGCTCCGGGTTCAGAAATATTTACATCACCAAGCATTGCGTAAGATGCTGTTGTTCCTCCTGTAGTAGGGTCTGTACATAAAGATATATAAGGTATTTTAGCATCGGCAAGCTGAGCAAGTTTAGCAGAGGTTTTGGCTAACTGCATTAATGAATAAGCAGCTTCCATCATTCTTGCCCCGCCCGATTTGGAAATCATGACAAACGGAATTTTATTTTTTATAGAATAATCAATAGCACGGGCTATTTTTTCTCCTACCACGGCTCCCATAGAACCTCCAATAAAAGCGAAATCCATACAGGCAACTACAAGGTCTCTCCCTTTAGACTTACCTACAGCTGTTCTTACAGCATCTTTAAGTTTAGTCTTTTCGGTAGCCTCTTTAATACGGTCGCCGTATTTTTTTGTATCAACAAACTTTAGAGTATCCTTAGACGTCATGTTTTTGTCAAACTCTGTAAACTCATTGTCATCAAAAAGGATATTGAAGTATTCTTTACTTCCTATTCTTACATGGTAGCCATCTTCCGGGCTAACATAAAAGTTTTTAGCAAGTTCTTCTGCATCAACAATTTTACCGGTTGGCGACTTGTACCATAATCCTTTAGGTACATCTTTTTTGTCTTCAGTTGGTGTTGTTATCCCTTTTTCTGTTCTTTTAAACCAAGCCATCTTTTTCAGTTAAAGTTATTACTGCAAGCAGTTAGTTGTATTATAGTGTATTAACGTTGTTAAGGTCTTTAAAAGCCTGTTCCAGCCTGGCATTAAAGGTAAGCTCTCCTTCGCGAACCCATTTTCTTGGGTCATAATGTTTTTTGTTTGGCGATTCAGGTCCTTCAGGGCTGCCTATCTGTGTTTTAAGGTAATCAGCTTTGCTTAAAATATAATCACGTATACCTTCTGTATAAGCAAACTGAAGATCTGTATCAATGTTCATTTTAATAACGCCGTAACCAATGGCTTCTCTTATTTCTTCAAGTGTAGAACCTGAACCTCCGTGGAATACAAAATCTACAGGGTTTTCGCCTGTGTTAAATTTGTTCTGTACATATTCCTGTGAGTTTTTAAGAATTTTTGGAGTAAGCTTAACGTTGCCCGGCTTATAAACACCATGCACATTACCAAAAGCCGCAGCTACGGTAAATCTAGGTGATATTTTGCTAAGCTCCTCATAAGCATAAGCAACTTCTTCAGGCTGAGTATATAGTTTTGAGCTGTCAACATCAGAATTGTCAACACCATCCTCTTCACCACCTGTAATACCAAGTTCAATTTCTAATGTCATACCCATTTTGCTCATTCTTTCAAGGTATTTTTTAGAAATTTCCATGTTCTCTTCAATAGGCTCTTCTGAAAGATCTATCATGTGAGAGCTGAAAAGAGGTTTTCCAGTTTCTGCATAATGTTTTTCACTTGCATCAAGCAGTCCGTCTATCCATGGTAAAAGTTTTTTCGCGCAATGGTCAGTGTGTAAAATTACCGTAGCACCATAAGCTTCGGCTAAAGTATGTATATGTTTAGCTCCGGCAATAGCACCTAGTATAGCTGCTTTTTCGCCTTCGTTAGATAATCCTTTACCTGCATTAAAAATCGCTCCGCCATTAGAAAACTGTATAATTACAGGAGCTTTAAGTTTTGCTGCAGTTTCCATCACACCATTAATAGTGCTTGATCCGGTAACATTTACTGCCGGAAGCGCAAATCCTTTTTCTTTAGCATATCTAAAGATTTCCTGAACCTGATCTCCGGTAGCAACACCGGGTTTAATATTATGGGCCATTATATTTAATTTTAGAATTAGAAGAGACAAAAATAATATTTTAAACTTAGAACGGATAATTAATTCCGACATTTAGGACTGATTTTGAAAGATTATATCCTTTAAACCAGCGTTCGCCTTCGTCACGCCCCGGATCATAAGTCTTAAATCCTACATCAAAGCGCACCACAAAAAAGTTGAAATCATATCTGAAACCAAGGCCTGAACCAAAGGCAAGGTCTTTAAAAGACTGCAGTCCGTTAAAAGTTTTATCTTTTTCCTTCACTACGTCAAAAACATTCCAAATATTTCCTACATCGCCAAAAAGGGCACCGTTAAGTTTACCGAATATATTAAAACGCAGCTCTGCGCTATAAGCCATTTTAAGGTTAGCTTCATTAAAGTCATTTATACCGCCACTACTGCCGGGTCCCAGGCTATAAGGCTGCCATCCTCTGTTGTCATTAGATCCTCCTGCAAAATAACTTCTCGTAAAGGGGATAGAGTTTGAATTGCCGTAAGGTACCGCAAGGCCAAAAAAGGCACGCATAGCAAGTACTTTACCACGCCTTAAATCCCAGTGTTTTATAAAATCAAGTTCACCTTTAAGGTATTGCGAATAGGCAACATTAAAAATTGTACGTCCCTGATTGCTCCCGTTGGGGTCTACCACTGTACCTCCTAATAGTGATAATAAAGCACCGGCAGATTCTACTTTTGTTTTAAAAATAAAAAATGTGTTATCGTTAAGGTTTTCACGGCTGCTTGTTGTAAATGTATAGTTTGTGGCGAAAATAAGGTTATTCTCTGTTAATCGGTTTCTACGTTCATCAATACTGTTTATGCTTTCTTTATCATTTTTAGATACTGCTATATCGTTACTTTTTACATCTTTAATAAAATTATCTGCTCCACCGTTATCTATATCCAGATTTCCTTTATCATTTAAATAGGAGTCCGGGATGGCAGGGTACAGTTGTGCAATATCATTGAGCCTGTCATATGATGATTTATATACCTTGAAATATTTATCAGGGTTTACATTTCTTATATATTGAATGTTAAACAGGTCAAGTTTGGCTGTACGATTTCGTTTGGGTGTCCAGTTGTAACTTAATATTCCGGTAAAATTTTCTTTATCAAGCCCTATATTTTGCTGCCTGCTCGTTCCAAGGCTCATTACAGTAGATGGTATCATTTCCTTACGTACTAACCTTTCTGTGCTTATAGGAAAAAATATCCTCGGGAATGTAAGCTTAAGGTCAGCTCCGTACTCAAGAATATTAAAGAAAGCTTTATCATTTATTGCAGGGTCACGCGATGAACCAATATTACCACGAGTCGAAATATCCAGCGTCTCGGCACCCCTAAATACATTACGCATTGTTATACCTAAACTTCCGGATATACCAAAATCCTGAATGTTTGAATGCATAAAATCTGCTGTAGCATTAAACCTGAATTTTTTTCTTGGCGTAAGGGTTATGTTAGTAATAAGCGATTCGCCTGTAGGATCATTCGGATCCTCCACATATTGTATAGAAGGGTAATTGAAAACTCTTAAATTGCTTAAAGAACGTGAAGTATATGTTCTCCTGAAATCGGAATATGTGCTGCCGGGGGTTACAAATACTGCATCTGTAATAGCTTTTGGCCTGTAATTAAGCTTTCCTGTACTGTACACATTAAAGCCGTTGTAGGAAGTACTGTCTATAGCCTGGTTTTCACTTGTAGGATTGGTTGTGTATATGTTTACCTTACTTATCTTATATAGCTTAAAAGGTCTTACATAAGTTGAATCTCCCTGTCTTACCGACTCATTATCTACAATAAGGTCTATATTTGCTTTATAGTCATTGCCTATGGTGTCTACAATGTAGGTAACGTTATTTTGCTGAAAATAATACGCACCGTGATTTCTAAAGTAATTGGTGATTCTTTCTCTTTCGGCTGTAAAATTTACTTCATTATATTGCTGTCCTTTTTTTATAACAGATGCCTTTTGTGTACGGTTATATAGGCTGTCCAGGGCAGGTGTTTCTATATAAGCATTAATACTGTCCAGTATATATGGTTTTCCGGTAATCACATCATAAGTAATGGATGCTCTTTTATCAGGCAGAGTGTCTATTCTAAATCCGGCGCCTGCTCTGAAATAACCTTGCTTATAATAATAGGCAAATAACCTGTTTCTTGATTTTTTTACCCTGCTAATATCTATTATAACAGGAGGTTCACCGGTTTTTTTAAGGAAATTGCTAAAACCTGAAACAATAAAAGATTTGGAAAGCCGCTGTACCTGCTTTTCAGAAAGCAGTTTTCTCATACGTTCATGCCTTCCCGGTTTTCTGTCCAGCCATGCGTGGTATGATGAGTCTGCATTAGGGGTTGCCAGGTTATACATGTGCAGCCTAAGGTGGTAACCTAACAGGTCACTATTGGGCTGTTGATAAAGAAGATCTTTAAGTGCATCTTCATTTTTTTTCTCACCATTTACCGTAATATCAACCTTTTCGAGCAGATGCTTACCTTCAGGAACTCTTTTTACAAGAGAACACGAATATAAAACCAAGCCCGATAATATAATTAGTGCTATTTTTGTTGTTTTATTTCTCAAGACGGTATAGCCAAATAGTAATTCAAAAATACATTTTTTATGGTTAGTAAAAACCAAATTAAAACAATAACGGGCTTACAGCAAAAAAAATACAGGAAGCAGCATAAATTGTTCTTTGCCGAAGGGATAAAGGTAGTGCAGGAATTGCTTAATTCCAATTTTGAATTACATCAGCTTTTCACAACTCAGGATATTTTTAATGATGACGTCTCTAAGAGCAAAACAGAATTTATTACAGAGACTGAACTGAAAAAAATAAGTGCCCTTACCACACCTAATGTATGCGTGGCTTTATTTGTTATGCCCGATGAAAAAACAGTGCCTGATACAGGATTAATTATGGTACTTGATGATGTTAGGGATCCCGGGAATCTGGGCACTATAATACGCCTTTGCGATTGGTTTGGTGTTGGCCATCTTGTGTGTTCAGAACAATGTGTAGATGTTTATAACCCAAAAGTTGTTCAGGCTACAATGGGGTCTTTAGCCCGTGTAAATGTGGTGTATACAGATATTGAGGCTTATCTGGCTAAGACTAAATTACAGGTATTCGGCACTTTTATGGATGGCGATGCTATATATGGCGAATCATTGCCAGAAAATGCAATTGTTATTATGGGTAACGAGGCCAATGGAATATCACCTGAAATAGAAATGAAAGCAGGGCGCAGAATAAGCATACCACGCTTTGGCGGTTTACAACAAACAGAAAGCCTGAATGTAGCTACAGCAGCAGCTATTATTTTAAGTGAGTTCAGGCGCTCTTCTAGTGGAAGGTAAAGTTTACAAAAACACCACGTGTTTTCATTGACTCAATATTTCCTGTATATGGGCTGTCCGCAGTATTATCGCGGATAAGTTCATCATTAAGACTGAATACCCCACGTATAGATGGTGAGAATTTAAAATATTCAAAGTAAATATCTATACCTGCACCTATCTCATAATAATTAGTCCATTTTTTCATTCTGAATTTCTGCCCCGTAATATTATCATCCTTTGCATTGAAATTACTGGAAAGGTTTAGCGAACGTGAAACACCTCCTAAAAGATAAGGTTTGATATTTCCTGTTCTTTTCGCTGAAAACTTAAGGAGTAACGGAAAATGAATATAAGTAGATTTTACTTCTCTGAATCTGTCTGCCTCCGTGCCCTCTACATTATGGAAAGTCAGGTCACGCTGGGTATAATAAAGTCCAGGTTCAAAACGAAGGTCAAGGTATTCAAATATGCGCAGGTTACCTACAAGCCCTACGTTAAAGCCTGTTGTTCCTTTTACCTGAATATCAACTTTTGGGTCGTTAATATAATCCCATTTAAAATCATAGCTGTTAAAACCAAGAAAATAACCCCAATGCACTCTCTGTTTGTCAAAGTTTTCAAGGTTAATAATAGGCTTTTTGCTAAATATTTGCGTACCAAACTGCGCATAAGAGCACAAGCCGGTAAATAGCAGTATGTATAAAAACAGTTTCTTCATGTTATTGTTTTGAAGCAGAGTAAATTGTTGCCACTCCAAAAGTTTGCGGCATATTCTTAACCTCTATAAACCCAACTTTTCTCAAAATATTGTTCAGTGCTTCACCATGAGGAAAAACAGAAGCCGATTCACTCAAGTAAGCATAGGCAGATCTGTCTTTAGAAAAAAGCCTTCCAATAAGCGGCAGCAGGTACTTGCTGTAAAAATTATATCCTTGTTTGTAAGGGAATTTTGTAGGTACAGATGTTTCAAGAATTACAAAAATTCCATTAGGTTTTAACACTCTTAAAATTTCCGCAAGACCTTTTTCAAGGGTTTCAAAATTACGAACGCCAAATGCAACGGTAATAGCATCAAAGTAATTGTCTTCAAACGGAAGATTCTCACTATCGCCATATACCAGTTTTATTTTAGCATCAAGGTTTTTTTCGGTTACTTTTTTTCGGCCAACCTCCATCATTCCTTCCGAAATGTCTGCGCCTATTATTTCAGTTGCAGAGGTTTGTGCCATAAGTATAGCAAGGTCTCCTGTTCCGGTGGCTATATCCAGAATTGTTTTTGGGTTTTTGGCAGCAACAAGCTTTAATACCTTTTTACGCCATTTAACATCTATACCAAACGAAATTACACGGTTAAGACCGTCATAATTACCGGAAATGGTATTAAACATTTGGGCTACCTGTTCTTTTTTACCCAAGCCGGAATCTTTATAAGGGGTTACATTTTGTGACATTGCAAATATTTACGGCGCAAAGATAGAAATAGTTTTGTTAATAGGGAGTTAGAAAAGATTATTAGGTTGAAAGTTGCAATTAGTTAATTATTTATCCTTCTCTACTTAAGTTGTAAATTAGTTTTGATAAAGACTGTCAAAAATTAGTTTTTTCTATAAAATTTATTGTGAATCAATCTGTTTCCATGCGCCTTTTTTGAAAAACATATTGCCGAATTTATCAGAATGAAGCACCAGATAAAAATCCCATGCTCCTCGGTAGGTTGTAGGATTCTCTTTTACAATGTGGTGAACAGGCTTATTCATTTTAAATATTAGCCTTTCACTATTTGTGGGTTTTACCGTTGTTATGCGTCCTCTGTAGATTTTTTTGATTTTTTGTTTGTCTGTACTGTAAAAGTAAATTGAATCATTTTCTTTTATCTCGAATCTGTAATGGTCATACTGCCAGTTAGCTTGTTTTCCGGGGAAATAAGAGCGATCTACAACATAGCTCCCATAGTAGTCATGTTTTTTAAGCTCTTTTTTAGAAACAAGAACACATATAGTAAAAGCTAGCATTATCAACACGGCAATGCAGACGATTATACCTAAAATTGCTTTTCCGAAATACTGTTTTTTGGTGGCTACATATAATATAAACAGAATTACTATGGCTGGAAAGATTATAAATATCATCCCGAGATTAAATCCGAATCCCATATTTAGTGCTTGCTTAAATACACCTGAAATGTCATATCAAAAGCGTGTTTTTCATTTTTAGGATGAAAATTTTCAGAAGTAAGGTCCCATTTAGTGGTATCAATTTCAGGGAAATAGGCATCGGCATCAGGGAAAGTTGCATGTACTCGGGTTAAGTCCAGTTTGTCGGCATGGCCAATACTCTGGTTGTATATTTCTCCGCCACCAATTACAAATATTTCCTCATCCTGTGGGCAGGCTTTTAGGGCTTCTTCGAGGCTGTTTACTACAATACAGCCATCTGCTTTATAATCTTCCTGACGTGTTATAATTACCGATGTGCGGTTGGGAAGGGGTGAAGGGAAGCTTTCAAATGTTTTTCTTCCCATTATAATATGGTGTCCTGATGTACGGCTTTTAAAATGTTTAAAATCGTCTGGCAGGTGCCACATCATTTTATTGTCTTTTCCTAAGGCATTATTTTCTGCTATAGCAGCTATAAGGGTAAGCGTCATTATAGGTTGGTAAGGTTTTGGTCGTTTTCAATTTTCTTTTCCAGCTGGCTGATGCGGCGTTCCTGACGGGCCACCAGTTTATCTATCTGTTCCTGTTCCCATTTTTTGTTAATAAAGCTTTCAGTAACAAATACTTTAATAAAGTGCATTATAAATAAAAACGCCCATGCAGTAATTGCCCAAAGGTACCAGTCGTACTCAGGATCTACATTAAGCCACTTATTTATAATATAAAGGAAAACGCTTCCTACAAAAAAAAGTATGAAGTGAAAGTAAACACGTTTTTTTTGTTTTACCCTCTTTCGTGCATATTCATATAGCTCCTGTTGGTTTGGTTCCATTTCTTGTTTTTTTGGAAACTAAAGATAGGGAAAAATATAAAATTGCAATAGTTCTTAATTAAAGTTTAAGACTGCCTGGGAGGTAAGTCTGTTTGCTCTTAATTTTACTTAAATAAGAGATTAAGGAAATACTGTTGAGTTAAATTAACTAGTCCTTGATATTATACGGCTACAGCACCTTTGATATGTGGGTGCGGATCATAATTCTCTAAAGTAAAATCTTCAAATTTAAAATCGAAGATGTTTTTTACTTCAGGGTTTAACTTCATAGTAGGTAAAGCTCTTGGCTCACGGCTTAACTGAAGTTCCAGTTGTTCCATGTGGTTGTTATAAATATGTGCATCACCAAAAGTATGTATAAAGTCTCCGGGCTTAAGGCCGCATACCTGAGCGATCATCATGGTAAGCAGTGCGTAAGAAGCAATATTAAAAGGCACTCCTAAGAATATATCGGCACTACGCTGGTATAGCTGGCATGATAGTTTTCCTTCGGCTACATAAAACTGAAAGAAAGCATGGCATGGCGGCAGGGCAACCTTGCCATTGGCTACATTCTCTGCAAAAGATTTTGTTGTGTCAGGCAGTACACTAGGATTCCATGCAGAAATAAGCATCCTGCGGCTGTTAGGGTTGGTTTTTAAGGTCTCGATAAGTTCAGTGATCTGGTCAATTTCCTTATCGTCCCAATTGCGCCATTGGTGGCCATAAACCGGACCCAGATTGCCATCTTCATCTGCCCATTCATCCCAAATGCGGACTCCGTTGTCATTAAGGTAGCCGATGTTGGTTTCACCATTTAAAAACCAAAGCAGTTCATAGATAATAGATTTAAGGTGCAGTTTTTTTGTAGTTACCAAAGGAAAACCTTCACTAAGGTCAAAGCGCATCTGGTAGCCAAAAACGCTTTTAGTTCCCGTGCCTGTGCGGTCACCTTTTTGTACTCCGTTCTCTAAAACATGCTTTACTAAATCGTGATACTGCTTCATTTTTCTTTAATTTCTTCTATTGTTATATAAAAGTCTCCTCTAGTTGATGCCCAATATTTAAAGGTTATAAAATTAATTATGTAAGTGTACAGTTTTTTATTAACCTCTTTATTGTTAGCAGCTACAACAATAGCAATCTCATCTGAATTACCGCTGTTGAATGTGAAAATTCCTTTTATGCCGGGTTTTTCAAAATCATTTGCCCATTTGTTTTCGACCGTCGTAATCTCAAGTTTTGCATTCAATTTATCGAATACATCGGCTATGGGGATAAATACATATTTATTAGTGCTCATGTGAGTGTCCGGTAAAGTATGTATTGTAACTTTATAATTTGTATTCGGATTTACATTGGCAAAGAGTTCTTTATAATTGCTGTAAATTTTCTTATTTCCGCTGGGATACATCGTAACAGAATCGGTTGCTGCTAATGTAAACTTCAGTCTTTTTCCAATGAGTAAAGTATTGCTTTCATTTTTTATTCCCCGTTTTGTGTGAGGCGTAATCTTGCGCCCTGTCAAAAGATGATAGTCCGCTTTTGGAATGATCTTTTTGGAACCCGAGCAACCTGTAATTGTAAAAAAAATAATAAGAACGACTGTAAGCGGTATTCTTTTGTATCTCAACTTCATTAATTAACTCTCTCTCTTTGATATCTCGTCGCGGATCTTAGCCGCTTTTTCATAGTCTTCATTTTGCACGGCGCCTTCCAGCATGTCGTTTAACTCTTGCAGGCTGTAAGCTGAGTAGCCTTCGCCTGAAACAGTTTCGGTGCCAAAAGTCTGTGGTTCAGAGAGTACATCTTCCTGTTGTGTGGTATTTCCCTCTGCATCCTGTTCAGGGTTTAGCTTAAGGTAAATACCTGCCTTGTCCAGTATATTTTTATACGTAAATATAGGTGCATTAAAACGTAGCGCAAGGGCAATTGCGTCAGAAGTTCTGGCGTCAATAATCTCCTCTATGCGGTCCCTTTCGCAAATAATGCTCGAAAAGAAAACGCCGTCTACCAGTTTGTGTATAATAACCTGTTTAACGACAACGTCAAACCTGTCGGCAAAATTTTTAAATAAGTCGTGGGTGAGTGGCCTTGGCGGCTTGATCTCTTTTTCTAATGCTATGGCAATAGACTGAGCCTCAAAAGCGCCAATAACTATGGGCAGTTTCCGTTCTCCATCCACTTCATTAAGGATAAGCGCATACGCACCATTTTGTGTCTGGCTGTATGAGATTCCTTTTATAGTAAGTTTTACTAAGCTCATAATTGGTCTTTCCTGTATATAAAAAGGGCTATCCGGGCAAAGATAAAACTACCATTAGCCAGATAGCCCTTTTATGGGCACAATTTAAAATAAAATTATGAGTTTTGAGCCTTAAACGCTTTAATTTTTTCAGTCAGTTTAGGAACAATTTCAAAAGCATCGCCTACAACGCCGTAGTCTGCTACCTTAAAGAAAGGGGCATCTGCATCTGAGTTTATAACCACTTTTACTTTAGAGGAATTGATACCTGCAATGTGCTGTATAGCTCCTGAAATACCTATAGCTATATATAAATTGGCAGCAACAGGTTTACCTGTCTGTCCTACGTGTTCAGAGTGAGGCCTCCATCCAAGGTCAGATACCGGTTTAGAACAAGCGGTAGCGGCACCAAGAACAGAAGCAAGTTCTTCAAGCATTCCCCAGTTTTCAGGGCCTTTAAGTCCGCGCCCACCGGATACTACTATTTCAGCATCAGCAATAGTTACTTTTCCTGAAACTTTTTCAGATGATTCTACCTTTACTGAGAAATCGGCATCGTTAAGCGATGGTGAAAATTCTTCTTCTGTAGCGCTTACAGCATTTTCAAAAACACCATAAGAGTTTTTGCCTATGGCAAGAACTTTTACATCTGTAGTTATTTCGGTTATATTGAATGCTTTGTTAGAAAAAGCATTTCTTTTTACCTGAAAAGGAGAAAGGCTTACAGGTTGTGCTACTACGTTAGAAGCATACCCTGCCTCAAGTGCAACAGCTACAAGCGGAGCTATATAAAGGCTGTCTGTTGTAGAGTTGAACAATATAATTTTAGAACTTTCTTTTTCGGCAGCCTGCTTGATAGCATCTGCATACGCTTTAGCGTTAAAAGCTGTAAGCTTGTCAGATTTTACATTAAGCACTTTATCTACGCCGTATTTTCCAAGCTGTGTAGCAGCATCGTTAGCGTTTATTGTAAGCGCCGTTACGGTTGTTCCTGTTTCACCTGCTATTTTTTTAGCGTATGAAGCAAGCTCTAAAGTTGTTTTTTTGAATTTGCCTTCGGCGTATTCAGCATATATTAATATTGACATCTTTTTTCAATTTTTAAATTTACTAATGTATCAATGTAACAATTGTGTTAAGTTAATTGGTACACCGAATAATTAATTCATTGTTACATTAAATTACTTTAGCTTCGTTATGTAAAAGATTTACAAGCTCATCAAGATTGTCAGGGCTTATAAGTTTTACCGCAGATTTAGGTGCAGGTTTTTCAAACTTAACTGCTTTTGTATTGTTGTTTGCTGCAACAGGCTCAAGTACCGTAAGTGCTTTCTGTCTTGCCATCATAATACCTCTCATATTTGGTATTCTAAGGTCTTTTTCTTCTACCAGGCCTTTTTGTCCGCCAATTACTAACGGCAGTTTAGCGCTAAGCGTTTCTTTACCACCATCTATTTCTCTAACTGCTTTGGCATCTGTTCCTGTAACTTCAAGATTTATACATGAATTAACAAAATCAAAACCAAGAAGGCCTGCAAGCATTCCCGGTACCATACCTCCATTATAGTCTAAAGATTCTTTACCCGCTATAACAAGATCATATCCGCCATTTTTTACTACTTCTGCAAGCTGTTTTGCAACAAAAAAACCATCAGTAGGAGCCGCGTTAACACGAATGGCTTCATCTGCACCTATTGCAAGTGCTTTTCTAAGTGTAGCTTCGGCATCAGGGCCGCCTACATTTACCACAGTAACGTTAGCACCGGCCTTTTCTTTAAACCATATAGCTCTGGTAAGACCAAATTCGTCGTTAGGGTTTATTACAAACTGAACGCCGTTGGTGTCAAACTCGCTGTCGCCATTGGCAAAATTGATTTTTGAAGTAGTATCAGGCACGTGGCTGATGCAGACTAATATTTTCATTTTTATAAAGTTATAAAGTTGAGGTTTTTCCGTTACGAAAATAAGAAATTTATCTAAATAAAAAACTATGCACGCATATTAAATGTAATTTTTTTAAAAATTCATCAATTAAAATTTATTAATCATAAAAAAAAGGCTTTAAAGCAAGTATTATTGCGAATAGTGAAAGAATTATCTACAAGTTACTAACAATGTATTTATTTAAAGATATAAGGAGGTTAAATAATTTTAAATCTTTATTTTTGCCATTCATTTAATACGAATTAAAAGTTACATGAGAACGATACAGTTTAGAGAAGCTATTTGCGAAGCGATGA
Organism: Flavobacterium sp. NRK1; assembly: GCF_024054175.1. Lineage (GTDB taxonomy): Bacteria > Bacteroidota > Bacteroidia > Flavobacteriales > Flavobacteriaceae > Flavobacterium. The sequence goes on from NZ_JAMXLA010000001.1 coordinate 1,907,378, forward strand.
GCGAAGAAATGCGCCGCGACGAATCTATATATTTAATGGGTGAAGAGGTAGCCGAATATAATGGTGCTTATAAAGCCTCAAAAGGAATGCTTGACGAATTTGGCCCTAAAAGGGTTATAGATACTCCGATTGCTGAGCTTGGTTTTGCAGGTATTGCTGTTGGAAGTGCTATGAACGGTAACAGGCCTATTGTTGAGTTCATGACTTTCAACTTTTCATTAGTAGGTATAGACCAGATCATTAATAACGCAGCAAAAATGCGCCAGATGTCTGCCGGGCAATTTACAATGCCAATGGTATTCCGTGGTCCTACAGCATCTGCAGGACAGCTTGCTGCAACCCACTCTCAGGCTTTTGAGAACTGGTATGCAAACACACCGGGGCTTAAGGTTGTTGTACCTTCTAACCCGTATGATGCTAAAGGGCTTTTAAAATCTGCAATACGTGATAATGACCCTGTAATTTTTATGGAGTCTGAACAAATGTATGGCGATAAGGGAGAAGTGCCTGAAGGAGAATATACAATTCCTCTTGGTGTTGCCGATATTAAAAAAGAAGGTAAAGATGTTACAGTAGTTTCTTTTGGTAAAATATTAAAAGAGGCTTTTATTGCTGCGGAAGAACTTGAAAAAGAAGGCATCAGTTGTGAGATCATAGATTTAAGGACTATCCGTCCGATGGATCATGATACAATTCTTAATTCAGTTAAAAAAACAAACAGATTGGTTATACTTGAAGAGGCCTGGCCATTCGGAAGTGTTGCGTCAGAGATAACTTACATAGTTCAGGAAAGGGCTTTTGATTATTTAGATGCTCCTATTCAGAGAATAACTACTGCTGACACGCCTGCGCCATATTCGCCGGCACTGCTAAAAGAGTGGCTTCCTAACGCGGGAGATGTTGTAAAAGCAGTGAAAAAAGTTATGTATAAATAAGAAAATAATCACTTATATTTGAAACTTCATCATACTATTTGATGAAGTTTTTTGTTTTATAGCCTATATGAAAAAAAATATACTGTTTTTAGCTGGATTATTTCTTTTGCTTTCAGGCACGCTAATGGCACAAACAAAAGTTAGCGGACTTGTTGTAGATGATACTAATGCGCCTATACCATATGCAAATGTATACTTTAAAGGTACAAGCGAAGGAGTAATTACCGATGAAAACGGTAAATTTTACCTTGAGTCATCCAGTACTTATGATGAGGTAGTTATTTCTTTTGTTGGTTTTGCTCCAAAAGAAATTAAGCTTACCAAACCGGTGACTTATAATTTAAGTGTAAAACTTAATGAAGCCCAGGAGCTTAAAGAGGTAGTGCTTTATTCGGGAAAAACATCAAAAAAAAATAACCCTGCAATAGATATTCTGCGAAAAATATGGGAACGCCGCCGTAAGAACGGTCTCAAAATGTTTAAGCAGTATGAATATGATAAATATGAAAAGGTTGAGTTTGACATGAACAGCATAGATAGTGCTTTTATGAAAAACAAGATATTTAAGGGCATGGAGTTTATATTTAAGCATATTGATACTTCTAATGTTACAGGTAAAACTTACCTTCCAATTTTTATAAACGAAGCACTTAGTAAAGTATATGGAGATAATGTTGCTAATAGAAAAAAGGAAGTTACCACTGCGAATAAGAATTCGGGTTTTAGTGACAATCAGCAGGTTATTGCATTTATAAAAGACCTGTACACTGATTATGATATTTATGATAACTACCTGAAGTTTTTTGATAAGGATTTTGTAAGCCCGCTTTCCCGTACCGGTATAAATGTATATAACTATGTACTTGCAGACAGTACCTATATTGATACAAAGTGGTGTTATAATATAGTATTTTATCCGAGGCGTAAAGGCGAACTTACCTTTAAAGGTAACTTTTGGGTTAATGATACAACCTTTGCTATAAAAAGAATAGCAATGTCTGCCAGCAAAGCAGCAAATATTAACTGGGTTAAAGATATTTATATTGAGCAGGAGTTTGATGTGCTTAACGACTCAGTGTTTTTATTAAACAGAGACCATATGATGACTGACTTCGCACTTAATAAAAAGGAGAAATCTAAAGGGGTATATGGTAAAAGAACCACCCTTTACAGGGATTATGTTTTTGACAAGAAAAGGCCGGACGATTTTTATGTAGCAGAGGTTAATAAATATGATGAGGAAATACATGAAAAGAGCGATGAGTTTTGGGATGAGAACAGGTTTGAATCGCTAAATAAAGATGAACGGGGCGTTTATAAAATGCTGGATACCCTAAAAACGGTTCCTAAATTTAAACGATTGTACAGCCTTGTGGCTACTTTAGGCAGCGGTTATTATCAAATGGGGCACTTTGACTATGGCCCCATATTTTCCAGTTTCGGCTATAATGATGTGGAGGGTATAAGAATCCGAACCGGAGGGCGTACTTATTTTGGACAAAATGATCCGTGGAGAATTGAAGCTTATACGGCCTACGGTTTTAAAGATAATAAATTTAAATATGGCACATCCGGTAAATGGATGGTGAACAGAGATAAAAGGATTATTCTTGCTGGAGGCAACAGAAGAGATATAGAGCAAACAGGAGTAAGTCTTACCGCTACAAGCGATGTGCTTGGAAGGAGTTTTGCTTCGTCATCGCTTTTTGCAAGTGGAGATAACAGTAAACTTACCAATGTTAACTTTACTACTTTTTCGGCAGAAATTGAGCCTGTAAAACATTTGGTAATTAGGGGTAGTTTTAATTATCGGACACTGGAATCGGCTTCGCCCGAAACTTTCAGGATGGATTACTATTTAGATCCTAACGATCATTCCAAAGGCACAAAGGGTTCTTTAAAACAATATGAATTTGGAGCTTTACTGGATTATACACCGGGAAGAAGAACTATTGGTTATGGAGTAGAGCGTACAGATGTTGATTTAAATTATGCCAGATTGTATCTGAATTATTCTCAGGGTATAAAAGGGTTATTTGGCAGTGATTTTGAATACCAGAAACTTCAGTTTTATTATCGTCAGCCCGTACTTGTAGGAGGGTTTGGCAGATTGTTTGCCACTCTTGAAGCCGGAAAAATATTTGGGGATGTACCCCTTGGGCTTATGGGGATTGTGCCAGGTAACCAGTCATATTTTATAATTGAAAATACGTATAACCTTCTTAACTACTATGAATTTGTGGCAGATGAATATGTGTCACTGCATTTTGAACACAATTTTAATGGAAGGCTTTTTTCAAGAATACCAGGCCTTAGAAAACTCAATTTAAGGGAGATTATAGGTATAAAAGGTATTTACGGAACAGTTTCGCAAGGTAATATAAAGCTTAATGCTTCAAGTATAGTTTATAATGCACCGCAAGATGTTTATTGGGAATATCATGCAGGTATAGGTAATATTTTTAAAGTGTTCAGGATAGATTTTGCGTGGAGGGGAAGCTACCTTGATATGCCTGACGCTAATAAGTTTGCTGTTAAAGGTGTTTTTGGATTCCACTTCTAAAAAAAATCAGAATTAGCAAAAAAAAGATGTAAATTAGTATCGTTAACACCTTTAATTTCAGTTATGAAAAATTATATTGCCGGATTATTGATTATTCTGGCTCTTATTTCCTGTAATTCAAAGCCAGAAAAAAATGTACAGGATACAAGAGAAAATTATATATATGAGCAGGTAGGTGCAGTTGATAATAATGATATATATGTTGTTTCTAATCAGGACAGCATAAATAAAAAATGGAGTAGGCTGGTAGGGCGAAAGCTTAATTATACAGACTCTATAAAACTTAAAGAATTTAGAATAGTTAAGACTCTTACCAAGGGAGATAATGCTCAGCAATGTTATCTTTTATTAGCTTCTACACCCGATAATATAGCGACTATTGGGGCAATTCTTAATCTTGTTAATGGTAAATTTTACTTTGAACTGAAAGAAATATCCGGAGAAAAAATTAGTGAAATAATTATATGTAAAGGGCCTGCCTGTATAGATAGTAATTGTAGTCCTAATGTAGTATTAGTAGGAAATGAGAAAAAGCTAATGTGTTCTACTTGTGAAGAATGTGAAAAAATTTCAGGCAGTATATTTTAATTTTGTAAGATAATTTAACATACTCTTGTATGTTTTAATTAACCGTTTAAAGTATATTCGTAATACAATATTCATCCAACATAATCATATAGCTATGAAAAAAATAATTTTAAAAAGCATTGGATGCCTTTTGCTTTTAAGTATGGCCTGGGGCTGCAGTAATGAGAATGATACTATAATGTCTGATCAGGAACAAAACCGCTTATCCGATGGATTTCAGTTAAAAGACGGTAGTGTATGGGATGGACAGATAGGAGAAGACCGCGCAGGTGTTCCAACCATTACAGCAAATATTCAGGAAATAAAAGATGGTTTCGAGGAAATTCTTATATCCAGAGGAAATCCGGTTAAAATTGAGACCGTACAGATAATAAAGAAAAATGCAACTAATGATCCTTCTGATTTTAATTTTTTCCTGATAGGCGGCGGTCGTGGAACCGATAATACGTCAACATCTATTGGTAAGCCATTAACAGTTAGTGGAGGGAAATACTTTATTAGCTCAGGTGCAGGTATAAATGGAGATCCTGAAGAAACCGTTAGCTGCAGAGGATGTGGTACCGGATGCTTTATTGAATATTATAAAGTTGACGGGCATCTTGTTCCTTATTGTGATTCAGCAGGCTGCGGTCCAATATGCAGTAGGGAGAAGTCTTAATCAGATTATAGAGTTCAGTAATATAAAACATGCCTTCATTTTTGAAGGCATGTTTATTTATAATAATTCGATCGAAATTATTTTGTTATTATAATTGGGAAGTAAATAATGATCGTTAAATTTCTGTAAACTCCTAATCTTGCTGTGTTTTTAATGAGTAAAGCTTTGCGGAACAGTATTTTTTATGCTATTTTTGCACCCGCTTAATACGAAATAAAGATAAAGAAAAATGACAGCAGCAAGATTAAATACTTTTGATGTGCTTATAGAGATACCAAAAGGTAGCAGGAACAAATATGAATATGATTTTGAATTAAAGAAAATACGCTATGACAGAATGCTGTTCTCGTCTATGATGTATCCTGCAGATTATGGTTTTATACCTGAAACTTTAGCACTTGATGGAGATCCTTTAGATGTACTTGTATTAGTTACTGAGCCTACTTTCCCGGGCTGCGTTATGGAAGTGAAACCTATTGGTGTTTTCCATATGGCTGATGAAAAGGGGCCGGATGAAAAAATCATCTGTGTGCCGGTATCAGATCCAATATGGAACAGATTAAATGATCTTAATGAAGTTAACCCACACCTTGTAAAAGAAATTGAGCACTTTTTCCAGGTTTATAAAGATCTTGAAAATAAGAAAGTTGATGTAGGTGGATGGGGAGATGCTGCTGAAGCCCGTGAAATTATTGATAAATGTGTAGATCGTTTTGAAGCTATTGATAACAAACCTGAAGAGTTGTTCAGCATCAGATAAGAAACACTGGCATAATTGATAAAAAAAGCAATATTCTGTTAAAGAATGTTGCTTTTTTTATTTTGGTTTTTGTTATATTTACAATATTAACAACAAACCAAAACTTTATTTATGGATTCAATAATGATTTACGTGCCGTTAATAATGGCCGTGCTGGGACTGCTTTTTATGGCTGTCAAAAGATCATGGGTTTTAAAACAGGATGCCGGAGATGGGAAGATGAAGGAAATTTCAGATCACATCTATGAAGGTGCCCTTGCCTTCCTTAAAGCAGAATACAGGTTACTTACTTTTTTTGTTATAATAGCAAGTGCCGCGCTTGCAGGCATAACGTTTTTGCCCGGTGCAAAAACACACTTATTAATCGTTATTGCATTTATTTTTGGTGCTGTATTTTCAGCTTTGGCCGGTAATATGGGGATGAAGATCGCTACTAAAACAAATGTGCGTACCACACAGGCCGCACGTACAAGTTTACCCCAAGCACTTAAAGTATCTTTTGGTGGTGGAACGGTTATGGGGCTTGGAGTTGCCGGTCTTGCGGTACTTGGGTTAACGAGCTTTTTTATATTTTTCTTTCATTATTTTATGAATGGTGTATGGACTAATGCTGCCGATATGACCATGGTGCTGGAAACCCTTGCGGGATTTTCACTTGGAGCTGAATCTATTGCTTTATTTGCACGTGTTGGTGGTGGTATTTATACTAAAGCTGCCGATGTAGGTGCCGATCTTGTTGGTAAAGTTGAAGCAGGTATTCCGGAGGATGATCCGCGTAACCCGGCTACTATTGCAGATAATGTAGGGGATAATGTAGGGGATGTTGCAGGTATGGGGGCTGACCTTTTTGGGTCTTATGTAGCCACTGTACTGGCCGCTATGGTTTTGGGTAATTATGTATTAAGAGATATTATTATTGCCAACCCTACTTTTACAGATGTTTTTGGAGGTATAGGCCCAATATTGCTTCCTATGGCTATAGCGGGTTTTGGTATATTGTTTTCTATTATAGGAACTACTCTTGTTAAGATTAAAGATAATAACGCTAAAGAAGCACAGGTTCAGGGCGCCTTAAATGTAGGTAACTGGGTATCTATAGTATTGGTAGCCGTATCCTGCTACTTTTTAGTAAAATATATGCTGCCTGATACTATGCTTATGCAGTTTTATGGTGAAGAAGCAAAAGAAATATCTTCATTAAGAGTATTTGGAGCTACGATAGTCGGCCTTTTTGTTGGAGGTGTTATTTCTTCGGTTACGGAGTATTATACAGGGCTAGGTAAAAAACCTATACTGGCAATTGTACAAAAATCCAGCACAGGCGCAGGGACTAATATTATTGCTGGTCTTGCTACAGGTATGATATCTACTTTTCCTACCGTGCTATTATTTGCAGGTGCCATTTGGGGTTCTTATGCCTTAGCCGGATTTTATGGTGTTGCCTTAGCAGCGTCCGCTATGATGGCTACAACGGCTATGCAGCTTGCTATTGATGCTTTCGGGCCAATATCTGACAATGCAGGTGGAATTGCAGAAATGAGTGAACTGCCTAAAGAAGTGCGTACACGAACTGATATTTTAGATTCTGTAGGTAATACAACTGCTGCTACAGGAAAAGGATTTGCCATTGCTTCTGCCGCATTAACTTCGCTTGCGCTGTTTGCGGCTTACGTAACCTTTACAGGAATTGACGGTATAAACATTTTTAAAGCGCCTGTACTGGCTATGCTTTTTATAGGAGGTATGATTCCGGTTGTATTCTCTGCCCTTGCTATGAATTCTGTTGGCAAAGCAGCAATGGATATGGTTTATGAGGTAAGAAGGCAGTTTAGAGATATACCGGGTATTATGGAAGGTACAGGTAAGCCGGAATATGGAAAATGTGTTGAAATATCTACCAAAGCTGCATTAAGGGAAATGATGCTTCCGGGAATACTAACTATAGGATTTCCTATAGCTATTGCGCTATTAGGTATGCTGGTTTATCCGGACAATAACCAGCTTGTAGCAGAAATGCTTGGCGGGTATATGGCGGGAGTTACAGTATCTGGCGTGCTTTGGGCTGTATTTCAAAATAACGCCGGTGGTGCATGGGACAATGCTAAAAAATCTTTTGAGGCCGGTGTAATGATCAATGGAGAAATGACGTATAAGGGATCTGATGCACATAAAGCTGCTGTAACGGGAGATACAGTTGGTGATCCTTTTAAAGATACTTCAGGGCCGTCCATGAATATTTTAATAAAGCTTACATGCTTAATTGGGCTTGTAATCGCTCCAATTTTAGGCAGCCATACCGAAGGCGCCGAAATTATGAATGTTCAGGCAGCTACTGTTATTGAACAGCCGGTAGTTACGGGACAGGAATCAAGTAAAGAGATTTCTATTGAACGCCAGAAAGATGCTGATGGAAATGTAATGGCCACAGTTACTATTTCTACCAAAACAAACAGTGAAGAATTAAAAACAGAACAAAAGACATTTCAGGGTACTGAAGAAGAAGTAAATGCACAGATCGAAGCCCTCAAAAATAAATAGCTAAACCACAATTATGAATGAACAAAGCCCATTGCTAAGCAATGGGCTTTGTTTTTATAGTGTTTGTTTAAAAGAAGTTATTTTAGAATAATCCGTTTACTTCGGCATTTATTTTATTAATTATTTCCCCTAAATCTTCGGTATTATCTACAAAGTTATTTTTATCTACATCTATAATAATCAGTTTGCCTTTATCATAGCTTTGTATCCATGCTTCATAGCGCTCGTTAAGGCGACTAAGGTAATCTATAGAAATAGAATTCTCATAATCACGCCCGCGCTTGTGTATTTGTTTAACAAGGTTTGGAATAGAGCTTCTAAGATAAATAAGCAAATCGGGCGGGCCTACAAAACTTTCCATCATGTCAAAAAGTGTTTTATAATTGTTATAATCACGATTTGTCATAAGTCCCATAGCATGCAGGTTAGGAGCGAAAATATGAGAATCTTCATAAATTGTCCTGTCCTGTATAGTATTTTTTCCACTTTCGCGTATCTGCATTACCTGGCTGAAACGGGTATTTAAAAAGTACACCTGAAGGTTAAAAGACCAGCGTTCCATCTGGTGATAAAAATCATCAAGGTAAGGGTTGTCTACCACATCTTCATAGTGTGGTTCCCATTTAAAGTGTTTGGCTAATAATCCGGTAAGGGTAGTTTTTCCTGCACCTATATTTCCTGCTACAGCTATATGCATTATTTGGGTAAAGTTATTTTATATGTGTTGATTTCAGCGTCTGTAAAAATAGACAAAATTTGGGCTGTATACTGAAAACTTTCAAAGCTTTTTTCAATTATGGCAATTGGCGTTTGAGTTTGCTTTTCAAAGTTATAGAAGTAAAGTTTACTGTCTTTTTTTATAATAATTTCATTATTAGAGAGTATCTGTACCTGATCATAGGCGGGTACGTTGCCAAGTGATGACACACTCCCGAAAAGATTTGCCATAAAGCAATTATTAGACTGGTCTATCCAGTAAAAATAATTATAATCGTTCTGATAATATTTAAGTGTATCAGAAAAAGGCGGGGTTATTGTTTTAAAATTGCCCTGCCCCAGGTAATATAATCCCAGCTTTTGCGTAGTAAGGTCATATACCCATAGCCTGTTTTGTGAAGCAAGGCCTACGGCTTCGGCAATAAGAGGCTCATTAATATTTGAAAAATTTATACGGGCGGTTTCTGTAAGCTGATTGTCCAGCAATACTACCGTATTAAATTTTTTGTAGAATAACACGATCTGCAAAGGATTTTGTAGGTCAGCCTTATAAATTTCTCCTAATGAAAGGTTTCTGTATTTAAGAGCTCTACCATCTTTTTCTTTACGAAACTCATTATTTACAATAGTATATTTCCACCCGAAAGCATCTGTGCCTAAATAACGCTGCGGGCCGTTTTTAGTATTGGAAAGAAACTTTACGGGAATTGCAAGCTCCTGTGCCGGCAGCAGGGTTTGGAAACTTAATATAATTAATAATAACAGGTGCTTCATAGTATTGGAAAAGTACAAAAAATAAGCGGGTATTTATATTAAATTTTAAATACAAAGATAGTACTCTGCCGAATTCACAATAGTAAGCCTAAATAAGATAATTAACACGTTTTTCAGTAACAAAAGAGTGTTTCAATAGTCTTATAAGCAAAATGATATAATTTAAGACCATGAAAAAAATAGTAATACTTTTCGTTTTAGCCTTATTTTCAGTTGTATCTGTAACGGCTCAGGATTTTCAGGGAATGGCTGTTTATGAATCTAAAACCAGTTTAGGAGATAATATGCCCAAGTTAGATGATAAACAGATTACTCCCGAAATGCGAAAAATGATCGAAGAACGCATGAAATCTATGTTTGAAAAAACGTTTGTGCTGAATTTTGATAAAACCGCATCCCTTTATGCTGAAGAAGAAAAAATTGAAGCCAATGATGAAATGAGCAGAGGGTTTAAAATGATGGGCTCAATGATGGGCGGGGGCGGAAAACAGTATAAAAATATTAAAGACAAAATTATACTGCAGGAAAAAGAAATTTTCGGTAAAGAATTCCTTGTCAGCGATTCACTTCCGCAAATAAAATGGAAAATGGAAGGGGAATCAAAAAAAATAGGTACCTATACCTGTTACAAAGCAACAGCTTCTGTACCTGTAGATAAATCTAACTTAATGAATTTCAGGCCAAAAAAAGGGGCTGAGGAAGAAATAAAAAAGAAAAGCGAGGAAGAGATAAAGTCTACCAATTTTATGGATATGATTGAAATGCCAAAAGAAAAGACTATTACGGCATGGTATACTCCTGAAGTTCCTATTAGCCAGGGGCCGGAAGGTTATTATGGCCTGCCAGGACTTATACTTGAAGTAACCGATGGCAAAACTACATTGCTATGTTCTAAAGTCGTGCTAAACCCTAAAGAAAAAGTTGAAATAAAACCTCTGAAAAAAGGTGAAAAAGTTACTCAGGCTGAATTTAGCGAGATCATGATAAAAAAAATGCAGGAAATGCAGGAAATGTATGGAGGCGGAAAAGGCAGGACCCAGATTAGGATAGGAGGATAAGCGCTGCAAGGCAAAAAACCAATAAAACTTTACTTATAACACTGAACTTTAGATGAAGAATTTCTTACTCGCCTTATTGTTATTTATGTCGGCTTTGTCTTATTCGCAAACCATAAAAATGCAGGGTACTATTAAAGATTCTACAGGATTAGCTCTTGAAATGGCTAATGTTATGGCTGTGAATAAAACAACCAACAGCATGGATTCGTATGGTATTACTGATGACGCAGGAAGGTACCAGCTGGCTTTAACGGCAAATACAACATATATTATTAAAGCAAGCTATATCGGATACACACCTTTTGAGATTACCATTACTACGGGTACAGAGAATATGGTTAAAAATATTGCATTAAAACAGGGTGTTGAACTTAACGAACTGGAAATTGTGCATGAAATGCCTGTTACAATTAAAGGAGATACAATTGTTTATAATTCTGATTCTTTCACCAATGGCACTGAACGAAAATTGGGCGATGTACTTAAAAAATTGCCCGGCGTTGAGGTAGATAAAGACGGAGGTATAAAAGTAGAAGGAAAAACGGTATCTAAATTAATGGTGGAAGGCAAAGATTTTTTTGATGGCGATACCAAGCTTGGAGTTCAGAACATACCTGCCGATGCTGTAAGTAAAGTTGAGGTATTGCGTAACTACAGTGAGATCAGCCAGCTTAAAGGTGTTGAGAATAATGAAGATAATGTTGCAATGAATATTAAGCTGAAGGAAGGTAAAAAGAACTTTTGGTTTGGGGATATTAGCGCAGGAGCGAGTATAGGCGAAGGTGAGCGTTATATAGCTAATCCTAAATTGTTTTACTATAACCCTAAACTTAGTTTAAACTTTATTGGTAATTTTAATAATACTGGTGAGTTGCCGCTAACAATGCAGGATTATTTTAAGTTTAGCGGAGGTTTTCGTAACATGATGAAAAAGGGCGGAACCAATTTTAATGTAGGGTCAAATGATCTGGGTCTTTCATTAATGCGTAATAACAGGGCTAAAGAAATAGAAACAAAATTTGGAGCTGCAAATTTTAGTTATAACCCGATAACATCACTAACGTTAAGCGGTTTTGCTATTATAAATTCCAGCAGAACAGAAATGGAAACAAAGAGCCGTAATACACTTCTTGACCCGATAACAGGAAATCCGCAGACTATTCAGGATACCGAAGAAACAACAGAGCAAAAAACAGACTATGCCATGTTTAAGCTTAGTTCAAGTTATAAGCCCAATAAAAACTTTCAGGCAGATTATGATCTGTTCATGAAAACATCCGATCAGCAGGAGTATGGCGAGCTTTTGTCATCTGTAATGCCGGAAACATCGCAAAGCCAGGATATTTTTACTACTAAAAAGCAGAAACCTTTCTCTTTTAATCAAAACCTGAATCTTTATTACACCTTAGACGATAAAAATATTTTTGCTTTTGAAGGTCAGCATCTTTACCAGGAAGAAGATCCGTTATATAATGTTAATTTAGGCAATAATCCGTTTCCTGATACTGGAGGGGCTTCACCAGGTCTTGGACTGATAGATGCGTCGAGGTATGATATATCCCAGACACGATTTGTAAAAACCAATAAAACCGATGCCAAGCTGGATTATTATTACACTCTTTCGCCAAAAAGCATTATTAATATAACGGCAGGTAACACCTATTCATATCAGAGTTTTGATTCGTCTATGTTTCAGCTATTAGATGATAATAATGTAAACACTATGAGTGATGAAAAAAAAAATGATGTTAGCTATGCATTTAATGATGCCTTTCTTGCTGCGCATTTTAGGTTTATAACTGGTAAATTTGAATTTAATCCCGGATTAAGTATGCATAGTTATACAATGTATAACGACCAGTTAGGATCGAGGACAGATAATTATTTTTTCAGGGTTTTGCCGGATGCATTTGCCCAGTTTCAGATTAAAAAATCAGAAAGGCTTACTTACAGGTATTCTATGACAACGGATTTTACCGATGTTGCTGATTTTGCCCGTGGACTTGTACTTAATAGTTATAAATCGTTATTTCAGGGTAACAGAAATCTTAAAAACGGTTTATACCAAAGCCATTCACTGAACTATTTTAAATATAATATGTTCAATTTTACCCAAATATATGGTAGTCTTACCTATACCCGTAAGATGGATGCTATAAAAAGCTTATCGGCATTTAGCGGTATTAATCAGGTAAGTACTGTAGAAAACTCTCCCTTTGCTGATGAAAGCATTACGGCTTATGCAGGTTATAACAGAAGTTTTGCAAGGTTTTATAAAGCATCTTTAAATGCAAGTGTTTCCTGGAGCAGGTTTAATAATTTCAGAGCCAACGGTATAACAGGCGAAAATACAAGTATTGCTAACTCTATAAGGCAGGTAAGTGAGCAGGTTTCTCAGAGCTATACTGCAAGTTTTGGTACTAATTATAAAACTATTCCAAATCTTGAATTGGGGTATTCATTAACACTGAATGATTATACCAGCAATAAATTTTACAATCATAGTCCTTTTGCAAGGCTTGATTATTATTTTTGGGATGCTTTTACTGTTACGGCAAATTATGAATATACACACTATTATAACGACAGCAGGACATCTGATAATGAATATGATTTTCTTAGTGCAGACATAATGTACAGGCAAAAAGATAGTCATTGGGAATTTAAAGTGGGAGGGACTAATCTTTTAAATACCACCTCTTTAAATGATGACAGCTTTAATCAGCTTTCTACTTATACTTCGCGTTACAGGGTACAGCCAAGATATTTGCTGCTAACTATAAAATATAATTTATAGGATATAATATTAGTTTAATTATGTATAAAAGGCTGTCATTTGACAGCCTTTTTTTACATTTTATCTATATTGTTTACCTTGTTTATAGCTTGTAATACATATTTTCTACATTTGACAATCCCCTTACTTTAACGAGTTTCGAATATAAATGAATGTAACTGTTGTATTGCCGGTTATGGATAGATTTATTAAAAGCGTACCACTTATTGTGGCACTAGGCGTTTTATCGTTTGTTTTGCAGAGTGAGGAAGAAGAATATTCCAACATTGTATCAGCCAGTATTTGCGGCGCAATCGTATTTATATTATCTGCTGCAGCTTATATTTTTATGGCCAGGCAAAATAAACCTATAATGGCGCCTCATAAATTTATACTTGTAATGATTGCCGCAGGTTTACTTGCTTTTTTTGTATTATATGCCAGTCTGGAATATTTCTATGCTTAAGTAAAACAATTTGCTGCTTTTATAATTATATCTTATAATTATAGTTTTTGATATAAATTACATCTATATTTATACCTAAATTATATATTATGGTAACAGACTTACAGTCTAAAAAAGCGAGTTTTAATACTCTTGCTTTTCAAATCAGGGTTGATAATCTTGAGTATTTCAGAGGAAAAACACTTTCAAAAGTATTCTCTATAGGAAGTTCAGTAGATAATAAACCTGAATTGAATTTTTCCAAAATTGAAATACCTCAGGATATTAAAGAAAAATTGAAAGCTGCTTTTAAAACTATTTTCGGCTAGTTTACAGATAAAAAAATCCCGCTACATAGCGGGACTTCTTTTTATAATTTGTTCTGGTATTTATATGCCAAAAGCGGTTTTTACTTTTTCAACATAATCAAGTTTTTCCCACGTAAATAGTTCTACTGTTACTTGCTTTTCTTCTCCGTTAGGAGCTTTAAAAGTTTTGGTAACTGTTTCCGGCTTACGTCCCATGTGTCCGTAAGCAGCAGTTTCGCTATATATAGGATTTCTTAACTTAAGTCTTTGCTCAATAAAATAAGGTCGCATATCAAATAATTCCTCTACTTTTTTGGCTATCTGTCCGTCGGTAAGGTTTAGTTTAGATGAACCATATGTATTAATATAAATACCCATAGGTTTTGCAACACCAATAGCATAAGATACCTGTACCAGTATTTCATCTGCAACACCGGCTGCAACAAGGTTTTTAGCAATATGTCGGGTTGCATAAGCAGCGCTCCTGTCTACTTTACTTGGATCTTTTCCTGAAAAAGCGCCACCACCGTGCGCTCCTTTTCCGCCATAAGTGTCAACAATAATTTTTCTTCCTGTAAGTCCGGTATCACCATGAGGCCCGCCTATAACAAACTTACCCGTAGGATTAATATGGTATGCAATATCATCATTAAAAAGATGTGCATACTGAGGGTTATTTTTAATTACGCGCGGTATAAGGATGTTTTTAATGTCCTGGTCTATTTTGGCAAGCATTGTCGGCTCATCCGCAAAATCATCATGCTGTGTAGAAACAACAATTGCTTTAATGCGAACAGGTTTGTTATTGCTGTCATACTCTAGGGTTACCTGGCTTTTTGCATCGGGGCGTAAATAATCTATTTCGCTGTTTTCACGGCGTAAAGCAGCCAATTCCTGTAGTAATTTATGAGACAGGTTTAATGCCAAAGGCATATAATCTTCGGTTTCGTTGGTTGCATAACCAAACATCATTCCCTGATCGCCTGCTCCCTGCTCTTCTTTGCTTGCTCTGTCCACACCCTGATTAATGTCCTGAGACTGCTCGTGTATAGCACTAAGAACACCACATGAGTTAGCTTCAAACATATATTCGCTTTTTGTATATCCTATTTTTCGGATAACATCACGAGCTATTTGTTGTACATCAAGATATATTTTAGATTTTACTTCTCCGGCAAGTATAACCTGGCCTGTAGTAACTAATGTTTCGCATGCAACTTTAGATTCAGGATCAAATGCAAGAAAGTTATCAATCAGCGCATCTGAGATCTGGTCAGCAATTTTATCAGGATGCCCTTCGCTCACTGATTCTGACGTAAATAAATAAGCCATAATATTCTCTATAATTTTAATAGAGCAAAGAGATTGCCATGAAGCATAAAGGAGGTAAGTCCTGCTTTAGCATTTTTTCATGAGGTTGCAATCAGTCAAATCTTTCCTCTCAATTTTATGGTACAAAGGTATAAAACCTTAACTGAATAAAAAAAGTGTATTATATTTTTAATTAGTTAATGTTCTGTTTTATTTTTTCAATCGAAATATTATGTAAATATTAAATTTACTAAATAAGTGAATGTTCATTCATTTATTATTATATTTGCCAAAAAATAATATGCGCGCAAGAGATACAGATAAAGAAAAACTGGTAACACAACAGGCTATTAAGCAAATAGCTAAAGATGGTTTTCAGGGTTTTAGTATGAACAAGCTGGCAAAAGCCTGCAATATCTCGGTAGCTACATTGTATATATATTATCATGATAAAGACGATCTGATAAAAAAAATTGGGCTAGAAATAGGAGATAAATTCTTTTCTACTACGATCAATGGATTTACGCCGGATATGTCTTTTGCAGATGGATTGTGGAAACAATGGCAAAACCGCGCTACATTTGCTATGAATCATCCTGATGAGGTTGCCTGTTTTGAAGCTATTCGATACTCTCCGCATGGCGAGCATATTCTTAAATCAGAACAGTTGGCAAGGTTTAAAGAAATAATGGGTGGTTTCTTTAGAAATGCTCTTAAAAACAATGAGTTGAAAGAGATGCAGCTTGATGTTTACTGGAGCGTTGCCTATGGGCCATTATATACATTGCTGAATTTTCACAGAGAAGGTAAAAGTATGGGAGGAAGGCCATTTAAACTTACCGATGAGATGATGAGAGAAGCATTTGAAACGGTATTGTGTGCGCTTAAACCCTAAATTGTAAAAGTATGAAGACAGACATTGACAGGCTGCTTATTTTTAAAACAGATATAAGTGAAATGTGCAGCAATTGTGAAGTGTATAAAGCACTTAACAAACAAGAAGAAATAAAACATTGGAGTATAGACCATGACGATAGTGATTTTGTATTGCGGATAGTTTCGGAAACACTTACCGCCGAAGCTGTAATACATATTATTACAAGTCATGGGCATCAATGCGAAGAGCTGTAATTATAAAACTGAGTTCAATCATTTAGAATAGTTCAATCATCAATCAACATTAATCAATCAAATGGAAAAAACAAAACAGGAAGTTCCTAAGTTTACTTCCTATCAAAAATTTATTATTGTATTACTGGCCCTGTTGCAATTTACTGTAATACTCGATTTTATGGTAATATCGCCTTTGGGTGATATTCTTATGAAAAAGCTGGATATGAGTACCGCAAACTTTGGGTTTGCAGTTTCTGCTTATGCTTTTAGCGCAGGTACATCGGGCTTGCTTGCAGCAGGTTTTGCGGATAAGTTTGACCGTAAAAAGCTACTCCTGTTTTTTTATACAGGGTTTATTGGCGGAACCATTTTTTGTGCACTTGCAACAAATTATCACACACTTGTTGCAGCACGAATAATAACCGGTCTTTTTGGCGGCGTTATAGGTTCTGTATCATTAGCTATAGTAACCGATTTGTTTGTAATTAACCAAAGGGGGCGTGTAATGGGTTTTATACAAATGGCCTTTGCAACCAGCCAGATTTTAGGAATACCACTGGGTTTATATTTTGCGAATCACTGGGGCTGGCATTCGTCATTTTTTATGATTGCCGCGTTAGGTGTAGTTATTCTGGCTGCAATTATTATTAAAATGCAGCCTGTTAATAAACATCTTGAACTGCAGTCAGATAAAAATGCTTTTCTGCATCTGTGGCATACCCTTAGCAACAAAAATTATCAGGTTGGTTTTGCCGCAATAGCATTTCTTTCTATTGGCGGATTTATGCTGCAGCCTTTTAGCAGTGCGTTTTTGGTAAATAATATTGGCATTAGCCAGGAGCAGTTGCCACTAGTATTCTTCTTTACAGGAATTTCGGTAATGTTTATTATGCCGCTTGTAGGTAAGCTTAGTGACAGGGTTAGCAAATTCAGGTTGTTTAGTGCAGGGTCTTTTATCTCTATAGTCACCATATTAATTTATACACATTTGGGCCTAACACCCCTTTGGGAAATTGTAATAATTAATATGATAATGTTTATGGGAATTATGAGCCGTATGATCCCGGCAACCACGCTTAATACAGGTATTCCGGATATGAAAGACAGAGGAGCTTATATGGCAATAACCTCATCTTTACAACAAATTGCCGGTGGTATAGCGGCTGTATGTGCAGGTTTCATAGTACATCAGGAAACAAAAACAAGTCCGCTTGAAAATTATGACATTTTAGGATTTGTAATTGCAGCGGTAACGCTTAGTTCTATATTCCTTATCTGGAGGGTAGATAAGCTTGTAAAGCCAAAAGAAGAGGCTTTAAAGGGTTAAATACGTAGTGTTTAATATAAAGCAAACGAAAACGTTATTTGTTAAAATTTAAAATTTTGTTAGGTTATATCAAAAATAGTATCGAAGTTTGCTTCATCAAGTTAAAAGAAAAATGAGATCAATAATTTGTCATACGTACTTCTTTATGTGGAACATTTCCGCAGGGGTAGCTGTTGACTAATTTTAAGATTAAAATTATATAAGCATACAAGCCCCTGCAAACAGCAGGGGCTTTTTTTATTTTCATGAATTAAATTCGAAATGAAGGCATTAACATCAATTTTTCATAATCATTATCACATCTGTTTTACATGGATGTGGTGTATTATGCATTGGTGTTGCCAAAAGAGAATGACATAAATCTTAGTTTTCAGTTCAAGTGTCAAGGTCCTTTTGGTTTTCCCATCCAAAAGGACCTTTTTTATTTAACTCATTTTTAAACAATAAATATTTCAGCTATGAATCCAAATATCATCAATGTTTTAGGTTATTCCGGCAATAACAGCCAGTTTGTGGTAAAAACATTAAACGCAAATCTTCGCATAAGCGAAAACTCAAAATACCCCGAACTCGAAGGGCCAAATCCTTACGAATATATATTGGCAGGCTTTGCAGGCTGTATTAATGCCCTTGGGCAGCAGGTAGCTTTAGAGCAGGGCATATCGCTAAAATCATTACAAATAGAAATTACAGGAAACCTTAATGAGCCAAAGGCTAAAGGTAAAGGCAGGCCCGGTTTCAGTAATATTGAGATCACCCTTAAACCGGCAGCAATTGCGTCACTTGAGGCATTGCAAAAATGGCTGCAGGAAGTGCAGCGCAGAAGCCCGGTGTATGATAATCTGGTAAATAACACTCCGGTAGATGTAACGCTGTTTAAACAGTATTCCTATAATTAAGAAAGTAAAAGAATAAAGTTTTGTTATAAGTTGTTTTTTGTTTGTTTGTTAAGAAAGCTGCCTTTAGATAGGCTAAAGGCAGTTTCTTTTTAAAAAGCCCTTTAATCTCATGACCCAAAGAATAAATATAGTGCTTTTCGGAATAGGTAAGACCGGAAGTGCCCTGATAAATAAAGCGGTAAAATCCCGTAAAGATTTAGTAATAGATGAACAGATAGACCTGAGGTTTCCTGTTATAACCAATTCCAGTGTTGCCTTTTTTGAAAAAGAAGGAGCGAAATATTCATGGGAAGCCAACTTTATACAGTTTGGTATTCCGTTTAAGCTTGAAGATGTGGTAGAGTATGTACAGGCTAACAAGCTGAGCAACCTTGTTGCTGTAGATGCTACGGGTAATGCAGATTTTGTAAGGCAATATGCCGGTCTTGTAAAAAGCGGCTTTAATCTGGTATCTATAAATGAAACATTAAACAGTCTGCATCCTGATTTTGAAACAGAGCTATTGCGTACTGCTTTCAATCGCGGACTTGATTATAATTTTATAAATCTGCCTAAAGGTAATGACGCATCGGCAGCCAATGAGCTTTTTGAAGCCATACTTGCGATTGCCCAAAAAAGAAAGGCTGTAGCATAAGACAGCCCGGTAATAATTAGATTAGTTTGGTTTTTTTTAGAAAGACAGGTGTAGTGGCCTGTCTTTTTTTATTTTGAAATGGAATATATTACATTGTATGGAAAATCTTCATCAACTTCTCCTTCATCCCATATAAAGCCATTCTTTTTAAGTAGGTTCAATGAGCTGGCATTTTCACGGTGCGTGTATGCCGTAATGGTTTTTAGGTTAAGTTTAGAAAAACCATACTCCATTACGCATTGTAGTGCCTCATTCATATAACCTTTACCGTGATAAGCCGGAGATAATTCGTATCCGGTTTCTGCAATAGTTCTGTCTTCAGAAAAATTCCACAGACAGATGAGCCCTATAAAAGTACCCGAATCTTTAAGCGTAATTGCCCAGTTGACGCTCAACCCCAAATTTACATTATTATTTATTCTGAGTATCCATGCCTGAGCGTCGGTAATGTCGTTTACAGGAGCTCGGACGATGTATTTATTTACAATAGGGCTTGAACGCTGAATGTATACTGACTGATCATCATCAGGTGAAATTTTCCGGAGGATAAGTCTTTCAGAGGTAAGTATGGGGAAAGGTTGAAAGGGATTGGTTTGCATGAACTTTTCTTTACATTAAACCCAAAAATAAAACAAATTTGCATACTCCAAAGTTATATTGTACTTTTGCACTGTTCTTTAACAATTTGAATGTTATCACGAAAGGCAGAGGGAATAGACCCGATGAAGCCTTAGCAACCCTTTATACTTAAAGAAGGTGCTAAATTCTACCAAACTAAAGTGCGGATAGATAACACACGTAATATTGCTTACCGGCAATATTCCTACTTCCAATTTTGATGACATAAATAATTTTAGGCGGGCAGCCAAATACTTTTCGGGCTCATAACCCTTAGATCAATTTATTGATTATAGTTCGCTGTTCGCATAAAATTACTGTTTTAGGGCATTTACGCTTTAAATAATAATTATGTCAGGAATACAACAAGCTATAAACGAAAGGATACTTGTGCTCGACGGAGCTATGGGTACAATGCTGCAGCGCTATAATTTTTCTGAAGAAGATTTTCGCGGTGAGCGTTTTAAAGACTTTCCGCATTCGCTAAAAGGTAATAATGACTTATTGTCGCTTACCCAGCCCAAAGCTATCAGAGATGTGCACTATCAATATTTTGCAGCAGGAGCTGATATTGTAGAAACCAATACATTTTCGGGAACTACAATCGGTATGGCCGATTACCACATGGAGCATTTGGTGTATGAACTCAATTATGAGTCGGCACGCATTGCCCGAGAGGTTGCCGATGAATTTACTGCAAAAGAACCACACAAACCACGTTTTGTGGCAGGTTCTATAGGTCCTACAAACCGTACTGCCAGTATGAGCCCCGATGTTAACGATCCTGGCTATCGCGCCGTTACCTTTGATGATTTGCTTATTGCTTATAAAGAGCAGATAAAAGCTCTGATTGACGGAGGCTGCGATTTACTGTTGGTGGAAACTATATTTGATACCCTAAATGCTAAAGCAGCACTTTTTGCTATAGAAGAAATTAAAGACGAATTAGGGATTGATATTCCTGTTATGGTAAGCGGAACAATTACTGATGCTTCCGGGCGTACACTTTCCGGTCAGACGGTTGAGGCGTTCCTTATATCTATATCACATCTACCTTTATTAAGCGTAGGTTTTAACTGTGCTCTGGGTGCAGATCAGCTTAAACCTTATCTTAAAAGACTAGCCCATAATACATCATTTAGCATTTCGGCACATCCAAATGCAGGTCTTCCTAATGCTTTTGGACAATATGATCAGACTGCCGAAGAAATGCAGGTGCTTATTAAAGAGTATCTTGATGATAACCTCATTAATATAATAGGCGGATGCTGCGGTACTACTCCGGAGCATATTCGCCTGATCGCTGAAGTAGCTGCAAAGTATAAACCACGAAAAAGTGAGATTGCTATATAAATGAAAGTGACTGAAAGATATTTGAAATTATCGGGGTTAGAGCCATTAATTGTAACCCCTGAAAGCAACTTTGTAAATATAGGCGAACGTACCAATGTTACCGGTTCGCGAAAGTTTCTGCGCCTGATTAAAGAAGAAAAATATGAAGAAGCACTTGATGTCGCACGCGCACAGGTAGATGGCGGAGCTCAGATTATAGACATTAATATGGATGAAGGAATGCTGAATGGCGTGCATGCCATGACTACATTTCTTAATCTTATTGCTTCTGAGCCGGATATTGCCCGTGTGCCTGTAATGATAGATAGCTCTAAATGGGAAATTATTGAGGCAGGGCTAAAAGTAACGCAGGGTAAAAGCGTAGTAAACTCTATAAGTTTAAAAGAAGGAGAAGAGAATTTTATACACCATGCAAAAAAAGTTAAACGATATGGCGCTGCTGTAATTGTTATGGCTTTTGATGAAGTAGGGCAGGCCGATACTTATGAGAGGCGTATTGAGATATGTAAAAGGTCTTATGATATACTTGTAGATAAAGTAGGCTTTCCGCCTGAAGATATAATTTTCGATCCGAATATATTTCCTGTAGCTACAGGAATGGAAGAGCACCGCAAAAATGCACTCGACTTTTTTCTTGCAACAAAATGGATACGCGAAAATCTGCCTTACGCTCATGTTAGCGGCGGTGTTAGCAACGTTTCTTTCTCTTTTCGTGGTAATGACAGGGTTAGAGAGGCGATGCATTCGGCATTTTTATATCATGCAATACAGCATGGTATGGATATGGGTATAGTAAATCCTGAAATGCTTGAAGTATATGATAATATACCAAAAAACCTGTTAGAGCATGTGGAGGATGTGCTTTTAGACCGCCGGGATGATGCTACCGAACGTTTATTGGCATTTGCAGAAAACGTAAAAGGAGATGTAAAATCAAATGAAAAGCAGGCTCAGGAATGGCGATTGCTTCCCGTTCAGGAGAGACTTACCCATGCTTTGGTAAAAGGGCTTGATGAATTTATAGAGATAGATGTTGAAGAAGCCAGACAACTTGCAGCTAAACCCATTGAGGTTATAGAAATTAACCTAATGACAGGGATGAATGTTGTAGGTGACCTCTTTGGCAGCGGAAAAATGTTTTTGCCGCAGGTGGTAAAATCTGCCCGTGTAATGAAAAAAGCAGTTGCTTACCTGCTTCCTTTTATTGAGGCTGGTAAAGGTAAAGGCTCATCGGCTGGTAAAGTACTCATGGCAACTGTAAAAGGAGATGTGCATGATATAGGAAAGAACATAGTTTCGGTAGTTTTAGGCTGTAATAATTTTGAGATAATAGATCTTGGTGTTATGGTGCCTCCGGAAAGAATTATAGAAACAGCAATTAAAGAACAGGTTGATATTATTGGTCTTAGTGGTTTAATTACGCCTTCACTTGATGAAATGGTATATCTGGCCAAAGAGATGGATAAGCTGAACATCAGTATTCCTATAATGATAGGCGGGGCAACAACATCGCGTGCACATACTGCCGTTAAGATTGCGCCTGAATATAGAGATACCGTTGTGCATGTTAATGATGCATCGCGAGCAGTAACAGTAGCGGGTAACCTGTTAAATAACGCTACTAAAACAGAATATTCTAAAAACTTAAGGGAAGAATATGACAAGCTTCGCGAGGGCTATCTAAACCGTTCCCGCGATAAGGATTTTCTTAGTATTGAAGATGCACGAAGAAATAAACTAAAATTAGACTGGGAGAACTTTACACCTGTTGAGCCTAAGTTTACAGGAGTAGCAACTATTGAGCCTCATTCGTCTGAACTGATAGATTTTATTGACTGGACACCTTTTTTTCAGACATGGGATTTACATGGTAAGTTTCCTGCAATTCTTGAAGATGAGATAGTAGGAGAGCAGGCACAGGTTCTTTTTGCGGATGCTAAAAAAATGCTGAAGCAAATGATTGATGAAAACTGGCTTGAGGCGAAAGGTGTTTATGGGATATTCCCGGCACAGCAGGTTAATGATGACGATATTCAACTATATGATGAAAATGGTAAGCCGAATGTAAAGTTCCTTACGCTTAGGCAGCAATCACAAAAAACAAAGGGTGCGCCTAATATTGCACTGTCTGATTTTATAGCGCCTAAAGATACAGGTAAGACCGACTATATGGGAGCCTTTTGTGTAACCACAGGTTTTGGCGTAGATGAAAAAGCGGCAGCATTTGAAGCTGATCATGACGATTATAACTCTATAATGGTTAAGGCACTGGCGGATCGATTAGCTGAAGCATTTGCCGAATACCTACACTTAAAAGTGCGTAAAGAGATTTGGGGTTATGCATTAGATGAAAGACTCAGTAATGAGGAACTGATAAAAGAAAGATATGAAGGTATACGTCCGGCACCGGGGTATCCTGCCTGTCCTGATCACTTAGAGAAAAAAACGATCTGGCAATTGCTGGATGTAGAAAATAAAATAGGGGTAACCCTTACCGAAAGCCTTGCCATGTGGCCGGCATCATCGGTTTCGGGATATTATTTTGCGAATCCGCAAAGTAAATATTTCGGACTTGGTAAAATAAAAGAAGACCAGGTAATTGATTACGCAAAAAGAAGAAGTATAAGTACAGATGAAGCCACAAAATGGCTTAATCCTAACATCGCAGATTAATGAAAGTAACAGAACATATAGCAAACGCCAACGGCAAAACACTTTTTTCTTTTGAGATATTGCCTCCGCTAAAGGGACAAAATATACAGTCTATTTTTGATAGCATTGATCCTTTAATGGAGTTCGACCCTCCGTTTATAGATGTAACTTACCATAGGGAAGAATATGAATATAAAGAGCTGCCAAGCGGACTATTAGAGAAGAAAGTAGTTAAGAAACGCCCCGGAACTGTTGGTATTTGTTCTGCTATACAAAATAAATATCAGGTAGATGCCATTCCGCATATACTTTGCGGAGGGTTTACTAAAGAAGATACTGAAAACTTTTTGATAGACCTGGACTTTTTAGGAATTCAGAATGTAGTTGCTTTACGAGGTGATGCCGTAAAGAGTGAAATTTATTTTAAGCCGGAAAAGGAAGGTAACCATTATGCTACAGAACTTGTAACACAGATAGAAAATCTTAATAAAGGAATTTACCTCGATGCTGATCTGCAGAATACTTCGGCAACAAATTTTTGTATAGGTGTGGCAGGGTATCCTGAAAAACACATGGAAGCACCAAGTCTTGATAGTGATATTCATTTTTTAAAACAAAAAATTAAAAACGGAGCAACTTATATAGTAACCCAGATGTTTTTTGATAATAAGAAGTTTTTTGACTTTGTGGCTAAATGCCGTAAAGAAGGTATCACAGTACCTATTATTCCGGGATTAAAACCGCTATCTACAAAAAAACAACTGAACCAGATTCCGCATCGCTTTAAGGTAGATTTACCTGATGCGCTTATTATGGAAGTAGTAAAAGCAAAAGACAATGATGTTGTAAGGGAGGTAGGTATAGAATGGTGTACCGAACAGAGTAAAGAGCTGGTGAAAGCTGGTATTCCGGTGCTGCATTATTATTCTATGGGTAAAGCAGACAATGTAAAAGCAATAGCTAAAGAGATCTTTTAAAATTTAGTGTTTATATGTAAAGAGGCCCGGGATATGAATTCCGGGCCTCTTTGGTTTATGCTATAGGGGTTGTGATTAATCACACTCTTCTGTTTCATCAGGAGTGTTTTGTTCCTGTTGTTCTTTCTCCTTGTCTTTTTCTATTTCTTCTGTCCACCAGGGTAAAGGTACTCCACACATAATTATTGTTTTTTTGTCATCTCTCTAAATACCGTTTCAAGGTTTTTACTCTTAAGTGCAATTTGTAAAGTTCTTAAGTTATTGGCTTGTGCGAAGTCAAACACTGCCGGGCGCATGTCGTTTTCAGCTTTAAAAGTAAGTTCCCAGGTGTTGCCTTTTGTATTTTTTGCAGTAGTGAGTTCAGGCAGGCTTTGGATAAGCGCTTCCTCAACAGGCTTGTCAAATTCTACTTCTATGACCTGTGCTTCTTTAGTATCTTTTACAAGGGTTTTCAGTTTTTTATCGGTAACAATTTTTCCATTATTTATAATAATAACCCTGTCGCAAATAGCCTCTACTTCCTGCATAATATGCGTAGAAAGAAATACAGTTTTGTTTTTACCTATGTTTTTAATCAGGTCGCGTATTTCAACCAGCTGGTTAGGGTCAAGTCCTGTTGTAGGTTCATCAAGAATAAGTACTTCAGGATCATGTAATAATGCTGTAGCCAGTCCTACACGCTGGCGGTATCCTTTGGAAAGGGCTCCTATTTTTTTATGCGCTTCAGCAGATAGTCCCGTTAGCTGTATCATTTCTTCAATTCGCGACTTATCTACTTTATATACATCGGCATTAAATGCAAGGTATTCCCTAACATAAAGGTCAAGATATAACGGATTGTGTTCCGGCAGATATCCTACAGACTTTTGAACGTCCTTTGGTTGTTCGGCTACATTATAGCCATTAACTAAAGCTGTACCTTCATCGGCACTTAAGTAAGTGGTAAGTATTTTCATCAGGGTAGATTTACCTGCGCCGTTAGGACCCAGAAATCCTACAATTTCTCCTTTGTTTATAGAAAATGAAACAGCATCAAGCGCTTTTTGTTCGCCATAGTTTTTAGAAATATCGTTTACCTCGATTGACATATACTTTGATTTTGAACAAAAATACTAAGAAAAACAAATGATAGTAATATTAGTGGGTTTTTTATGTGTTTTAAATTTTATGTGTCTTTGTATAGGCCAAAAGCAAATTAGCAGGGCAATACCACGAATACAGACAACAGAATAATTAAATTTGTAAAACCATTTAAAATCCTGTGAGTAAAATTATCAGGTACAACAGTAGAGGAACCATTATGGAAAATAATATAGGAATGAGAAAGTGGCTTGATGATTTACATTTGTCACATCCGCTTGTAATAGCCGGTCCCTGCAGTGCAGAAACGGAAGAACAGGTACTAAAAATTGCCCATGAACTAAAAAACAGCGATGTAAGCTTTTTTCGTGCCGGTATATGGAAACCAAGAACACGCCCGGGCGGATTTGAAGGAGTAGGAGCCATCGGGCTTAAATGGCTACAAAGGGCAAAAGCCGAAACAGGCTTGCCTATGGCAGTTGAAGTTGCTAATGCTAACCATGTAAAACTGGCTTTGGAGCATGATATTGATGTACTCTGGATTGGGGCGCGTACTACCGTTAACCCTTTTGCGGTACAGGAAATAGCTGATGCATTGCAAAATACAGATAAAATAGTATTGGTTAAAAATCCAGTAAATCCAGACCTTGCTTTGTGGCTGGGTGGTGTAGAAAGGATGTACAATGCAGGAATCAAAAAACTTGGAGTAATACACAGAGGTTTTTCTACCTACGAAAAAACCAAGTACAGAAATATACCTGAATGGCAAATACCTATTGAACTTCAAAACCGTTTCCCTGATATGCCGCTTATTTGCGACCCATCGCATATAACAGGCAGAAGGGATATGATACAGGAAGTATCTCAAAAAGCACTTGATCTTAATTATGACGGACTGATTATTGAAACACATACAGATCCTGACAATGCATGGAGTGACGCTGCACAACAGGTAACCCCAACTAAGCTTAAAGAGATATTTAAAAACCTTAAGGTTAGAAAAGAAACTGACACTGCTGATGATTATAATATAAAAATGGCAAACCTGCGTATGAATATTGACGAGTTTGACCGTAAGATTATTGAAGTGCTTGGCAACCGTATGAAGATATCTGACCAGATTGGCCAGCTTAAAAAGGAAAAAAATGTTGCTGTACTGCAAAACAAGCGCTGGAAGGAAATTTTAGATAAAATGGTAGAGCAGGGTGCAGAAAAAGGACTGAGCAGTGAATTTATATACCGTATTTTTATGGCTATTCATCAGGAGAGCATAGTGCATCAGGAAAACGTAATGAACAAGCAATAAAGTAAGCTGATAAAATAATTATCTTTGCCCAATGACAGGACTTGTTTATAAATCTACCGGAAGCTGGTATACGGTTAAAGCAAATGACGGCACATTTTATGAATGCCGTATAAAAGGTAAATTCCGTATAAAAGGAATTAAGAGTACAAATCCTGTTGCTGTAGGCGATGTGGTTGATTTTGACCTGGATGAAACATCTGATGCAACGACGGGGCTGATACATACAATTCATGAGCGTAAAAACTATATTATACGCAAATCGGTAAACCTTTCTAAACAAGTGCACATTATTGCATCGAATATTGATAAGGTATTCCTGCTTGTCACCATAAACAATCCGCCTACTACTACCAGCTTTATAGACAGGTTTTTGGTAACTGCCGAGGCTTATGGCATTGAAGCAGTATTGGTTTTTAATAAAATTGATACGTTTGATGATGCCATGCTCGACGAACAGCTCTATCTTCAATACATATACAGCACTATAGGATATAAGTGTCTGCGTGTTTCTTCTACACAGCAAAAAGGTATTGATGACCTGAAAGCAGAAATGAAAGGGAATGTCAGCATGTTTTCAGGACATTCCGGTGTTGGTAAATCTACATTAATAAATACTTTACAGCCTTCACTAAATCTTAAAACCAAAGAAATATCCGAACAGCATAGCCAGGGTCAGCATACTACTACTTTTGCTGAGATGTTTGAACTTGATTTTGATGCTAAAATTATTGACACTCCCGGAATTAGAGGATTTGGTATTGTTGATATTGACAAAGAAGAGCTTGGAGATTATTTTCCTGAATTTTTTGCAGTAAAAAATCAATGTAAGTTTAATAACTGCCTGCATAAAGACGAGCCGCATTGTGGCGTTAAAGATGCGCTTGAAAAAGATGAGATAGCATGGTCGCGCTACCGCAGCTATTTGCAGATGCTTGAGGGAGATGATGAGCATTACCGTACCGATGTTTATGGCGATGGCAAAAATAAAGATAGCGAAGACTAATGAGAGCTGTAATTCAACGGGTAAGTGAGGCATCGGTAACAATTGAAGGCAATAAGGTAGCTGATATAAAAACCGGGTTGCTGATACTTGTGGGAATAGAAGATGCCGATACTAAAGAAGATATTGAATGGCTGTCTTCAAAAATTATAAAACTCAGGATTTTTGGAGATGATGAAGGACTCATGAACAAATCTGTGGAAGATGTAAAAGGCGATATTATAGTTGTAAGTCAGTTTACATTGCATGCAGCTACAAAGAAAGGCAATCGTCCGTCATATATCCGTGCTGCAAAACCAGATGTTGCTATTCCGTTATATAAGGCTTTTATAGCCCAGGTAGAAAAAGACTTTAGTAAAAAAATTCAGACTGGTGAATTTGGTGCAGATATGCAGGTTTTATTGTTAAATAACGGACCTCTAACTATAATTATTGACTCTAAAAACAGAGAATAATTTTTAAATGTTAAAAATTCATCTATTTTTGAGGAAACTATTTTAACATGATTTTAAGGCTTTTTTTACTGATTTCTTTATTATTTCAACAAACTTTATTTGCCCAGGAAGATAATTTTGATGTTTCTCTCATTCCTGAAACGCTTAAAGAAAATGCTAATGCTATAATCAGGCTTGACAGGGTAGAATTTTCTATTGAATCCAGAAAATCGATGATTATAAAAAAGCAGAAGATTGTTACTGTTATAAATGAGAGTGGATTTGGAAGCGTAGATGCAAGCGAATATTATAATAAATCTACTTCAATAAAATTAATAGAAGCAATTGTTTACGATCAAAATGGAAAGCTGCTAAAAAAAATAAAACGTAAAGATTTTAAGGACGTAGCAATATCCCAAGGTTCTACATTAACGGATAACAGGGGTTTGTATCTTGATTATACACCTGTAACCTATCCTTTTACGATAGTGTTTAATAGTGAAGTTGAAACATCTAATACTGCATTTATACCGCAATGGTGGGCTATAGAAGATGCAAATACCAGCACTGAAAAAAGTGAAATAACAATAACATATAACCCTGATCTGGGGTTTAAATATAAAGAAATCAATTTTGAGGGAGCTGCTATTAATAAACAGGAAGGAGCTAACATGCTTTCTTACAAAGTTGAAAATATACCGTCCCTGAAGCGTGAAGAATATACACCACCTTTTAGAAAAATATCTCCCTATGTAATTTTTGGACTTGAAAAATTTCATCTTGAAGGTGTAGATGGAGAAGCATCAAGCTGGGAAAGTTTTGGATCATGGTATTACAATAATCTTTTAAAGGGAACCGATGAACTTTCTGATGAAACAATACAAAAGGTAAAAGGTGTTGTAGGAACAGAAACAGATGCTGTAAAAAAAGCAAAACTTATTTATGAATATGTACAATCTAAAACCAGGTATATAAGCATTCAGCTTGGAATTGGCGGCTGGAAGCCAATGCTTGCAAAAGATGTTGACAGGCTGGGTTATGGCGATTGTAAAGCTCTTAGTAATTATACAAGAGCGTTACTTAAAGCCGTGGGAGTTGATGCATACTGTGCGGTTATTTATGGTGGCGGCTACAAGCGCGATATACGTGAAGATTTTGTAAGTATGCAGGGTAACCATATGATACTTGGTATTCCGGATAATGATAAAATTGTATGGCTTGAATGTACAAGCCAGGTAAATCCGTTTGGTTTTCAGGGTGATTTTACGGACGACAGAATGGCATTGCTCATAAAACCTGAAGGAAGTAAAATTGTAAGAACTGCAGTTTATGATAGCAAGGCAAACGCTCAAGTATCTAAGGGTAGTTATAAAATAACCGGTGCAGGTGCTATTTCTGCAAATGTGGTTATAGCCAGTAAAGGCACACAGTATGATAATAAGTTTTTTTTAGAGAGTAAATCTAAAGATGAGAGGGATAAATATTACAAGTCAGGCTTTGACAATATTAATAACCTGAAAATAAAAAAAGCGGAACTAAAAAATAATAAGGATTCTCAGGAATTCATAGAAGACCTTGCGTTAGAAGCTGAAGGATATTGTAGTAAATCTGGTGACAGGCTTATTTTTGCTGTTAATGCTTTTAATCAGTATAACAGTGTACCGCAGAGATACAGGTCACGAAAAAACCCATTTGAAATTGCGCGTGGATTTTTTGATACAGATGAGATTACAATAGTAATTCCGGAAGGCTTTACTATGGAGTCTAAACCTGACGATATTACTATTACAGAAAAGTACGGAGAATATAAGGCGGAATATGTAGCTGCTGAAGACGGATCGCTAATTTATAAAAGATCGCTACTTGTTAACCCGGGATATTATGCCAGTACAGATTATGAAGACTTTAGGCTTTTCAGAGAAAAAATTGCACGTAATGATAATGCTAAAATTGTGCTCATAAAAAAATAGAAACAACACACAAACCAAACCAATCAAACCAAACCCAATAATGAAATTAATTAGTACTTTACTGCTTTTGATTAGCTGTATTTTTACGGCAGGAGCACAAAATTTTAAACCCCAAAAAGTAACAATTGAAGAACTGCGGGAGAAATTTCATCCAAAAGACACTTCAGCACCTGCGGCGATATTGCATAAAATAGGCAAAACATATTTTGCCATATATTCAGACTCCTGGAATGTGGTTACTGAAGTAACTACACGTATTAAAATATACAAAAAATCGGGTTATGAATATGCTAATCAGGAAGTACCATACTATACAGGGGGCAGAATAATTAAAGTTAATTTTTCAGACGCATATACTTATAATCTGGTAGGCAATGAAATTGAAAGAACAAGACTAAAAAATGATGGTGAATTTACAGAAAAGGTAAATGATGACTACCAAATAAAAAAAATAACAATGCCTAATGTAAAAGAAGGCAGTATAATAGAGTATACATATACTATTACTACACCGTATTTTTCAGTTTTTCGTGACTGGTATTTTCAATATGATATTCCTGCAAATTATGTAGAATATAAAATTACTGTACCACAGTTTTTTACTTATAACAGGTATCTTGCCGGATATACCAAAGTAAATAAACTTGATACGGCTGCAAGCGTGCCTGCAGGGATGAACTATAGAGAATTTACAGATGTTTTTTGGGCTGAAAATGTTAAAGCTATAAAAGATGAAGCTTATGTAAATAATATTGAAAATTATACTTCAATATTAAAACATGAACTTGCTTCAACGAACTTTAGTTCGGGAACTGAAAATTACTCAACGAACTGGGGAGCAGTAGCAAAAAAAATATATGAGCATGAAGATTTTGGAAGAGAATTAAATTTTGATTCTTATTTTAAGGAAGACCTTCAGCATATTATTTCCGGTGGAGTAATGAGTAATGAAGAAAAGGCAAATAAGATATTTTTATTTGTAAAATCCCGAATGAACTGGAATGGAGATTATGGCTATTATTGCGATAAAGGAGTAAAAAAGGCGTATGAAAGCAAAACAGGAAATACAGCAGAGATAAATTTAATATTAACCGCAATGCTGCGTGAGGCAGGCTTAATAGCCAACCCGGTGCTTATAAGTACACGTTCTAACGGTGTTGCTTTATTTCCTACCCGTACAGCCTATAACTATGTTGTTGCAGGTGTAGAAAATGGTAAGTCTGTTATATTATTTGATGCTACAAGTAAATTTACAGTGCCAGGTGTTTTGCCTGAAAGAGCTTTGAACTGGCAGGGGAGGATGATAAGAAAAGACGGATCTACAGCCGATATAGATTTAATGCCTGTAAACAACTCTAAAGAGTTAATAGCTGTTACCGCTTCTATAGATAACGAAGGAAATGTAGCGGGTAAAGTAAGAGACCAGCACCATGATTATTATGCTTATATTTTCAAGGAAAGATATGCCGAAATGAGTGAAGATACATATGCTGAAAAGTTTGAAAAAAGATATAATGGCATCGAACTTGGCGACTATAAAAGAACCCTTGATAAGGATAGTCCTAAACCTGTTACTGAAGAATATGATTTTGTACACAAAAATATGTCTGATGTAATAGGCGATAAAATATATTTTAACCCGTTATTGTTTTTTACCGCAACAGAAAATCCTTTTAAGCAGGAAGAAAGAGAATATCCTATAGATTTTGGGTATCCCTGGCAGGATAGATACATGATTAATATAACTTTGCCTGAAGGATATGTAGTTGAATCGTTACCAAAACCAGTATCTGTTGTTATGGAGGAAAACATAGGCAGTTTTAAATACAATGTTGTATCACAAAACAATTCGGTACAGGTAAGCGTTTTATTTGATGTTAACTATGCCAATGTTTCACAGGCATATTACAGAACGCTTAAAGATTTTTTCCAGATGGTAATTGATAAGCAAAATGAAAAGGTAGTACTTAAAAAAGCATAATAATGAATATAAAAAACGCACAACAGGAAGTAGATAACTGGATAAAGGAGCACGGTGTGCGCTATTTTAATGAACTTACCAATATGGCGCAGCTTACGGAAGAAGTTGGCGAGGTAGCCCGTATTATAGCGCGCCGCTATGGCGAACAAAGTGAAAAAGAAAGTGATAAGAACAAAGACCTGGGTGAAGAACTGGCCGATGTTGTTTTTGTAGTATTGTGCCTGGCAAACCAGACAGGTGTAAATCTTCAGGAGGCATTTGATAAAAAAATGGATTTAAAAAGCAAGCGCGACCATGACAGGCACCATAATAACGAAAAATTAAAATAAGGTGATAATGAAACTAAAATTAGCTCAGTTTGTTGCCGGACTTATAATTTATTTTGTTTTTGGTATCATAACAATAGTAATAGTTGGGGATGATCTGGAAAATCCCTGGTCATACGTTATTATATGGACACTTGGTATGTCACTATTGCATGTTCTAGTTTTAGAACCATTCAGGGTGAGGTTAACCAAAAAGAAAGAAGAGCAGCAAAAAAAGCAGTAATTTATGGATATTCATTTGCAGGTGCCTGATGGTGTAAAATCATCATCTCTGAAAATTTCCGGTAGCAAGTCTGAAACTAACAGGTTATTATTATTGCAGTCTTTATATCCGGGTATTAGCTTTAACAATGCTTCAGAATCTGATGATAGTGAAGTTATGCGTAAGGCACTCTCTGCAAATGATAACAATATAGATGTACACCATGCGGGTACAGCTATGCGTTTTCTCACGGCATACTATGCTATTCAGGAGGGCAAAAAAACGGTAATTACAGGTTCTTCCCGAATGAAAGAGCGTCCTATAGGTGTTTTGGTAAATGCATTATGCAGTCTTGGAGCCAATATAGAATATGCTGAAAATGAAGGTTTTCCTCCGCTTACAATAACGGGTAAAAAATTACATGCAAATAAAGTAACTATAAAAGCAAATGTTAGCAGCCAGTATATAACTGCCTTACTGCTTATAGCACCAAAGCTTGAAAAAGGACTTGAAATTAATCTTGATGGAGAAATTACTTCGAGGCCTTATCTTGAAATGACACTTGCTTTACTTACAGAAGTTGGAATTAAGCATGAGTTTAAAGATAATACTATTTTTGTTGAGCCTTTAATTGATGTAACACCGGTAGCAATAACTGTTGAAAGTGACTGGAGTTCGGCATCATACTTTTATTCAATTGTAGCTTTGGCAGATGTCGGCACTTCAATTTCCTTAACCTCTTATAAACAAAACAGTCTTCAGGGCGACAGCGCTCTGGCAAAAATTTATTCGGATTTGGGGGTAGATACGTTTTTTGAATCAGATACAATAGTGTTGTGTAAGAACAGGAAAGCTAAACCTGTATTTTTAAATTTAATAAATACTCCGGATATTGCCCAAACTATAGCAGTAACCTGTTTTGGACTTGGAGTAGGATGTTACTTAACAGGGTTACATACTTTAAAAATAAAAGAAACAGACAGGCTTGAAGCACTTAAAACTGAGTTGGAGAAATTTGGAGCAATTGTTGAAGTTACCAACGATAGTTTAAAGATTGAACCGCATAACTTATTTGATGCAGTTAATAAAGAGAAGCCTGATCATAAAGGGCCTGTAAATACGTATAACGATCACAGAATGGCAATGGCCTTTGCCCCCCTTGCTATAAAAGTACCTTTTATTATAAATGAAGCTGAGGTTGTTTCAAAATCATATCCTGCCTTTTGGGACGATCTTAAAAAGTGCGGCTTTAAAATCAGAACAATATAAGTTTAAAACATCGATTTTACAGGTTGTTTTTACCTATAAAAATAAATATATGCCAAAACACTTGACAACGCCTGTTTGACGGTAGTATATTTGCACGCAATTAGAGCATAAGGCAAATAAGCCATAAATGCTGAAAAATAAAAATAGAAACATGAAATTATCTAACTTCAATTTCAACTTGCCAAAAGAGCTTCTGGCTGAGTTTCCTGCCGAAAACAGAGACGAAGCACGCCTTATGGTAATAGACAGGAAAACTAAAACTATAGAGCACAAGCTGTTTAAAGATGTATTGGATTATTTTGATGAAGGAGATGTAATGGTGCTTAACAACACCAAGGTTTTTCCGGCACGCCTTTATGGTAACAAAGAAAAAACCGGAGCAAGAATTGAGGTTTTCTTATTAAGAGAGCTTAATTCTGAACAACGCCTTTGGGATGTTTTAGTAGATCCTGCAAGAAAAATAAGAATAGGGAACAAATTATATTTTGGTGATGATGACTCTCTTGTAGCAGAGGTTATTGATAATACCACTTCACGCGGAAGAACACTTCGTTTTTTATATGACGGTTCTTATGAAGAATTTAGGAATAAGCTTACTGAGCTTGGAGAAACTCCGATACCTAAGTATATAAACCGTGAGGTAGTACCTGAAGATGCAGAGCGTTACCAGACTATTTACGCTAAGGAAGAAGGTGCTGTGGCTGCGCCAACTGCAGGGCTTCACTTCTCTAAACACCTTCTTAAAAGATTAGAGATAAAAGGAATTGATTTTGCTGAAATAACGCTTCACGTCGGACTTGGAACTTTTAACCCTGTAGAGGTAGAAGATCTGTCTAAGCATAAAATGGATTCTGAAGAGCTTATTATTAGCCAGGAAGCTTGTGATATAGTTAATAAAGCAAAAGTAAATAAGCATAAAGTATGTGCTGTAGGTACTACCACCATGCGTGCTATGGAAAGTTCTGTATCATCGGCTAAAACACTTAATCCGTATGTAGGATGGACAAATAAATTTATTTTCCCTCCGTATGATTTTAGCGTGGCAGATTGTATGATTACTAATTTCCATACACCTAAATCAACGTTGTTAATGATGATCTCTGCATTTATGGGACATGATCTTATGCGCAAGGCTTATGACGAGGCTATAAAAGAAGGCTATCGTTTTTACACTTATGGTGATGCTATGCTGATTTTATAATGATCAGTTAATAATAAAATTTTAAAGCGGCTTTATGCCGCTTTTTTTTGTTTTACCTCTAAATAGAAATTTTAAATTTTTAACATTTTTTTTGTAGCTTGCTAAGGGTTTGGAATAACTTGGCTAATGAGAGTTGTTGTCTTGTCAAAAGAAAACTGAAAAACATTGTTTTGTTAATACTATATAAGCTCCGATACAATATGAAAAAAGTATTATTTGTCTTACTGCTATTAAGCATTTTGCCTTTAAAGGCACAGGAAGGCTGGCCGGAGCCTTTTCTTGTTTATACTGATTCGTTAGGGTATTCTCAGGACCTGCCGAAAGAAAACTGGCAGTTTATAAACATACATCAAGATACTGTTAGCTTTAATGATATAATAAAGCCGGAATATTCATCAAAATTTAATTATTCATCAACCGGTGCTATTACGGTTACAGGAAGCAAATCTTATGTGTGGGTTCGTTATACATTAAAAAATACTACTCCGGTTTCTCAAATCATTACGTTTGCCACACACAGGCCTAAAGAACATATTTATGTACTTGCAAATAATAAATGGAAACATTTTGTAACAGGGGATATGGTTCCCTGGAGTAAGCGCAACGGTATTAAGCAGCTTAATCATATAAAATATACTCTCAAAGCAGGAGAAGAAATAAAAGTATATTTAAACCTGGAGGAAATTACCTTGATGACTCATATAGCACCGGCTATAGGAAGCTATCTTTCAGTAATGGAGGGAAATTTTCTGGATAAACATACCTATAGCACAGACGATGTTATAGCATTTGGCTTTTTTGGTTTCATACTTTTTGCTGTTATTTTTAATACTTTTTTCTATTATGTCAATAGGGAAAAGGTATATCTGGTCTATTCGTTACTTCTGCTGTTTTCTGCGCTTTTAGTAGCTGAAAATGATTTTTCATCACTTATTTTTTGTGAGTTCAGGCAGGGGTATCCTGTTTTCATGGCGATAACCATAATTGGTTTTATAATTATGCTTATCCAGACATTTCGCTTCTTTTTTAGGATAAATATTCATTTTCGTGGCTGGGATAAGTTTTTGGTCTACTTTTCTGTTTTAATAGCAATTTTAGGAACGCTGGTTTTTTTGGCATGGCAAAATGGATGGGTAATTTTCCTTGTTGTAATGATGATCATCATTTCTTTGATCACTATTGTTTTTATAGTTGCGGCTATAATATTATTAATATCTCTTTTAAGAAAAAAAGATAAAGAAGCCCGGTTATTTATAATAGCCGCTATGCCATTTATTTTCAGTCCTATTCTTACCATAATTTTGCAGATGGACTGGGTAGTGCCTATTTGTGGTATGTGGACCATAATAGTATTATCGTGGGGTATGTTTGCGCGTTTCAAATCATTACAAATGGAAAATGCAAGGGCCGCCCTGGAAAAAGAAGAGGAACGTAACCGATTGATAGCACAGCAAAAAGAAGAACTACAGCAGCAGGTGGAAGAACGTACGGCAGAACTGCGCCAGTCGCTTGAAGATCTTAAGCAGACACAAAATCAGCTGATACAGTCAGAAAAAATGGCATCGTTGGGAGAGCTTACTGCGGGTATTGCGCATGAAATACAAAACCCGTTAAACTTTGTGAATAATTTTAGCGATGTAAGTGTAGAGCTTATTACTGAAATGGAGGAAGAGCTGCAAAAAGGAGATGCAGAGGAAGCTTTAGCTATTGCTCAGGATGTAAAACAAAATCTTGAAAAAATAGCGCATCACGGGCGCAGGGCAGATGGTATTGTAAAGGGTATGCTGCAGCACAGCAGGGCATCGTCAGGACAAAAAGAACCAGTTGATATTAATGTTCTTGCCGATGAATATTTAAGACTGGCATATCATGGTTTAAGAGCAAAAGATAAGAGTTTTAATGCAACACTGGTAACCGAATTTGATGATACACTGCCAAAAATAAATATGGTTGGGCAGGATGTAGGCAGGGTACTGCTAAACCTGTTTACCAATGCTTTTTATGCTACACAGCAAAAATTAAAAACGGCACCATCAGGATATATGCCTACCCTTACTGTATCTACATCGCAAAACGATGATGAGGTAATTATTAAAGTTAAGGATAATGGTACGGGTATTCCAAATGAGATTCGTGATAAGATATTGCAGCCATTTTTTACTACCAAACCAACTGGCGAAGGTACAGGTTTAGGATTATCGCTTAGTTATGATATTATAGTAAAAGGACACGGCGGCAGTATAGATATTAATTCGGTTGAAGGAGAATTTTCAGAATTTATAATCACTTTGAAGAAAGATTAATGCTGTGATTTGTCAGTTTTTGATATTATAAATAGTATTATATTAGCATGCATGTTCTTCTAGTAAGGCAGTGCAGCTACAACACCTAACAATATGAAAATACTTGTAGTAGACGATGAGGCAGATGTACAGCCACTTTTTTTGCAGCGTTTCCGAAAAGAAATAAAAAGTGGTGAGATAGATTTTGATTTTGCTCTTTCGGGAGAAGAGGCCTTAGAATACCTTAATGAAAATCATAACGAAGTAGTATTGATACTTTCTGATATTAATATGCCGGGTATGAGCGGAATTCAGCTATTAGGAAGCATAAGGAAAAATTATAATCATCCTTCACCTGTAGTAATGATGGTTACTGCATATGGCGATACAGAAAATTACAATCAGGCTATGGAAAATGGTGCTGACGATTTTTTGACAAAACCTCTTGATTTTGCACTTTTAAAAGAAAAATTAAAAACCTTACCACACCATGACTAAGATACTCGTCGTAGATGATGAAGCAGATTTAGAGATACTGGTGAAACAAAAGTTTCGAAAAAAAATACGCGAAAACATTTACGAATTTGTTTTTGCGCAAAATGGCGTTGAAGCCCTTGACAAAATAAGTGAGCACCCTGATCTTGATGTTGTGCTGAGCGATATTAATATGCCTGTTATGGATGGGCTTACCCTGCTTACCAGGCTTGCAGAAGTTAATCCGGTACTTAAGGCTGTAGTAGTTTCTGCTTACGGCGATATGCAAAACATCCGTACGGCAATGAACCGGGGAGCTTTTGATTTTGTGGTTAAACCTGTTGATTTTGAAGACCTGGAGCTAACTATAGAAAAAACAGCTGTACATGTTAAACAACTGCAGGAAACGATTAAAGCTATAAAAGAAAACAATATACTTAAAATGTATGTTGACGAAAATGTGCTGAATTTTATGGCACATAAAGAATTTGAAAATTCATTGCTAAAAAATGAATTGCTGGATGCAACAGTACTATTTATTGACGTTTGCGGGTTTACATCGATAACCGAAAAAGCTCCTGCAAATGAAGTTGTGAATTTGCTTAACAGCATTTTTGATAAGATTGTTGCCGAAGTTATAGGTCAGAATGGTCATGTAGATAAGTTTATGGGCGATGCTGTTATGGCTGTTTTTCGTGGTAACTATCATCTTGACAGGGCTATAGATGCTGCACTTGCAGTAAGAGCGCATATTGAAAAGGCAGAAGAAGTAAAGCTGGGCAATATATTATACCGTCCGCAGGTTTCTATTGGTATTAATAGCGGTGAGATGGTATCGGGCAATATTGGCTCGGCGTCTTTAAAAAGGCTTGATTATACCGTTATTGGCGATGTTGTAAATCTTGCGCAAAGGCTTCAAAGTGCTGCAAAACCCGGGCAAATACTTATTACTGAGGCTGTTTATCATAAAGCCAAAGAATCATTTAAATGCGGGCCGGTAGGAGAGTTTGTTTTAAAAAACAAGGCAAACCCTGTAAATGCTTATGAGGTTATTGAATAAATAAAAAACTTTATGTTTTTTTAATTATTCCTTACTTTTACCCCACAACAAACAAACTACAATGGATTTTTTAAATACGCGTGAATACGCACAACAACTTGATGCCAAAGACAAACTGGCAAAATACAGGGAAGAATTTCATTTTCCACATGTAAATGGCAAGCAGGTTATATATTTTACAGGTAATTCGCTTGGGCTGCAGCCTAAGCGTACTAAAGCCTACGTTGATGAAATTATGGATGACTGGGCTAAACTGGCTGTAGAAGGCCATTTTTATGCCGATAAACCATGGTGGGACTATCATGAGCGTTTTGCTGTACCGTTAAGTAAAATAGTTGGTGCATTGCCGTCGGAAGTTACGGTAATGAATACCCTTACTATAAACCTTCACCTTATGATGGTTAGTTTTTACCGTCCTACGGCTAAGCGATTTAAAATTATTTGTGAGGAGAAGGCATTTCCGAGTGATCAGTACATGATTAAAAGCCAGGTTAAGTTTCACGGATTAGAGCCTGAAGATGCTATAGTTGAACTTAAAAGAAGGCCGGGAGAACACAATATAAGGCTGGAAGATGTTCTTGATAAAATAAAAGAAGTAGGCGATGAGCTTGCATTGGTACTAATAGGTGGTGTTAACTACTATACAGGGCAGGTGTTTGATATTGAAACTATAACTAAAGCGGGTCAGGATGCCGGCGCTTATGTAGGCTGGGATCTTGCTCATGCAGCAGGTAATATAAAGCTTGAACTGCACGACTGGAACGTAGATTTTGCAGCATGGTGCAGCTATAAATACATGAATTCCGGGCCGGGCAATGCTTCTGGTGCTTTTGTACATGAAATGCATCATAATGATATGGATTTAAATCGGTTTGCTGGCTGGTGGGGCCATAATAAGGAACGCCGTTTTTTAATGGAACCTGAGTTCGATCCTATTCGTGGGGCAA
Source organism: Flavobacterium sp. NRK1 (assembly GCF_024054175.1). GTDB lineage: Bacteria > Bacteroidota > Bacteroidia > Flavobacteriales > Flavobacteriaceae > Flavobacterium. Next base: position 1,947,914 of record NZ_JAMXLA010000001.1, read on the forward strand.
ATGGCTGGCAGGTAAGCTGTCTTCCTGTATTATCACTCGCTCCTTATCTTGCATCTGTAGATATGTTTGACGAAGTGGGCATGCCGGCTTTAATACAAAAAAGAGATCATATTACGGCTTATCTTGAATTTGTACTTCATGAAATTGACAAGGAAATAAATGGTAACTTTGAAGTTATTACACCATCAGATCCTGCTCAGAGAGCAAGTCAGATATCTGTTTTCCTTCATGGTGAAGGAAGGGCATTATTTGATTACCTTATGAGAAACGGAGTGATAACAGACTGGAGGGAGCCTAATGTAATTCGATTGGCACCAGTACCATTATACTGTTCTTTTGAAGATATGTATGAATTTGGGCAAATTCTTAAACAGGGAATTTTATCACATAAAAAATAATTTGGACGGGAGCAATTGCTCCCGTTTTTTATAGATGATATTTAATACAAATTCTTATTTTGCAGGCTTAATCAATATATATGGAGATTTTTGTTGGTTTGCTTACGCTCGCTCTGTTGCTTTTTGTAATATTCATGCTGCTGTATTTCATATTTGGAAGAATTATAGAACCTGCTTACATTCTTATTTTTAACAAACCTATATATGTGCATTTTTACCTTTTTCCAAAAGACCTTGCCTTTGAAGAAAAGGCTGTTTTAGAAAAGCAATTCCGGTTTTACAGAAACCTATCAGAAAAGAAAAAGAGATTTTTCAGGCACAGGGTTCATGCTTTTATAAATAATTATCAGTTCGCAGGAAGGCATGGGCTTGAAGTGACTCAGGAAATGAAAGTTAAAATAGCATCTACTGCTGTTATGCTAACATTTGGCATGAGAGAATATATCTTTGACCTTTTTGAGGTAATAGTGGTTTACCCTGACGCATTTAAGTCGGCAAACGGTAATTATCATCAGGGTGAGTTTAATCCTGCTGCTAAGGCAGTAGTTTTTTCATGGAAACATTTTCAGGAGGGGATAGATTTTGATACCAATAATTTAAACCTCGGCCTGCATGAGTTTGCACATGTACTGCATCTTAATTCCATCGTAAGAAGAAGATCGGGTTCGTCGCTTTCTATTTACAGTGATATGTTTGATAAGATAAAAGAATATTCTGCAATACCTTATAATCGTGATAAAATAATGAATTCAGCTTATTTAAGAGAATATGCTTATACCAACCAGTATGAATTTATGGCTGTTGTATTTGAGTATTTTTTTGAAACACCCCGGGAATTCAGGCAAAGACTGCCTGAACTCTATGAGATGGTTAAAAAGATGATAAATTATAGTGACTATTAATTACAGGCCTACAATTATACCATACCATGTATTTTTCTCAACTGGTGATTATGCCTAATAGTGTGATAAGTAAGAAAATGCACTAACTCTAATTTTGTACTGCCTTGTAGAGGATGCTGTTCAGGCAGGGAGGCTACCTCATTAAGGTTAACATTTTGAGCAGCTTCAATAATTTTGTCCTTTGTTTGCGCGAGTGATCTCTCAAGCTCCGTCTTCTCATATTCTTTCTCTTCCGGTAAAATAAAATCAGGTGATTTCATTTTCATTTCAAAGTTTAAAAACATTTCCTTAAATGATGCTGCCCTTTCTTCAGGATTTCTGTTCGCAGGCAGAGAAGTAGCATAGAATAATGCATCCATGCCATTTTCTGATTTATATAAATGCTGGCAAACCTGTGCAGCAGTCCAGCTTCCCTCAAATGGTACGGTGTTTATTTCTTTTTCGCTAAAAGATGAAAGAAGTTGTAATGTATCATTAAGGGCAGTTTCTAACTGATTGATTATTTCTTTAGACATTATATTATTCGTTTTTTGATTGATGATTGATTTTTTAGAAGAGTATTTACTCTTGTATTACTGATAAGATATTACCAGCCGGATCTTTAAACCAGGCTATAAGTGGTCCGCCTCCTCTGAAGATATTATCTTCATCTGTTTTAAAATTATCAAGATCGTAGCGTTCAAATACAACCCCTTTTTCTTTAAGTTGCTGTACAGCCAGTGTTACATCAGATACAGGAAAATTAAGAACTGTAAAAGTTGCCGGCTCATGATTAGGTTTTGGATATAAAATAACCGGGTTATTACCTTTTATTTGCAACTCCAATATACCTTCAATACCGTCTTTTGTTTCCAGCCCCAAAATACCATGGTAAAATGCTTTTGCTTTTGCAATGTCATTCACCGAATATCCGCTAAATGCTTTAGTGTCCTTAAACATGGTCTTAAATTTAAATTATATATTCAGATAATGTTATTGAGGCGTATGTTTGGTACTGAAGCTAACCATCCATTGAATTTCAAATTTATCGGTTAACATACCGTAATAATCACCCCAAAACATGTCATCCATAGGCATAGTTGCTTTTCCGCCGGCACTAAGAGCATTATATACGCGATCGGCTTCTTCACGGCTACCTACACTTATACTTATAGACATATTGGTGCCCATTGTTACCTGTTCCATAGATTTTGGTACATCAGTACCCATAATAACATTATTACCAATAGGTAGGGCTATATGCATAATACCATTTTTTTCAGTTTCAGGCATATTTTCGCATCCGGGTGTATCGCCAAATCGCATAACCATGGCAAATTCGCCTCCAAAAACACTTTTGTAAAAGCTAAAAACCTCTTCGGTATTGCCGTTAAAATTTAAATAAGGGTTTAAAGCAGTCATAAATATTTAGATTAATTGTTTGTTTCAAGAATTTGTTTCAGGTCGTTAAGGCTGATGTCTATGTCTTTAGCCAGTACCCCTTTCATCATGGCGGTCATAAGATTCATAGGATAAGGACTTGTACCTGTCATTCCCCAGGTAACTTTTGTGCTATGTTCTGTTACTGCTTCGGTAGTCATGTAAATATGAGCTACACCTTTAAAAGGCCTAAGGAAACGCACTTCTGTTGTAATACGCTCACCATCTGTAACGCCGGTAATTTCCTGTTCACCTGCGCCTGCCTTTTTATTGCCGTCCCATGCATAAATAAAACCTATATTTCCATCAGTACCGGTAAGTGTTACTTTCATTTCAGGATCGGTTTTTACCCACTTGCTGTATTGCTCCTGATTCTTAATGAATTTTATATAATCAAACACTTCATGTTTTGGGGTGTTTATTATCTTTTCTCTTTCTATAGCATACTGTTTTGGAACAAAAAGGGCTATAACGGCAAGAACTGCAAGAATGATTACTATTATCCAGATTATAATGCTCATACAGAATGATGTAAATATTATTTATAGTATTAGTTTACAGATCTTTTAGTAAATAACAGGGCATCTGCAGAATATTTACCGCTACCCAGTATAAATAGAACAGGACAAAGAAACAGGTAAACAAAAGGCAGCATTTTTATCATAAAATCGTCTTTAGCGTGTGCCACAAAAAAAGCAACGAGCATTGTAATAAATATTGGTATTACTGCAAAGCGTGTCATAAACCCAAGCAGAATAAAGATGCCACAAAAGAATTCTGCAAAAATTACCAGTATGACTGACAGCTCATTCCCTATACCTATTGGGTCACCAAACATTTCTACCATCTGGCTGTATCCCGTTAGTTTTGGCCAGCCATGATAAATAAACATTCCGCCAAAAATTATTCTTAATAACAGGGTGGCCAGGTCTGTGTTTAACGAAGTTGTACTAATAAGATTTTTCATGATTTATAAGTTGTTTATTGGTTTGTTTTTAGCTTTAAAAAGCAAATGTTTAGGAAATATTATTTCGATAAATCTAAAGAGATTATTAATTTGGGATATGTTATTTTAATAATTATTTAACATTTGGCCTGAATATATTGTCGTTATAAATCTCTAATACAAAGTTATGCTAAGTGTTTTATAATTAAGGTGTCATAAAAAGTCAAGATGAGGGGGTGTTTAAGACAAAAACAAGTATATTTGTTTTCTTCTCTAATTTTACTGCTATGCAATTAGGAATCTTGCTGACCAAAGACCACCGCCTGCTGAGTGTGGCCGCTATACTGGACGTATTTGAAACGGCTAACCGTTTTTATAGTCAGGATGGTTTAAAAGAGCCTTTTACTATACACCTGCTGCTTTTGCCTAAGCATGAGAGTATGCCATTCGCGGGACATACACCACAGGCACCAGGGAAAAACGAATATTATGATCTATTGCTGGTACCTTCATTTACAGGCGACACTATTTCAGATTCACTAAAGTCAAACCTAGAATGGATTCCGTGGCTGCAGGATCAGTATAAAAAAGGAGCTGCTGTTGCAAGTTTTTGCACAGGGGCTTTTTTATTGGCCGCATCCGGTCTGCTTGATAACAAGCCTGCAACCACACATATAAATGCAGAAGCCTCTTTTGCAAAAATGTTTCCTTTAGTAAACGTGCAGGCAGAGGCTGTTGTAACCGAACAAGACAGGGTATATACCAGTGGCGGAGCTACCAATACTTTTCATTTGCTTATGCTGCTGCTGGAAATTTACTGCAGCAAAAAAACTGCTGTTAAAGCTGCTAAAGTTTTTTCTATTGATCTTGACAGAAACAGACAGACCTATTTTGGAACTTTTACTCCGGCAGAAGACCATGGTGACGATCTTGTGAAAAGAGCACAGGAAGAAATAAAAAAACACTTTAATACTGCAAATACAATAGAAGAACTTATTACTGATGTACCTGCAAGCCGTAGAAATTTAGTAAGGCGTTTTAAACAGGTTACCGGTATTACCCCAATAGAATACCTGCAAAAAACCCGTATTGAGGCAGCTAAGCAAATGCTGGAGCAGTCACGTTACAGTATATTGGAGGTAATGCTTGAATCGGGTTATAATGACCTGAAAACATTCCGTACACTGTTTAAAAAAAATGTGGGCATGACCCCAAAAATGTACAGGGAAAAATTTAGCGGGCAGCTTGTTTAAGCTTGATTGTCTGATATTGAGAACTCCAGTCCAAGGCCTCTGTAACTATTAATCGTTACAGCAGGATCGTCGTTAAAATATTTTCTCAGGCGGCTTATAAATACATCCATACTCCTGCCCGAAAAAAAATCATCACTTCCCCATATCTCATTAAGTATTTCATCACGTTTTATCACGCGGTTACGGTTATCAAATAAATAATTTATAAGATTTGTTTCTTTTTCGGTAAGGCGGCATACATTATTATTACAGGTTAGGGTATAATTTTTAGTGTCAAAAATATATTTACCTATGCTTATTGGGGAAGAAGTGTCTGCAGCATGAGTATATAAGCGCTGTGAGCGCCTTAGTATATTAGCTATTCTTAATAGTAGTTCATCTGCCTCAAAAGGTTTAACTATATAATCATCCGCACCCAGTTTAAGGCCTCGTATTTTGTCTTCTTTCATACCTTTTGCAGTTAAAAAAACTATAGGTGTTTCCGGAGATTTATCCAATATATTTTCCGCAAGGGTAAATCCATCCATTTTAGGCATCATAACATCCAAAACACAAATGTCGGGTTTTACTTCAGGAAAAATTTCTAAAGCCTTAGCGCCTTCTTGTGCCCATGTAACTTTATAGCCCGAAATTTCAAGATATTGCTTTAAAATACTTGCGTAATCAAAATCATCTTCTGCTAATAATATATGCTGTTTCATGGCTGTGGTATGGATATTATAAATTCAGCACCCTTGTTTTCCTCACTATTTACGGTTACAGTTCCATTATAGGCTTTTATAAGCTGATGTACATAATATAAACCTAATCCAAGCCCTTTTGTTGTATGTATATCTCCTTTTTGTATACGGTAAAACTTTTCAAAAATGGCTTTCTGTTCTTTTTTTGGTATGCCTATGCCATTGTCATTTACTGTAAGTTTTCCGTTAGATAAAGTCACGGTAATGGAATCTGCCCCGTATTTTATTGCATTGTCTAGTAAATTCACTAAAATAGTAGCAAGGTGAAATTTGTCAATATGCAGTACTGTATCAGGTTTTGCATTGCACTCAATCTGTACTGAAGGGTAGGATAGCTTAAAATCTGTTACTACCTCTTTTATTGAGTTGCAGTCAGATGGTAAAATGTTATCAGGGATTATTTCCTCATTAATAGAAGCCTCGCTTACCTGTCTAAATAGTTTTTGCATACGCACATTCTGCCTTTCAATAATATCCAGCGAATGGTTAAAATGTTCAGCAGAAATGTCTCCTTCTTTTTTACGAAGTGTTTTTATGGCAATATCTAATGCCGCTATAGGCGTTTGAAACTCGTGTGTAATATTATTAATGAAGTCGGTTTTAATATCAGCAATTTTTTTCTGGGTTATAAGATTTTTTATAGACAGATAAAACAGCAATACAACAAAAGTGAGTAATACTACCGAGAAAATTAGTAACCCCGACATTTTAATGAAAATCTCTTTTTCCCAGTTTGATATGCTGTAATAACGTTCTGTTACTACTACAAAATTAAATTTCTTTTCACTGTCGCCGTGCCATGTAGATTGTGAGGCCTGCGTTTCAGGATTTTGACCGGGATTGTTGCCAAACAATAGCATTTTACCCGAAAACAGATTATCAGCTTTTTTTTCATCATCGGTGTATATGCCTACCGATATAAGATAATTAGCAAATGTTACATCATATCCTTCAAAAAACCGCTCTTTTTTTATGTACTCGGAAATCACTTTAGATAATGAATCCTCGGTTTTTTTGATCAGTTTGATGTAATCCTTTTTAGATACTTTTTTGTCGTAGTAGAGATCTGCAAAGCACCTTGTTTTGCCCATCCATGTATTGTTTAGCGTGTCCAGCTTTCCGGTAGTTTCCAGTTTAAGAAGCTGCTGGGTAATAGCCTGATTTGCCTCTTTAGCCCTGAGCAGATAGGTGTTGTATATAAAATATCCCTGTATAATGGCAAGTGCCATAACAGTAAAAATGCATCCGGTTATAAGAAAAGCTATTTTTCGCTTCATGGTTATAGTTAATACAAGTTACAAAACTACTGTTTTATTGCATCCGTAAAAGCAGTAACAATCCCATTAACCTGTCATTAACCCAGCGTTAACCGTATTACATTAAACATTTATAGAGATTTGTGGTAATCAATCATTAAATCACCATGAGTTCAATCATCACTTTGCTGCTTTATGGCAGTATCAAAAAACGTTTATTAGCATTTATTATTACTTTAATTACACTCACCTGTACGGCACAGAACCCTTCCGTATCGGGCAGTGTGTTTGACACTTCTAAAAACCCTGTACCTTTTGCAGATGTGGTGTTAAAGCAACAAGTTCAGGATTCTACTTTTGTAAAAACATCTTTTACAGATGAGCATGGTCATTTTGAAATTCTTAATGTTAATGCAGGAGAATATTTACTTACAATAAGTACTATAGGTTATGAAAATTATACAACAAAAATTACCATAAATAAAAATCTTGTTTTACCTGATATAGTACTTCAAAATAGGGCTAAAGAGCTTGATGATGTTGTTATAAATCAGAAAAGGCCCATTGTAAGGCGAAAAATAGACCGGATTGAGTTTGATGTAGAAAACTCTATTATATCGTCAGACAATGCATGGCAAATTGTAAAAAAAACACCCGGAGTAAATGTGGTAGGCGATGGCATTAGTATACGCGGCAGCAGCGGCATACTTGTTACTATTAACGATAAGAAAGTGTACCTTACAGGAACAGAACTTAAAAACCTGTTAGAAAATACTAATGGTGATGATATAAAATCTATAGAAGTTATTACTACACCGCCGGCAAAATATGAGGCGCAGGGTAGTGCGGTGCTTAATATAAAAATGAAAAAAAATGTAGGCGGCGGTTACAAAGGTTCTGTTTCAGGGGCTTATGTACAATCTATGTATCCAAAGGGTGTTGTGGCAACCAATCATTATTTTAAAAATAAAAAGCTTACTGTGTTTGGCGGGTATATGTTTGGTTCAGGACATTATTACGGAGAAAGCAGGGGCGAGGTGCGCTACACTAACCCTGAAGACAATACCATAGCTTCGGTTTGGAAAAGCAACGAGAAGTCGCATTACAGAGCCACACAGCAAAACAGCTACAATATAAGTGCAGAGTATGCTATAGATACGCTTAATACAGTTGCGGTAGGGTTTAATGGCTTTTCCAGTCTTAAAAGTACAGCATTAATAGATACGCCTACTGCAATTTATGATGGTAATGGCAGGCTGGATTCTTTATTTACCAGCCACAATCACAGAGATTATCCGCAAAAAAATAGTACAGTTACGGGTTCATATGAACATATATTTAATAAAGATCATAAAGTTATTTTTGCGTCAGATTATACCAGGCATTATTTTAACCAGGAACAGGATATAACCGCAGGGATTTCACTACCGGGAGAAGCCCCCCATACACAGCAGGATATAGGGAGTAATGATACAAGACGTATATCACTTTTTTCGGCACAAGCCGATTATAATGGTAAGGACGGCGAAACTTCATTTGAAGCCGGTATGCGGTATGGTAATGTGAGTGCAAAAAATATTTTTGATTATGAAAGTACCATCAATGGAGTGCCTGCTTCATCACCAGGCTTATCAAATAACTTTTTATATGATGAAAATATACTTGCAGGATATATAGGTGCAGAACGTGAGTTTGGTAAATGGGGTTTTAAAGCAGGCCTTCGGGGTGAGCATACCAGACTAGAGGGGAACTCGGTAACAATACGGGAGGTAAACAGGCAGGATTATTTTAAACTATTTCCGTCTGCCTATGCATTGTATAAAGCATCAGACAATCATCAGATAGGCTTGTCTTATGGTAAGCGTATCATCAGGCCGCAATACAGCGCGCTAAATCCTTTCAGGTCTTATAATACACCTTATTCGTATTCTACTGGCGACCCAAGGCTTCAGCCTGCTATCACGCATAACTTTAGCCTGCAGTATACATTAAAGTCAAAGTATAATTTCGACCTTTTTTATCGTTACGAAAAAGATCCGTCTTCTGAAGTAATCTATCAGGATTATACAACCAATACCATTATAACTAAATATACTAACATAAGCAGAAATATAGCGTCAGGGCTTGAGTTTAATACCAATGTGCAGTTTTTTGAATGGTGGGAAGCCGGTACAATGAGCACCATTGGCTACCAGGAAAATACATTTCAGGGAGCTGACGAAAGTATGCAGGTTATAAGCCAGTGGACCCTTTATACCAGTGCAAACAGCCGATTTACATTAAATAAAAAGAAAGACATACTGGCAGAATTTGATTTCTTTTATATGTCTCCTGCGGTACAGGGTGCTTTTAAACTAAGCGATATTTCAAGTCTTTCGTTATCATTTAAAAAGGTGTTTTTAAATGAAAATGCTGAAGCAGGAATCCTGCTTTCAGATATTTACAGGGGTGAAAGGCAAACTATAACCACTCAGTACGGCAATCAATACAGCAGATATAATAATTATGGCGATTCCCAAAGTTTCAGAATCTTTTTCAGATACCGTTTTGGAAATCAGAAACTGGGTGAAGGAAAAACCCGTGAAAGTACTGATGAGCAAAAGCGTTTATAAACAATAACGTTTGAGTTAGTTATCCGCAGTTACTATTACGGGTAACTGCGGACTTTTTATTAAGAATAGTTGGTATATTTGCACTCTGATAAGTTCTTTACTTAATTTCTATTCAAACGGGAATGGTTTTTGGCGCAAGCCGGAATTAAAAGGGAATCGTGTGTAAATCACGAACTGTCGCGCAACTGTAAATGCCCAAAAAATTTTTATCAATTATGTTCACTTTTTGCCATAGCAAATGGGAAGGACGATAAAAACGGCATAAGTCAGGATACCTGCCATTACTAACTTGACAATGCTTTCGCGGTTTAAAGTAATTGGTTTCTGCATAGGTATTGCTATACCTATATATAAACTATACTTTTTAAGGCATTGTGAAATAGGCAAAAGAGCTTTTAACTAATTATTAATTTTTTAAAAGCGAAATAATGTTTACAACCAATTTGGGCATTTTGCCTTTCTGATACTTTTTTAGTCACTTACCTGTTACCCATATTGAACAGCGGGTAACTTTTACAATTCTGTTTAAGATATGCAGGATTTAAGAAAAAACAATTCCAATATATGAATACCAGAATAAATGCAGCTATAACGGCTGTGGGCGGGTATGTTCCTGATACTGTACTGAACAATGCCAAGCTCGAAAAGATGGTTGATACATCAGATGAGTGGATTACCAGCCGTACAGGCATTAAAGAACGCCGGATTTTAGAGGCCGGAAAAGCAACATCGGATATGGCTGCGATGGCAATAAAAAATTTACTTAACAATACGGGAGTTAATCCAGATGAGATAGAAGTTCTTATAATTGCTACATCTACGCCAGATCATCAACTGGCACCTACAGCACCGCTCGCAGCACAAAAAGCGGGCTTAAAAAACGCATGGGGATTTGATTTTAATGCGGCCTGTAGCGGCTTTTTATATGCATTGTCTGTAGCAGCATCGTTACTAGAAAGCGGCAGGCATAAAAAAGTACTTTTAGTAGGTGCAGACAAAATGAGCGCTATAGTTAATTATGAAGACCGTAATACCTGTGTGCTTTTTGGTGACGGGGCAGGAGCAGTGTTGCTGGAGCCTTCTAAAGATGCTGGAGCCGTACTTGATACAGTATATCGGTCTGATGGTAACGGAGTACAGTTTCTTTCAATACCGGCAGGGGGTTCTGCTGAAGGTACTACAGAACAGACACTACTTGAAAAAAGACATTATGTAGAGCAAGATGGCCGCACAGTATTTAAAAATGCTATAAATGGTATGACTGCTACGAGTATGGAAGTACTTGAAAAATGCAATTTTACAACAGAAGATATTGACTGGGTGGTGCCACATCAGGCAAATCTTAGAATTATTGATGTTGTAGGAGAAAAATTAGGTATAGCAAAAGAAAAAATTAAAGTAAATATACAGCGATATGGAAATACAACAGCGGCAACATTACCACTTTGCCTATGGGATTTTCAAAACGATTTTAAGCCGGGAGATAAACTATTGCTAACTGCTTTCGGAGCAGGATTTACATGGGGCAGTACCTGTATTATATGGGGCGGGCTTAGAAATAATAATAAAAAATAAAATGACATTACAAGAGAAAATTGATGCTGCGGAAACGCATATATTTAAAGCGGTATTTCCTAACACTACAAACCATTATGATACCCTTTTTGGTGGTGCAGCAATGCACCTTATGGATGAGGTTGCTTTTATAACCGCAACACGTTTCAGCAGGCAGAGGGTTGTTACCGTGAGCAGTGATCGTATTGATTTTAAGAAGCCTATTCCGGCAGGTACCTTTGCTGAACTTATAGGTAAAATAACTCATATAGGTAATACAAGTTTACAGGTTCATGTAGAGATTTTTGTTGAAGATATGTACTCAATGTCAAGAGAAAAAGCCATAACCGGCAATTTTACTTTTGTAGCAATTAACGAGAATAAAGAGCCCGTACCTATTATTAAATAGGCTATGGTTTAAGTAGTGTATTTAGGTGTTTGCTTTTTAGCAACCCATTATATTGAAAGAGAATTTTATAATCAGAATCTAAAAATACCCAATAAGGATAACTGCTTTTGGCTTTGCTCAATTCAGCAGCTAATGCATTAATGCCACCCGTTCCCTGTGGTATAAAATGATATACTTTTCCATTAAAAACAATTGCCTCATGCGATTCTGCATTGAACGCTATATAATAGTAGTTGTTTACCAGTAATTGCATGAGGTTGCTATCCTTTTCAATCTGTTTATTCTGAAGTTTACATATGGCACACCAGTCAGTATATATTTTTATAATTATTGGTCTGGGCTCCTGTGCCATTTTTAAAGTTAACTCTGTAAATGTTACAGTATAGTTTTTCTGGCTGTAGCCAAATGAAGCAGCAAAGATTATTAATAGTATAAGAAACTGTTTTTTCATGTGAGTGCTTTACTAAATTCTCCCTCCGTAAAAGAATATGCCATTTTTTTCTAAAACAAATTATATCGTACTCCAATAAATATTCTTCGACCCTGCATTGAGGCATAATTATAACTCGTATCAAAAGTATATCCGTTAGGATTATTTACGGGGTCATTTACATGTTTATTAAAAGGGTCAAACGGGCGTATCAACGGGTCATTAGGTACAAAGTCGAATATGTTTTTCATGCCTCCGTAAAATTCCAGCCCGTAATCAAATTTTTTAGTAAACTGTATATTGGCTGTACAAAACCATGGCGAATATTCGGGCCTGTAATCATTAGGTAATATAGGCAGCCGCATGGGTCCATACCAGTTACCTGTAATATCCATACTATAATTATTATTAAAACTATAGCTGACTACAAAGTTCCCCGACCATTTAGGAGCATGTAATTGCTGTGACCTTTCTTCTTTTAAATCTTTCTTCTCAATCTGGAAAACATCCATATACGATATGCCGGCTAATACTTTTAAAGGAAATGTAAAGGTTAGATCGGTATTTAAGGAAATACCCTGTGATATAGCGTGCCCTTTAAGGTTGTCATAAATAATCTTATTCGGATCTGTATCAAAATCGCCTACTATCTTGTTAGTGAAATAAGAATAGAATCCGGTAATATCGAAGCCTATAAAAGCTATATCAGTTGGTACTTTCAATACATAATTAAGATTACCGTTATATGATCGTTCGGGTTTTAAGGCTTCTGTAATAATTACATCCCTTGCACCGGTAAGCGCAGCATGGTCTTCGGTAAACAAATTTACCACCCTGAAACCTGTACCAAAACTTGCTCTTATTGTGTTATTTTGATCAGGCGAAAATTTGTAAGCCACTCGTGGGGAATGTACTGCGCCATGATTCTTGTCATAATCAAAACGATAGCCTCCCAATACTTTATGTTTATTGTTTAATGTCCATTCATCCTGAATAAATATTCCGGGCAGGGGTGTTTTTTGCGGGCTATTGCCTATACCGTCCGCATTAGCTGTAGCCGGAGTATTGTCATCATATACAGTATAGCGCATAGCTGCACCCAGTAAAAAGTTATGATTTGTACCAAACTCTTTATCACAATATGCTTGGACAAATGCTACCTGTTGGGTTGCCATATAAGGTGTTACTCCGTAATAAGAATTCTGGTTATGCCAGTTATATGAAAACTGGGTAAAAATTTTCTCTGTAGTTGGCAATTGATAAAGGCCTATTAGTTCTGCACGTTTGGTATAAATGCTTTCACCATAAATACTGTCACTACCGCGCCATTTTTTATCCCAGTTCATTTCGCCGCCCCACCGGTCTTCATAAACGTATCGCCCGGCAATGCTGAATACCCTGTTTTCCTTACGGTCAAAATTCCATTTATTAAATACCGAAATACGGTCCTGTTGCGTTACATCGGTAAAATTATCGTTGTTCTTATCTGCACGCACACCGTATTTAAAATAGTTAATGCCTAATAATGAAGTTGCAGTTCCTGCTTTAAGTTTTACAGCCCCGTCCAGGCTAATCTCTCCCCAGCTTGTCATAAAAAAATCTGCGCTTACTGCGGGTGCTTTTGTGGGGGTTTTGGTGATAACATTTATAATGCCTCCCATAGCTTCAGAGCCATATAATGATGATGCAGGACCTTTTACAACTTCTATCCGCTCTACCAGGCTGTTGGGAATACCACTTAACCCATATACGGTTGAAAGTGCGCTTACAATGGGCATACCATCTATGAGTATTAATGTATATGGGCCTTCCATTCCGTTTATATGAATGTCGCCGGTGTTGCACACATTGCAGTTTAATTGCGGCTGAACGCCATTTACCATACCCACAGCTTCAAATAAACTTGCGGTTGGGTTCTTTTTAAAAAGCTTAGGAGTTATTATTTCTACAGGTATTGGGCTTTCTGTACGGCTTATTTCTTTCATTGTACCCGTAACAACCACTTCTTCCAATAGTTGGTTATCATCTTGTAATGCTATATTTAAAATTACAGTCTCAATTTTGTCAATTGTTATTTTTTTACGCTCTGTTTTTAATCCTACTGCGCTAAAAATAATTTCATAAGTTCCAAAAGGAATATTTTTTATCTCATACATTCCTTCATTATCTGCAGATAATGTTAACCCTAATGGGGTTACAATTATACTTACGGCTGGTAGAGGCTCATTGTTTTGAGTTATTTTTCCTTTTATACTTCCTTTTTGAGCTAAAAGAGGTAGTGAGGCAAATAATAATATCAGGGTAGCTATTTTCATCATCTAAATCTATAATTAGTATTGCAAAATTATAAATTTAGTCTAATCTAAAAATTATTTTAAATACTATTTTAATTTTTTATTTGAAAAATCTAATAATTTGTTGTTGTTTAATAGTTTGTCGTTCAAATATTTGTCTATAAATAGATTAAGATAAGTTATAAAATCAAAAAACCCTTCAGATGAAGGGTTTTAAAACTTGTTGTATTATATTTTACTTACAAATTAACACGGATAGTAACCACCTGCTTGTATTTTGTGACCTGTAATTTTTAAAGTATAAGTCATGTCGGGATTTAAAGAATAATCCCATGTTACCGCCCAGTGCTGGCCATTTGCATCTATACCTACACCGACATACTCACCCGGCTCAGAACCAATTGATTCCCTTTTACATATAATTTTTAACTTAACCGGCTTGCCATATGTTGCTTTATCATTTACATCGTCACCTATAACATCATAAGTTTCGCCCACCTGTGGTTCTATCATACTGTCAAAATGTGGCTCTTCTTCCATAACTTCTATTGTTTCCCCAACTACAGGCTCTTCCATAGTTTTGTAAACCCTTTCATTGCTTTTAGTCTGGATGTTAGATTGATCCGGGTTAGGCGTTGAGCCTTCATCATGTGAGCATGATGTTATACTAACTGTCAGGGCTAAACCTAAAAACAAAACTACTTTCTTCATTTACTTATTTTTAATATTAATAATTGATTGGAAACCCGAATGTATTAAAAATCCCTACGCATTTACAAATAAAATAACATGTTTTTAACTATAATGATTTAAATGTAAACTGCATTCTTTTAAAAGTTAATAATATTATTATGCTAAGCTTTAAAAAATAATGAAGTAATGCACTGATTTAGTATTTTTACAATTCAGGAAATAAATATTTATTTTGGACTCAAAAGGAGATTTTATAACATTAAAACCACAGCATGAACAGGTAGCCAGGTATATTGACTACTATTATTTTCATGTGTCTGATGATCCGGGTTTCAGGAATAAATTTTTTTTCTACCCTAATTATAAACATGCACTTACAATTTATAAAGGATCTGATATTACCCTTACAGAAGAAGGATCGCTTGTTACGCAAAACGGAGTTGATACAATAGATTGCTTTTACTCAATAAATACTGATAAAAACATCAAAGTAGAATTTCATGGCATTTTTAATAAAATAGGAATAGTTTTTAATCCGTTAGGGCTGAATCATTTTGTAAAGGGCCCTGTAGCCGATATTTTTAATATTACAGTTAATAGATTTTCTTATTTCGGTGATGCTCTTAATACAACTGCCCAATATGTCTATAATGAAACTGATATAGATAAAAGGGTTAAACTTCTGGATGCTTTTTTTGTAGAAAACTTTATAGGATTTGATGAGCCTGTAATAAAAAGGGCAGTACAGGAAATACTTAACAGTAATGGTTCGGTTAAAGTTGAAGACCTGTCAGGACTTCTTAAAGTAAACAGAAAAACCCTGCTCAGGCTTTTTAAAAAACATTTGTGCTGCAGTGTGGAAGAATATAAAAAACTGGTAATGTTTCGTAATGCACTTAATTATTCGCAACAGGCAAAAGATGGAGCATCACTTACAGATGTGGCTCTGTACAATCTTTATTATGATCAGGCACATTACATAAAGCATTTTAAATCGGTTACAAAACAATCACCCAAAACACTTTTATCTAAGCTTACAAGATTAGGCAGCCAGGAAACATACTGGAATTTTGAAGATTAAGAGGGTTGTCCCAATTTTACAATTTTATAAAAGACTCCTTTCTGATATTTGTACTATAATTTTAAGCTTTATAGTTATGAAAACTATATACAGGCACCTTTTAGTTTTTGGTACATCATTATTAATATGCCTTTTAACTGGTTACCTTATCGATGTTCTTTTTAATGAGAAATGGTACAGGTATCTTATTACGAGTGCAATGATGTCTTCTGCTTTATATTCTTATCAGTCTAAAACACCTAAAAAACAGTAATCATGGTAAAACTGCTACTAATAGTTATGTCGGTTTTGGAAGCAATGGTAGACGTTGTAAAATCGCTTTTTTCTAATTTATTTCAGTAAAACAATTAAAAAAATAGTTCTGAGAGCTAAACAATATTTGGCCTGTACTTTTACATATTTTGTTAAAGTACAGGCTTATTTTTTATGAGGGAATTTAATCTGTTAGATTTGCAGCTAAAAATTATTGAACTTCGGATGCTATTGTATATGTTTTTAAGGAATTGATGAATTCAATTGGTCATTTTTCACATTTACTTAAAAAAAATGGCATACAATTGGCTTAGCTTTGCGCTTAGCATTACTATTATTAAATTATGAAGGTAAAATATATTGTTTATACTCTTTTAATTGTTGGTCTTGGTGCACTTGTGTTTTATCGTGTCTCTGAGAATAAAAAACAGAAAATGGAAGCGTCCGGCGGGGGCAAAGATGGAAAGAAACCTTCTATGGCTGTAAATGGAGTGGTAGTAGCTCCACAGGAATTTGCTAATACACTTTCACTTTCAGGTTCTATAGAGGCCAATGAGCAAATTGAAGTGAGAACGGAAGTTTCGGGTATAGCAGAAAAAATATTTTTTACTGAAGGATCTAAAGTCGCAAAAGGACAGGTACTTGTTAAGATTAATGATATTGAACTAAGGGCACAGGCAGGCCAGGCAAAGACCAGGCAGACACTGGCTGCTGAAAATGAGAGGCGCGCTAAACTATTGTTGGAAAAAGAAGCTATTAGTCAGGAAGAATATGATATAGCCAGTGCCGATTTTAAAACAGCAAAAGCCCAAACACAACTTATTAATGCCCAGATTGACAAAACTTCTATAAGAGCACCATTTTCGGGAACTATTGGCTTGCGTAATATATCACCCGGTACGTATGTTACCCCTGAAACGCTTATTGCCAGCCTGGTAAACAGCAGTCAGATAAAAATAACTTTTTCTGTACCTGAAAAATATGCTTCGCAAATGAAGGTAAATGGTACTATAACATTTACTGTAGCAGGGAGCGACGAAACTTTTGAGGCTAAAATATATGCACTTGAACCTGCTGTTGAGGTGGCTACCCGTACACTTAAAGTAAGGGCTATTGCAGAAAATTCTAAAGGCAGGCTATTACCGGGCACTTTTGCCAATGTAATACTGCCTCTTAAAAAAATTGAAAATGCTTTTATTATTCCTACTGAGGCCATAGTGCCTGTGCAGGGAGGAAAAAAAGTATTTATCTCTAAAAATGGGAAGGCTGAGGAAGTAATGGTAGAGACAGGAACGCGTACTGCTAAAGATGTAGTAGTACTTTCAGGATTAAAAGCAGGAGATACGGTACTCACTACAGGGGTACTTACCCTGAAAAAAGGAACTCCGGTTAAGGTAACTGTAAATAAAGCAGAAAATTAACTATGAGTTTGTCTACAATTAGCATAAAAAGGCCTGTACTTACCATAGTAATGAATATTGCTATTATACTTTTTGGAATAATAGGCTATACATTTTTAGGAGTAAGGGAGTTTCCATCTATTGACCCTGCACAAATATCGGTACGTACCAGTTATGCAGGTGCAAATGCAGATATTATTGAATCACAAATTACAGAACCTCTTGAAAAAGCCATTAACTCTATTGATGGTATCAGGAATATTACATCGTCAAGTAATCAGGGATCGAGTAGTATTACTATAGAGTTTGAGTTAGAAAAAAATCTTGAAGAAGCAGCCAACGATGTACGCGATAAAGTATCGCAGGCTGTTAGAAGCCTTCCTAAAGATATAGATGCGCCACCGGTTGTATCAAAGGCAGATGCAGACTCTGAGTCTATTATTGCCATGACTGTAGAAAGCCCGACGCGTAACCCGCTTGAACTTAGTGATTATGCAGAAAATGTTATAGCCGAAAGACTGCAGACTATTCCTGGGGTAAGCAGTGTACAGATCTGGGGGCAGAAAAAATATGCCATGCGATTATGGCTTGATCCTATTAAGCTAAATTCTTATGGGATTACAGTAAGTGATGTTCGTTCGGCACTGGATAGCCAGAATGTAGAATTGCCTACCGGTAAGTTAACAGGAGCGAACACGGAGCTTACCATTAAAACTATGGGTAATTTATCTACCCCCGAGCAGTTTAATAACATTATTATAAAATCGGAAGGAGATAAGATAGTTCGTTTTAGCGATGTTGGAAGGGCTGAATTGGGTCCGGAAAATGTGGAAACTAAAATGACAAACGATGGCAAGCAGCTTGTAGGCCTTGCTATTATACCACAACCGGGTACAAATTACATAGATATCTCTGATGCTTTTTATGAGCAGTATGATCAGATAAAAAAAGAACTTCCCGCCGATCTTGTAACTAATGTTGTTATAGATAATACAGTATTTATTAAAAAGTCGGTGCTCGAAGTGGCAGAAACACTTGGTATATCTATTATACTTGTAACCCTTATTATTTATCTCTTTTTTAGAGACTGGGCTATTGCATTAAGGCCATTGCTTGATATACCGGTATCACTTATAGCTACATTTTTTATTATGTACATTTTTGGTTTCTCTATAAATGTATTAACCCTTTTGGCAATTGTTCTGGCTACAGGACTTGTGGTAGATGATGGTATTGTGGTAACCGAAAATATATTTAAAAAGGTAGAAGAGGGTATGACGCCTATAGAGGCGGCTGTAAAAGGTGCCAACGAAATATTTTTTGCGGTTATTTCTATCTCTATAACACTTGCTGCGGTATTTCTTCCTGTAATATTTCTCGAAGGTTTTGTGGGCAGGTTATTTAGGGAGTTTGGGGTAGTTATTGCAGCAGCCGTGCTGGTATCAGCATTCGTCTCATTAACTTTAACACCAATGCTAAATGCCTATCTTATTAAGGGAGTACATAAAAAGTCAAAGTTTTATGATTTAACCGAGCCTTATTTTGAAAAAATGAATGCAGCGTATGCAAATGCCCTTAAAGGATTCATGAAAAAGAAATGGCTGAGTTTTCCTATACTAATAGTTTGTCTGGGGCTTATAGGTTTTTTTTATGCTACAATACAAAAAGAAACAGCTCCTTATGATGACAGGAGTTTTATAAGAATGAGCATTACTGCACCGGAAGGAGCTTCTTATGATTACATGGATCGTTTTATGCAGGAAATGGAACAGCTTGTACATGATTCTGTACCTGAGAAAAAAGCCAGTCTTGTTATCACCTCACCCGGATTTGGTTCTGCATCTGTAAACAGCGGACGCGTAATACTAGCCTTAAAAGACACTGATGAAAGAGAGCGGTCGCAAAAAGAAATTGCTGCCGATCTTTCTAAATGGACTAAGCGTTATAGTGAAGCAAGAACATCGGTATCGGAACAGCCTACCATAGCGGTTAACAGAAGAGGAGGTTTTCCTATACAGTATATTATACAGGCACCTAATTTTGAAAAGCTACGTGAAAAAATACCTGTATTTATGGATGAGGTAAGCAAAGATCCTACCTTCTCAATGACCGATGTAAATCTTAAATTCAACAAGCCTGAAATAAATGTATCTATAGATCGTGAAAAAGCAGAAAGCCTGGGCGTATCTCTGCTGGATGTTGCACAAACGCTTCAGTTGTCACTGAGTGGTCAACGCTTTGGTTATTTTATGATGAACGGCAAACAGTATCAGGTGATGGGGCAGTTTGAGCTCCAGGACCGCGACGCACCTATAGATCTTACGTCTACATTTGTAAAAAGCAATACAGGAGAACTTATTCAGTTAGATAACCTGGTTTCTGTAAAAGAAGAAAGCAGCCCGCCTCAGCTTTATCATAATAACAGGTATATGTCGGCAACTGTATCGGCAGGCCTGGCACCGGGTATGAGTATAAGTGACGGTATAGATGCTATGGAAAGGGTTAAGGCAAAAGTGCTTGATGACAGCTTTACTACAGATCTTGGAGGAGAATCCCGTGATTTTGTTGAGAGTAGTTCTAACACTTTGTTTGCGTTTGGACTTGCTTTACTGCTAATCTATTTAATACTTGCAGGGCAGTTTGAAAGTTTTATAGATCCGTTTATTATTATCCTTACAGTACCAATGGCTGTTGCTGGAGCATTATTATCGTTATGGCTTTTTGGTCAGACATGGAATATCTTTAGCCAGATAGGAACCATTATGCTTATAGGCCTTGTAACCAAGAATGGTATCCTCATAGTAGAATTTGCAAATCAGCTGAGGGAAAAAGGAGTGCCAAAATATGAGGCCATTATGGAAGCTGCCGAATCACGACTTCGTCCTATTTTAATGACCAGCTTGGCTATTGCACTTGGCGCATTGCCTATCGCTATGTCGTTAGGGGCGGCATCTACCAGCAGAATAGGTATGGGGGTTGTTATTGTAGGCGGAACTGTATTTTCGCTAATACTTACCTTATTTATAATTCCTGCAATTTACTTTATGTGGTCGCGCCCTAAAAAACATCGTCCTGAATTTGATAATCTTAAAGACTAAACCATTTACTATATGAGGTTTTGCCTATATATTATATGCATTTTGTTTGCTGCAAAAGCATCTGCACAAGAGCTGCTTACGCCAGAGCAGGCTATGGCTATTGCATTAGAGAACAATTATGATATTAAACTTGCTAAAAATGATCTTAAAGTTGATGAGCAGAATGTAAATCTTGCCAACGCAGGGTTATTACCTAATGTTTCAGGAACATTTACACAGAATAATAATATTCAGAATTCCAAACAAACCCGTACAGACGGTACAGTACAGGAACTTAATAATGCCCGTAACAATAGTATGAATTACGGCGTTAACCTGGGGTGGACAATTTTTGATGGCTTCAGAATGTTTGCCCGCTACGATCAGCTGCAGGAATTGCAAAAACAGGGTGAGACTGAACTAAAACTTATGATACTTACGCGCGTGACTGATGTTATGACTACTTATTTTGATTTAGTACAGCAACAGCAAATGCTTACAGCACTTGATACTGCTATTGTAATATCAAAACAAAGAGTTACGGTTGCAGATAACCGTTTTAAAATAGGTAAGGCATCTAAACTTGAGGTACTTAATGCCCAGGTTGATTTAAATACCGACCAGACCAATTATCTTCGTCAGAAAGAATCGTTTGAAAATACCAAGACCTATTTAAATGAGCTATTAGCAAGAGATCTAACTACACAGTTTAAGGTTATAGATGTTGTAACAATAGATGAAAAACTTAAACTGGCAGACCTTATGAATCTTGCCTCTCAGCAAAATCCGCAGATTCAGCTTGCCTTGATAAACAAACGTGTTGCCGAACTTAACCTCAAGCAGGTAAAAGGAGCGAGATATCCACAGGTTGCTGTAAATACGGGTTATATATTCAGCAGTAGTGAATCGAGTCTTGGATTTGCTAAAACTAACGACAGTCATGGTCTTAACTATGGCATATCGGCATCAATAAATATATTTAACGGCTTTTTACAGAACCGACGTGAAAAAGTTGCAAAACTGCAAATAGATAACAGCCAGATATTAATTGATCAGCAGACACAAGCTATTAATTCGCAGTTGATTTCGGCTTATCAAACCTATCTTACTAATCTTGAACTTGTGGAGCTTGAGGCACGTAATGAAGAGATAGCTAAGCAAAACCTTGATATTACTTTAGAGAAATACCGTATAGGTACTATTACCCAATTGGAGGTACGTGCAGCTCAGCTTAATTATGTTAATGCTCAATCCAGAAATAGTACTGCTCAGTTTCAGGCTAAAATATCTGAAGTTACTTTAAAAGAACTTGCAGGAAATGTTAATTTTTAAATATAAAATATAATAAAAAATGCCATTATATGTTAATGGCATTTTGTCATTTTAACTGAATAGCGATGGCTATTTATCAGATATTGAAGATTCATAAAATGCTTTGAGTGAATTAAATTTTAAGGAAGGTTCTAAGTCGCCTTCATAATAACCGTACACTGGAGAATTTTCCTCAAAAGTCAAATCTATAAACATGAAAATATAACCTTGATGGACATGGAATACAAAATGATTTTTTTCAAGGATAAAATCACTATTATCGTCTTTTAATAATTCTTCTGCATATTCTCTTAAACTAAAGATAGTATCGTAAAAACAATCTGAACCTATCATAAAACCATCTCCATCAGCTCCTAGATTTCTTAAAAACTTTTTATAGTCAGTAGGTAATTTTACTTTATAATAATCTTCAATTTTTTCTATTTGGACTTCGTTTAAGCCTTTGAATTTATATCCTCTATCTTTTAGTTTTTCTATATAATCCATGTTATTACTTTAGTGTACCAAAGTAATAAAAAAAACCTCAGGCATTACCGGAGGTTTTTGGGTATTATAAAAGGTATAAATTTAGAATACCAATGTTTGTATAGATCTTGGAAGCGCTTCAACTTCTACAGCTTTGCCATTAATCCAAAGGAAATAGTTTACTTTTTCTTCGCCTTTGTTCATAACCACGACAGCAACTTTACCGTCGGTGTTTATAAATGCAGTAGCATCAATAGCGCTACGGCTTGTAGAGCATGCAATTCTTTTAGCACCCGGGCGAACAAATTTAGAGAAGTGGCCTATGTAGTAATATTCATTTGTAAAAATTAATTCACCTTTTTTAGTGTCAGCGTGAATAGGAGCGAAGCAAAGATTCTTAACGTGGTTAGGACCTCCTGTTTCATCAAGAAGTATATTCCAGTCTGTCCATGCTGTAGTACCGCTGTTAAAGTCGTTTATAAGGTTGTTACCGTATAGTTCTCCCAGTTTCCAGTCGCCTATCTTAGCAAGATTAAATTGTTCTTTACAGCCTTCGGTAAAGATAAGATTGGTTTGAGGAAACGTTTCGTGAACAAGTTTAAGATTGTTGAACATTTGCTCTCCGCCATTCCATGTTTCATACCAGTGGTAGCCTATACCCCAAAGGTATTTAGCTGCTTCAGGATCATTAAGTATAGATGCTGCTCTTTGGAAAAGCATATCACGATTGTGATCCCATCCTATAATTTTTTTGTCGGCATAACCTGCTTTATGCATTGCAGGGCCTAAAAAGTTTTTAAGAAAATCACGCTCTTCTTCACCAGTATAAATGCAAGACTCCCATTTTTGAGTTGCCATTGGTTCATTTTGAATAGTAATACCCCAAACCGGAATACCTTCCTTCTCATAAGCTGCAATAAATTTAGTGTAGTAATTGGCCCAGCTCTGGTAGAATTCAGGCTTAAGTTTACCACCTTTAAGCATGTCATTATTGGTTTTCATAAAAGCAGGCGGGCTCCATGGCGAAGCATATAAAGTAAGCTTTCCCCCGGCAGCATCTATTGCTTTTTTGATTAATGGAATGCGGTACTTTTTATCATGGTCTATGCTAAACGATTTAAGTTCCTTATCACCTTCTTTTATATAAGTGTAACTTTCGCTCGCAAAATCGCAGCTATGTATCGTAGTTCTGGCAATGGTATAGCCTATACCTTTATTTACGTCATAGTATGCATCAAGAAACTGCTGTTGTTTATCTTTCGGCAATTTTGCAAAAACTTCGGCAGAAGCATCTGTAATTGCACCACCAAAGCCCATAACTGACTGAAAGGTATGCGTAGGGTCTACAAATACTGATGTTTGCGTTTCCAACGGCTGTTTCATTTCGCTAAAACCAAGAGTATTGGCTGCTGGCGTAATTTTAAGGTCGGTATCCTTAGCAGTGGTGTACACTGTCACTTTTTTGCCATCTGTGGTAAATGGCTTTTTAGTTTGGGCGAAAGCAACGCTTCCCGAAACTAAAAGGATTAATAACGGAATTTTTTTCATGAATAGATGTTTTAGCCTGAAGGCCGTTTTTTGGATGTTTATTTGGATATTAGAATATTAAAAAGAGGTAAGCTTTTTAAGAGATGCTATAGTTGATACCGGATCTTCTGCCCTAAATACATAGTTTCCTGCAACTAAAACATCTGCACCGGCTTCCACTAATTGTTTAGCATTTTTATCACTTACACCACCATCAATTTCAATTAGGGTAGAAGCACCATTACGGGTAATTATTTCTTTAAGTTGTTTTACCTTGTCATATGTTCTTTCAATGAAAGACTGCCCTCCAAAACCGGGATTAACACTCATTAAGCAAACTACATCAACATCTTTAATAACGTCTTCAAGAAGTGATACATTAGTATGAGGGTTTACAGCTATACCTGCTTTCATACCTTCTGCTTTTATGGCCTGAAGTGTACGGTGAAGGTGAGTGCATGCTTCAATATGTACAGTAAGATTAGTAGCCCCTAATTGAGCAAAAGTTTTAATATACTGGTCAGGATTAACGATCATAAGGTGAACATCAATCGTTTTTTTTGCATGACGTGTAATTGCTTCAAGTACCGGCATACCAAAAGAGATGTTGGGTACAAAAACGCCATCCATAATATCAATGTGGAACCAATCGGCTTCACTGTTGTTTATCATCTCGATATCGCGTTGCAGGTTGGCAAAATCTGCCGAAAGCACAGATGGTGCTATTAGGGTATTTTTCATTGTGAATTTGTATGTTTAGGCAAAGATAGGTTTATACAATAAACAGGCAAAGTGACAATGTCATAAAATTACACCTTTAAAAGTTTTAAAAATGTATTTTAACTACCTATCGCGCTGAATTTCCTGTTACTATGGGTTTTCTTCCTCATCTTTAATGAACCATTTTCGCTGAAAATCCAGGTTTAATAAGATGGTTCTTATTTTCATGTCTGGATAATTTTCTTTCAGGCTCTTATACCATTCAAAAGCCTCACGATTTACTGTTGGAGCGGATTTGTGTGCATACATACCCCATGTAATTATAATCGTTGCATCATAATCATTATTGTCTGTATCTGCGTTTTCCTGAAAATTAAAATCACTTACCCACTCATTAATATATTCTGTTTTATCGGCGGGTGCAGCGTTTATTTTATCGGCGTTGTTAATGGCATGCCCACATGATGTGCCTTTAAAGTCGTTTTCTACCAAATAGCCTTCTTTATTGAAAAAAAAGGCATCAGGTATGGTGAAGGCATTTTTCTTTGCAAATTTTTTAAGTGCAACAGTATCTTTTAATGTTGCGATATCAGCTTTGTTATAAATCACTTTACTGCTGTCAAGAAAGTGGGTCATCGAATTGTCCGTCTGCGGTTGGAAATCAGGATTAAATTTTTTTGAAAATGTAATACTGCACGATGTTAAAGTTAATATGCAGGTAAGGAGTAACAGTTTTTTCATTGCTAAGAAAAGTATTTCAACAAAAATAATAATTCTTACAGAAAAAAAGCGCGGCTTATACAATTTAAACCTTAGCTACATCGTTATTGATGTAAGATTTTCCGTATTTAATTAATTTGAGTCCTTAATAAAACGGAAGGTTTAGACCAAAAAAAACTCCGGTAATCAGCCGGAGTTCAATCATCAATCAAAAAACGAACAGTTATTGAACTGTTTGTAACTTTAAATATTTTTAGTTGTAACATACAAAATCAGACTGCCAAAATACAAATTTTATTTAAAATATGAAATCAGGGCAGTCTCTTTTTGTATATACGGATATTATCCTAAGTAAGTTTTAAGAATCTTACTTCGTGAAGTATGTTTTAATCTCCTGATAGCCTTTTCTTTAATCTGGCGAACACGCTCACGTGTAAGATCAAAAGTTTCTCCAATTTCTTCAAGAGTCATAGGGTGCTGGTCACCTAAACCGAAGTAAAGCCTAACAACATCTGCCTCGCGAGGGGTTAAAGTTTCAAGTGCGCGCTCTATTTCAGTGCGAAGCGACTCATGTATTAACTCACGATCAGGGTTAGGAGACTCTCCTGAACGTAATACGTCATAAAGGTTAGAGTCTTCTCCTTCAACAAGAGGTGCATCCATTGAAAGGTGACGTCCCGAGTTTTTCATGCTCTCTTTAACATCGTTAACGGTCATGTCAAGCTCTTTCGCAATTTCTTCTGCCGATGGGGCACGCTCGTTACTTTGCTCAAGCAAAGCATACATTTTGTTGATCTTATTAATAGATCCAATTTTGTTAAGTGGCAAACGCACTATACGTGACTGCTCGGCAAGAGCCTGAAGTATAGACTGACGAATCCACCATACTGCATAGGATATAAATTTAAAACCACGTGTTTCGTCAAAACGCTGTGCAGCTTTAATAAGTCCTAAATTTCCTTCGTTGATAAGATCGGGAAGTGTTAATCCCTGGTTTTGATATTGTTTTGCTACCGATACCACAAAACGTAAGTTGGCTTTTGTCAGTTTCTCAAGTGCTCTCTGGTCTCCGGCTTTTATACGTTGTGCTAACTCTACCTCCTCATCCGCTGTGATCAAATCCACTTTTCCAATCTCCTGAAGGTATTTGTCTAATGAAGCAGTTTCCCTGTTGGTTACCTGCTTGGTAATTTTAAGTTGTCTCATGTAAAGATTCCTGAGTTTTATGTAATGTAGTAGTTATACGTAACAACCGGGGAAAAAGTTACATGAAGAGTGAAAAAAAATTAAAATTTAACTAAATGGCTGTTTCTTATTCTCTCTCTTTTCATGTTCAACTTCCTTCTATAAGATTGTACGCCAGCAGTAAAACGTGTGCAGTATAAATAAATTGTGGTACATTATTTTTTTAACGTACCACACAATCTTATTACAATTATTATTTTTTCTTTAAGCCAATATCAAAATTATATTGCAGACCAAGCCTGATGTTAAATGAATAAGGTTTACTGTCTTTATAACTATTAAAATAATAGTTAAGCATAGGCTCGGCATTTAATTGTAATGACGGGCTTAAATTATAATGCAATCCAAGCCCCAAATTACCTGTAAAGCTTGTTTTTGCTGCGGCATTCCATTTTCCTAAATACATCCTTCCGTTTTCATTATGGGCAAAAACTTCATTTTTAGTCAGAAGAAGCAGGCTTCCGCCGCCAAATACACTCAGACCAAATTTTTTCTCAAATAGATTGTAGCCAATTTCCAAAGGTATTTGCAGGTAACTAAGTTCACGGTCAATGTTGATAATAGCCTGATAGTTTTCCCCAAGATTGTCGATTATTAAACCACTGTTTGTTCCAAAAGGATATTTATAGTCAATCCATGTGAAATCATCCGAAGGGATAAATTCCGGATTTACCGCATCACCACCCATTACATAATTAAGCTTAATGTTGTTGGCCGACTGTTTTAGTTTGTAGAAAGAAACTCCTGTGCGTATGCTTAACTTCTTATTTAATTTATAGCCAAAAAGTAAACCAAAACGGATTAACGATTTAGTATTAATATTTGAGGTTGTTGAATCAGTTACAATTTTCCTATCCGGGAAACTAAAAAACGATGGTTCTCCATTAGCAAACATAGAAAACCTCTTAAACGCGATAGGAGTCAGGCTGTCTTTTATATTTTCTTTTTTTTCTGTCGCTTCTTCTTTAGGTAACTCTGTTTTAAGACTGTCTTTTTTAATCAGAATATCTTCAGGTAAGCTATCCTGTGGTATTGCAGGTATTTGTTCCCGCGTAATAATTGCAGTATTTGTCTTATCAGCAGGCATTCGTATAGTAGTGTCGCGCATAGTACCGGATTGTTTTCCGGGTTCAGAATCCCTTTCTTGTTTTGATGGTATTGTTTGATTAGTTGTTTCGATAATAGTAGTAGCTGAAGAATAATCTGATTTAGTGTTTGCTTTGGCTGACACCGATGAAGCTTTATTTTTTGAAATATATAATGATGTTGGATAATCTTTTTTAGCATCACCGTCTTTTACTATTTTACTATTTCCGGTATTTATCTGTTCAGAATGTTGTATGTCCTGCTTACTATTAGTTCCGGTTCTACTATTTTTTTTGTTTGTGACATTTCGTGAAGAAGTGTCATCTGAAATAATAGACTTACCGGTACTACCTTTATTATTGCTGTTTGTTGTAGTGTTATTAATATCCTCAAACGCATTGCCAGCGTCATTTACTCTATTTTGAGCTTTGGTCTCACCATTCCCAGAACAGTCTTTATGTACTCCTTTTTTTAATGTAGCACTTTCCGTAGTCATTATTGAAGGACTATCAGTTTGAATATTTTTTTGCAGGCTTTCCTGTTTTATTTCGCCCGCGTTATTGTCAGATTTTAAATATGTTATAAAATATATAGTACCCACAATTGCAAGTAAGCTAAGTCCGCCAATAAAGAACCAGAACAAAGGAAATCTTCTTTTCTTCTTTGAATCCAGATCCTTGCTGATAGCATCCCATAGCGCATCGTTGGGCATCCTGTCAAGGTTGTCCAGTTTTTCACGAAATGCTTTTCCTATGTCTTTTTTAACTTCCATGGTTTTGGGGTATATCAATGTCCCTAACAGCTTTTATTTTATCCTTTAATATTGCTTTTGCCCGGTGCAGATTGGATTTTGAAGTGCTTTCTGATATTGAAAGCATTACTGCAATTTCCTTATGAGAATAATCATCCAGCTCATAAAGGCAAAATATCAGTCGGTACTGGTCTGGTAACTGCTGTACAAATTCCAGTATAATATCTGCCGATATATTCATTTCTTCAGGGCCTACATCAGTATCTCCGGTAAAGTTATCTTTTATGGGAACCAGCTGCAATGTTTTTTTATAGCTGGTTATAGCTTTATTAATGGTTATTCTTTTTATCCATCCCTCAAATGTCCCTTTTCCGCTGTATTTATGTATGCTGGAAAAAATTTCGATAAATGAATTATGAAGATTGTCTTCGGCTTCGGCATAGTTACGGCAATATTTAAGACACAGGGAAAAAAGTACCCCCTTATAAAGGTGGTACAATTCTTCCTGTGCCCTGCGGTTCTTCTTACTGCAGTCTTTTATGATATCTTCAAGATTCAAATTGCCTGTTTAATTAGTTAAATCTAATTAATATTTTTTTTTAATTGCTGAAATAGTAACGTATATAGCAATAAGGCTGTCCTTCCATAGTAATAGTTTGAGATTCAGGATAGCCTTCATATCCCGATTCAGAAATGAATACAGTATCAGAATGATAGTAGGAACTGTTACCTAATACAATATCCTGTAAATGATAATTACCAAATAATGCAGCAGCTTTTAACGTATTTGCTATAAGTACTTCATTATTTATTTGGATTATTGTTTTTTGAAGGTTAGAAGGCATGATAGTAGTATAGTAAGAGAATGTTCCTAATTCATCCATTGCACCTGTTACTCCCTGAGCCATTAATGAAACCGGCTTGTTATTGCTGAATGTAAGCGACGTTGCATCGGCTATTATATCACCATTAAGAATAGTTTGTGAGGCTATATATCCATCTGCATTGATCATAAACATGCCAACCTCAATATAATCATTCAAAAAATCATCCCATTTTTTTACAGTTACAGTATTTTCACTATATACATACTTATGTACTATCCCGTTATTATCATAATCCGTAAGCCTGCCCTGAGAATCATACTGTAAAAGAACGCTGGCTGTTGTAATATCAGCAGCATTTTTAGTTTCTATTGTATAATTGCCTTCGCTGTCAATAGTATGTATGTTTCGTGAAATAAAATTACCACTGTTGGCATAAGTACTGTCGGCAACAACTATATTGTTGTCATAGTATTTTATGTTTCGGGTCTCAAAATTTTCCTGAGTCGGGTAGTAAGTTATGGTCTGGGTAAGCGAGTGTGTAGTTTCGCTTGGATTGATGTCTTCTGTATCATTATCAGTACAGGCAGTCAAAGCAAATAAGGCAATTAGTGCCCCAAATAAATTTTTTTTCATAATAATTACTTTTTAGATTTACTCTTTAGTAATTAAAAATGAAAAAGGTTGCGTGTACTATTAAAATTTTTTCAAACTTCTGTATAATCTACTTTTTAAACATCTTGTTTAATACCCCAAATACGCCTCTTATAAAAGTCGCGCTGGTTACTACTTTTAAAACCTGTTTTTCAATTGTAGATCCCGATGGTGCCCTTCGCGATGAAGAACTTTCTTTTTTTTCTGCTTTTTGCTGTACAGCTTCAGCTTCTTGTGCTTCCGAAGCTTCAATTTTTTTACAAAGTATTTCGTAGGCACTTTCCCTGTCTATAACTTCACTATATTTTTTAACGAGTTTAGATGAAGCATTCAATAATGAAATCTCATCAGGGGTAAGAATATCCATTCGGCTCATAGGTGCGCGCAGCATAGTGGCTGCCAGTGGGGTAGGGTTGCCTTTTTCACTAAGGGCTGTGATCAGTGCTTCACCTGTACCCAGTTGTGTGATGATCTCATCGGTTTTGTAAAATTCGGATAGAGGGTAATTCTCGGCTGTAAGTTTAATGGCTTTACGATCGGTTGCAGTAAATGCGCGCAGTGCATGCTGTATCTTTAAACCAAGCTGGCTTAATACTCCGTTAGGCACATCGGTAGGATTTTGTGTTACAAAAAATATTCCTACACCTTTAGAGCGTATCAGTTTTACAATAGTTTCTATCTGGTCCAGTAGTGTTTTAGTAGCTTCATCAAATATAAGATGGGCTTCATCTATAAAAATAACCAGTTCAGGCTGATCGGCATCTCCCTTTTCCGGCATAGTATTATAAATCTCCGCTAAAAGTGAAAGCATGAATGTAGAAAACAGCTTTGGCTTATCCTGTATATCGGTAAGACGCATAATATTTACGTAGCCTTTGCCTTCATCGTTAATACGCATAAGATCATTTATATCAAACGACAGCTCACCAAAAAAGATCTCTGCTCCCTGCTGTTCCAGTTCTATGATCTTGCGGAGTATAGCACCTGTAGATGAAGTTGATATCCTGCCATATTCTTTTTCAATTTCGGTTTTGCCTTCATCGGTTATATATTGCAACACCTTTTTTATATCCTTTAAATCCAATAAAGGCATGTTATGGTCGTCACAATATTTAAAAATCACGTTTACAACTCCTGTCTGAGTATCATTAAGGCCTAATACCCTGGAGAATAAAACAGGGCCAAATTCTGAAACAGTAGAACGTAACCTTACACCTTGTTGCTGTGATAATGACATTAACTCTACAGGAAAGCTTTTAGTTTCATAAGGAATACCTATTTTAGCATGCCTTTCAGTAATAAAAGGCTTCTCTTCTGCTGCTTGTGCTATTCCGCTCAAATCTCCTTTTATATCCATCATTAAAACGGGTACACCATTCTCAGAAAGCTGTTCTGCAAGAATTTGTAGTGTCTTTGTTTTGCCAGTACCGGTGGCACCTGCAATAAGGCCGTGGCGATTCATGGTTTTAAGAGGTATTTTTACATGAGCGCCTTCAACGGGTTGGCCGTCAAGCATTGCTGTTCCCATAGTAATTGTACCTCCTTTAGCCTGATATCCGTTGTTTATGGTTTCTAAAAATTGATTTGTGTCTGCCATTTTTAATTGGTTTAATGCTTCTAAATTTCGGAGTTTAATTTTTCACAGGCAATAGGCGTTCGCGATAAATTTTAAAAACTTAACTCCACTTCATTTTCCATTTTTTGTAAATAGAAATCTATTTTTTGGTAGGCACGGTTAAAAAATAATTTTCTGTCCCGTGTTCCCGACTGGTTAAGAGATTTGGAATTTTTTATCTGATGTTTAAAAAAATCTAGTGCATTGGTACAAGTAGGAGCATCATTTGTTATAAAATACCCAAGCATGGTATAAGGCACAAATAAAGATTGTTTCTCCGGAGCAGAAAGCAATACATTGTTGTTGAGTATTAGTAATTCGTTATAATACAGATTAAAACGTGAGCCTTCCATGCAGCAGCGGTCTTCGGCAGATTGCAGCACTTTTTTTATATCTTCACACAAAAGCCTGGCACTCGTTAAAGATAATAACCCCGACTGAAAAAAATAATATACTTGTTGCAGGCTGCTGTTTATGGTAGTATCATTCCATACTTCATTAACTTCTACATTTTCATATACAGCTTTTAACTTTTGGCTATGTTCCTGTAACGATTGGTTTATAGTGAATTTCTCAAATGTATCCTGATTTTGTTTCCCTGCCAATAGGTTGAGCCATACATACAGCTTAAATTTGGCGAGTAATGTGCCCCCAATGGTATAAAACAGGGGAATGTCTTTTGCTGAATAATACATTTTGGTTTCCGGATAATTCAGAAAATCACTGATATTATCTGCCGAATGCCGAAAATAAGATTCCATATCTGCCATTGACCGTATTTCGGCTGTTTTTTCTACAATAACCTTATTACTGCCTGCAAATAACAAATCCATAGAAATGCTGTAATGCC
This sequence comes from Flavobacterium sp. NRK1, assembly GCF_024054175.1. Classification (GTDB taxonomy): domain Bacteria; phylum Bacteroidota; class Bacteroidia; order Flavobacteriales; family Flavobacteriaceae; genus Flavobacterium. The sequence goes on from NZ_JAMXLA010000001.1 coordinate 1,980,419, forward strand.
TGCATAAGGCAATGGTTTCTTCTATTGAAAATTTACTTTTTTGTGATACGCGTCTGTGTGCTGCATCATAGCTTATATTAAGTACATCTGCTATGTCTTCTATAAGTGATATTGTTTTGTTAAGCTTTTGGCGTATAGCTCTCAGCAAAATATCCTGATTATTCATAATTGCGGTTTTCGCAAATATAGAATTTATATTAATTCATTTTCACAAATTTAATTGTTGTATTCGCAATAATTTTGATTTGAATTTAAACCTTACTATATGAAAAAAATACTCACAATTTTTGTGCTCTCAGCAATTTTTGTTTGTTTTTCACAACAAAAGGACAGTCTGCATTCGCAAATTTTTAGTCTTACTCCTTTGGCTAAAAATGTAAATAAAGTTAACGGTGTGACATTTGGCATTGGACAGTTATTTGATCGTGAAAAGGAAGCTGCTATTAACGGATTAAGTTTGGAAATAAATCCTGTGTTACCATTAGCACTGCTTTTCTTAGATCCTTCTAAAGTCATAAATAATAAAGTTAAACTGAAACATAATGGTGTTCAGATTGCTGTTGGCGGTTTTTCGGGGGATGTAGCTCATAACGGGCTTAATATTTCAGTATATACTATTACAAACTCTGCTAATGGCTTAGGTATTATCGGTATTTATAATGTGAGTAAAACTTTAAATGGCCTGCATGTGGCTGGCTTAACAAACTCAACAGATAATGCCATCGGAATGCTTATTTCACCAATAAATAGTGCTGATATCCTTAAAGGAGTACAAATAGGTGCGTACAACAAATCGTTAAGCGTAATCGGTATACAGATAGGTCTGTACAATAGCACTTCACGCATTAAAGGCTTACAAATAGGACTTTGGAATACTAACGGCAAGCGTTCGCTTCCATTTATTAACTGGTAAAATTTATAATATGAAAACAATTAAATTTTTGGCTCTGCTATGTTATTGTGTAACGCAGGCACAACAGAATGACAGCAAAATAGAACTTAAAAATGTAAATGAGCTTAGGTTTTATGAACGGTTTGTAATAGAGGCCGGAATGCGTGTTCCTTTCGGAAAACTCGCTGATAAAATGGGAACTTCGCCTGAAGCCGGGCTATGGTTTCGTTCACGATTAAGGAATGATGATATGCTTGATGTAGGGGGTACAGTGTGTATTCCTACCGATACAAACGAATTTGATTATAAAAGTCATGGACAAACCTATAAGGTTAGCCCGTCAGGAGTATCGGGCATGGGAGGGGTAAGATTTTGTAAAGTATATAAACTTGAAAGTTTTAAATATAAAAAGAGTGTAGAATGGATATCTGGATTTGGTTATGCCTATTTTATGTATCGGGACAGCTACGCTGTCAACACTCCATCAGAAAACACCAGTCATAAGGCATTAAGTACTTTTTACATTGGGCAGGGTTTACGGCTTAATATTGATAATGTAGGTTTTCAGATAAATTACCATTATACTCCGTATGGGCAGTTTAGCAGCCATGTTCCTTCAGATTTTGGTGCACATAGTTTAAGCCTTGGTATTGTTTACAGACAGTAATTTTATTTTATATAATAATTCTGCCGGATTGAAAATGAATACGTACTTAAAAGAAAAAACCCTGCTACTTTTCAGTAACAGGGTTTTTCAGAATTAACCTTGTAAGAGTAATTAAGATTCTTGAGGCGTATCGCCTTTATTTTCGTCTTTCGGAGCATCATTTCTACGCTCTTCTCTAGGCCCACGGTCGCGAGAGTTTCTGTCATCTCTTGAGTTACCGCGGTTGTTGTCCCTTCCGCCGCCTCTGTTGTTATCGCGGGGACCGCGATCTTCACGCTGAGGAGCGTTCTCATCTCTTGGAGGGCGGGGTAGAAGTGCTTTTCTCGAAACTTTTTCTTTTCTTGTTTTAGGATCGATACCTAGATATTTAACATCGAATACGTCACCCATGTTTACAACATCGGTTACATTTTCAGTACGTTCCCATGCAAGTTCAGATACGTGAAGCAGAACTTCATTACCCGGAGCATCCATATATTCTACTACTGCACCAAAGTCAAGCATTTTTATAACTTTTACGCTATATGTTTCGCCAACTTGTGGTTTAAATATAATAGAGTCGATTTTTTTCAGTACCATATCAATACCTTCAGGGCTTGTACCAAGAATTTCAACTTCTCCCTGCTCATCAACTTCATTAATAACAATTGTAGTTCCTGAAGCTTTTTGAAGTTCCTGTATAACTTTTCCACCAGGGCCTATAAGGGCTCCGATAAATGCACCCGGAATAGTAACTTTAATGATCTTAGGAGCATGACGCTTAACTTCTGTTCTTGGAGTTTCAATAACTTCTGTAAGTTTTCCAAGAATATGAAGACGCCCTTCACGGGCCTGCTCAAGCGCTTTCTCCATGATCTCGTATTTAAGGCCTTCAATCTTGATATCCATCTGGCATGCAGTAATACCATCTGCAGTACCCGTTACTTTAAAGTCCATATCTCCTAAGTGATCTTCATCACCAAGAATGTCTGAAAGTACAGCCCAACGGCCTGTAGCATCATCAGATATAAGACCCATTGCAATACCGGACACCGGTTTTGTCATCTGGATACCTGCATCCATTAGTGCAAGCGTACCTGCACATACGGTAGCCATAGAAGATGAACCGTTAGATTCAAGTACTTCAGATACAACACGTACAGTGTAAGGAACATCTGCAGGAATCATATTTTTAAGTGCGCGTTGTGCAAGGTTACCGTGGCCTACTTCTCTTCTTGAAGTACCTCTTAAAGGCTTAGCTTCACCTGTAGAGAACGGAGGGAAATTGTAGTGAAGGTAAAATTTTTCTTCACCCTGGTCTGTAGGAAGGTCAATTACATTAGCTTCACGAGATGTACCAAGCGTTACAGTAGCAAGCGCCTGAGTTTCACCCCTTGTAAATAAAGCAGAGCCATGTGTAGAAGGAAGATAGTCAACTTCACACCAAATAGGGCGTATTTCGTTTGTTTTTCTTCCGTCAAGGCGTGTACCTTTTTCAAGGATCACATTTCTTACAGCTTCTTTGTTTGTTTTATAAAGATATTTACTGATCAGGTCACCGTTTTCAAGCAGTTCTTCTTCAGTAAATAAGGCTTTAACCTCTTCTTTAACTTCAGCAAATTTTTCTGAACGCTCATGCTTTGCAGAACCTTCACTTGCAATTGCATAATATTTGTCATAAGAAAGCTCACGTACTTTTGCAAGTATTGTATCGTCGTTACGCTCTTCTTCATACGTTCTCATTTCTTTGCCTATTGCTGCCTTAAGTTTTTCCTGAGCGGCAATCTGAAGTTTAATGGCTTCATGAGCAAATTTAATTGCTTCAACCATTTCTTTTTCAGATATCTCTTTCATCTCACCTTCAACCATGGCTATAGAGTCCATAGAAGCACCAATCATCATGTCGATATCTGATTCTGCAAGTTGTGCTTTGCTTGGGTTAATTACAAGCTGTCCGTTAACACGGGCAACACGTACTTCAGAGATAAGAGTAGAGAAAGGAGCATCAGATACTGCAAGTGCAGCAGATGCTGCAAGGCCTGCAAGTGAATCAGGCATTACGTTCTCATCATGAGACATTAACTGTATCATTACCTGCGTTTCTGCATGGTAATCATCAGGGAAAAGCGGACGTAAAACACGGTCTACAAGACGCATTGTTAATACTTCGCTGTCGCTTGGCCTGGCCTCGCGTTTAAAAAAACCGCCCGGAAAACGTCCGGCAGCCGCAAATTTCTCACGGTAGTCTACGGTTAAGGGTAAAAAGTCAATACCCGGGGCAGCTGTTCTTGCAGACACTACTGTGGCAAGAAGCATGGCATCGCCCATTCTTACTACAACAGATCCGTCGGCCTGTTTAGCAAGTTTTCCTGTTTCGATCGAGATGCTTCGTCCATCTCCCAGATCGATGATTTCTTTTGTTACGTTAGGAATCATAAATTAATTCTTTTGATTAAACAATGGGTTGTTTAGTGTGTTGTTGTTGTGTAGTTGTATAGTACCCAATGAAAAACCAAAACTTTTTCTGCATTATGTAAAAATAAAAAGAGGCGCGCGGGCACCTCTTCTCATTTCGATTATTTTCTGATGTTTAATTCTTTGATAATCTCACGGTATCTGTTAATCTCTTTTTTCTTAAGGTAATCAAGAAGACTTCTTCTTTTACCTACCAGCTTTACAAGAGAACGCTCAGTATTATAATCGTGACGATTTTTTTTAAGGTGCTCTGTTAAGTGGTTAATTCTGAAAGTGAATAACGCGATTTGTCCTTCAGCTGAACCGGTGTTAGTTTCAGCTTTACCGTGTTTTGCGAAAATTTCCGCTTTAACTTCTTTAGTTAAGTACATGCCAATATTATTTAAATGATTATTATGTATGTCAGGCTAATCCTGACGGGTGCAAAGGTAATCAATATTTTTTTACTTGCAACTAATTATCATAGAAGATACAACCTGTAAATTTAAGGCATTTTAAACGATGGCGGAATGGCTTTCTCATCTGTTGCCCAGCTTTTATTTGGCTGTTTACCCATTACAAACTCCAGAGTGCCGCCTTTCATAAGGTCTTCATGACTAAACCATGATTTGTTCCACTGTACGCCGTTAAGCTTTGCCGACTGTATATATTTATTTTCAGGCGCGTAATTTTTACAAATTATTTCAAAAGTTTTTCCATTTCCCAGCGTAATAGATGCCTTGCTAAAAAACGGACTTCCTATTACATACATTGGCAAACCGGGTGTTATTGGATAAAAGCCTAAATGTGAAAAAACAACAAAAGATGTAAGTCCGCCACCATCTTCATCGCCGGGTATACCCATAAGGTCATTCCTGAACCATTGTTTAATAAGGTTACGAACCCTTTTTTGAGTTCTCCACGGCTGTCCGGCGTAATTATAAAGATAAGGAATGTGCATACTAGGTTCATTACCCATAGAAAACTGGCCCACATTACCCGTATGGTCGCCAAACTGATGGTAAAAATCGGGGCGGCCTTTCCCTAACGGAGTATTATACATATCTTCAAGGCCATCAACAAAGTCTTGTTTTCCACCTATCAATTGTACCAGATCATTTACATTGTGAATAACATCCCAACGGTATACGTAACCATTGTTCTCATCATAGGCTTCTCTCGCGCCAATACCACTTGAGTAGCGGTAGTCAAAAGGTTCTATAAATTTACCTTCTGCATCTTTTGGATGGAAAAATTTTGTATCAGGATTAAATACTTTACGGTAGTTAAGACTTCGGTCTAAAAAATATTTTTCATCATTTTTCTTACCCAGGTAACCTGCAATTTTGCCAAGGCACCATTCATCATATACTGTTCCAAGGGTAACGGCTACGGGCTGGCGTTTTTCCCATGAATGAACTTCCGGTACGGGATCGGGAGCACCTGCCGGCAGTGCCGGAAAGTAACCTTCTTTTTTATAAAACTCATCCAGCACTCCCGCTTTTTTGCCGGACCAGGGAGCCAGTGTTTTTTCAGTAATACCGGCTTTGCAATAGGTATAAGCTTTTTCTAAATCAAAGTTTCGTAGACCTTTGGCGTAAGCATCGGCAACAATGGCAACACCATGGTTAGAGTTCATGCGTCGGCTGTCTCCTGTAACTTCAGGAAAGGTTGGCATCCAGTGATTGTCCATTTGTTCTGCCATGCGCAGATATGAATTTATCATGTCGCTTTCCTTTTTTGGTTCTATAATTATTCGTAGCGGATGCGTTGCACGAAAAGTATCCCATATCCAGTCATCGGTATAAAACGGAGTGCCTTCATCATCATGAATTTTATCATCAAAGGCGCTGTAATACCTTCCGTCTTCCGAAATACATATCATTCGTTCATAAGTTCGGTATAATGAGGTATAGAAGACGATTTTGTCGGTGTCGCTTGTTCCTTCTACTTTTATTTTGCCCAGGGTTTCATTCCAGACCTGTCTGCCTTTATTGGCAACAGCATCTACATCATAAGTTGTAATTTCCCTTTTCAGATTTGCTTTTGCCTGATCGATACTTATAAATGAAATTCCATATCGCACTTTTACCTGTTTAGTACCTGCTGCATATTTAAGTGCCGCAGCGGCATTTTTACCCTCTGCAGATGCTGTAGAAACATTTATTTTTCCCTCGGTCAAAATTCCTGTGGTTACCGGATTGACATCGGTTTCCATATAAACATATACTCTTGTATTATTGTCAAGATTTTGATACCCGCTAACGGTATTGCCATTTACCTCAATCTGCCCATTGCGGGAGTTTATAATTAAATAAGGATTGTCGGGTTTTGAAAAATCAATACTATAAATAGCCGACTGATGTGAAGGGGCATATTTTACGGTAATACCATAATCGTCAAGGTCTGACTGATAGTAGTATGGTTTTATAATTTCATTATCATAACCATAGCTAATAACCGGCTTTAAAGATGCTTCATTTCCCTGAAACGGACTAATATTAAATGCTGATGAACCACGGTGGCTGGTAACAACAACAGGAAGTCCATAAATTTCATTTCCGGTAAAGTTTTCCCTTTCAGGATATACCCGCAACATACTATTAGGTAAATGTATGGTGGGATAGGTAGGCACAAGCATGTGGCTGATGTTACCTATGTAAGGGTTTACATAATCAACAGGTGTTTTATCCTGTTGCTGCTGTGCAGATGCAAATTGGGGAGAACTAAGTAAAATGCCAAAAAGTATAACCAGTTGCTTCATTAATTAAATAATTGGTTTGTTAAACTAAGCAAACATACTAAACCGTTTTAGCAGAAAGAAATTTAAGTATCAAAAAATTAATTAAATAAAATGCCCGAATCAAAATTCTGTTCGGGCACTTGTGTATTTTTCAAAGTTTACGGTTTTAAAAAAGTTTAGCTACTTCCTGATTAACAAATTCAAGAAAACGCTCATCTCTTTCGGTAAATGCATCCAGTACATTAGAATCTATATCTATCTGTCCAATATTTTTGCCATCTACAAATAGTGGTATTACTACTTCAGATTTTACAGTTATGCTGCAGGCAATATAATTGTCCTGTGCGGTTACATCGGGCACTACAAAATTCTGGTTAGATACTGCTACCTGTCCGCAAATACCTTTTCCGAATGGAATAACAGTATGGTCTGTAGCTTCTCCTGCATAAGGGCCTAATAATAGTTCTTCTTTTTCCCCGTTTCTAAAATAAAAGCCTACCCAGTCATAGTAATCAACATTGTCGCGAAGCAGATGGCAAACCTGTAACAGTTTTTCTTCTCTTAATGTATTATCGTGGTGAAGTATATCGGTAACTTTAGGTTTTAATTCTTCAAATGTCATTGTAAATATATTTTATACAAAATTACAACAAACGCAGGGTCATTTATGTTTTTAAAAGGTAAAAACTATAAAATTCCCACATTTTATTTTTTTGAAGGCATAACTTTTGTACGAGTTAATATAAAATCAATACTTTTGTGGTGATATGAAGATTTATAAGCACATAAGCATACTATTAACATTCCTGATATTGGCATCCAATATGGGGTTTGCGCTTAATGTGCATTATTGTCATAATGAAGTATCTTCAGTTTCTTTTGCTTACAGGATAGATAAACCTTGTAACATTACAGATAAAAAAGAAACAAAATCGTGTTGTGCGGCGGCTGCAGAGAGTCATAAGAAATGCTGCAAAAACAATCTTGTAAAACTTCAGGATGATGATCATAACAATATAATTGTTAAATCGTTGCAACTAAATCTTAGTGCCTTTTGTGCTATAGAGGAATGGAGGCCTGCATTATTTAATACGGGCACATTGGTTTCAACTGATTCGATTCCATCTTTTTATTGCGAAGCTCACGCACCGCCACTCTTTAAATTATATTGTCAATACATTTTTTACGCCTGAGTTATAACTTATTCTTAATTGTTTCCCTATGGGAATAATGTAATTATTAATACTATAACTTTTTTTATGCGTAAAATATTTTTAATGCTGCTATTGTGCATATCCTTTGCACAAGCACAGGAAACAATAAGTGGTAAGGTGCTCGATGAGCAAAACCTGCCGCTGCCCGGAGCCGGAATTAACTGGCTTAATACTACCATATCTGCGTCAACTTTGGGAGATGGTACTTTTACTATTCCTTATTCATCTGAAAATAAAAAGCTGGTAATAAGCTATCTTGGCTATGTTTCAGATACGCTGGATATATCTTCTCCTAAATATGTAACCCACAAAATGAAGCCTGCTAAAGGAAGCGAGCTTAAAGAAGTAGTGCTGGATAAAACAAGGAAAAGTTTAGAACGCAGCCAGGTTAAGGCTGCAAACGTTTCTAATATGGGGAGTAAAGAACTCTTAAAAGCAGCCTGTTGTAACATTGCAGAAAGCTTTGAAACCAATCCTTCTATCGATGTAAATTTTTCTGATGCTTTAACTGGCAGTCGCCAAATAAAAATGTTGGGACTTACAAGTCCGTACCTTATGATTACCGAAGAGAATATTCCTGCTGTACGTGGAGCTTCTCAGGCATATGGTTTATCTTTTATTCCCGGGACATGGGTAGAAAGTATCCAAATAACCAAGGGGGCGGGGCCGGTAGTAAATGGATACGAAAGTGTAACCGGGCAAATAAATTATGAGTTACTTAAGCCCATTAATGATATTCCGTTCTTTTTAAATGCTTACGGGTCTACAGGAAGTCGTTTTGAGCTGAATACCCATTTTAATAAAAAATTATCTGATAAATGGAGCAGCAGCTTGTTTTTACATGGTAATACCACCGTAAATAAAAACGATATGAATAACGATGGTTTTCTTGACAATCCGTTGGCAAAACAGATAAACGTTATGAATCGCTGGCAATATACTGATGCCGAAAAAGGATGGGTAAGTTTTATAAATTTCCGTTATATGCACGATGAAAAGCAAACGGGAGAACTTGATTTTGACCCTGACACGGATAAATTTACGACCAATCATTGGGGGTCTGAAATTAATACAGATAAACTGGATGTATCTACAAAACTGGGGTATGTTTTTCCTGATATGCCGTATCAGAGTATTGGTTTGCAAACTGCTTTTAACTGGCATAAACAGGAATCGTATTTTGGATTTAAGACTTATGATATAAATCAGAAGAGTTTCTACTCCAACCTTATTTTTAACTCTATAATTAATAATACCCTGAATAAGTTTGCAGCCGGATTAAACGTTACTTATGATAATTATGGCGAATATGTAAACACTGTAGATTACAGCAGAACAGATAATTCTGTAGGTGCATTTTTAGAATATACCTATGATAATGCTAACGATTTTAGTATAGTGCTTGGCGGGCGTTTTGATGTTCATAACCGTCTTGGTGCTTTTGTAACTCCCAGAATGCATCTTCGTTATAATCCGTGGGAAAAAGGTACATTCAGGCTTTCTGCCGGAAGAGGTAAAAGAGCCGCAAATATTTTTGCAGAGAACCAGTCTTTGTTTGGTAGTTCGCGTGCACTGAATGTTATTAACGGTGGCGGTAAAATATATGGACTTGATCCGGAAATTGCATGGAACTATGGCATCAGCTTTATACAGGGTTTTCCGCTATTTAATAAAAATGCAGAGTTTGTAGTAGATTTTTACAGAACTGATTTTCAAAATCAGGCTGTTGTAGATCTTTATGCATCACCGCAACAGGCATTGTTTTATAACCTTGACGGCAAATCATATGCTAATAGCCTTCAGGTTGAATTAAATTATGAAATAACAATGCATTTTAATATCCGTACAGCCTATAAATATTACGATATTAAAACGCAGTATACAACAGGTATGGAAGAAAGGCCTTTGCAGGCTAAACACCGGTTTTTTACTAACTTAGCATATGAAACACATATTGTTGAAGGTGGTAAACAATGGAAATTTGATTTTACCTATAATTGGATGGGGAGGCAGAAGCTGCCCTATACAGGCAGTAATCCTGAAGAATATCAAATGAGAGATTACTCGCCTTCGTTTTCTTTGATGAATGCCCAGATAACCCGTACTTTTTCAAGTGTATTTGAAGCATATGTAGGAGGGGAGAATATAGGTAACTATCAGCAGAAAAAAGCCATTTTAGGCAACGATGACCCTTTTGGCCCATATTTTGACAGCTCTATTATATATGCCCCGGTTTTTGGGCAGATGTATTACGCGGGAATACGATTTAAAATAAAATAATTAAGAATTCTAATAATAAATTATAAAATGAAAAAACTAATTTTAGTAATGCTTGTTACCCTTGTGGGATTATCAGTGCAGGCACAGGAAAAAAAACAGGAAAAAAATAAAAATGCCAAATATGAAATTAATGTAAATGGCAATTGTGACCAATGTAAAAAAAGAATAGAAAAAGCAGCGTATAGTGTTAAGGGCGTTAAATCGGCACAATGGCATCAGGATCATCATGATATGCATTTAATTATAGATGAAACTAAGTGCAGTATAGATGATGTACATGCAGCTGTTGCGAAGGCAGGGCACGATACTGATAAAGTAAAAGCCAAAGACGAAGATTATGAAAATCTTCATAGCTGCTGTCAGTATGAAAGGCTTTAATATTATTATACGGATCCCAAAATTTATTTTGGGATTTTTTTAGTGAAGATCGTGTATCCACCTAAAGCTACAAAACACACCACCAAAATAATAATAATGAAGAAAAACAAATTCATATTGGCGCTGGGTGGGCTTATGGCAATTTTGCTGCCTCAGAATTTTGCTGCTCAAACTACAGAAAATGTAGAGGTTTCCGAAGAAAGTGATAAAGACCGTTTTTTTAAAAACAGGAAATTGTATCTCAATGAGGATGGAAGTAATTATGTTAAATTTACTTTTTTAACCCAGGTATGGCTAAGAACTGCAGATTATAACCCTGGAACCACAATAAATGGCGTAGAAAAAAGTAGTGGCACAGATATCGGCATTCGCCGTTACAGAATCCAGCTATACGGACAGCTTACAGACAGAGTGTTTGCCTATAGCCAGTTTGGAGAAAATAATTTTAATAATATATCCGACAGAAAGGCCGGTTTTTTTGTTCATGATGCTTATGGTCAGTATGATATTGATAAGAAGTATATATCTATTGGTATGGGGCTTTCAGCCTGGAGTGGGCTAACACGTTTTTCTTCTCCTTCTACAGGGAGCATATTAGGTATAGATACTCCAATATATCAACAAACTACCAGCGATATTACCGACCAGTTTCTTAGAAAATTATCGGTATTTGCAAAAGGTAAGTTAGGTAAGCTGGATTATCGTGTGCAAATGGTTCAGCCCATGGCGATACAAAAGTCGGCAGGATATGATCCTGCTAACGCTATTTCTGAAAATTCATCATTTTCTGCAAATCCGCCTAAAATGCAGTGGAATGGTTATTTTCAATACCAGTTTCAAGATCAGGAATCTAATCTCACCCCATACAATACAGGTGCATATCTTGGTAAAAAGTCAGTGTTTAATATAGGTGCAGGTTTTATTTATCAAAAAGATGCTATGTGGCGTTTGAGTGTTGCTAATGATACCATTCAAAGTAATCTGGTACAACTTGCCGCAGATATTTATTATGATGCTCCGGTAGGAAGTAAAGGTCAGGCATTAAGTTTATATGGTAGTATTACGCATTCTGATTTTGGTAAAGGATATCTCAGAAATAACGGACCTATGAACCCTGCTGATGGAAATAATAATAGCTCTATATTAAACGGGGCAGGTACAGCTTTTCCAACCTATGGTAATGGTACAGTAGCTTATTTTCAGGGAGGATATAAGTTTAAAGATAATAGTATAGGTAACACTACTTTAATGCCTTATATATCTGTACAATATGCAGATTATGACAGATTAAATGATGCCATGATCTATTATGATACAGGTATTAATTGGCTATTATCCGGTAATACTTCCAAATTTACTATTGCATATCAAAATAGGCCGGTTTTTAACACTGAAGGTAACAGTATGGAAAGAAAAGGCGCTATTCTCGCTCAATATCAGGTATTCTTTAATTAGATTTAAAAAGCCCCAATATAAATTGGGGCTTTGTTTTTATTTAGTATTTATAGTTTTTACTTCAGATATTAATTTCCCATCGGCACTAAAACCTTCAATGAGGACTTTAAGAGGTTTGGACGACATTTTAGGGATGGTAAATTGAAATTCACCATTTTCATTTGTCATTATAGTAGGCTCCCAATCAACAATACCAAAATTTTCAAATCCTTTGTCATCTACGGTATTGTATGTTACGTTTTGAAAAGGCATTACTTTTTCAAAACTGTTTTTCACAATGATTTCAGGCGCTCCGCCTTTTTTGTTAGGTCTTGCGCCTTTCTTAAGATATATTTTTATCACTCCCTGATAATTACGAACAGAAGGTACAATTGCTGTAGAACTCATATAAATTTCATCTACATCTCCCATTTGTATAAGGGTTAGCATGCTATAATCTACTAGCTGTACGCCGTCCATATATATAATGGGGCCTGCCTGTGCTCCATTAATACTGTTTACAGTACGGGTATATATTTTTAATTGACCATCATGCTCATCTATCCAGAAACCGCCATATGTTTTTATGAAATTAAGAAGATTAAAGTACATATTAGCTTTTTCATCAGTTATTTTATAGCCATGCAAGTCTCCGTTTCCAAAGCTATTGGCATATTTAAGTGCAGATCCTTCAATTTTCACTTCTTCAAGTTCGGTGAACTCCTTAAAAATATTGGGATTTGTAATTGTTGTTTCCTGACTTAAGGAGTCATAATATTGAGGCTGAGGTTTAAAAGGTTTATTGAATTTTCTGTTTACATTAAGTATTTGAGGCGCCAGAGTTAGTTCTTTTGGCTGTGAGCCTTTTTTAAGAAGTGTAAAGTTTACATATGATGAATCAGGAATAATCAGGTTGTTAAAGTAAAATTCTCTTTTATCATTTACTTCGGTTGTTTCATCTATACCTGATGTAAGTGAATATAATCTTACTTTGCCAAATTTAGTATCAGTAGTTCCCGGTACAGTTCCTTTAAGCGTTACGCCCATATCAAATGTGTAGTTGCTTTTAGGTGGGTTTTGTAAAATGTCGTTCCACTTATATTTACTTCTCTGACTCATCAGGTAAAGATCAAGCTCATACATTTTTCCTTTTGAAAGTGTTGTGAAATAGTGCCTTCCTGATGCTTTCTTTTGCGTTTCAAGGTAGGGAAGGAGCATAAATGAGCCATATATATCATTCGTATCATCAAAACTGATGGTGTTTTCAGGTAAGACGGATATACTGATATTCATATTAGGATAATTGATCTTGCCTTTATATTGCAGTTTATCAGCAGATGTAGTCCCGGTATTCAATTCGGTATTCAGCATTGCTTCAGGATACTTAAAAAATATCCTTTCGGCTAACTGTATTAAATCGCTGTCCAATATTCTTATTGTATTCATTCCGTTTGCAATATCTGTGTTAGGATTTACAATAGTTTGCTCAAGATTTTTGTCATTAAGTGTAAGCTCTATAGAGGTAGCCTTGTCGTCCTGATGTATTAGCATATACAAAGGTTTGGTACCGTATAGATCAATTGTGGTTTTATTAGTCTTTACTTTTATTATAGTTTTATCGGCTACAGCATAATTGTTTACTTCAAGCGCGATCCCCTTTAGCTGACTTTGTGGTAACGACTGCTCGTATTTTTTGTCATCTACAGTTACTATAGCTTTGTAGCCTGAAGTTTCTCCTGATAGTAGCTCAAATTTGCCATAACCAAGTTTATTTAGCTGAACGGTCTTAATGGTTTTTCCTGAACTATCAATGATGTCAGCAGATGTAACAGGTAAGGCATTGCCATTGCAATCAGTTACATGTATACCTATATTATTGTTTATGCCGCTTAATAATTTACCTCCTTCAGGATTTAATTCAATATTTATTTTTGAAGGATCGGCTTTTGCTAAGGCATTTCCGCTGCCTGTTTCGGGATTAACAACAGCAATCTCATATACAGATGATTCATCTTCAATAAAATTGTTCATCCAGTTTGTGTAAAATTGGATATAGTATTTACCGGATTTAAAACTGCTTCCAAGATTAAAGCTTCCGGCAAAACTGCCTATGTTTCCATATAACAATTTGGTTTCGATTATTTTTCCGTCACTATCTATCAGAGATGCATAAATATTAACGGTTGTAAAAAAAGGAGCATTTTTTTTTCTGTGAAAAACATAGCCTTTAAACCAGATTTTTTCATTGGTCATAAAAACATTTTTGTCAAAATGGGCATGTATGTTTTCTCTTTCAAGTAAGAAATAATCAGTAACAGCTTTAATTATTTCATCATTTCGACTTTGTTGTGCACTAACTTTGTGGTTAAAAATAAGCATGCAGCTTAATGCCAGCAATGCATAAACAGAATTTTTCATAAGGTTGATTGGTTGGTAAAATTTTTCTTTCAAAATTTATGCCATAAAAATATGCTATTTATTTTTTATTTGCTTAATGAAAGCATCCAGATGGGGGTTAAAAAATAAAAAGAGGAGCATTAAATTAATGCTCCTCTTTTTTAGAGTTTGATTTAGAATGTGTTACATCATTCCCGGCATACCGCCGCCCATAGGCATACCGCCACCAGGATTATCTTCTTTAATGTCTATAAGTGCACATTCTGTTGTAAGTATCATCCCTGCTACAGATGCAGCATTTTCAAGAGCAACACGTGTAACTTTTTTAGGATCTATAATACCTGCAGAAAGCATATCTACATATTCATCTGTTTTTGCATTATAACCAAAATCAGCAGTTCCTTCCGCAACTTTTGCAACCACTACAGATCCTTCAAGGCCTGCATTTTCAACAATGGTTCTTAATGGGGCTTCTACTGCACGTGCTACTATCTGGATACCTGTAGCCTCATCAGCATTCTCAGGATTAATAGCCGTAAGTACGGCTTTAGCTCTTAATAGTGCAACACCACCACCAGCTACGATACCTTCTTCAACTGCAGCTCTTGTAGCGTGTAGGGCATCATCAACACGGTCTTTTTTCTCTTTCATCTCAACTTCAGATGCAGCACCTACATAAAGTACCGCTACACCACCTGCAAGTTTTGCAAGTCTTTCCTGTAGTTTTTCTTTATCGTAGTCAGATGTAGTAGTTTCCATCTGTGCTTTTATCTGGTTAACACGGTTTTTGATGTTGTCCTGATCGCCGGCTCCATTTACAAGTGTAGTGTTATCTTTATCTATAGTTACTTTTTCACAGGTTCCAAGCATATCAAGTGTAGCATTTTCAAGAGTGTAACCTCTTTCTTCTGCAATTACAGTACCGCCTGTAAGTATAGCTATATCTTCAAGAAGTGCTTTTCTTCTGTCACCAAAGCCAGGAGCTTTCACAGCAGCAATTTTAAGTGCGCCTCTTAATTTATTTACTACAAGAGTAGCAAGGGCTTCTCCGTCTACATCTTCTGCAATAATTAATAAAGGTCTTCCAGATTGCGCAACCGGCTCAAGTACCGGAAGTAGATCTTTCATTGAAGATACTTTTTTATCATATAATAAAATGTAAGGCCTTTCAAGTTCAGCCTCCATTTTTTCAGAATTTGTTACAAAGTAAGCAGATAGGTAACCTCTGTCAAACTGCATACCTTCCACAACATCTACATAAGTGTCTGTTCCTTTAGCTTCTTCAACGGTAATAACGCCTTCTTTGCCTACTTTACCAAAAGCAGTAGCAATAAGCTCACCAATAGTTTCGTCATTGTTGGCAGAGATAGAAGCAACCTGTTTGATTTTCTCAGTAGCACTTCCTACCTCTTTAGATTGTTTTGCAAGATCAGCCACGATAGCTTCAACAGCTTTGTCTATACCACGTTTAAGATCCATTGGATTTGCACCTGCAGCAACGTTTTTAAGTCCTTCTTTAACAATAGCCTGAGCAAGTACAGTAGCTGTTGTAGTACCGTCTCCTGCAAGATCGTTAGTTTTAGAAGCAACTTCTTTAACCATCTGTGCGCCCATGTTTTCAAGGGTGTCAGAAAGTTCAATTTCTTTAGCTACAGATACACCATCTTTAGTTACTGTAGGCCCACCAAAAGATTTGCTTATAATAACATTACGCCCTTTAGGGCCAAGGGTTACTTTTACTGCATTTGCCAATGCATCTACACCGCGTTTTAAACCGTCGCGTGCTTCAATATCAAATTTTATTTCTTTAGCCATTTTGTATTTCGTTATATGTTTTTAAAATAATTAACCTTAAAATTAGATAATAGCAAAAATCTCGTCTTCCTTCATTATAAGGTAATCTTTGCCTTCAAATTTCAGTTCAGTTCCTGCATATTTTCCGTATAAAACAGTGTCACCTACTTTTACAGTCATGTCATGGTCTTTAGTGCCATTGCCTACGGCTACTACAATACCTTTTTGTGGTTTTTCTTTTGCAGTATCAGGAATAAAAATCCCTGAAGCAGTTTGTGTTTCTGCAGCTACCGGCTCAATTAGTACGCGGTCTGAAAGGGGTTTAATGTTTAAAGCCATATTAATTGTTATTATTTATTGTTATTAAAATTGATGTTTACAGTTTTTCAGAAATTATGCCAGTCAGTGTCGGTCTGACAAAGTTTCATGATAAAAAAATGCCAGCTTAAAAAGGCTGGCATTTTATATTGTTATTTACGAAGAAATTACTTTTGTGGTTCTGCAACAGGAGCAGCAGGTGTTGTTGCTTCTGGTTTTGCAGGAGTAGTAGTGGCCGGAGTTTGTACAGCCGGTACTGCAGATTCATCAATAAAAGACTCATCGCTGCTAGCCGTAGAAAAGCTCAGGCTTGATAATAATATAAGTGCAACCAATATAGTAGCAAGGGTCCATGTACTTTTGTCAAGAAAATCAGTAGTTTTTTGAACACCGCCCATCATCTGGGAACCTCCAATAGAAGAAGAAAGACCTCCGCCTTTAGGGTTTTGAACCATAATTACCACTACAAGCAAAAAGCTTACTATCGTTATAAGTATCAGAAAAATTGAAAAGTTAAGCATCGTTCTTTAAATTGTTATTTTGTTGAATTGTCTTTATATCTGAAATACGGTCTGCAAAGAAAACACTTTTTTCCGGATATTTCAAAATTAAAATTTCATAAGCTTGTATTGCTTTGCTGTATTTTTTTTGTTCCAGATAAACCCTCGCAAGCGTTTCGGTCATAAGCATTGAGTTTTCCTGACTGCTTTTCTCAATGTTTGCAGGGGTTGGCGTTATATTTTTAACAGGTGCTATTTTAGGATTAGTCTCTATAAATTTATCTATAATTTCCATTTTTTTACTTATAGATTCATCTATTTCATCTGATTTGGCATCTTCCCTTAGTTCATCTTCTCTGTTTATAGGAGTAATTTTAGACAATTTAAGCCATTCCGCGAATGAATGGGTTTCAGATGCGCTAAATTCAAGTGGCCTGCCTATGTTTAGTTTTTCTTCTGTTTCTTTAACTGTTTTTTCAGGTTCAGGCTTTAGCTCTTCTTTTTTCTCTAAGTAAGCAATGTTATCTTCTGTTGCTTTAATAGAGTTTTTTATAGACTCTTCTACTCTGTTTTCTGCTTCAGGTCTTTGTTGTTTTACAGTTTCAGTATCTTCAACAACCTGTATAGAGCGTTTTATAGATTCCTCAAGTTTGTTTAGAGGACTAATCTGCTCTTCAGCGTCATTCGTCTCAATTTTATTTTCTATTATCTCACTCTCATTTACAGGTATAGATTGCAGCGCTTTTTCATGTTGGGTAAATGCTTCTTTATCTACACTTTGAAACTGTTCTGAAGTAATAAAATCAAACAGTATAGATCTGTCAGTTGTATAAGCTGCGGTTTTTCTGAGCTCGGTATTATAACGAAAACTATCCTGATTATATAAGCCCTTTAAGTAAATAGCACGAGCACTCTGCAGGAACGGAAATTCCGAAAGGATGTTTTCCAGTTCTGCCGTTTGCTTATCGTTCAGCGAATAAGGCTTGTTTAGCAAATATGTATAGTCTTTTGTATTCAATAGTTTTTAGTTTACAGTTTTAGTTTACAGTTATGAGATGTTCGGGCTAAGCTGTCTATCATTAACTGTAAGCTGTCAACTTTTTACCATTTAGCCAGCGATTCATTAAATATATCCTGCGTTATCCTTTCAAATATATCTTCAAGAGCATTGTTTAGTGTAGATCCTGTAGGCAGCTCATTTCCCGGAAAATCATAATAGAAACTAAAAGGCTTTTCAAAATCGTCGTCTTCCTTATTCTTATTCGTAAATCTCACATTTACAGTAATACTCAGCCTGTTTTGTGCAGCACGCTGATCGGCAGTAGCCGTCATTGGAGATATACGGTATTGTGTTATTTCACCATCATAAACAAGATCTCCGTTAGAGTTTGTAAGGCTAAGGTTTGTCTGGTTTTGTATAAGGTCCTGTAATCTTCGGGTAAAAGTACGCTCTATTCCGGGCTCTACTACATCGGCTTTATTTTGAAAATAGTTTACCTGAAAAGTTTTAGCATCAATTTTACCTGATCCTGTAAAGTTATAGCTAACGCTGCAACCGCTAAGTGTAAAGAGTATGGCAAATGCCAGTATAAATTTTAAATGTTTCATGATAATTGCCATAAGGCTATAAGTCATATTGTTTTATTTTTCGGTACAGGGTTCTTTCAGATATGCCAAGTTCATCAGCAGCTGCTTTACGTTTACCTTTATTACGTTCCAAAGCTTTTTTTATAAGTTCTATTTCTCTTTCATCTAACCTTAAGGTTTCTTCCTCTTCTACGGTTTCAGCAAAAAGATAATTGCTGTCATCATCATCGTCTTCCTCAATTACAGGCGGCTCGGGGCGGGATACCTTTTGTGGAGCAAAAACATTTGTGCTTGGCAGGTTTTCAAAGTCTTCATGAGTATCGCCATTTTGCGCACCATATATTTTCTGAATCAGACCTTTGTTTGTTTCCTGTACTTTTGATGTATTGCCGTTCTGCATTAGCTCCATAGTAAGTTTCTTCAGGTCGTTCAGGTCGCTTTTCATATCAAACAATACCTTATATAATATCTCTCTCTCATTACTGAAATCACTTTCGGGCTTTTTATCTCTTACTACTGCAGGTAGATTGCTGCCTTCTTCCGGTAAATAAGCTCTTAATGAAGCGAGTGTAATATTTCTGTTTGCCTCCAGTACGCTTATTTGTTCTGCAACGTTACGTAGTTGACGTATATTGCCGCTCCAGCGAAATTTTTGTAAAAGTGAAACAGCATCGTCATCAAGTTTAATAGGAGGCATTTTATATTTGTGTGCAAAATCTGAAGAGAATTTTCTGAACAATAAATGTACGTCTTCTTTTCTTTCGCGTAACGGGGGAAGCATAATTTCTACTGTACTTAAACGATAGTAAAGATCTTCCCTGAATTTGCCTTTTTCAATGGCATCAAACATATTTACGTTTGTAGCAGCTACAATACGCACATTGGTTTTTTGCACCTGAGACGATCCTACTTTTATAAATTCTCCGTTTTCCAGTACACGAAGCAGTCTTACCTGAGTGGTAAGAGGCAGTTCGCCCACTTCGTCCAGAAAAATTGTACCGCCGTCAGCGACTTCAAAATAACCTTCACGCGTAGCGGTAGCTCCTGTAAAAGCACCTTTTTCGTGGCCAAAGAGTTCACTGTCTATAGTTCCTTCCGGTATGGCGCCACAGTTTACTGCAATATACTTACCATGCTTTCTGTGTGAAAGGGCATGTATTATTTTAGGGATGCTTTCTTTACCTACACCGCTTTCTCCCGTAACCAGCACCGATATATCGGTAGGGGCTACCTGCATGGCTTTTTCAACCGCTCGGTTAAGTTTAGGATCGTTTCCTATAATCTCGAATCGCTGCTTTATGGCTTGTATGCTTTCCATGGTCAATCAACTACTTTAATTTTGGTTCTTATCGAATTAAAAATATCATTCAATTCGTCTTCTTTCGAAGGATCAAGCTGGGATCTGTCAATAATTGAAGCTTGCATTTTATTGAAATAAATAAGATACCATTTTTTTGTACTTTTAATTTTGACAAGATCCTCCCATTTACGCGCATTAAAAAAATCTTCGCCTTCAGTTCTAAATTCAGTTTCATTTAACGTAAAAACCAAATTAGTATAATACCTTGAATTTTTTTTGAAGTCTTTTTTTGAGCGGTTAGCCAGATTGAAAAAAATTAATACTGATACAACTATAACTGCAATTGGTGGTATAAAACCCAAGTCATTTGCCTCTGGTTTTATGCCGCTCCAGTAAACTGTCGTTGCGTTAAAAGTAAATATAATCAGTAATAGTAAAAGGTAATATTTTATCCTGCTGGAATATAATATATATACACTTGTTTCTGTAAGTGTTTTTTCTGTAAGACTTTGTTTTATAATTACTTCTTTTTGCATTCTATGATTGCATTTCAGAATAACCTACAGGATTGCCTATAAGTGTAGCAGATGTACATTCTGTAATTAATACATTTACAAAATCTCCCGGTTTATAATCTCCCTTAGGAAATACAACTACTGTATTTTGTGAATTCCTTCCGCTCCAGTGAGCGTCAGAACGTTTTGACTCTTTTTCAACAAGTACCTCTACCACCTGGCCAATAAAACGCTGTGTACGTTCCAGAGCCATTTTTTGCTGCAGGTTAATAATTTCTGTAAGCCTGCGGTTCTTTACTTCTTCAGGAATATCGTCTTCCAGTTTTCGTGCTGCCAGTGTTCCAGGCCTTTCACTATAAGCAAACATAAACCCGAAATCATACTTGCAGTGCTCCATAAGAGTAAGGGTATCCTGATGATCTTCTTCCGTTTCAGTAGGGAAACCGGATATCATGTCCTGCGAAAGTGAAATTTCAGGAATGATGCGGTAAATATTATCTACCAGCTCCATATATTCTTCACGTGTATGCTGGCGGTTCATCTCTTTTAATATTCGGGTGCTACCGCTTTGTACAGGTAAATGGATGTATTTACATATATTATTATGCTTTGCCATAACTTCAATAACTTCAAGGTGCATATCCTGCGGATTTGAAGTGGAAAAACGAAAACGCATTTTAGGGTACGCTTTGGCAACCATATCAAGTAATTGTGCAAAATCTACTGCTGTGGCTTTTTGCATTTCAGATGCCTTTGCATAATCTTTTTTAAGTCCTCCTCCGTACCAAAGGTAGCTGTCTACATTTTGGCCTAAAAGCGTAATTTCTTTAAAGCCGCGGTTGTGCAGGTCGGCTATTTCTTCCATAATGCTTTGTGGTTCACGGCTGCGTTCGCGGCCGCGTGTAAATGGAACTACACAAAATGTACACATATTGTCGCATCCGCGTGTAATAGATACAAACGCAGTTACGCCATTACTGTTAAGGCGAACAGGAGCAACATCACCATAAGTTTCATCTTTAGATAAAATAACATTTATAGCATCGCGCCCTTCTTCAACCTCTTTTAAAAGATTAGGCAGGTCTTTATAGGCATCGGGGCCTACAACCATGTCTACTATTTTTTCTTCTTCCAGAAACTGACTTTTAAGACGTTCGGCCATACAGCCTAATACGCCTACTTTCATTCCCGGATTTATTTTTTTTACAGCATTATATTTTTCCAGCCTTTTACGAACAGTTTGTTCGGCTTTATCACGGATAGAGCAGGTGTTAACCAGCACAAGGTCTGCTTCCTCAAGGTTTTGCGTAGTATTAAAGCCTTCATTGGCAAGTATTGAGGCTACAATTTCACTGTCAGAAAAATTCATCTGGCAGCCATAGCTTTCAATAAAAAGTTTTTTGGTATTTCCTTCTTTTTGTTCTAAAACAAGGCTTTGTCCTTGTTTGTTTTCTTCAATTATCTTTTCCATAATTTGCTACTAGAGTGCTTTTTTCAATTGGCAAAGATACTATTTAATTTGAAAAATATGACAAGTTGACAGATTACTCTTTCTCTAAATTTATTTTATGAACCAACTCTTTAATACTGTAAATTGATTTTAGAAGAAATACAATACTGAATAGTATAAATAAGGTTGTTGCAGGGAAGGATGACTGAAGGAAAAGGCTGCCTAATAAATAAGCAATACCTGTTGCGATCATCCTGCTTTTATAATCATACAATAAAATTTTATGATTTTCTATCTGTATCATCATTAATGAGAAGAAAGATCCTACTCCTATAAGAAAAACAATATCCTGATAAGGATTGCTTTGTTCAACAATCGACATTACAGTTAATCCTACAGCTAACAGAAAGCCTAAAAATAAAGAAGGTTTATCAATTTGGGTTTTCTGTACCCATTGAAAAGACTTGGTGTAAAAAGTGAGATCGAAATTTTCAAATTCATCTTCAGTTAAAAATTTACCTGTAAGGCATTTTCTTTTTAACGTATCAATATATTTATGAGGGAAACGGTCTCTAAAATCCATAAATAGCGCTAAAAAAACTTTATCTCCTTCAGGAACTTTTATAACAGATTTATAAAAATCAAGTTTAATTACTACATTACTAACGCTTTCATCGATGGTAAGTTTAAGTTCTTCACCATGCATAATTTTGGTTAACAGTACTCCTTTATCGCTATAAACTTTAATTTTTCTTATGTGTCCCCAATTATAGGGTAATAAAAGTTTAATGTTTAACTCTTTCATAAGCTGCGTGTAAATATATTAGATGGATGTAAAAGCTTAAAGATAATAAAGTTATCCTGTTCAGCCAACCTTTTTATTGAATAGATATGTTATTGCTGTAATAGGTTTTTGTGTTGATTTATTTTTTTTTAACAGAATTTTTAGAAGCAAAAATGTGAAATTAAAACCGTCAAAATCTAATATTTAAAAAAAACCAATACTTTTGCGACACAAAGAAAAGCAATATGGCAAAGAATTTAGTGATAGTTGAGTCGCCTGCGAAGGCAAAAACCATTGAAAAATTTCTTGGAGCAGGATACCAGGTTGAGTCCAGTTATGGACATATAGCCGATCTTCCTTCAAAAGAAATTGGCGTAGATGTAGAAAATGGCTTTAAGCCAAAATATGAGGTTTCGCCAGATAAAAAAGCATTGGTAAAAAAACTCAGAGATCTTTCTAAATCGGCCGAAATGGTTTGGCTGGCAAGTGATGAAGACCGCGAAGGAGAGGCTATTGCATGGCATCTTGCGGAAGAGCTGAAACTTGATAAAACAAAAACCAAAAGAATTGTTTTTCATGAGATCACCAAAACGGCAATTCAGAAAGCTATTGAAAATCCAAGAGATATAAATTATGATCTTGTAAATGCGCAACAGGCACGCCGTGTGCTGGACAGGCTTGTAGGATATGAGCTTTCACCTGTATTATGGAAAAAAGTAAAAAGCGGACTATCCGCGGGCAGGGTGCAGTCTGTATCTGTTCGTCTCATTGTAGAGCGTGAGCGCGAAATACAAAACTTTAAAGCAGAGGCATCTTACAGCGTTACTGCTGAATTTGTAAATGAAGCCGGCAAAAGCTTTAAGGCTAAGCTGCCTAAAAATTTCACTACTAAACAGGAAGCCCAGGATTTTTTAAATAAAAATATAGGTTCCATATATAAGGTGTCAGACCTTGAAACCAAACCTGCGAAAAAATCGCCCGCCGCTCCTTTCACGACTTCTACATTACAGCAGGAGGCAGCAAGAAAATTATATTTTCCTGTAGGTGTTACTATGATGCTGGCGCAGCGTTTATATGAAGCAGGGCTTATTACCTATATGAGAACTGATAGTGTAAACCTTTCTCAGGAAGCTATGGCTTCTGCCGAAGCTGAAATTATCAGGTCTTACGGTAAAGAGTTTAGCAAGCCAAGAAATTATGCTACTAAAAGTAAGGGTGCGCAGGAAGCCCACGAAGCAATTCGTCCTACCGATATGTCTCGCCATGGCGTTAATATAGATCGTGACCAGGCAAGATTATACGATTTGATATGGAAAAGAACTGTTGCTTCTCAGATGAGCGATGCCCACCTTGAACGTACAAATGTAAAGATTGAAGCCAATAACCATAAAGAATTATTTACTGCATCAGGAGAAGTTTTAATGTTTGAAGGATTTCTGAAAGTATACCTTGAAGGAAACGATGATGAAGATATAGAACAGGAAGGAATGCTGCCTGCATTAAAGGTAAATGAAAAACTTATAAACAATTATATTACAGCTACAGAGCGTTTCTCAAGGCCGCCTGCACGATACACAGAAGCTGCTTTGGTTAAAAAACTGGAAGAGCTTGGTATAGGCCGACCTTCTACATATGCTCCAACAATATCTACAATTATTAGTAGAAATTATGTTGAGAAAGGTAGTTTTGAAGGGCAGGAGAGAAGGTACCGCCAAATGATGTTGAAAGATAGTGCTGTAACTGAACAGGAACTTCATGAAAATGTTGGTTCGGATAAAGGCAAGCTGGTTCCTACCGATATAGGTATAATTGTTAACGATTTCCTCGTTAATCATTTTGAGACTATTCTTGATTATAATTTTACCGCCAAAGTAGAACAGGATTTTGACGAAATAGCTTCCGGTAATGAAGACTGGAGAAAAATGATGGGTGATTTTTATGATCATTTTCATCCTACCGTAAAAAATGTTGAAAAAAATGCCGAAAGAGAATCAGGTGAACGTATTTTAGGAACTGATCCGAAAACAGGAAAGCCTGTAAGTGTTCGTTTAGGTAAATTTGGGCCAATGGCACAAATAGGTGATGCTGAAGATGAAAATAAACAATTTGCAAGCCTTTTACAGGAGCAGAATATAGGAACAATTACTCTTGATGAAGTTTTAGGTTTGTTTCTGCTTCCTAAGAGTCTTGGTACATATGAAGGCGAAGAAGTAGAAGTGAATAATGGCCGTTTCGGTCCTTATGTACGTTTCGGGAAAACATTTATATCACTTCCAAAAGGCGAAGATCCTCTGGATGTAACTTTTGAAAGGGCCAAAGAACTTATTAGTGAAAAGCAACAGGCAGACGCACCTATAGGCATGTATAAAAATGAGCCTGTACAAAAAGGTGTTGGCCGTTTTGGGCCATTTATTAAATGGAACGGAACATTTATTAATGTAAACAAAAAATATAATTTTGATAATCTTTCCCAATCCGATATTAAGGAGCTTATAGAAGATAAAATTCAAAAAGATATAGAAAAAGTAATACATAACTGGGAAGACGAGGGTATACGTGTGGAAAAAGCACGATGGGGCCGTTCTGTTATTCTTAAAGGTAAAGTAAAAATAGAGCTTAATAAAGATGTAGATGCTTCTAAACTTACTTTAGACCAGGTTAAAACCATGATTGAGGAAAAGGCACCGGCAAAAAAAACAGCAGCCAAAAAAACGACAGCTAAAAAAGCTCCTGCCAAGAAAGCCACGGCTAAAAAGAAATAATATAAATGGTATTTGATTTTTTACAACCCTTAGATGCCGGTTTGCTTGAATTTATAGCCGGAGGTTCTGCTCAGGCTTTGGGTAATAAAGCTGAGTTTCATACTAATGAGCATTTTCCTGATCTTGAAAATACATCTGTTGCAATTATAGGTGTTTTAGATAATCGTGGTGCTGACATTAAAAAAGAACATCATATACACCTTAATTATATACGTAAGGAGTTTTACAGCCTTTTTCCGGGCAACTGGGATAAATCTATTGCAGATTTAGGCAATATACCGGCAGGCAATACCCAGCAGGATACTTATTTTGTTTTAAAGAGTATCGTGGAGGAATTGGTAAAAAAGAGCATTCTTCCTATTATTATAGGTGGCTCACAGGATTTGTCCTATGCAATATACAGAGCCTATGACAGACTTGAGCAAATGGTTAATTTTGTGTCTATCGATAGTAAATTTGATTTTGGGAAACAGGATGATGAACTTTCTGCAGCCTCTTATCTTACCAGAATGATTGTAGATGAACCCAACAATCTTTTTAATTATAGTAACCTGGGATACCAGACATATTATAATTCGCAGGAAGAGGTAGATCTAGTAGAAAAACTATATTTTGATGCCTACAGACTGGGCGAAGTATGCGGAAATCCCACAATTGCCGAGCCTGTGTTTAGAGATGCCGATATTGTAAGTATTGATATGACGGCAGTTAAGTCCAGTGATTCCGGAAATATTGTTAAATTTATACCAAATGGTTTTGATGGCAAAGAAATTTGTACATTAGCACGCTATGCAGGAATAAGTGATAAGGTAACCGCTTTTGGTATATTTAATCATGATGATACCCGTCAGGAGGCTCCTTTAGTGGCTCAGGTAATATGGTATTTTATTGAAGGTATGCACTATCGTTCTAATGAATATCCTTTTGGAAGCAAGGAACACTATATTAAGTATATTGTGCCGGCCGAAGATGAAGAATTGGTTTTCTTTAAAAGCGATAAAACAGACAGATGGTGGATTGAAGTGCCATATGTTTCAAATCTTAACAATAAATTAAAAAGGAATACGTTATTACCTTGTAATTATCAAGATTATCTCAGTGCCTGTAATAGTGAGTACCCTGAAAGATTATGGAAAGCTCAAAGAAAAAACATTATTTAACACAATTGTTACAAAAACAGGGTGTTTTCGCATAAGTATTCAATAGTTTACTTTTTGTTTAGGTTTTTTTAATAAAAAAATTGTTTTTTTAAAAATAAATAAATAGGTTTACGCCCTTAAAAATAGAATTACATTAATAACCCAATTTTATGAAGAAGTTCATTGCATTAACAGCAACTTTATCATTTTTAATCAGCTGTGGTTCCAGTGACCGAGGAGAACTGGTAGGAGTTAGAGGCAGAAAATGGAGGCCTGAAAAGCCTTACGGTATGACTTTAATTCCGGGTGGTGCTTACATTATGGGTAAGTCTGATGACGACCTTGCTAATGTACAGGATGCTCCTACAAAAACGGTAACTGTTCGTTCTTTTTACATGGACGAAACTGAAATTACCAATAGCGAGTATCGTCAGTTTGTTCAGTGGGTTAAAGATTCTACAATCAGAACAAGACTTGCAATTCTTGCCGATGAGCAGGGGCAAAAGCCGGGTTCAGGTGGTATTGGAGAGTTTGCATTCAAAGATCAGGAGGCTACAGAAGATCAGTCAGCTTACGATAAATATATGTATGAGAACTATTATAGTTTAGGTACTGATGATGATATGTATGCTGGTAGAAAGCTTAATCATAAGGCTAAGCTTATTACTGATCCTCAAAAATATCCGGATGAATATTATGTGGAGGTTATGGATTCTATGTATCTGCCGGAATCAGAATCGTATAATGGTTTAAGAACTATTGATGTTTCTAAATTAGTGTTCCGTTATTCATGGATGGATATTCAGGCAGCTGCAAAAGATAAATCTACTAAGAATTCAAGAGCTAAGAGAAGTAAATATATGAGACATGAGCAGGTTCAGGTTTATCCGGATACTACTGTGTGGATTAAAGACTTTGCTTATTCATATAACGAGCCGATGCATAATGACTATTTTTGGCATGAGGCCTATGGAGAGTATCCTGTAGTTGGTGTTACATGGCAAAAAGCTAAAGCTTTCTGCGCATGGAGAACGCTTAATAAAAATACATACCAAAAAGCTAAAAAGAAACAATTTGTAAACTCTTTCCGTTTACCAACTGAGGCAGAGTGGGAATTTGCTGCAAGAGGTGGTCTTCAGTCAGCTACTTTCCCGTGGGGAGGTCCTTACGCTAAAAATGACAGAGGTTGTTTCCTTGCTAACTTTAAGCCAAACAGAGGTGACTATGCTGCTGACGGTGCTTTATATACTGTAGAAGCTCAGTCTTATGATCCTAATGATCTTAACCTTTACAATATGGCTGGTAACGTTTCAGAATGGACAGATTCATCATATGATGCTTCGTCTTATGAATATGTTTCAACCATGAACCCTAACGTGCCGGATCTTGCTAACAAACGTAAAGTTATACGTGGCGGATCTTGGAAAGATGTGGCTTACTTCCTTCAGGTAAGTACAAGGGATTGGGAATATGCTGATTCAGCAAGAAGCTATATAGGTTTCAGAACTGTTCAGGATTATATGGGTACGCAAAATACCTCAAACGAATAAATTTAGTAACCAACTCAAATTTTGAATATTTAAATTAATTAACTTAACTAAAAACTAAAAATTATTTTATTATGGCACTACCTAAAAAAGTTATGAATTTCGCCTATGGTATGGGTGCGGCAGTTGTAATTGTTGGAGCACTTTTCAAAATACAGCACTGGACAGGGGCAAGCGCGATGCTTATTATTGGTCTTGGTGTTGAGGCGTTTATCTTTGCTTTATCTGCTTTCGATCCTGTTGATAAAGAACTTGACTGGTCATTAGTTTATCCAGAACTTGCTGGTGGTGAAGCTAAGAAAAAAGATGCTAAGAAAGAAAACCCGGCTGAAGCTCAGGGACTACTTTCTCAAAAACTTGACAATTTATTAAAAGAAGCTAAAATTGATGGTGCTTTAATGGAAAGCCTTGGAAACAGCATTAAAAACTTCGAATCTGCGGCAAAAGGAATCTCTCCTACAGTGGATTCAATCGCTTCTCAGAAAAAATATAGTGAAGAAATGTCTATGGCTGCAGCTCAGATGGAGTCATTAAACAGTCTTTACAAAGTTCAGTTAGAGAGTGCATCTCGTAATGCTGAGGCTAATAAAGAAATCGCTGATAACGCTGCTAAATTAAAACAAGAAATGCAGGCTATGACTCAGAACATTGCTTCTCTAAACAATGTTTATGGTGGTATGCTTTCAGCAATGGGTAACAGGGCTTAATAATTAGTTACTGTATTTTTTAACCAAACTAAAGACAACTAATTAAAATGGCAGGAGGAAAATTAACCCCTAGACAAAAGATGATTAACCTGATGTACCTGGTTTTCATCGCAATGTTGGCACTAAATATGTCAAAAGAAGTATTATCTGCTTTTGGCTTGATGAATGAACAATTTGAAGCAGCAAATGTTGATGCTTCTAAAAGTAATAAAGATCTTTATGATGCACTTGCTTTAAAAGCAACTGAATCTCCTGCACAATATGGCGAGGCAAAAAAGATATCTGAAAAAGTAAAAAATATTTCAGCAGGTTTTGTTACTTATATTGAATCTTTAAAATCAGACATTGTTAAAGAGTTTGAGAAAGAAGAGGATGGAAAGCTTCCTTATGAAGCAATGGACAAAGGAGCTATGATTGATGAAGGCTGGTTTGAAGGAGATGGATACTCTAAAAAAGGTAAAGAGATCATTGCGACTATTGAGAAATATAAAGCGGATATGAAAGCTGCTTTTGGTGGTGATATTAATAAATATCGTTCTATCGTTGCAGACATTGATAAAAAATTCAATTTAGCAGATATTAAAGATGGTGAAGGTGTTACAAAAAAATATCTTGAATATCATTACCAAGGATTTCCTGCGATTGCTTCATTAACTAAACTTTCTGCTTTACAAAATAATGTAAAAGTTATTGAGTCTAACGTTTATAATGTTGCTCTTGGTAAAGCTGCTCTTGATGCAACTTCGATGAACAAATATAAAGCTATTGTTGTTACGGATAAATCTGCATTTTTTGCTGGAGAAGCTGTTACAGGTAAAGTAGTTTTAGGACGTTATGACGATGCAACAGTGCCTACAAGAGTTTCTGTTAATGGAGGTAGTGTTTCTATGGAAAGTGGTCAGGCTAAATTTAAAGTTTCTGCTGGATCAATAGGAGAGCAGGATATTAAAGGAGAGTTTGTATTCCTTGAAGATGGAAAAGAAGTTAAAATTCCAATTGAAGGTAATTATGTAGTTGTCCCTAGACCAAACGAGGCTACTATATCTGCGGATAAGATGAATTCTGTTTATCGTGGTGTTGAAAATCCAATGACAGTTTCATTTGCTGGTATATCTGACAATAACGTAACAGCATCTGCTCCTGGTGCCTTTAGAAAGGGATCTAAATCTGGTCAGTATAACTGGAATGTAACTGGAGTAACTGGTACTACTGCAGTAATATCCGTAACAGGAAAATTACCGGATGGTACCGCTATTACTTCTAAGAAGACTTTTAATGTGAGAGGAATTCCTGCACCGGTACCTGTTCTAAGAGGTAAACAAAATTCCATGAAAGGTAATAAAAATGACCTTGCATCTTCAACTGTTAATGTTGCGTTCCCTGATTTCGTATTTGACGTTAAAACTAATGTGGTTTCTTTCGAAGTATATGTTCCTGGATCTGGAACTATGGTTTGTCAGGGTAACAGATTTAGTGGTCAGGCTCTTGCTGCAATAGCTAAAGCTAAAAGAGGTGATGTAGTTGTTATTGGTAACATTGAAGCAAGTGTTGAAGGAGCTAATGGTTATAAACCACCAAAATCAGGTTCTTTCACTTGGGAAGTACAATAATTTGATTTAAAAGAGCGTTTTTCTTTTACAGTATAAAATTAAAATAATGAATAGCAGAAATTTTTTATTAGCGGCTTTATTTTTTGCAGGTATGACTTCGTCTTTTGCACAGTCTAACTTGTTAAATGCAAAAACGCCGGATGAAATAGGTAAAAAAACCGCAGAGCAGGACTCATTAGACAATGATAAACCGCTACCTTACGGTTATGTGGGAGATAGGGATGTTTTGCTTGCCAGAAAGGTTTGGGAAGTGATAGATCTTGATCAGAGAATTAATTTTCCCATGTATTTTCCTGTTGAAGATAATATAGGCGATGATAGAAGGTCACTATTCAGTGTTTTAATCACTGCTATCAAAGACGGTGAGTTAACAGAAGTGTATGATGATTCTTACTTTACTTTGAAAAAGACTGGTGAGGATATACAATCTGTTTTCTTCTTCAAAGAACTTAACGATTATGGTCGTGAAATCATGAACCAGAATCCGGGTAAAAGCGAAGCTGATCTTAAAGCAAGTGGTATTCTTACAGACGAGCATTATACAACATCTGAATTAACAGGTGCTGATGTTACCAAATATAAAATTGTTGGAACATGGTACTTTGATAAAAGACAGGGTGAACTAAAGTACAGAATTCTTGGAATTTGCCCAATGGCAGTTGATGCCCTTACTAAATTAAGGCAGGGGTCTGAAGCTGAGCCAATAGAGCTTTTCTGGGTATTCTATCCTGGAGCAAGAGATATTTTACATAAGGCACATGCATTTAATGAGAAAAACTCTGCAATGCCAATAACTTTTGATCACTTGCTTAATTCAAGACGTTTTAATGCTGTAATTGTAAAAGAAGAAAACGTTTATGGAGACAGACTTATAGAAGATTACATGAGAGATAATTCACAGATGCAGTTGCTTGAGGCTGAGCGTATCAAAGATAAGATACGTAACTTTGAGCAGGATATGTGGAACTATTAATTAATATATTCTTCCAAAATATTTAAAACTCTTACCCTTGTGGTAAGAGTTTTTTATTTTTACACCATGAAAGACTTTATTATTGTTGGTGCAGGGCTCGCAGGAATAAGCTTTGCTGAAACTGCTTTTTTGAATAACAGGTCATTTACTGTGATAAGTGACAATTCTCAAAATTCTTCTTATGTTGCTGCTGGATTATACAATCCAATAGTTTTAAAACGTTTCAGCCTGCCTCAGGATGCGGCTATTCATTTAGACTACATGCTGCCTTTTTATGAAAGGATTCAACACCGCCTCAATATTAAAATTGATTATTCACTTCCTGTTTACAGGAAGTTTGCTTCTGTGGAAGAGCAGAACAATTGGTTTCAGGCGGCAGATAAACCTGCTCTTGAGCCTTTCCTTTTTCCGGAAATTTTACATAAAGATTTTTCCGGTCTTCCGGCACCATTTGGTTTTGGAAAAGTTCTGCATACCGGATATGTTGACACTGTTGTATTATTGAGATCTTACAAAGAATATTTAAAATCTCTTGACTGCTTCGAGGAAGAAAAATTTAATTATTCTGAATTAATTATAGAGCATGATTATGTGTCTTATAAAGGTGTTCAGGCAAGGCATATTATTTTTGCTGAAGGGTTTGGGATTCATTCTAATCCTTATTTCAAATATTTACCTCTTGATGGCACAAAAGGTGAGCTCTTGGTTATTAAAGCTCCCAAGCTAGATTTAGATGTTGCCGTAAATGCCAGTATTTTCATTTTGCCGGTTGGTAAAGATATTTATAAGGTTGGCGCAACTTATGAATGGTATGATAAAACTCCAACACCTACACAGGCAGGAAAAATGGAATTAATTGAAAAACTTAATGAACTTATTACCTGTGATTATGAGATTCTGGATCATTTAGCCGGAATAAGGCCTACTGTAAAAGACAGAAAACCGCTTATTGGTACACATCCCGAATACAAAAGAGTACACCTTTTAAATGGACTTGGCACAAGGGGAGTGATGCTTGGCCCGTCAATGGCAAATGAATTGTATTATTCTATTATATCAGGTGAGCCTGTAAGAAGAGAAGTCGGGCTGCAAAGATTTAAGCTTTCTTAGATTTTTCCCAGTCTTTATTATAATTAATAAAAAAGTTGATCCAGATATTTCTGGAAATTCGCATTGTAACAGGCATAAGTACTATTAGTGTACCAATTATGACGAAGAAGGATGTTTTGAGGCTGGCATCAAAAAAGACAAATGCTATT
This sequence comes from Flavobacterium sp. NRK1, assembly GCF_024054175.1. GTDB lineage: Bacteria > Bacteroidota > Bacteroidia > Flavobacteriales > Flavobacteriaceae > Flavobacterium. The sequence continues at coordinate 2,013,102 of NZ_JAMXLA010000001.1, forward strand.
ATAAAGGCAGCTATACTAACTGCAACACCTAGTGCGTAACTAACATACATAGCTCCATAAAAAAAAGAAGGTTCTATTTTATAAAGCTGTCCACAATGACTACACTTTTCATGCATTTTATATATATTGCCTAAATGAAAAGGATTTTTGTCTATATACATGCTTTCTTCGTGGCATCTGGGACAGGTTCCTGTTAAAATGCTATATAATTTGGATCCTTTTTTTAACATTTGCAAAAAATTTGTGATTGCACAAATTTACGACATTAATAAGACAAAAGAATAATGCTCAATATACATAATTTATCGGTTTCTTTTGGAGGAACATATTTGTTTGAAGAAGTTACTTTTAGGCTTGGAGCCGGAGACAGGGTTGGACTTGTTGGGAAGAATGGTGCCGGAAAATCTACCATGCTGAAGATACTTTCGGGAGAACAGCAATATGATTCGGGTGTTATAGCAACTGAAAAAGAAGTTAAGATTGGTTTTCTTAAGCAGGATATCGATTTTATTAAGGGCAGGACGGTGCTGGAAGAAGCGTATCAGGCTTTTGAAGAAATAAAAAAAGCGGAGGCCAAAATTGATAAAATTAATCATGAGTTAGTAACAAGAACTGATTATGAAAGCGAAGCTTATTCTCAGCTGATAGAAGATTTAAGCGATGTTACGCATCACTATGAGATTTTAGGAGGCTATAATTATGTAGGAGATACTGAAAAAATATTATTGGGACTTGGTTTTAAGCGTGAAGACTTTGATAAGCCAACTGATACTTTTTCGGGCGGCTGGCGTATGCGTATTGAATTAGCAAAACTACTGCTTCAGTATAATGATGTGCTCCTTCTGGATGAACCTACAAACCACCTGGATATTGAAAGTATTATTTGGTTGGAACAGTTTCTTAGAACATATCCCGGAGTTGTTGTGATTGTTTCTCACGATAAAATGTTCCTGGATAATGTAACTAACAGGACTATTGAGATATCGCTTGGCAAAGCTTACGATTTCAATAAACCTTATTCGCAATATCTTGAACTAAGACAGGAGCTGAGAGAAAAACAACTGGCTACCCAGAAAAACCAGGAAAAGAAAATTGAGCAGACTGAAAAACTTATTGAAAAGTTCAGGGCTAAGGCATCTAAAGCTTCAATGGCACAATCGCTAATTAAAAAGCTTGATAAGGTAGAACGTATTGAGGTTGATGAAGATGATAATTCGGTTATGAATATATCATTCCCTGTTTCAGTTACTCCCGGACGTGTTGTGGTAGAAGCGGAACATGTGACCAAGAAATATGGTGAGAAAACGATTCTTAAAAATATTGACCTGCTTGTAGAGCGTGGTAGTAAAATTGCTTTTGTTGGTCAAAATGGACAAGGTAAATCTACCCTTATTAAAGCCATAACAAAAGATATAGATTATCAGGGAACAATAAAGTTAGGGCATAATGTTCAATTGGGTTATTTTGCACAGAATCAGGCCGAATACCTCGATGGTGAGATTACCCTTCTTGAAACAATGGAAAATGCAGCTACAGATACAAACCGCTCTAAAGTTCGTGACATGCTGGGTGCTTTTCTGTTTAGAGGGGATGATGTAGAAAAGAAGGTAAAAGTACTTTCAGGTGGTGAAAGAAATCGTTTGGCACTTTGTAAGCTATTATTACAGCCTATTAATGTGCTTGTGATGGATGAGCCTACTAATCACCTTGATATAAAGTCTAAAAACGTTTTAAAGGCAGCTTTGCAAAAGTTTGAGGGTACATTATTACTAGTTTCTCACGACAGGGACTTTTTGCAGGGAATGAGTAATATTGTATATGAGTTTAAAGATCAGAAAATAAAGGAATATCTTGGCGATATTAATTTTTATCTGGAACAGCGTAACTTACAGAACATGCGTGAAGTTGAAAAAAGAGATGTTGCAGTAAAAGAAGCGCCAAAGGAAAACAAGCAGGTTTCTTATCAGGATCAGAAGAAAAATAAATCACTTCAAAACAAATTAAGTAAGATTGAAAACCTGATTAAAGAAATTGAAAAGCAGATTCAGCATGATGACAAGCTTTTAGCAGGCAATTATGAAAAATTGATGGCTGATGCCGCTTTTTTTAAAGCTTATGAAAATAAGAAAAAAGAACTGGACAAGCTTATGGAGGAATGGGAAGTTGTACAGGAAGAGCTTGATAACGCATAATAAAAAAAGTCCCGCATTTGCGGGACTTTTTTATGGTGTTTTTATTTCTACTTCAGCTTTTTTCTTTGAAATAGTTACATTATTTTTTGCATCTCCATTTTTGTTTTTAACACTTATACCATCATTACTTACACTTACTGAAGTTCCATCCGGATCTTCTTCAGTTGTTACCGTGGTAGTAGTGGTAGTAGTCTGAGGTTTAGGCGCCGGAGGTGCTACAGGATCTTCTACTGGTGGTGGTGGTGGAAGAGGTTCTTCTTTCTTTTTACAGGAAGCCATCATTAATAGGGCTAATCCTGACATTAGAATTACTTTTTTCATAATCAAAAATGTTACTTTGGTTTAGATATAAATTTACACTATTAATACTTTGTTTATCATAAGTTTATGATAAATAACTTTACTTTAAGAGATTAGGCCTATTTTCATTGAATGCTTTATAGCTTCGCTGCTTTCTTTAAAGTAGCAGGTTGCAACACCCATAGCCTCCATATTCTTTATGGCTTTTAATGCTTTTTCTTTTTTATGATGTCCTGTCTGCCTTATGTAAACTGCTTTTACTGTTACAGGGAAAATTTTGCAAATGTCTTCATATAAGAATGGGTCATGTTGAGAATCATCGCCTAATAAAGTATATTGCAGATGAGGATAAAATTCAAGTATATGCTTTATTTTATCAAATTTGTGATTATGGTTTCCTCTTCCTGTTACAAAAAAATCCATCAGGCTGGTTTTAATGTCTTTTAAAAGTAATACAGCTCTTGGCAGCTCATGCTTTTCAGTAAACTTTACAATGAACTTGTAAAGGTTCCATTCGCTGCTGGAAACATAAAAAAAAGCATTTCTTTCATCTTTTTTATTACGTCCTGCGGTACTTAGGGCCTTATAATGCTGTACAACATCTTCAAATATTTTTCTGTCATTTATATTTTTCCAGAGTAAGATGTATAATTTTTTAAAAGCGTTTCGTGTATGAGAAATAAGAAAAGTGTCATCTATATCTGAAATGAATCCGAGATTTCCTTCGTAGGGCCTCATGAAAGTCCCCTTTTCAATTATTTCCTCACCTTTATAAAAAGTACTTACATAATAGTCAGTCCACCCGTAACCAACCCTTTCTTTTTCTTTTAAAGGAATACAGAATTTAAAGTAACCATCATCCAGTGCTTTAGTATGTATTTTAATACCATTATGCTCAAGGTAAATATCTGCATTAGGAATGGTTTTAATCCTGAACATACGGATTATAGATTTTGCATTTTTAAAACGCTTCTTTTCAAATTCATAATTGCTGGCAGTATTTGGTTTAAATACATGCCCAAAAACAATTAGTTCTTCTTCATTTGCATAACCTCGGTAGAGTTTTAAGATGGGCTTCATGAAAATTTATAAATTTGATAAGAGTTTAGCAATTCTATTTGTCTAAATTTAGTAAAAAAAGTAAGATGGCTTCCTTAAAGAAATGTTTATTGGTTGTTAATCCTATTGCAGGTGGAAATGATAAAACAGAATTGGTAAATGCTACTAAAGAATTTGCTGATGCTGAGGGTATTGAACTAATTGTTTTTGAAACTACCGGCAAAGAGGATGAAAAAAGTATTCAGGATTTATATAAAAAGCATAAACCTGAACGGATACTTATTGCGGGGGGTGACGGTACAGTAAAAATGGCGGCCGAAGCTATAGGGCATAAAGATGTGATAATTGGTATTTTGCCGGCGGGTTCAGCCAATGGACTTTCGGTGGATCTTAATCTGTCTGATGATCTTGACGAAAATCTTAAAATAGCATGCCATGGCAATACAATTCAAATGGACATGGTATGCATTAATGGAAAAAAAAGCCTGCATTTAAGCGATATTGGTGTAAATGCTGAACTTATAAGGAATTATGAAGGAGGATCCATAAGAGGTAAACTTGGATATATACTACAGGCTATTAATACTCTTAAAGATCTTGAAGATCCTTTTCATGCTGTTATTAAAGCTAACGGTAAAACCATTGAAACTGAAGCGAGGATGGTAGTAATAGCAAATACTCAGCGTTATGGAACAGGAGTTACTATTAATCCGGTTGGTATTATGGACGATGGAAAGTTTGAAATAATAATATTAAAAAGCCTTGATTTATTCCTTATAGGGAAGATACTTACCGGTAATATGCCTATTGACAGTGTTGAAGATGTAGAGATTATCTCTACGGAAGAAGCTTTAATAACAACTGATAAACCTGTGTGCTTTCAGATAGATGGAGAGTTTTGCGGATTAGAGGAAAGGCTTGAAGTAAAAATACTTCACAATCAAATGAAAATAGCAGTGCCCTGATTATTTAAAAGGGCTGCGTTCTTTCCATTCAACTTTAGGATCAAAATAAGGGAACAGCTTTGGCATAAAAAGATTTATAAGCGGATTTGTATGTTTTATAATACCGTAAACCTGCTCTGCCCGTGCACCTACAGAACTTTTTATCTCCATCGCAGAACGCGCAAATATAACATGCGAAAACTGTTTTTTTACAGCATAGCCTACCATATCATATAACATGTTGAGATATAGCATTTTTTCTTTCTGTATATTATCGTCATATCCTAAAAAATAAGTGTCAATATCACATCCGTTTTGAATGAGCGTGCTAAAGCCAACCAATTGTTCATTTATAAAATATCCGTAAAAAAGGAAATCATCTTTTAATTGATGTTTAAATACTTCAAAATGATTTTTTGGCAAATGAAAGGTATTAAATGACGCATTTTTGGCAACAGTCATATAAAGATCATGAATCCGGAGTTCATAATGCTTTATATCATTTTCAGTCAGTTTTCTTTTTTCAATACCGTCAGCTTTTTTTCTTGCACGATTATATTGTGTACGGTATTTAGTATTTAGGGTTGTTAAATAATCATCAATAGATTCCCAGCCTTTTCTAATATCAAATATCATATTTGGCTGAGTACAAAACTGATAATATTCTTTATAGCCTGAATTTTTAAAATCCGGTAATTCAGAAGCGTTAAAATCTTTTATGGCGAGCAGGTTAATATATATGCATTTTTTGCGGTATTGCCGGCTTAATTCATTTAGTGCATTTTTAAATAATCCTAAAGCCTCATTTTCACTAATATCTTTATTAAATAGATAAGCATTTTGACCTGTAAGGGTATTATTGCCAATTACAATGATATGCGAAGAAAATTTCTTGAAGAGATAGTCTTTAAGGCAAAATCTTTTCTTCTCTTCTACAAAAGTATTTATCTTACTCAGATTGATGTATTGTGCTATAGCTATGCCACAAAGCATTCCATTTTTAAACAGGCCTATAAAATAGCATTGCATGTTATCCGGTGCCGCTTTTTCCAGAACAGCAAGATAATCAGTTGAAAGAAAAATATTCCTTTCGGCAATAGTGTTCCAGGCTTTGGGTAAAGATGAAGAAGAAGTGTAAAGAGTAAAAGTAAGATTTGACATTGTGTTATAAACGATAAATCTCCCGCAGGAGATTTGTCGTTATTTAAAATTTAAAAGATTATTCCCAGGCGCAGATAATACCGCCCATAATTGTTAAGCAAATAATGAAATATCCTCCATTTATAAGAATGTATTTCCAGCTTTTTCTTTCAAATAAGGCATTGATACCAACTATAGGCAATGCAAGAAAAAGTCCGGCAATAAAGCCATGAAGCATTCCGTGTTTAAATGTTCTGTAAGCATGTCCGTAATCGGCCATAAAAGCATCATAAGAAGGTTTAGGGGTCATAGCTCCTCCGCCTACCATGCCTAGCGCTCCAAATTGGTGTATAACCATAGTTTGAAGTACAAAGGCGATCATAAATGAAAAAAGAATAGTAAGGCTAAATATTTTAATCATATTTGCACCTTTTGCTTTTTCTTCGGTCATGCCGGTTTCCTTCATCCATACAGATCCAAATACTTTTGGATTGTACCATATAAACCCAATGGGCAATGTAGCTAATGCGGCAACAAGAATTGCCAGAAAGTTAATTTCCATAATTGATTTGTTTTAGTGTTTGGTACAACAAATGTATATTTTTTTGTGAAATGGATATTAACAGATTCAATAATTACTTTTTTTAAGCTAGAAATTTTAAAAATTTCCAAAAAGTTCTGTTTTTCAGATAGTTTAAGTTGTGTTCGTTATTATAAGCTTCCCGCTCAAAACTAATATTACGGTAGGCTTGTGTTTTATTGTGATAAACTAACAGAAGAATGAAATACTCGATAACATACCATATATAAAAAGGAATAATAAGCAGTTCAGCCTGCTGCCTCAGGTGTATGCGTTCATGATTAATAAGCAGGATATTATTTTTCATGCTTTCATCTTTAATAAAGATAAAAGGGAATAATGTTATAGCAGTATATCCTTTAGGTATTAAATATTTAGATGCAATCACTATCATTAAATGTAAAGTTCATAAATTTGCGCGTATGACAGAGCAAAATTCTGAAAATAAATTAATAGAAGGCGAAGATTATTACCTTACGCCTGAAGGGTATAAAGTATTTACCGAAAAATATCATTTAAAGCGTGGTTATTGCTGTAAAAACGGCTGTCGCCATTGTGCTTACGGATACGATAAAAAAACGGGAACATTTAAAAAGTAGCAGTTGTTAATGATCAGTTGACGCAATGCTGATACTGAGTAGTTAATACTGAGAACTGAACACTATAAAAATATGACATTTCAGGAACAGATTCAGGAAGGAATACCTTCCTTTTTACCGCAGCCTAAACCGTATGAAACGGATATAAATCATGCGCCTAAGCGTAAAGAGATATTAACTGCAGAAGAGAAGAAACTGGCTTTACGCAATGCACTGCGCTACTTTGAGCCTGAACATCATGCTGAACTGGCTAAGGAGTTTGCCAGCGAACTTGAAACTTACGGACGTATTTACATGTACAGGCTTCGTCCGGACTATAGAATGTATGCCAGACCTATAGATGAGTATCCTGGGAAATCGGAACAGGCAAAAGCTATAATGCTGATGATTCAGAATAATCTGGATTATGCCGTAGCACAACATCCGCATGAACTTATTACCTATGGGGGTAATGGAGCGGTATTTTCAAACTGGGCACAATACAGGCTTACCATGAAATACCTTAGCGAAATGACCGACGAGCAAACGCTGATTATGTATTCGGGGCATCCAATGGGCTTGTTTCCTTCGCATAAAGAGGCACCAAGAGTGGTAGTTACCAATGGTATGGTTATACCTAATTATTCTAAACCGGATGACTGGGAAAAATTTAATGCTTTAGGTGTATCGCAATACGGACAAATGACTGCCGGTAGTTATATGTATATCGGGCCACAGGGTATTGTTCACGGAACTACAATTACGGTATTGAATGGCGGAAGGAAGATTTCGAAGAATGGAGAAGGACTTGAAGGAAAAGTTTTTGTCACTTCCGGACTTGGAGGGATGAGTGGAGCTCAGCCAAAAGCAGGAAATATTGCGGGTTGTATTACAGTTTGCGCAGAGATTAATCCGAAGGCTGTAAATACACGTCATTCTCAGGGATGGGTTGATGAAGTTATAACCGATATTAATGCTCTTATAAAAAGGGTAGAAACGGCAAAAGCTAATAAAGAAGTGGTTTCTATAGCTTATCAGGGTAACGTGGTAGAGGTATGGGAAGCATTTGATGAAAATAATATATATGTAGATCTGGGTAGTGACCAGACATCGCTTCACAATCCGTGGGCGGGAGGTTATTATCCGGTTGGATTATCGTTTGAAGAATCTAACAAAATGATGGCTGAAAACCCTGAACTGTTTAAGGAGAAAGTACATGCATCTTTACGCAGGCAGGCTGATGCTATTAATAAGCATACTGCAAAAGGAACTTACTTTTTTGATTACGGAAATGCTTTCCTTTTGGAAGCGTCACGTGCCGGAGCAGATATTATGGCTGCAGATGGCATAAACTTCAGGTATCCTAGTTATGTACAGGATATTATGGGGCCAATGTGTTTTGACTATGGTTTTGGTCCTTTCCGTTGGGTTTGCGCTTCAGGCAGACCGGAAGATTTAGCTAAAACTGATGCTATTGCAACAGCAGTACTTGAAGAAATGGCTAAAACAGCCCCTGAAGAGATTAAACAACAAATGCAGGATAATATAAAATGGATTAAGGGAGCACAGGAAAATAAACTTGTTGTGGGTTCTCAGGCACGTATATTATATGCCGACGCTCAGGGAAGAATTAATATAGCCAATGCCTTTAATAAAGCCATTGCTAATGGAGAAATTGGCACTGTAGTACTTGGGCGTGACCATCACGATGTATCGGGTACAGATTCTCCGTACCGTGAAACATCTAATATTTATGATGGCTCCCGCTTTACGGCCGATATGGCTATTCATAATGTTATTGGTGATAGTTTCCGCGGTGCAACATGGGTAAGTATTCATAACGGTGGCGGAGTAGGCTGGGGCGAGGTTATTAATGGCGGATTTGGTATGGTTCTTGATGGTTCTCAGGAAGCGTCAAGGCGTTTAGAATCAATGCTTTTCTGGGATGTTAATAACGGTATTGCAAGACGCAGCTGGGCAAGGAACGATGAGGCTATTTTTGCTATAAAAAGAGCTATGGAAGTTCAGCCGCTGCTTAAAGTAACGCTGCCTAATATTGTAGATGACGCTTTACTAGGCTGATAATTGATAAAGTTAATTGTCAGCATTTTATTAAATTGCTATGAACCATTAACTTTTAAAATTATGAAGACTGTAAAATTGCTATCGTTACTGTTTATTACAGCCATAGCTGCTTCATGCAGCTCTATACGGGTAAATTCGGATTACGATGATAATGCCGATTTTAACCAATATAAAACCTATGGTTTTTTTGACAAGGCTATAGAAAAGGCAGAAATATCTGATCTTGATAAGAAAAGAATACTTAACGCTATAGATGCCGAGTTTCAGAAAAAGGGATTTACAAAAAGTGATAACCCTGCATTACTGGTAAATATCTTTACCAAAGCCAGTAAAGAAGTCAACGTAAACCAATGGGGATACGGTGGTGGCTGGGGCTGGGGCTGGGGTTACGGCTGGGGCCCCGGTTATTGGGGTGGTAACTACACCTCTGTAAGTACCTCTACAGAAGGGACTCTTTTTATAGATCTTATAGATGCCAATAAAAAAGAACTTGTGTGGCAGGGAGTGGGTACAGGAGTATTAACCCTGGATCGTGATAAAAAGCAAGAACGTATAAATGAATTTGTTTCAGAGATCATGAAACAGTTTCCTCCGCAAAAGAAGAAATAATATATAACCGTAGTTTTTAAAGCTACGGTTTTTGTTTTTTTAGATTTTTTAAGAAACACATAATAAATTAAAAACTGTTGAGTTATATACTTACTGTTTTAATCAATTGTTATTTCAATTATTACTTTGTTTCTGTTAGCCACGGCGTAAGCCGTGGCTTTGCTTTTTTATTAGTTGCTTAATGTTTAACATAGGTTTGATAATTAGGGATTTTAAAATATATATTTTACGTTTTAATAATATTAAGTGAGAAATTCGTAATTTTACGTTATAAATAACGTTTGTATAACATGAATACACCTATAGAAAGCAACCCGCTGATAGACAGATTGCCAAAACATTTAAAACAATTTATCAAGCCACAGGATTATAATGACTATACATCTATAAACCAGGCAGTATGGCGTTATGTTATGCGTAAAAACGTAGATTATCTTAGCAGGGTTGCCCATAGCTCTTACCTTGAAGGATTAAAAAAAACAGGTATAGAGATAGATAATATTCCAAGCATGTATGGCATGAACAGGATATTACAGGAAATAGGCTGGGCTGCCGTTGCGGTAGATGGGTTTATTCCTCCTAATGCATTTATGGAATTTCAGGCGTATAATGTGTTGGTTATTGCTTCAGATATCCGTCAGTTAGAACATATAGAATATACCCCCGCACCGGATATTATTCATGAAGGGGCGGGGCATGCACCTATTATTGCTAACCCTGAATATGCTGAATATTTAAGGCGTTTTGGAGAAATAGGGTGTAAAGCAATATCGTCGGCAAGAGATTATGAAATTTATGAGGCAATTCGGCTTTTATCTATTCTGAAAGAAGCTGAAGGTACTCCTCAGGATGAAATTGATGCTATTGAAAAGCGTGTTGACGAGCTGCAAAATGATACTGCTGAACCTTCTGAAATGGCACTTATACGAAACCTGCACTGGTGGACAGTAGAGTACGGACTTATTGGTACAGTTGAAAACCCTAAAATATATGGTGCAGGACTACTTTCCTCTATTGGTGAAAGCGCATGGTGCATGACTGATAATGTGAAAAAAGTACCTTATGATATTGAGGCAGCTTATCAGGGATTTGATATCACCAAGCCACAACCGCAACTTTTTGTAACACCGGATTTTGCACATCTTAGCCTTGTGCTGGAAGAGTTTGCTAATAAAATGGCACTTCGTACAGGTGGTCTTAGCGGCTTGGAAAAACTTATAAAATCTAAGGCATTAGGTACTATAGAGCTTAGTACAGGTATTCAGATATCGGGTGTGTTTACTAATGTAATAGAAAACGAAGGTAAGCCGGTATATATACAAACCACAGGCAATACTGCATTGTCTTACAGAGAAAAAGAACTTGTTGGGCACGGAACATCATACCATGCTGAAGGTTTTGGCAGTCCGGTAGGTAGATTAATAGGTATAAATCTTTCGGTAGAAGATATGAGTCCACGTGATTTAATGGCGTATGATATTTATGAAGGAAAGAGAGTAACTCTTGAATTTGAAGGAGATATTACAGTAAGTGGAGAAATAATTACCGGAACAAGAAATATTCAGGGTAAAATAATACTTATAAGCTTTAGAGACTGTACTGTTACCCATAATGATACAGTGTTATTTCAGCCGGAATGGGGTATTTATGATATGGCTGTTGGTAAAAAAGTAGTATCTGCTTTTTCGGGTCCGGCCGATGTTAATAGTTTCGACCTTGTTACTCATGTTCCTTCAAGTAAAACTATTAAAGCTCAAAAATCTCCTGAAAGAGAAGAACTTGAAAGCTTATACTTAAATATCAGGAATATAAGAGAAGGTAAAGAGGCTAATCACAATATTGCCGAAACATTTAAAATACTTAAAGAAAAACACAGTAATGACTGGCTGCTTTCGGTTGAGATTGCAGAGTTGTTATATAAAGATAAAAACCAGGAGTTATTGCAGGATGTTATGCTGCACCTGGATGCCGTTAAAAAGAAACGCCCTGAAGTGGGGCATCTTATTGATGGCGGATTAGAACTTATATTTGAAAAAGAGAAAGTTTCTTAAATTGATCAAGAGCGCGAAAGCGCTCTTTTTTATTGGATGGTATGGCTTAAAAACTAATGTAAGGATGTTGTTTTTGCAGTGTTGCTATCTTATCATTTAGTTTAGATAAAAAAGCACTATGCTGTTCGGTATCCGGATTGAATGGTCTGTGTGAAAGGCCTTTCTGAATACTATCTGCAAGTTTCATTATTTCCTGTGCTTGTGGGGTGATATAAGCCTCTGTAAACCTGTTCCAGATGTATTCTATAGCTACAGTTGATGGATGTATCATATCTTCAGCATAAAAGCGATAATCGCGTAGTTCATCCATCATTATTTCATAGGAAGGGAAGTAATTCAGGTTTTTTGATTTTGACTGCGCATTCAGTGTTGTTTGCAGTCCGCTAATAAGATTTGCTTTACTCCACTGATTTTCTGTAAAACCATCTTTTATGTGCCTAACGGGTGATACTGTAAATACAATTGATATTGCAGGATTGCTTTCAGTTATCATTTGTATAATGTTCTCCAGGCTTTGTTTTACATCGTCAGCAGATAACAGTTCTTTAGTAAACTGTTTTTGAGGTACTTTATGGCAATTGGCAACAAGATTGTTGCTTTCGTTGTTTCTGTAAACCCATGCAGTGCCTAGAGTTATAATAAGATGCGTTGCGTGTTTCAGATTTTCAAGAGTAGCAGCACAGGCTACATTCAGATTTTTTAGTAATGTGTTTTTATCGGTAGTGCTAAGTTCAGAATGAGCGTCAAAACAATGCCATAATCCGTTATGTTCAAAAATATCAGCTTCGGTAAATTGTTTGTTATTAATCGCGTAGCCTATAAATTTTTCTAATGCCAGAGGGTGAAACAATATCCCAAAAGGATTGGTTGTATTTCTGAACTTAAAATAGTCAAACTTCTGCCCGATATTAACCGCAAAACATGAACCTAGGGAAACAATTTTAGAATTGTAATCTATAGGGTTATTACTTTTTGAAACAGGTATTTGGGTACTGAATTGCATTTTTTTAAATTATTCGTAAACTTAAAAAAGAAAACCCCAAATACAATGCATTTGGGATTTCACTTTTGTAGATTTAATATTATTCGTAGAAGTATTGATAATGATAAATTTCCTGAACGTTGAAGTTAAAGCCTGAATTAGTTTTAATGATCGCTGAAATAGGGAAATTCATAGTATTATATTCATAAGTATTGTCATTTACAATAATTTCACCAGACGAATCATGTATGATACCCTTCAGTATGTTTTCCCCTTTGTTTAAATTACTTACAATGCCTGTAACATTTTTTAAAGGAGCATTTTTTCCATCATAAATATAGTTGTAAGTCGTATTACTTCCATAATCATATACTATTGAATTATCGGATTCGGAATATAATATTGTATAGTTTTCTTCGCTAATTTGCCCTAGTTCTGTAAATTCTGTGACTGAGGTTGCTGATACTGAACCGTCATTATTATAAATATAAGTATAGGTAGTAGTAAAATCATAACTAGTATCATCGTTTTCTGGATAAATAATTTTAGTTATATCAGACTTGATTTTTCCATCATTGTTATATTCAAAAAAATCCTCTATGGTTACCTCAGAAGAAACAGATTTTGTATATGTTATCTGATTCCCAACATAGGTATATGATTCATAATATCCATCTGGCCCTGATATACCTATTAATTTATGCCCGTCATAGTTGTAATCATATGTAGTTTCTACTCCATCTTCATCAGTTATAACCATTTTTTTTAAGAGTAATGTATCTTCACTGTTTGCTGATTGCGAATCATCGCTGGAACATGATGCCATAAATAAAGCCAATACGGCCATTGTAATAATTTTTTTCATTGGTTGTTGGTTTGGTTAAAAAAAGTAAAGTCCCAAATATAAACATATTTGGGACTTTAGTGTTCTTATTTTAAAATGATTATTCGTAGAAGTATTGTATGTTGATTTGTTCTTCATCTCCAAAAGAATTTAAAACTTCTGTTGATGTTAACGGATAACCGGCTGCATTATAAGTATAACTGAAAACAGACGATTCATCATCAGAGCCTCCAAAATTGGCTGTATAAGTAACAGTATTATTTAGTCCTCCTCCGGCTTCAGGATAGCTTAGAGTCATTGAATCGTAGCTAGTTATATTTTTTAATGGGAAATTTTTGGAGTCATAAGTATATTGAAATACTTCACCATCAGATTCGTACTTGATAATATTACCATTGGTAATAGTAATAGTTCCTGTTCCTCCCTCATAAGTTTGAGAATCAAGGTCACCATAATATCCATTAACAGTTATTGTACCATTGCTATTGTAAATATATTCGTTTTTATCTCCTATCTCCTCATCAAAAGATAAAGTTGTAAATGTTGCAAGTTTATTATCTGAATTGTAAGTAAATATGTCTTCCTGAATAATTTCTCCTCCCTCGTGATATTTAATAGACGTAACTAAATCTCCCTCATATATATACTCATCATAAGAACCATCATTACGTGTTATTTTTGTTAGCTTTGTTCCGCTATAAGTAAATGTTGAAGTTAGAGTGCCTTCTGACGATGTCTCAATAGTTTTTTTAAGCAGCACAGTATTTTCAGTATTGTTTGATGTTGAATCATCATCAGAACATGATGCCATAAATAAGGCAATAGCTGCAATTGCAAAAATTTTCTTCATTGCTTTTGAAATTGATTGTTAATAATTGGTTTGCGAATATAGTAATTTTCTGATGCAAATTGTTAAAAAAAAGGGTTGCATTACTTTATTTAAAAAGTAATGCAACCCTCTTGTTTTTTTGTAATATATGTTTACCTGATAAAGTTTTCTGCGGCACTTAAAGCTTCGTTTATTCCTGCCGCATTTTTACCGCCCGCAGTTGCAAAGAAAGGCTGTCCGCCACCACCGCCTTGTATGTATTTGCCCAGTTCACGCACAACTTGTCTGGCATTAAGTCCTTTTTCGGCTACAAGCTCTTTAGAGATATAGCAGGTAAGCATTGGCTTACCTTCATCGGCAGTAGCTAATACAAGGAAAAGGTTATTGCCAAGTGTTCCCAGTTCATAAGCAAGGTCTTTCGCTCCTGTGGCGTCAAGATCTACCTGTTTAGCTAAAAACTGAATTCCGTTTATTTCTTTAAGCTCTTTAGCCAGTTCACCTTTAAGGTTCTTAGCCTTATCGCGAAGTAATGCTTCAAGCTGTTTTTTTAGTTTAGCATTTTCATCCTGAAGCGAAACTACAGCCTTAAGTGTATCCTGTGGATTTTTAAGAGCAGTATTAATTTCTTCAAGAGACTTTTCCTGTGTAGCAAAATAAGCTTTTACAGCTTCATTGGTAATTGCTTCGATTCGTCGGATACCTGCTGCCACAGCACTTTCACTCACAATTTTAAAGTACCATATATCGGCAGTATTGTTAACGTGAATACCGCCACAAAGCTCCATGCTGTCGCCAAATTTAATAGCACGCACGTTGTCGCCATATTTTTCGCCAAACAATGCCATTGCACCTTCTTCAACCGCCTGTTTGAACGGAATGCTTCTGCGTTCTACAAGTGGCAGATGTTCCTGAATTCTTGCATTTACAAAATCTTCAACTTCTTTTAGCTCACTATCACTAACTTTTGCAAAATGCGAAAAGTCAAAACGCAAATACCCCGGACTTACTAACGATCCTTTTTGCTCTACATGAGTTCCAAGAATGGTTCTCAAGGCCTGATGTAATAAATGCGTAGCAGAGTGATTGCTGGCAGAGTCGCTGCGAAGCTTTTCGTTAACCTTCGCTGTAAATGTTCCGTTTACGTTTTCAGGTAACTTTTTAGCGATATGTAATATAAGGTTGTTCTCTTTTTTAGTGTCAAGTACTTCAATAGTCTCATTAGCCGAAACTAATGTACCTTTATCGCCAACCTGTCCGCCACCTTCAGGATAAAAAGGTGTATTATTAAGTACGATTTGGTATAAAACACCATCTTTTTTAGAATCGACTTTGCGGTAACGCGTAATTTTTACTTCGTTTTCCGTCTGGTCATAGCCAACAAAAGTTTCAGTGTTGCCTTCGGTTAACAGAACCCAGTCATCGGTAGCAACTTCAGATGCAGCACGGGAACGGTCTTTTTGTTTTTTAAGCTCAGCATCAAACCCGGCTTTGTCATAACTCATTCCTTTTTCTTTAAGGATAAGTGCTGTTAGATCCTCAGGGAAACCAAAAGTGTCGTATAGTTCAAAGGCTTTAGCTCCTGCAACTTCTTTACCTTCTGTTTGTGTAACAACGTTTTCAAGCAATTGAAGTCCCTGCTCAAGTGTTCGAAGGAAAGAAGCTTCTTCCTCTCTTATTACATTGGTTACTAAAGATTGCTGTGATTTTATTTCCGGGAAAAATTCGCCCATTTGTGCAGCCAATATAGCTACAAGCTCATTAATAAAAGGCTCTTTTTTATCAAGGAAAGTAAAGCCGTAACGTATTGCTCTTCTTAATATCCTTCTGATAACATAACCAGCTCCGGTGTTAGATGGTAACTGACCGTCGGCAATAGCAAAAGCTACTGCACGAACGTGGTCTGCAATAACTCTGATTGCTATATTTACTTTTTCTTCGGCATCATTTGCTGCCTTAATAGTATATTTTACACCTGTTGAGGTTTCAATTTTTTCAATAAGCGGCGTAAAAACATCAGTATCGTAGTTAGACTGCACATTTTGCAGTACCATGCAAAGGCGCTCAAAGCCCATACCGGTATCTACATGTTTTGCAGGAAGTTTTTCCAGAGAGCCGTCTGCTTTACGGTTAAACTCCATAAATACATTATTCCATATCTCTACTACCTGCGGATGGTCATTATTTACAAGCTCTTTGCCCGATATTAATGCTTTCTCTTCTGCAGAACGTATATCTACATGGATTTCAGAACAAGGCCCGCAAGGACCCTGATCTCCCATTTCCCAAAAGTTATCTTTTTTATTGCCGAATATAATTCGGTCTTCGTCTATCAGTTCCTTCCAAATATCATAAGCTTCCTGGTCAAAAGGTACATTTTCTTCAGGGCTTCCTTCAAAAACACTCACATATAAAATGTCTTTGGGTATTTTATATACTTCGGTTAAAAGTTCCCATGCCCAGTTAATGGCATCTTTTTTAAAGTAATCGCCAAAGCTCCAGTTACCAAGCATTTCAAACATAGTATGGTGATAAGTATCAAAACCTACATCTTCCAGATCATTATGTTTACCCGAAACGCGAAGGCATTTCTGGGTGTCGGCAATACGCTTGCTTTTTGGTGTGCCGTTGCCAAGGAAAAATTCCTTAAACTGGGCCATACCCGAGTTGTTAAACATAAGCGTAGGGTCGTCTTTTGTAACTATAGGTGCAGAAGGCACTATTAGATGGCCTTTTTCCTTAAAAAAATCTAAGAATTGTTTTCTGATATCCTGGGATTTCATATTTGGGCTGAAATTTTATTTTATCATTAAAAGCAGTCGTTAACCGAAAAATAGCTGTAAAACCGTAACATTTATTACATTTGTTCGTTTATCAGTTATAGCGCCTGCAGGCATTTTGCCTAAGGTGCAAAAATAGAATAATTTAGAACATGGCGAAGGTAAAATATTATTACGACGCAGAAAACTTAGCATATAGAAAGATAAAGCGCAAGAAGGGGCGCAGTATAGGGTATATTGTACTTTTTTTAGTAGCATCGGGCCTTTTTGGTTTCCTGTGTTTTGTGGCTCTTTTAAATACTCCGTTTTTTGAAACGCCTAAAGATAAGCTACAGGCAAGGGAGATAGAAAATATGAAGATACGCTATGAGATACTTAACCGTAAAATGGATCAGGTAGATGAGGTTCTCAGTAGTATTGAAAGCAGGGATAATAATCTTTACCGTACTTATTTTAATGCATCTGCAATTCCCGAAGAACAGCGTAAAGCGGGTTTTGGTGGTATAAACAGATATAAAGACCTGGAAGGATTTGATAATTCCGAACTGGTTATAGGTACTACTAAACGCCTGGATGTTATTTCTAAAGAGCTGGTTGTACAATCTAAATCATTAGATGAAATAGCAAAACTGGCTAAAGATAAGGAAAAGCTGCTTTCGGCAATTCCTGCAATCCAGCCCGTAAAAAATGAAGATTTGCGCCATATGGCTTCTGGTTTCGGGTACAGGAGTGACCCTTTTACAAAAATCCGTAAGTTTCATGCCGGGATGGATTTCTCTGCTAAAACAGGAACGCCGATTTACGCTACCGGTGATGGTGTAATAGTGGTAGCAGATAATAAGGCATCTGGTTATGGTAACCATATCGTTATCCGTCACGGATTTGGATATAAAACTTTATATGGACACATGAGCAGGTATAAAGCTAAAGTAGGGCAAAAAGTAAAAAGAGGAGATGTTATAGGTTATGTAGGAAGCACAGGCCGAAGTGAGGCGCCACATTTGCACTATGAAGTACATAAAGGAGGACAGGTTGTAAACCCGCTTAATTTCTATTATGGAAATATTTCTGCAAAAGAGTACATTTTAATTTCTAAATTAGCTAACCAGGAAAATCAATCACTTGACTAATGCATTTAGAACTGCCGGAAAAAAGATATTATAGTATAGGCGAGCTTGCCAAGGCGTTTGATGTTAATGCATCACTTATACGTTTTTGGGATAAGGAATTTGATGTGCTTAAACCAAAAAAAAATGCCAAAGGCAACAGGATGTTTACACCGGAAGATGTAAAAAATCTGCAGCTTATTTATCATCTGGTAAAAGAAAGAGGCTTTACGCTTGAAGGAGCTAAAGTACACTTGAAAGAAGGACAGAAAAAAACATTGGACAAATTTGAAATTATCAGTAAATTAGAAGCTATTAAAACCAATTTAATAAATCTTAAAAACGAACTTTAAAACAGACACAAATGAAAAAATGGATTATCCCCGTAGTTGTTATTGTTATTATTGCTTTATGGGCAATATCTTCGTATAACGGACTTGTGAGTGTGAGGGCAGAGGCGAGAACGGCATGGTCTAATGTTGAAAGCAGCTACCAAAGGAGGAATGACCTTATTGGTAATCTTGTTAAAACAGTACAGGGAGCTGCAGATTTTGAGAAAAGCACGCTTACAGATGTTATTGAAGCAAGATCTAAAGCTACTTCAGTTACTGTAGACCCATCTAATATTACTCCTGATCAATTGGCACAGTTCCAACAGGCGCAGGCCGGTGTTTCTGGAGCGTTATCAAGGTTACTTGTAAACGTTGAGCGTTATCCTGACCTTAAAGCTAATTCCAATTTTCTTGCACTTCAATCACAAATTGAAGGTACAGAAAACAGGATCAATGTGGCACGTGACCGTTACAATGAAGCTGTAAATACTTATGAAGTAAAAACAGAAAGATTTCCGGGTTCTATTTTTGCAAGTCTGTTTGGCTTCGAAAAAATGGCAAGGTTCAAATCTGAAGCAGGTGCAGAAAAAGCGCCGGATGTACAATTTGATTTTAAATAAAATATGTCAGACGCTAAACACTTTTTCACACCTGATGAAGAGCAGCTAATAGTGAATGCTATTATTACCGCAGAAAAAAACACTTCGGGCGAAATAAGGGTACATATAGAAAATCATAGCGAAAAACCTCCTCTCGAAAGAGCTAAGGAGGTTTTTTACCTTTTAAACATGGATAAAACTAAGGCTCGTAACGGGGTACTGTTTTATTTGGCTACTACAGACCGCACTTTTGCCCTTTTAGGTGATGAAGGGATAAATACTGTAGTAGAAGATGATTTTTGGGACTGTACTAAAGATGTTGTTATAGACCATTTTAAAAATAACCGTTTTGCACAGGGACTTGCAGAAGGAATACTAAGAGCTGGAGATCGCCTAAAACAGTATTTTCCTTATGAAGAGGATGATGTTGATGAACTGCCTAACGAAATTTCTAAAAGTTAATGAAGAATTTATCACTCAAAAGCAGTAACCTGCTTTTATATATTTTTTTGTTTATTACTACAATTAGTTTTGCTCAAACGGGCAAAATACCACCCAAGCCATCCTTTGAGACGAGCTATTATGAAATAGGGACTAAGTTGTTAGATGAAGGGCAAAAGAAAACTATAGAACAAAAACTTATTAATTATGCCGACAGCACCTCAACCCAAATAGTTGTTGTAGTTGTGCCTACCACTGATGGGCAGGATATAGATCGTTATAAGGTCGACTTAGCTCACTCATGGGGAATTGGCCAAAAAGGTAAGGACAATGGAATATTACTGCTGGTAGCAAAAGATGACAGGAAAGTTGCAATTGCATCGGGTTATGGTACAGAGCATTTGCTTACTGATGCCATGTCAAAACTTATTATAGAAAATGATATACTTCCGGCGTTTAAGCAAGGTAATTTTTATGCAGGAATAGATAATGGCACTACTGCTATTATGCAGGTAATGAAAGGGGAGTATAAAGAGCAACGTAAAAATTTAAGAAAAGGAAAAGGCAGTGATGGTGGAGGGATTATTTTCTTTATAATCATTTTTATAGTTATTATAATTATACTTTCTAAAAGAGGCGGCGGCGGAGGCCGTGGCGGAAGACGCGGTTTTGGCTCAGACCTTGCAGATATACTTATCCTAAGCAGCCTTGGGCGCAGTGGCGGTGGCTTTGGCGGGCATAGTTCCGGAGGTGGCGGCTTCGGTGGCGGAGGTGGTTTCGGTGGCGGCTTTGGCGGCGGCGGTTTCGGCGGCGGCGGAGCATCCGGAGGCTGGTAAATATAAAAAGAGAGAGGCTGCATTTGCAGCCTCTCTCTTTTTATTCCTGTTCCCGGTTAAGTTCAGTTACGAAATAAGAAGGATAGATACCTGTTCTTGCAAAAAAAGCTTTAGAAAAATGCTGTGCAGTATTAAAGCCGGCTTCTTCTGCCAGTGCTTTAATAGTATAATTTCTGAATTTATTATCTTTTTTAAGCAGGTCTACTATATAATCTATCCTCAGATCGTTAAGGTAATTAATGTAATTTTTGTTTCTGTAATAATTAATAATCTTAGATAGATAATTAGTGTTTGTATTAAAAGAAACCGCCAGATTAACCAATGTAAGATCTTTTTGAAGGAATTTATTGTTTGCCTCAAATTTTTCAAGTTGTTTTAAAATGGCATTTACAACTTCCTGATTTATATCCAGTTGTTTAGGTTCTTCTTTTTCCTCGTGAATAATCACGGTTTCGTTATTGCTCACAGAATTTGTAAGCATAAGCTCGTCAAACTTTATCCTGTAATTACGTTGATTGGTATAATAACGATAAAGAAGGTACAGAGTAATCAAAAATAAAATCCCAAGGCTTATAAAAAGAATATAATTAGTATTTTCCTGTTCATCAAGCTCTTTTTTTAATTGTTCCCGGGCTAGCTCCAGCTTATGAGAGTCGTATTCTTTATGTACTTTTCCTGAAATATATTTGAAATTACGGGTAAGCAGGCTATCAGCTTTAAGGAGTTTTTCTACATAATGAAGCTGCATTTTAGTATTATGCTCCTTTTTATAGTAATTGATCAGAATTTCATAGTTCTCTCTTAAGTCAGGTCTTATATAGTTTTTTTCTACAAAGGCACGGTCAACTTTTCTAAAATAATTTAAAGCTTCATCAGTATCATTTAGCGCTAAATAGCTTTTGCCTAAATAAAAGTAACCAACGGTTTCATTTGCAAAGTCCCCTGCTTTGGCTAAAATAGGGGTTGATGCTTTTAGTTTTTCTATAGATGTTTTATAGTTGTTAAGTGAGTATTGATTTATACCTTCTGAATGAATAAAATAATTTTTATCAATATCATTAGTTTGTTCAGATGCTTTAAGACCTTCATCATTTGTTTTTGTACATAAATCGTATTTTCCGGTTTTATTATAACAGAGGCTTAAAGCATGTAAACAATTAATATACCCTTTAATATCATTAGTTTTAAAATACTTTGCTGATTCTTTAAGTGAAGGTATAATTTCTTCATAAAATCCCAAATAGAATTTTATGGTTGATATATGGTATTTTATTATATATTTTAAAGATTCATTATGTGTGTTTTCAGCATGTTCATTGGCAATGATATAGTTGTCTAATGCTTTTTGATATTTTTTTTTACTATAATAAACAGATCCTTTAGCTATATACCCCGTAGTAATATATTCTTCATTATGAATATCCCTGCCATGAATAATCATACTATCTGCGTAGATAATATTTTGTTCAGGTTTAGAAAGATAAACCATGTTTTCGTAAGTGTAATTTATCTCTTCATGGTTATTTTCCAGCTTAGCCTTTTTAAGACAGGCAGATAGATACATCCATGATTTTTCAGGATTTTTAGTTTCATAAAAATCTACTTTTCCATTTAAATATTTATAGGATTTATTTTTAAGAGAGTCGGGAAGTTTTTGTGCAAACAAAAACTGATAGTTAATCAGATATAAAAAAAGCTGCAGGAGAAGAGTTTTTTTTATCATATTCAATTGTCGGTGAATAATTATACAACATATTCATCATTTAACAGGCTTTTCAAACCGAAATGACCTGTCAGAATTGTAAAGATAGCCCATTTACAATTAAGATTTGGTTATAATTGTTTTTTTGGTTTAAGTCTTTGTAAATCATTGTTTTTAGTGTAAAAGTTTGAGGTGTAATTCGCGAATTCGTAGAGTTTAATTCGCGAATTACATTCTATATCATTTGTACAGGCATGCGTACAAGTGTAGTTTTGACTTCGAAATCCTGAAGAAATTCGGGTAAGATCTAAAAATAAATTCACCTGGCCAGGCGAAAATGAAACTTAAAAATTATTTCATAATTAAATTTTTTTACCATGAAAAAGTTCATTGTACCTGTCCTGTCCGTATTTTTTTTCATGTCTTGCACCGCAGACGAAACACTTTCAGAAAGTGATAATTTAGAGATGCCTAATCGTGACCATATAAAACTAAAAAGCTTAGACATTGCAAAAAATCCAGCCAACAATTTAGATTATATTGGTATTCTTCATGCAGAGATATTAGAAGGTTATATCCAAGATTATAGCAGCTCAACGGAGTTAATATATGTTATAAACGGCGTAGAAGCTGTTGCTTTCAATGATACTAATTTTTATTCTATTTTAAATAATTATCAGGGTTTGAATGCTAATGAGACAGAATGGGTAATTGATAACACTATTAAACCTCAGGAAATAATAAACATTACATATATGAGCCAAAGAGGTAAAGATCAAATGTCAAGTTTTATATCAATGCTTGATTCCTTTGAAAACGAGCAATATTCTATGGTTTACAATACTATAACTGCTTTCGAAAAAAAAGTCGACACGGATTCAAGTTTGACAGGAATCGATAAGCAAACCATTTTGGCTACAACTTCTACAGCAAGATATTCAATAGCATTTGAAAATAGAGGGGGCGGACGTGGATGGAATAAAACAAAAGTTGGAATTATAGCCTCAATCAATTCTGATGTTGCTGAAGCCGTAACCACATCTGTTGCGGCAAATATAATGGCAGAATAACTTTAAATATACTTATTATGAAGATGCGTTATTTTTTATTTGTGATACTTATTATTTCCAATATAATATGCCTTTATCTTATTATAGATTTATCAAGTTATGATGGAATGATAAGCTATCTTAAAAATGGTAGTGAAAAGTTTACTAATCCGAGGCAGACTGCCATGGTATTTTTAGTAACCTGTTTAGCCAACCTGCTTTTTATTTCGGCTACTCTTATGAAGAGTATAATTTTTTCAGATAGTAATAAAAGGCCAAGTATGAGGTTTTAGTCAGAGTAGTGCCTGCTATTACCTTATTAAAAAGGGCTGCTTTAAGCAGCCCTTTTATTTTTTAGAAAAACCAAAAGCGGTCATTGGAATCATCATTATTTTTCTTTTTGCCGAATTTATCAATCTTAAGGCTCAAAGAGAACATTACATAACGTTTTAGCACAGTATTTTGTGTGTCTGTAATAGAAGTAGGAGATATATAGCGCATAGTGCTTAAGTTCTGATTTAGTAAATCATATACCTTTACTTTAAACATAAGTTTATCATTAAGAAAGTTATATCCTAAACTGGTATTCCATAAAAAGAAATCTTTTTTATATCCTGCACCAAGATTAGAATTGTAAGTATATGTGAAATCATTGCCAAAAACTACGTGCTTAGGCCAATAGTTGGTAGTCTGCACTCCTACTTTATGAATAAAGTTTGATGAAAAATCAGAGCTGTAATTGGTATAATGTGTTTCATTGTATTCAAAGCTGTATATAGGGCTTATGTTTAATAATTCGCCATAATCATAAGATAATCCTACTTTAGGGCCAATTCTATAAGATCTGGCTTCATACATCTGTTTATTTGTAACACCTTTATTCAGAGCATATCCTCCGTTAAAAGAAAGGTTAAGCCTGTATTTGTGGGCAGAATCTTCATTTTTAATCTGTTTACTCCAGCTGGCCCCAAACCAACTATCAAATGTTCCGCTGATGTTACCATATGTAGTAGTTTGTTTACCTCCTGTATCTAAGTCTGTAAATCCGGCGACACTGCTCTCATCATAGCTTCCTCCTGCATAGAATGAATAACCTGTATGTGAAGCATAGTCATAGTTATACAAGCTCATATAAAATGAATGTGCTTTATTAGGGTTAAGGTTTTCATTACCTATTGTAGTGTATAAAGGACTGCTTAAATCGGCTATTGGCAATATTTCAGCTGCCCTTGGCATAGTTACCTCATAACTATAATTAAGATATAATGACTGTGATTTTGTAAGTTTAAAATTTAAATATCCATTTGCCCACGGTAAAAGGTAATTTTTATTTACAGTATAATTGTTACCCATATAGCTTCCAAAGTTCTTAAAATCAATTATAGAGGTTCCGAGGCCAACTCCGAAATAGAATTTTTTCTTATTTATGCTTATATTCGTATATGGGGTAATTCTTGTTTCGTTGCTCCTAAGGTAATTGGTTAGCTCATTATATATATCTGTAAAGCCTCCGGTAACTTCGCTGAATTTATAACCTTTTCGGTTTTCAACATTTGTAGTGTTGTTGTAAGTAGCTCCCACACGTAATCTGAGGGAATCTGTAATGGCTTCATTAAACTGCAAATTACCTCTGTAAAAGTCTCTGCTTTCTCTGTTTTTTCTAAGCTGATTCCTTATGTCTGCTCTTGTTTCATAAATTCCGTCATTATTTGCATCTTCATAAAAATAAGTGTCTGACTGCGTATATTCTTCTGCATCTTCAAGCTTATTTTCGGAATTGAATTCAAAACTTAATGATCTTCCCTTTTTGTTAAGGCTTTTTGTATAATTAAGATTTGTTGTAAAGGCGTTATTATCTGTATCACTATGGTTAGATCCTGAAGATTCGTTTAACAGTCTGTTGTCCTGATTACGGGTTGTTCTCTGTGAAGTAGAAGTTGTTTTTGTGTTTGCTTTTGAAAACTTTGGAGAAAAGAAAATTGTTGAGGTGGAGTCAACTTTAAATTCAAATTCAGAGTTTAAATTATGCGCATATTTAAATGTATCTGTTCTTGAAGATGATTCGCTTGTCTGCATTTTATCTGCATTAGGATCATTGGGGTTATCTGGTAAAAACACCTGAGATCTTGTTTTATTATTGTTATCCGTATCGGCACTGGTATAAAAATAATTTATGTTCGGATCAAACCCTTTAAACCATTGATCAGCATAAGTAAGTCCGAATATATTGGTTCTTGTTATACCGCGACTGCCACCAAACTGCATTCCGTTTACACCAAAACTTCCATCACTGCTGGTGTAAAAAGAGTTATTTCGGCCTCCGTTCATGCTATCAAATATTTCATCCATACTAAATCCGGTAGTATTGATATTGTTAGATGATGCTAACAGGCTTATTTTCCGGTTTCCTTTAAAATAGTTAATCAGGGCATTACTTTCATAACGTTTATTGCTGCCATAACCGCCTACAAACCGTCCAAAAAAACCTTTATTCTTTTCTTCATCTATAGTTAAGTTTATACTGGCATTGTTACCGCTTGCTTTATCCCCGGTTAATTCTTCTGTTTTAGTTTTTGTGTCGGTAACCTGTACTTTATTTATTATCTCTGCCGGCAGATTTTCAAGTGCTATTTTCCCGTCTTTATCAAAAAATGGTTTACCATTAACAAGTATCTGGTTTACTTCTTTACCATTTACTTTTATCTTTCCGTCATCACCAATTTCCACACCCGGAAGCTGCTTCAGTAAGGTTTCTACATTTGCATCAGGTCTCACTTTAAAAGATGCAGCATTAAATTCTAAGGTGTCTTTTTTTATTCGAATAGGAGGTATCTCATTTTCTATAAGTACCTCATTTAATTCAGTAGATTTATCGGCTAGCTTAATTGTCCCAAAATCTCTGTCTTCGTTAAGATTATCAACCTGCTGCTTATAATCGGCAAGGCCTATATAAGAGATTTTTAAAAAAACAGCTTTATCCAGTTTACGGATTTTTAACTGCCAATTTCCATTTTTATCTGAAATAGTGTAGTCAACTATTGTAGAGTCTTTTACTGAAGTTAGGTAAATTGTTGCCGATTCCAGTGGGAAATTTTGATCATCTGTAACTTTGCCTTTTAAATTTATAGTTTGTCCAAAGGCAGTAGTAAGGCTTAAAAAAAGCAATAAATTAATAATATTGCGCATTTTAGTTGGTTTTGGTTAGTAGGTTAATACTTATAAAACCGCTAATTAACAATTTTAGTATGACTAATTCTCTAAAAATTTAATTTTTTGTATTAATTCTTTCTTCTCCCCCTGCCATTTCTTTTTCCTCCCTGTTTGTCTTTACCTGTTTTTCCTCCAAATTCTCCAATTTTATAACTAAGGGAAAACATTATGTAGCGTTTTAATACCGTGTTTTCCTGGTCTGTAATTGTGGTAGGGCCAATAGTTCTGGATGTGCCTAAGTTTTGATTAAGTACATCATATACTTTTACCATAAACATTAAATCGTCATTAAGAAAGTTATAACCTATGCTTGTATTCCATAAATAAAAATCTTTTTTAAAATTCCCTGAAATATTTGAGTTATAGGTATAGCCAAAATCATTTCCAAAAACTACATGTTTTGGCCAGTAGCTGGTAGTCTGTAAATTAAATCTATGTACATAATTTGCAGTAGAATTAATTCTGTAATTGGTATAATTATATTCATTGTAATTATAATGATAAGAGGGGCTTATAACTAAAAGTTCTCCATACTCGTATGTGAAATTTGCATAAGGGCTAAGGATAATTGATTTACTATTATATAATTTTTCATTAAGAAACCCTTTATTAACATTATAGGAAGTGCCTAAACCAACTCCTACACGATAAGTATTGGCCTCTTTAGTAAATGTTTTATTCCAAAAAGGATTTATATAAGCGCTCATTGCACCTGAAATATTCTTATAAGTGGTCTCTGTTATACCGCTATCATTAGTTTTGCTGTAGGAAGTAACCTGATTTTCATAAAAAGAAACATTTGCCCACAAGAAAAAACCCGATCGTGAAGAGGTATTATAGTTTCGGTAATTGGCTCTGATGCTATGGCTGCCTGTGGGTGAAAGATTTGGATTTCCTATATATGTATTTAACGGATTACTTTTATCTTCAATAGCTAAAAGCTGATTTGCCTGAGGATAATTTACACTATAATTATAACCTCCGGATATGGATGTGCCTTTTTCAAACCGGTAAGATAAGTTTAAATTAGCCGACGCCACTACATAATCTTTATTAAACCGGTATTCTTTATCTACATAAAACGCATAGTTTTTAAATGAGGTTACATCGGTACCTAAATTTATATATACATTTAGCTTGTTTTTAGAGATATTTATGCCTGTTCTGGGAGAAAAGGTAGTAGTGCGGGAAAATGTATAAGAAGAAAGTGAATCGCTATACACAGAATATTTTCCTGTTTCTTCATCAAAATCATAGGTATGGCGATTATTAACTGTGCTGCTGGTATTGTATGAAGTACCAATATTAATATTTAAAGAGTCGGTAATAGGCTCTGTATATTCAAATCCTGCCGAGTAGCTGTCACTATTGTCTTTATCATAAATTATCTGGTCACGGTTGTCAACTTCAGTTTCGGTAACGCCTGCCGGATATTTATATTTTACAGTATTAGACTGGTTTAATCTGTTCCCGTCATTTTTTGTATTGTTATTATTCATTGTTAAGCTGATTCCTCTCCCTTTTCGCGAATTGAATGCTTTATAGTAAGTAAGCTGATTACTAAAACTATTATTGTCGTTTTCAGTTACAGATGATGCCTTGCTTTCATTCATTGGCCTGTTATCAGTTAACCTTTCTGAAAAGCTTTCAGATTTATTGGTTGTTTTAGAATTCGAAACTGAAAATTTTGGAGTAAGACTTATTGTTGATGTAGAATCTATTTTAAATTTAAAATCGGTATTAAAATCATGTGAAGTTCTGTCATTCTCAGATCGTGAGGTAGAATTTGTCCTGTAACTTTTATCTATAATCGTTCCCGGGTTATCTTTATCTTCACTTTCCGGCAAATAATTTATAGCATCGGTACGGTTGTTGTTTTCTGTATTACTGTTTTTATATGAATAACTTACCGAAGCATCAAAATCTTTAAACCATTCATCATTATAATTAAGTCCGAGTAAATCAGATTTTGTAATACCCCTTCCGCCCCCCGAAAAAGCGGAATATGTATTTCTTCCGCCTCCCATACTGCCAAATATATCATTCATAGAAAATCCGGAGGCATTAATATTGTTGGAAGAAGCCAGGAGGCTTATCTTTCTCTTGTCTTTAAAGTAATTTAAAATAGCGCTGCTTTCATATCGTTTATCACTGCCATAACCGGCTAGAAACTTCCCAAAGATTCCCTTGTTCTTGTCTTTTTTTATGGTAAGGTTTATAGAAGAATTATCGCCGCTTGCTTTTTGGCCGGATAGTTCTTCCTTCCGGGTCTTTGTGTCGCTTACCTGTACTTTATCTATAATTTCAGCAGGCAGGTTTTTAATTGCTATTTGTCCGTCCGAATCAAAAAACGGCTTGCCATTTACTAATATTTGGTTCACCTCTTTTCCGTTTACTGTAATCTTGCCCTCGGTGTCAATATCTACACCGGGTAATTGTTTTAATAGGGCTTCAACATTGGCATTGGGCCTAACTTTAAATGATGATGCATTAAATTCAAGGGTGTCTTTTTTTATCCGGATAGGAGGTACTTCCGATTCAATAACAACTTCGTTAAGTTCTGTAGCCTGGTCTTCAAGCTTTATTGTTCCAAAGTCTGTATCCTGTTCTATAGCTGCATATTCTTTTTTGTAGTTAGCAAGTCCCACATAAGAAATTTTAAGAAAAACAGGATCGGTTATCTTTTTTACTTTTAGTTCCCAGTTCCCGTTTTTATCAGAAATGGTATAATCTACAATAGATGAGTCTTTAACTGTAGTTAGGTAAATTGTAGCTGCTTCAAGAGGAAAATCCTGTTTGTCAGTTATCTTTCCCTTTAAGATTATATTTTGTCCTAGGGCAGATAGCGAGCATAAAAATAGTAGTAGCGTGAGTATCTTATGCATAAAAAAATTAGCTGTTAGTAAGGGTATCCCTTAAAAACAGCTAATTAAGTATATTAGTATGGTTTTTACAAAAAAATATTATTTCTGGCGGAAGTAAATATCAATTGGAACACCGGAGAAATTATATATTTCGCGCATCTTATTTTCAAGAAAACGCTTATAGGGTTCTTTTACGTACTGTGGCAGGTTGCAAAAGAAAACAAACTGCGGGGTAGGAGTAGGCAGCTGCATACAAAATTTAATTTTTACATACTTACCTTTAAGCGCGGGTGGCGGCATATTTTCAATAATAGGCAGCATAGTTTCATTAAGCTTAGATGTAGCTACGCGCTGTTTCCTGTTTTCAAATACCTCAACTGCGGTTTCAAGCGCTTTTAGTAAACGCTGCTTAGTAAGTGCAGAAACAAACAGGATTGGCACATCTGTAAACGGTTGAAGTTCCTCACGAATTTTGCGTTCGTAATCGCGGGTAGACATAGTATCTTTTTCAACAAGATCCCATTTATTTACTAGTATTACTACGCCTTTACGGTTCTTTTCTGCAAGCCAGAAAATACTTTGGTCCTGACCTTCAAAACCACGGGTAGCATCTATAATAAGAATACAAATATCGCTGTGTTCAATAGCTCGTACAGAGCGCATTACAGAATAAAACTCTAAATCTTCCTTAACTTTTGCCTTACGGCGAATACCCGCCGTGTCAACAAGGTTAAATTCAAACCCGAAACGGTTATATCTGGTGTCAATGGCATCACGGGTAGTACCTGCAATATCAGTAACTATATATCTGTCTTCACCAATCAGTGCATTTATAAACGATGATTTACCGGCATTGGGACGGCCTACTACTGCAAAACGCGGTAGTGCAATAGCATTTTCGTCAGGAGCTTCGGCTTCAGGCATTAATTTTACAAGGGCATCAAGCAGTTCTCCGGTCCCGGATCCATTCATACCTGCAATGGTATAGTATTCACCAAGCCCAAGATTGTAAAATTCTACGGCATCTTTTTCGCGCATGGCATTATCTACCTTATTTACAGCAAGTAAAACCGGTTTTGTAACTTTCCTAAGCAGTTTGGCAACTTCATCATCCATAGGTGTAATGCCTTCTTCAACATCTACCACAAAAATGATAACATCGGCCTCATCTATAGCAAGCTCTACCTGACGGCGTATTTCGGCTTCAAAAACATCTTCAGATCCCTTAATATAACCTCCTGTATCTATAACAGAGAATTCTTTGCCATTCCATTCACTTTTACCATAGTTCCTGTCGCGTGTAACCCCGCTTACAGAATCTACAATGGCTTCTCTTCGCTGTATCAGTCGGTTAAAAAAAGTAGACTTACCTACATTTGGCCTTCCTACAATAGCTACTATATTATTCATTCCTTATTTTTAATTTTTTGCAAAAGTACGTATAAAGTTGCAGAGTTGCTAAGTCGTTCAGTAACTAAGTTTTCATAGAGCTTTACGAACCTAACAGGTAAATTTAAAGCTGCTTCAAAACTTACTTATTGTCATAACCAAACCTTCTCAGCTGGTATGCGTTGTTTCTCCAGTTTTTATTCACTTTTACAAACATTTCTATATGTATCTGTTTTCCGAAGAATTTTTCAAGATCCGCTCTTGCTTCAATACCTACTTTTTTAATAGCAGATCCTTTATGGCCTATTATAATACCTTTTTGGGTATCACGTTCAACCATAATTACAGCTTTTATACGAATTATATCGTCATCTTCAATAAATTCTTCTGTTTCAATTTCTACAGCGTACGGAATCTCTTTATCATAATGTAAAAGAATTTTTTCGCGAATAGTTTCATTTACAAAAAAACGCTCCGGTTTGTCTGTAAGCGCATCTTTAGGATAGTAAGGCGGCGATTCGGGCAATAGCTCCAGTATGCGGTTAAATACTTCTTTTACATTAAAATTTTCAAGTGCAGATATGGGGTATAATTCAGCATTTGGCACTTTTTCTTTCCAAAGCTCCATTTGCTCTTCCAGTTGTTCCTGGCTTGATTTATCTATTTTATTAAGTAATAAAAGTACCGGTATTTTAGAATGTATGATTTTATTAAAAAAAGATTCGTCTTTTAATTCCTTTTCGCCTATCTCAACCATGTATATAAGTATATCTGCATCTTCAAATGCCGATTTTACAAAATCCATCATAGACGATTGCAGCTCATAAGCCGGTTTTATAATTCCGGGAGTGTCTGACAGTACAACCTGAAAGTCTTCACCGTTTACAATACCCAAAATGCGGTGACGGGTGGTTTGTGCCTTAGATGTAATGATAGACAAACGCTCGCCTACAAACGCATTCATAAGGGTAGATTTGCCCACATTTGGGTTACCAATAATATTTACAAAGCCTGCTTTGTGTGCCATAATAAAATAATTAAGCTACAAAGGTAGGCATATCAGCGCAATAGTAGAAATAAAGCAGAAAATAAAAGATTTTTAGGCGTTTCCCTTGCAGTTGTCCGTAATGGTTGTATATTTGCACTCGAAACATCGCGGGATAGAGCAGTAGGCAGCTCGTCGGGCTCATAACCCGAAGGTCACAGGTTCGAGTCCTGTTCCCGCTACTAAGAAAGCTTCAGAGAAATCTGGAGCTTTTCTTTTTTACATAGTTCTTATCATGGGATCACAGGAAACAAGCGATAATGATTGTTTAAAATAACAATTTGATAATAATACTATGCAGATGTAGATAAAATGTTGTATATTTGCACCCGAACAGCGCGGGATAGAGCAGTAGGCAGCTCGTCGGGCTCATAACCCGAAGGTCACAGGTTCGAGTCCTGTTCCCGCTACTAAGTAAAACCCATCGGTAAAAACTGATGGGTTTTTTGTTTTATAATTTCACAAATAGTTATCTTTAAGTTTTTCGTAAAATTGTCCATACTTTAAATTTTTAGATATGAAGTTTTTATTATGTGCATTACTATTTCTTTGTTTTTCATTCGGTGAGAATTTTGTAACTGAAGATGTAAATTACAGCCAGCAATTTTTTTTAACGGATATTGATGTACAATTGATTAAATCAAAAATTGACGGTGTGACAACAGGTTTCATACCTAAATCTAAATCAAAATTTTTTCCTGATAAGAAAAAAAATCAGTACTACTCTGGTTATTATTTAATTAAAAAGAGAAAAGATCTGACTTCTTATTTAATAGGAAAACTCATTGTATATGATTCTATAAATCCTAAAATTTATAAAAAGACAACTGAAGAATTTATTGAAATTACATTAATTGATAAAGGTATTACATTGTATGATAAATTTGAAGTAGGGATGTCTCAGGAAAAGTTGTTGAAAATTTTAAATAATAATTATCATAAACACGGGAATACTTTGGAAATTCATGAAAATAAGTTCAGAGCTTTTTTTCAAATCAAAGATGATGTAGTTGTAAAAATTAAAGTTGGTATTTATAGAGATGATATAAATACTGAAAAAATGTTAAGAGAATTTAATTGGGATGTACAAGATGGTTTTTAATAGAATTCATCTAAAATGTATATAAAGAAAATAACTATAAAACTTCGATATTAATAACAAGCGATAAGGTTTGCAAAAATAAATATGCCAAATTGGATTTGATGGTTCGTGTAAATTAATTCGCTATAATAAAGTGTAATCGGTTAATTATCTGATATTTTGAAATTAAAGCTTGCCGCATCATTCTATTTCACTACTTTTGCCGCCGCTAACAAAGGCACATCTACAGGGAGAATATATGAATATGAAAAAAATAGTTGAGTACAGAAAGTTACTTGACGTTACAAAAGCAGCTACACTGAAAGAGCTTAAAACAATATACAGGAACAGTATGAAAGACTGTCATCCTGATACATGCACCACTGATGAAGAACGTCATGCTGCTGAAGAAAAAAGTAAGGAAATTATTGAAGCTTACCACTTTTTGGTAAGTGTAGCTCCTGAAACAGCAGAAAAGAATTTATCTGAGTATAACAAAACTACTTCAGCATCAGGCATACTTGATTTTTATATGGAAAATCAGGCATTGTATATAAACTTTGTAGATGGCAGCTGTTATGAGTACTTTGGCGTACCAAAACAGGTTTATATTAAAATGGTAAATGCTGAATCTCCTGCACGCTTTGCAAGGCGTCATATTTACGGTACATACCTGTACAGAAGTGCAAGCAAAATTGTAGCTAACGCAGAATAATTTTCTCAATTATACTTAAACGTCCCGCTAAGCGGGACGTTTTTAATTTTGTCTTTCGTAAATATAGGTTTTACCATTACCCATATAAGTGAGGTAAAGTTTTTCATCTTTAATTGTAAAAGCAATCAGGCCTTTGGTTCCGTCGTCAAATTTTGCATCTAACACCTGATAGTTATCTTTATCTTTTATTGTAAATGGCCCTGCTTTTACAATGTCAAAAAGAACCTGCATGAAATTGTTTCCTTCTATTTCCAAATAGGCAATCTTAAGGTTTTCTGCATATACTTCAATATCTGCTTTAATGCGGGGTTCCATTGCAGAGCCTAATGATTTTCCGGTTTCAGTTACTGTAGCTTTTCCTGTAGCAATATCAAGGCTTGCGTTTACAGTAGAATATGTTACCAGTTTCCATTTGCCCTGTAAATCTTTTTCTGTAAATTTTTGAGCCCAGGCGGTCATAAAAATCATACAGGTAATTATAGTAAGCATTAACTTTTTCATAAAGATTAAATTCTACGTGATTAGCAAAAATAGAAAAAGCCTTTTAAATAAAAAGGCTTTCCGGATATTCTCTGTAAGGTTAGGTTTTTTTATCCTTTATTAAAAATAAGCTCAGCCGATTGTCCTTGTTCGGATTTTGATAAATGCAGCTGATTATCTTTTAAGAATACTACCATTTCAGACGTTGTTGCATCTGCCCATGTAGCGTTTAGCATTTGGGTTCCGGCTTCATCTTTCAGTGTATAAGTGCCTTTTTTTTCTTTTCCGGCTATTTTTTGCTCAACAGTATTGCCTGTAAATGTGGTAGTAGAATTTTTAAGTTGTTCGGTAGCCTGTTTCATACCTTCATTTATTTGAGCCATAATGTCAGGAGTTAACTGGCTTTTCAGTTCTTCTGAAACTGTAACAAGGCCCGTAGCAAGATCAAGGTAAATACCGCTTGCATTAAAGGCTGCAAGTTTCCAGCTGCCCTGCAATTCTTTTTCACTAACTTTTTGTGCTGAAGCCACAGAACATATGCAGCAGGCAACGAATAGATAAATTATTTTTTTCATGTAATTATTTATAGGAACATAAAAGTATTTTAATTTTTTTAATACTAATAAAGTTTAACACAAAAAAATATTTTTTTTTAAAACAAGTTTGGTTTTATATAATTGTTTATTAAGCTTTTAAATTGTGCAGATTATCGATTAATGAGTGAATTCAGGTATTTTTTAAAACTAAAAACGTAATATTCACGTAATTTTAATTATAATATTTTAAGAATTATATAACATTTTACATTTATTCTTACAACTTTATACAATCCTGATTTCTTTATTTAAAAATTAAATATATTTGGGTATGAAAACAAATGGCGACATAATACTCATTGAAGATGATGCCGAGGATAGAGAAATCCTTAT
The DNA here is from genome assembly GCF_024054175.1 of Flavobacterium sp. NRK1. Taxonomy (GTDB): domain Bacteria; phylum Bacteroidota; class Bacteroidia; order Flavobacteriales; family Flavobacteriaceae; genus Flavobacterium. The sequence continues at coordinate 2,047,850 of NZ_JAMXLA010000001.1, forward strand.
AGAGGCATTTGATCAGGTAATGACAGAAAATAATTATGACAATCGGCTTATTGTTATTGAAGATAGTTCTGTTGTAATAAATTACCTTAAAAGCACTAAGACAGAACCATTTTTGCTGCTGTCGGATATAAATATGCCAAAAATTGATGGTTTTACATTAAGAGATAAAATAAGTATGGATCCTGAACTAAACCAGCGTTGTGCTCCTTATTTATTTCTTACCACGTCAGATACGGTAGATTATATTTCCCGGGCATATCAAAGGTCTATCCAGGGATATTTTGCCAAGCCGGTAACCTTCTCGGGATACAAAAAACTCATTGGAGATATTCTTTCCTATTGGAAATTGAATAAAACGCCTTAGTAGCCTGTTTACAAAATACCAAAGCTTCAGTTTTTTACTGGGGCTTTTTTGTTTAGTAAAAAAATTAGTTAAGGTAGCCGTTTAATTACCTGTTTTATTCAAAAAATAGTATCTTCAATTTTGAAAAACAGTAAGCATGATAAAGAAATACCTTTTTTTATTTTTTTTAATATGTAACGTAAACAAAATTATGGCGCAGACATTATCTGTATCTGATGCTATTGATGATGAGCTTGAAGAATGCCGCGCCCAACCTGAAAACAAAGCTCCTGAAGGGGCTATTTTGTGTGAATATAATGCCCGTATTGCATGGGAAAAAGAAATAGATAAATATTACAAGCTGCTTATGAATATTTTAAAGCCCGATGAAAAGAGGGATTTAAAAATTGCTCAAAGAGATTGGGTAGTATATCGTGATAATGAAATGCTTTTTGCAGGGACATTATATAAAAATAAAAAAAGTAAAAGCTGGCTTGTTATACATGCTGTAAGGCTTACAAATATTTTTCGCAACCGTGCCCTTGAGCTCGAAGAGTATTATGAGATGGCTACCCTTGATGCCGATTAAATTCTATCTATAATTGTAACGAAATATTCTTTCTTTATACTAATAGTATAAATAACAATCCAACAATTTAAAATATATAAAATGCAGGCACACGAAATAGATTACCATATTTATGGTGAAGAAATGCAATATGTTGAAATAGAACTTGACCCGCAGGAAGCTGTTGTAGCAGAAGCAGGAAGTTTTATGATGATGGATAGCGGAATTAAAATGGACACCATTTTTGGTGATGGCTCAAACCAGAGTGAAGGTATAATGGGTAAATTATTTTCTGCTGGTAAACGAATGCTTACAGGGGAGAACCTTTTTATGACAGTTTTTTTAAACCAAAGCAATGATAAACGCAAAGCGAGTTTTGCTTCTCCATATCCCGGAAAAATTGTGCCCATAGATATTACTGATTTTGGAGGTAAATTTATTTGTCAGAAAGATGCTTTTCTTTGTGCCGCAAAGGGAGTTTCGGTAGGTATAGAATTTTCACGTAAGCTTGGCAGAGGCCTTATTGGCGGTGAAGGATTTATTATGCAGAAACTGGAAGGCGACGGTTTGGCTTTTGTGCATGCCGGAGGAACACTTGCCAGAAAAGAGCTGCATGCAGGAGAGGTACTTAAGGTAGATACAGGCTGTATTGTAGGTTTCTCTCCGACAGTGCACTATGACATTGAATTTATAGGAGGTATAAAGAATACTATTTTTGGAGGTGAGGGTTTGTTTTATGCAACCCTTCGCGGACCCGGAGTTGTTTATATTCAGTCGTTGCCGTTTAGCAGGCTTGCAGGAAGAATTTATGCTGCTGCCCCGCAAGGTGGTGGCCAGCAAAGAGGCGAAGGCAGTATTTTAGGCGGCCTTGGCAATCTCCTTGACGGTGATAACAGATTTTAAAACTATATAATAAAGATATAAAAAGGGCTTAGGCCCTTTTTTATTTGGTTTTGTATATTTGACTCTCAAACAACAATGGTAGGGTAAAGGCTTTTTACGCTGTTTTACAGTTGGGCATAACAATTGTTATGAATATTCCGTTTTATATATTTAAAAGAACATACATTATAATGAAAATACGATTATTGCTTTCAACGTCACTTTTTCTAATACTTTTTTCGGTTAAAAGTTTTGCACAGGTAAACAATTGCGATGTAAGGCAATTAAAGGTTGAGACTTATGATTTTGCGCTTAAAAACCTGGATTCTTTAAAGGCATATACTAAAAATCCTTTAGTTACTGTTTCACTTGAATTTAGTGAAAAAGGCGATATCAAAAATATTGACTACTATACCGCTTACGCTGATAAAAATCAAAAGAAAGTAAAAGTTTGGAAAAATCTTGAAACCTTTGTGAAAGAAAGTTTTTCGCATTGTCCTGACTCTCATTTTTATAATGGACGTGAACAGGTGCTTACTGCTATTTTTGCGTTACCATTAACGAAAGAAGAACTTACTAAAGCCAAAAAGGAAGTAGAAAGCGGTGCGGATTATATACCTTTTGGTGAAGAACAAAAAGATATTGACAAAAACAGTAAATATACACTTGAAGTTAAGAATTTTACTGTAGGGAAAAAAACAAATGAGCCCTTAACTAAAGAAGGCGTTTTAGATTATAACAGATCTAAAATGGTTAAGCTTTCAGATATATTCCATATAGCTTTTGAACTGGAAAAGGTCGGAAAAATCACTTATTTAAAATACAAACTTTACGAACGTGTTGATAATAAAGGTGTAATTATTACATCAGAAAACTGGAGGCCTGTAGTAAATGGTAAAGTAAATCTTTCTGTAAAAGGAATCAGAGATACACATCCGGGAGTTAAACATGTGAAAGAAGGTGAAGAATTTGATTTTGATATCCAGATTGCTTTTCATTCATAAAGGAAACAGCATTTAGCAAAAGGGCAGGTATAAAATATCTGCCCTTTTGCATTTTTACAGATACAATCTGTATCTTTGAGTTTTGGCTTTAGGGGTATTCTGAAAAGAATTGAGAGAGTCCCTTTGAACCTGACACGGTTAATACCGACGTAGGGAAAAGCATAGTGATAGTTGAAAACTATCGCTCTACTTCTTTTTTTAAGACTCTATAGCCATATTTTATTTAAATTATTTAAAAATATGAAAGAGTCTCTTTGGAATTCTATTGTTTCTGTCAGGAAAAATGCTCCCCTTGTACACAATATTACCAACTATGTAGTTATGAATACTACTGCTAATGCTTTACTGGCAGTTGGTGCATCGCCTGTTATGGCACACGCACATCCCGAAATTGAAGATATGGTTTCTATTTGCGGGTCGCTGGTAATTAATATTGGTACACTTGATGAATATTGGGCAGAAAGTATGCTTAAAGCAGCTAAAAAAGCACAGGAAACCGGTAAACCCTGGGTTTTAGATCCGGTTGGGGTGGGGGCAACGTCTTACCGTGATGAGGCAGCAGCACAATTATTACAGTATAAGCCAAATATTATCAGGGGTAATGCTTCCGAAATTATGGCACTTGCAAAATTAAATAAGCAAAAAACTAAAGGTGTAGATAGTACACATGCGAGTACAGAAGCTATAGAAGCTGCAAAATGGCTTTCTGATAGTATAGGTAGTGTAGTTTGTGTTTCAGGTGCTACAGATATAATTATTTCTGGGGAGAGACAGGTGCTTTTACATAATGGGCATGAGCTTATGCAACGTGTTACAGGCCTTGGTTGTACTGCAACAGCGCTGATAGGAGCATTTATAGCAAGTAGCGAAGATAAACTCATAGCTACTGCCGGAGCAATGGCTTTACTGGCTATTTCAGGAGAGCTGGCTCAGAAAATAAGTTTAGGTCCGGGTAGCCTACAGGTTAACTTATTAGATAAGCTTTATACAATTACTGAAGAGGAGTTTTACAACAGCCTTAAAACTGAAACCGTTAGCTATGCTGTTTAATAGCCGGCTTTATTTGGTTGTAAGCCATGAAGCCTGTCTGGGTCAGGATCTGATCTCAGTTACTGAGCAGGCTATAAAAGGGGGAGTAGATATGGTTCAGTTAAGAGAAAAAAAACTTACTACTCTTGAATTTACCCAAACAGCTCTTCGGCTTAAAGAAGTGCTGGATAGATATTCGATTCCTTTAATAGTTAACGATAATCTTGATGTGGCAAGAAATTGCAATTCTTCAGGAATTCATGTTGGTAATAATGATATGGCACCGTCTAAAATAAAACAGCTATGGCCAGATTGTGGTACGCTTGGTTATTCAATAGAATATTTAAACCAGTTGGAAAACAGCGAGATAGATTATGCCAACTATTTAGGTATCAGCCCTGTGTTTACTACGCCTACTAAAACAGATACTGTTACCCAATGGGGTATTGAAGGTATAAAAGAAATACGTAAGCGTACTATTAAACCTTTAGTAGCTATTGGCAATATAAATGAAAGTAATGCTTATGAGGTAATAAAATCCGGTGCCGATTGTATAGCTGTTGTTTCAGCTATTTGCGGCGCAGGTAATCCTGCCAAAGCTGCTTGGGCAATTAGGAACGAAATTGAGAAAGCCCTATGAGTAAACAATATAAATATCCTACAGTGTTGACCATAGCAGGTACAGATCCGAGTGGAGGAGCAGGTATTCAGGCAGATCTTAAAACGTTTGCAGCCCTGGGTTGTTATGGTATGAGTGTAATTACAGCACTTGTGGCTCAAAATACCTGCGGAGTAAAAGCCATACATAGTGTTCCTCCGGATTTTGTGAAAGCACAGTTATTGGCAGTTTTAGAAGATATTAAGCCCGACGCCATTAAAATAGGGATGGTACACAGCGTTGAACTTGTAACTGTTATTGCAGAAGTGCTACAACAACATAATGATATACCTGTAGTTTTTGACCCGGTAATGATAGCAACAAGTGGTGATCGTCTTATAGAAGGGGATACGGTAAAGGCAATAACAGAAAAACTATTTCCCCTTTCAATACTTATAACACCTAATATGGGCGAAGCCGGTTTTCTTACAGGTATGCCGGTAAATACTATTGAAGATATGCATACTGCCGCATCAAAAATTATGGCGATGAAACCCGCGACACTGCTCTTAAAAGGCGGGCACTTAGAATCGGAGGAGCTGATTTCTTTACTTGCAGATAGTTCCGGAATCATAAAAAGATTTTATTCAGAGAAAATAAATACAAAGAATATTCATGGATCGGGCTGTACTTTATCCTCGGCAATAGCATCTTTTATAGCAATGGGATTACCATTAGCAGAAGCTGTTGCGCAGGCGCAGGATTATGTGCACGGAGCTATTTATAATGCTGCCGATGTTGTTTGTGGTAAAGGGCGCGGTCCTTTGAATCATTCGTACAATCCACTAAAAATGATTAAAAATGAAATGGTCTGAAAAAGCCTGGGAAGAAATACAGCCAATATATAATAACATTATCAAAATGCCCTTTATTCAGGAGCTGGCAACAGGAACCCTCGATGTAGAAAAGTTTAAATATTATCTTCAGCAGGATGCTCATTATCTTGAATATTTTGCACGTGTACTGGCTGTAATTTCTGCTAAAACAAGAGATGTAGATACAATGCTTGATTTTATACGTTTTTCTGAGGGTGCAATAGTGGTTGAAAGGGCATTGCATGATTCTTATTTTAAAGATTATAATATATCGGACAGGGTAGCAATGTCTCCGGCATGCAATCATTATGTACATTATTTGCAGAGTACAGTATATATGGCAGATTCTGCTGTGGGTATGGCTGCTGTATTACCATGCTTCTGGATATATAAAAAAGTGGGAGATTATATACTCTCTATACAGAAAAAAGAAAACAATCAATATCAAAACTGGATTGCTGCTTATGCCGGTGAAGAATTTGGGCTACTGGTAAATAAAGCTGTTTCAATTTGCGATGAGGTGGCAAAAAACAGCACACCTTCACAACAGCAATGTATGACGGAAGCTTTTATAACTGCCAGCCGTTTAGAATTTATTTTTTGGGATAGCGCTTACAAGCTGGAAAAGTGGTAAATAGTGAAGGTTTATTTGGTATATATTTTGTTATTAAATTGCAATGATTAACCAATACTAACCAAACTTATATATGAGATCACTTTACTTTTTTATTGCCTTATTGTGTTACAGTTCTTTTTATGGTCAGAAAATTAAAACCATGAATAAAGGTAGTGTTAATGCTAAAAATTATTATGTTACTATTCCATACAAAGATATTAGGGGACTTGTTATTGTTGAAGGGACAATTAATGGTAAAACATATAATTTTATGCTTGATACGGGAGCACTTACAGCAATTTCTCCACGGTTGTATAAAGAGCTGAATCTGTTTTCAAAAACAAATCTTGATGTTGATGATTCAAGCGATATTAGAGAGAATATGAAAGTAGTAACTATGCCGGCTATACAATTAAATGGCCTTGCTTTTAATGATATTCCTGCTGTAGTTGCTAATGATAGCCCTTTGTTTGAGTGCCTTGGTATAGATGGTTTTTTGGGAAGTAATTTAATGCGTAACTCTGTGGTTAAATTTTCTTATAAAACCAAAACGGTAACTTTTACAGATAAGTCTAAAACATTGGGAATAAATAAGAAACTAGCTGTTGGCTTATTTAAGGATAAGATGCAGAGTAATCCCCATTTATGGATAGATTTTAATAACGGAGATATAAAAGGGCGTGAAGTGTTACTTTTTGACACAGGTATGACAGGTTTTTATGAAGTATCTTTAAATTCCTATGATACTGTCTTTAAAAAGATAAACATTTTTAATATACTTAATGAAGCTAAAGGAGCAACTTCAATAGGAATTAACGGAGTTGCGGAATCAAACAGACAGTATAGATTATTGCTTCCCCGGCTTAATTTTGCAGGAGGAGTCTTTAACAATATAATGGTAAATACTACAAATGATAATAGATCCAGAATAGGAGCAGAACTATTAAAATATGGAGATGTTATCATTGATTATCCATCAGCGAAACTTTATTTTGAAGCCTATACATCAGGAGAAACCGATCTGTCAGAAAAGTACTGGCCTGTGCAGCCTGTAATTAAAGATGGTAAATTTGTTATAGGTATAGTATGGGATTCTGCTTTAAATAACCAAATAAAAGAAGGTGACGAAATACTTAAGTTTGGGGAAATAAATTATGAATCGCTTTCAATATGCGATGCTTTCACAACTGTTTTAAGACCAAAAAATGAAACAGCTGTATTAGTGCTTAAAGATGCAGATACAGGAGATATAAAAGAAATAGAAATTACTAAAAATTAAAAAAGAGCCCTTAGGCTCTTTTTTAATAATACTATCTGCTAAGAAAAACTGGTAATTGAGCGTTGTTAAATATATCATTGATTGCTATAATGTAAAATGTATAATTCACTTTTCATGAGGCTTAACCTGCTTTGCAGATAATATTTAATAATTCCTGCCTGTTTTGGACTGCTGATAACTGTATAATATTGCTCAATATATTGTTAAAACAAAAGGAATTACACAATGCATTTATTATTTTTAATAATAATTTAAAATGCGCAAATATTCCTTATCATGGCATCAAAAAAACATAAAAATATCGGCAATCTGGAGAGTATAATTTCAATATTAGGAGGAGCTTATCTGCTGTACGATGCTTTTAAGAAAAAAAAGAAAAGTATCCCTCAAATTGGTGCCGGAGGTTATATGCTATATAGAGGTATTAGTGGATATTGTCCTGCAGAAGAAATGAGCAGGCAATTATTAAGCAAGCCTAAAAGGCCTTCGCATTCTAATATAAATGCCCATGTTCGGATGGTTGTTAACAGGCCGATAAAAGAAATATATAATTTTTGGAGGCATTTGGGCAATCTTCCACTATTTATGGAGCATCTTGAAGCAGTAACTGCTCTAGGAGACACACATTCTGAATGGAGAGCTAAATTGCCCGGGGGAGTAGGAAGTGTTAGCTGGAAAGCACAAATTGTGTATGATGAACCTTACAGAGCTATAGGGTGGACTTCTATGCCTGGTTCAGAAATAAAAAATTCAGGTAAAGTAACATTTAAAGATGCAGGGGAATTAGGTACTCTAATTCATGTTGTATTTTCATACGAAGCGCCTTTCGGTATAATAGGTGAGGAATTAGCAAGTATTCTAAATCCTTCTTTTGAAAAGATCATCCGTAAAGACATCCTTGCTTTTAAGCGTTATATGGAAACCGGAACGCCTCAGAAATTACAGCAGGAAACGGTAACTATATATTCATAGCTCCTTATTTTTTCCACGATATTTTTTTTACATATGATTCAGCCTGAAGGCTGTCAATAATATCAAGAAGCCGGTTACTTGCTGATTTTTCAAGCATAACTTCCAGCATAAGGTCTTTTTTCTGCCTTGTAATGGAAAAATTAGCGAAATCGAGATCCTTATCTTCTAAAAGACGATTTATTATTTTACGTGGATTAGTATCGCCTTTTGTATGTATTATAAGTAATTTTTGATGAAACTTGTTGGATATCTTTTTCTGTAGTGGATGAAGCGCCCATAATATTATTAATGAAAAAACCGTTGCAGCACTTGCGGCAAAATACATACCTCCGCCTGTAGCCATGCCTATACCGGCTACTGTCCATAAACCTGATGCAGTTGTTAGGCCAAGTATTGTAGCAGGTTTTCTAAATAATATTGTACCGGCTCCTATAAAACCTATACCGCTCACAATTTGGGCAGCTACCCTCGACGGATCAAGCTCTGCATAAGATTCCCCCACAATATCATTAAATCCAAAAGATGAAACAAGCATAATAAGGGCAGATCCCATAGCTACCATCATATGGGTTCGCATACCGGCTGCCCAGTCTTTACGTTCACGTTCCAATCCTATGGCTGCACCAAAAATGGCGGCTAATGCCAGGCGGAGTACAATTTCTGTCCAGGGGAGATTCATATATAATTTTATTAGCTTTTTTGAGCTTCTCTTGTAGTAACTCTTGAGTTGTTACCTGTACTGCCTGTTCCGGTACCCATACCTGAACCTGCAGATCCGCTATCTCTCATTGGCTTGCCATTTTTATCATATACCCTTCCGTAATCACTATTCTCAATTTTATTAGTAATTTCCTGTTGTTTAGTGGTTTCATCACTATTATTATTGGGTGCGGGCTTATTTGTAGTTGCCGGCTTAGTGTTAGAGGTGGCAGGTGTAGTGTTTTTGCCTTTGCTACCATCACTTGAGGATACTGCATCGATTGATGTTGAGGAAGAGTTCCCATCGTTTATGGTAGCATTATCTGTACTGTCAATACTGTCAAGATTTTCATCTACCGCATAATCATATCCGTTAGGATCTATAGTATTGTGTTTTGATTCACGGCTGCAGCTATTGCATGAAGAAAAGATATTCATACCTGTAACTAGCATAGCGGTAAAAAACACCTGTTTTATTATAGTTGGCTTTTTCATAATATCGGTTTATTAAATGTTAATTACTTTAAATTTATTTAAAATTTTAAAGAAGCTATGCTAACAAAAGTCTAATTAGCAATACTATAACATTTTAAAAAGCTAATTCTCTTTCTCAGGTGAATCTTTATAGATCAGTTTCATGAAAAGTATAATGCCACACAATGCTCCTGCAACAGAATTTGCCAGTATTATAGGAAGATCATTTCGAATTGCACCATAAATTACCCAAAGTACCATACCTGTAAAGAGCATACCATAAGTTATCGCAGACAGACTTTTTACACTGCGTGTTCGTATGACCTTAATAGCCTGAGGTATATTTGCCGCTGTAGTGAAAAATGCAGCCAAAAGTCCTAAGATTTCGATGTAATTCATTTTTATAATAATGTGCTTTTATATAAATATTTGTAATAAACAGCCAAATAAATAGGGGCTCTGTAAAGCCCCTTTGTTTGTAAAGTGTAAAGTTTAATACCATTTATTCAGGATGATTATCCGTTATGGTAATGTTCTTTCCGTCCCTAACCGGCGTTCTTCTGTTTACTAAATGGCTTTCGTGATGAGGGTATCCGCCATTATGAGAAGGACAGGTTGTTTTTGGGAAGGATGCTAGTTCGTCCGGATTGATGATTGCCGGGTCTTCATACGGAAAAATAAAATTGTCGTATGAATTACTCATGCTGTTCGGGTTTCCGCCCAGGTCTCCGAGATCGTGGCGGTTCATTGCGTAATTTGCCATAATCATTTGATTTATAGACTAAAGATACGCTAATTATCTATATAAACATTATTTTGCATGTTAAGGTTTTTTACTATATAAATAATTTATTAAGTTTAAATTTATCATAATATTAAAAAAGAGCTTAAAAAGCTCTTTTTATTTTACATAAATCCATCGCTGTCGGGGTTGTTGTCAGTCCTTATTATATTTCTGCCTTCCCTAACAGGCGTTCTTTTATTTACCAGATGATTTTCACTTTCATGCTCAATTTCTTTTGCATTTACAATATCAGCTTTTTTAGGAAAAGAAGCCAGCTCTCTTGGATTAGTTA
>NZ_JAMXLA010000001.1:2058310-2135064 GCF_024054175.1 Flavobacterium sp. NRK1
TTTTTTCCATGATTATATTAAATTTAATGATTAATAAATTTTATCCTCCAACTATTTCGCCGCCGTTAATATGAATTACCTGTCCGGTAATGTAAGATGCATCTTCGCTTGCTAGAAATACATATGCCGGCCCGACTTCGGCGGGTTGCCCTGCACGTTTCATAGGAGTATCCTGTCCAAATTTTGCTACGTCTTCAGCTTCAAATGTTGCTGGTATAAGAGGTGTCCATATAGGGCCGGGGGCTATCGCATTAACCCTTATGCCTTTTTCGGCAAGCTGAGCGGACAATGAACGGGTAAAAGAAACTATAGCGCCTTTAGTACTGCTGTAATCTATCAAATGCCAACTGCCTCTATAGGCGGTAACTGAAGCTGTATTAATTATACAGTCGCCTTTTTTAATATGTTTTAAAGCTTCCCGCGTTATATAAAAAAACGACAGGATATTTGTTTCAAATGTTTCTTTTAACTGCGTGGCGGTTATATCTTCAAAATGCTTCTGTGGATGCTGCACAGCAGCATTGTTTACAATTATATTTAGTCCGCCAAAGGTTTGCAGGGTTTCACTGATGGCCTTTTTGCAAAATGCTTCATCTTTAAGGTCGCCATGTATTAACAGGCATTTGCTGCCTTCATTTTCAATCAGTTCTTTTGTTTTTTTAGCATCTTCATGCTCATTATAATATACTATGGCTACATTGGCACCTTCACGGGCAAAATGTATTGCTGCGCTTCTGCCAATACCACTGTCACCACCGGTTATAATACTGTTTTTTCCTTTCAGCTTACCACTGCCTTTGTAGTTTTTATTTATAAATTCAGGTTCCGGCATCATTTTATATTCTTTACCGGGCTGCTCCTGTGTTTGTTCGGGAAAAGAGTCTGGTTTCTGCATAACGGCTTATATTAAATTTCTTTATCTGCTGCTTCAATATTTATATGAGATTCGGCTATATCAGATAGTGCTAAATCTGCCTGTTTTTCTTCAATTAAGGTTTTTTCTAAAAGTGTAACAACATCTTCTTCACGTAAGGCTAATGCATAAGCTCTCATAGTTCCGTAGCTGGCAATTTCCTGATGATTTACTTTTTGTACAAGTCCTATAATGCCTGCATCTCTAACTACTCCTTTTTTAATATGTGTACAGGTTTCCTGTGCTTCTTTGATAAAGCATTCTATTGCTTCATAAACAATTCCTGTAGGATCAATGCCTATCGCCCTGAAGATTTTTACAAGCCGTACAAGATGACTTAAGCTTTCTTTAGCTTGTTTTTTTAAAGTGCTTTTTAAATCTTTTGATGTAGAGTTAAGTGTAAGTTCTTTAAGCATTTTAGCTATTGCTGTTTCACTCCAGTACAACTCCATAAGCTGTTTTTCAAATAGGCCTCTTAACTCCTGAGTTTCTTCGTGATTGTATTTTGCGATATTTTGAAGCATAGCTGTTCTTTTCATAAAGTTACCTCTACATAGTGATAAAATATCATAATGTAATTACAATTAACGCTTGATTAACAGCATGTAAAGCAGGTGCAGATAGTCGTAAAAACACAGCGTTTTAACGGTTTTAAAAGCAGTTTTTTTATCATTTAAATTATGCTGTGTATGTTTGTTGGGTGAATTAACAGTATTTGATTATGAAGAAGATTTTGTTACTCTCGCTTATGGTATTTGGCCTTTGCGCTTGTTCTACAGATAATGATAATGATTTAAACAGATATCAAAAAGATTTTATAGAAAAATCGAATACAGCGCAGGAAGCCTCCGCTTTCGGAACTTCCTATCCCTCATGTTTTACGAGTCTTACCGGACGTGTGTATGTAGATGTTTCTAATGGATTTGGCAATCCTACGGTAGTTTTTGTTCCAATAATTTCAGGAAGTGTTTCTTTTACAGCACGTTTTTGGGTAAGAGTTGAGGTACAGGGACTGTCTGACTGTGATAATTTTAGCAGCAATTCCGGTACTGTTTTAACTTTTGGGCCAACAGAACCGGTGCAAAATGTTGTTTCATCTCCTCCTTCTGTCTGGGTATCGCCGGGTAGTATGCCACTTTGCTACAAATGGAGATTCGTATTCGAAGGGATATCATCTAATGGCAGTAAAATATGTACTGCTTACTCTAAATGGAGTGAGTCACCATTGTTTTAAATTTTTTGATTTTTTAATAGTAGGAGAAACCATCGTTCTTATGGCGATGGTTTTTTTATGCTTTATTGTGTTGTAAAAAGTAACTTAAAACCGATGCCTTATAAATAAATGGTTTATACTTTTACATAAACATTATATATAGAATAAAATGCAACATATAATTCCAATATTCCTCTTTCTTTTAATTTCATGCTCAGGGAAAGAGCAGCAGCAAATTGAAGAAATTGCTAAAACAGACCTTAAGGAAATATCGGCTTTAGAGTACCTGCCGCAATCTAAAAGTATATGGGCACTTGAAGACAGTGGGAACAAAAATAAAATTTACAGGATTGGTGAAAATGGAAAATCAGAACATGAGGTAACAATTGTCAATTTGGTTAATACAGATTGGGAAGAACTTGCATCGGATAAGGAAGGTAATCTTTATATAGGTGATTTTGGTAATAATGATAATACAAGGAAAGACCTGGCTATTTATAAAATAGATAAAGATCAGCTGAATAAAAAGACTGCGGCAACAAGCGCTAAAATTGCATTTTACTATCCTGAACAAACTGCGTTTCCTCCCAAAAAATCAAAATTTATGTTTGATTGTGAAGCCTTTTTTGAATTTAATGGATATTTTTATCTTTTTACTAAAAACAGGAGTGCCAGGTTTGATGGTAGTTTTTATGTTTACAAAGTGCCTAATAAAAACGGATATCATAAGGCACAATATCTGGGAACGCTTACCACATGTAATACTTTTAAACGATGTGCAGTAACGGCTGCAGATATTAGCCCTGATGGGAAAAAAGCAATATTGCTTACAGGAGATAAACTGGTTATAATTACCAATTTTGGAGCCGGTGATTTTGTAAATGGTAAAATGAAGATCTATGAGCTTGGCCACGCTTCTCAAAAAGAGGGGCTATGCTTTACAGATAATAATACACTTTTTATAGCCGATGAAAAAGATAAAAAAACAGGAGGCAGGCTTTATAGAGTAAAATTATCCAATCTAAAGTCCAAATGATAGACCAAATGATAAACGGCCTCCGTCAGCTCCCTGAAAATAAGAAATTTTTGCGGTTAAAGCATCTACAGCATTAATCCATATAGCGCCTCCGTAGCTAGTGTGCCATTTTCTTGAGTTATCATTTTCTACCCATACACGGCCATAATCAAATCCACCCAGTATTCCATATTTCATTGGTAGAAAGCTGCTTTTCCAGCTGCCTAAAGTAAATCTTAAATCAGAGCTTTGATAAAACGATTGTTTTCCGGTAAAACGCTGCTGCCTGTAACCTCTTAAATCCATATCTCCTCCCAGTGTTGCGGCCTGATAGAATTCATAATTGTTATTAAACAGTACCTTTCCTTTAAATGTGGTTGAAAATACTAAGGCATCATTACGGGTAATTTTATTTACAAAATTAAGGGAGCTTTCCAGGTAAGGAAAATTTTGCTCCAGTTTATCAAGGCTGGTTTTCCACATTCCTGTAAGTGTAAAGCCCATGCCCAATGCCGGTAATGAAAGATTATCATAACTTGTAAAACTATATTTTCCAATCAATCCGGCAAACTGCCTGTGCTCAAAAAGATATGGATTTATGATGCCGGGCTCATTTATAAAACGATTGGCGGTTTCATCTACCTCAATGGTTTCAAACGGCAGCTGAAGTTCTAATTTACTGCCATTTCTGCCATTTTTAAAGAAAGAAGGGGCTATTCTGAATACCTGCAGCTTAACGCGGTTATAATCCATACTAAGATCATCATCAAAATTTGGAGTTTCATTTCCGTATCCAAAGTAGTTTATGCTAAAATTCGGACTGGTATACCATACGTCAAAGCCAAAATTCCATTTACTGGCAATATTCATAAATTTACCGCTGTAACCGAGTTCAAAACCATCTGTAGCAAAATAATAATTTGCTTTTATGCTGTGTTTCTGGGAATACGGTCTTCGGTTAAAGTTATTGATAGTATAATTAGCAAGTGCGCCAAGTTTTACGCCATCATCAGGATTATAGCCCACTAACGGATATCCTGCCCATACATTATATTGTGGCTTTTCATAATTATAGCTGTTGGTTTCATAGTCATCCGTTAGCAGCTTTTGTGTTTTATTGTCGGTAGTATAAGTATTGTTTTTGCTTTTAAAATCATATATCTTCACTCTTTTCCCATTTTCAACAACGTATTCGTCATGATTCTGCCCGCCTAATAACCTTAAAGTTATTGCGCGTTCAGGCTTGCCTTTTACTTCAAAAATATCATCATCATCAAGACCGTATATCCATATTTCTTTTGTGTCTTTTTTAGTATAAGTTTTATCTAAAAGCAGGGTTTCTTTATCACCTTTATCAATACTATACATTTTTACTTGTGTATCACCATTTGGCATACGTGTAATAACAAATTTTTCCTTTTTATCGGTTCCGGTAATAATTGCTGTTTTAAGTAATACTTTCCTGTATTCAAAAGCATATTCCTGAAGATGTGTCCTTCTTTTTTTAAGAGAATTTTTTATACTTTCTGTTGTTTCGTCCTGAACTTCTTTAGGTAATTTTGCAAAAGCATTATCTATAGCTTCATCAGTAATTTCTTCCTGTAATTTTTTAGCCTCTTCCTCCCATACTTCTTTTCCCGAAGATGTAATAAAAGCAAGATCCTGGGCATAAGGTTCGCGGTTAAACCATTTCACATTCCTTATTTCATCTTTAAAAGTCTGCATATGGCGTAAAGGAGGTATATTCATCAGTATTGATAATAACGCTCCGTCATATTTTGCAAATGCCTGATCCCTGTCGCGTGGTATAGGTTTGTATATTACCTTATCTTTTTCATTGAACCTTGCCCATCTCCATTGGTCGGAATGCCTGTCCCAATCGCCTATCAGCATATCAAAAAGGCGAGCTTTTATATAAGCCCTTTCGTCTATAACATATTTTTTATCTTTTCTCAGGTTTTCCAGTACATCGTCAGTACTTTCTATAGCATCGGGTGTTCCAAAACTTTTTAAATCTTTATGCTCATCAGTAGGGCGCTCTTCTACCATATACAGTTCATCGCCGTAGTCGCTGTTGTAATCTTCAAGGATAGTTTGTTTAGGTATATAGTAAAGCTCAGGATTTGTGTGATAAATACCTACAGCTTCTGAAAGATCTCCTACGATAAACGGGGTGTAAGGGTGACTGGTGGTATAAAAATCGAGAAGGAAATCTTCTACATACGTATCTTCAAAAGAGTCGCCAACATTTTTTGTTTTAAATGCTACCGCCTGAAGGAAACGGGTTGCGCTCTTTTTAAGGCCGCGCATTACATATTCTTTACCGTTTTTGTCTATTAGTCTTAATGATTTTGACTGATGCCCGCCACCGGCTCTTCCCGGAGTGAAACCACCGTGAAGCGTGTCCAGCGTTGCTAATTTTACGTTTATGGGCATGCTATAATATTTTCTATAGTGCGACCCCATTAAAAATTTATAAAAGCCACTTTTCTGCGTCATTTCAGATGTGTAAATTGATGCTTTAATTTCAGTAGGAAAGCTATCTGGGTAGGTAGTATATACTTTGTCATGCTTTTCTAACAGGCGGGTTTCAAAAAGTTTAGATTCGGTATTATCTTTTACAGCATAATAGCTCACTTTTGCACTTCCGTCTTTATAAATATCCAGTACTGCATAACCATTGCCTCCATAAGAAAAATCATGAGGATTAACAGCTCTTGCTGCCTCTTCTTTAGATCCTGATCCGCTTATTATCTGGTAAATATTATCTTTTTGTATGTATTGCAGGTTATGATCGTGGCCGGATACAACAATTACATTGTCTTTATTCTGTATTAATGTTTTTATACGGTTTGCCAGTGATGTATAAATACGGCTTTGTCCATCTTGTGTACTGACACCTGATGTTTTACGAATTTCGTTTATAAACGAGCCTAAAACAGGTAAAGGAATGTCGTATTTTAAAGGGAATAATTGTTTTCGTGCTGAAAACTGTCCGCCGTGAGTACCATTGCTTATTAATGGGTGATGAATAGCAAGAATAATAGTCCTGTCAGGATATTTGTTTAACAGGCTTTCAAGTTCTTCAAAAAGCTGATCACGCGTTTTAATAGAACAGTCATCATTGATAGTAGGATATTTGTCCCAGTCTTCTATAAACCATTGGCTGTCTATAGCAATAAGCAGTGTATTGTCGCCTATTTTTACATCGTCAATGCCACATCCTTTGCCCGGAAGAAATGTGTTTTTATCTTTAATTTCTTTTTTTATAAAATCTTCTTCGTCTTCAAGGCCTTTTAATCCATAGTACCAGTCGTGGTTGCCTGGTATAAAGTGTATCTTACCTTTAAAATCTTTTGCCAGAGCCATCTGGCTCGTTAATGAAGCTTCAGCCTGATCGCGTTCTTTTCCCGCTTTTTTTGGAGGCATGCCAAGAGGATAAATATTATCCCCAAGGTAAATTAGTGAAGAATTTTTACCTTCAGATTTTAGTTTAGCCTTTACTATTGACAGTAACCCTTGCGAATTGGGCTGATTTGCATAGCCGGCATCACCAATTAAAAAGAGCCTCTGTACAGGTTCAATGCTGTCAGTAACAGCAGTAATTGCCGGCTTTTCGGCCTTATTTCCATACTGGGCATGGTGGGTGGCACATGAATTTAATAACAGGGCAATAAAAAGACAAATAGTTAGTTTTATATTTGCTTTTACAATTATGTTACGCCAAAAGAATTTCATAATTTGGTGGTGTTAAATTCCTGCCTATGAATATTGTTCAAAAAGCTGAAAACTTTGTTTTTGGTTTATTCAAAGATAAACTATCTCCGGATTATATTTACCACAATTTTAACCATACTTTACGTGTAGTTAACAACGTGCGCCAAATAGCGGAAGCCGAAGGTGTAAATGAGGAAGATACGGAAAACCTTGTCCTGGCTGCATGGTTTCATGACGCAGCCTATATAGATGGTCCGAATAATCATGAGGAACGCAGCGGCACTATGGCTGTTGATTTTCTTACGGCTAATAGCTATCCTTTAGACAAAGCAAAAAAGGTTGCCGATCTGATTAAAGTAACTAAATTAAGTACCGAGCCTGTTACAAGGGATGAGATGATAATGAGAGATGCGGACTGTTCTCATTTTTCAGATGATAATTACTGTGATTTATCACAATTGTTAAGGGAAGAATGGAGGATAACACAAGGGAAAGTATTTACAGATCTTGAGTGGGCTCTTATAAATAGAAATGTATTAGTACATGAACACCGTTTTTATACCGAATATGGTAAGCAGAAGCTGCAATTACTAAAAGAAGCTAACATTGCCAGGCTTCAGAATATAATATCAGGGCTTTATGCTGCAGACAGTAAAAAAAGCATAAATGCAGATAAAAAACAAAAGAAAGAAAAAACAAAAAAAGAAAAAGAAAGCAGGCCCGACAGAGGAATAGATACTATGTTTAGGGTTACACTCAGTAATCATACACGTTTAAGCGATATTGCCGACAGCAAGGCTAATATATTGCTTTCTGTAAATGCGATTATTATATCGGTATCGCTTAGTACACTTATTCCAAAACTTGACAGTCCAAGCAATGCACATCTTGTTATGCCCACTTTTGTGCTGATATTTTTTAGTGTAACATCTATAATATTTGCTATTCTTTCTACAAGGCCTAAAGTTACAAGCGGCACTTTTACCCGTAAGGATATTGAAGACAGAAAGGTTAATCTTCTTTTCTTTGGTAATTTTTATAAAATGCCATTGCAGGAGTATGAATGGGCTGTAAATGAAATGATGAAGGACAGAGATTATTTATATGGATCTATGATAAAGGATTTATATTATTTGGGACTTGTGCTTAACAGAAAATATAAATTACTTCGTATTACCTATTCTATTTTTATGTTTGGCCTTATAACATCTGTAATAGCATTTGTTTATGCTTTTAAAATGATGTAATTATAAAAAAACAAAGGGCGGCTAAATTTAGCCGCCCTTGTTTTTTCTTGAATTTTTATTTTCCGGAAAATTCTTTTAAAAGGTCATCATAGCTAAGTGTATCATTTGGTTTTTCACTGTCATTATAAAGTATTCCTACGCGTAATGCTTTAAGTCCGGTAACGCCCTGCAGGTCTTCTACATCAAAGTTTTCAATAACAGTATCAAGCATATTATTATGCTGTAGGTATTGAATATATCTTCTGTATTCTGCTTCTTCCTGCCTTTGGGAATATACTATTGTCAGTTTACCCTTTTCTGTAATGCGCTGGGTTGTACCTTTGATAAAAGCTTTGTCAATTCTCTTTTTAACAACCTCATATCTTGCATTGTAAGTGCCGTCAACATCAAATCGTTTTTCATCCATTCTAAAACGGATTGAAATAGGAGAACTAAATACCAGGATCAGTGATGTAACATCAAGGTCATAAGGTAAAGAAGGGCGAATTTTGTAATATTCGTTTTCCATTTCACACATAGCCTGCATTTGCCATAATCTCAGGTTGCTAAGGTATAGCGGACTGTAGCTTAGCTTAGGGGAAATTGATGCACCAATATATAAATTATGCTCTACGCCGTCTGTTTTAAAACGCTCATAATAGTGTGGAAAAAAAGCTTGGGCTTCAGTCTGCTTACTGTCTAATACAGCAGCCATTTGTTTGTTGATCATCGAGAGCGTTTCGTCAAAATCTTTACGGCTCTCATAAACCATTTTCACTTTAGAATCCAGCGTTTCAAAATAGGCTGTTATCTTTTCATGAATTTCATCATTTGCAAAATCAAAGTGCTGCAATACAGGATGTATTTCATTAGAAATATAACTCTGAACTATAGATTCTGTGTCGGCCTTCAAAGCATTTTTAAGCTCACCTTCCATATTTTCAAGCTCATAAATATGCTGTTGTATAAGCGGAAGTTTTTCTTTTTTATAAATAAACCTGAATACAGATAATAACTTTTCTATCTGGCGCATAAGATCTTTCTCTATAGACTCATTTCTCGCTGTAGATGATCCTTTAATATCTATCTGACCGTATAATGGGTAAACTTCTTTAAAAACAATTTCTTTATAAGCCAGTTCTTCGTTGTCAGGGGCAGAAATATGTTTTAGTGCCTCTTCTCTAAACTTCCAGTAAACACTATGGTGAATTGCAGTATATTCATTCTGAATAATGGCATCAACTTCATTTTGAAGTTCAGAATAGTTACGGTCAATAGTATCTGTTAAAAATGGTAATATATAATCCAGTTTAAGGGCATTAATACTATTTAGCACACGTGGCCTGGAAGATACAACTTCAAAAAAGCCCAGCAGCCTGTCATTTTTAATGATTGGGGCAAGTATACAGCTTTTTATGTTTTGGTTCAATAAATGCTTTGCAAAAGCATCATCCAGTTCATTGTTGGCAAGGTACGCTTCTACATCAGATATGATAAAGTTTTTCTTTTCCCTGAGCATTTTTTCTAATGTCTCATGACAGAAAACATCATCGCATATCTTTTCGTCACAATTTACCAGTATATGACTTTTTATGGCTTTAAAAGGTGCAATTTTAAATCGGTTGTCTTCCGTATTTATTTCTGTATAACCAATTTGTATATCAGGTATGTGATATATCGAACGGAAAACGTCTTCAAACTGGTGCTTAATGTTTTCTTTTTTTGGCTCCTTCTTGTTAATTAAAAGCAGATTGCTTTTAAGGTTTGATATTGCAATCTCACTTGTTGCATCAAATAAAGAGATTATACCAAATCCTTTAACTTCCCAGCTGTTCGGTGGAAATTTTTCTCTCCATAATTCAAGGTCATCAAAATTATTCATCAAAAGGGTAATGTCTTCAGATGTTATTTTAACAGCTTTATCTGTGGGTAATATTTCAAGAAAATCAGCATTATATAAAATGCGGTAATGTTTCATTACGCCATCTTTGTCAGGAATGTCATAAAATAAAGGCCTGCTAAAATCAAAGTGCTGGCCATAATATGCATTTAAAATAAGGCAGCAGCAGAATACATAAAATTCATGCTCTTCAAAATTTCTTATCGCCATACCAAAATCTTCACCTGCATTTTCAAGAATTGCATCAAAGCGTTCGGTACGGTTAAAAGTAAAATTAAAGAAAGGTATAGCCGCGGCTTTTATTTCATTTTTTTGTAGTGCTGTCGGGAAGAGGTCAGCAAGCAGGTTTTTTATTAAAGCTCCATGCTTTTCAAGCAGCGAAAGATCTGTAATTCCATCGCGTAGTTCGGGGTAAGGTTCGGTATGTTTAAGTAACGCCTTAGCATATTCAGAACGGTAGTCTACATCAGATTCTGCAATTTCTTCAAGTTTTTCAAGTACTTTATGGAAAGAAATGCGTGCAATGAGCGGACTGCAGTTGTTATTTTCACAATCCATTGTCGTATTTACATAAATATAATGCAAAGGTACGTAATTTTCGTACGCAATGTTCTTTTTATGGTATTTCTTGAACCAGGTTAAGATGTTCAATTTTCAGGCTTTAACAGCTTAGGTTTTGCTCCCTTTACTTTTTATGTTTACTTTGCAGTATCAGCATTATTTAATGAATCAGTCTATAAACATTCCCCTGCCTGGCAATATAAAACTTACCGTAAAAAGGGAAGATTTGCTTCACCCCCATATATCAGGTAATAAGTTCAGGAAACTTAAATACAATATTCTTGAAGCAAAAAAAGAAGGCAAAAGCGCCCTGCTTACTTTTGGTGGTGCTTTTTCTAATCATATTGCGGCTACGGCAGCCGCGGGTAAAGAGTATGGATTTTCTACTATAGGCATTATAAGGGGTGAAGAATTGGTTAATAAAATTGGGGATAACCCAACTTTAACTTTTGCCCGTGACTGTGGAATGATGTTTAAATTTGTAACGAGGGAAGCTTACAGGTTAAAGTCTGATAGTCATTTTATTAAAGCTTTACAAGCTGAATTTAATGATTTTTATCTTGTGCCTGAAGGGGGAACCAATCCGTTAGCCGTAAAAGGCTGTCAAGAAATTTTGTCTGATGGTGATAAAGAATTTACACATATAGCCTGTGCTGTTGGTACCGGCGGAACAATAGCCGGGCTTGCAAATGCAGCAATGCCACACCAAAAAGTAATAGGATTCCCTGCCCTTAAAGGTGAGGGATTGTTAGATGATATTCGTAAGTTTGCCCCAAATGGGAATTTAGAGTTAATTACCGATTATCATTTTGGAGGCTACGGAAAAGTAACTGAGGATCTTATCGTTTTTATAAATGATTTTTTTGAAAAAACAGGTATTCCTCTGGATCCTGTTTATACAGGAAAACTGTTTTTTGGCGTTATAGATTTAATAGGTAAAGGTTATTTTCCTGAAAACTCTAATGTATTGCTTGTTCATACGGGAGGATTACAGGGAATAGCAGGAATGAATAAGGAATTGTTGAGAAAGAAACTACCCATAATAAAAACCTGATAAAATGTTAAAGAAAATTCTGGCTTTAGTTGTATTAAGTTTATTTGTTTTAAGTTGCGGATCGCACAAATCCCGAATCAAAACTTCCAAAAACGGTACGGCAAAAACAAGAACCACAAGAAATAGCAGGCCGAATATAAAAACTACTGTTGATTCTAAGACCAGTACTGCTTCTTCTACAAAAAGAAATACGGAAACCCTTGAATCTACTTCAAAAACCGTTGTATATGCAGAAGTAGTAAAAGGCTATATTGATCAATTTAAGGAAACGGCAAAAGAAAATATGAGGCGTCATGGTATACCTGCAAGTATTACATTAGCGCAGGGTATATTAGAATCCGGAGCGGGCAGGGGTACATTGTGTATAAATGCTAATAATCATTTTGGTATTAAATGCCATAACGACTGGAGTGGTGATAAAGTATATCATGATGATGATGCGGAACAGGAATGTTTCAGGAAATATAAAGATCCCGCAGATTCTTATAATGATCATTCGCTTTTCCTTACTTCAAGAGGAAGATATGCCGGTTTATTTAAGCTGGATAAAGATGATTATGAAGGATGGGCTCGCGGGCTCAAAGCAGCAGGGTATGCAACAGATCCTAAATATCCGGATAAGCTTATAGGGCTTATTGTTAATTATGATCTTGCCAAATACGACGCTGAAGTGCTTAATAAAAAATATAAAGCTTCAGAACCTAAAATTCAAAGTTCGGCACCTATAGCATCGGCACCGGTATCAGTGCCTTCATATGGTACTTATACTGTAGAAAAAGGAGATACTTTATATTCCATTTCCAAAAAGCACAATCTTACCGTAGATGAATTAATGAAGCTTAACGGCATATCGGGCAATACAATTTCTATAGGACAGGTTTTAAAAGTAAAATAATATGTTATATCAACGAAGCAGCCAGCTGTTTGCTGAGGCAGAACAGGTAATTCCCGGCGGCGTAAACTCTCCCGTAAGAGCCTTCAGGGCAGTAGGAGGGACACCTATTTTTGTTAAAGAAGCAAAAGGTGCTTATTTATACGATGAAGACGGCAACAAACTGATTGATTACATCAATTCATGGGGGCCAATGATTTTAGGGCATGCTTATGAGCCTGTGGTAAATGCAGTTATTGAAAGAGCTAAAAAAGGTACATCTTTCGGGATGCCTACAGCACTTGAAACTGAAATTGCAAAACTTGCAGTAGCCATGGTGCCTAATATTGATAAAATACGGTTTGTGAATTCGGGTACAGAAGCCTGTATGAGTGCTATCCGTTTGGCAAGAGGTTATACAAAAAGAGATAAAATCATAAAATTTGCGGGCTGTTATCACGGTCATTCGGACTCTTTTCTTATTCAGGCGGGCAGTGGTGCAGTAACATTTGGTACTCCTAACAGTCCGGGGGTAACTCAGGGTACTGCTAAAGATACACTTTTGGCAACGTACAATGACCTGCAAAACGTTACCGATTTATTTGCAGCCAATGTCAATGAAATAGCAGCAATAATTATAGAGCCTGTTGCGGGTAATATGGGTTGTATTCCTCCTGCTCAGGGCTTTTTGGAAGGTTTAAGAAAGCTTTGCGATGATAACGGCGCACTGCTTATATTTGATGAGGTAATGACGGGTTTCCGCTTAGCAAAAGGCGGCGCACAGGAACTTTTTAATATTAAGGCTGATATTGTTGCCTTTGGTAAAGTTATAGGTGGCGGATTACCGGTGGGCGCTTTTGCGGCACGCAACGAGATCATGAATTATCTTGCTCCGCTGGGCCCGGTATATCAGGCAGGAACATTGTCGGGTAATCCATTAGCAATGGCAGCAGGACTGGAAATGCTTAAAGCACTTAATAATGATACAGCCATATTTACAAGGCTTGAAGATAAAACGGCATATCTGGAAACCGGCATACGTAAAGAACTTGATAAAGCAGGTATAATATATACAATAAACAGAACAGGTTCTATGATTTCTGTGCATTTTGATGCGTCACCTGTAACAGACTTTAAATCGGCAGCAAGAGGAGACAATGAAACTTTTAAAAAGTTCTTTCATGGCTTGTTGAAAGAAGGTGTATATATAGCTCCTTCGGCTTATGAAACATGGTTTATTACCGATGCTCTCAGCTATGATGATCTTGATGCTACTATTGATGCTGTAGGGAAAGTTGCAGTTACTTTGTAATTTATAAAACTTCATAAAATATAAAAAGCTTCCACTTTGTGGAAGCTTTTGTTTTATAGCATAGCTAACAAATATCTTAATGAGTAAGAGTTTTCATTAATTCTGCATTGCCTTCAATTTTAGATAATTGCTCTGGTTCAAGGGTAGATTTTAGTCTTGCCTCTACATTTTGAGCAATAACAGCTTTGCGTTCAGCGCTTAAGTTCTGAGCAAGCATACTATGTTTGTTTTCAAATACTGATTTAAGATTTACTTTTTGCTCAGCTGTTAATTTTACATATCCGGCAAGAGTATTTACATCTTTAATCGCAGCTTCACTGTAGGCCGCTTTTTTAGCTACCAGTTCTGATTTTTGAGCAGGAGCCGCTGTAACAGCAGCAGCTCTTTTCTGCGCATTCGCGTTAAGCCCAAAAGCAAGCATAACTACAAAAAGGGCAATTATTTTTTTCATGATTTAAAATTTAAAAGTTTTAGTGTTTATGTTTAATCAGCTCAAATCTAATTAATTTCATGATTAACACAAAACTTTACACAAAAAAATTACCTTCTGTTATGATTTTCGTGTTTTTTATATTTTTTTCTTAATGCATGGTGCATTTTGCTTCTTTTTGACTCAAGTTTATTAAACTGTTCAGGAGTCAGTATCTTCTTCATTTCAGTTCGCATTGCGATCCTGTCATCAAGCATTTGGCTTTTTAAGGCAAATCGTTCATCGGTACTTAATTTTTTGCCTTCCTGTTTTTTTGCCCTATACTCATTCCTTAATGTTTCACGTTTTTTTCCTTGGTCAGCAAGCAGCTTTTGCACGTCTTTTTGCTGTTTTTCATTAAGGTCCAGAGCTAAAGTCATTTTTTTAGATTGCAATTCAGCTCTTTGTTCAGGCTTAAGCGGCTCACGGTGCTGTTTTCTTTGCTGTGCATTTACTCCTACTCCTACCATCATCGCCATTGCTAAAATCCACATTTTCATATTATTATTTTTTAAAAGTTATATCAGTTAGACAGCGTGTGTAATAAAAGGTTTAATTTTTAGTAGTGTTAATTTTTTTAATTGACAGTCGGTACATACATTTGCCCTGTGAAAAAAGCAGTATTTATAGTAGTAGTAATGATGTTAATGAAACCGATAATGCCGGTTTTAGACTATATTATTAACTATGATTACATTGCCAATGAACTTTGTGTTAACAAAGCAAAACCACAAATGCACTGTAATGGTAAATGCCACCTTATGAAAGAGCTTGCCAAAGCTGCTGAAGAAGGAAAACCGCAGTCTGATAAAAAATCTTCCCACACTGAAGTTGAAGTCTTGTTTTGTGAAATTTTAACGGAATTCACTTTTAAATCATCTCAGATACTACCATTTATAAAAAACGAAACAGTATATAAAAATATGTATTCTCATCTTGATCCTGTTTCTTTTTTTCATCCTCCCACATTTATTTCTTAAAGTAGTCTAAGTCATATCTGTCATGCTTTTTTTTGTTAAGCATGATGTTTTATGCAATCAATCCGGATATGTAATATAGATCCGGATACTAATCTTATACTTTAAAAATAAAACCAATGAAAATTCAATTTAAATATATGGCGGCTTTAATGGCTGCTGCAAGCCTTTTTGTATCATGTAGTAACGATGACGATAGCTCTAAAGTGGTAGAGGGAACTGTTGGAGATGCTGAACTTTTTTTTGATAATGGTGTTGCAGGCGATGCACTTGTTTTAGGGACAACTTATACCAACTCTAATGGCGAAGCCCTTACAATAAACCGCCTTAGTTATATAGTAAGCAACTTTGTGTTTATAAAAGAAGACGGTACAGAATTCACTTACCCTAAAGAAGACAGCTATTTTGTTATTAGCCAGGAGACTGGAATGTTTACAGTACATCTTGAAGATGTGCCTGCCGGCGATTATAAAAAAGTGCGTTTTGGTATTGGTGTAGATGAGGAGCAATATCTTCAGGGCGAAACGGCACAGCAAAGCTTTTGGGATCTCGCAGCGGCTAACAACCTTACCTGGACATGGTCAACAGGGTATAAATTCATAAACTTTGAAGGCACTTTTACATCTGCATCAAGCACCGAAGAAAAGCCTTTTCAGGTTCACCAGGGCAGTAATACGGCAACTGATAATTACAGAGAGGTAACACTTAATTTACCAACCACGGCTAGAGTGCGTGAAAACGAACAGCCAAGCATTCACATCAAGACAGACTCCAATGTGCTTCTGGATGGCGATACTAAAATATTGCTTCAAAATAATCTTAATGGAGCAGGTACAGGCGCAGCAATAATGGGAGGGCAGAATCTTATAGATATTGCGGGTAACTCGCTTAAGATGTTTGCGGTAGATCATGTACATAATGGAGAAGGTACTCATCACGAAGACTAAATTTATAAGCCTGTAGCAAAACTACAGGCTTATGATTCTAATTTATGAGAAAAATTATTTTAATACTACTCCCGCTATTTTTCATGTCCTGTAGTAAGGATGATGAATATACGGAGATCAATGAAAGACTTGATTTTAAAGTGCCGTCTAATTTTCCTGCTATGGCTCAGGATATTGAATTAAACTATCCTACCCAAAAAGGGTTTGAATTAGGCCGAAGGCTTTTTTATGATGCAGATCTTTCGGCTGATGGAACCATATCCTGCTCTTTTTGCCATGAACAGGCATTTGCATTTACGCATCACGGACACATATTTAGCCATGGTATAGATGATCAGGAAGGAACCCGTAATGCGCCTGCTGTTCAGAACGGAGCTTTTATGAGCGAATATTTTTATGATGGTGCTTCGAATAGTCTGGAAATGCTGTCGATAGTGCCGATACACAATCCTGTTGAGATGGACGAAACGCTTGAGGGTATTTCTGCAAAATTAAAAAAAGATAAAAGTTACGTGAAAATGTTTAGCCAGGCTTTTGATGGCGGAGATGTTACATCGGGTAATATACTTAAAGCATTGGGTCAGTTTATGACGATGATGGTTTCCGCAAATTCAAGATACGATAAGTATGTGCGCAATGAACCCGAAGGGACTATGTCGGAACAGGAATTGCAGGGTATGCAGCTTTTTGCCCAAAAATGTGCTTCCTGCCATAAAACCGATTTATTCACCGATAACAGTTTCAGGAATAACGGACTTCCGCCAAATCAGCTTTTAGATGATATGGGCAGGGAAAAAGTTACCGGTTTTGAATATGATCGCTATAAATTTAAAGTGCCAAGCCTTCGTAATGCGGAGCTTACTGCACCATATATGCATGACGGACGATTTGGCAGTCTTGAATCTGTGCTTAATTTTTATGCATCAGGAGTGAGGGATTCGGAAACATTAGATCCTTTACTTAATACTAACGGAGTATTAGGCATAACGCTAACACAGGAAGATAAAGAAGCTATAATAGCTTTTATTAAAACGCTGACGGATGAAGAGTATATAAATAATCCGTTGTTTTATTATAAAACATAACAAATGAAGAAATATATAATACTATTGATTTTAACCTGTCAGTTTAGTCTGGCGGGTACACCTCCTCCTAACTTCAGGCAATATCTTGACGATTGTGATGCCTGCGGGTGTTCTGCAAGTGGAGGCGGAATGGGATTCAGTTCTATGATAAATAAAAATTTTGTAGGGCTTAGGTATTTTTATCAAAGCTATTCGAGTCGTGACGGTATTTTTAATGATTCGAAATGGATAGATGAAAATTTTAATACAGTACAGCTGTGGGCAAGAATTCCTGTGTTTAAAAACTTTCAGGTATCGGCATTAGTTCCTTATCATTTTCACAACAGGGAATTATCTACGGGAGAACAAACCATTTCAGGGCTTGGTGATATAACGGTTTTAGGTATGTATACTGTTTATCAAACGCATAAAGACAGTACTGTATTTGTACATACATTGCAGGCAGGAGGCGGAGTGAAGGCACCTACCGGTACTTATGATTCGGATAATAAAGGTAGTGTTAACCCTAGTTTTCAGGTGGGTACCGGTAGCTGGGATTATTTATTGGCCGCCGAATATGTTATTAAACATAAAGATTTAGGACTTAACACCATGATAAACTATGCTTTTAAAACGGAGAATGATAAGCATTACCAGTTTGGAGACCAGTTTAATTATGCCAGTACTTTATTCTATGTTATGGAAGGTTCGAAGTTTACTTTTGTACCGCAGTTAGGTCTTGCAGGTGAAATGTATGCTACTAACAAACAGTATAAAGAAGATGTGCCTAATACTAAAGGTGATATCCTTTTCGGGAAATTAGGTATTGAAGCAGGAACCGGTAGATTTTCGGTAGGGGTAAACGGTATGTTGCCAATTAATCAAAATCTTACAGGCGGCAGGGTCGAAGCTAACTACAGATGGTCCGTAAATCTTAACTATAGTTTGTAATAAACTTTTAGATTCTTATAAAAAGAAAGGCTGCCAATTGGCAGCCTTTCTTTTTATATAAAATAAGATTTGTTATCCTTTATATTCTACAGTTTTGGTTTCTCCTTCAAGAGTAACTTTTACAAGTCCGTGTTTAGTAAGCCCTTTCATTGCTGCGTCCCATTTCTTTCCGCTTAAACCTGCCTGGGTTTTAAGAGCGTCAAGAGCAAGCTGTCCGCTTGCTTTAAGTAGTTCCGCAACTGCTTTTTCATCTTCAGTAAGTTCAGGTCCTTTTTTCTCAGGTCGCATCTGAGGGAAAAATAATACCTCCTGTATAGATGGGTTATTGGTAAGGAACATAATAAGTCTATCCATACCAATTCCTAATCCTGATGTTGGCGGCATACCATATTCAAGTGCACGAAGGAAGTCATTATCAATAAACTGAGCTGCTTCAACATCTCCTCTTTCAGATAGTTTAAGCTGAGCTTCAAAGCGTTCTCTTTGGTCTATAGGGTCATTAAGTTCAGAGTATGCATTAGCGATCTCTTTACCACACACCATAAGCTCAAAACGCTCAGTAAGTTCCGGGTTGTCACGGTGCTCTTTACAAAGCGGACTCATTTCTTTTGGATAATCAGTAATGAACGTAGGCTGAATAAAGTTACCTTCACATTTTTCACCAAATATTTCATCTATAAGCTTGCCTTTGCCCATGGTGTCATCAACTGCAATACCCATGCCTTTGGCAGCTTCATATATTTCTTCTTCTGTTTTACCGCTAATGTCAAAACCTGTAAACTGCTTTATTGCATCGGTCATTGTAACACGTGCATAAGGTGCTTTAAAGTTTACTTTGTGTTCTCCAAAAGTAGCCTCAGAAGTTCCGTTAACAGCTATAGCACAATGTTCCAGCAGGTTTTCGGTAAATTCCATCATCCAGTTGTAGTCTTTGTAGGCTACATATATTTCCATAGCAGTAAATTCAGGATTGTGCGTCCTGTCCATACCTTCGTTACGGAAGTTTTTAGAGAATTCATATACACCGTCAAAACCACCTACAATAAGTCTTTTAAGGTAAAGTTCATTTGCAATCCTCATATATAAAGGAATGTCAAGGCTATTGTGATGCGTAACAAACGGCCTTGCCGCTGCTCCACCCGGTATAGGCTGTAGTACCGGTGTTTCAACTTCAAAGTAACCTTTATCGTTAAAAAAGCTGCGCATAGCATTAAACAGCTTAGTTCTTTTTACAAAAACTTCTTTTACCTGTGGGTTAACCACAAGATCTACATAGCGCTGGCGGTAGCGTAATTCAGGATCGCTAAAGCTGTCAAATACTTTTCCGTCTGCGTCTGTTTTAGGCATTGGAAGGGGACGAAGCGTTTTGCTTAGTAGTGTAAGTTCGTGTACGCGAATAGATTTTTCACCTACCTGAGTAGTGAAAAGTTCACCTTTAACACCAACAAAATCACCAAGATCAATAAGTTTTTTAAACACCTCGTTATAAAGGGTTTTGTCTTCTCCCGGACATATTTCGTCACGGTTAATATAAACCTGTACGCGCCCTTCGCTATCCTGGATCTCTGCAAAAGCAGCTTTGCCCTGAACACGTATAGACATTAAACGTCCTGCTATAACAACCTTCTTACCTTCAGAGAAATCGTTCTTTACCTGTTTAGATGTAGTATCTACAGGATAAAGGTTTGCGGGATATGGATTGATGCCGAGATTTCTCAGCGCATCCAGTTTTTCTCTACGAATGATTTCTTGTTCTGAAAGCTGCATGATTTATAAATGTTTTTAAGCCCGCAAAGATAATGATTATATATAAATAACCAATCGGTGATCGTAACGCTGATGACTATAATTGTTATGATTATAGGCCTTTGTAATCCCTATTGATAAGTTTTGTAAATTTGTATAACGATTTTAGCGTTAATGAAGATGAATAAAAAAGTGCTATTTACAGACCTTGGTGTTAAAGATTATAAAGAGACATGGGAATTTCAGGAAAAGATATTTCAGGAAATCCTTGATCTAAAAATAAAAAACAGGAGGGAAGAGTTAAGCCTTGAAACGCCTAACTATTTATTGTTTGTTGAACATCCTCACGTATATACTTTAGGTAAAAGCGGTGATATAGAAAATCTGCTTATTAATGAAAAACAGCTTGAAAATAAAGGGGCCACATTTTATAAGATAAACAGGGGAGGAGATATAACTTATCATGGTCCGGGGCAATTAGTGGGGTACCCAATTCTTGATCTTGAGAATTTTTTTACCGATATTCATAAATACCTTCGCTTTCTTGAAGAGGTTATAATACTTACCATGGCAGACTATGGACTTAAAGGAACCCGAAGTGAGGGCGAAACCGGTGTCTGGCTGGATGTAGGTACGCCTTTTGCCAGAAAAATATGCGCTATGGGTGTTAGGGCATCACGTTGGGTGACAATGCATGGCTTTGCGCTTAATGTAAATGCAGATTTAGGTTATTTTGATAACATTGTGCCCTGCGGTATAAAAGGTAAAGCTGTTGCGTCTCTAAACAATGAACTTGGAGTTGCAAGAGTTGATGAAAATGAGGTTAAGGAAAAAGTAATAAAATATTTTGCACAGCTTTTTGAAGCTGAAATTGAAACTTCAAAAGAAGCAATGTTGCCTTTATAGTTGAAGCAGGTTAAGCAAAATCTAATTCAAGTTGTTCAGGCAACAGGCGGAAAGATTTTCTGTGATATTTGGTTATGCCATGCTTTCTTATGGCTTCCCTGTGCTCAAATGTAGGATAGCCTTTATTTTGCTTCCAGTTATACATAGGATATTCTTCATGTATTTTATTCATAAACTCATCCCGGTATGTTTTTGCTAGAATTGATGCAGCAGCAATACTTAAATATTTGCTGTCACCTTTTATAATACAGCTATGCGGAATATTATTTACAGGCTTAAATCTGTTGCCGTCAACAATAATATATTCGGGTACAGGTGTAAGTTTTACAATACATTCCTGCATCGCTTTAATAGAAGCATTTAAAATATTTATCTCATCTATAATTTCAGGCTCGATATTTGTAACATGATAGCAAAGAGCCATTTTTTCGATTTGCGGTCGAAGATGTTCGCGGGTTTTTTCAGAAAGTTGCTTAGAGTCATTTAAAAATTTAAGTTCAAATTCATGAGGAAGTATAACCGCCGCTGCAGTTACAGGGCCGGCAAGGCATCCTCTTCCTGCTTCATCGGTACCGGTTTCTAAAACAAGCCCTGAAAAATTTTGTAAAAGCATAAACCGTATTGAGATAATTATCGTAAGTAAATTAATAGGGTAAAAATATAGAAAAATGCTTAATTTAAAATATTTTATTGAGAATTTATAATTTTAACAGCATTTGATTAGTGCTTGATATATAATAATTTATATTTTTGCGTTTCTTTTTTTTATAAATAATACACATACTACTCTTTTTTGAGAATACATACTACTGAAAAAAAATGCTTATTAACTACTATTAAATTAATGTAAAACAGTTATGAAAAAAAATACTGTAAAACTTTTTATCCTTGCTTTAATGCTGGGAGGAGGTTTTTCTGCTTTTTCGCAAACAAGATTTGCAAAAGCAGAAGTGAAGGATGCTGATGCTAAAAGACTCATAGAACATGCAAACGAATTCAAAAGAAGGATTGAGGATGATTACGCAAAGGCTGTTAAGTTTGCTGAAGCAAATAATCTGCCATTAATAATAAAAGGAGAAAACGGCCGTATCTCTAAATTAATCAGAATTGATGAAAATAATACACCTATATATATAGGAACAAATAATGTTGGCTCTGCGATCACTTCCAGAACTAATCATTTACAGCCTGGGGGCTCTTTAGGGTTAAACTTAACCGGAGAGTTTGGAACTGATGATAAAATGATTATTGGTGTTTGGGATGGTGGTTATGCAAGACCTACACATCATGACCTTGTAGGAAGAACAATAAATTATGACGGCGGTACCCAAGGTGTGGCACTGCACCCTACACATGTTACCGGAACAATAATTGGAGACGGTTCTTCGGCTTCTGCTGCAAGGGGTATGGCAAGTAAAGCTTTCGCTTTTAATTCAGATTATGATACCGACTCTTTTTTTATGGGTATTTTTGCTTCTGAAGGATATGTCATTTCCAACCATTCTTATGGTATAGATCAGACACAGCTTTCAGATGCTGAAAAGACTGCTTATAGGGGTACATATATTAATCTTTCCAGGGATGTTGATCAGATTACTTTCGATGCGCCTTATTATCAGCCGGTATTTGCTGCCGGTAATGATGGTAATGGTTTCTCTTACGATAGGCTTACTGACAGAGCAGTTTCTAAAAATGGTATAGCGGTTGCTGCAATTTATGAAGTGGATGATTATGTCGATGCAGGAAGTGTGGCTGTTACAGTGTTTAGCAGTTTCGGGCCTACCAATGATAATAGGATAAAACCTGATATTTCTACCAAAGGTATTAATGTATATTCATGTTCCGATGCCAGCGATACTGCTCATCAGGATGAGCAGGGTACCTCTATGGCTGCTCCGGGCATTACTGGTACTATTGCTTTGCTTCAGCAATACTATGCAACACTTCATCCAAGTGGCTCTGAAGTTAAAAATTTCATGAAATCAGCGACAGTAAGGGCTCTTGTTGCTCACTCAGCTGATGAAGCAGGTGACAATCCAGGGCCAGATCCAATTTATGGATGGGGCTTGATGAATGCTAAGAGGGCTGCTGAAATTATAAAAGCAGATAATCTTAATACTAATGCTGAAATACAGGAATTAGTACTTACACCAGGTCAAACCTATACGTATACTGTTAATGCCTCAGGGACTGAGCCTTTAGTTGCAACAATGGCATGGACAGATCCACCTGGTCAGGCGGCGAGCAACAATTCTGCTACTCCTGTACTAATTAATGATCTTGATATTAAGGTTAAAAAAGGAACTGAGGTTAATCTTCCTTGGAGATTAGATTCTGGTACTGGTACTTATGCTGAAAAAGGCGATAATAAGGTTGATAATATTGAAAAAGTAGAAGTAGAAAATGCTTCTGGTCAATATACTATCACTGTTACGCATAAAAAATCAACACTTCAAAATCCTAATGGAAATCCTCAACAGGAATATTCTTTAATTATTTCAGGTATTACAAACGGTCCGTTGGGATTAGATGATAATAATCAAAAAATGTTTAGTGTTTGGCCAAACCCTGCAAACGACATTATTAATATATCATTTGCAAACGGTGTTGAGAAAGATGCTTCTGCCACTTTATATGATATTCAGGGTAGACTTGTAAGTAAAACTAACTTAACAAATGTTGATAACGTTGTGGGTGTTCAGGGACTTGCAAAAGGTTTATATGTGGTTTCTGTTGTTAATGGTGGTAAAACAGAAATAGAAAAGGTTGTTATAAAATAATTATCTAAAATATACATAAGCAACGCAACCATTTGTGTATTGCTGCATCTATAAAGAAACGTTAACAATTTTGTTGACGTTTCTTTTTAATTTAAAAAAAGCAGTAGTATGTGGTCAATTATTGTCAATATGTTGTGGATTTTGCATTTATACTAAAAAATATTGAAATTTAGCATTGCCCGACAATGTTAAAAGTTTGTTATATTAAAATAAATTAATAGATTTGCAACTTAACTAACTCAAATTAATTAAATATGAAATCAAAGTTTACTTGGATTTTTACGCTTTTACTAGCGTTTTTTATTCAGTTTTCCTTTGCGCAGGAGAAAACAATAACGGGTGTCGTTACTGATTCTCAGGGAATGCCTATACCAGGTGTTAACGTGGTTGTTGAAGGCTCTAAGCAAGGTGTTCAGACTGACTTTGATGGTAAATATGCCATCGCTGCTTCAAAAGGGCAAAAATTAGTGTTTACATTCGTGGGTATGGCTACCCAAATTATTACAGTTGGTGCTTCAGGTACTATATCTGTTCAGATGCAGGATGATACAACGCTTTTGGAAAATGTAGTTGTTGAGGCTTATAGAACTACTACAAAGGCCACTTCAAATATTGCTGTTGCTACGGTTACTTCTAAAACAATTGAAGGCAGGCCAAATGCGAGTTTTATACAAACTCTTCAGGGTCAGGTTCCTGGTCTTAATATATCTACAGGTTCCGGTCAGCCGGGTGCTAACAGTACTGTAATTCTTAGAGGTATCGGATCTATCAATGGTAATATAGAGCCTTTGTACGTTATAGATGGTGTACCATTAAACTCTGATAACTTTAAAAGTATAAACCCTAATGATATTGATGCTATTTCGGTTCTGAAAGATGCCGGTGCAACCTCGATATATGGTAACAGGGGTGCAAATGGTGTTATTATTGTTAAGACTAAAAGAGGTAGTTATGAATCTCCTCTGAATATCAAATATACTGGTACTACTGCTTTTACTTCAATGCAGAATAATAAGTATCACAAGATGAATGCAAAACAATTACTTAATCTTGAGAAAAATTATGGTAACGGTTATGGTTCTACTCTGACTGATGATGAGATTAATAATTATAATGTTGATACTGATTGGTATGATCAGTTCTTTAGAACAGGTACTTCTCAAAACCATGTATTAAGTTTAACAAGTGGTAGTAAAAATTTATCTTCATTTACATCTTTGGGGTACTATGATATGGAAGGTATTGTTAGAACTACAGATCTTAAAAGATTTAACTTTAGAAATAATTTAAGTGGTAAGAGTAATGATAATAAATTTAATTATGCTACTTCTTTAACAATTAACTTCTCAAGAAACAATCAGGCTGCGAGTATAGGTTCTGGTTCTGTTAATTACAACCCGGTATTTGGAGCAAATCAGGGTGCTCCTTATTTAGATCCGGCTTGGTACACTAATGGTGCTGATTTAGTTAACTGGTATAGAAACGGTGTAGGGCCGGAAGGTGTTGGGTATAATGGTAAAGGTACACTTGGTCTTAGTCCATTCATGCTATTGGATAGGAACAGAACTGGTGCTATTCGTACTGACGAACTTAAGATGATAGCAAATATTCAGGCAAGCTATAAAATTCTTGAGGATTTGACTTTAGGTACAAATGTTGGTATGGATTATACTGATAATGTTGGCCTTGATTATGAACGTCCT
This sequence comes from Flavobacterium sp. NRK1, assembly GCF_024054175.1. GTDB lineage: Bacteria > Bacteroidota > Bacteroidia > Flavobacteriales > Flavobacteriaceae > Flavobacterium. Next base: position 2,083,636 of record NZ_JAMXLA010000001.1, read on the forward strand.
TCATCATTTACGAGAATACTGTATCAAAGAGATGGAGAGGATTTTATTGGTAATCAGTCTGATAGCTATGTTAGGCAGTTTACTTTTAACATGAATACAAGTTTAAATTATAGAAAAATTTTCGCTGAAAAACATACTCTTGATGCATCTGTATTCACTGAATACTATAAAGGACACCAAAAAACTTTTGGAGCTACTCAAAACGGTTTAGATCCCAAATTATATGAGCCAGGAAACGGAGCGGGTTACACGCCGTATAATCCTCAAACGCCGAATTTTTATGTTCCTGATGTTTATTCCGGAAAAACTAATGCAGGTCTGTTTTCTTATTTCGGATCTGTTGATTATGATTACAGTCAGAGATTTGGTTTAAGTGGTACTTTCCGTAGAGATGCGTCTTTCAGGTTTGCTGATACTAATAAATGGGGTACTTTCTGGTCAGTTTCAGGAAGATGGAATATAGATAAAGAAAGTTTTATGCAGGGTTCTGTATTTGATATGCTTAAGCTAAGAGGGTCTTATGGTACCGCTGGTAACCAAAATATCGGAGGACAGAGCATTTTTGCTTTGCCAAATGCTTCAAGAACTTTATATGTTTCTGGATCAACTTATCAGAACCTAACAGGTTATTATGTTAGCCAGATTGGTAATCCTGATTTAAAATGGGAGACTATTGAGCAAGCGAATATAGGTATTGATTTTGAAGTTTGGAAGCACAGACTAAGAGGTAATTTAGATGTTTATCAAAAAACTACTAAAGATCTTTATCAGTCTACTCCGATTTCTGCTATTAATGGTAATGGTTATACAATTGATTCAAATAATGGTGATATGAGAAATAAAGGTATTGAAGCGCTTGTTTCTTATGATCTGTTTAGAACTAATGATTTTCTATTAACACTTACATTCAATGGGTCTTATAATCACAACGAAATGTTGAATGTTCCGGGTGCTGAAGGAACTACAGATTTAGGGGCTCAGGTTTTCCAGTCCGGAGGCCCTGCTTATCAATACTACCTTGTAAAATATGCTGGTGTTAACCCAACTAATGGTAACCTTTTATTTTATACTAAAGATGGACAGTTAACTGAAAATCCTGATCCGGTTAATGACAGAAGATTAACAGGAAAATCACCTATACCAAAATATCAGGGTGGTTTCGGTTTCGAAGCTAACTATAAAGGGTTTTTTGCGACTACACAGTTTAACTATGTGGCTGGTGTTGATAGATTTGATTCGGATTTAGATGTTCTTCAGGATCCTACTGATATTGGTGTTTTCAATAAGTCAACAGATTTATTAAATGCATGGACTGTTGATAACAGAAATACTGATATACCTTCGTTATACCTAACAAATAAAGGTTCAGATTCAAATTCTGACAGATATCTTAAAGATGCGTCTTATTTAAGGCTTAGATTTGCCAGTGTTGGATATCAATTCCCTGCTTCAATGCTTGATAAAACACCTTTCGCTGGTATAAAGGCTTTCGTTCAGGGCGAAAATCTTGTAACTTGGACAAAATGGAGAGGATGGGATGCAGAGAGCCCAAGAGGAGGAGACGTTTATCAATACCCAACTCCTAGGATTATTTCTGTAGGTTTAGAATTACAATTTTAAAAAAAAAGTAAAGATGAAAAATTTAAAGATATTATTATTTGTTGTGGTAGCTTCTCTTTTTGCTGCCTGCGACGATGCAATTGATATTATTCAGCCTAGTGAATTATTGCCGCAGGATACCTTTGAAACAGTTGGTGACCTTAGTTTAGGATTAAACGGTGTTTATGGGCTTATTCCAGGAGAAGATCATATTATATTTACTTCAATATTTACAGATGAAGTGAAAATTGGTTATGCTAATGGTGGCCAGGGAAAGGATGGTGGACTTGCATTTCTTTTAAATGCAAATTCAGGTGATGCAGATGCTATATGGGCATCTAATTATAGATTGATTAATGCTGCTACTAGGCTTATAGAAGGTGCAAAAAACGTAAATCCTGTAGACGAAGAAAATGGAATAGATCAAAGTGAAGAATATAGCAATATTATTGCTCAGGCTAGAGCTCTTAGGGCTTATGGTCATTTCCAGTTACTTACTTTCTTTTCAGAAAATCTTAAAGATGACAATGCGCTTGGAGTTATTGCTTTAGACTTTGTTCCAACAATACAGCAGCAGTTGCCAAGAAATACAAATGGTGAAGTATTTGCATTAATTGATAGTGATCTTGCTTTTGCACAAGAAAACCTTCAGCTTACAACTTCAGGTAATAAGTCTTCTTTAAGGGATTATGTATCCACAGATTTTGTAAAAGCTCTTAAAGCGCGTATGGCTGCTTACAGGGGTCAATACAATGTTGCCGAGCAACTCGCAGATGAACTTATAGTTTCTTATGGTCTTACCGGAAAATACGCTCAGGGTCAGTCTCATAATCTTGATTTAAGTAATCGTGATCAGCTTTTAGTAAGAAGTAATTATTACAAACTTTTCAGAGATGGAGCCTTTACACCTGGTAACACCAATGAAGTTATTTTTAAAGCTGGTAGGGCGGCTACTCCTAATGATGCTACAGGTAATTTCTATCAGGCTTGGTCTTCTGTAAATACTTCTATTACAGGAAGTCCGTTCTTTGAAGTAAGCGCGGCTTTATATAATCAACTGTTGCCAGATGACATCAGACGTACAGTTATTATTGATCCGACTGCATATCCATCATTTTCTATACGTCCGGTAGGTAAGTATTCTGAATCAGAAACAGTTTTTTTCTTAGCTGACCTTAAAATATTTAGGTCTTCTGAAATGGTACTTATTAAAGCTGAGGCTCGTGCGAATGCGAATGATTTTGCGGGTGTGGCAGAACAAATTAATATAATTCGTGATGCCCGTTTTGGAAATGAGGCTGGTCAAACTAATGGACATATTGCCGTTCCGGGTTCTGCACAGGAGGCTTGGGCTGCTATTCTTGATGAAAGAAGAATCGAGCTTGCTTTTGAAGGATTTCGTTATATTGATATCAAACGTTTAGGGACACTTGCTGGTAAAGGTATTGACAGAGCTCCTTCTGACTGTGCTTTCAATGGTGCTTGTAATCTTGAACTTAATGATCACAGATGGACTTTGCCAATTCCAAGACGAGAGCTTTCTGGTAATGCGAATATTCAACAAAATTCAGGTTATTAATCGTAATAAAATTTAGTATGAAAAGATATATTTTAAAGTTAGCTCTGTTTGCTTTTTGTGCAGGAACTCTAATGAGTTGTGATGAGGATACTGTAACTTACGGAGGTACCAACTTTGTTAGCTTTGATAAAGTGGGTGATATTCAATATCCATTTTTCGAAAATAGGGGCGTTTCTGAGATTCCTGTTAACTTAGCGTTTCCTAAGTCAAGTGATGTAACTGTAACTTTTACAATTACAAGTGATGTTGCAGTCGAAGGAGTAGATTATAATGTATTAACTCCGGGTTCTTTTACTATTCCTGCCGGTGAAACTACAGGATATATTAAAATTGACGTTGTAGATAATGATGTTATGGATGATTCAAAGATATTAAACATAACTCTTACGGGTACATCTGATAGTTCTGTATCTCTTGGTCTTGCAGATGAAGGGTCAAAATACAAGAATTTCCTTATCGTTAATGATGATTGTACTACTAACTTCCTTGAGTTTGTAGGTAAGTATTCAGTTGTTAATGGTGATAATGACGTTATTGGAACTGCAGAAGCTACAGTTAATGAAACTGGTGAGTGTAATATCCTTTGGATTTCAGGTGTTATTGAAGATGTTCTTGAAAATCCTACAGATACTTATATTCAGTTTACATTAGTTCCCGGCGCTAATCCTGCTACCTCTGAAAATGTTGGTACTTTATCAGCTTATCAGCAGTTATATTGTGAAAAGTGTTATACAGATGAAAATAGTACCCAACAGAATATCCTGTTTACTGGTGGTGGTCAGTATAATCTTAATGTTACGCCTAAGAGGTTAGCAATCACAGGAAATTTATTTTTCCAAAGTTCAGTTTCACCAATTGCTAGCTCTAATGTTAGACTAATTCCTGTAGAATAATTAATTTATTTACAGTAATAATAATAAGAGAGGCTTTCTTCGGGAAGCCTCTTTTTTTGCTTTATTTTTACCTTTTATCATATTTAAAATTAAGTACCTTTGCCAAAATCCTTAATCTGCATGTTTAAAAAATGTCTTTTAATTTTTTTAAGTGTTTTTCCTATTCTGGTGTTCTCTCAGAAAAGGGATAGAATAAAAGCAACTGGAACTACGGCAGAGAGACAGTCAGCCGATAAAGATAAAGTTGCTAAAACTATTAAAGATAGTGTTGCTACAATTGACATGTATCAGATAATTACTCTTGATAGGGATACTACTTATGTTGATACTTCTCTTACACTAAAAAAGGAGTATGAGGTTAATTATCTTCGTAAGGATAATTTTGGACTTTTACCTTTTTCAAATGATGGGCAGCCCTATAACGTTTTGAATTTTGGATTAACAAAATTTGATCCTTTTCCACAAATGGGTTTTACTGCAAAGCATTATGCTTATATGGAAGTGGAGGATATCAACTATTATCATGTTGCTACACCTTATACAGATCTTATGTATAGGTCTGTAATTGAACAGGGACAAATACTTGATGCTTTTATAACTCTTAATACATCTGAGAATTTAAATTTTGCGGTCGGCTATAAGGGACTTCGTTCTTTAGGAAGATATATCAATCAATTATCCAGTAATGGAAATTTTAGATTTATAACAAGCTATAACACTACTGACAGGCGTTATATTCTTAAACTTCATTTCACGGGTCAGGATTTCACTAATCAGGAAAATGGCGGAGTTACGGAAAATAATATTCCATTTTTTGAAAGCGGGCAGGCTCCATATACACAAAGGGAACGCCTCGATGTTTACATGAAGGATGCAGAATCTATCCTTAAAGGCAATCGGTATTTTGTAGATCATACATTCAGGTTAAATAAAAATAATCCTAATAGTCTGGTTTTTCACCACCAGTTTAATTATGAAAATAAATTTTTCGAATTTAGGGCTCCTAGTGTTAGTAAAAGATTTGGTGATGCTTATACAACATCTATAAATAATAAGACAAGGTATAACCGCATGTATAACATGATTGGTGCAGCATATACAAATGAGGCAATCGGAACTATTGAGTTTTACCTTGAAGATTTTAATTATAATTATTTTTACAGAAGTATAATACTTGCCGAAGATGGTTCAATAGAAACACCTAATTCATTAAGTGACAGGATTGACACCTATGGCGCACGATATACCTATCAAAAAGGGAAATGGAAAGGAAGCGTTCTTTTTTCAAATTCAATTACAAATCAGTCTTTGGCTAATATAGATGCTTCTGCCCGTTACAAATTTGATGATCGAAATGTAGTTTCTGCCCGCTATCAAAATATGAACAAGCTGCCTAATCTTAATTATAACTTATATCAGAGTAACTATAAGTCTTATAACTGGCCAAATAATAATGTGGATGCTCCTGTAAACGGTAATTTTAAAAACGAAAAGATCAATAGTTTTGAGTTTGAAGCAAAAACCAGATGGATTGATGCATCTGTGAAGTATACAATTCTAAATGATCATCTTTATTTCAGCAGAGATAATGAGGATACTCCCAATCCGGAAGATGTGAATGCTTTATTGGTAAGCCCTAAGCAATTTGGAGGAACTATAAATTACTTTTCATTAAAAGCAGGTAAAGAGTTTAAGTTTGGCAAATTTGCTCTTGATAATACTGTGCTTTATCAAAATGTACAACAGAGTAGTGATATTATTAATGTCCCGGACCTTGTTACGAGAAATACACTTTATTATTCTGACAGGGTATTTAAGAAAGCGCTGTTTTTTCAGACAGGGATAACTTTTCAATATTTTACTAAATATTATGCAAATGATTATAACCCTTTGATAGGAGAATTTTATATTCAGAACAGTAAGAAAATTGGTGATTTCCCACTGATTGACTTTTTTATAAATGCAAAAATTCAGGAATTCAGGCTTTTTATTAAAGCAGAGCATTTTAATTCAGGTTTTACCGGTTATAATTATTATTCTGCTCCAAGCTATCCTTATAAAGACTTTACTTTCCGTTTTGGAATAATCTGGGATTTCTTCTCTTAACGGTTTTAATTATAATTTTTTATCTGCAATATCTATCTTTGCAATTGATTACCATGATTGGTAAACTAAAAATATAAAAATGAAATACGCAAAAAATATACTTGAAACCATAGGCAATACGCCAATGGTTAAACTTAACAAACTTACTAAAGATGTTAATGCTCTTGTTCTGGCAAAAGTTGAAACATTTAATCCCGGAAATTCTGTTAAAGACAGGATGGCGGTAAAGATGATTGAAGATGCTGAAGCAGATGGAAGGCTTAAACCCGGAGGTACTATCATTGAAGGTACATCTGGTAATACAGGTATGGGACTTGCATTAGGAGCTATAGTTAAGGGATATAAACTTATTTGTGTTATTTCCGATAAACAGTCTAAAGAAAAAATGGACATACTTAGGGCAGTAGGTGCTAAAGTTGTAGTCTGTCCTACAGATGTGGAGCCCGCCGATCCACGTTCCTATTATTCCGTTTCTAAGCGCCTTGCTGAAGAAACACCTAATTCATGGTATGTTAATCAGTATGACAACCTTTCTAATACTGCAGCCCATTATGAACAAACTGGCCCTGAAATCTGGGAGCAGACAGAAGGTAAGATCACTCATTTTGTTGTAGGAGTGGGTACTGGAGGTACTATTTCGGGTGTTGCTAAATATTTAAAAGAGAAAAACTCTAATATCAAAATATGGGGTATAGATACCTATGGCTCGGTATTTAAAAAATATCATGAAACAGGTATCTTTGATGAAAACGAAATATACTCCTATATTACCGAAGGTATAGGCGAAGACATTCTTCCTAAGAACGTAGATTTTTCTCTTATAGACGGCTTTACAAAAGTTACTGATAAAGATGCTGCTGTTTATACAAGAAGATTAGCACTGGAAGAGGGTATTTTTGTTGGTAATTCGGCAGGTGCTGCAATTAAGGGTTTACTACAGTTAAAAGATGAGTTTAAACCGGATGACGTGGTAGTAGTTCTTTTCCATGATAGTGGTAGCCGTTATGTAGGTAAAATGTTTAACGACGACTGGATGCGTGAGAGAGGGTTTTTGGATGAAGAGATAACTAAGGCAGAAGATCTTATTAAAGATCACGCAGATAAGCCGCTTGTGGTTGTGCGTACAGAAGAACTTGTGTCTCATGCAATAGAACGTTTACGTAAATATAAAATATCTCAAATTCCGGTTATAGATACTAATGGTTTTGTTGGTTCTGTAGACGAAACTGATTTATTCCGTAGCTATGTGGAAGATAAAGATATTGCTGATAAGCCTATTCGTGAAGTAATGGGCAAACCTTATCCTGTTGTAAAAGCAAATACTTCAATAGAGGAAATATCAAAACTTATTAATAAAGATAATCAGGCTGTACTTGTTGATCTTGGTAACGACAGGCATCATATTATTACAAAGCATGATATTATAAGCTCAATTAAATAAAATTATATTTTAGTACTTTTGAAAGAGCCTTAGGGCTCTTTTTATTTGCCAATGAATTTTACCGCTATAGATTTTGAAACTGCTACAGGGCACCCTCATAGTGCCTGTGCTGTAGGTATAGTTACAGTTGAAGATGGTGTTATTACTGAAGAATATTATACACTTATTCAACCACCCAATAATGAGTATTGGTACCGCAATGTTATGGTGCATGGTATTAAGCCGGTAGAAACCCTTGATATGCCAACTTTTGATGATCTCTTTCCTGAAATAAGAAAACGCTTATATGGTAAAAAATTGGTGGCACATAATGAAGCCTTTGATCGTAATGTGCTGATGAAAACAATGCGGTACTATGGTCTTTATTATGATGAGCTTGAATTGGCCGACCCATGGGAGTGCACCTGTAAAATTTACAGGGCAAAAGGATACAAGCCGGCTAATCTTAAAGCCTGCAGCCAGCGTAATGGTATAGAGTTAAACCACCACGAAGCTTTATCTGATGCAAGAGCATGTGCACAGCTATATCTTTTGCATGACGGGCAAATAAAATTAAGAATGTAATTTTTTTCTGTATTTTCGTATTGATGAAAGAAGATTTCCTGCATTATATATGGCAGTTTAAAAAATTTAATGTACTGGATGCTAAAACGGTACAGGGTGAAGATATTGTTATTCTTAATTCAGGACAATATTTGCAACAGGCAGGACCTGACTTTTTTAATGCCCAATTATTGATCGGTTCCCAAAAATGGGCCGGAAATGTTGAGATACATATTAAGTCTTCTGACTGGTATATTCATCATCATGAAACGGATGCAGCTTATGAGAATGTAATACTTCATGTAGTATGGGAGCACGATACAGAAGTATTTCGTGAAGATAATACCGAAATTCCTGTTTTAGAATTGAAAAAATATATTGCTCCTGATATTTTGGCGGGCTATAATGCGCTAACGGTTTCTAAATCGTGGATATACTGTGAAAAAGATTTACAGCATGTAGATAGTTTTATTTTTGATAACTGGAAAGAACGTTTGTTTTTTGAACGTCTTGAACGTAAAGCGCTCCCTATTTTAGAATTAGCTAAACAAATGGATAATGACTGGGAAGCCATATTGTTTAACTTTTTAGCTAAAAGTTTTGGACTTAACACAAATGGTGAAACCTTTTTCGAAATTGCAAAATCTGTACCTTTTGCAGTACTTCGCAGGGAGAGTTTTGAGTATGAAAACATTGAAGCTCTATTTTTTGGAAGAGCAGGATTACTGAATCCCGATAATGAAGATGTTTATTTTAAAGACCTCAAAGCCAGATATGAGTACATTAGTCATAAATATAGGTTAGAGTCTTCCTATATTAATCCACTTCAGTTTTTTAAACATCGCCCGGATAATTTTCCTACTATACGCTTATCGCAGTTGGCACAATTGTATAATAAGCATCAAAACCTGTTTTCTAAAATAATAGAAGCTACAACTTTACAGGATATTTATACTGTTTTTAAAGTTCAGGCATCAGAATATTGGCAGACCCATTATACTTTTGATAAAGAAAGCACCCAAAAACGTAAAGCATTAACCCAATCGTTTATTGACTTAATTATAATTAATACAATTGTACCTTTTAAATTTGCTTATGCTAAAAGTATTGGGAAAGATAATACTGAAGCTTTAGTTGGATTGCTACAGGAAATTGCTCCCGAAAAAAACAGTATTATAGATAAATTTAAATCGTTTAAGGTAAATGTAAATTCTGCGTACGATACCCAGTCTTTGCTTCAGCTTAAAAATGAATATTGCGCCAATAAACGTTGTGTTCAATGCAGTATAGGGTTAGAATTACTTAAAAATTAATTGTACTGGTATAACTTAAGGTATAAACTCTTACTTTTGAATACTCAATATTGAACACTATGTCATTTATAACCAATATTCGTCATTTTTTCGAGAAACACGGCTTTGAAGTGTCTCAGCGGCTAGCCGACAGGATAGGGATGCGGGCGACTAATGTTAGGTTGTTCTTTATATATATATCATTTGTTACTGTAGGCCTTTGGTTTGGTGTTTACCTTACATTGGCTTTCTGGCTTAGGTTAAAAGATATGGTTTATACTAAAAGAAGCTCGGTTTTCGATCTATAAAGTGAACTTTTAATAAGCCATTGAATTATGAAGCCTTTAAGGTTCTTTTATTCTTTTACCAAAGGTCAGCAAAAAGGGATTATGACTTTATTGGTAATAATAATCTTTTTTCAGATTGGCTATTATATTTATGCTACTGTAGATTTTACTTTTCACGCTGCAAAAACTCAGGAAGAGAAAGAGTGGTTGGCATTTCAGGGACGAATAGACTCATTAAAATCAATCAAAAAAATTGCAAAGGATACAATCTATCCATTCAATCCTAATTATATTTCTGATTATAAAGGATATACTCTCGGGCTTTCCGTTCAGGAAATAGATAAGCTTATTGCTTACAGAAATACCGGCAGGTTTATTAATACTCCGCAGGATTTCAAAGCTGTAACAGGCGTACACGATACGTTACTCGATAAGTTGACACCTTACTTTAAGTTTTCAAGCAAACCGGCTTTTATCAAAACCAATACTACCGACTATGATAGCTTTAACAAGTCTTCTGTAAAAGAGATAAAAATTAAAGATATCAATGATGCTCTCGAAGAAGATCTGGTTAAAGTATATGGTATAGGCCCCTATTATGCAAAAGCAATTCTGCGTCGTAGGGATGTTTTAGGCGCTTTTGTGATTATGGACCAGATGAATGATTTTCAGGAATTGTCTGATAATGTAAAAGCTCAACTTAAAAAAACATTTTGTATAAAGGAGCATCCTCAGGTAATTAAAATAAATGTAAATACGGCATCACTACAGCAACTTTCGCGTTTCCCGTACTTTAACAGAGATATTGCACGCAGTATTATTACTAAACGTAGTATGGATGGAAAATTGAAAGGAATTGATGATTTGTTAGAAATTCATGGTTTTTCTATTGATAAAGTAAAAATAATTGCCTTATATTTGGAATTCTAAAAAAAATAAAACGAAAATGAATTTTGAATATAATGAAACGCAGAACATGATTGCCCAATCGATCAGGGATTTTGCAGAACAACATATACGTCCTAATATCATGGAATGGGACGAAAGCCAGCATTTTCCGGTAGGCCTTTTTAAGAAACTCGGTGAAATGGGGTATATGGGAGTCTTAGTTCCTGAAGAGTACGGCGGATCAGGTCTTGGATATCATGAATATATAACTGTAGTTGAAGAAATATCTAAAGTAGATCCTTCTATAGGCCTTTCTGTAGCGGCGCATAATTCGTTATGCACAAATCATATTCTTACTTTTGGTAATGACGAGCAAAAAAAGAAATGGCTGCCTAAGTTAGCTACTGCGGAACATATCGGTGCATGGGGACTTACAGAACACAATACGGGATCTGATGCAGGTGGGATGAATACAACCGCAGTTAAGGATGGAGACCACTGGATTGTAAACGGAGCTAAAAACTTTATTACTCATGCAAAATCAGGAGATATAGCAGTAGTAATTGTTCGTACCGGAGAAAAAGGTGATTCTAAAGGAATGACTGCTTTTGTTTTTGAAAAAGGTATGCCTGGTTTTACAAGCGGGAAAAAAGAAAATAAACTGGGTATGCGAGCCAGCGAAACCGCAGAGCTTATATTTGATAATTGCCGTATTCCTGATGCTAACAGGCTTGGTGAAGTAGGAGATGGCTTTGTTCAGGCTATGAAGGTGCTGGATGGCGGGCGTATATCTATCGGGGCTTTATCTTTAGGGATTGCTAAAGGTGCTTATGAAGCAGCGCTTAAATATTCTAAAGAACGCCATCAGTTCGGGCAGCCTATCAGCAGTTTTCAGGGGATAGCATTTAAGCTTGCCGATATGGCTACAGAAATTGAAGCTTCTGAGCTTTTACTTCATAAAGCTGCTTTCCTTAAAAATAATAATAAAAAAATGACTGTTGCGGGCGCAATGGGTAAAATGTATTCGTCGGAAGTATGTGTAAGGGTTTCAAATGAAGCTATACAAATTCACGGTGGCTACGGTTACACTAAAGACTATCCTGTAGAGAAGTTTTACAGAGATGCTAAGCTATGTACTATTGGTGAGGGTACAACAGAAATTCAGAAACTTGTTATTTCTCGTAATCTATTGAAAGACTAATAGTTAAAATTTAAATATTTATAAAAAGGGTTTCTGCGTAACAGAAACCCTTTTTTAGTTTTATTTATCAACATTATAACGTTGTAGTAGTTTCTGTGGTATTAAATAATTATTTTTTTAAGGTTGTTTTTATAAATTAGGTAAAAACATAACCTTTTAATTATGAAATACATATTTACTATTGTAGCTTCTGCATTGCTAATGTGGAGCTGCTCAAATGAGGCTGATGTGTCTAAAAAAAATGCTGAAGAAGTAACGGTTCATAATGGAAATTTTGAGCCTAAATCTGCAGGCTCAAAAGTAATGATGCAGGCTTTTTACTGGGATGTACCGGGTGGGGGTACATGGTGGAATACCATATCCGGCAAGGTTGCTTCCTGGGCAAGTGCCGGTATAGATGCTATATGGCTGCCACCTGCAACCAAAGCTCAAAACGGGGGCTATTCAATGGGGTATGATCCTTTTGATTATTTTGATTTTGGAAGCTATAATCAAATGGGTAGTACAGAAACCCGTTTTGGTTCTTTAACCGAAATCCAGTCACTTATTACAACTGCGCACAATAACAATATAGATGTTATTGCAGATATTGTGATTAATCATAACAGTGGAGGAGCGTCAGAATATAATCCTTATACTGGAAGCAATACCTGGACAAATTTCACACCGGCTTCCGGTTTATTTTTACGCTCTTACAATGATTTTCATCCTAATAATGTACATGCTTCAGATGCTGGATCCTTTGGAGGATATCCTGACTTATGTCATGATAAAGCCTATGTGCAGGACTGGCTTTATAATAACAGTAATTCTATAGCTAAATATTATAAAAATGTAATGCATTTTGATGGCTGGCGTTTTGATTATGTAAAAGGATTTGAGCCCTGGGTAGTTAAGAATTTCAAAAATGCTGTAGGGGGCTTTACTGTCGGCGAATATTGGGATGCAAATGCGGCAACATTAGAATCATGGACAAATAATGCAGAGGCAAGCGCATTTGATTTTGCCTGCTATTATAAAATGAGGGATGCTTTGGCTAATAATGATCTTACACAGCTTAATGGTGATATGCTTTTAAAACGAAATCCGTACAGGGCGGTTACATTTGTGTCTAACCACGATACTAATGAGATATTCAATAATAAGTTACTTGCTTATGCTTATATATTAACACATGAAGGTTATCCTTGTGTGTTTTACAGGGATTATGAAGAATGGCTGGATAAAAGCAAACTGAATAATCTTATCTGGATTCATAATAATAAAGCTTCGGGCAGTACCACATATTTATATGCTGATAATGACGAGTATGTGGCAAGAAGAAACGGCGGCTCCGGTATTATAATATATATAAATAATAGTGATTCGTGGCAGGAACGTTGGGTTGATACTAATTGGGCCAGCACTAAAATTAAAGATTACACAGGCAGTTCAGGATGGGAGCCGGTAACACAGGCAGATACATGGGTAAAGGTTGAAGCTCCGCCGCATGGCTATTCGGTTTGGTCTGTAAAATAAAACAATAATTAATTTGGCAGGTATAAAAAAAAGATATAAGTTTGCACCCTTAACGAGAGGAGGTGTTATATTATGTTGATTATACCAATTAAAGACGGAGAAAATATTGATAGAGCGCTTAAGCGTTACAAAAGAAAATTCGATAAAACTGGTGTTGTACGTCAGCTTAGAAGTCGTCAGGCTTTTATCAAACCTTCTGTTGTTAGAAGAGTACAAGTACAAAAAGCAGCTTATATCCAGGGTCTAAGAGATTCACTAGAGAATTAATTAGTTTTAGGATTCGAAATAATTACCGTTAGCAGAAAAGTTTATATAACTTTGCTGTTAACGGTTTTTTTATGATTGATTCTAAACAGGCATATGCTGATTACTTATTAAAGGAGAAAAATTATTCCCTGCTAACATTGCGTGCCTATACGGATGATGTTGCTGCTTTTGAACAATTCATAAAAAGCAGGGATGAAGAGGCTTCGCTTGAGGATGCTAATTATAGCCAGATTAGAAGCTGGATAGTAGAGCTTGTGGAAAATGGTATAGCTAATAAGTCGGTTAACCGAAAGATATCTTCGCTTAAATCATTTTACAAATTTCTTTTACGCTCTAAGCAAATTTCGGTGAATCCTTTGCTGAAGCACAAATCACTTAAAACAGAAAAAAAAGTTCAGGTTCCGTTTTCTGAAAAGGAGCTTGAGAATGTGCTTATTGATATTGATTATCCGGAGGATTTTGAAGGAGTAAGGAACAGGCTTATAATTGAACTTTTCTATACAACAGGAATTCGTCGTGCCGAGCTTATCGGGCTTAAGTTAAATAGCTTTGATGCGGGTAATAATACATTGAAAGTTTTAGGTAAGCGTAATAAGGAGCGTATACTGCCCGTGCTTGCCTGTACAGCGTTGCTTATAAGTCGTTATCTGGCTGAAAGGCGCTCTCTGTCTGAAGTTGCAGATAGGGATGTGTTAATTTTAAATAGCAGGGGCAATAAAGTAAGTGAATCGTTTGTTTATAGGTTAATAAATAGTTACTTTAGTGTTGTCTCCGGTAAGGTAAAGAAGAGTCCGCATGTGCTTCGTCACACTTTTGCAACACATCTTCTTAATAACGGAGCCGATTTAAATTCAGTAAAGGAGTTATTAGGCCACGCAAGCTTGTCTTCTACACAAATATATACCCACAGCAGTCTGGCTGAGCTTAAAAAAGTGTATGGAGATTCGCATCCGCGAAGTCAGGATAAGTCCTAAGTGTTTAACGATAAAAAAGTTTAGATTATGAAGGTAAATGTTCATGCGGTCAACTTTAATGTTGACAGAAAACTGGTTGGCTATGTTCAGGACAGATTGAACAGACTTGAAAAGTATTATGACAGAGTGGTAAATTCTGATGTTTATTTTAAACTGGATAATACGAGTGTGAAGCAAAATAAAGTTGCTGAAATAAAAATTATGGTCCCGGGAGATGAATTTATAGTCAAAAAACAGTGCAAAACATTTGAGGAGGCGGTAGAGCTGGCTGCTGATTCTATGGAACGTTTATTAATGAAGAGAAAACAAAAAATCAGGGCACATTCATAATTAAAAAAAATGTTGAAAAATGTTTTGATTAAAAAATAAATTCTATACATTTGCAGTCCGTTAGAAATAGCGGACTTTTTTATTGTAAGTTGCCGGTGTAGCTCAGCTGGCTAGAGCAGCTGATTTGTAATCAGCAGGTCGTGGGTTCGAGTCCCTCTATCGGCTCAAATAAAGGGTTTTGGTTATTTTGTTGTTTTTAAAATACTGACTCACTGAGGGTGAGGTTGTTAAAGTAATGAAATGGCTATCGCTTAAGCGCTTTTTTAAAAAAGCAACTGAAAAATAAAGGTTAGGGGAGATACTCAAGCGGCCAACGAGGACGGACTGTAAATCCGTTGGGAAACCTTCGCAGGTTCGAATCCTGCTCTCCCCACTAAAACAGCATTGCTGTTGTGTTGCCGGTGTAGCTCAGGGGTAGAGTGCTTCCTTGGTAAGGAAGAGGTCACGGGTTCAATTCCCGTCATTGGCTCAAGTTTAAAAGAATTTGAACACTAATTATATAACTAAGATTAAATTATTAAATCATGGCAAAGGAAACTTTTGATCGTTCCAAACCCCACTTGAATATTGGTACAATTGGACACGTAGACCACGGAAAAACAACCTTGACTGCAGCTATTACTAAAGTATTATCTGACGCAGGTCTTTCTGAGGCAAAATCTTTTGATCAAATTGATAATGCTCCTGAAGAAAAAGAAAGGGGTATTACAATTAATACTTCTCACGTAGAGTATGCTACAGCTAACCGTCACTACGCTCACGTTGACTGTCCGGGTCACGCGGATTACGTTAAGAACATGGTTACTGGTGCTGCTCAGATGGACGGTGCAATTCTTGTGGTTGCTGCTACTGATGGACCGATGCCTCAAACTCGTGAGCACATCCTTCTAGGTCGCCAGGTAGGTGTTCCAAGAATGGTTGTATTTATGAACAAAGTGGATATGGTTGATGATGCTGAGCTTCTTGAGCTAGTTGAAATGGAAATCAGAGATCTACTTTCTTTCTACCAGTATGATGGTGATAACGGACCAGTTATTCAGGGTTCTGCTCTAGGTGCACTTAACGGTGAGCCAAAATGGGTTGATACAGTTATGCAATTAATGGATGCTGTTGACAACTGGATCGAACTTCCTGTTCGTGACGTTGAAAAACCATTCCTTATGCCTGTAGAAGATGTATTTACAATTACTGGTCGTGGAACTGTTGCTACAGGTCGTATCGAAACTGGTGTTGCTAATACAGGTGATGCTGTTGAAATCATTGGTATGGGTGCTGAGAAGCTTACTTCTACTATTACTGGTGTTGAGATGTTCCGTAAAATCCTTGACAGAGGTGAGGCTGGAGATAACGTAGGTTTACTTTTACGTGGTATTGATAAAGCTGATATCAAAAGAGGTATGGTTATTATCAAGCCAGGATCTGTAAAACCACACGCTCACTTTAAAGCTGAGGTTTATATCCTTAAAAAAGAAGAAGGTGGACGTCACACTCCATTCCATAACAACTACCGTCCTCAGTTCTACGTTCGTACAACTGACGTAACAGGAACAATTTCTCTTCCTGCAGGTGTTGAGATGGTTATGCCGGGTGATAACCTTACGATTGATGTGCAACTACTTAGCCCAATCGCTCTTAGCGTAGGTCTTCGTTTCGCTATCCGTGAGGGTGGTCGTACAGTAGGTGCTGGTCAGGTTACTGAAATCCTAGACTAATTATAATAAATATAAAAAAGCCAGCCTGATGCTCCGGCAGCAGCTGGCTTTTAATAAACGGGCGTAGTTCAAGGGTAGAATAGCGGTCTCCAAAACCGTTGATGGGGGTTCGAATCCCTCCGCCCGTGCAAAAAACGAAATACAATGGCAAAAGTTACTAATTACATATCAGAAGCATTTACTGAGTTAAAAACGAATGTAACATGGCCGGAATGGGCTGAGGTGCAACGCCTTACTGTTATCGTAGCTGTGTTTTCGATAATATTTGCCTTGATTACTTTTGGTATAGACAAGGGCTTTGAGGTTCTTGTAGCAAATGTATATAAGTTTCTAAAAAATTAATTTTATTGCAATGACTGATAACAATGTCAAAAAGTGGTATGTGGTTAGAGCGGTAAGCGGTCAGGAAAATAAAGTTAAAAACTACATAGAAACGGAAATAAACAGGCTTGGAATGTCTGACTATATTTCTCAGGTGCTTGTTCCTACTGAAAAAGTGGTTCAGGTGCGTGACGGAAAAAAGATCAGCAAAGACAGGGTTTATTTTCCGGGGTATGTAATGGTTGAAGCTAACTTAACCGGTGAAATACCGCATATTATAAAGTCTATTACTGGCGTTATCGGCTTCCTTGGGGAAACTAAGGGTGGCGATGCAGTTCCTTTGCGCCTTTCTGAGGTGAATAGGATGCTTGGTAAAGTGGACGAATTGTCTGTTAAAACTGATAATGTTTCTATACCATTTACAGTGGGCGAGACTATTAAAGTTATTGACGGGCCTTTTAACGGTTTTAACGGTAGCGTTGAAAAAGTTAATGAAGAAAAGCGTAAGCTTGAAGTAATGGTGAAGATTTTTGGAAGAAAAACTCCGCTTGAGCTTAGCTTCATGCAGGTTGAAAAAGTATAATTTTTGTTACACTTATTATAAATCACATCATTCGCTTCCAATGAAGATGTGCTAAATTTTTTTAAAGAAATGGCTAAAGAAATTAGTAAAGTAGTTAAACTACAAGTTAAGGGAGGTGCTGCGAACCCGTCGCCACCGGTTGGACCTGCTTTGGGGGCTGCTGGAGTTAACATCATGGAGTTCTGTAAGCAATTTAATGCCAGGACTCAGGATAAACCAGGCAAAGTTTTACCAGTACAAATTACTGTGTATAAAGACAAGTCTTTCGAGTTTGTTGTTAAAACGCCACCGGCTGCTATCCAATTATTGGACGCTGCTAAACTTAAAGGAGGTTCTGGTGAGCCTAACCGTAAGAAAGTAGCTAGCGTTACCTGGGATCAAATCAGGGCTATTGCTGAAGACAAAATGGCTGACTTAAATGCTTTCACTATTGAGAAAGCGATGAGTATGGTTGCCGGAACAGCAAGGTCTATGGGTATAACAGTATCAGGAACAGCTCCTTTTTAATCTAAAGAAAAAGAAGAAATGGCAAAATTGACAAAAAAACAAAAAGAGGCTGCTTCAAAAATTGAGAAGAACAAGCTGTATTCATTGAAAGATGCTTCTGCATTAATCAAAACAGTTGCTACTGCAAAATTTGATGAGTCTGTTGATATCGCAGTGCGTCTGGGTGTAGATCCAAGAAAAGCGAATCAAATGGTAAGAGGTGTTGTTACACTTCCTCATGGTACAGGTAAAGATGTAAGAGTACTTGCTCTTGTAACTCCTGATAAAGAGGCTGAGGCTAAAGCTGCCGGTGCTGACTATGTAGGGTTAGATGAATACCTTCAGAAAATTAAAGACGGATGGACAGATGTTGATGTAATCATCACTATGCCTGCAGTTATGGGTAAACTAGGTCCTTTAGGTAGAATCTTAGGTCCTCGCGGACTTATGCCAAACCCTAAAACGGGAACTGTTACTATGGAAGTAGGTAAAGCTGTTCAGGAAGTTAAAGCTGGTAAAATTGACTTTAAAGTTGATAAAACCGGTATAGTTCATGCAGGAATTGGAAGAATCTCTTTTGATGCTGACAAGATAACTGAGAACGCTCACGAAATCATTCAAACATTAGTTAAATTGAAACCAACTGCAGCTAAAGGTACATACATTAAGAGTATTCACATCTCTTCTACTATGAGCCCTGCTATCGCTTTAGATCCTAAAGCAGTATAATTGGTAGTTAAAAAGTTTTATTATGACCAAAGAAGAAAAATCAAGAGTTATTGAAGATTTAACTGCACAGTTGGCTGGTACAAACGTTGTTTATGTAACAGATATTTCAGGACTTAATGCAGAGAATACTTCAAACTTAAGGAGAGCTTGTTTTAAAGCTGGTATAAAACTTGAAGTTGTTAAGAACACCCTGCTTGAAAAAGCAATGGAAGGTTTAGAGAACAACTATGGTGAATTACCATCTATCCTAAAAGGAAGCACATCTATTATGATTGCAGAGAATGGAAACGCTCCTGCTAAAATCATTAAAGAATTCCGTAAAAAATCTGATAAACCTGTACTTAAAGGTGCTTACATCCATGAGGCTGTATTCATTGGTGACAACCAGCTAGATGCTCTTGTGTCGCTTAAATCTAAAGACGAAGTTATCGGAGAGATCATCGGTCTTCTTCAGTCTCCTGCTAAAAATGTTGTTTCTGCCCTTAAATCAGGTGGTGGAAAAATTGCAGGAATTGTTAAAACATTATCTGAAAGATAATAACCTCGCGAGAACGCACTTTATAAATTATATATTACAAACTATTTAAAACGATAGAAAAAATGGCAGATTTGAAACAATTCGCAGAACAACTAGTTAACCTTACAGTTAAAGAAGTTAACGAACTAGCTACAATATTAAAAGATGAGTATGGAATCGAGCCTGCTGCTGCTGCAGTAGTTGCTGCTGGTCCTGCTGCTGGTGGAGATGCTCCTGCTGCTGCTGAGCAAACTGAATTCACTGTAGTTCTTAAAGATGCTGGTGCTTCTAAACTTGGTGTTGTTAAAGCTGTAAAAGAACTTACAGGTTTAGGACTTAAAGAAGCTAAAGATCTTGTAGATTCAGCTCCTGCAAACGTAAAAGAAGGCATCTCTAAAGAAGAGGCTGAAGGCCTTAAGAAAGCTTTAGAAGAAGCTGGAGCTGCTGTTGAGCTTAAATAAGCTTACATCGGTTACAAAACCCAGGTTTAGGCCTTGAGAAGTACTCTCAAAGGCCTAAACCATTTTTCGTATAATAACATTTTATACGTTTTTAATAAATTATTTTAATCAAAATTTTGTCCATTGATGATAACAAATCAGACTGAAAGATTAAATTTTGCCTCAACAAAAAACATCCCTGATTACCCGGACTTCCTTGACATTCAGGTAAAATCTTTTAAAGATTTTTTCCAGCTTGAAACCAAATCAGATGAAAGAGGCAACGAAGGTCTTTATAACACCTTCATGGAAAACTTTCCGATTACTGATACCAGAAATCAGTTTGTATTGGAGTTCCTTGATTACTTTGTTGATCCGCCACGTTATACAATTGAAGAATGTATAGACAGGGGACTTACATACAGCGTGCCTTTAAAAGCAAGGTTAAAGCTGTACTGTACAGACCCTGAGCATGAAGATTTTGAAACTATTGTACAGGATGTATATTTAGGTACTATACCTTATATGACTCCTAGCGGTACTTTTGTTATCAACGGTGCAGAGCGTGTAGTTGTATCTCAGCTTCACAGGTCTCCCGGAGTTTTCTTTGGCCAGTCATTCCACGCAAACGGAACAAAATTATACTCTGCAAGGGTAATTCCTTTCAAAGGTTCTTGGATTGAGTTTGCTACAGACATTAATAGTGTTATGTATGCTTACATTGACAGAAAGAAAAAGCTTCCTGTTACAACGTTGTTCAGGGCTATTGGTTTTGAAAGAGATAAAGATATCCTTGAAATATTTGACCTTGCTGAAGAAATCAAGGTTTCAAAAACAGGTCTTAAAAAGTATATCGGCAGAAGGCTTGCTGCACGTGTATTGAATACTTGGCACGAAGATTTCGTGGATGAGGATACAGGTGAGGTGGTTTCTATCGAGCGTAACGAAATTATATTAGACAGGGATACTATAATCGACAAAGATAATGTTGAGGAAATTATCGACTCTAATGTAAAAACGATACTGCTTCATAAAGAGGATAATAATCAGGCAGATTATGCTATTATCCATAATACTTTACAGAAAGACCCTACAAACTCAGAAAAAGAAGCTGTAGAGCACATTTACCGTCAGCTGCGTAATGCAGAACCACCTGATGAGGAAACAGCTCGTGGCATTATAGATAAATTATTCTTCTCTGACCAGCGTTATAACTTAGGTGAAGTTGGTCGTTACAGAATGAACAAAAAACTTGGTCTTGATATTCCAATGGAAAAGCAGGTGCTTACCAAAGAGGATATCATTACTATTGTTAAGTATCTTATTGAGCTAATCAACTCTAAAGCAGAGATTGATGATATTGACCACTTATCTAACCGTCGTGTTCGTACGGTAGGTGAGCAGTTATCAGCTCAGTTTGGTGTAGGACTTGCCCGTATGGCAAGAACGATTAGAGAGCGTATGAACGTTAGGGATAACGAGGTGTTTACACCTATCGACCTTATCAATGCTAAAACATTGTCATCGGTAATCAACTCTTTCTTTGGTACCAACCAGTTGTCTCAGTTCATGGACCAGACAAACCCACTTGCAGAGATTACTCACAAAAGGAGGTTATCTGCACTTGGACCAGGTGGTCTTTCGAGAGAAAGAGCAGGTTTCGAGGTTCGAGATGTTCACTATACACACTATGGCCGTCTTTGTCCTATCGAAACACCTGAGGGACCAAACATTGGTTTGATCTCGTCTCTTGGTGTTTATGCTAAAGTTAACGGAATGGGCTTTATTGAAACTCCTTACCGTAAAGTTGTTGATGGTAAAGTAGATCTTGAATCAACTCCTATATACTTAAGCGCTGAAGAAGAAGAAGGTAAAATGATTGCTCAGGCAAATATTGAGATGGACAATGAGGGTAAAATTACTGCTGAAAAAGTAATTGCCCGTGAGGAAGGTGACTTCCCGGTTGTAGATCCAACTTCTGTACATTATACAGACGTTGCTCCTAACCAGATTGCTTCTATTTCGGCTTCATTGATTCCTTTCCTAGAGCACGATGATGCTAACCGTGCGTTGATGGGATCGAACATGATGCGCCAGGCAGTTCCTCTTTTACGTCCGGAAGCCCCAATTGTGGGTACAGGATTGGAGCGCCAGGTGGCTTCTGACTCAAGGGTACTTATTAATGCCGAAGGCAATGGTACTGTTGAGTATGTTGATGCAAACCAGATTACAATTAAATATGACAGAACTGATCGTGAAAGAAGCGTAAGCTTTGATCCGGATGAGAAAACATATCAGCTTATTAAGTTTAGAAAAACCAACCAGAGTACAAGTATTAACCTTAAGCCTATCGTAAGAAAAGGTGACAGGGTAAAACTTGGCCAGGTTCTTTGTGAAGGCTATGCTACACAAAATGGTGAACTTGCTCTTGGTCGTAACCTAAAAGTGGCGTTCATGCCTTGGAAAGGTTATAACTTTGAGGATGCTATCGTGATCTCTGAAAAAGTAGTTCGTGATGATATCTTTACGTCTATCCACGTAGATGATTACTCTCTTGAAGTAAGGGATACTAAGTTAGGTAACGAAGAGTTGACTAACGATATTCCTAACGTGAGCGAGGAAGCTACTAAAGACCTTGACGAAAATGGTATGATCAGGATTGGTGCCGAGGTTAAACCAGGCGATATCCTTATCGGTAAGATTACTCCAAAAGGAGAATCAGACCCAACACCTGAAGAAAAACTTCTTCGTGCCATCTTTGGTGACAAAGCGGGTGATGTTAAAGATGCTTCATTAAAAGCTTCTCCATCATTACACGGTGTTGTACTTGACAAAAAATTATTTGCACGTGCCGTTAAAGATAAACGTAAGCGTACAAAAGATAAAGATGATTTAGGAAAACTTGAAATGGACTTTGAAGTTAAGTTCAATGAACTTAAAGACAGACTTATTGACAAGTTATTCAATATCATTAACGGAAAAACTTCTCAGGGAGTTATGAATGACCTGGGTGAGGAAGTACTACCAAAAGGTAAGAAATACACTCAGAAAATGCTTTATGCTGTTGAAGATTTCGCTCACTTAACAAAAGGTCAGTGGACTACGGACGATGAAACCAATGCAATGGTTAACGACCTTATCCACAACTATAAAATTAAGCTGAACGACCTTCAGGGTGCTTTAAGAAGGGAGAAATTTACCATTACTGTAGGAGATGAGCTTCCGTCAGGTATTTTAAAACTTGCTAAAGTTTACATTGCTAAGAAACGTAAGCTTAAAGTGGGTGATAAAATGGCGGGTCGTCACGGTAATAAAGGTATTGTTGCTAAAATAGTTCGCCACGAAGATATGCCGTTCCTTGAGGATGGTACTCCGGTGGATATCGTACTTAACCCTCTTGGTGTACCTTCACGTATGAATATTGGTCAGATTTATGAAACGGTTCTTGGATGGGCAGGTATGAACTTAGGAAAGAAATTTGCTACTCCTATTTTCGACGGTGCTTCCCTTGACCAGATCAATGCTCTTACAGATGAAGCTGGTATTCCAAGATTTGGCCACACTTACCTTTACGATGGAGGAACGGGAGAACGTTTCCACCAGCCGGCTACAGTAGGTGTTATCTATATGCTGAAATTAGGACACATGGTAGATGATAAGATGCACGCACGTTCTATTGGTCCATACTCGCTTATCACGCAGCAGCCTCTTGGAGGTAAAGCGCAATTTGGTGGTCAGCGTTTTGGAGAGATGGAGGTTTGGGCTCTTGAGGCTTATGGTGCTTCCAGTACATTAAGGGAGATACTGACTGTTAAATCGGATGACGTTATTGGTAGAGCTAAAACTTACGAGGCTATCGTTAAGGGTGAAACTATGCCAGAACCGGGATTACCTGAATCGTTCAATGTATTAATGCATGAACTTAAGGGGCTTGGACTTGACATCAGATTAGAAGAATAAATTTCCATGGGAATGGTGCTGTGCACCATTCCCTTCTATACTTTTTTAATAAATTGATAGATTACATATCATGACGAGATTAAAAGATAAAAATACCATTAAAAGATTTAACCAGATATCTATAGGCCTTGCTTCGCCGGAGTCTATACTGGCTGAATCAAGAGGTGAAGTTCTTAAGCCGGAAACTATTAACTATCGTACCCACAAACCGGAAAGAGACGGCCTTTTCTGTGAGCGTATATTTGGTCCTGTAAAGGATTTTGAATGTGCTTGCGGTAAATATAAAAGGATTCGTTATAAAGGGATTGTTTGTGACCGATGCGGTGTTGAAGTTACCGAAAAGAAAGTACGCCGTGACAGGGTAGGGCACATTAACCTTGTAGTGCCTATTGCCCATATATGGTATTTCCGTTCGCTTCCTAACAAAATTGGTTATATACTTGGCTTGCCGTCTAAGAAATTAGACATGATCATTTACTATGAAAGGTATGTGGTTATTCAGCCGGGTATTGCTAAAGGACCGGATGGGGAAACCCTTAACAGGCTTGATTTCCTTACTGAAGAAGAGTACCTGAATATTCTGGACACTCTTCCGATGGAAAACCAATACTTAGACGATACAGACCCTAACAAGTTTGTTGCTAAGATGGGTGCTGAGTGTATTATGGACCTGCTTGCAAGAATTGATCTTGATGAGCTTTCTTACCAGTTACGCCACAGCGCTAATACTGAAACGTCTAAACAGCGTAAAACTGAAGCCCTTAAAAGACTTCAGGTTGTAGAATCATTCCGTGAGTCTAATCTTAACAGGGAGAACCGCCCTGAGTGGATGATCCTTAAAGTTATACCTGTTATACCGCCTGAGCTTCGCCCATTGGTGCCGCTTGATGGCGGACGTTTTGCAACATCAGATTTAAATGACCTTTACCGTAGGGTAATTATCCGTAATAACCGTCTTAAAAGGTTAATGGAAATTAAAGCACCTGAGGTAATCCTTCGTAACGAAAAACGTATGCTTCAGGAATCTGTTGACTCGTTATTTGATAATACAAGGAAAGCATCTGCTGTTAAAACAGAATCTAACAGGCCATTAAAATCATTATCAGATTCATTAAAAGGTAAACAGGGACGTTTCCGTCAAAACCTTCTTGGTAAGCGTGTTGATTATTCTGCACGTTCGGTAATTGTTGTTGGGCCTGAAATGAAACTATTTGAGTGTGGTCTTCCTAAAGATATGGCCGCTGAGCTTTACAAACCATTTGTCATCAGAAAACTGATTGAGCGTGGAATTGTAAAAACAGTTAAGTCTGCTAAAAAGATAATTGATAAAAAAGAACCTGTAGTTTGGGATATCCTTGAAAACGTAATTAAAGGACACCCGGTACTATTAAACAGGGCTCCTACTCTTCACAGATTAGGTATACAGGCATTCCAGCCGAAACTTATTGAAGGAAAAGCTATTCAGCTTCACCCATTGGTATGTACGGCGTTTAATGCGGATTTTGATGGTGACCAGATGGCGGTTCACCTTCCGTTAGGGCCGGAGGCTATTCTTGAGGCGCAGTTATTAATGCTTGCTTCTCACAATATCCTTAACCCTGCAAATGGTGCGCCTATCACTGTACCTTCTCAGGACATGGTACTTGGTCTTTATTATATGACCAAAGAGCGTCTTTCAACTGAAACTCACAAAATTTTAGGTGAAGGCCTTACATTCTATTCTGCAGAAGAAGTACATATTGCACTTAATGAAGGCAAACTTGAACTTAATGCGCGTGTAAAAATACGTGCTAAAGATTTCAATGAAAATGGCGAGCTGGTATGGAAAATTATCCAGACTACTGCCGGTAGGGTATTATTCAACGAGGTGGTGCCGGAAGCGGCAGGATACATCAATGAAATCCTTACAAAAAAGTCGCTTAGAGATATTATCGGACAGATTTTAAGTGTTACCGATGTACCTACAACGGCTGCCTTCCTTGACAACATGAAAGACATGGGTTACAAATTCGCTTTCAAAGGTGGTTTGTCATTCAGCTTAGGTGATATTATCATTCCTCCAAGAAAGCAGGAGCTTATTGCCGATGCTAACGAGCAGGTAGATGCTATCTCTATGAACTATAACATGGGTCTTATTACCAATAATGAGCGTTACAACCAGGTAATTGACGTTTGGACATCTACAAACGCGTTGCTTACGGAGCTTGCAATGAAAAACATTAGAGAAGACCAGCAAGGTTTCAACTCGGTGTATATGATGCTTGACTCGGGGGCGAGGGGTTCTAAGGAACAGATTCGTCAGCTTACAGGTATGCGTGGTTTGATGGCTAAGCCTAAAAAATCAACTGCCGGTGGTGGTGAGATTATTGAAAACCCGATCCTTTCAAACTTTAAAGAAGGTCTTTCTATCCTTGAGTACTTTATCTCTACTCACGGTGCGCGTAAAGGTCTTGCGGATACCGCTCTTAAAACGGCGGATGCAGGATACCTTACAAGAAGGCTGCATGACGTTTCTCAGGATGTTATTGTTAACTCTGTTGACTGTGGTACATTAAGAGGTATTGAAGTTTCGGCACTTAAGAAAAACGAAGAGATCGTTGAATCTCTAGGTGAGCGTATATTAGGACGTGTTGCCCTTCAGGATGTTATTAATCCACTTACAAGCGAAGTACTTGTTCACGCAGGTGTTCAGATTACCGAAGCTGAAGTGAAAGCTATAAATGCAGCTCCTATTGAAAGAGTTGAAGTACGTTCTCCATTAACTTGTGAGGCTACTAAAGGTATCTGTGCTAAATGTTACGGACGTAACCTTGCTACAGGTAAAATGACTCAGAAGGGTGAAGCTGTTGGTGTAATTGCTGCTCAGTCAATTGGTGAGCCGGGTACACAGCTTACACTACGTACATTCCACGTTGGTGGTGTTGCGGGTGGTATTTCTGAAGAATCAAGCATCATTACTAAATTCCGTGGTAGACTGGAGATCGAAGACCTTAAAACTGTTAAGGGCGAAGATACTGATGGCAACGAAACAGATATCGTTGTTTCACGTTCTACAGAATTGAAATTAGTTGACGAGAATACAGGAATTCTATTAAATACACACAATATTCCTTACGGTTCAAGCATCTACGTTAAAGACGGAGAAGTGGTAGACAAAGGAACTGTAATATGTAAATGGGACCCGTATAATGGGGTTATCATCTCTGAATTTACAGGTAAAATTGCTTATGAAGATATCGAACAGGGACAATCGTTCATGGTTGAGATCGATGAGCAGACCGGATTCCAGGAGAAAGTTATCTCTGAGGCAAGGAATAAGAAATTAATCCCAACGTTATTGATATATGGTAAAGACAATGAGCTTATCCGTTCTTACAACTTACCGGTAGGTGCCCACCTTATGGTAGACAATGGTGAGAAAATTAAGGCTGGTAAGATTCTTGTTAAAATACCAAGACGTTCATCTAAAGCGGGCGATATCACAGGAGGTCTTCCAAGGATTACTGAGCTTCTTGAAGCACGTAACCCTTCTAACCCTGCGGTAGTTTCTGAAATTGACGGTGTTGTTTCTTTCGGTAAGATCAAAAGGGGTAACCGCGAGATCATTATCGAGTCTAAATTTGGAGAGATTAAAAAATACTTAGTTAAGTTATCTAATCAGATCCTTGTTCAGGAAAATGACTACGTTAAAGCAGGTCTTCCGTTATCTGACGGTGCTATTACTCCTGAGGATATCCTTAGGATACAGGGGCCATCTGCAGTACAGCAGTACTTAGTGAACGAGATTCAGGAAGTTTACCGTTTACAGGGTGTAAAAATCAATGATAAGCACTTTGAGGTTGTTATCCGCCAAATGATGCGTAAAGTAAGGGTTGAAGATCCGGGAGATACACTTTTCCTTGAAGATCAGCTAATACATACGTCTGACTTTATTGTGGAAAACGACAAACTATATGGAATGAAAGTTGTAGAAGACGCAGGTGATTCTGAAAACCTTAAACCGGGCCAGATAATCACTCCGCGTGAACTAAGGGATGAGAATTCATTGCTTAAACGTAACGACCAAAACTTAGTTTCTGCAAGAGACGTAGTTCCTGCAACTGCTACACCAGTACTTCAGGGTATCACAAGAGCATCGCTTCAAACTAAATCGTTTATTTCTGCGGCATCGTTCCAGGAAACAACGAAAGTACTTAACGAGGCAGCTGTAGCTGGTAAAGTTGACGGACTTGAAGGACTTAAAGAGAATGTAATTGTTGGTCACAGAATACCTGCAGGTACAGGTATGAGAGACTATGATAACACTATCGTAGGTTCTAAAGAAGAATACAATGAGCTATTAACTCCTAAGGAGGAATATAACTACTAATACAATGAGTGATCAAAAACAACAACCGGGACAAATAAACATAGAACTGGATGAAAAAACAGCAGAGGGAACTTACAGTAACCTTGCTATAATCAACCATTCGGCTTCTGAGTTTGTTGTGGACTTTGTGAGTATTATGCCGGGTACGCCTAAGGCAAAAGTAAAATCACGAATTGTGTTAACGCCTCAGCACGCTAAAAGGCTGCTTAAGGCACTGGGTGAAAACATACACCGTTTTGAAAGTGCCCACGGGCAGATAAGCGATACGGAACAACCCGCTATTCCTTTGAGTTTCGGTCCTGCGGGACAAGCTTAATAAAAACAAAACCCTTTCAGTAATGAAAGGGTTTTTTGTTTTTATTTTAAATCAGTATCGGATTTCAATATCCAGCCATATGTATAGGTTGGTTGTTCATGAAAATTTGCATACTCATTGGTAAGTCCTGAAGGTTCCATTAATACAAACATCCACTCTAGCCTGTTCTTTTTTGCAAGATAGCAGAAGTATGATTAGGCAGGCTGCGAAAGGCATCGCTTTTTGTGTCATTATTTGTATTTTGATACTTTGTTAAACTTTTTATTATTGCTATAATTTTATAAATATTTATTCAGACCGGGAATCGACTTTATAATTACACTTGTTAAGAGGCTAAGCAGAAGGCATACTATTGTTGATGTTAGTATTCCTATAGTTGGACTAATAAAATCCCAGGTCATACCGTAAGTTATTAATAAGGAGAGGATCAATGCGTGGATTAAATATATATTAAAGCTGTGTTTTGACAATAAATTTACAGTGGTTTTAACTAATTTATTTCTTATATCTGATTTGAATATAATTATATATATACCAATGCTTTGTAATATTATATTGAAACTTTGGTAGCTATAAAACATTTCATTGAAATAATTATCCTTAACTGCAAAATAATATGTACCTGCAATTGTTATAATTGTTCCACTGATGTACAGTATCAAACCTTGAATAAATGTAATAGTGTTATATTTTGATAAGTAAAAACCAAGAATGTAAAACCCTGTATAGTTAGCAAAGATTGAAATCTGGAAATTTGGGAAGTATGAATTGAGTGAGTAATTATTTACTGAATTAAAAATAAACCATAATATGAGAAAATATTTTAAGTTATTCTTAGTTGCATTTTTTGTGTAAATCCTCAATATTGGTGTTATGAGATATAAACCTATGAGCATATAGATATACCATAAATGGTAGTAACTACCATGTACTATACTCTTAAGTGCATATGAAGGTAAGTCCTTAAGGTCAAAATTATATATTCTTTGAATACCGTAAGTGTAAAGTATATATATGATACTGAAAAATAGAAAAGGAATAATTATTTTAAAGAGTTTGTTGGTTACGAAATCTTTAATGTCATAATCTTTATTTAACAGAAATATACCGGTTATCATTACAAATACCGGGACGCAGAATCTAACAGAGCTATCAAAAATATTTGCAACGTTCCAATCGTACATTTCAATTGTACCCAAACTTACTACTCCCGGGGCAGCAACATGTAATAATATTACGCTGATAGTGGCAATAACCCTAAGAGTATCTACCCATTCAATTTTATTCATGAACAATGTTTTTATGTTAATAAACATACAATCTTTTTTTTAAGTTAGCTAGTCATATTTACGTATTAAGCTTCTTTCCCCGTCCACAATATTTCCTTAACTTTGAAGCTAATCAATAAACAATATTTCCCTTCCTTATGTCGAGTATCATTCAATTACTTCCAGATCACGTTGCCAACCAGATAGCTGCCGGAGAGGTGGTGCAAAGGCCGGCTTCGGTAGTAAAGGAATTACTCGAAAATGCTGTAGATGCAGGTGCTACTGAGATCAAACTAATAATTAAAGATGCAGGTAAAACTCTTGTTCAGGTTATAGATAACGGAAAGGGTATGAGCGTAACCGATTCGCGCCTTTGTTTTGAGCGCCATGCAACCTCTAAAATACGTCATGCGGAGGACTTGTTCTCACTGCATACCAAAGGCTTTAGGGGAGAAGCGCTGGCATCTATCGCGGCTATTGCCCATGTGGAGCTTAAAACCAAACAAGATCAGGACGAACTGGGTACACACATTATTATTGAAGGCAGTAAATTCATTTCTCAGGATGTCGCTGTATTGCCACGAGGCACATCATTTTCCATTAAAAATTTATTCTTTAATATTCCTGCCAGACGTAACTTTTTAAAGAGCGATACGGTAGAATTTCGCCATATTATTGATGAATTTGAACGTGTTGCACTGGCACACGCTAACATTAGCTTTATGTTGTATCATAACGGCAGTGAAATGTTTAACCTGCCGGGTTCTAATCAGCGCCAGCGTATAGTAAATGTTTTTGGCGGGCGTACTAATGAGAAATTAGTACCCGTTACCGAAAGTACCGAAATAGTACAGATTCAGGGATTTGTATGTAAGCCGGAGTTTGCCAAGAAAAACAGGGGGGAGCAGTTCTTTTTTGTAAATAACAGGTTTATAAAAAGCGGTTACCTTCATCATGCAGTAATGGCAGCTTATGAAGGTTTGCTAAAAGATGGCTGCCAGCCCGGATATTTTCTGTATCTGGATGTTCCGCCTAATACTATAGATATTAATATTCATCCTACCAAAACTGAAATTAAGTTTGACGATGAACATGCGCTATATGCCATTCTCCGCTCGGCTATAAAACACAGCTTAGGGCAGTTTAATGTGGCTCCGGTACTTGATTTTGACCGCGATGCAAATCTCGACACGCCCTATACCTATGAAAGTAAAGAAGCGGTAATGCCAACTGTAGAGGTAAACAGGAATTTTAACCCTTTTGCTGATGAAAAACCTTCAAGAGCAACATCCGGGTCATCTGGTGGGTTTTCGCCTTCTCAGTCCTTCAGGAAAGCTGAAAAAGCTCCCGTTTGGGAAAGCCTTTATAACGGTTTATCTGAAGCTGCTGAAGATATAGCGGTAACAGAAATAAGTTTTGAATCGGAGGAAGTTACGGGCTCGCTGTTTAATGATAGCGAAGTAGAACAGGCGGTACAGAAAACCTACCAAATACATAAAAAATATATTGTAAGCCCTATTAAGTCGGGGCTTGTAATTATAGATCAGAAGCGGGCGCATCAGCGTATATTGTATGAGCAGTTTTTAACAAATATTACTGTTCATCATGCTGCCAGTCAGCAGTTACTTTTTCCTTTAATGCTGTATTTCAATAAAACAGAATTAGATCTTGTTCAGGAAATGCGTTGTGCTTTAGAGAATACTGGCTTTGTTTTTGCAGGGTTTAATGAAGACCATGTTGTAGTGTCCGGACTTCCGGTAAATGTTGCTGAAAGTGAGGTTTCTATACTTTTGGAAGAACTTATTAATGACCTGCAGCAGGAAGTGCCTGACAGTAGTTTCAGCCAGACTGACAGTATTGCGAAGTCTATGGCGCGAAGCCTGGCTATAAAAACAGGTATTGCATTATCTGAAAAAGAACAGGAGAATATGGTAAACTCACTTTTTGCCTGTAAAGAACCGGGAGTTTCACCTTTTAATAAACCAACTTTCATAACGGTAAGTGTGGAAGATTTAGACAAACGATTTGCTATATGATGCGTATTACCGAAACTGTTAAGCAGTTAATTATAATCAACATAATATTTTTTGTTGGAACATACCTTATTGGCCAGGAAGTAGCGGTATCATTTTTAGGGCTGCATTTCCCTGAAAATCCTGAATTTAAATTATGGCAGCCTTTAACCTATATGTTTATGCATGGCAATGTAATGCATATACTGTTTAATATGCTGGGTTTGTTTATGTTTGGTTCGTTTCTGGAGCAGGTATGGGGAGCCCAAAAATTTATTTTCTTTTATATATCATGCGGACTCGGAGCTGCGTTACTGCATATAGGTATAAATTATATATCGTTTTACAACGTAGCAAATACATTAATGGCCAGCGGACTATCGCATCAGGATATATTAACGGCTTTAAACACTCATAATTTTGAGCCTTTGTATGGCAAAATTGACCAGTCCCAATTTGACACTTTAACGTCGGCATATTATATTCCTACTGTGGGTGCATCCGGAGCAATTTACGGTATACTTGTTGCGTTTGCATTTATAGCCCCAAATGCAGGGCTTATGTTATTGTTTTTCCCTATTCCTATAAAGGCTAAATATTTTGTTCCCGGCATTTTAGTATATGATTTAATTATGGGTCTAAAAGGGCAGTCATTATTTGGAAGTGGCGACGATGGCGTAGCCCATTTTGCACATTTGGGTGGTGCATCAATAGGATTTTTAATGATGTGGTACTGGAAAAAAAATCAGTTTAATAACAACCGTTGGAACTAATATATGAGTATTATTGACGATCTGAAAATGGAATACAGGATAGGCGGCATGACACAAAAGCTTATCTATTGGAATATAGGGCTTTTTGCTCCTGTTATTATTTTTAGCATCTGTAAATTATTTGGGTTAAATGTTGCTGTACTTGACTGGTCCGGCAATTATTATACACAGGATTGGTTTAGTTTGTCCAGCAATATTACAGATCTGGCATGGAAACCCTGGTCTGTTGTTTTATATGCTTTTCTTCATGCAGGTTTTTTCCATTTGCTGTTTAATATGTTTATGTTGTTTTTTGCCGGCAGGCTTTTTACAACTTTTTTTACACAAAAACAATTACTTGGTGTTTACCTGCTTTCTGCAATTTTTTCAGGTTTAATGTATGTTGTAGGTTATTCTTTTATACCTACACTTGCAGGAGGTACAGCAGGGCTTGTTGGTGCTTCGGCATCAATAATGGCCATACTCATAGCAACCACTACTTATCAGCCTTTATATAATGTAAGGCTTATGCTGATAGGCAACGTTAAACTGTGGCATATTGCTATAGTGTTTTTGGTACTGGACCTTATAAATGTATCTGTTGAAAATCCTGGTGGCCACATTGCGCATTTGGCGGGCGCATTATTCGGATACCTATATATAAAACTGCTTCAAAATGGTACAGATCTTACAAAAGGGGTTACGGCCGTAATTGATTTTTTTGCCGATCTGTTTAAACCCGGAAAGAAGGTTCCTTTTAAAAAAGTTCACCGTAATCCATCGCCTTCACCACGCACAAATACAAAATCTGCTAATAATAAAGATATTACCCAAAAACAAATAGATGATATTCTTGATAAAATAAGCAAATCAGGGTATGACAGTCTTACAGCTGCTGAAAAAGAATTTTTATTTAAAGTTGGTAAATAAATGATTAGCTTTGAGTAGAAGCGCAACACATGAAAAAGCTATCAGGATTTAATAAGTTGATGTTTTTTTTCAATATAGTATTGACTATATTGACATTCATTGCCTATATATTGCCATTTCTTGCTCCTAAATTGTTTCCTTTTTTGTCAGTTTTTACCCTGCTGATGCCTTTAATGCTCATACTTAATTTTCTTTTTTTCCTTTACTGGCTATTGCAGACAAAAAGGCAAATGCTTTTATCTGGGCTGGTACTGCTCTTAGGAATAACCTTTATAAGCAAATGTTATAAATTCTCCTCTGAAAATCTACCTGAAGATAAATCAGACTTTACTTTGATGAGTTATAATGTGAGGATGTTCAATCTTTACGAATGGCTGCCTGACGCCAATATTCCAAAAAAAATAATGGATTTTATTAATGAAAAAAATCCGGATATTGTATGTCTTCAGGAATATACAAAAAAAGGCAATGCTATATTTCCCGAATACAGGCATAAATTTATATTCGGGCGTGAAGGTAAAAGCGGGCAGGCAATATTTTCAAAATTCCCAATTATAGATAGCGGACACATTGAATTTCCTAATACTGGGAATAATGTTGTTTTTGCTGATGTTAAAAAAGGGAAAGATACCCTGCGCGTTTATAGTATGCACCTTCAGTCTATAAAAATAAGTCCGGATATTCACGAAACCATTGACGAAGAAAAATCTAAGGTAATTTTTAATCGTTTGAGTGAAGCTTTTAAGAAACAGCAATTACAGGCAGAGCTTATTGAAAAACATAAAAATGAATGCAGCCATTCCATGATTATTTGCGGAGACCTTAATAATAGTGCTTTTTCTTATGTGTATCGAAGTATAAAAGGAAAAATGAAGGATGCTTTTGAAGAAGCAGGGCAGGGGTTTGGAAAATCGTATAACTACAAATACTATCCCGCCAGGATAGACTATATATTTGCCGATAAAAATTTAGAGGTAAAACAATACACTACTTTTGGCGATTTTGCCAATTCAGATCATTTTCCGGTTATGACGCGCCTTTGTTTTGAAAAGGAAGAACAGAAGTAAATTACAGTTCCTGATTTTTAAGATATTCCATAGCATAGCGGCCTTCATTAAATAAAAGGTCTAAAATACTCAGGTTATTTATATAGCCGTGTTTTTCTTCAAAAACCTGCGTGTAAGGTTCAAAAACCGCAGTGTCTTTTTTTCCATTTGTTAAATAGCGGTAATCCTTAATATTATCTACTTCATGAAAATATTCTTCCGTTTTAGCATATTTAAAATCCATTCCCAGGCATGAGGTTACAATTTCCATTACCTGAAAATTAAGATCCATCATGAAGTCATGTTTTTTTTCGAATACAGGTCTTAAATCATCTTCAAAGTACTCAAAGAAGGGAGATGTTCTATAAGCGGCTTCAAGCGATTTAAAATGCTGTTTTTGCCAGTCAAACGCATGTTCAATGCGGGTGTCTTTAAATTTTTGATGCGCAGTCTTACTATGCTTCACAGGAATATTTAATAACTGAATCCCATTTGGGCTGTATATATACATCCTGTTACGGTTGGTCTGTTTCTGGAAATTATCTTCAACTTCAAAAGTTATAGCTTCTGATTTAACCATTGCCACAAAATGGCTTATAGAAGGGAAATATGTAGGGTGTAAAAGAATATTCATTTATTTGGTTAATTGTTGAATCTGGTAATTTCTTAGAGCATTCAGTTTATTGGTAATACTTTCTAATAAATTACGTGAGTCGTTGTAGTCTTGTTGAGAAATCAAGCCTATTTCAAAACAGATTATTATTTGATTCAAAGCCTCAACAGCCGAACTAAAGGCTATTGTGGTAAAATGTGCCTTATCTTTATAAGAGTTTCTGGCAGAACCTTCTGCTATATTTGAAGATATAGAAATAGATGATCTTTTTAATTGACTGGTAAGATTAAATTTTTCTGTATCAGGAAATAAGGATGTAAGTTTATAAATTGTTTTTGCAAACTCCTTTGATTTAACCCAAACTTCGAGTTTTTCAAATGAATATGTATACATTAAGATTGTAAAATAACCAAATTATCAAATAAGCGAACAATCGAATTTTGAATTATGCTGCTTTTTCTTTTTTCTTTCTCCAAAAATAGCTTCCGCCAATCCAGATTACAAGTGCAATTAAAAAATAATTAAAATAAGAGACTGGTTTTCCACTACCACCAACGGTAGTAAAGAATCTGTCCCACCTTATTTTTTTTGTATTTTGATCGATACTCATCCATATAAATACAGGCTTCCCAACAATATGGTCTTCGGGTACAAATCCCCAGTAACGGCTGTCTTCAGAATTGTGACGGTTATCACCCATCATCCAGTAGTAATCCTGTTTAAAAGTATAAGAATTTGCAACCTGACCGTTTATACGGATTTCATCTCCATTTACCTGAAGGTCGTTATGCTCATATTCTTTAATTATCATTTTATAGAATGGCAGGCTTTCTTTATCCAGGGCAACTGTTTTTCCTTTTTCAGGAATATATACAGGACCCATATTATCTACATTCCAGGTAGGTTTAGAATGGGGGAAAATGGATAAATCGCCTTCGTTTCTTGTAATTCTTCTTGTAACAGATTTTACGCCTGCATAATTTTTAAGTCTTTCAGCACTTTCATTTGTTAAAGAAGTGAATACATAAGTCGTATCATTTACTCTTCCAAATGGATCGGTTACATTTAATTCTTTTTGAAGATATAAGTTATTGATTATTGTTCCGTTTGTAGTAATTACATAAGAGTATTGAGGCTTAGCTCTGTCAGATAGAATTAATTCCTTATTATTTATATATACTATTCCGTCTTTAAGGGTAAAGGTATCGCCCGGTGTACCTACACAGCGTTTTACATAGTTTGACTTCTTATCTACTGGCTTGCGGATGCCAACACTGTTTTTATCTCTAAAATACCGTACGGTATCTATAGGCCAGTTAAAAACAACAATATCGTTTTTCTTTACTTTCTCAATTCCCGGAAATCTGAAATAAGGAAGTTGAGGCCAGTTGCTGTAGGATTTTGTATGTATAAGAGGTATTGTATCATGAACCATGGGCGCTGCTACCGTAGTCATTGGTGTACGTGCCCCATAATTAAATTTGCTTACAAAAAGAAAATCACCTACTAATAATGTTTTTTCTAATGAAGAAGTAGGAATTGTAAATGGTTGTACCGCATAAGTGTGTACTATTGTTGCTACGACTATTGCGAATAAAAGAGAACTTAACGTGCTGTCTTTTTTTTCTCTTTCGGGATTATATTCTGCAGTACCTGTATAGTTAATGTAATAAATATAGAAACCTAGCGTAACTATACCAATTATAGCATCTGTAGTTGATTTTTTACCGAAAGCCTGTAATGTTTGTACCCATACTACCGGGAACATTATAAGATTTACAATAGGTATAAATAGCAATATAGTCCACCAGCGCGGCCTGTTTATAATCTGCATTAAAACTATTGCATTATAAACCGGTACTGCTGCTTCCCAGGGCTTTCTGCCTGCTTTTTCATAAAGTTTCCAGGTTCCTAAAAAGTGTACAACCTGTACTGCAAGGAAAAATATAAACCATTGTAATAGTGTCATTGTATGTATGTTTTTTATATATGTATACTATTGGGCGAAAATGTTACTATAAACCCAAAACATCTTTCATTGTATATATACCTTTTTTTCCAAATAGCCACTCTACTGCCACAACTGCACCAAAGGCAAACCCTTCACGGCTGTGTGCTGTATGCTTAATTTCTATAGAATCTATTTCAGAATTATAAAAAACACTATGGGTACCAGGTACGCCTTCTTCACGTTTGGCTGCAATAAGTAATTCATCAGCTTTTGCATTTTCTAATGCCCAGCTTGAATAGTCAGAATTTTCAATAATATCTTTGGCAAGTGAAATAGCTGTTCCGCTTGGAGCATCAAGTTTTTGCAGATGATGTATCTCTTCCATAGATACACGGTACTGCTTAAGGTTTTTCATCATTTTGGCAAGGTAGGAGTTAAGCTCAAAAAAGATATTCACGCCAAGGCTGAAATTAGAGCCATAAATGAAGGCTCCGTTTTTTTCTTCACAAAGTTTTGCAACATCATGATAGTGTTCAAGCCAGCCTGTTGTTCCTGATATTACGGGAATATTATTATTAAGGCATGCAGAAATATTAGCTACGGCAGCATCAGGAATACTGAAATCTATAGCAACATCTGCATTTTCAAGTCCTGCAAAAGTATCCTGGGCACCTTTTCTAAGTACTATTTCATGCCCTCTTTCCAAAGCAATTCTTTCAATTACTTTGCCCATCCTTCCGTATCCTAATAAAGCAATTCTCATATTTTAAAATTGGTAGCTAAAATTTAGCCCCATATTATATTTGTTATCTATATTATTTTGTTGCAATTGCGGTCGTAATGAGAGATTTTCATTAACGTTAAACTGCATAAGGTGTGCGTTAACGTTTGCTTCCACAATTTGCAAAACATAAAATAAACCTGTAATAAGAGCAGAAAGATCACGGTTTTTTTGGTGAAATTTCTGAGCTCTAATCAGTCTGTCTTTGTCTAAGCCTTCAAGTTTTCCAGTAAGTTTTTTGCCTTCAAGCAAGTCTTTATAGGCATCTCTGTATTCGTGATATTTTTTGTTATTCCATGAATAGGAATAGATGCTTATACCCATTGCACCATAGACAATTGGTACTTTCCAGTATTTTTTATTGTAAATCTGCCCCATGCCCGGAAATATTGCCCCGTAAAAAGCAGCTTTGGCGGGTGCAAGCGGATTTGGCGGAGCATAACTGGTGGGGAGCTTAGTAGTATCTTTATCAATAATAAGTTCTCCTTCTTCCTGTGCTGCCGCATTTAAAGAAGTTAAAAGAAAAATTATTATGAATATGAATGACAGCTTCTTCACTAACCGTTTATAAGTTTTATGATCCTGTTGAAGTCTTCTTCAGAGTGAAAAGGGATAGTAATTTTACCTTTACCCTTAGCATCTACCTTTACATCTACTTTAGCTCCAAAAAAGTTGGTAAAAGCTTTCTTTTGCGTGTCTTCTACTTCAAAAGAAGTATTTTTTGAAGCTTTTTCAGAAGCCGGTTTAAGACTGTCCTGATAACTTTTTACCAAAGCTTCAGTTTCTCTTACCGATAAGTTTTTGCTTACTATTTTCTGATAAATATCTGCCTGGGCATCATGATCTTCTATATTAATTATAGCACGTCCATGCCCCATAGAAATAAAACCATCACGTATGCCGGTCTGGATTATAGGGTCAAGTTTCAGTAGTCTGAGGTAGTTAGCAATTGTAGAACGCTTTTTACCTACACGGTCGCTCATTTGTTCCTGTGTAAGCTGTATTTCATCTATAAGCCTTTGGTAAGAAAGTGCAATTTCAATAGGGTCAAGGTCATGGCGTTGTATATTTTCAACTAGTGCCATTACTAACGACTCATTGTCATTTGCTATACGTATGTATGCAGGAACGGTTTCCAGTCCTGCGAGTTTTGAAGCACGTAAACGTCGTTCACCTGATATAAGCTGGTATTTATTATAATCCAGCTTTCTAACGGTAATAGGTTGTATTACACCCAGTTCTTTGATAGAAGTACTAAGTTCTTTTAGGGCTTCTTCATTAAAGTTTGTTCTGGGCTGAAAAGGGTTTATTTCTATAGCATCCAGTTCAAGCTCAATAATATTACCTACAACTTTATCTGCATTTTTATCCTCAACCGATTTAATATCGTTTTCAGGATCTTTTAATAATGCCGATAAGCCCCTTCCCAGTGCTTGTTTTTTAATTGCTTTTGTCATAAACCTACTGTTGTACTACTGTATTTTTCTTTATAATCTCTTCTGCAAGGTGCAGATAATTTATAGCCCCCTTACTGGTTGCATCATAGTTTATAATGCTTTCTCCAAAGCTGGGTGCTTCACTAAGTTTTACGTTACGCTGAATAACGGTGTCAAATACCATATCATGGAAGTGTTTCTGCACTTCTTCTACTACCTGGTTAGACAGGCGTAAGCGTGAGTCATACATTGTCAACAATAGCCCTTCAATATCAAGTTGTGGGTTATGTATTTTTTGTACGCTTTTAATTGTATTCAAAA
Source organism: Flavobacterium sp. NRK1 (assembly GCF_024054175.1). Taxonomy (GTDB): domain Bacteria; phylum Bacteroidota; class Bacteroidia; order Flavobacteriales; family Flavobacteriaceae; genus Flavobacterium. The sequence continues at coordinate 2,123,097 of NZ_JAMXLA010000001.1, forward strand.
GTTTTCCAAGTCCTTCCAATGCAAAATATTCACACTGAATTGGAATAACTACCGAATCTGCAGCGGTAAGTGCATTAAGCGTTAAAAGGCCTAATGAAGGAGCGCAGTCAATCAAAATATAATCATATTTCTCTTTAACGCTTTCCAGAGCCTGCTTAAGCATATATTCTCTATTCTCTTTATCTACAAGTTCTATCTCAATAGCCACAAGGTCTATATGTGCAGGTATTACCCAGACATTGGGTGAATTGCACTCAATTGTTGCCTCTTCGGGTGTATTGCTGTGCTCCAGTATCTGGTAAGTACCAATCTCAACTGTTTCCACATCAATGCCCAGCCCAGAGCTTGCATTAGCCTGTGGGTCAGCATCAATCAATAATACCTTTTTTTCCAGTACACCCAGCGCAGCGGCAAGGTTTACCGAAGTCGTTGTTTTTCCTACGCCGCCTTTTTGGTTGGCTATGGCAATAATCTTACCCATTTATGTTTATAAATTTTGAACCGTAAAAATACAATTATTTATGGTTTATGAAAATGGAATTTGTTAACATTAGGGAAATAAAAAAGCCCCATGCAATAGCTTGGGGCTTTTAGTGGATACGGATTGGTTTGCTGCTTATTGGATTATCAGTTTTTTAGATTCAGAATAGTTGCCTGATTCTATTTTTACAATGTACATACCTGGAGATAAAGTATCAAGATTTACGTTTTGAGAACCTGAATTATTTAGTTCACCTGTAAATACTTTAGCACCTGTTAAAGTAAATATGTTTATTGTTCCTTTAGCCTCAAGATTGTGGTTTATTGTAATGTTTTTATTACTAGAAGGATTTGGATATATGCTAAAAGCAGACTTATTAAGATCATTTAATCCGGCAGTTACAGCTGTCCATTTTATATTGTCTATTCCTGCTGCGCCGTGAGCATTGTCTGTAACAAATTTAAAGGCAATGAATTTTTGAGTTTCAGAAGCATCTATAACAATGTTGCTTATAGAAATTGTTTCAGAAGTAGTTGTTATTATATCTCCAACCGGCTGAAAAGATTCAAAATCTGTAGCACTTGCCAGTGTACCTGCCTGTATAATTGTAACAGGGGCAGGGCTGCCTATTTTATATACATCAAACGATAACTCATGGTTTCCATCTATTGTAGATAATTCGGGGCTTACAAGATAACCCGCAGTGTTTATTGCATTTGCAGCATAAAAAGTAACGTTGTTATCTTCTTCTTCACCATCAACATAAACAAGTGGTGCACCTGTGCTTGCAGACCAGCAATTTTGATCTATTGTTGTTTGAGAAGTGGCAAAAGAATTGAAATTTTCGTCTAATGTTTCAACCGCTATACAAGTGTTTGCTACTTCACTCCATACAACATTGTCAAGAGCTGCTGCATTAAACATTGCATCGGCTATAAATTTAAACACAACATACTTTTGTACTGAAGAAGCTTCTATAACAATATTAGCGTGTGTTTCGCTTGTTTCAGTTACTGTGAAAGGAGCTGCAACAGATTCAAATGTATTTAGATCTGTTAAGTCACTAAGTGTTCCTACTTCTACAGTAATATTTCCTTCCGGAATATTTCCTCCCTGCCCAAGTTTGTAAGTATCAAAAGATAATTCATGATTTCCGTCAATTGTAGATAGCTCCGGGCTAATTATATAACCTGCAATATTTGCACCTGCCATATGTGTGTAGTATACAGCGTACTGGTTTGCCGGTTCACCATCTTCGGCTGTATAGATCCAGGGGCCTTGTGCGGCTGCACCACTGGCATTCCAGCAATTTTGTGGAAAAGCATTTTGTGTTGTTAAGGTAAATTCACTAAAATCTTCGTTTAACGAAGCTACTGCATCGCACTGCGCATAAGTAAGAGCGCCAGTAAATAAGGCAGCTACTATAAGTAGATTTTTTTTCATCTGATGTTTTATTTAGATTTATTAAAAATAACATTGTGCGGCAAATATAAAAATTTATTTATATCAAGTCTAAATAAAATTAAAAAATTAATGAAAGAAGAAGATTACTAAAAAAATAACGTATTATTGGGTATGCTTTATTTTTTTTCACTTGTTTTTTTTGCAATGCTTAGTGTTTTATAAGATTTCACTATTTTGACGGTAGTGATATAAAATAATTATTCCGTTTTTAGATGCAAAAAGCATTTAAAAACGGAATAATAGTAATTTAGAAAATATTATTTATTCTTTTTGGCTTTTATCATTTCTTCCAGCATATCCCACATTTCTTCGGGTATGGCTTCTAAAAGATTAAACTGTCCGGCACCTTTAAGCCACTCGCCACCATCAATTGTAATAACTTCGCCATTTACATAGGCAGAGAAGTCAGATACCAGATATGCTGCTATATTGGCAAGTTCCTGATGATCTCCTACACGTTTAAGAGGTACTTTTTTAGCAAGGTCAAATTTGTCTTTCAGGTCGCCCGGTAATAATCTGTCCCATGCACCTTTAGTAGGGAAGGGGCCGGGCGCTATGGCATTGCTTCGTATTCCGTATTTAGCCCATTCAACAGCAAGGCTTCTTGTCATAGCAAGTACGCCTGCTTTTGCTGTAGCACTCGGCACAACATAGGCAGAACCCGTCCATGCATAGGTAGTTACTATATTTAATATGGTAGATTTTTCCTGTTTTGTATCTATCCAGTGTTTACCAAAAGCCAGGGTGCAGTTTTTAGAACCTTTAAGTACAATATCTATAATTGTATCAAAAGCATTGGCAGAAAGTCGCTCTGTAGGCGATATAAAGTTACCTGCAGCATTATTAAGTAATACGTCCACTTTTCCATACGCAGAAAGAACTTCTTGTAGCATGTTTTCAACTTCTTCATAATGACGTACATCGCACTGAACGGCAAGACACTTACCCCCGGTTGCATCTTCAAGTTCTTTTGAAGTGGCTTTAAGCTTTTCAAGATCACGGGAAGTTATTGCTACTTTTGCCCCTAATTCCATGAAATATTTTGTCATTGATTTACCAAGGCCGCTGCCGCCACCGGTAATTACAATTACTTTATCCTGCAATGCATTATCACGAAGCATTTTATCGGTATAAGCCATAATTATATTAAATAAGTTTGTTTTAAAAACTAAATGTAAGCAAACTATCCTTACAAAAGCTGAATAATTGTAAATTATATGCAATTATTTATTGCATAAATCGTCAGTTTTTGTTACTGTTTTTACAGTTTCTATTGCCTTTATTAGCAGCTGTTTTGAGCTTTTTGCATCCTGTTCTGCAAATTGAGGGCAACCTAACCCGAAGATAGTATCGTTAATTATGATATTTACAAAATACTGAGCTATAACTTCTTTATTTTTGCGTTTTGGCAGAGTAAAATACCAAAGAAGAGCTTTTTTGCCAGTTGGTAAATCAATATATTCAGAATCTATATCACCTAAATCTGTAAATATGCTATGCAGGTATAAATCTTCTCCATTTACATATCTTGACAGCAATATTTGCTCAGAATTGTCACCATCAGCTTCGTTATAAATATTTTTATTTATTAAAATATATTGCAAAGCTTTATCATCAATATTAAGCACGTCTTCCTGCGGACTTAAATCTATGTCGCCGGTAAGTTTTACGGTGTAGTAACTATTGTTATCAGGTATTATCCAGAAAACAACTTTTTTATTGCACTTTATAATGCTTTGTGAAGCGGCTGGGATTGGAAATAACAAAGCCGCAATCATGAATAAAAGCAATATCGATTTCATAACCTATTCTTTAAGGCCGTTATTATACAAATTTAACAAATATATGTTGGTTCGTTATGTAATTGTATGTTAAGGTGTTATATATAGTTTTAAAGGCGATTATGTAGCAGGTTAACGATTGTAAAGGTATATTCATGGATATTTTTAAATAAGTAAGTATCTTTCTCCTACCCAAAATAACCAATGATTAATACATATGACAATTTTAATAGCCGATGACCATAGCGTTGTTAGACAAGGCGTGTCATTAATTCTAAGAGAATTTTTTGATGATATTGCTATTGAACATAGCGAAAGCTTTCCTGAAACATTAAGCATGCTTAAGATAAATTCTTATGATTTACTGCTTCTGGATATAAATTTACCCGGTGGTAATAATGTAACAATGATTAATGAGAGCAGGGTAGTGCAGCCCAATATGAAAATATTAATGTTTTCGGCTTATGATGAAGATCAGTATGCTTTACGTTTTCTTCAGGCAGGTGCCAATGGCTACCTTAATAAGTTAAGCTCGGAAGAAAAAATTATTGATGCTGTAAAAGTTGTGCTTGGCGGAGGTGTATATACTGATTTGGATCTTACAGTTTATTCGCAGGATAGTAACCCCCTGGATTCTCTATCTAATCGTGAGCTTGAAATTGCAGGTTTATTAGTTAAAGGAGAAGGTAACCTGGAAATTGCAAATAAGCTAAATATTGGAATGTCTACTGTAAGTACTTACAAAGGCAGAATATTTGAAAAACTTAATGTTACAAATGTAGTGTCGCTTGCAGAAAAATATAAAATGTATATAGCTTAATGGTTTTGCCTGAATGATAAAATAATTACTGTTCCACTATCTTTTTTTGAGTTGATATTCATGGTTCCTCCCATAACTGCGAGCAATTCTATGATCATGTGCAATCCTATACCTTTTTGTCTTTTGGAAGGCAGGCTGCCTTCAAGCAGATCCTGATAATATTTTAATTTGCCGGGTTCAATACCCCTGCCGGTGTCCTTAATACGTATTGCGACAGTTTTATTATTTATAACGGCTTTAAAAGAAATAGTGCCGTTGATGGTATTCTTTATAGCGTTATCAATAATATTATGGAGTATTATAGAGAGTAAATGACGATTTACTGTTATTACTATATTTTTGTCAATATTGTTTATTAAAGTTGTTTTGGCAGCAGAAGCAATGTTTTCAAAGAAGTCGCTTTTTTCCTGTATTAGTGAATATAAAGAATAGGGCTGTGATTCATTATTATTAAGATCAGTCTCTTTTGCATATTCCAGAAAATTATCTACAAAGTGATATAGTTGGGATGATGAGCTATAAATAGCTTTAATATCCTCTTTTACTATAGCTTCTGGTTTCTCAATATTTTTATACAAAAAGCGGCCTGTTATAGCTATAAATCTTAAAGGGCTTTTTATATCGTGAGTAATAGTTTTAATGAGGTTTTTATGGTTAGTAACCTGTTTGCTGAGATCATCTTTAGTTTTTCTTAAGGTAACTATAGTGTTTTGTAATTGCTGGGTTTTTAAAACCACCTGTTTTTCAAGCTGAATGTTTTTCTTTTTAATATACCTTATTCTTAGCCTGTAAATAAAATAGATAGCCAGTATAGTAAGAACAATCAATACTATACAAAACCATTCCGTTTGCCAAAAGGCAGGAGCTACGCAAAAATGAAAATCTTTATAAATATATTTAGAGCCAAAACCTAAAAGTTTTCGCGCTTTAAAAATATATTCTCCGGGCGGAAGAGTAGAAAAAGAAACATTATCTTCCGTCATTGCAACCCAGTCCTGAAAAACAGGCCCTTCAAGGCGTGTCTCAATATTCTGATTGTAGGTATTACCGTAAAAAGGGCTTGTTAAATAAAATTTTAAACGTTCAAAATTGCGGTTAAATTCGAGATTTTGAATGAGAGTACAGCTTTTATTATCTACATATACTTCATCAAGGTAAATGTCATTATAAGGCTGTCTTTTTTTTATCTCAGATGGATTATAATAAACTATACCATCCATTGAAGGCAAAAAGAGCGTTTGATTTTCAAGATAAACACCACAGGGGCTGCATCCGCCATTAAATTCGTTATTTATAAATCCGGCATCCTTATTATAGGTATGATAATATATGTTATTTATTTTATGGTCGGCATAATTAAAAAGATCCTGTTTTTTAGCAGCAAACAGGCCTTTATTAGTTGTAAGCCACATAAAACCTTCTTTGTCTTCCACTATACAATGTACACTAAGCAAATACTTATTTCTGTCTAAAGGGAATGACGTAATCTTGTTGTTTTTATACAGAAAGAATCCTTTATTATAAGTACTTATCCATGCTTCATTAGCATTGTGAACATAAATACTTCGTACATGCGCATTACTTAAATCACTAATTTTTTTACTTGTTTTTGATTTTACATCAATTTGATATAGTCCTGCCCATGAACCACTCCAGTATATATTTTTACTTATTGCTTTAAGACAGGAAGAGGCAAAGCTTAATTTGAATTCTAATTTGGCATTGGGTTTTAGAGAGTCCGTATTTATGCTATATAAAAAACCACCTTTTTTATCTTTGTCGTTAAATATACTTATATAGATAGTATGATCAGAGCCTTTTTCTATTGTAGAAATGGAATTTCTGAATCTCCATTCATAATGTTCTATAAATTTACTTTTCTTAGTAAATTTGTAGAGTTTTGATCCATTTTTTGTCCAGATATTCCCGTCATCATCTATAATGATATTGTATTTATCGGTATGATAACCTATATGCTGTATTACATTTGTTTCACCATTTTTATTAAATATTTCTCCTGTTGAAGTAAGAATACTATTTGATGAATATTTCGTAAGCGCATAATAAACATCATCAGTACCTGAATTGTGGTGGTAATCAGTTGAATTATGCTTAAAATCTTTTTTTTTCGCTATCAGAAGGCCTTTATTTGTGCTCCCAAGAAATAATACTTCATTTTTATCATCATAATAAACAGAAACAATATTGTTTTCTTCACAATCAAAGTTGTCAAACACCAGCTTAGAAGTGAATTTTCCATTATATGATTTTAAATAATATAATTTTTTTTCTGAAAATATAAATGTTTGCTTAGCGGGTATGTTAGAATATACTTTGGCTTGTTGACTCAATTTTATGTCAAATTTTGTGAATTTTTTATTTTCACTTGTACATAAAGTATAGTCATTGTTTGGTCCTAAAAGATATAGTTTACCGGCATTAACAAAAAACTGAGAAGAATCTTTATAAGTATATTCGAATTTTTCGGTGCACTTAAAAGAATTATTAAGCACCATTATACTGTCATTTCTAAGCACAAATGTCCTTTCGTCAGAAGTTAAGGCAAAAGGCTTACCCGGTCTTGTATATAACTGTGAATGATAAAGCAGATATGATTTATCAGATATGTTTTTTAGTGATTTTTGAGGATAATAAATTCCGTGAACTCTTTTTATGCCTCTTTTATGAATTAAAAAAGCTTCTTCTTTTTCATTAAAAATAATAATGCTGTCATTTTCTATAGAACCACTAAATAACATCATTCTGTTAGAGTTAATGTTATTAGTGTTTTCAGAATTATAAATTTTAAAATTCTTGCCATCATAGCGCACAATTCCATTTTCTGTAGCCAGCCACAAAAAGCCATATTTATCCTGTAAAATAGATTTTACGCTATTTTGAGGCAAATGATTACTGTCTGATGAATACCATGTGAAATAATATTCGCTTTGAGAATAGCTTTGGAGACATATGAATAACAAAAGCTGAAAGAGCTTTTTACAAATAGATTTAGAAAAAATCATTATAAATGGGGGATGTATGCCAAATATAACAAACAAATAACATTTGTAGAATTAATTCTACAAAAAGTTTTCTATTAAACCTATAGTAAATATTTTGCTTATCTATACCTTTGTAGTCCCTGAAAATAATATTAAAATTAATTTAAATTACTAAAAAGCTTAATGCTAAATATAATTAAGCCCCACAGGCTTAATGAGCAGTATATTTTTTTACTGCTTTTTTTCTATGTGGCTGATGTTGTTGTCTTTAATAACAATGTTAGTATGCTATGTGGTGGTATATACAGCCCTTATATTTATATTGTATTTAAAAATGCAGTAAGTATTTTATTGTCTTTTTTTTACGTATATGTTTATGTGTTAAGTTACTTTAATATTACGGCTACTAATAGATATTTTAGAATATCAGGTGATTTTGTTCCATTTTTAAACGGAACAGTAATTAATAACTATTTTAAAATAAAACATCCATGATAGAGTATATTTTATGCGGAACATTGGTGTTGTCTCTTGTAACGTTTTATATAGGATACAAAACCGGGACACAAAAACTGTTTGATAAAATAGCTGATATTTATTTTGTGTATGTGTTTCTTCATACACTATTTGTAATCTTTGGTATTTCTTTTTCATACGCCAATAAAGTTATTATTATAGCTAACCCTTTAATTTTAGGTTATGCTCCATTTTTCTATATTGGCTTAAAATCACTTACTACAGGAGAAGTTTTAAGAAAGCACATATATATTCATTTTACTCCGTTGTTTGTTTTTGCCTTATTATATATAATAGTAATAAGCAGCGGTTTGCACAGTAACTATTTTTCGATATTCTATATTACAGAATATAGTTTTTTAGCTGTTGCTTTTTTAGGTTACGCTATTTGGGCTATGATTGTCAGCCCGTTTTATAATAATGAAGATAATAATAAAGAAAAAGGACAGCTTATTAAAACAGGTGCTTTTTCTTTAGGTACAATAGGTGTATTATTTGCCATTACTGCAATTGCCGGTTTTGTATCAGGTAATACTATTAGAGATGATTTAACAGGTACAATTATTCATATAGGGATATTAATTTCAGTTGCGTTTGCTTTTGTATTTAGAATAGATAATGTGTTAGAATTCTTGAGGCATAAAACAGAAAAGGTTAAGGATATTAAAGTACATGAGGTAATTACAGAAGAAGAGCGTACAGATAGTAAACAAATCCAGGAAGAACATGAGAAGGATAAAAAAATAAATGAAACTCAGCCGGTACAGAAATATAATAAATCGGCCCTTTCTCCGGCGGTGCTGGATGATTATAAAAATAAACTGGAACATCTGATTAATAATGAAAAGGTTTATCTTGATAATGAACTTACATTAGAAGCGCTTGCAAAAAAGATGAGAATGCCGATGCATCATTTAACGCAGTTGTTTAATGTGTATCTGGGTGAGAATTTTAATCAATATATTAATAAGTTCAGAATTGAGTATGCCTGTGGGTTACTTGTGGAGAATGATGGGTCTTTGTCTATAGAACAGATTGCTTTTAATAGTGGTTTTAATTCTAAAGTTTCATTTAACAGGCATTTTAAAAATCTTACAGGTTATACACCTAAAGAGTACGCTTACAGGAAATCAGAAAATTCGGCAGAATGAAAATTAACAAAACTCTAATAGGTTTTTCTAACATTGTGCTGAAGTTTAATAGAACATTAAAATAATTAAGAGGCACTGAGTGTCTATGGTTTATGTATATTCAAATTATTGGGATGTTTTACTTCCCATTTATTTTTAACGTTTCATTAATATTTATAACACACCTTTGCACCATAATATTTAATTAAAATGAACAGTAAGCTGCCCCCAAAGTATACTATTCTATTTTTACCACTCTTTATTTCAAACACGAATAAAGGAGAAAATGTGCTATATAAAAGCGCTAAGCTTTATCCTGCCTCAATGGCAACTACGGATAAGGCTTATTTTGTTTCTACCCTTCCTTCAATTGTTACTGATATGCTATCTTTTTTCAGGATGGCTTTTTCAGGTTTAGAGTCTAACGAAATAGTATCCGGATATTGTAATTATATTCAGAACTAAGGGACTAAGGATAACTCCGGGGCATTTTTTTGTTTTTTTAGTTAAGTTGTATTGATGTGATAAGCATGTTGATATGATGATAACACTATATGTGTTTTAAAAAATGAATAAATAAAATTTTAGAATTAGCATTACCCCCAAATAATAATTAAATTTTAATGATGATGAAAAAACTATTACCTGCATTGTTAACACTTCTGGGAGCTTATACATTAAGCGCTCAGGTGGGTATAGGTACATCGAACCCAAATCCTTCTGCACAGTTAGAAATTGTGTCTGCCGATAAAGGTGTTTTGATACCACAGGTTCAGTTAACCAGCACTACTGATACAACTACTATAGCTACTGGTAACGTTCAGAGTTTGTTAGTTTATAACATTACTACAAATGCAAACATTAAACCTGGTTATTACTACTGGTATATAAATAAATGGTACAGACTTATTAACGATGCGGATTTGGCCGCTAATAGCGGATCAGGTTCGCCTATTGTTGATAATGGTGATGGAACTTATACCTATGTAAATCCTGATGGGTCTGCTACAGTTATAGATGTTCCTGCACATCAAACCCTTACTTCTCTGGTTTATGATCCTGTTGCTAAAACATTGACATATAGCGATGAAAATGGTGCAAATACTGTTATTGATCTTGTGAGTCTTGTTAAAGCATCCGAAACAGTTACTACACTTGTAGATAACGGAGATGGAACCATGACATATACTAATGAGGCCGGAGTTGCAACTACAGTAACTATAGCCGGAGGTGCTCCGGGCGTGGGAATTGCGAGTACAGTTAATAATGGTAATGGTACATTTACAATCACATATACAAATGGTACAACATTTACTACAGAAAATTTTACAGGTCCTCAGGGACCTGCCGGAGCAAACGGTACAAATGGTATCGACGGAGTAAATGGAGTTGACGGACAAAGTGCTTACGAAATATGGTTAGCTGCAGGTAATACTGGAACAGAAGCAGATTTCCTTGCATCGTTAGAAGGTGCTCAGGGACCTGCGGGAGCAGATGGTGCTGATGGAGTAAACGGAACAAATGGTATAGATGGAGTAAATGGAGTTGACGGAGAAAGTGCTTATGAAATATGGTTAGCTGCAGGTAATACCGGAACAGAAGCAGATTTCCTTACATCGCTGGAAGGCGCTCAGGGACCTGCGGGAGCAAATGGTATCGACGGAGTAAATGGAGTTGACGGTCAAAGTGCTTATGAACTATGGTTAGCTGCAGGTAATACCGGAACCGAAGCAGACTTCCTTGCATCGTTACAAGGTGCCCAGGGACCTGCCGGAGCAGATGGTGCTGATGGAGCAAACGGAACAAATGGTATCGATGGAGTAAATGGAGTTGACGGTCAAAGTGCTTACGAAATATGGTTAGCTGCAGGTAATACGGGAACAGAAGCAGACTTCCTTGCATCGCTTGAAGGTGCCCAGGGACCTGCCGGAACAAATGGTATTGATGGAGTTGACGGTCAAAGTGCTTACGAACTATGGTTAGCTGCGGGTAATACCGGAACCGAAGCAGATTTCCTTGCATCGCTGGAAGGTGCTCAGGGACCTGCGGGAGCAACAGGGCCACAGGGAGTTCAAGGAGTTCCTGGTGCTGATGGTTTGGGAATTGTTGATACTGTAAATAATGGTGACGGAACTCTAACTATAAATTATACAGACGGTACCAATACTGTTATTGATTTTACCGATTTAGAAACGGTAACTTCTTTTACAAATAATTTAGACGGGACTTACACCTATGTAAATGAGAAAGGTATTTCTACTACTATAAACACAAATGCTAATGCATTAAATTATAATGACACTACTACTGGTTTTGGTGTTACTACTGTTCAGGGTGCTATAGAGGCTTTAGCTTCAGGCACTGCTGATAAGCTGGATAATTTCAAACTTATTGATAATGGTAATGGTACTATCTCCTTAATTGGCGCTGATGGTGCAACACCGTTAAGCACTATTAGTAAATCTGATATTTCATATGATGTTGCTACTGGTAAATATACTTTTACTAATGGTGATGGAACTAATGTGGTGTTTGGAGGCGAAGATCTTACTCCTGCAGATAATTCAATCGAAATAACTGGTGGTACTGATGCATTGCTTGTTGCTTCAGCAATAAAAGTAAAAAACGGCGGAATTACAGAAGAAAAATTGGCCGATAACGCAGTAACTACAGCCAAACTTGATGCTGACGCAGTAACCAATGAAAAACTTGCGGATAATGCGGTTGAGACAGAAAATATCAAAGACGGTTCAGTAACAGCATCTAAGATCGAT
>NZ_JAMXLA010000001.1:2135164-2360535 GCF_024054175.1 Flavobacterium sp. NRK1
AGCAGGCGCAGGTACAGCTGATCGTATTGCAATAGCCGATGCTGCAGGAGCAGTAACATTCAGTAATGCTATTCCATCGGGCAGTATAGCAGGAAAAGACCTTACAGCTGGAGATGGATCGATCAGTATTGGGGGTACCGGAGCAGGCGCTTTATTAAAAGATGCTAATGTAAGTGTTGCCGCAGGCGGAATTACAGAAGTAAAGCTTGCAGACGGCGCAGTAACAACAGCTAAGATAGGAGCTGATGCAGTAACCAATGCTAAGCTTGCGGACAATGCAGTTCAGACCGAAAACATTGCAGCAGGGGCAGTAGAAACTTCTGATATCAAAGATGCAGCAGTAACTACAGTTAAGATAGAAGATGCGGCAGTAACAGCCGTGAAACTTGCCGACGACGCAGTAACAGCTGCCAAGATCGATTCGAGTGTAGCGGGTACAGGATTAAAACAGAATACTACCAATGGTTCTTTGGAAGTTGATGCCGCATCATTTGATGGTGACATTACCTCTACAGACCTTACAGTAACAGGAGGAGATAATGCCACCTTTACCGATGTAACGTTAGATATAAAAGCTGATGCAGTAACTAATGCCAAGCTTGCCGATAATGCGGTTCAGACCGAAAACATTGCAGCAGGCGCAGTAGAAACTTCTGATATTAAAGATGCTAATGTAACTACAGTTAAGATAGAAGATGCAGCAGTAACAGCCGTGAAACTTGCCGACGACGCAGTAACAGCTGCCAAGATCGATTCGAGTGTAGCGGGTACAGGATTAAAACAGAATACTACCAATGGTTCTTTGGAAGTTGATGCCGCATCATTTGATGGTGACATTACCTCTACAGACCTTACAGTAACAGGAGGAGATAATGCCACCTTTACCGATGTAACGTTAGATATAAAAGCTGATGCAGTAACCAATGCAAAGCTTGCCGATAATGCGGTTCAGACCGAGAATATCAAAGACGGTAATGTAACATCGGCTAAGTTAACAGCAGGCGCAGGTACAGCTGATCGTATTGCAATAGCCGATGCTGCAGGAGCAGTAACATTCAGTAATGCTATTCCATCGGGCAGTATAGCAGGAAAAGACCTTACAGCTGGAGATGGATCGATCAGTATTGGGGGTACCGGAGCAGGCGCTTTATTAAAAGATGCTAATGTAAGTGTTGCCGCAGGCGGAATTACAGAAGTAAAGCTTGCAGACGGCGCAGTAACAACAGCCAAGATAGGTGCTGATGCAGTAACCAATGCTAAGCTTGCGGACAATGCAGTTCAGACCGAAAACATTGCAGCAGGCGCAGTAGAAACTTCTGATATTAAAGATGCTAATGTAACTACAGCTAAAATGGCACCTGGTGCAAATGATAGTGTAATGACAACAAATACATCGGGTACTGTAGAATGGACAGATAAGAAAACTTTCGTTAGTGAACCATGGAAAGTTCAGAACACAACAGATCCTGCTACATCAAATAGTCAGAGCATATATCAGCAAGGTAATGTAGGTATCGGATTTTCTTCAACAGATGCTGCTTCTGCACATGCGCTTGATGTGAAAGCGGGTACGGTTAGAGTTAGAGAGGTAAGAAATAATTATACACCTGTTAATACGGATAAAGTTGTAGTAGCCGATAGCAATGGTGTTTTAAGAACTGTTAATGCAGCGATGCCAAGAGTATTTTATATGCCAGCTGTAATTTTTGATACTTCATCTCCTGCAACGGGATTAAAAAGAAATTTATATCTTGAATACAAAGCTCAGTTTACTGGAGTGACATTTATACCAAATACAACAACAGGTGGATCTTTAGGAGGTGCTAATACAGGCTTCGTTAAAAGTGCAGGAGCAGATGCTACTATACCTATTAGCGTAACAAATACTGATTTAATGTATTATATTACGTACTTTGATCCCGCAGTTTTTGCTAATCTTTCTATAGACGCAAACGGGATATTAACTTACGATATTATCGGTTCAGGAACCGAAGCTTCTTACATGAACATTGTTTTTGTAGTAAAATAATTTTAATTGGATGATACAGGCATCTTATACAGATGCCTGATTACCGATTTACAAATTTGTTATGGTAAAAAAAATACTTACATATCGTTTAAGTTTTCTGCAAAAAACATTGTTTTTCCTGGGGCTGTTTTTGGCTTTGGGTACTACAACTACTTTTGCTCAGTTTGCTATTACCGAAGATTTCAGAGGTAGTGGTAATCCCGATATTATCATCGGCGGTCCCGGAGGTACAGAAGGAGCAGCCTACCTTACTTCCGGAGTTAACGATCCACTTGGAGCCGGCTGGCTGAGGCTTACAAATTCCAATACCTATCAAAAAGGTTTTGCTTATGTAAATAAGTCATTTCCTTCAACAATGGGTGTATTAGTGGATTTTGAATACAAAATGTGGAGAAACACCAATGATAGCTTTAATGGTGCCGATGGTATAGGTGTGTTTTTATTTGATGCGTCCTCTTCATTCCAATTAGGTGGTTACGGAGGTTCATTAGGTTATGCTCCGGGAGGGGGAAGTGGTACAGGACTTTCAGGAGGTTATGTTGGTATTGGTCTTGATGCTTATGGTAACTATGCAAACCCAACAGAGGGAAGGGTAGGTGGACCGGGCGAAAGGCCAAATGCAATTGTAATGCGTGGACCTACAACTTCAAATACAGGAACTACCAATCGTTATCTTTCAGGTAAAACTATAACAACTACAGATGGTATTAATTTTAACTATCTGGATATTAATGGTAATACAGGAAACAGGTCACAAAATGCCCTGGATTATAATACAAATGTTACGTCAAGACCATCAGATGCTACTTTTTACCGAAGGGTACAAATTGAAATTGTACGTCTGGATGCTGCTGGTATCTATTATAATGTTAAAGTAAGGTGGAAAACCAGCCTTACAGGTGCTTTTCAGGATGTAACAGATTATACAACTACAGATGTACCTCCTGCTTTACTGAAACTTGGCTTTGCGGCTTCAAGTGGTGGGGGTGTTAACTACCATGAAATTAGAAATTTATTAGTTACAACACCGGGTAACCTTCGCGTTGTAAAAAGAGCAGACAAAGATATTTTAAGAACTAATAATCCAGGAAACAGTACAATTACTTATACAATAGAAGTAACTAATGATACTAATTTTGAAATAAGCAATATTGATTTTACTGATAAAATTACTGATTCTTATGGTAATGATATTGCAGAAGGAATGTCAGGCTTTGATATTACATCGATTAGTTCTTCGGGATTTGTATCAGCATCGTTGCCAACAGCCAGTTCTTTAACAACAAATGAAGTTACAGGAACTTTGGTATTGGCCGCCAATACAACCGGAACGATAACTATTACAGGTAGATTATATACTCTGCCTGCAGGAAGTGTGCTGCAAAATACTGCCACGGCTTTACCTCCACTGGACGATGACCTTAATAATAATACATCTATTGTAAGAACGCCTGTAACAGCGGAAAATGTAGACCTTATATTAACAAAAACTGTTACTGAGGAATGTATAAGTACCACAGCACCAAAATTTACTGTATATGTATCTAATAATGGTGCTGTTGCTACAAGCTTTAACAGGCTTGGTACCAATGGAACACGTGTTGCTTTTTATAATATTGTTCCTCCGGGATATACTTATAATGACAGTTCTACACCCGGCGGATTTGCGGGTAATGTATCTGACCCTGAAAATAGTAATACTTCTGCAAGATGGTCTAAAATCACTTTGACTAATACTCCTGCAGCAGGTTATACTACTTATGGCTATATCGCAAGGGGTACTAATACATCCGGGGCTTCAGAATCTTTGGGATCAGGGCTGACATATCCTTACCCGGTAACATATACAATGCTACCACCGAATGGTACAAACAGCTATACAGATACCACCACGGCAATTTTATTTACTGATTTTAATTATACAACACCTATTGAAACTTCTGAAAATCAGGTTAATAATAATGCTAGTATTGATATGTATGTTAAACCTGCTGCACCTGCTGTACCATCAGGGACTTTATATTACTGTCTTAACGAAGATGCACCGGAACTTACCGCTACTGCTACAGGTACTAACACATTAAGGTGGTACATGACTTCCGGAGGTTTCTCGTCAGAATATCCTATTAAGCCTTATACAGGTACAACAGGGAGTTATACTTATTATGTAAGCCAGGTTAATGGTAATTGTGAAGGACCAACCGCTACAATTAATGTGGTTGTAGGGCCAACAAATACAGGTACTATATCGGCTAATGCCTCTACTTGTCCCAGCGGTAATATAGCTATTACAGGTACTTCAATTTCGGGAGCAACTTACCGTTGGCAGAGTTCTGCTGACGGGGCAAACTGGACTACTATATCTGGTGCGACAGGGCAAAATTATACTTCAGGAGCTTTATCTCAGACTACATATTTCAGAAGGCTAACTACTCTTACTGCAAATGGTAAAAGTTGTGAAGGTGTGACTAACTGGCTAAAAGTATTTATCCCTTCCGCGGGTCTTGTAGGTAATTCACAATCGAGCTGTAATAATTTTAACCCCAATGCATTTACCAATGTTCAGGACGGTGATACAGGTTCAATAAGTGGTATAACTTATAGTTATCAATGGCAAAGTTCTTCTACAGGTACTGGTTCCTGGTCAAATATATCAGGGGCCACTGGTTCTACTTATGATAGTGGAAATCTTACTTCAACATTATATTTTCGCCGTGCTGTAAGATATTCGGTAGGAGGAAACACCTGCTATGTATATAGTAATACAGTTGTAGCTTATGTAGGGCCTAATAATACTAATTCTTCACCTAGCCGGGGAAGTATATCCATGTCTCCAACTACAGTATGTTACAATACAATTCCTAATACAATAAATTCTCCTAATGATGGAGGGCCTGGGTATTATATATGGGAATATTCAACAGATGGAGGATCTAATTATGATTTGATACCGGATGCTGATCCTTCAAGTAGTTCTTATTCTCCAACCGCCCCTATAACGCAGACCACAGTATATAGCCGAAGGGTAAGTAATGGATGTAATACTTCTACAAGAAGAACAATAACAGTAACAGTATTAAATCCTACAGCAGGAAGTATAGGCAGTAGCCAGACTATATGTTATAATACTACTCCTTCTACGCTTACTTCTCCGGAATCAGGAACAACGGGTTACAGATGGGAATATGCAGATGGTACTTCCGGCGGTACATGGCAGGCAGTATCTGGTGTTACCTCTGCTACTTTTACACCCCCAGCTTTAACCGCTTCAAGACGTTATAGAAGATATACTGTAAGTACAAGCGGAGGAGTAACATGTGAATCATCACCCACAAACATTGTTACAATAACTGTTAAACAGCAGACTAATGCAGGAACCATTAGCAGTTCACAAACTATTTGTAACGGAGGCAGTATTGCTCCGCTTACAGGTACGCAGGCAACCGGAGATGGGACGGTAACCTATTTATGGGAATCGTCTGCTAACGGTACAAGCGGATGGACGGCAGCCGGAGGCACGAATAATCAACAAAATTATACGCCATCAGGCAGTTCAACAATATATTACCGCAGGGTAGCTAAAGTGTCTGGTTGTGCAGATGTTTATTCCAATATAGTTTCAATAATCTTTTCTGTTGTTCCTACTGCTGGATCTATAGGCTCAGACCAAACTATTTGTAATGGAGCAGTACCATCAACTCTTACCTCTGCAACTGATGGAACAGGTACAGGTACAATTACTTACGCATGGCAATCGTCAACAGATAGTGGTAATACATGGAGTGCAGATATTCCTGGTGCTACCGGAGCTACATACACACCCGGTGCTCTAACCACAACTACGCAATTTAAAAGATTTACTGTTGCGACTAACGGAACAGCAATATGCCGTTCAGCCCGCACGAATGTTATAACTGTTACTGTTTCTCCTGTGGCAACAGCGGGTACTATTGGTAACAATCAAACCGTTTGCAGTGGGAATGTTCCACCACAAACTGTTGATGTGACACCGGGTACTAATGCAAGTGGAGGGTATATATGGCAGATATCTACAAATAATTCTACCTGGACTGATATAGCGGGTGCAACAAACCCTGTTTATCAGCCAACAGCACCTATTACTGTAACTACCTATTATCGAAGATTAGGAGTTTCAAACACGGGCGGGGTATTGTGCCGTGGTACAGTTCCATCTAATGTAATAACTATGACAGTTCCTACAGTTCCTACAGCAGGGACAATTGGTTCAGATCAAAATGTTTGTGGTAATACAGCTCCGGCCTTACTAACATCAGTAGTTGATGGTACAGGAGGAACAAGTTATCAATGGCAATTGTCATATGGAGGTAACCCAGGTGATTACTGGGAAAATATAGCGGGAGCCACAGCTTCTACTTATCAGCCTGCTGCACTTTCAACAGTCTATTATAGAAGGCTTACAATCAATGGTACATGCCCATCGGCTCCTTCTAATGTTGTTAAAATGACAGTTTCAGTTTATCCTAATCCGGGTTCTATAGGGTCAAGTCAGTCGATCTGTGGAGGAACCACTCCGGCTGACCTTGTATCTAATGACGGAGGCTGGGCTGGCGGACCTGCTCCTGTTTATCGTTGGGAAGTTTCTACAGATAACAACACATGGACAAATACAGGAGTTACAACCGCAGGCTATACTTTCTCCGGTCCGCTTCCGGCGACACGTTATTATAGAAGAGCATTAATATCAAGCTTATGTTCGGGAGATGTTTATTCAAATGTTATAACTATAACAGTAGGAGGATCATTACCAACAGCGGGATCCATCGGCACTAATCAGACAATATGTAATGGTGCAACTCCTGCACCGCTTACATCTTTAAGCGCAGGTTCGGGTTCTACTTATCGTTGGGAGGTATCTACAGATAACAGTACCTGGACAAGTACAGGAGTTACAACTGCCGGTTATTCTCCGGGAGCATTAACTACTACCACATATTACAGACGTGCCAGTGTAACAGGTTCATGTGAGAGCTACACGAGTTCTGTAACAATAACAGTTCAGGGCATTACCCAGCCCGGTACTATAACAGCGGGAAGTACCCAGACAATCTGTAACGGAGATACCCCTGCCGCATTAACAAGTGCTGCGGCAGGATCAAATACATCGGGCGGTACAATTACGTATCGTTGGGAAGTTTCAAGTACAGGTACAGGCGGCTGGACAACAGCAACAGGTACATCAAACGGAGCAAGCTACAGTCCGGGTGCTTTAACAGCAACCACTTATTACCGTCGTATTGCTATCTCTACGCTAAACGGTAAAGCATGTGAATCTGCACCTACAGCTAATGTTGTGGTAACAGTTCAGGGCATTACACAGCCCGGTACTATAACAGCGGGAAGTACCCAGACAATATGTAACGGAGATACGCCTGCAACATTAACAAGTGCTACGTCAGGATCAAATACATCGGGCGGTACAATAACATATCGTTGGGAAGTGTCAAGTACAGGTACAGGCGGCTGGGCAACAGCCACAGGCACCTCAAACGGAGCAAGCTATAGTCCGGGAGCACTGACTGCAACGACTTACTATCGCCGTATTGCTATTTCAACGCTAAACGGTAATGGTTGTGAATCTGTACCAACAGCTAATGTTGTGGTAACCGTTCAGGGCATTACCCAGCCCGGTGCTATAACAGCGGGAAGTACCCAGACAATATGTAACGGAGATACTCCTGCGACATTGACAAGCGCTACGGCAGGATCAAATACATCAGGTGGTACAATAACATATCGTTGGGAGGTATCAAGTACAGGTACAGGCGGCTGGACAACAGCCACAGGTACATCGAACGGAGCAAGCTATAGTCCGGGAGCACTGACTGCTACAACGTATTACCGTCGCATTGCTATCTCTACGCTAAACGGTAAAGCATGTGAATCTGCACCAACAGCTAATGTTGTGGTAACCGTTCAGGGTATTACCCAGCCTGGTACTATAACAGCAGTAAGTACCCAGACAATATGTAACGGAGACACACCTGCAACCTTAACAAGTGCTACGTCAGGATCAAATACATCGGGCGGTACAATAACATATCGTTGGGAAGTGTCAAGTACAGGTACAGGCGGATGGACAACAGCTACAGGTACATCAAACGGAGCAAGCTATAGCCCGGGAGCATTAACTGCAACGACTTACTATCGCCGTATTGCTATTTCTACGCTAAACGGTAAAGCATGTGAATCTGCACCTACGGCTAATGTTGTAATAACTGTAGCAGCCTCGCCTACAGCCGGTGCTATAGCAGCTAATCAAAATATATGTAACGGATCAACTCCTGCAGGTTTAACATCTACTACCGCAGGTACAACAGGTGGGTCAGGAACATTAGGATATAAATGGCAGTTTTCTATAAATGGAGGTGGAGCATGGACTGACATCTCCGGAGCTTCCGGAGCTACTTATCAGCCGGGTTCTTTAACAGTTACAACAATGTTTAGAAGGATAACTACTGCCACAAATGGTAGTGTTATATGTGAGTCTGTACCAACTTCGCCTGTAACTATAACTGTTTCAGATGTAACTACTGCCGGATCTATAGGAGGGACACAAACAATTTGTATGGACACAGCACCTGCAATATTAGGTTCTATTACTACAAATTTAGGTACAGGTTCAGGAACTATAACTTATAGGTGGGAATCGTCTGTTAATGGAACTACAGGCTGGACAACTATTGCGGGTGCAACATCAGGAGCTTATCAGCCACCTGTTTTACACTCAACAATGTATTACCGTCGTATAACAATAGCTACTTCTACAGTATCAGGTAATACTGCAACCTGTGAATCGGTGCCTACAACAGTTGCAGCAGTAACTACCAAAAATTGTAAGGTTATAACTAACCCAATGATCTATCAAAGGGTTAAAGCTAATTAATGCGTTAAAGCATTTAAAAAAATTAAAATGAAAAGAAGTATAACAATTATCGTATGTATGTTTTCGGCAGTACTGTTTGCCCAAAACACAGGACAGACAGTAAATCAGGGCACATTATATGTGAGTCCTAATACTGTTATGACAGTTATGTCTGACTTTGATAATGATGACATGGGAGAGTATGAGAATAATGGAGAGGTTATTTTTCACGGTAATTTTAATAATGATGGAATAACAACATTTGACACTAATAAGGGAAACGGTTATACCCGTTTTGAAGGCTTTTTGCAGCAGAATATTACTGGCAGCATACCGGCTGATTTTTACAATGTATTGTTTGACAATCCTAACAACACGGCCACAGAAGCAGCTTTCCGTTTATTTGGGGATATTTCGGTTAGTGGCAATGCGGACTTTGTAAACGGGGTTGTCAAAGATGATGTATTTGGGGGAATCATTATATTTGAAAACAATGCAACACACAGCAATGTGAACAATCAAAGCCACGTAGATGGTTATGCTATTAAAAATGGGAATACCGAATTTGTCTATCCTATAGGCGATCAGGATTCTATTGGAAATAAGAACCGTTATTACAGGTATGCTGCAATTTCTGCTCCTGCTGAAGAAGCAGGCAGTTTCAATGGTAAATATTACCTGCAGAATTCAGATGAATCATATCCGCATAATTTAAAAAGAGGCGTAATAGAGCTTATAGATAATAAGGAATACTGGAAGATCGTTAAAGCCGGCGGAACATCTGATGTAATGCTTACTTTAACATGGGATACGGCTACAACTCCTGCTGAAATAGCTGCCCAGCCTTATGAAGAAATTCATATCTTAAGATGGGATGAGGTAGAAAATGTATGGGTAGATGAAGGTGGTGTTGCTAACGCTATAAATGCTACTACCGGTACAGTTACTACCGCAGTAAATGTTAGCGGTTATGGGGTTTTTACTTTAGGCAGGGTTAAAACTGACCTTATATTGCCGGGAGATATTGTTATATACAATGGTGTAACTCCTGATGGTGATGGACAAAACGATTATTTTGTAATAGATAAGATTAAAGATTTTCCTAAAAATACGGTAGAAATTTATAACCGTTGGGGAGTTAAGGTTTTTTCGACCAAAGCGTATGATACCAGCGGAAATGTGTTTAATGGTTATTCAGGCGGACGTGTAACT
Organism: Flavobacterium sp. NRK1; assembly: GCF_024054175.1. Classification (GTDB taxonomy): domain Bacteria; phylum Bacteroidota; class Bacteroidia; order Flavobacteriales; family Flavobacteriaceae; genus Flavobacterium. The sequence continues at coordinate 2,145,310 of NZ_JAMXLA010000001.1, forward strand.
ATAACAGGAGATAAAATTCTGCCAACCGGTACTTATTTTTATATTATAGAATATGAATATGAAAAACCCGGAATTCCTGCCAGAAAGATTAAAAAATCAGGATATTTATACTTAAGCTCAGATTAATACAAAACAATATAATGAGAATAATTTTTTTTAAATGTATTACTATACTTTGCCTGTTGCTACTTTGTCAAAGCACATTGTGGGCGCAGCAAGACCCCCAGTATACGCAGTACATGTATAATCCTATTAATATTAACCCGGCTTATGCAGGTACACGTGGCGTTACCAGTATTTTTGCCATACACCGTGCACAATGGGTGGGGCTTGACGGAGCTCCTGTTACCAATGCAGCGTCGGTTAATGCACCTGTAGGGAAAAATGTTGGTCTTGGTTTTTCTTTTGTTAATGATAAAATTGGCCCTACAGATACAAATTTGATTTCAGCGGATTTCTCTTATTCATTTAATGTAAATGATTATTATAAATTGTCATTAGGATTAAAAGGTTCTATACAGCTTTTTAATGTAGATTTTACCAAGCTTAATATCTATGACCCTAGTGATCCAAGGTTTCAGAACAATATAACTAACAGGCTTACGCCAAATATTGGCGCCGGAGCCTATATGTATTCAGATAATACATATTTCGGGTTATCTGTTCCGCAAATCCTGCAGACAGACCATTACGATCATAATGATATTTCTGTAGCCAAAGAAAGATTTCACGTTTATGCAATGGCGGGCCATGTTTTTGATCTTGCTTACAACTGGAAATTTAAACCTGCTGCACTAGCTAAAGTTGTACAGGGCGCACCATTACAGCTTGATATTACTGCCAATGTATTGTATAATGACAAATTTACAATGGGCTTGGCTTACCGATGGGATGCTGCAGTAAGTATTCTTGCCGGGTTTCAGGTAACAGATGGTCTTTTTATAGGTTATACCTACGATACAGAAACAACAAAGCTTGCAGAATATAACTCAGGATCTCATGAAGTATTTCTGCGTTTTGAACTGTTCAGGAAATATGAGAAGGTTATGAACCCACGTTTTTTCTAATATGATATGAGAAAATTAAGATATATAGTATTTGTTATATATATGCTATTGATTTCAATAGCTGCAGGCGCTCAGGATAAAAAAATGGAAAATGCCGAACTGCTTACAGATAAATATGACTATAGCCAGGCAATTAAAGTGTATATGCAGCTTGAAAAGAAAGGTTACAGAACAGCCTCTCTTTATAAAAAGCTGGGTGATGCGTATTACTTTAATAATGAACCGGAAAGTGCCATTAGGTGGTATAGGGAATTGTTTAAGCTAAAAAAAGAGATTATAGAGCCTGAATATTATTACCGTTTGGCGCAGTCGCTTAAAACGATAGGCAAATATGAAGATGCTAATAAATTACTGGAACAGTTTACCGAAAAGAAAGGAACAGATTTAAGAGCTGAATTATTCGATAAGAATAAAAATTATCTGAATGCTATAGAGAGTAACTCAGGGAGATATAAAATCAATATCACCGATATCAGCACCTCTGTTTCAGACTATGGACCTGCTTTTTATGGTGATAATATGGTTGTTTTTGCATCAAACAGGGATAGCCTGGGATTTACAGGTATTAAAGACCGATGGACAAGGCAATCTTTTACAGCGTTGTATAGTGCAGAGATAACTCCGAAAGGGAACCTGGTAAGAGCTAAAAAATTTTCCAGTAAAGTGCAAACCAAGCTCCATGAATCTACCCCTGCATTTACTAAGAATAAGCAGGTAATGTATTTTACACGTAATAATTTTAATGACGGTAAAATTCAAAAAGATAGTAAAGACCATATCCTGTTAAAAATATACCGTGCTGAGGCTGATGGAGAAAAATGGAAAAATGTTAAAGAGCTTCCATTTACAAGCAATATCTATAATACAGCACACCCTTGCTTAAGTCCGGATGAAAAAACACTATATTTTGCTTCAGATATGCCTGGCGGTTATGGACAATCTGATATTTACAGTGTAAGTATAAATGAGGATGGTTCCTTTGGAGCTCCTGAAAATCTGGGCCCCGGAATAAATACCGAAGGAAGGGAAACTTTTCCTTTTGTAACAGAGGATAAACTTTATTTTTCTTCTGACGGCCATCCCGGCCTTGGAGGACTTGACGTTTTTGTTGCTAAAAAAGAGGACAATGGTATTTTTGCTAAAGCTAATAATGTTGGAGAACCTATAAATTGCCATTGGGACGATTTTGGTTTTATTATTAATGAAGAAAACAGAACCGGCTACTTTACTTCAAATAGGAAAAGTGGTATAGGTTATGACGATATTTATGCTTTTACCGAGTATATAGCGTTGGATTTTTCGTGTCGTCAGTTTATATCAGGTATAGTTTCGGATAAAGCTAAGGGTACTGTTTTTGCTGAAACTAAGGTGGTACTGCTTGATGCAGACCTTAAACCTATAGATGAGGTACTGACAGACGAGGCGGGAGTATATTATTTTTCTGTAGACTGCGAAAAAAACTATTATGTTAAATGTGAAAAAGAAACTTATATAACAAAGGAATTACCGGTTGAAATTACTGAAACTGTAGGTGACGTTATTTTGCCTTTAGCTTTAGAAAAACCTGAAGTAATTGTAGAAGAAGTAATAAATCCGCTTGCTAATGCAACACCGGTTGTTGGTATGGACCTTGCTAAGAAATTCAGCATTGAACAGATATACTTTGATGTTGGCAGATATACTATTACGCCGGATGCATCTAAACAATTAGATATATTGGTTAAGTTTATGAACGAGTTCCCAACTTCTAAAATAGACATAAGGGCGCATACAGATTCACGAGGTCCTGCTAAGCAAAATCAATTATTATCTGAAAACAGGGCAAGAGCTATTGTTGCTTATCTTATAAAGAAAGGTATAGCAACAGAGCGCCTAAGCGGTAAAGGATATGGTGAAACTATGCTGGTTAATAAATGTGCAGACTGGATAAAATGTACAGAGGAAGAACACAGGCAAAACAGAAGGAGTGAATTTATTATTACCTATTTATAATATTCGTTCCTGTGTAAGCATAAAAAAATCCTCTTTGTTTTGCAGAGAGGATTTTTTTATGTTTTAAAGTACTAAGAAGGATCGATTCTGTAAATCTCAGCAATATCTTTGGTGATTTTTTGAAAATCAATATTTAAATCAACCAGCTGTCCGGTGCTAATGTCAAAAATCCAACCGTGTACAGTAAGGTTGCGTTGCGATACAGCTTTTTGAACTTCAGCGGTTTTAATAGCGTTTATACACTGCTCCTGTACATTCAGTTCAGCCAGTCTATTGTATCGTTTCCCTTCATCTTCTATAGCATCAAGCTCTTTGCGGTGCAGTCTGTACACATCGCGAATGTTACGTAACCAGGGATTAAGTATTCCAAGATCTGCCTGTTCCATTGCTGCCTTTATACCACCACATCCATAATGGCCACAAACTACTACATGATCTACTTTAAGAATACTCACAGCATAATTGATTACCGACATAACACTTAAGTCAGTATTCGGGACCATATTAGCGATATTTCGATGTACAAAAACTTCTCCCGGCTGTAAGCCCATAAGCTCTTCTGCTGTTACACGGCTATCGGCACATCCAATGTATAATATGGCAGGAGATTGTCCCTGCGATAGCTTTGCAAAATAGTTTTTGTCCGTTTCAAGTTGTCTGGAAATCCAATCCTGGTTGTTTGTAAATATCTGTTTGATGTCCATAAAATTGTATTAGTTAATTGTAAAAGCAAAAATAAGAATTAATCGTAAATTATACCTAAGTTAAGATTTAGGGATGCTATAAATACTTTGTGAGGCTTTAGAATTACTTATTAAAACAGCGTAATCAATAAAGTCGGTAGTAACGTCATTGCTATAATCTATACTTCTTTTCTTCGGGGTTTCAATAACTTCAATGAGGTCGCTCCCCTTCAAATAATAAGGACTGTTATTAGCATTGAGCCGGAAAATGGAAAGACCGGAAATCTTCATTCTTTTGAGATTATCAATGCCCTTAAAATATTCATTTGGGCTATCGCCTATACCTTCGTCTCCCTGATTTACAGATGATACATAATTGCCGTTAGTATCGTATTTATCGTCCCATATCACTTCCGATTTTGTCAGGTAACCTATAATAGAAACGATTTTATCTTTAGTATAGACACCATTAGCGGATAGTTTATATAGGAAACTTTCATAATTACCTTCTTTCGCTTTTAGCAGGTGGCCAAAACCTAACCTAAAAAACTGTACCTTATTTTTGAGATTATATATTTTAGATAATGCAACATAATTATTAAACATTTCCTTCTCACGATGATAATCATCAAAGCTGACTTTAATTGTTGAGATAAGATGCACAAACATTTCTTTGTTGTTTATATATAAATTGTATTCGGCAGTATTCAATTCGTAATCAGAAACAAAAGCTTTTAATTGATTTTTGGAATAGCTGTTGTAGTAAGGAGAGAAGTCGGTTGTATCTTTTTCAATGGTATTTTGAAGTTCATTTGCCAGTAGCCATTTACTTCGATCTTTTATTAATGATAGCAGATGCTTGTATGTGTACTGATAGGTTACTATAGGATCTGCACCAAGCACAGTTAGTTTTTTATTTTCAGGAAGTTTGTCGTTTATAGCTTTAAGTTTCTTCCATTTATTAAAAACTTCAATAGTTCTTTCCTGCGGAATACGTACGCCATAGGTCTCAATAAGATTCTTAAGCAGTGCTTCATCACCCGATTTCAGATATTCATTGAAGTAATAGGCAATGCTGATATCGGTTTCAGGAAAGTAATAGTTTATGCTATTCTTTTTTAGTATCGATTGAATAATGAATAGTTCGGCATCCTCTGTTTTGGCACTGCCGTGATATGCACCAAAGCCAATAACATTAAAATTTTGTTGTGGAAAGGTGTATGATTCATTTAAAACTGATGAATTGTTTTTAAGGTATTCTTCTTTATTGTTTTGTGAATGAGATGTACAGGGAAATAAAACTGATACTATAAAGATGCTAAAAAAAGAATAGGTATTCATGATTATTGAATTTATTCAAATTTCCATAATCATTAATAATATTAATTGTAAAATTGGGACAAAACAAAGCCCTGCAATTGCAGGGCTTCGTTTTACTCTTCAAATCCTTCTATTAGTACTTCAAGTATCTTAATAGCAGCTTCGCTAATTTTAGTTCCCGGTCCGAAAACGGCAACTGCACCGCTGTCGAATAAATACTGGTAATCCTGGGCTGGTATAACTCCACCCACAATAACCATAATATCTTCACGGCCATATTTTTTAAGTTCTTCTATAACCTGTGGCACTAGAGTTTTATGCCCTGCGGCTAATGAAGATACACCAAGTATGTGCACATCGTTTTCTACAGCCTGTTTCGCAGCTTCTGCGGGAGTCTGGAATAACGGACCAATATCCACATCAAAACCTACATCGGCATATCCTGTAGCTACTACTTTAGCACCACGGTCATGGCCGTCCTGCCCCATTTTAGCGATCATTATTCTTGGGCGCCGGCCTTCCAGCTTAGCAAATTTATCTGCAAGCTGTTTTGCTTTTTCAAAGCTCTCATCGTTTTTGATCTCTTTGCTATACACTCCGCTAAATGATTTAATTTGTGCTTTATATCTCCCGAAAACTGACTCAAGCGCATCACTTATCTCACCAAGGGTAGCCCTGTTACGGGCTGCATCTACGGCAAGTTCAAGCAAATTGCCTTCGCCCGATCTTGCTGATGCTGTAAGTGCTGCAAGGCATGCTGCAACCTTTTGGCTATTACGTGTTGCTTTTATTTGTTCAAGGCGTTCTATCTGCTGACGGCGAACCATTTGGTTATCTACGTCTAAAATATGCAGCGGATCTTCCTTTTCAAGGCGGTATTTGTTTACCCCTACAATAATATCCTGTCCGCTGTCTATACGTGCCTGTTTGCGTGCCGCTGCTTCTTCAATTCGAAGTTTAGGTATGCCAGCTTCAATAGCTTTGGTCATACCACCAAGTTCTTCAACCTCTTCAATAAGTGCCCATGCTTTTTTCGCTATCTCATCAGTAAGGCTTTCTACATAATAGCTGCCTGCCCATGGATCGACTGTTTTAGTTATTTTGGTTTCTTCCTGAAGAAATATTTGTGTGTTGCGTGCAATACGTGCAGAAAAATCTGTTGGTAGTGCAATAGCCTCATCAAGTGCATTAGTGTGTAACGACTGCGTTCCTCCAAAAGCGGCGGCGGCGGCCTCAATAGCTGTACGCGCTACGTTATTAAAAGGATCCTGCTCTGTAAGGCTCCATCCGCTTGTTTGGCAGTGCGTACGAAGCGCCAATGATTTATCGCTTTCCGGATTAAACTGTTTTAAGAGTTTTGCCCATAACATACGCCCTGCGCGCATTTTTGCGATCTCCATGAAGTGATTCATGCCAATTGCCCAAAAGAAAGAAAGGCGTGGAGCAAAATCATCAATTTTCATTCCTGCGGCAAGTCCGGTACGAATGTATTCTAACCCATCTGCAAGGGTATATGCCAATTCTATATCAGCAGTAGCACCGGCTTCCTGCATATGGTATCCCGATATACTGATAGAGTTAAATTTAGGCATATTACGGCTGGTATATTCAAAAATATCAGCAATAATTTTCATAGATGGGGCAGGAGGGTAAATGTAGGTGTTTCGTACCATGAACTCCTTAAGTATGTCGTTTTGTATAGTACCCGAAAGCAATTCCGGCTTAACGCCCTGCTCCTCGGCTGCTACAATATAAAATGCCATAATGGGCAGTACTGCTCCGTTCATGGTCATAGAAACAGACATTTCATTAAGCGGAATCTGGTCAAACAAAACCTTCATATCCTCAACGCTATCTATGGCAACACCGGCTTTACCTACATCGCCTACAACACGTTCGTGGTCGCTGTCATAACCTCTGTGTGTAGCAAGGTCAAATGCCACAGATAGTCCTTTTTGTCCGGCAGCAAGGTTACGGCGGTAAAATGCGTTGCTTTCTTCTGCTGTAGAGAATCCTGCATATTGGCGCACCGTCCACGGACGGCGTACATACATTGTAGCATACGGCCCACGAAGGTTAGGCGCAAATCCTGCACCAAATTCAATGTGCTCCAGGTTTTCAATATCCTGATCGGTATAGTTTTCTTTAACCTCAATACCTTCGGCAAACAAAAAGTTGTCCTTTACATTAACAGGGATATTCTTTTCGTTATCCTGCTGAGGTTTAAGCTGTATATGTTGTATATTTTTTCTCATTGGTACCATCTTACTGATCATTGCTTACTTTTTCACTTTCCAGTCGTTCCTGTTCTATCTTTTCGGCAAGCCTTTTTTCTATAATTGGCTGTACAAGTGTTTTGCGTGGATTAGCTTTTACAAATGGGTATAGTTCAAGGTCATGACTCATGCGGTCATTTTTATTGGGATATTTGTTAGTACCCAGCAATACTTCTTTACCACTGTCAAAAAGTTCCTGTTCTTTAACTGCGCTTTCCTGTATTTTTCGCTGAATAGTGCCTTCTTTAAGCTGAGTAATAAAGCCTCCGTTGGCTTCAATATCCTTGAATAATTCAAGAGCTTTTTCTGCTAATTGCTGTGTAAGCTCTTCTATATAATAAGCACCATCGGCAGGGTTATTTACTTTGTCAAAATAACTCTCATGTTTAAGTACTAATAACTGATTGCGGGCTATTCTGTCGCCAAACTCATTGTCTTTATGGTATAATGCATCATAAGCAAGATTGGCAACTGCATCTGCACCGCCAAGTATAGCACTCATGCATTCCGTCGTTGTACGAAGCATGTTAACATTATAGTCGTAAAGAGTCTTGTTTCGTTTTGTGGGAGTAGCAATAATGTGGCAGTCAAAAGTATGGTCGTATTCTGCGGCTACAAGATTAAATAAATGTCTTATTGCGCGCAGCTTGGCAATTTCAAAAAAGTAATTGGTACCTACTGCTGCCTGAATAACAATTGATTTATTTATAGTGGCAACACGGTTAAAGTATTCATTGGCATGTGCTAATGTATACGCTATTTGCTGAACGATATTTGCTCCTGCATTTTGGTACAGGCTGCTGTCAACACTTAAAAAATGAATGTTGGAACAGGCAATGGCAATAGTATTTATAGCTTCAATATCTGTTTCCAAATTACTGTGCCAGTTGCCGTCTTTTGCCAATTGGGCAATAGGGTCAAGCTGTACATAAAAAACAGCGTTCCTTTCTTTGGCAATCACATCCAGATTTTTTACGAAATCGATTGATAAGAAAGTCAAATAAAAATACACAGGTGTATCATCAGGTACTTTAGAAAGTAATACCTTAATATTTGTTGTTTCATTCTCAATGGTAAATCTAAGGCTTTCTGCACCGCGTTTTAGGGTAGATATAGCCCTGCCTGCCGATTTTTCTGTATCGTGAACATAAATATTCTGGCAAATAGTAAATTCTGCAGCTTTACCTGCAACGGCAGGTCCTTGCTTAAATTCATCTATATGATAAAAAGGTTTTACTTTAATGCCTTCGGGACTTTCCCAAACCAAGGTTTCGTTGTAATCGGCCCCTTTCAGTTCATACTGTATCTGCTGTTTCCATTGTTTAGAAGATACAGGCTCAAATTCATTAAATAAGTTGTCGCTCATCCGGGAAAATATTAGAGAGATTTTGTGTCTTCATCTTTAGGCACTTCATCTTCAAATTCTATTATATATATGTCTTCATTTTCGCGTTTCATATAGTATTTCTCACGCGCATATTTTTCGGTCTGGTCTGGATTATTAAGCTGCCTTATACTGGTGCTGTCTTTTTTAATTTCCTCTATGTAGTAGCGTCTGTTAGCTTCAAGTTCTTCTATTTTTTTATCCAGCACACGGTTTTCAAAATAAGAATAGTTGTCAAGAAACGTAAGCCATACTATAACAAAAATACTAACCAATACATACCTGTTCCCTAATATTTTAAGGATGGGATAGCGTTTAGTTATTTTTTTGAAGAATTTCATGTCTTAACGGTAGTTTCCGGATACAAAGTAATGGTTTTTTTAGGACTTATCCATTTATGATTCTGCCATAAAATGCACAAAGTTTTACACAACAATAATTGTGGTAAAGTAAGTGTAAGTATTTATATAAGCTTTTGATCTATTACTGCTCTAACAATATCTATTGCTACCGTATTGTATCTGTCGTGAGGTATAATAATATCTGCATAGGCTTTGGTAGGTTCAATAAACTGATCATGCATTGGTTTGAGAGTGTTCTGGTAGCGGTTTAAAACTTCCTGCATATCACGGCCACGTTCTGCAATATCACGCTTCAAACGGCGTATAAGCCTTTCATCAGAATCAGCATGTACAAATATTTTTATATCAAACATTTCTCTTAGCCTCGCGTCAGAAAGTATTAATATACCTTCTACGATCATTACTTTTCGCGGATGTGTAATAATAGTATCTGTAGTTCTGTTATGGGTAATAAAAGAATATACAGGCTGTTCTATGGTTTCTCCTGCTTTTAATGCAGCCAGGTGAGTGGTAAGCAATTCAAAGTCGATGGCGTTTGGGTGGTCAAAATTTATTTTTACCCTTTCGTCATAACTAAGTTCAGGGGTTTGTTTATAATAAGAATCCTGAGATATAATGCCTACTTCTTCCAAAGGAAGTTCATTCATTATCTGCTGTACTACAGTAGTTTTGCCACTTCCGGTACCTCCGGCAATTCCTATTATAAGCATAATTGTTGTTTTGATTTCAGCAAAAATAATAATTAATTACTGGGGAATATCGTTCTTATACTGTTATCATATAAATACACCCTAAGAGAAATCTCTTATATTTGGAACAAACTTTACAGAATATGATTAAAACACTTGCACTTGTTTTATGTTCATTATGCATTACACCGGTTCTCGCCCAACAGGAAGTAATGTACCATGTTACTATCCGCAGTTTTTTTGACAGTGACGGCGATGGTAATGGCGATTTGAAAGGAATACAGCAAAAACTGGATTACCTACAGCAATTTGGTATAAATACAATATCATTAAGCCCGATTTACCAGTCAGATTTTTACAATAATCTTTACGCAGGAGACCTTGAAAAAATAGATGCTGAATATGGAGCATTTAAAGAGTATCGCGATTTGATTCAGAACATTCATTTGCGTAAAATGAAGTTGTATCAGGAAATAGATCTTCAATATATTAGTACCAATCACCTTTGGTTTAAAGATTCATTTAAAAACACTAAGTCCGTCTATAGCGAATATGTGTATTATACCGATGCTAAAAATGAAAAGCCTTATTATTTGCCCGAGATTACTACTTATACCAATACTAAAGAACAGCTTGTTGCTGTAAACCTTAAAAATGCTAAAGTGCAGGAGTATTATACTAAAATACTAAAGTATTGGGCAGACCCCAATGGAGATGGTAATTTTAATGAAGGTGTAGATGGTTTCAGGATTGTTGATATGCAGGACAAAATTGATAATTCCGGAAAAACCTCTAATCAACTGAAAAGTTTTTATGCTCCGCTGTTTGAGGCTGTAAAAAAGGTTAATCCCAAACTGCTGCTAATGGCAGAGAATTATGATACTAAAACTTTTGGTAATGATTTTTATACTAAAGCAAATGCTGACAGGGTTTTAACGGCTAAATTAAGAGAAGCCATACTGTCTTTTGATAAGAATAAAATTAATACTGCGGCCGATAGTATTTTTGTGCAACTGCCGGAAGGTAAGTATCCGGTTAATTTTATAGAAGATGAAAATACTACAAGAACTGCTTCTTTACCGGGTATGAATATTGGAAAGATTAGAGTTGCCGGGGCACTTAGTTTTTTAATGGGTGGCGTGCCTTGTATTTATAACGGGCAGGAACTGGGAATGAAAGGAGATGAACTTAAAACAGGTACAAATGGAGATAAAATTCCTTTACAGGAAGCTTTTGAATGGTCTGCAGATGAATCAGGAAAAGGAATGGCGTTTTGGTATAAGGATTCCGGTGCGTACTGGGATAACAGATTTGCAAAACCAAATGACGGAATATCACTTGAAGAACAACAAAAAGATGATAATTCATTATGGAACTTCTATAAAAAACTAATTCGGTTAAAAAAAATGCAGCCAGCACTCGCATTAGGTAATTACAGGGAAATACGTAATACTAATGATAATGTAATATCTTTTTTAAGAACATATAGTAACAGGGAAACAGAAATGTTCGAAAGGGCTGTTGTAGTAATTAATCTTTCGGGAGAAAACCAGTTGGTTTCCCTCGAAGATAATGAAATAAGGCCTGGAAGTTTTCAGTTAGTTTTTGGTACTCCAAATGTTAAATTTACAAATCAGTCAAGAAGCATTACACTTACACCATATACTGTTCAGGTATGGCGCTTTTAAACTGAACTCCCTATAAAAATACAAGCCCCTCATTTGCGGGGCTTGTATTTTTATAGGGGATATAAAATTTAATCATTAATCTGCAAAATCATAAGTTATGCAGTGTAATGGCTGTTATATACGAGACTCGTTTATTCCATTCATCGGTAAGATGATAAGTATAGGAGGGGATTCTCCATATTTTTGTCTCATATATGCATTTTCCAAATCGCTCTAATTCTTTAGAGGTCGAAAAATCTTTCAGTTTTTCAAGGCCACACATAGCCACAATAGCAAAATCGGGTTTATAGTTTAGCCTGAAAACAGATTCCATTATAGAGGTTATTCTTTTCTTTTGCTGGGTAGGAGCACCTGATACAACAAGAATATTTTTTTTTCTTACTGTAACAATATAAGTTCCTCCGGGTATCTTTGTAGTTGGTTTAACATTTTCTACAGCAACCTTTCCCGACTCAGAAAAATAAACTCTTTTCATTGCTTCCGGTTTTAGCCTGTTACAAATAGCATTTATTGTTTCAGCCTTACCAGAACTTTTTGCTCCCTTAATAATTATGTACTTCATAGTCACTAATGTTAGTTTATAATTATAGGTGTGGATTTGAAGTAACCGGGATAATTTGTTGTTAAGCTTTTCTCATAGGCATTTTGGATTTTAGTTAATAATTGATTGAAAGTTGTTGTTGGTTGTAAGCGTATTTATTAATTCTTAAATTTTAAATAAAAATAAGAAAAAACATTGATTTTTAAATAGTTATAACTAATTAATTGTATTCTCTAAAGGCAGTTATAAATTATGGAGCGTTATGGCTGTTATATAAGATATTCGTTTATTCCATTCTTCTGTGGTATGAAAAGTATATGAGGGTATCCGCCAAATTTTAGTTTCATAAATGCATTTACCAAATTTTTCCAGTTCTTTTGAAGTGGAAAAACCTTTTAGCTTTTCTAATCCCCGCATCGCTACAATGGCAAAGTCAGGCTTAAGGTTCAGTTTAAAAACTGATTCCATTATGGAAGTGATTTTTTTCTTTTGCTCTGTCGGAGCACCTGATACCATAAGTATATTTTTCTTTCGCACTGTAACTATATAAGTACCGTCTGATATACCTGCTGCCGGTGTTATACTTTCCAAAGAAATATTTCCCGATTCAGAAAAATAAACTTTACGTATAGATTCCGGTTTTAATTTTTTACATACTGCATTTATTGTTTCTGCTTTTCCCGAACTTCTTGCTCCTTTAATGATTATATACTTCATAAGCTGGTTTACAATTTTGGGTTTGTTTATCGTTTATGTTGTGGTTGGATTGAGAGTGGGGGTGTCTTTTTAATTCATAGGCTTTTCAGATTATAATTAATAATTTTGAAAGATTATATTGGTAGTAAAGTCTTATATTTAAAGTTTTATTTAATTTAAATAGCATTTCGTTGCTGTATAGTCAAATGTATATTTAATATTAACATATTTTAACATTTTAAAATAAAAAAGCATAACAATTAAAAATTAGTTTTTTTAAATAAATTTACTTACTTATTGTAAAAGTATCTACTAAAGTTAATACCAATGATGTAGAAGTTGTTTACGGGAAACCGTAAACAAGAGTTAAAAAAAAGTTAAATTCGATAAACGGCACTTTTCTATTGTGTAGTTAAAGTTTATTCCTACTTAAATAAGCCTCATATCTTTTGCAGTAGCAACAAGATGTATGCTATTGTGCACCTTAAAAACAAATTTTAATTTATTTATCTTTTTTTCAATACTGCTTGTACTTGGGGAGGGATATTGGTGCTGTTTAAAAACATTGCTTATTTCTTCCTGGGTAAGGCCTTCTGATAATAATTTTAAAATTTCAATATCATATTTGTCCAGTTCAAAAACAGGCTGATCTTTTAAAATATTAGCAAATTGCGGCGATATATACATATCTCCATTATATACAGAGTTAATAGCCTCTAAAAGTTCTACGCTGCCTTCTCTGCCTTTTATTACAAAGGCATTTATTTGTTTATTGTTAAATAGCGAACGTATTAAGTAAGGCTTGTCTTCAATTGAATAAACAATGATTTTTAAATTTATTTGTTCCTCATGAATTTGAGCTATCAACTCTTCCCCCGATGCTATTTTGGTTTCTCTTTCATCTTCTTTAAAGGAAAGATCGGTTATTATCAGGTCAAAAGGATTATCTTCTATAATAGCCTTCTTAATTTTTAAATATCCTTCATCACAATATTTTGTACTGTAAATCTCAGCATCAAAATTTTTTTCTAATAGTGCAGTAACTCCAAGGTTAATACTATCTATGTCTTCTATAATTAAAATCTTTTTAAACATAAGGCATATAGGCTGGGTAAATTAATGTAATGTGAAATCCTTTACCGGTGTTTGTGTCAAAATTAATGCTGCCGCCTATCGACGCCATCCGGCTTTCAATATTTAGCAGGCCATTTTTAGAGAATAATTTTTCTTTTGATGCACCAACACCATTATCAGTATAACTAATTTTAAATTTCTTGTTGGCAACAGTAAAGCTTATGACAACTAATGTAGCATGGCTATGTTTCTTCATGTTAACCATTAGTTCCTGTAAAGAACGGTAAGTGGCTATTTTTCTTATGGCGTCTATAGTATTCCAGTCAATATCACTAATTCCTTTTAGTATTACGGTAGTAGTGTTGTCAGAGTAAGCATTAAGCATCATCTTTAAATGCTCAGGATATTGATAACCCGTATCAATGTTATTAGTTTCCCTTGATATATTTTTGGTCATCAGGTAAATGTCGTCAAGCCTGGAAATAAGTTTTTCTTTATTTCTGTCGGGAATCTCGGTGTTTGTAGAAAGGTAGTTAATTGTACCGTAAATTTCATTAGCTATTTCATCATGCACTTTTTTAGCAATTCGTGTTTCTGTTGTATAAGCTTCCATAAAGCGTTCCCTTTTATGTCTTGATTTTACGAGAAAATAAATAAGTAACGAAGAGAATATTGTAAAAACAAGGCTAACCAGCAGTAATTTATTATGGTCACTGCTTATCTGAAGCAGTAAGGCCCTGTCACGGGCTTCATTAAGGCGGATTATCTCTGCCTCCTTTAACTTAGTGTTTTTTGATATTTCATCAAATCTTCTTTTGAAATGCAGTCTTACTTTTGTAAGATTTGTTTCTACATATAAGTATTCATTTGAATATTTTTTTAATTCACTGCCACTGCTGTAATTCATTAAATGAGCGAGGGCTTCTAATACAAAATTTGGATTTTCAATGCTTTCAGCTATGTTATATGCCTCCAGAGCAAACTGCTTTGCTTTTGTAAAATCTTTTGGGCCGTAATATTCTGAAAGATGTAGATAGCTCGAAAAAAGCCCCTCACTATCATTATTCTTTTTTCTTAATTCCAGGGCTTCAAGCATTTTGTTTAACCCTTCATTTTCATTTTGTTTAAAATAAGCATACCCCAGCCTGTCTATAATATACGACTGTACTTTAGGATAATTAATTATAACAGATGAAAGGCTTAGGTCATTTAATATTTTAATTGCTTTTTTATAATTGCCTTTGCTTATATAACATCTTGCGATGTTGTGCATGAGGTTAATTTTTTCAATGGAATTTTTTTCCTTTGCTGCAGCTTTCCTGTAATATATTATAGCACTATCATTATTGTAAAGGTTTTTATGGCTCGAAGCTAAAAGTAAATAAGCAGCCTTAAGATGATTTTCTTCTCTTTTTAGTATAGGCAGCGCTTCACCAATAGTATTTTCTACTCCAAAATAATCACCTGCAGTAAGCTGTACTTCTGCCATTTTTATTATTTCCTGTGCTGCACCCTTTAAATCATTATTTCTTATATAGCCCGATCTTGCAATATTATAGTAATAAAAAGCACTATCCCACGCCTGATGATTTTCATATTCTACTGCCAGTAAATTAAAATATTCCGGGAGGCTTGTATTATTATGTTCTTGTTTATGAGATAAGTTATTGTTGTTACCATTACAGGAAACAATAAAATTAAGCAATACAAATGCAGCCGGTACTATTATTAATTTTTTAATCATTAATCGTGTATACGTACTTATAAAAATTTAAAAGTTTATATACAGTTATATCCGGCAGAAATAAATCTGCCGAATAAGCCGTAATAGGATTTAATAGCTTTCATTTTTTTTAAACTTTACCTGCAAATGAGTAAGATAAGCAGGTTAAAATTTAAATGTAATCGCAGCCGCATAAAGCGATGCTGCTATAGCTATTTAAATAATAGTGTAGTGCTAATTGATTGGTCTATAAAATTAATTACTTTTTAAAATTTTATAGTTAAGATTCTGTGAAAGGTAAAAAAACAAGATGAAATGCAATTAATCAAATTCAGATGTGAAAAATAATTTTACACTCGGATATTTCGACTGTGTCATCTGGATTGAGAAATCAGAATCTGCTAAGAAAACAAGCTGCCCGTATTTGTCTTTTGCCAAAAACTTTTGCTTAATCCTTTTAAATTCTGCAAATTCTTCATTTTTTGCATCATCGGGTTTAACCCAGCATGCTTTAAATGCAGGGAAATTTTCATAAGAACATTTTGCACCATACTCATGCTCCAGCCTGTACTGAATAACTTCATACTGAAGCGCACCTACAGTACCTATAACCTTACGGTTATTCATTTCCAGGGTAAACAGCTGTGCAACACCTTCGTCCATTAGCTGGTCAATTCCTTTTTCAAGCTGTTTGGCTTTTAGGGGATCGGCATTATTTATATAGCGGAAATGCTCAGGAGAGAAGCTTGGTATTCCTTTAAAGCTCATAAGTTCGCCTTCAGTAAGCGTATCTCCAATTTTAAAATTACCGGTATCATGAAGCCCAACAATATCTCCCGGATAAGAAATGTCAACAATCTCTTTTTTCTCAGCAAAAAAAGCGTTAGGGCTAGAAAATTTAAGATTTTTTCCCAAGCGTACATGCAAATAAGGCTTGTTTCTCTCAAAAACACCAGATACTATTTTAACGAATGCAATCCTGTCTCTGTGCTTAGGATCCATGTTGGCATGGATCTTAAATACAAAGCCGGCAAACTTATTTTCGTTAGGCTCAACAGTTCTTTTGTCAGAATCTTTAGGTCGCGGTGTCGGAGCTATTTCAATAAAACAATCAAGTAGTTCACGCACTCCGAAATTGTTTAATGCCGAACCAAAAAATACAGGTTGCTGTTTGCCTTCCAAATAAGCTTCTCTGTCAAAATCCGGATAAACTTCGCTAATAAGTTCAAGTTCTTCTCTAAGTTTATGGGCAGGTTTCTGTCCAATTATCTTTTCCAGTTCAGGACTGTCTATATCGCTAAAAGCAATAGTTTCTTCAATGTTTTTACGGCTGTCGCCACTAAACAGGTTAATGTTTTTCTCCCAGATATTATATATACCCTGAAAATCGTAACCCATACCTATAGGAAAGCTTAAAGGTGTAACGGTAAGTCCTAGTTTTTGCTCTACCTCGTCCATAAGGTCAAAGGCATCTTTACCTTCACGGTCAAGTTTATTTATAAATACCAGCATGGGGATATTACGCATGCGGCATACCTGCACCAATTTTTCAGTTTGCTCCTCAACACCTTTTGCAACGTCTATAACAACAATTACACTATCTACGGCTGTTAGCGTTCTAAAAGTATCCTCTGCAAAATCCTTGTGGCCGGGAGTATCCAGAATGTTTATTTTCTTGTCTTTATAATTAAAGGCAAGTACAGATGTAGCAACAGAGATTCCTCTTTGTCTCTCAATCTCCATAAAGTCACTCGTTGCACCTTTTTTTATTTTATTGCTTTTTACGGCACCGGCTTCCTGAATAGCACCACCAAATAAAAGTAATTTCTCAGTTAGTGTTGTTTTACCGGCATCCGGGTGGGAAATAATACCAAAAGTGCGTCTTCTCTCAATCTCTTTATTAAAATTCATGCTCTGTGCCTCTGTTTCTTATATTATGCAAAAGTAGGTTTTTCCTTTTTTACGGCTGCAAAGATAAGGTGTTCATTTCATAGATAAAAGTATGTTTTTAATCGATGCTTTTCTGAAAGTTCTTTAACCCTCCGTAGCATATATATAGTTTTATCCCAACGATTGCAATTTTTTGTGATATAAAAATGATTATCAATTGTTTAGAGGGGCTAAAATACAATTGGGAGAATTACTGCACACTTGTTGTGCGGTATTCTTCCTATTGTTTATTTGTAATCTTAATGCACAAACAAAAGTTTATGCTACAAGTTTGGTTAATGCTAGTACTAATACAGATAACGAAGGAAATGCAGTCGATCAAAATTTAACTACTGCGGCAGATGTAAGGGCATATTCGGGAGTTGTTGTGTTTGGAGGAGCTTATGTGGGTACTTTAGATTTTCAATTTCCATCTACACTTACTGCTAACACTACTTCCTATGTAAAAATACAAGCCGATCAGGCAAACTTATTAAGCGGGCTGTTAGGAGGTTCGCTGGCTTCATTGCTAACTACTATTTTGGGTTCGCAGGAGTTTACTGTTGAGGTTAAAAATAGTGCAGGTACAAATGTGCTTTCCGGTAACAGCCAGACTAATGGAGATTTTGGAACTTCAAAATTGGGAATAGTTGTAAACGCTGCCGGTGAATATTTTATAAAAATAACCCCTGATCAGGATTATAAAAGAATTAAAATAACAAACAGGTATGCAACATTACTTGGAACTGGTGTGACAAAAAAATTAAAAGTATATGATGCTTATTACCTAACAGGAACAGCAACGTGTGGAGAACCTACATATACTTCATATAACGCTACTAGCGTAGTTAGTCTGGCTTCAACAGGGGTAACTAACCCTCAAAATGTTTTAACAGCAAGTACTTCTGACTTCTCAAAATTTGATATTGGCCTTCTTGGGGTTGGTCCTTCTATAGAGCAGACCGTATATTTTGAAGGATTGTCTTCGGCTACAGATAGCTTTGGCGTGCGGCTAAGTTTGCCTCAGGGACTTTTGGATGTTGGTGTAGCAAGTAATATTAGTGTTATAGCCTCTAATGGGGCAACGGTAGTACAAACCAAAACGCTTGCTGAATTACTTACCCTAAACCTGCTTACAATGTCTGGCGGGCAGATAACAAATATTATTATGACTCCCGGTGCTCCTGTAGATAGAATAACTGTAAAGCTTTCTGCTGTTGCAAGTGTTGCCCAGACGCTTAATTTTTATGGAGTTACTAAAACCCTGGCTAAACCTGTAATTACCCAAAATAATCCGGTTTGCTCAGGTTCATCAGCTTCTCTTATAGCAACTACACCAATAGTAGGGGCACAGTTAAAATGGTACGATTCGGCAGCGGCTACGAACCTGTTAGCAACAACCAATTCAGGTGAAACTTTTACACCGCCGGCAATTACTGCCAATACTACCTATTATGTGCTGCAAACGCTGGGTGGCTGTTCCGGTTTTATACAGTCTGTTCCGGTAACGGTTGTGTCTAAACCTTCTGCAGGTGTTATAGAAGGGGTGCAAACTGTTTGTTACAATAAAACACCATCCTTATTAACTTCAGTTTCTGCTGATAATGGAGTAGGAATATCATACCGATGGGAGTCATCTTTAGATGAGGTTACGTGGAGTCCTATCGCTTCTTCAAATGCTGTTACATACCAACCTTCGGGTCTTACAAAAAGCACTTTTTTTAGAAGAATTACCATAAATACTGCCAATGGAATTGATTGCGAGTCGATTCCTACAAACACTATTAAAGTTTCGGCTAAAAACTGCATGGTAATAGCTAACCCAATGGTAGCGCAGCGTATTAAAAATGGGTCTTAAGCCCTAATTTACCTAAAATCAGCTTTTATAATTTAATTAAAAAAAACAATAAAAATGTTAAAATAACATTAATTATTTAATAAGATTTTAACTACGTTTTTAATCGATTAAAAATTGTATTTCATCGATACTTATGCGAAATTATCAATGATTTATGATTTTTTTAGCCTATGTATCTAATTTAATATCGTGAACCAACGAATTATTTAATTAATCTTAAAGTTTATGGTATTAAAAACTACTCCAAAAAAACAAATTCTCTTCCTGCTTTTTGCAGTTGCGTTTTTCCTAATTCCTTATACAGGATCTGCGCAAACGAGAGTTTATGCTTCATCTGCCACTTCTTTTCAGGCAGATAATGTTCCTCAGTCTTATGACCAGAACATGACAACAGCTGCACAGGTTAGGGCAAGTTCAGGTATCGCGGTTGGCATTGGCCAGTATTCCGGATACGTAGAACTGCAATTTCCTTCTTTGCTTCCGGCAAACACCACGAGCTACGTGAAAATTACAACAGATGATAACCTGCTGCCTTCATTATTAGGAGGTAACCTTGGCGGACTGCTTGCTGATGTTCTCGGCGCAGTGCTTGTGGGTAATCAGGAATTTACTGTTGAGGCTAAAAACAATAATACTGTAGTGCTGGACGGGGACAGCAATGTAACTGCAGATTTTTCGGGAGACAGGCTTAGAATTGTAATTAATGCAGCAGGCGAATATTTAGTTGCTATAACACCTGCATCTGCTTACAACCGAATAAGGTTAACAAACCGTGTAGGCTCTTTGCTAGGCTTGGGCAATACTAAAGTGCTTAATATTTTTGAAGCTTATTATATTTCGGCACCTGCAAATTGCGGTACGCCGGCATATACAAACTTTACAGGCTCAGGAATTACACTTGATGCCCTTCAGTTGGGCTCGGCAGGTGTAGAAAATCCTCAAAATGCAATTGATGCAAATACTACTAACTTTTCGGTATTAAGCCTGGGATTGTTGGGTGTTGGCTCAACAATAGAGCAGGCAGTATATTTTGAAGGACTTTCTACAGCAACAGACCAGTTTTCTGTGCGGATAAGGCTTACGGGAACATTGCTGGATCTTAATGTGGCAAACAATATCAGGATATTGTCTTATAATGGCGGAACGGAGGTTTCAAACCAAACCCTATCTACCTTGTTGTCTTTAAATCTTCTTAATCTACAGGGAGGGACTATAACAACAATTCCTGTTAGCCCGGGAGCTCCTGTAGACAGGATTGTTGTGCGTTTTACCTCTTTAGTAGGGGCATCGGTAACACAAAATCTTGATTTTTTTGGTGTTACCAGAACAGTAGCACCACCGGTTATAACCCCGCCTTCGGGTGGCAGTTATTTTGCCTGTGCAGGTAATACGGCTTCGCTTATAGCAACAACAGGAGCAGGAAATGAACTGCACTGGTACACTACCCAAACAGGAGGTACTCCTACAGTACTTGCATCGGGGACACCATTTGTAACTCCGGTACTTACTACAACAACTACTTTTTATGTGGCTGCAGCAAAAATAGGCTGTCCGGAAGAATCTTCCAGGGTAGCGGTACCTGTTACGGTTACAACTGTGGATACACCAACCACTACTAATGCAACACAGCAGTTTTGCAGCTTTAGTGCTGCAACAGTAGGAGACTTACAGGTTAATGAGCCTGGTATAACTTTTTATGATGCCGCAACCGGTGGCAACATAGTAGCTCCTGCAACACTGCTAACAGATAATACAATTTACTACGCTACGCTAACAGATGGTGTTACGGGCTGCGAAAGCACAACACGTCTTGCTATAACTGCAGATCTTACCGATACCTGTGATGTTACACTTACTTTAAAAGCAATGTTGCAGGGAGCATTATTTAATGCTACAGGAGGATTAATGCGTGATAATTTAAGAGCTGGCGGATATATTCCTTTAAACCAGCCTTACAACAGTGTGCTTAACAGCAGGTTTACACATGTAGGCGGTGGCGGAACAGAAACTACTACAAACACTGTTTTACAGGCAAACGCCGGAACAGGAGACGCTATAGTAGACTGGGTTTTTGTAGAAATGCGCGATGCTGCTAATTCACAAACCGTAATAAGAACAGTTTCGGCTCTTATACAAAGAGATGGTGATATAGTTGCTGCAAATGGCGGGCCACTTGTTGTAAGCGGACTTCCGGGAACATTCATGGTGTCAATTAAACACAGAAACCATTTCGGTGCATTATACAACCAGGTGCTTACTGCAACAAATCAGGCAGTATCGTTAGATTTTACCACATTAACAGATGCAGATTTGTATGTGTTACCGGGCTTTACCGGACAGGAAGCTATGGCAACCGTAGGCGGAATAAGGGCTTTATATTCGGGTAATGCAAACTTTGATACTCAGGTTAAATATGATGGTTTGGCAAACGACAGGCAGGTTTCTGCCTCTCAAGTGCTTTCACATCCGGGCAATGCATCGCAAATATTAAACTTTGCCAATGCTACCGGTTATTCTTCGGGAGATGTGAATATGGATGGTAAAGTGCTGTATGATGGCGCAAACAATGACAGGCAGTTAATACTCAATATTATTGTTACCTATCCGCTAAACACCAATATACTGGCCAACTATAACGGAATGTTTGAGCAGTTGCCACAATAAAATGCAGCGCTTTTTAATTGCAGCTTCATTTTATATACAATCTATTTTTAAACCATATACAATTAGCGTATGAAAAGTTTTATACTTAAAATACTAGTATTGGCAGGGCTCTTTTTGCCTGTTCAATACCTCTTTTCGCAGCAAATTGACCTTACCCTGAAATATGTTTCCGCTACCAATGTGTATGAAGTATATGCCAGACCTGACTTTACCCAAAACAATTTCTTTTTTGGGGGTGGAAGTCAGATAACGGTATTGCTTCCGGCATCGGCTACAGATGTAGGTATTTCGGTAGTCTCGGTCAATGGCGGCCCGTGGGTAGATAACTCACAGGTATATGCCCCTGCTGCAGATACTGCACACGATTTTCATGGCGTAGCAACAAATGGCGCAACCGTAAACTTTGTAACAGGTACAGAACTGTTGCTGTTTAGATTTACTCTGGTAGAAGGATGCCTTGCCGGAGTACGCATTTTTGATAATACTGCCGATCCGCAGTCGGCAGATGCCGGAATGAACGGTGCAGATTTTAGAAATTACCTTAGTAATGTATTCGATTTACAGGATTATTACGGCGCAAATTATGCAAACTCAGGTACAACCTGTGCTATTATTGATAATGATGGCGACGGTGTAGGTTCGCTTACCGATCCTGATGATAACAATCCGTGTGTGCCCAATGCGGCATTTGCTACCTGCGACCAGGATAGTGACGGACTTACCAATGCCGAAGAGGCTACTCTTGGTACCGATCCTACCATTGCCGACACCGATGGTGACGGCATAAACGATGGAACAGAGGTTACTAACGGCAGTGATCCTTTAAACGTTTGTAGCCCAAACCTTAATTCACCACTTTGTGACCAGGATGGCGACGGGCTTACCAATGCCGAGGAAACTACAGCAGGTACTAACCCTACAGTAGCCGATACCGATGGTGATGGTATAAATGATGGCGATGAGGTTACTAATGGCAGTGATCCTTTAAATCCATGCAGTCCTAACGTTTCAGCCGGTCCTTGCGATCAGGACAGCGATGGGCTTACCAATACAGAGGAGGCATTAATTGGAACTAATTCTACAATTGCCGATACCGATGGCGATGGTATAAACGATGGAACAGAGGTTACAAATGGCAGTGATCCGTTAAATGTTTGTAGCCCGAATGCTAACTCACCACTTTGTGACCAGGATGGTGACGGACTTACTAATGCCGATGAAGCGATACAAGGTACTAACCCAACAGTAGCAGATACTGATGGCGACGGTATAAATGATGGTACTGAAGTTACTAACGGTAGTGATCCGCTTAACCCATGTAGTCCTAATGTTTTAGCAGGGCCATGTGATCAGGATAGAGATGGACTAACCAATACTCAGGAAGCATCTTTAACTACAGATCCAACCAATCCTGATACTGATGGGGATGGAATAAACGATGGAGATGAGGTTACTAACGGTAGTAATCCGTTAGATCCTTGTAGTCCTGTTCCAAGCCTTGGTTGTCCAACAGATGATGACAATGATGGTACACCTGCAGCTTCAGATCCGGATGATAATAATCCTTGTGTACCTAACTCTGCGGCCGGTCCTTGTGATCAGGATAGCGACGGGTTAACTAATACTCAGGAAACAGCTATCGGAACAGATCCAACAATTGCCGACACCGATGGTGATGGAATAAATGACGGAACTGAAGTTACTAACGGTATCGATCCGCTTAGTGCATGTAGTCCGGATGTTAATTTTGGAGGCTGTGATCAGGATAATGATGGCTTAACCAATGATGATGAAACAATTCAGGGAACAGATCCAACAAATCCTGACACCGATGGTGATGGTATAAATGACGGCACAGAGGTTACTAACGGCAGCGATCCGCTTAGTGTATGTAGCCCTAACCTTAATTTTCCTACCTGCGATCAGGATAATGACGGACTTAATAATACGCAGGAAGCCGCAAGCGGAACCGACCCTATATTGGCAGATACCGATGGAGATGGCATAAACGATGGTACAGAGGTAACAAATGGCAGCGATCCGCTTAGTCCATGCAGCCCTAATGCTAACTTTGCTACCTGCGATCAGGATAATGACGGACTTACCAATGCCCAGGAAGCAATGGCAGGAACTAATCCTACTGTAGCGGATACCGATGGAGATGGCATAAACGATGGTACTGAAGTTACTAACGGCAGCGATCCGTTAAGTGCTTGTAGTCCTAACGCTAACTCTCCGGCCTGCGATCAGGATAATGATGGTCTTACCAATGCTCAGGAAGCAACAGCAGGTACTAACCCTACAGTTGCCGACACCGACGGTGATGGTATAAATGACGGAAATGAAGTTACAAATGGCAGCGATCCGCTAAGTGCATGCAGCCCTAATGTAAACTCTCCGGCATGTGATCAGGATAATGACGGACTTACCAATGCTCAGGAAGCTGTGTTAGGAACAACACCTACAATAGCCGATACCGATGGAGATGGTATAAATGATGGTGATGAGGTTACTAATGGTAGCGATCCGTTAGACTCTTGTTCGCCTAATCCGCTTTCACCAACCTGTGATCAGGATAGTGACGGACTAACCAATAGCCAGGAAGCAACACTTGGAACAAATTCTACCAACCCGGATAGTGATGGCGACGGTATAAATGATGGCACAGAGGTTACAAACGGTAGTAATCCGTTAAACGCCTGTGATCCTAATCCGGGTAATGCTAATTGTACCGTAACACCTGAAATTCAGCTTACAGTACAATTTAATCCTGCAACATGTACTTATGAAGTGTATGCATTGCCAAACTTTACTGCAACCAACTTCTTTATAGCGGGTGGTAGTCAGGTATCGGTATTATTGCCTGCTGTTATAGATGATGTGGCGCTTGCGATTACTACAGTAAACGGAGGTCTTTGGACTGATAGTTCTATAGTATATGCTCCGGGAGCGCAACCGGCAAACGATTTCCATGCTATAACAACAAACGGATCGACCGTAAACTTTGAAGCAGGGCAGGAGTTATTACTATTTACTTTTGTATTACCTAACAGCCAGTGTTGTGCCGTAGGTATCCGATTATTTAATAACGGAACCGATCCGGACTCTACGGGAGCAGGCATGGCTAATGGTGATTTTAATAACTACTTAGCAGATGTTTTTGTGCTTGATAATTATTATACTGCAAACTATAATAATGCCGGTACAATTTGCGACCCTTGTTTAATAAATCCGGTAGCAACACCAACAACGCTTAATCCTACTCAGGAATTCTGTGTTGTTGATATGCCAACCCTTGATGATATAGAGGTTGTTGAAACAGATATAGTATGGTATGCGGCAGCCACAGGCGGTACAGCTTTACCTAATACTACAGCATTGGTTAACGGAACAACCTATTATGCCGCTCAGGTAAGAACTGCAGATGGTTGTGAAAGCGTAACCAGGCTTGCAATAGCTGTTATACTTAATGATGCATTAACACCAACTACTTTAAATAACGCTCAAAGTTTCTGTCTTGCAAACAGCCCAACGGTTGCCGGTATTCAGGTAAACCAAACGGGTGTTGTTTGGTACGATGCAGCAACGGGCGGCACAGTAGTACCTAACACTACAGCTCTTACAGATGGCGCCATATATTATGGATCGTTAACAGACCCTGTTTCAGGCTGTATGAGTTCTGTAAGGCTTGCGGTAACCGTAACTGTAAGTGATGCACCAACACCTACTACACTTGACGATACTCAGGACTTCTGCCTGGAAAACAATCCAACAGTAGCAGATATACAAGTAAATGAAGGAGGAGTTGTTTGGTATGATGCAGCTACTGCGGGTAATGTTATACCTAATACAGAATCGCTTACAAGCGGAATGACATATTATGGCGGACTTATTTCAGGCGGATGTGAAAGTTCAGTAAGGCTTGCAGTAACCGTAACGGTAAATAATGCACCAACCCCAACAACTTTAAACAGCAATCAGCATTTCTGTATAATAAACGCTCCAACAATAGCCGATATTCAGGTAAATGAGGCCGATGTTACATGGTACACAGCCCCATCAGGAGGTACAGTGGTTCTGGCAGGAGCACCTTTAGCTTCGGGCACAACTTACTACGGTGCACTTACAGATGTTGTAACAGGCTGTATGAGTTCTGTAAGGCTGGCGGTAACGGTAACCGTTAGCGATGCGCCAACCCCAACAACACTTGATGCTACTCAGGATTTCTGTCTTGTAGATAATCCTATGATATCCAACATTCAGGTAAATGAAACCGGAGTTGTATGGTACACCGCTGCGACAGGGGGAACAGTTGTTCCTGCTACAACAGCTCTTGTAAACGCTACAACTTACTATGGCTCATTAACCGATCCTGTTTCCGGCTGTATGAGTTCTGTAAGACTTGCAGTAACTGTAACGGTAGGCGATGCACCTACACCTACAACAACAGATACTACTCAGGATTTTTGTTTAATAAACAATCCAACGGTAGCTAATATACAGGTAAATGAAACCGGAATTATATGGTATGATGCTGCTACGGCAGGTGCTATAGTGCCAAATACGACGGCATTGGTTAACGGAGCTACTTATTATGCTTCTCTAACCGATGGTGCTACCGGATGTGCCAGTGCAGTTCGATTAGCCGTAACGGTAACAGTAGGCAATGCACCAACGCCAACAACAACAGATACTACTCAGGATTTCTGTATGGTAAATAATCCTACAGTTGCCAACATTCAGGTAAATGAAACTGGTGTGGTTTGGTATACTGCCATGACCGGCGGAACAATAGTGCCTAACACAACAGCACTAACATCGGGCTCAACCTACTATGCTTCCTTAACCGATGGTGTTTCAGGCTGTATAAGTGCAGTAAGACTTGCTGTAACAGTAACAGTGGGCGATGCACCTACACCTACAACAACAGATGCTACTCAGGATTTCTGTGTGATAAATGCACCAACAGTTGCAGATATTCAGACAAATGAAATCGGAGTTACCTGGTATACTGCCGCTACAGGCGGAACAGTTGTTCCTGCTACAACAGCTTTAGTGTCGGGTACTACATATTATGGAGTACTTACTAATGCAACTAGTGGTTGCGAAAGTTCTGTAAGGCTTGCAGTAACCGTAACAATAACAGATGCGCCTACCCCAACTACTACAGATATGACTCAGGATTTTTGTGCTGCCGGAGCCCCCACGGTAGCCAATATTCAGGTAAATGAGCCGGGTGTAGTTTGGTACACAGCTGCTACAGGCGGAACAGTAGTTCCTGCTACAACAGCTTTAGTATCGGGCACAACATATTATGCTTCATTAACTGATGCTGTTACAGGCTGTATGAGCTCTGTAAGACTTGCGGTAACGGTAACAGTGGGCGATGCACCAACGCCAACAACGCTTGACACTACTCAGGATTTCTGTTTAATAAATACTCCAACAGTAGGAGATATTCAGGTAAATGAGGCCGGAGTTGTTTGGTACACAGCCGCCACAGGCGGAACATTAGTTGCTAACGCAACAGCACTAACATCGGGCTCAACATACTATGCTTCGTTAACCGATGGAGTTACAGGCTGTATGAGTTCAGTTCGATTAGCTGTAACAGTGACAGTGGGTAACGCACCAACGCCAACAACAACAGATGCTACTCAGGACTTCTGTTTGGTAAACAATCCAACAGTTGGAGATATTCAGGTAAATGAAACCGGAGTTGTTTGGTACAACGCTGCCACTGGCGGAACAATAGTTACAAATACTACGGCTCTTGTAAGTGGTACTACTTACTATGGTTCGTTAACTAATGCGACTAATGGGTGTATGAGCGCGATAAGACTTGCAGTTACAGTAAATGTGGGTGATGCCCCTACGCCAACAACGTTGGATGCTACTCAGGATTTCTGTATGGTAAATAATCCTACAGTTGCCAACATTCAGGTAAATGAAACTGGTGTGGTTTGGTATACTGCCATGATTGACGGAACAGTAGTTCCTGCTACAACAGCTTTAGTATCGGGCACAACCTATTATGCTTCGTTAACCGATGCCGCTACAGGCTGTATGAGTTCTGTAAGACTTGCGGTAACGGTAACAGTGGGCGATGCACCAACGCCAACAACGCTGGATGCTACCCAGGATTTCTGTTTGATAAATACTCCAACAGTAGGAGATATTCAGGTAAATGAAACCGGAGTTGTTTGGCACAATGCTGCCACCGGCGGAACAGTGGTTGCTGACACAACAGCACTAACATCGGGCACAACCTATTATGCTTCGTTAACCGATGCCGCTACAGGCTGTATGAGTTCAGTTAGATTAGCTGTAACAGTAACAGTGGGTAACGCACCAACGCCAACAACAACAGACGCTACTCAGGACTTCTGTTTGGTAAACAATCCAACAGTTGGAGATATTCAGGTAAATGAAACCGGAGTTGTTTGGTACACCGCTGCTACAGGTGGAACAGTAGTTCCTGCTACAACGGCTTTAGTATCGGGCACAACCTATTATGCCTCATTAACTGATGCCGCTACAGGCTGTATGAGTTCTGTAAGATTGGCAGTTACAGTAACTGTGGGCGATGCCCCTACGCCAACAACAACAGATACTACTCAGGATTTCTGTATGGTAAATAATCCAACAGTAGCTGATATACAAGTTAATGAAACGGGTGTAGTTTGGTACACAGCTGCTACAGGCGGATCAGTAGTTCCTGCTGCAACAGCTTTAGTATCGGGCACAACCTATTATGCTTCGTTAACCGATGACGCTACAGGCTGTATGAGTTCTGTAAGACTTGCAGTAACGGTAACAGTGGGCGATGCACCTACGCCAACAACGCTTGATGCTACCCAGGAGTTTTGTAGTGTAAACAATCCTACAATAGCGACTATACAGGTAAACGAAACAGGTGTAGTTTGGTACACTGCTGCTACAGGCGGAACAGTAGTTCCAAATACTACGGCTCTTGTGAGTGGCACAACTTACTATGGTTCGTTAACTGATGCTACAACAGGTTGTATAAGTTCTGTAAGACTTGCTGTAACGGTAACTGTTACCGATGCACCAACGCCAACAACAAACAACACTGCTCAGGATTTCTGTACAGTAGATGCTCCTACATTAGCTGATATTCAGGTAAATGAACCTGGTGTGGTTTGGTATTCGGCTGCAACAGCAGGCACTATCATACCAGATACAACGCTGCTGGCAGATGGAGTTACTTATTACGGAAGTATAACAATAGCAGGATGCAGCAGTGCAGTACGACTTGCAGTAACAGTAACGCTAAATGATGGTATTACGCCAACAACAGCAAATACTGCTCAGTCATTCTGTGGTGCGGGTATACCTACGGTGGCTAACATACAGGTAGATCAGACAGGAGTAGTATTCTATACTACGGCAACAGGCGGAACACCGCTGCCAAATACTACAGCCTTAGTAAACGGAACTACTTATTATGCATCGTACACCAATCCGGCTACAGGATGTGCCAGTTCAGTACGACTTGCAATACAGGTAACTATAGATAATGGTACAACACCGGCAACTACAAGTACATCTCAAATTTTCTGTGCGGCCGACAGCCCAACAGTTGCAGATATAGAGGTTATTGGTACAGGTATAGAATGGTATAGTGCACCAACAGGTGGTACACTTATAGCACCAGCCACTCCGCTTGTAGATGGAACTATATATTATGCAAGTGTAGTAAATGGAGCAGGTTGCCCAAGTGCAATACGACTTGCAATAACTGTAAATGTTCAGGATGGTGTAACCCCAACAACAGATGCCGCTATACAGAATTTCTGTGCGATAGACAATCCTACTGTAGCTAACCTTCAGGTAAATGAACCGGGAGTTGTATGGTACACTGCACCAACAGGAGGTACTGCGTTGGCAGCAACAGATGCTTTAATTTCAGGATCTGTTTATTACGGCTCATTAACGTCAGCCGGCGGATGCGAAAGTTCAGTACGTCTGGCAGTAACAGTTAACGTGAGCAATGGTATTACTCCAACTACAGATGATGCTACTCAGGAATTCTGTGCTGTAGATAGTCCGACAGTTGCCAGCCTTCAGGTTAATGAAACTGGTGTAACATTCTACACTGTAGCAACAGGCGGATCTGCTCTTGCAGCCAATACTCCGCTAACAGATGGTACTGTATATTATGCATCATACACCGATCCGGTAACGGGTTGCGAAAGTGCTATACGTCTTGCAATAACAGCATCAGTAAATAATGGTGTAACCCCAACGACCGCAGATGCTACACAAGAGTTTTGTGCAGGTGAAAATGCTACATTAGCAGACATTCAGGTAAATGAAACAGGTGTTATATGGTATGCCTCTGCAACAGGAGGTGTTCCGTTAAGCCCTGATACATTACTGGCAGATGGTACCACATATTATGCATCTATTACCGTTGGAAGCTGTCAAAGCCTTGTAAGGCTTGCTGTTACCATAACAGTTTATGATGGCAGTACTGCAACTATAACAGGTGGTACAGATGTATGTTTTGGTCAGGATGTTACTTACACTACCCAGGCAGGCAACTCAGGATATATATGGGATGTTGTTGGAGGTACTGTAATAGCAGGAGGAACAGCGGCAGATAATACAATCACTGTTAGATGGACAGATGTAGGAGATGATTTTATAAGTGTATCTTATACAGATGTTAACGGTTGTGCAGGAATAGCTTCTGCCGACCTTGATGTAACTGTTTCCAGCTGTGCAGATTTAACCATTTTCAAAACTGTTAACATAGTTGCTCCAAATATTAACGAAAATGTTATTTTTACCATCACAGTTACTAACGACGGAACTGCACCATTTAATGATCTTATTGTTAGTGAGGTACTTCCGGGTGGTTATGAGTTTGTAAATGTTACTGTGAGCCATGGTACTTATGATGTTGTTACAGGTGTATGGAATATACCTGCATTGCTTGGAGGTGAAGATGCCATAATGAATCTGGAAGCCAGAGTATTATTTGGAGGCGATTATGAGAATGTAGTGTATATATTAGATTCTTCTCCGCTTGACAAAAATCTCAGTAATAATGAGGCCAGGGTTACAATTGAACCTTCATGCTTGACTGTTTATAGTGAATTCTCGCCTAATGGTGACGGAATTAACGATACCTTCAGGATAGATTGTATAGAGTTTTACCCTAACAATAAACTGGAGATATTTAACAGGTACGGATCACCGGTATACAAAAAAGCAGGTTACACGAATGATTTTGATGGAACCGCAAATGTAGATGGTGTTGTGAGAAGGAACGAGCAGTTACCTGCAGGTACTTACTTCTATGTATTGGAAGTAGATGGCGAAGCAAAAACAGGATGGTTATACATTGCGAGATAAACGAAGATAATAAAGGGGTGGCGGGTTAACTGCCACTCCATAATTATCAACAAAAATATATTTTAGTATGAAAATCACTTCAACAATTCTAAATAGATATTTCCTGATATGTATCATCCTTACGGCTATAAGCGCTAAGGCACAGCAGGAACCCCAATATACACAGTATATGTATAATACATTAACTGTGAACCCAGGGTACACCGGTTCTCCCGGATATCTTGAGGCTACATTGCAACACCGCTCACAATGGGTAGGTATAAACGGAGCACCCGAAACACAGGCTCTGACAGTTCATTCACCTATTAACGATAAGGTAGGTCTTGGCTTAAGTGCTGTTAATGATAAGATAGGCCCTTCTAACGAGGTATATATAGATGGAAACTTTTCATATACTATACCGGTTAGCTTTAATTCTAAAATTGCATTTGGTTTAAAAGCCGGGGCAAGGGTTTTAAATATAGACTGGTCTAAGGGTACTTACTATCAGGGAGGTGACCCGTTGCTTAATACCAATATTAATAATAAAATTACGGCATCTGTTGGTGCGGGGGTGTATTATTATACAGATAAATGGTATGCAGGATTATCTGTTCCTAATTTTATAAGATCAGATTATTATGATGATATTAAAGAAGCCGCGGTTTCAGACAGGTTACACTATTACGTTATTGGAGGTTATGTTTTTAACCTTTCTGATAATTTGAAATTTAAACCTGCAGTAATGGCGAAAATAGTATCGGGAGCGCCTATAACAGCCGATGTTTCGGCAAACTTCCTTATACAGGATAAAGTAACGCTTGGAGCAGCTTATCGTTTTGATGACTCTGTAAGCGGGTTGCTGGGTTTTCAGATCAGCAAAAACTTTTTTGTAGGCTATTCCTATGATTATTCTGTAACAGAACTAAACAAGTACAATGATGGATCTCATGAAATTATACTGAGATTTCAGCTTGTACCAAAAGCTAACCGAATTAAATCGCCAAGGTTTTTCTAAAATATATACATCATGAAGAGAAAAATATTTTTACTCAGCCTGTTATTACTCGCTACCGCCGGATTTTCTCAGTCAAAATTGAAAAAAGCTGACAGGCTGTTTGCCGATTATGCTTATGTAGACGCGGCTAAAGAGTATGAGAAATACCTGGAAGATGCTAAAGAACCCGGTATTGAGACTATAAAGAATGTTGCAGATGCTTATTATTACACAGGCAACACCACTAATGCCCTAAGATGGTATACCAAACTGGATGGGGTTATGGCAGGAGATATGGACGATAAGTACTTTAATCGTTATCTGCAATCGCTAAGGGCAGAAGGTAATTATCAAAAGGCGGATGAATTGTTAAAGCGACGGTTGGAAGCAAAAGGAGATCAGGAAGCTATTAATAAGCTTATCCGTCAAAAAAAATATCTTGACAGCCTTAATAATGCACCTGCAAACTATACTGTTTCTAATCTTGCCATAAATACTGACAAGTCTGATTTTGGAACGGCATTTTATGGTAACCAGATAGTATATTCTTCCAGTAAAGACACCACTAAGGTAGGAGGGAAAATATATTCATGGACAGATCAGCCTTTTTTGGAGCTTTATGTTGCAGACAGGAATGCCGAAGACGGATCACTATTTAATGATAAGAAGTTTATTAGTGATGAGCAAACACAATATCATAATGCCACGCTTACCTTTTCACCCGATCTTAAAACCGTTTATTACAGTGCCAATGTTGTTAAGAAAAACGACAGGCTGAATAATGACAAAGAGGGTACCAATAATTTTGAGATCATTAAAGGCGACATAGATGGTGACAAGCTCACTAATGTAGAAAAATTGCCGTTTGACAGTAAAGAATATTCAGTTGGGCACCCTGCATTATCGTCAGATGGCAAATGGCTTTATTTTGTGTCTGACATGCCTGGAGGCTTAGGTGATACAGATATTTATATTGCTGAGGTATATGCAAACGGAAAAGTAGGCGAGCCTAAAAATCTTGGCCCTAAAATTAATACAGCAGGCAGAGAAATGTTTCCCTTTGTAAGTGATTCTATATTGTATTTTTCGTCAGATGGGCATTACGGTATGGGTGGACTCGACGTGTTTGAAAGCAGGAGAATTAAAGATTTAGAGTTTTCTGAACCTAAAAACCTTGGAGTTCCTGTTAACAGCAGCCGTGACGACTTCTCGTTTATTATAGATAAGGATAAAAAGTATGGTTATTTTTCTTCTGCCAGAACTGGTGGAAAGGGCGATGATGATATTTATTATTTTACAAGACAGGAGCCGCCTTGTGACCAGTGGGTTTCGGGTAAGGTTACTAATATGAAATATAAAATAGCTATCAATCAGGCTGATATAAAGGTTTATGATCAGTATGGGGATATGATAACATCTGTAAAAACAGGAGAAGACGGGACTTATAAAGTAAAGGTGCCATGTGGTACTAAATTTAAGATAGAAGCCTCTAAAGAGAACCACACTAAGGCAGATAAAGAGATAGAAACATCTAAAAAGAATGGTGAAGAAACTAAAAATGTAGATTTTGAGCTTTCTAATTATACTGACCTTGTGAAAAAAGAAAATAACGTGGAGAAGGTTGATATAAACCCAATATATTTTGATTTCAATAAATATAATATTACAGAACAAGCCGCAGTTGAGCTTGATAAAGTAGTGTATATTATGAAAAATTTCCCTTCTATAGTTATCAAAATAGAATCACATACCGACTCCAGAGGTAAAGATGAATATAACCTTAAACTATCTCAGGAAAGGGCAAAATCTACTTACGATTATATTATTGCAAGGGGAATAGATCCTTCAAGAATAGAAAGTGTTAAGGGCTACGGAGAATCAAGGCTTATAAACAAATGCAAAAACGGAGTACCTTGTACAGACGAGGAGCATTTTCAAAACAGGCGATCTGACTTTATTATCGTAAAGAAATAAAGATTTTTTTGGATTACCAGTTTTTTTTACCGGGGAGGCGTCCTGAAGGGGGATGCCTCCCTATTTTTATATATTACAGACAGCTTATAATTAAAATATATTCTTGTTTAATCTTTCTGAATTGTTACTTTTGTTGGTCGCAAAAAATGAGGAGGCATAATTTTTTAGGTTTCCCGGCGTTTAGTTAACCGATTAAAGCATATAAATTATTTTATAATGAAATTCAAAAAGGTTCTTTTAGGTCTTTGCCTGTTTGTTTCGGCAATATCTTTTTCACAGGAAATAAAAAAAGAAGTATTATTTACTATAGACGGCAATCCTTATTATACAGACGAGTTTGTGAGGGTTTACAAGAAAAACCTTGATCTTGTAAAAGATGATTCCCAAAAAGATCTTGATAATTACCTGAATTTATTTATTGGTTATAAACTAAAAGTAAACAAGGCCAACAAAATGGGCCTTCAGGATAATAGAAAATACCAGGCTGAACTAAGGTCTTACCGCGCCCAGCTGGCAAAAAATTATCTTACTGATACTAAAGTTACCAAAGAACTTACAGATGAAGCTTATGCACGCGCTCAAAAAGAAGTAAAAGCATCTCACATATTAATAAATGTAGATGAAAATGCTATGCCTGCAGATACGCTTAAAGCCTATAACAAAATAGCTGATATTAGAAAAAAAGCACTGGCAGGAGAAGACTTTGGCAAATTGGCACAGCAATATTCTCAGGACCCATCTGCAAAAGAAAATAAAGGAGATCTTGGATATTTTTCTGTATTCAGAATGGTATATCCTTTTGAGAGCGGCGCATATAATACTCCGGTAGGGCAGATATCTAAAATTGTGAGAAGCCGTTTTGGCTACCACATTATTAAAGTTACAGATATAAGAGATAACAGAGGTGATGTTTCTGTGGCGCACATTATGATAATGAAGCCAAAAAAAGAAACTCCTGAAGATGCTGCTAAAGCAAAATCTACCATAGATGATATTTATAAAAAACTTAAACAGGGAGAAGATTTTACTGCACTGGCAAAGCAATTTTCCCAGGATAAGGCATCTGCAAACATAGGTGGAAAACTTAATCGTTTCAGTTCTGGTGAGCTTAGCTCTACAGTTTTTGAAGATCAGGCTTTTGCGCTTCAAAATCCGGGCGATATTTCTCAGCCGTTTGAAACCCAGTATGGCTGGCACATTGTTAAGCTTTTAGAAAAGCATAAAATAAAACCTCTTGAAGAAATACAAACAGAATTTGAGGCAAGAATAAGAAAAGATGAACGCTCTAAGCTTATTGAAAGTTCGCTAACGGCAAATCTTAAAAAGAAATATCCTTTAACTAAAGATGCAAAAGTATATGCAAAAGCGGTTAAAGCTCTTAATGATAAAATTTACGGCCAGATATGGCAATTACCTGCTGATATAGATACTTATAACCAGACAGTTTTAACAATAAACAATGATAAAAAGTACTCTGCTAAAGATTTTCTTACTTATGTAAATCAACAGCAGAAAGCAGGGCTTATAGTAAAACCTTTATCTAAACAGGCTGATTTGCTTTTTGAAGATTTTACTAATGAAAAATTAAATGCTTATTATAACGATAACCTTGAAACCGAATTTCCTGAATTTGGTATGGTTATGAATGAATATCGTGACGGTTTATTGCTTTTTGACCTGATGGAAAAAGAAATATGGGAAAAAGCTAAAAATGATACATTAGGTTTAGAGAATTATTATAAAGTTAATATTGCAAAATACCAATGGAAGGACAGGGTAGATGCTGAAATTTATTCGTCTACAAAAGAAGATATTATTAAGAAAGCAAGAAAGTACCTTAAAAAAGGTAAAGACGCTGCTTATATAAAAGAGGAGCTTAACAAGGATGGTAAAATAGAAGTGCTTGAAAAAACAGGAGTTTTTGAAAAAGATAATGAAGCAATGCCTAAGCTTGAGAAATGGAAAACAGGTGTATCTGACATTGTTAAGGAGGGTGATTATTATTATGTTATAAAAACAAATAAAGTAATACCGGCAGGGCCTAAAACACTTGAAGAAAGTAAAGGCCGTGTAATTAATGATTATCAGCAGGAGCTTGAAAGTACATGGGTTAGCGACCTTGAAAAAGAATTTTCTGTAAAGGTTAATAGAGATGTTTTTGAAAGGGTTAAAAAACAGCTGAATTTATAATGATAAAAAAAGCAGTACAGTTATTGTTAGTGCTTAGTATTTGTTCTTGTAATTATATTAAAGAAGAGCAAAAACCACATACTGTGGCAAGGGTAAATAACGAATATCTCGATATTTCCGAACTTAAAGGTATTGTGCCTGCCGGAACCTCTAAACAGGATAGTATTGCTATTATAAACAATTATATAGATCGTTGGGCTTCTCAAAAGCTTTTATATAATGCCGCTCAGGTAAACCTGAGTAAAGATAAACAGGCAGAGTATGCCAAACTCATCAGGCAATATGAAATAGATCTTTATACCAGCGCTTATCTTGAAGAGGTAGTAAAGCAAAGTGTAGATACTATAGTTACTAACGCAGAGCTAACAAGTTATTATAAGGCCAATAAAGAGAATTTTAAAACTACGGGGGCACTTGTAAAACTTAAATACATACGCCTTGCAAAAGATCATCCAAAATTTGAAAGAGTAAAGAAGAGGTTTTTAAGTAGTAATAAAAAAGACATCAAGGCGTTAAATGATATGGCAATACAGTTTAAAAGCTATGCTTTTAATGATACTACCTGGGTAGATATGAATCAGATTTATACTAAACTACCTTTTATTAAGCCTGATAACAGAGATAAATATATAAATAGTGGCTTATCTTACCAGTATCCGGATTCTACTGATGTATATATAGTAAAAGTAGCTAAAGTATTAGAGAAAAATCAGGTTTCGCCTTTTGAGTATATTGAGCCTACTTTAAAGCAATTAATAATAAATAACAGGAAACTGGAGTTAATAAAAAAGTTTCAAAAAGAAATAACGGATGACGCGATTAAAAATAATAAATATGAGGTTTATAAATAACAGGATAATTCTGTGTCTGGCTTTAATTCTGGCAGGACTAAATATGGCTTTTGCACAGGAAATTATACCGGAAACTCCTAAAGATACGGTTAAGCCTTTGCCAAAAACACAAGGTAGAACAAGGATAGACGGTGTTGTAGCTGTTGTAGGTGATTTTGTTGTTTTGGACTCGGATATAGACCTTATGTACAGGGAATTTCAGGCACAGAATATTCCAATACAGGATATTACCCGTTGTGAACTTTTAGGTAAGCTGATGGAAGATAAGCTTTATGCGCACCATGCTATTCAGGATAGTATTATTGTAAGCGACGCTGATGTAAATGAAAAAATGAACAGGCAGATTGACTATTTTGTTGAAAATCTTGGTAGTGAAGATAAAATGGTAGCTTACTTTAAAAAGAAAAATATTGATACTTTTAAAAGTGAGCTTTTTGAAATGATAAAAAATCAGGAGCTTACTTCACGCATGCAAAAAAAGATAATTGAAGAAGTACAGATAACTCCTGAAGAAGTAAGGCAGTTTTATACAAGTTTTAAGCCTGAAGAGCGTCCGGTTTTTGGCGCTGAAATGGAGATAGCCCAAATTGTTATAAAGCCCGAAATAACCCAGGCTGAAAAACAAAAGGTAATTGATAAACTCCTTCAGATAAAAAAAGATATACAAAATGGTGCAAGTTTTTACAGTAAAGCGGTACTTTATTCTGAAGACAGGGCTTCCGGGCAAAGTGGAGGTTATTTGAAAATGGATAGGAAAACAAATTTTGTAAAAGAATTTAAGGAAGCAGCGTTTAGCCTTGCTGAAGGGGAGATTTCAGATCCTGTAGAAACAGAGTTTGGCTACCACCTTATATATGTAGAAAAAATAAGGGGACAGCAACTTGATGTAAGGCATATTTTAATATCACCTAAACCAACTGCAGAAGATATTGAAAAAGCAAAACAAAAAGCGGAAAATATAAGGGCTAAAATTGTTAGCGGGGAAATTTCTTTTGCGGATGCGGCACGTTCTGAATCTGATGAGAAGGAAACGCGTAATAATGGAGGTTTATTAATAAACCCGGCTAATTTTACAAATCGTTTTGAACTTACAAAAATGCCTTCTGATATTTATAATGATATAGCAGATCTGAAAGATAATGAGATATCTAAACCTATAAAATCACAGAACCAGAGAGGGGAGATAAGTTACAAACTAATGCAGGTTACCGAACGTTACGATGAGCACCCTGCCGATTATGGAATGGACTATACGAAGATTAAAGATCTTGCCCTTAAA
The DNA here is from genome assembly GCF_024054175.1 of Flavobacterium sp. NRK1. Lineage (GTDB taxonomy): Bacteria > Bacteroidota > Bacteroidia > Flavobacteriales > Flavobacteriaceae > Flavobacterium. The sequence goes on from NZ_JAMXLA010000001.1 coordinate 2,183,910, forward strand.
GAAAAGCAAATGAAGGAAATTGCTAAATGGAGTGACAAGAAAATTAAAGATACTTATATAAAGGTGATTGGAGATTATCGTAAATGTGATTTTACCAATCATTGGGTAAAATAATTTGCAGGTAATTACATATAAACCTTAGGTAAAGAGTAAAAATATTTATAAGTTTGAAGCCACGCCTTATGCGTGGCTTATTTTTAATATACAATACCAAATAACTATATGTCAGACGTAGCAGCCATTCAAAATTTAGTTCAGAAACAAAAAGAATTAAAGCAGGAAATAGCAAAAATAATTGTAGGGCAGGATGAGGTTGTAGCCCAGATAGTACTCAGCATTTTTGCAGGTGGCCATGCGCTTCTTGTAGGTGTGCCGGGATTAGCAAAAACGCTAATGGTAAATACTATATCACAGGCGTTGGGATTAGATTTTAAACGTATTCAATTTACACCCGACCTTATGCCAAGTGATATATTAGGAAGCGAAATACTGGATGAGAACCGTCAGTTTAAATTTATAAAAGGGCCAATATTCTCTAATATTATCCTGGCAGATGAAATTAACCGTACACCTCCTAAAACGCAGGCTGCTTTGCTTGAAGCCATGCAGGAAAAAGCGGTTACGATTGCGGGGCATCATCATAAGCTTACTTTGCCTTATTTTGTACTGGCAACCCAAAACCCAATAGAGCAGGAAGGTACATATCCGTTACCTGAAGCCCAGTTAGACCGTTTTATGTTTGCTATAAAACTTGATTACCCTTCTTTTGAGGAAGAGGTACAGGTTGTAAAAAGCACTACAAACGATGCAAGTGTAAGTATAAAGCCATTATTTACAGCTCAGGAAATACTGGATTTTCAGCATTTAATACGAAGAATACCGGTAGCGGACAATGTTATTGAGTATGCTGTAACACTAGTGGGTAAAACAAGGCCTGGAAATCCGCTGTCTGATGATTATGTAAATAATTATCTTGACTGGGGAGCAGGACCAAGGGCTTCTCAAAACTTAATTTTAGCAGCTAAGACTCATGCAGCCTTAAATGGTAAGTATTCTCCTGATAAGGAGGATGTTCAGGCAGTGGCTACAGGGATATTAAGACACAGGATAATAAAGAATTATAAAGCCGATGCAGAGGGTATAACTGAAGAAATGATAATTAAAAAGCTTTTTTAGTAAAATTCCTTTAATTTGCTGAAGTGTTAATAAAATGTTTATTTTTTATTTGTATTTGTAATAAAACAGTGTTATAATTGTTTTATCTTTAAAGCACAACTAAAAAGAATATGAAAAAAACATTTGAAGCTATCCCCGAGCTTTTTTTCATGGTATTAGGAATGTTTTGGATAGCCGGAAGTTATTTTACATTGGGAAGTGTAGATTACTTCGCCTTACTTATTACATGGTTGTTGTTTTTGCAGTTTTTTTATAAAAACCGCATGGCAGGACTGGTGTATGGTATCGGTTTAGGATCATTTTCAGTGTATATGCTCCTTGCGGTTATTTCAGGCTACCATGAATCAGAAGCGGTGCTTCTTGTTGCCAGATCGGCAGCATTAAGTGCAGGTTTGTTTACAGCAGGTATTATTATGGCTGCAGTAATGGTTTACAAGTATGTTACAACTAAAGTCAGTTATGATGAAAGTGTACTTACTGCGACCTACTGAGTTTTAAAATTCACAAAAAAACATTTAAAAGTCCCGCAATTTTTGCGGGATTTTTTTTTGGCATTTCATACTAAATTAGTATAATTTATTGTTTTATAATTCTACAAACCAATCAATTACTAATTTATGAAACGAATTATTAATCGTATTCCGGAACTGTTTTTTATAGGGCTGGCTGCTTACTGGATTCTTGATAATTATTTAGGGAGCGAGACTATTAACTATTTTGCAATCGCTGTAATAATTGTGCTGTTGTTTCAGCTTATTTACCAAAAATACATTGTGGGCTTAACTACAGGAATTGTATTGGGTCTATTTTCCGGATATATGATAATGGCAGTGTTGTCAGACTTTATTAAATACGAAACAGTCACAGCAAAATCTTTACAGTTTTTAGCTTACGGAGGAGGAATTTTCGGGGTATCGGTTTTAATGGCGACTGCTATGGTATATAAGTTTGCTTTAAAACATAATAAACCCTCGCAAAATGACTTCGCACCTATGTTATAATATTAAAAAAAGCTATTACATAACAAAGCTGTACGCAAATGTTTGCGTACAGCTTTGTTTGTTTTTTAAGTAGATTGTTTTCAAATTAATAATATAAAATTAAAATATTGTCGATTTCTTAAAAAAGTGCTCAATATCATAAATTTATTGATGTTTCTTCATTAGAATAGAATGTTTATAAATAATAATTCTTTGAAAGTAAAGAAACGATAAAAATTTTTTAATTAATTTAGAATGAGTAAATTTACAGACTTTTTTACAAACGAACATTAATATACTTACTATGGCTTTTGATATTGAAATGATCAAAAAGGTGTATGAGAACATGGCTGAGCGTGTTGATAAAGCTCGTGAGCTTGTTGGCCGTCCACTTACACTTTCTGAAAAGATTTTATATTCACATTTATGGGAAGGTGTGCCTTCACAGAAATTTACAAGAGGTAAAGATTATGTAGATTTTGCACCGGACAGAGTTGCTTGTCAGGATGCTACGGCACAAATGGCACTTCTTCAGTTCATGCATGCCGGAAAGCCTAAGGTAGCAGTACCTACAACTGTACACTGCGACCACCTTATTCAGGCTAAAGTAGGCGCTAAGACCGATTTAAAGCGCGCTAAAGAACAAAGCAACGAAGTTTTTGATTTCCTTTCTTCTATATCTAATAAATATGGTATCGGTTTCTGGAAACCGGGAGCAGGTATTATCCACCAGGTAGTGTTGGAAAACTATGCTTTCCCTGGAGGTATGATGATTGGTACTGACTCTCACACAGTAAACGCAGGCGGACTTGGTATGCTTGCTATTGGTGTTGGTGGTGCTGATGCAGTAGATGTTATGAGCGGTATGGCCTGGGAACTTAAATTCCCTAAACTTATAGGTGTAAAACTTACAGGTAAACTATCAGGCTGGACAGCTCCAAAAGACGTTATTCTTAAAGTTGCAGGTATTCTTACTGTAAAAGGTGGTACCGGAGCAGTAGTTGAATATTTTGGCGAAGGTGCTAAAGCTATGTCTTGTACAGGTAAAGGTACTATTTGTAATATGGGTGCAGAAATTGGTGCTACCACTTCTACATTTGGTTATGATGAGTCTATGGATCGTTACCTTCGTGCTACAAACCGTGCTGATGTTGCCGATGCTGCAAACGCTGTAGCTTCTTACCTTACAGGTGATGACGAGGTATATGCTAACCCTGAGCAATATTTTGATCAGGTTATCGAAATTAACCTTTCTGAACTTGAGCCGCACTTAAACGGTCCTTTCACTCCGGATTTAGCTACTCCTATATCTAAAATGAGAGAAGAGGCTAAAAAGAACGACTGGCCTTTACAAATTCAGGTAGGGCTTATCGGGTCATGTACAAACTCTTCATACGAAGATATTTCCCGTTCGGCTTCACTTGCTAAGCAGGTAGCTGAGAAAAACCTTAAAACAAAAGCACAGTTTACGATCACTCCGGGATCTGAAGTAGTGCGTTACACTATAGAGCGTGATGGTTTTATTGATACTTTCGATAAAATTGGCGCTACAGTATTTGCGAATGCCTGCGGACCATGTATTGGTATGTGGGATCGTGAAGGTGCTGAAAAAGAAGAGCGTAACACTATCGTTCACTCGTTTAACAGAAACTTCTCTAAACGTGCCGATGGTAACCCTAACACGCTTGCGTTTGTAGGTTCTCCGGAACTTGTAACTGCACTTGCTATTGCGGGTGACCTTGGTTTTAACCCTATCACAGATAAACTTATCAATGAGAACGGTGAAGAAGTAATGCTTGACGAGCCAACAGGTAACGAGCTTCCTCCAAAAGGATTTGATGCTGAAGACCCGGGTTACCAGGCTCCTGCGGCAGACGGTTCTAAAGTGCAGGTAGCGGTTAGTCCGGAATCTGAGCGTTTACAGTTACTTGCTCCGTTTACACCTTGGGATGGCGAAAATATTACAGGTGCTAAACTGCTTATTAAAGCATTTGGTAAATGTACTACAGACCACATTTCTATGGCCGGACCTTGGTTACGTTTCCGTGGGCATTTAGATAATATTTCTAACAACATGCTTATAGGTGCGGTTAATGCATTTAACCAAAAAACAAACAGCGTTAAAAACCAGCTTACTGGCGAATATGATGCAGTTCCTGCAACAGCACGTGCTTATAAAGCTGCGGGTATTCCATCTATAGTTGTGGGTGACCATAACTATGGGGAAGGATCTTCACGTGAGCATGCTGCAATGGAGCCTCGTCACCTTGGTGTTAAGGCTGTATTGGTAAAATCGTTTGCACGTATTCACGAAACTAACCTTAAAAAACAAGGTATGCTTGCGCTTACTTTTGCTAACGAGGCTGATTACGATAAAATACAGGAAAACGATACTATTAACTTTGTTGACCTTAAAGAGTTTGCTCCCGGTAAGCAATTAACTTTAGAGTTTATCCATGATGATGGTTCAAGAGATATAATTCTTGCTAACCACTCTTACAATGAAGGCCAGATTGGCTGGTTTGTAGCAGGATCTGCACTAAACCTTATCGCTGCTGCAAGCAACGAAGTACAGGCTTAATACTTTCTTAGTTATATAATAAAGAACTCCCGACTTACATTGGGAGTTTTTTTGTTTTATAGGTTTCTGTCGTTGAGAGCGAAACGCAGCGTAGTCGAATAATCTCTCGGTGGCTCGTCATTGCGAGGAGGAACGACGAAGCAATCTTACAGGTTTGTGTCATTCTGAATACAACGCAGTGTAGTCGAATAATCTCTTATAGTGTATTAATAGTATTCCCCTACTTTGGAGGGGTGCCCGCAGGGCGGGGTGGTTATAGTAATGAAGCTGTTCCAATGTTGAGAGGGTAGGGGTGTGTTGGAGTAGTTAAAGGGGTTATTGCTATACACGTCACATCTATTTAGGGTTTATATACCTTACGATGGGCGGTAGGATATCGCTGCAATGATTTTAATTAGTGGTTAGCTTCATTGTTTTTTGGAATGGTATTTTATAATTATAAGTTTAAAATGATTATATATTCAATACACTTTTATTAAAATAGTTCAGGGAAAATTTCTTTAAATATTCCTTTATAATTATAATTTTGTGAAACATTAATTTTTTTTAAATTTTCTACCTTTTTCGCAAATGAAGGTTTTGCTTCTAGTTCGTTATATTTGCCGTATATACTAAAGGCTCTTATGAATAAATCACCAAATTCCTTATGGTGTTCCATCGCATTGTTTGCGACTTGTAAAAAATTAGGGAATCTATAATATATAATTCTTCCGAATTTTGCGCTCAGTATTACGCAAATTTCTCTATATATTTCCTTTAGCTTAATAAAGTTTTCCGTACTCTCTATATTTAAAAAACAGAATCCAATCAATACAGCTTCATACTCTTTTTGGGTTAAAGTTGTTTCATTGATTGCATTATTTATATATGTGTAGTCTTGTTCAGTTTTGTGATAGCCATTAATAAATATAAATTCTAATAAATATTCTTTTGAGGAATATTGAGATTTTACTATTTCAATAAATAATGTCTGCTTATTAATATCTTTATTGTTTAGTGGTATTTGTAAAATAGGATTCTCTATCAAAACTCTAAGTAGTATATCATATTTGGGTGATTCGCTGACTAAAAAATTAAAAAAAGGTACTTCAAGAGAGTTATAAGTACTACTCAGTAATGATTCTAATTTTATATTAATGTATTGACGTGTTTCTTTATCTGGATTTTTAAAGCGATAATAAGAAAAGTTGCCTTTTGTTTCATTTCCAGTGAATAAAGAATGAATCTCTAAAATATATTCATCGCACAAGCTTTTTATATCACTTGTAAGTACTGGTAGTTTCTTAGAAGTTTCTATTTCAAAAGTTATATATTCTTGAGGTGAATCATTCGAAAATATATCTCCAAGGATAAATCCTTCATTTCGATATATTAAATCTAAAAGCCGATTAGCAATTTGCCATTCATTATTATTTTTTATAGTATCTTTTGTGAAAAAATCTTCACCGTGTAATTGTTCCCATATATCAATAAATTCATTATTTAGATTCTTTTCGAGAATACTACCAAAATATTCTTCCCATTCTCTTGGAGATGTTTTTTCTTTAAATAATTCAAAAAGAATTTTTTCTTCAATTAATAAATCTCGATTCTTTAATTTATGAATCAATTTCCATCTGTCTGATTCTTGAAAATTTTTCTGCCAAGCAATTATGAATGAATCAATTATTGTGTCTTTTTTAATATCTACTTTTTTCGCTGATACAATAAAAAATATATTCCACGATGATAATGGAGTTTGAGTAAAATTAGTAATAATTGACTTAATTGAATCGTCAGGTATGCATTCTCCTCTAGCAATTTTACCTCTTAATTCCGGAAGATGATTTTTTAAATAGCTTTCAGATTGTGAATAGTAGTTAATTATCTCTTTGTCTATTTCTGTAAATTGAGTTCTGCTAATATGTTTAATATTATTTAAAACACTATAAATTGAAACAAAGTTTGAGTCGTAAATTACTTCAATAGATTTATCTATAAAACTAAATTCTGAAGTGTCTTCTACATATTGCATAATATACAACGCTACCAAATATTCGATAAAACGAGCATATTTAAATCTATAATTTCTAGTGTCTTCTGAATCCGTTGTAAATATTTGTTCCGATATTAAATTTAATAATATTAAGTCACTGTCATGTTTTAACTCTGGCAATATTTCTGATGCAATTTCTTTAAATTTAGATTTTGAAAAAAGAGTAGTTTTATCAATTAAAAGTTTGTAAGCTAATAAGGATAATACTTTGTAAAAAATATTTGAAGTGAAACGATCTAAATAATGTTTTGATAAAGCTTCTTCTTTCTTAGTAAAATAATTGCTTAAAATCTTTCCTTCCCAAATGTCATCAACCTTAATTTCTCCTTCATAGTGATTTGCTTCTGCAAAGATTTCTAGATTAATTGGAATTGATAGTATATTTGTGGCTTCTGTACTAAGATTATTTGTAATTGTAAAATTATAAGCTTTTGAATAATTTTTTAATGCAGTGATAAACTCTTGAGGTGTAAAGTTTGATAAAAGTTTTTTTAATTGAATTATATCTTGCCTCCCTTCAAATGAGGCTTCCCAATCCCTCCAGTATTCTTCTCTGACTGTAAAGATTAAACCTATAGGATAAAAATGAAATTTGTGTTTAAGTGCCTCTTGATTTAAATCTTCAACTTTCCTAATTAATGATTTAATTTCTTGACGTTTATGTGTATGCTGGGCTAAAGGTGTTTCGTCTAAGGAATCAATTACAAATATTAAAGGTTTATTGATAGCTAATAATTCTTTGATTCCATTGTTAGGATACTTAATATTATCTATAAAGTTATCTAAAAATATATCAATTGAATTTATGTTTGCCGTTGTTGCAAAACAATAGCTAAATTCTGTATTAGATACAGCATTTATTGTAAATGTAGTTTTTCCACTACCTGAAAAATCTCGGATTATTATAATTTGTTTAGCTGAATCTTTATTCTTGTAAGACTTTAGATTAACTGGATTAAGATGTTTGATAAATGCTCTTATTTGTGCATCTATACCTCTTTCTACAAACAAGTCCTCATGATATCTATGTTTAAATCTTCTTAGAAAAGGAGCCGAAACTTTCCATGTATCATTCTTAAATGTCTTGTTAATAGTTTCACTATCATATATCCATGTTTGGGCTTTTTTAATAGAATCGACACGTGATTTGAATTTAATCGATGATAAAAGTAACAAGTAATCTAAAAATGAAGGAAAATGAATTCCTGTATTGTTCAATTCTTCCCAATTTTTTCCTGCAATAATAATAGTTTGATAACCGTTTGAGTTAAGTTCTTTTGCTCTTTCTTCTATCGCTTCTGAAACTTCATTTAGTGAACAATATAGCCCAATTATGCGCTTATTTCTTCTCCTTATTTTAAGTTCGAAATCTTCCCATTCGTGCATTCCCGGCGTTATAATTTTTTTTATAGCTTTAGATTCTATTATAAATGTATTACCATTATATGTGAATACTCCATCCAGCTGTTCACTATCTTGGCTAGATACTATTGGTGGTCTATGATCCCATGGTTGTATTTCTCTAATTAATGCTTCAAAATCTCTTCCCCTTTTGATTTTATTTGGCTCATTTCTTAATTCAACGATTTGAGAATAAATTTGTTGACTCATAATAGGGGGTGTTATAATTTTTTAGTCTAAAGTATCAGGTAATGATCAAATATAAATCAATATTTAATTTGTTAATTAATTTAAGGAAATAAAAAATAAAGATTTAAAAATTGATACACATTATGCTCAACTATGCAAGATAATAATGTAATTAGTCTATATGCTATTTAATAGGTGTTTTTACTTTATTTAAGATCAGGTAATTATACTTATTATAATCTTTGTTTATTTTATAATCTTTGTATGAAGAAAAAAATATAATTATGGCAATATATAGAATATCTGGTATTTGGAAAAATGAAAGTGGTGTTATCACTCATTATGCATTTCATTTAGTTTCTGATGATGGTTCTAAAATAGGTTTTGCGCAAAAAAAAGCAAAAAATGATGCTGTAGCATTATTAGAGCAATATGGTAATTCAGCAACAACTTGGCTTTGGGATTATTCAAATAATTTTTGGAAAATAGGAAATAACGTGCATGTAGTAAGTGGTGTAAGTGGCAAATTTTTGAGATCGAATCATGATAATACAGAAAAAGATAACTTAAATCATCTTATAGATTATGATTGGCTCAGACCTTTGTTTAAATAAAGTAAATAGATCTTCTCTAGATCTTATAGAGTCAATATTCACGTAAGTAGAGGAATTACTATCGCCTTGCTACTGTTTGCTTCTAACACACCCCTAACCCTCTCAAGAGGGGAACAGCTTCACTCATGTGCTTTTAACCACCCCGCCTCTCGGCACCCCTCTAAGTAGGGGATGGCTTCACTCTAGTCCTAATCGATTAGGGTGTAAAACAAAAAAATCCGCAGTTGTAGCCTGCGGATTTAAGAAGAAATAGGTTGGTTTGTATCTATTAATAATAGGTATATCTCCTAACTTTTGCAATGTACTTGGCAAGACGGATAACCTGGTGGCTGTAGCCATATTCGTTATCGTACCATACATAAAGTACAATGTTTTTGCCATCGGCACTTACTATGGTAGCGTTGCTGTCGTAAATGGCAGGTTGTGCAGTACCAACAATATCGCTGGATACCAGTTCGTTGTTCATAGAGTATTTAATTTGCTCTACAAGTTCGCCTTCCAGTGCATAGTGTTTCATAATCTCGTTTACTTCTGCAACGTTTGTAGGTCTTTCCACCTCGAGGTTAAGTACAACAAGCGATCCGTTAGGCACCGGTACACGTATAGCGTTAGACGTTAATTTACCTGCTAACGAAGGCAGTGCCTTGGCAACAGCACTTCCTGCACCAGTTTCGGTAATAACCATGTTAAGGGCAGCAGCACGTCCGCGGCGATATTTTTTATGCATATTGTCAACCAGGTTCTGGTCGTTCGTATAAGCATGTATTGTTTCAAGGTGACCTTTTACAACACCAAGCGTGTCTTCAACCGCTTTAAGGATAGGCGTAATGGCGTTTGTAGTACACGATGCCGCAGAGAAAATATCTACTTCATCAGGGCTGTGCTCGTTATGGTTTACACCATACACAATGTTTGGTACGCCTTTACCCGGAGCGGTAAGCAATACTTTTTCAACTCCGTTTGAACTTAGGTGACGGCTCAGGGCTTCTTCGGTAGTAAAAGCTCCCGTGTTGTCTATAAGCAGGGCATTGTTAATGCCGTAAGCAGTATAGTCAATTTCTTCAGGGTTGGAAGCTGTTATTATGTGTACGGTTGTTCCGTTAATAATAAGTGCATTATTTTCGTGGTCTGCATTAACAGAACCTTCAAAATCTCCATGAATAGAATCGTAACGTAGTAACGAGGCTCTTTTTTCCAATAGGGTAGCATCGGCTTTATCGCGCACTACAATGGCTCTTAGCCTTAACTGGTTTCCTTTACCAATTTTGTGCATCATTTCGCGTGCAAGCAGTCTGCCTATACGCCCGAAACCGTAAAGAACAACGTCTTTTGGCTGTATGTTCCTGCTTACTTTAGCGTCTTTAAGTTTGTCTATAACAAATGCAGTAGCATCGTTATATTTATCATCTTCAAGATGGTACTCGTAAGTAAGCTTACCAATATCTATACGGGAGGGAGGTAAGTCTAGCGCCTCAATAGCACGTGCAATCTCCACAGAGTCGAATACATTAATTGGTTTTTGTACAAATTCACCCGCATATTCATGCAGGTTGATGATGTCGCTCACGTTCCTGTCTATTAGCTGATTTCTGAAAAGTACAAGCTCAATAGACTTGTCATACCACAAATCACTAACGATTTTAATGAATTCTACACCGGCTCTTCGCCTGTCAGCCTGAAAAGAAAGCTCTTTTTCGTATAAAACATTGTTGTTCATGAAGATAAAATTTTAATGGTGTTGTTTAGTGGTGCAAAAGTATAGATTTCAAACGTTTTCGTAAAAACTTTTTTGCATGTTTTTAGTTTATTTTTAAAAATGCCGCTAATTGGTTAAAACTGTGATGATAATTTCTTAACCAATAATTAAAACAATGAGTATTATTATGTTTTAGGATATTTAATTATCAAAAGCAGATTTTTTTATTTATAAAAGATCTGTAATATGTTAAAAAAACACAAGCTGTTTCTTAAATAATTCATTTAGATCTTGCTTAAAAACTCATTAATTAGGTGTTTTTTAATTGTATTGTTTGATAAATGTGAAATTTTAGTTAAATTTTTTGTTATATTTTTCATGTATTTATTAAAAATTGGTTAAATTTAGAATTCTATTAATCAACAACCTGAATTTTATGAAAAAACAATTACAATTATGGTTCAGCAGTTTTATGCTTTTATGTGCCCTTGGTATAGTCAGCACGGGGTATGCACAGGTTAATTACTCTGAAAACTTTAATGATGATGAAGGCGGCTGGGATGACCTGGATTTTTATTCCACCAGTTATCTTTCATGTGATGAATCAAGCCTTTTTGCCGAATTTTATTATTATAATGATCCTTTTTTTGGTGAACTTTCATACGCTCCTGAAACTGTTTCGCCTCTATTAGGAACTTCTAACGGTTTACCTGCTACTTTAACTTATAGCTATAAACTTTTAAACTATAGTGATGAGGAGGCTGTAACAAATGATGTTGATTGGGGAAATTTCACAGTAGAATATGGCCCTTCTGCATCAGGTCCCTGGACATTATTACAAACTATAAATAATACAAATCATGTTTCTTCATCTGACTGTGCTGTTAAAACAGTTAACTTTACACCTCCAACAGGGACGGGAGTATATTTAAGAGTTATTGCGACTCCCGGCAGTATATCTGAAACAGATATTTATTTTTTCCTGGATGATATATCAGTTGTTCAGGAATTACTTCCTTGTGACGGTACTCCTCCGGCTTCAGCAGCAGTGGCTGCCAGTACTTCTATATGTAATCAGGAAAATGCTATGTTGTCGCTTTCTCCTGCTTATACCTCTTCAGGATTAACTTTCCAATGGCAAAAATCTACAGATGGTATTACTTATACAGATGTTACTACCGATGGTACATCTGCAACATTATCTATAGCCCAAACGGTTCCAACATGGTATAAGGCAACTATTACCTGTACTGCTAGTACATTATCTGTTACAAGCACACCGGTACAGGTATTAAACAGCGGACTTAATTGCATGTGTGAAGTAGAGTTTAATTATGATATTGAACCTATTACTAATGTTACTTTTGCCTCAATAGATAATACTTCATCTAACGAAGTAAATGCTTGGCCGGCAGTAGAAGATTATAGTTCTTTGCCTCCGGCTGTAGTAACTAAAGGAATGACTTATCCTATTTCGCTGGAAGGAAACACAAATGGAGAGACTTATACGACATATTTTAAAGTATTCATAGATTTTAATCAGAATGGGACTTTGGATGATGATGGGGAATCTTTTGAAATAGGTAGTATTACGGGATCTACAGGTACTGACGGCCAAGCAGCTACAGGTACGATACAGATACCGTTAACAGCCACTACCGGAGTTACGTATATGAGGGTATTTAAGCTATACAATGTATATCCTGATAGCCCATGTGGCACAGAAGATTTTGGTTACGGACAGGTAGAAGATTATCTTTTAGATATACAGCCGTGTATGACAGAAGCTCCTGTTGCTGATGCAGCACAAACCCTTTGTGGCGGCTCTACAATTGCCGATATTGATGTAACAGGTACTGCTGTAAAATGGTATGCTGCGGAAACCGGCGGATCATCTTTACTGCCTACTCTTGCACTAACGGACGGCACAACATATTATGCAACACAAACAGAAGGATGTGAAAGTTTAACCAGGACTCCTGTTACAGTAACAATTACAACTGTACCTGTAGATGATCCTGCGGATGTTTCAGATTGCGGATCTTATATATTACCAGCATTAACAAATGGTGCCTATTATACTGAAATGAATGGTGAAGGTGATGTTGTTGCAGCCGGAACTGAAATTACAGAAACAACTACATTATATGTATATGCAACTTCTGGAACTTGTAGTGCAGAAAATGCATTTACTGTAACAATTGGTTCTGCACAAGCTGATGCTCCAGAAGATGTTACTTCATGTGGAGTATATACTCTTCCGGAACTAACTAATGGAAATTATTATACAGCTACCGGCGGAACAGGTGATATGCTTGCTGCAGGAACAACAGTAAATGCAACAACAACACTTTATGTTTATGCAAGTACTTCTCCTACATGTTTTGCAGAAAACAGTTTTACCATCACTATTTATAATGCTATAGCAGATGAAATGGATGATGTAACAGCATGTGGGTCTTATATACTTCCTGAATTAACAAATGGTGTTTACTTTACTGCAGCAGGAGGTCAGGGAGAAATACTTGAAGCCGGAGATGTTATAGAAGCTTCGGGTATTATTTATATATATGCTGAAAGTGGCAACGAAACTACTTTGTGTACTGCCGAAAATTCATTTATGGTAACTATACTTAATGCTATGGTAGATGAAATGGAAGATGTAACGGCTTGTGACTCTTATATACTTCCTGAATTAACAAATGGTAATTATTATACTGGCGGTTCAGGTTTAGGGGAAATGCTTATGGCAGGTGACGCTATTACTGAAACAAGTACTGTACACATTTATGCTGAAGAAGGTACTGAACCTAATATATGTACTGCTGAGAGTTCATTTACAATTACTATAGTAAACGTTGTGGCAGACCAGCTTGAAGATGTAACTACCTGTTCAGAATATATACTGCCGGAACTTGAAAATGGTACTTATTTTACAGAATCAGATGGTATGGGAGACGAGCTTTCTGCGGGTGATACCATAGATGAATCTATGATGGTATACATTTATGCAATGTCTGAAAGTGGTATGTGTACAGATGAAACTTCTTTCATGGTTACTGTAGCTGATGTGGATGCTCCTACCGGAGATGCTACTATAGAATATACATTAGATGCTACAGGCGGATTATTCTTATATGAGGTTGAACTTGAAGCAGAAGGTACTATTACATGGTATGCTACTGAAGAAGATGCTGAAAATGGAACGAATCCATTAACTGAAGATTTTGTTGTACCGGTAGGTACTAATACTTACTACGCAACACAAACTGTAGGGGAATGTGAAAGTGAGCCGTTTGAAGTTACTATAGATTTGTTGTTAAGCAATGATAAATTTGATTCTGCTTCTTTCAGCTACTATCCTAACCCGGTAAGTGATGTGTTAAATTTTAATTATTCTGCAAATATTACAGGTGTAGAAGTATTTAATTTATTAGGCCAGCAGATTATTGTAAAATCGTTCAACCAAAATAATGTACAGTTAAATGTTTCTCAACTGGCAGCAGGTACATATATGGTTAAGGTTTCAACTGAAAATGCTTCTAAAATAATTAAAGTGGTTAAAAAATAAGTAGTTAATTAATTTGAAATAGTTAATCTTAAGTATCTTTTTATACTAAAGATTGCATAACCCCCGAAAAATATTGTTCGGGGGTTATTTTTTTGCAATAATTAAAGCCACCCTCTTGTTTTTTATGGAAGAGACCAACTTCTTCATTATATTTGGTCATTAGAACCATAACGATGTAATTGTTAAGTGTATACTTTAAAGTCCGATAAATTATTTTTTTTCTTCCTCTGCATTTTATTGTGTATAAGATTGCATGCGCAAACTAAAATACAAGAGGCAGATTCTCTCATTCAGTTTGGCATTGATGCGATGCGGGAAGAAAAGTTCTCTAAATCTATTGAGCTGTTCACTAAGGCACGCACAATTGCAGAAAAAAATCATCTTGACAAGCAATTATTTCTTGCTTTGGTAAATATTGGAAACAATTACCAGAACATGTTTGATTATGGTGAAGCGTTAGACTATTTTCTTAAAGGTTATGCCATATCTATAAAGCTTGAACCGGAAGCAGAAATTATGGTTGTACATAATATTGCAAATGTTTATGTGCTTGAAGAGCTTTATGAAAAAGCTGAAGAATATTATAAAAAAGCTTATGAAACAGCTTTGCAGAACAATTCTGCCGATAATTTAAAAGGTGTATCTCTTGGAAGCATTGGTTATAGCATGATGCTGAGGGGAGAGGTTAAAAAATCGAGGGAATATATTGTAAAAGGGCTGAAATATCTGAAAGAATATCCGCGGGATGAATTTACTATAAAATCAATGCTTATTGAAAATACATTATTGATAGGGAATACAGCCGAGGCAAGAAAAGAAGCATTACAGTTGTATAATACCAGCCCTTATATTGATTATGGTGACGGGGGTGTTAACCTGCTTTTTATAGTAGCTAAAAGCTATTTAAAAGAAAAATCATTTGAGGAAGCAGAACGATATACCCGAAAAATTTTAGAAGAAGATCCTAATCTGGAATCTAAAAGAGAGATTTATTCGTTGCTTACAGATATATATATTCAAAAAGGCAGCCTGCTCAAAGCTTTAACCTATAAAGATTCTGTTTTTAAAATTCAGAATGAGCTTAATAATATTAAAAATGGCAGGCAGCTTGAAAACAATAAGGTAAAATTTGAGATACAGGGATATAAAAAACAGATTGCCGCTAACAAAGAGAAATTCAGGCTGGAAAGGCGTGTATATTATTCTGCCTTTGCAATAGTTCTGGCTATAATAGTTATAGTTTTTCTAATTTATAAGCAAAAAAGGGTAATTGCTGCACGTAACAGAAATTTGATATTGCTTGATCTTGAAAAAGAAAAAAACAATAATTTATTACTGGAAAAACAGGTAACCAATGCGCTTTTAGAGCAGGAGCGGCTTAAAAATGAGGTTGAAGCCCGCAACAGAAAACTCTCTGCCAAAGCACTACATCTTTCCGGCAGGAATGAACTGCTTGAAGAGATATTGGAATACCTTTCCAAAAGGCCAAAATTTTCAAAAGATCCTACATTAGCCGCTTACATACAATCTTTAAAAGACCATTTAAAGACAGATAATGCCTGGAACGATTTTATTGTTCATTTTGAACAGGTAAACTCAGGCTTTATGAACAGGTTAAAATCGGCGCATCCAACGCTTACTGTATCGGATATAAGATTTATTGCCTATATGTATATGAATTTGTCAGTAAAAGAAATTGCATTTATTCTAAATATTACCCCTGTTGCTTCTAAAAAGAGGAAGGAAAGGCTGGCAGCGAAAATGGAAATACCTAAAGATGAAGATCTTTACGATTATATAGCTTCTCTTTAATTTTGAGTTATATCTCTGTAGATTAGTATTTTATATTTTTTGTGTCACCTTTATAGACTATATATGTCGCTTTTTTATCGATTCTGTTTAGGGTTTCAATTACAGTTTACTTTTAATTTTTTGCTAATGTTGTATCAGTATAATTAAGGTTATACTGTCAGGGAAGAACGTTGATAAATAGAATGATTAATTAAGTAAGTTTTTCCTAAACTCCTGCGTTGTAATTGGCGCAGGAGTTATTTTTTATAAGAAGTTATCTTTTATATGTCTGAATTTTTTAGATGAAATATAACCCATAACAGGATATATTATTGCAGCAATTAAAAACAAATCGGGTAAAAACATTTTCCCTTCTAAATGCAGCATATAAGATATGATGAGCAGTGCAGGCGATTCCAGATAATAACAAATCTGTCGAGCCTGTTTAGGGCTTATATAAAGTGTTTTCCAAAAAATGGTTATTATAAAAATAATTACAGTAAAACTCAGTATAATTCCACCCGGAAAATATAGCCTCCTGTTCATTTCGTCGCATCCTTTTATAAGTAATACAAAGGCAGTAAGAAAATGTAGTAGTACTTCAAGTTTACGGAAAGTTTTTTTAGTCATCTGTTTTTTTGGTTTGTGCAAAAATAAATAATAAGCATGCCTTATATATTTAGCCAGGGTTATGATAAGGTTGTAAAAAAAATCCCCACTTTTTCAAGTAGGGATTCCATTTTTTTAAGCCTAATAAGGTTTCTTACATTAAGAAACGTAAAAGCTCACCGTTTTTAGTCAGCATTTGCACTCTCACTTTTTCGTTAGGGCCTTTTTGGGAAAGCACTTTAGAAACCGTTTTTATATCTGTGGCTTTTACATTGCCAATTGTGAGAATAATACCATCTTTAAGTTCATCATAGTAAGGCATAAAATCTTCATCTGTAATTTCCTTTATTCTTACACCATAATTAATTTTAAACTGCTTTTTGTCGGCTGAACTAAGATCTTCAAGCTCTAATCCGCTGTATGTATAACTGTTTATTTCATTTTTAGAAAGCTTAACGGGCAGTGTTAGTACATCACCATCGCGATGAATGGTAACTTTTACTATATCGTTAGGGCGCTTGGTAACAATGGCAGCATTAAGGTCGGCAAAGCCATTTATAGGCCTGTCGTCTATTTTTACTATAACGTCACCTTTTTGCAATCCTGCTTTTTTAGCACCCGAATTTTCTGTAACTGCATTTATATAAAAGCCCTGTGTTTCGGTAACACCAACATCTTTTGCAACAGTACTGTTCAGTTCTCCTCCTTCTACGCCAAGTACACCACGCTGCACATTACCGTATTCCATTATATCTTCAATAATTTTACGGGTAATATTACTTGGTACAGCAAATGAATATCCTACATATGAACCTGTCATAGAAGTTATCATAGTGTTTATACCTATAAGCTCTCCTCGTGTATTGACCAATGCACCACCACTATTTCCTGGGTTAACTGCAGCGTCTGTCTGGATAAATGACTGTAGCCCATCGTTGCTAAGGTTTCTGGCTTTAGCCGAAACAATACCGGCAGTAACTGTACTTGTAAGGTTATATGGATTACCTACTGCAAGAACCCATTCTCCCACCTTCATGTCGTCTGAATTACCAAAGGTCGCATACGGTAGTTTATCACTGGTATCTACTTTTAAAAGGGCTATATCCATTTTAGAGTCTGTTCCTACCAGTCTGGCTTTATAGGTTTTGTTGTTGTTAAGGGTTACTTCCAGCTCCGAAGCGTTTTCTACAACGTGATTGTTGGTAACTATATAACCATCTTCAGTAATAATTACGCCCGATCCTGTTCCTACCTGTGGCTGTGGCTGGCCTCCGCGGTAGCCATAAAAATATTCCATCATGCTTCTTGGCCCTGTAGAGTAGGTAGTGTTTTTTACGTGTACTACAGTATGTACGGCTTTATCTGCCGCTTCTGTAAAATCTACTGACTCGGGGCCGGTATAAGCTACATTTTTAGTTAAAGCTGCAGCTGGAGCAATTGATAAGGCAGATGATGGTGTGTCGTTATCAAATACCAGTTTGTAAGCTCCAAGAGTTGTGGCACCACTCATGAGTGCCACCAAAAATAATCCTGAAATTCTTTTCATAATTTAAACAGTATTTAATTTTAGTTATTTGATGATAATTTTAGTTTTTTTTAGCCGGTTGCTCTCATTCTTCATGTCATATATATTTGTACTTTTGCGGTAATACAGTAAAGAATGAAACATACTTTTTATAAATACCAGGGCACAGGAAATGACTTTGTAATGGTTGATAACCGTAATAATTTATTTCCCAAAAATGATACCAAACTTATTGGACATTTATGTGACCGTAAATTTGGCATTGGTGCCGATGGGCTTATTTTATTAGAAAACGACGGAAATACTGATTTTCGTATGGTGTATTATAATTCTGATGGAAACGAGAGTACTATGTGCGGCAATGGAGGCAGATGCATCGTAGCCTTTGCCCGTCAGTTGGGTGTAATTGACAATGAAGCAGAATTTACAGCTATAGACGGACGCCATCATGCCACAATAGATAATGACGGAACGGTATCGCTTCATATGAAAGATGTAAATGCGGTTTCGGTATATGAAAACTATGTTTTTATGGATACGGGATCTCCGCATCATGTAGAAATTGTTGAAGACCTTGAAACCTTTGATGTCAAAAAAATAGGAGCAAGCATTCGCTATAGCGGATTATACGGTGAAAAAGGCTCTAACGTAAATTTTGTATCTGCTGCAGATGATACTACTTTTGCTGTGCGAACTTACGAACGTGGGGTGGAAGATGAAACCCTTTCCTGTGGAACCGGTGTTACGGCTGTTGCTATCGCCATGCGTGTTTTAGGAAATACAGATAAGGATGAGGTGACTCTTGTTACCCCGGGCGGAGAGCTTAAAGTGTCTTTTACACAAAAAGGTAAACAGTTTGTAAATATATACCTTACAGGACCCGCAAAATTTGTATTTAACGGAACCATAGAATGGTAACCCTTACAGGAAATACAATTTATTTAAGGGCACTTGAGCCCGAAGACCTTGAATTTATTTATAGGCTTGAAAACAATGAAGCTATATGGGAGGTAAGTAATACTCAAACACCATACAGCCGTTTTCTTATCCGCCAGTATCTTGAAAATGCCCATCAGGATATTTATGAAGCGAAGCAGCTGCGTCTTGCTATATGTAAAAATGGCAGTTTTGATGCCATTGGTCTTATAGATATGTTTGATTTTGATCCTGTAAACCAAAGAGCAGGAGTTGGTATTATAATTCAGGATATAACAGAGCGTAATAAAGGTACAGGCAGTGAAGCTTTAGAGTTACTTATAGCCTATGCTTTCAATAAGTTACAACTTCATCAGCTGTATGCTAATATAGATTTGAACAATGTTGCAAGTGTGAGCCTTTTTACTAATTTTGGCTTTCAGTTAGCAGGTTTAAAAAAAGACTGGATTAAAAGAAATAATAACTATCACGACGAAGGGTTATATCAGCTTATTCGTCAGCAATAAAATTATACTACATTGAATCTTAGAAAAATTATTGGGATATTTTCCCTTGTGGTGGTAATAGCAGGAACCATTGGGGGCTACATACTGTATAAGCAGATTTTTTCTCCAAATACAAAATTCAGTGAAAACGAAGTTGCTTTATATATACCTACAGGTTCTGATTATGAAGAAGTACAGAACATTATAAGACCATATATTGAAGATATGGATAAGTTCAATTCTGTAGCTAATAAAAAAGAATATCCGCGGTATGTAAAAGCAGGTAAGTTTGTTTTTAAAAAAGGAATGAATAGTAACGACCTTGTTAACTCACTACGTCAGCCGGTGCCTGTTAATATTGCTTTTAATAATCAGGAAACGTTGCAAAGGGCAGTAGGGCGTATATCGCATCAGATAGAACCTGATAGTTTAACCCTTCTTGAAGCTTTTACAGATAAGACTTTTCTTGAAGAAAACGGTTTTAATGATGATAATGTATTAAGTATGTTTATACCTAATACGTATCAGTTTTTCTGGAATACTTCGGCTACGAAGGTGAGAGATAAGATGGCGAAAGAATACAGGAAGTTTTGGAATGAAGACAGGCTGGCGAAAGCCAAAGCGCTTAATCTTACACCGCTGCAAGTGTCTGCACTGGCCTCTATAGTACACAAAGAAACTGTAAAAAAAGATGAAAGGCCAAGAGTTGCAGGCGTTTACCTTAACCGTTTACAGAGAGGAATGAAGCTGGAGGCCGACCCAACAGTTATTTATGCCATGAAAAAACAATCGGGAGATTTTGACCAGGTGATAAAAAGGGTACTTTACAAAGACCTTGTTATAGACTCTCCGTACAACACCTATAAATATGAAGGGCTTCCGCCGGGGCCGATTGCTATGCCCGATATTACGGCTATAGATGCAGTACTAAACCCTGAGAAGCACAATTACATATACTTTTGTGCCAGTGTAACCAACTTTGGTTATCATGAGTTTGCAGTTACTGCTGCACAACACGAGGTAAACCGCCAAAAATATGTGGCATGGGTAAATAAAATGGGTATTAAGCGATAAGTTATTTAAAAATAGTTGAAAAAGAGTAGTGATTCCACTGCTTTTTTTGTTTTAAAATTTTATAAATGCACGCATATAAATCTTCCAAAATTTGACGTTTTCAGTTATTTTTGTAGCGTATAACTTACTTTTTAAACATGATATTGCATTAATAACTACTTTTTTTAAATCGACAAACTGCAAAATTTAACGTTAAAATCATTGCCGAGGCACTTCTTTGTAACTTCCTTTATTTACGGGAGTTACCAAAAATTATCACCATAATCGACATACTTAAGGTTATGTTAAAGTTATGCGTATTGTAACTAATTGTAAATCAACTTAGTATTTTTTTGTATATTTGCCCCGGAAATTTCATCAAGGTGACAGCTTATGAGAAATCAAAATATATGACAAAAAAATGGGCATACTTTTTAGGGTTAACTCTAATTATTACACTTGTAAGCTCGGGCTTTAGGCCGACAGAAGCAAGACAATTTGGAAAAATCGAAGGATTTCACTTAGCTGAAGACGAGATTACCAATTACACAGTACCAACAATTGACGAGACTGCAAAAGTCAATTTTAGCTTTCCTTTTACCGGAAAATCTTATGTAGGTTTTAAACAGGCTATAGCCATTAAAGAATCTCAGGGGCTTTATAAGCTTGTTAACAGATTTGGATATATGGGTAAATACCAATTTGGTAAAAGTGCACTTCGTGCTTTGGGAATTAAAAACACCAAAGAATTTTTAAACAATCCTAAAATGCAGGAAAGAGCTTTTAAAGCACTGCTTGCAAAAAACAAATGGGAACTTCGTAAAGAAATTCACCGTTTTAACGGACATGTTATTAATGGTGTAACTATTACTGAATCTGGACTTTTAGCGGCGGCACATCTTGCAGGAGCTAATTCTGTAAAGAGTTTTTTAAGAACTAACGGTAAAAGAACATTTAGAGATGGTTTTGGCACTTCGTTAAAAAGTTACATTAAAAAATTTGGTGGCTATGATACATCTGGTATTGTTGCACAGCCACAGCCGAAAGTATTATTGTAAAAAAAACAATTTATAAAAAAAAGACCGCCTTGTAAAAGGCGGTCTTTTTTATGCTATCTCAGGCTTTTCAAATAATAATTTTTTTTCTATATCATCTAAATGTTTTTCCTGCTCATCTAGCAGTCGTCCTGTTTTTTTTAGAAAAAATATGTTACTGCTATTCTTTAACTTTACGTAGGTCTTTTCAGAGAGATATAATGAATGTGCTTTTTTAAGCTTTCTCATAAATTGCCCATAAGTCAGGTCAGGTAGAAAATTGTCGTCTAAAGCATCATTAGTAAGTATATATTTGCTGATACTATCCTGAATCTCTAATGATTTTGTGCGTACACGACGGTATTTAGTTAAAAGCAAAAGCTTCTCTTTCTTATACTTAGGCCGTAAAAAGTATAAGAATGCTGCTACTGTAATTGTTGCAGCTATAATAATTTCTGTTGTGTAAGGCATGTTATCTATTGTTGGGATAGCTAAGGTAGTAAAATTTGTTAATTAACTAGGTTATCTAAATAATAAATAATTAATTTTTGTTAAAAAAAGGCTAAATTTAAAGTAATATAAGAATTTTTTTATGAAATTAAACGTTTGTTTTTAATTCAAAATGTATAAATTGTTGCATAATCTTTAAGTGGTATCATGAGTTTTTTTAAGGATGTTTTAAATTTAAAAGAAGGCGAAAACGATAGGGAAAAAACCCTTGAAAGTATTAAAACTAATATATCGTTTAAAGGTGCAAACCTCTGGACCTTAGCCTGTGCTATAATAATTGCTTCTGTGGGGCTTAACGTAAATTCTACCGCTGTAATTATAGGAGCAATGCTTATTTCTCCTTTAATGGGTCCTATTGTGGGGGCAGGTTTTGCATTGGGTGTGTTTGATTTTACGCTTTTAAAAAAATCGTTAAGAAATCTTCTTAACGCTACTTTAGTAAGCCTGATAGTATCTACCCTTTATTTTTTAATTAGTCCTTTTAAGGATGTTCAGTCTGAACTTTTATCCCGCACGTCACCTAATATTTACGACATTTTTATAGCCTTTTTTGGTGGATTGGTTGGTGTTATTGCGGTAACCCGTACAGAGAAGGGAAATCCTATTCCGGGGGTTGCTATAGCAACAGCATTAATGCCTCCGTTATGTACCGCCGGTTATGGCCTTGCAACATTGCAATGGTCGTATTTTTTTGGGGCTGCTTACCTTTACTGTATAAACTGTGTATTTATAGGTATTGCCACATTTATTATAGTGAAATACCTTAAGTATCCTCCTAAGAAACAAGTTGATGAAAAACAGCAGCGTCAGGTTAAAATAATGATATGGGTACTTACTACAGTAATGCTTTTGCCAAGCAGCTATCTGGCATACTCGTTATATATGGAGCAGCAGTTCAGGAAAAATTCTAACATATTCATAGAAAATGAATTTGCCGATAAAGGCTATACCGTAGTGTTTAAAAAGATAAATTTTAAAACGGAACCAAAAACTATTGAGCTTGCAATGCTTAATAAAAGATTTGAAAAAAACGAAATAGCTGACCTTGACAAAAAAATTAATGAAAATCGCTATCTTAAAGGAGCTGATCTGATTATAAGGCAGGATACTACTGATCGACTATCAGCGCTTAAAGGTGATATATTGAGACAGGTTAAAGGCGACGAAAATGAACTTAACCAAAAGGATGTGAAAATTATCCAGCTTGAAAAAGAGCTTGAAAAGAACCACTTTGACAATAAAAAGCTATTAAAAGAAGCCAGGGCAATTTTTCCTGCTATTAATTCACTGTCAGTTTCTAATCATGAGATGGCTACGGGAAAAGACAGTTTATTTACCATAACGGCAGTTATTTACCAAAGCAATAAAAAACTGCCCGATGCAGATAGTAAAAGATTTAAAAACTGGCTCAATGAGCGCCTTTCAGTTAAAAATGTTCAGGTTTTTAACGAAAAAGATTAATGGGCTGCTGCCTCTTTTTTTCTTTTTTTGTTATACAGGCTAAGCAATGTAAATCCTGCAATACCAGATAATACAGAAGCTATAAGTATGGCAAATTTAGCCTCGTTTTGCAATGCCGGAATTTTAAAAGAAAGTAATGCTATAAAAATAGACATTGTAAATCCTATGCCACCCAGCAAGCCTAATCCGGCAACGTGAATCCAGTTGGTTTCATCCGGCAATGATGCAATTTTTAATTTTACTGACAGCCATGACATAAAGAAAATACCAATTGGCTTACCTAAAAATAAACCTAGTAAGATGCCCATGCCAAGGTTACTGGCAAGCCCTTCTACCATACCGCCCTGAAAAGTAATATTTGTATTGGCTATGGCAAAAATGGGCATTATAATAAAGTTTACCGGTGTAGCAAGAGCATGCTCCAGTTTTTCCAGCGGAGATTCTGTATCATCATCGGTTGTAGGGAGTGTAAGTGCTGTTATTACACCCGCTATGGTAGCATGTATGCCTGAATGATGAATAAAATACCACATAACAATACCGGGAATGATGTATAAAAATATATTTTTAACTCCAAACCGGTTAAAGGCTATTTGCAATGCAAACAAACCTCCGGCATATGCCAGATAAATTAAATGCAGTTCTGATGAGTAAAATATGGCAATTACAAGTATTGCCATAAGATCATCTACAATGGCAAGCGCTGCTAAAAATATTTTCAGTCCGGTAGGTACTTTATTTCCCAACAATGATAGTATGCCTAAAGCAAAAGCAATATCTGTTGCCATAGGTATTCCCCAGCCCTTTAATGTGGGCTGCCCGCTATTTACAATGCTGAATATAACAGCCGGAACAATAACACCGCCAATAGCAGCCAATACAGGTAATGAAGCCTGTTTTAATGATGAAAGTTCTCCTTCAACGATTTCCCTTTTTATTTCTAATCCTACCAATAGGAAAAATACAGCCATAAGACCGTCATTTATCCATATTATTACCGGATAATTAAGGTGTAATGCTTTAAAAGAAAATCCTATATCTTCATTTAAAAAACTATCAAATCCTGAAGCAAGACTTGTATTTGCTATAGTTAATGAAAGAGCAACGCACAATAAAAGCAGTATTCCGCCTGAAGAAGATGATTCAGAGAATTTCTTGAATATTTTAAGGTTAATGAGTTTTGCCATATTTGCAAATTTAATAAATACTGCTTGTTGTAAAAACTTACAATAAAGTTAAAGTACT
Organism: Flavobacterium sp. NRK1; assembly: GCF_024054175.1. Taxonomy (GTDB): domain Bacteria; phylum Bacteroidota; class Bacteroidia; order Flavobacteriales; family Flavobacteriaceae; genus Flavobacterium. The sequence continues at coordinate 2,208,802 of NZ_JAMXLA010000001.1, forward strand.
AATTATTTTAAATTGTAACAGTATAAGCCGGATCTTCTATAATATTAATATCTATAACTGCTTCTGCATTTTTAAGCAGCTGCCTGCAATCGGGACTTAGGTGTTTTAAATGTACGGTTTTGCCCGCCTTACTATATTTAGAGGTAATAGTGTTTAATGCTTCTATTGCTGACATATCTGCAACACGACTTTCTTTAAAATCGATCACTATTTCCTGCGGGTCTTTTTCTATTGTAAATTTTTCGTTGAAAACAGAAACAGATCCAAAAAACAGCGGACCGTATATCTCATAATGTTTAACGCCATTTTCGTCTAAATAATGTCTTGCCCTTATACGTTTAGCGCTTTCCCAAGCAAATACCAGAGCAGATATTATTACGCCTATAAGTACAGCAAGTGCAAGGTTATGCAGTAATATTGTAATAAGGGCTACAACTATACCTGTAAAAATGTCCTGTTTAGGCATTTTGTTTATTATTCTGAAACTTGCCCATTCAAACGTGCCTATAGCAACCATTATCATTACCCCTACAAGTGCAGCTATAGGAACCATGCCTATAAGCGGTGCGCCAAATAATATTATAATTAAAATGGTAATAGCGGCAATAATACCCGATAACCGTGCTCTTGAACCTGCTGAAAGATTTACCAGTGTTTGCGCTATCATTGGGCATCCACCCATTCCAAAAAAGAAACCATTGGCAATATTGGCAGTTCCCTGTGCAATACACTCGCGGTTGCTGTTGCCTCGTGTTCCGGTAATTTCGTCAACAAGGTTAAGTGTAAGCAGTCCTTCGGTTAATCCTACTGCGGCCATGATCAATGCATAAGGAAATATGATTTGAAAAGTATCAAGATTAAAGGCAATTTGAGGTACGTGAAAAGGAGGGAAGCCGCCACTTACAGAAGCTATATCCTGAACGGTTTTAGTTTCAATACCAAAGCCTGCCACTACTAAAAACACAACAATTATAGCGACCAGTGAAGCCGGTACTGCTTTTGTAATTTTAGGAAAAAATATAACAATAGCAATGGTTAAGGCAATAAGGCCAAGCATAATATACAATGTGCTGCCGGTTAGCCAGCCACCTGCTGTTTTTAGTTGTTCTAACTGCGACATAAAAATAATAACAGCTAATCCGTTTACAAAGCCATACATAACAGGCTGCGGTACTAAACGGATGAACTTGCCAAATTTAAATACGCCTATAAGTATTTGTATTATTCCTGCCATTGCTACGGCTGCAAATACGTACTCTATACCGTGCGATTTCATAAGGGCTATAAGTACCACTACTGTTGCACCGGCTCCGCCCGATACTAATCCTGGCCTTCCGCCAAGAATTGCGGTTATAAGCCCCATTGTAAACGCGGCATAAAGCCCCACAAGGGGTGGGAATCCGGCAAGTATGGCAAATGAAAGTGATTCGGGTATCATGGTCATGGCTACAGTAAGCCCTGCCAAAATTTCGTTTTTATAATTTACTTTTTGTGAAAAATCGAATAGATTGAAAAGTTGTTTCATGAATGTAAAAGGGTTGTAATGTTACCTCGGTTAAAAAATAACACCTGTATGTTTTTGTAAAAAAAATAAAGGGTTTGTTTTCCTGATTTACGGACTGTAAATCAGGGCGGGGTAACTTTTATAAAGTCTGCTGTACTTTTCATAGTGCAAAAATAAGGCTTTATTCTGTAAAAGGCAATCAAAATGAATTGCTTAGAGGTTTAAAAAATCATGAATTTTTTTCTTGTTGAATTGTTATTTATCGTAATATTGCAATATAACAATATATGAAATGGGAGCATCTAAATCAGATCAGTTTACTGAGCATCAAAATAAATTGTCAAACATGGCTAAAGCACTTGGTCATCCTGCCCGTATAGCTATTATAGAGTATCTTTTAAAAGTAGATGCCTGTATTTGTGGCGATATAGTAGATGTATTGCCTTTGGCACAGCCAACAGTATCGCAGCATTTAAAAGAATTAAAAAATGCCGGGCTTATAAAAGGAAGTATTGAAGGAACGGCTATTTGTTATTGTATAGATGAAAAAGGATTTGAAATGATACAGTCTTTTTTTAGTCATATTCAGACATCGTTAGAAAATAAGAATAAAAATAATTGTTGCTAAAACATAATAGTATGAGACTATCAGAAATTAAAGAACATCTTGCTACAGCTCAGACTGTAAATTTCAAACTTGAGGATGGTACCTATGTGCCTGAAAATTTTCATGTAACCGAAGTTGGTTTGGTTACTAAAAACTTTATAGACTGCGGTGGGGTGGTAAGAAAAGAGAATACAGCCAACTTTCAGTTGTGGAATGCCGATGATTATGATCATCGTTTAAAACCACAAAAACTTCTGAATATTATAGCATTGTCTGAAAAGATATTGGGAATGGAAGACAGTGAAATAGAAGTGGAGTATCAGCAGGGAACAATAGGTAAGTATGGTCTTGACTTTGATGGTAAAGATTTTATACTGAAAGCAAAACAAACGGCATGCCTTGCCAGCGAAAGCTGTGGGCAGCCTGCACCTAAACAAAAAATTAAGCTAACTGATTTAAGTAAAAATAATGAGCCTTGCTGCAATGTAGAAGGCAACTGTTGTTAACCAAAAATTATAAAATGAAAAACTTACTTGTTTTATGTACCGGCAATAGTTGCCGCAGCCAGATAGCCGAAGGTTATTTAAGACATTTTGCTGATGAAAATATTACTGTTTACAGTGCAGGTGTTGAAACGCATGGGGTAAACCCTAAGGCTATTGCTGTTATGGCAGAAGATGGTATTGATATATCAGGGCATACCTCTAATAATGTGGATGAGTATTATGATGTGAATTTTGACTACATTATTACGGTTTGTGATAATGCCAAAGAAAACTGTCCTTTCTTTCCTTCTAAGGCGGAGCGTTTTCATTATAATTTCCCGGATCCTGCCAAAGCACAGGGTACAGATGAAGAAGTTATGAACGAATTTAGAAGAATAAGGGATATGATTAAGGCTTATAGCCATGATTTTATAAAAGAACATAGTAATGGATAATTGTGCTCCGGTTGTAAACAGAAAACGACTTGGTTTCCTGGATCGTTACCTTACATTGTGGATTTTTACTGCTATGGCACTGGGTGTTTCCATAGGCTATTTTTTTCCTTCATCATCCGGTTTTATAAATTCTTTTTCAAGCGGATCTACCAATATTCCATTGGCTATTGGGTTGATACTTATGATGTATCCTCCGTTGGCAAAGGTGGAGTACGGTAAAATAAAAGAGGTGTTCTCTAATACAAAAGTATTGGGTATGTCGTTGTTTTTAAACTGGATAGTAGGGCCTGTGCTTATGTTTTTTCTTGCTATTCTGTTTTTGTCAGACTATCCGGAATATATGACAGGGCTTATACTTATAGGTTTGGCACGATGCATTGCTATGGTGGTAGTATGGAATGATCTTGCCGATGGTAATCGCGAATATGCAGCCGGACTGATAGCATTAAACAGTATTTTTCAGGTATTGCTGTATAGTGTATATGCTTATGTATTTATTACACTGCTGCCTCCTTTGTTTGGTCTTAAAGGTGCTGTTGTTGATATTAGCATACAAGAAATTGCCAAAAGCGTGGGTATATATTTAGGAATACCTTTTGCTGCCGGGCTTGTGTCGCATTACGCACTCATAAAGTTAAAAGGCAGAGAGTGGTTTACTACTAAGTTTGTTCCGTTTATATCGCCTATAACACTTATAGCATTGTTATTTACTATTGTGGTTATGTTTAGCCTGAAAGGCGAACTTATAGTACAGCTACCTATGGATATTGTAAAAATAGCCATTCCGTTAGTAATTTACTTTGTACTAATGTTTGTAGTGAGTTTTGTTGCCGGTAAAAAAATGGGCGCCGATTATTCTAAAAATACAGCGATAGCTTTTACGGCAACCGGCAATAATTTTGAACTCGCCATTGCTGTAGCAATAGGAGTATTCGGAATTAATAGCGATCATGCCTTTGTTGGGGTTATTGGTCCTTTGGTAGAAGTGCCTGCTTTAATAGCTTTGGTTAATCTTGCTTTTTGGTTTAAAAAGAGATATTATAAAAACACTTAAAAGCACGGCTAACTGAACCTTCTAAAACTTGTGCACAATAAAAATACAAGGTCTGTTGTGAAGATCTACCTTTTCTTTTTTCCATTGGGCAATGGTTTTGGTTTTGATGTATTCGGTAGATAACGTAATATCGCATGCAATGCATAAATGGGTGTTAGGCTGAAGCGTGTTCAGTATATCCTGCATTAGCTTATTGTTACGATATGGTGTTTCAATAAACAGTTGCGACTGGCTTTTGTTTTGCGATAACGACTCAAAGTTTTTTAGTGCGCTTTTCTTGTCAGATTTGTCTATTGGCAAATAGCCGTTAAAGGCAAAGCTTTGTCCATTCATGCCGCTTGCCATAATAGCCAATAAAATGGATGATGGACCAACCAGTGGTACTACCTGAATTCCTTTTTCGTGGGCAATCTTTACGATAGCTGCACCGGGATCGGCAACCCCGGGGCATCCTGCTTCACTCATTAAGCCAACATTTTGTCCGCTAAGGCAGGGCTTAATAAAATCAGGATGTTCAGATGGTTCGGTGTGTTTGTTTAAAACAGAAAGCTTTAGTTCAGGCTGTTTTTTAGTAGGTAGTATTGCTTTTATAAAACGGCGTGCCGTTTTCTCATTCTCTACAATATAATGGTCTATAAACTCAATAGTGCGTGCTATAGTATCAGGAAGTACTTCTTTTGGGTCGGCGTCATCGCCAAGGGGTACCGGTAATAAATATAGTTTGCCTATTTTGTTCATAATGTCTATTTTAAATTTAGTTTACTAATAATTGCAGCCCTGTTTTCAGGTTGCTCGGCACATAATTGTTTTATAGCGCTTAATAGTTTTTCATCATTTACTTTAATATCGCTCACACTTATACTTGCTTTTTGGGCTCTAACTTTACGATTAAAATTTTCTACCCATTTAGGTGCTATTCTCTTTTTTGAAATTTCCGGTTTTAAAGCTAAACAAATGAAAGAATGCGATTTCAGATTTAAACGTGGTGTTCTTACGTGGAATGGATAAACTTTAATTATATCATCCCAAAGAAGAGTTTCAAATTTAAGTCTTCTGTCCCAGATACCTTTATTGTTAATGATTATTTGTGGTCTTCGGTCAAATAAATTACTAAAACCTACCACATAGCCAAGGCTAAAAATTCCAGCAAATAACCAAAATATGAATTTAGGATTGTCACCGCTGAATATAAAATAAATACAAGGAAGTACAAACAGTGATGTTAAGGCAATCATTCGTAACGCTCTCAGCGGCGATTTGTAGAGTATAATTTCACTCATGCCTGTAATCTCTAAGAATGCTCCTTTATAAGTTTTTTGGCTACCAGTTCACAGGCTTCGTCCAGCATATCATAAACTTTATCAAAACCTTCGGGTCCGCCGTAGTAAGGGTCGGGTACATTGATTTTTTCTCCCGGAAAAAGTTCATCCATCATCAGTTTTACTTTGGCTTTCGCCGAAGCATTGGGTGCCAGTTGCTGCACATCTTTAAGGTTAGATGTGTCCATAACATAAATATGGTCAAACTCGGTAAAGTCAGAAACTTTTATTTGGCGTGCCTTCTGACAGCTAATATCGAGTCCGCGGTTTTTTGCAGTAGCAACAGAGCGATGGTCGGGTTGCTGTCCGGCATGCCAGCTTCCTGTTCCTGCAGAATCTACAATAAAATCACCTTGTGGTAATTTAGATTGCAATATGCCTTCAGCCAGGGGAGAACGGCAAATGTTTCCCAGGCAAACCATTAAAATCTTAACGGGCATTATACTGATAGTTTTTTGTTGATATCATCAACAAATTTACGAAACTGTTTATCTGTAGTAACAAGATTGTCAACCGTTTTACAGGCATGCAGTACTGTAGCGTGATCGCGGTCGCCAATTTGCGAACCGATGTTTGCTAACGATGCTTTTGTGAATTTCTTTGCAAAAAACATAGCAAGCTGTCTTGCCTGTACTACGTGGCGTTTTCTGGTTTTAGATTGCAGTGTATCTACATCAAGCTGGAAATAATCCGATACTACTTTTTGTATATAGTCAATAGATATTTCACGCTTAACATTTTTTACAAATTTCTCTACAACCTGCTTAGCCAGTTCAAGGTTTACTTCGAGGTGATTGAAAGATGATTGCGCTATTAATGATATAATGGCACCTTCAAGCTCACGCACGTTGCTTTTAATGTTTTTGGCAACATACTCTACAATTTCGTCAGGCATAACAACGCCGTCACGGTATAGTATGTTGTTCAAGATGGATATCCTTGTTTCATAGTCCGGCTGGTGAAGTTCCGCAGAAAGCCCCCATTTAAATCGGGACAATAAGCGTTGTTCAATATCCTGCATATCTACAGGTGCCTTGTCTGATGTAAGGATAACCTGCTTGCCGTTTTGGTGCAGATGGTTAAAGATGTGGAAGAAAACATCCTGCGTACCAGTTTTTCCCGAAAGGAACTGTACGTCGTCAATGATCAATACATCTATAAGCTGATAGAAATGAATAAAGTCATTTCTTGTATTTCTTTTAACCGAGTCTATATATTGTTGTGTGAATATTTCAGCACTTATATACAGTACGGTTTTTTCAGGATATTTATCTTTTATTTCAATACCAATAGCGTGGGCAAGATGGGTTTTACCAAGACCAACGCCTCCAAAAATCAATAGTGGGTTAAAAGATGTTCCTCCCGGTTTGTTGGCAACAGCCATACCTGCAGAACGTGCAAGCCTGTTAGAGTCGCCTTCAAAAAAGTTGTCAAAGCTGTAATTTGCATTAAGCTGCGATTCAATTTTAAGATTTCTTATACCGGGAATGATGAACGGGTTTTTAAGCTCCGGATTTTTGTTTTGCAAAGGAACATCTACTTCCTGTGGTTTAACAGGCGAACGATGGGCACTTGGCAGCTGCTCTGTAAAAGGCTGCTTATTACCATAAGTGTTTTCCATCTTGATTTTATAAAGTAACTTTGCGCTGTTTCCAAGTTCTTTGGTAAGGGCTACCTTTAACAATTTTACATAGTGCTCCTCAAGCCATTCATAAAAGAATTTACTTGGCACCTGAATGTAAAGTGCGTTATCAGTTAACTCAACTGCTTTGATCGGTTCGAACCAGGTTTTGTATGCCTGATCCTGTATATTGTCTTTTATGAAAACAAGACAGCTTTCCCATACCGATTGCGCAGTTTTAGTCATATATACTGAATATTAGATGTTTATTAATGGTTGTCCTACAAATAGAAGGAGCCTATAGAATGCCCCTGTTTGGGAGAACAAATATGGAAACAAATTTTTGTAAAAAAAAACTATTACCATATTGATTTTATAAAAAAAATATTGTAAGTATTAAAGTAAAGATTTAATAAAAAATTAACAATTTTAAAATATGAATTTTCATGAATTTAAAGTAAGAGTGCGGTATGCCGAAACGGATCAGATGGGTGTTGTATATCACGGCAATTACGCGCAATACTTCGAAATGGGGCGTGTTGAATGGCTTAGAAATCTGGGGGTTAGCTATAAGTCTATGGAAGAGGAGGGAGTTATGCTTCCTGTTGTTTCCTTAACAATGAATTATAAAAAACCTGCACGTTATGATGATTTGTTAACAGTGCGTACCATACTAAAAAAACAGGAGTCGGTTAAGATAGAATTTGACTATGAAATTAAAAATGAAGAAGGAGAGTTATTAACAACGGGCAACTCAATATTGGTATTTGTAAACATGAAAACAGGTCGTCCTTCACTTCCTCCGGAATACATTTTAGAGAAGCTAAAACCTTTAGTTTAGAGTGTTTTTCGTCGGATTTAATTACCGTTCGTCGTAATTATTGGTTGTCTGAAAAATTTGATTGTTGATAGTTATTAGTTGTCGGAAGTTTCACTCCGTTGTAATAAGTTTAGCAATTTTGAAATCCAATAACTGATAACTATTAACCGACAAACAATTCCACTTCATATAAATTTTCAAATGCCTCTAATACCATAGGGGCATTTTTTTTTCGGGTAGAAATTACCATCTCGCAATCCATTTCCATTTTCTGGGAAATAATATCAAGGTTCTTTTCTTTAATAACACGCATCACTTTGTTCATATTCTGGTAGCCGAATTTCAGGGTATAATGCACATCTATAGTTTTCTCTATAATGTCCGAAGCTTCCAGTGCCATTTGTGCAGAAGTTTTATAAGCCGATATAAGCCCGCCTACGCCAAGCTTTACCCCGCCAAAGTATCTAACAGACACGATGAGTACATTGGTTACGCCAAAGCTTTGTATCTGTCCGTAAATAGGCATGCCCGCCGAGTTGTTGGGTTCGCCATCATCGTTAGCGCGGTAGTATATCTTATCTGTACCCAACTGAAAAGCATAACACCAATGGCGCGCCGAGTGGTGTTGTTTTTTTAAGTCTTCAATAATGCTTTTTACCTCCTCTTCATTGTTTATAGGAAACGCATAGCCAAAGAACTTACTGTTCTTTTCTTTAAACAGTGTTTCTTCAGAAGGCGAAGCAAGCGTTTTATATATATCGTTTTCCATAGGGACAGCAAAGGTAGAAAAGTTTCTTTATTGTGAGTTTCGGAATTGCAAAGTCTCAAAGTTGCAAAGTTTGAGTGAAGCTTATTCCCCTCTTGAGAGGGGTTAGGGGTGTGTTTCTATTTTGAGTTAAAGAAAAATGAGTATACTTGTAAGTAAATAATTATATATGATTGATACGACAGGATATGTCTATTTTGCTATTAAAGCCGAAGATAGCGACTTTGACCTCGCACTCTTTAATAGTTTCCTTACGATACAACCAACCCATTACCAAAAGAAATTCGAAAAAGGCAGTGTGCCTGTTTGTACGATATGGGAGTATGGTACAAAAAAGCTTGCAAATCCTTTTTATTTTGAAGCAATAGAGCAATTGATAGATGTGTTAGAAAATCATACGTTGGAATTCTTGCGGCTTAAAAAAGATTACCCTTCAGTAGAGTATGTTTTAGAAGTTGTAATTTATTTAGGTGATGAAACACCTGGACTGAGTTTTAGCAACCGAACCGTAAAGTTTATTAATGATGTTGGAGGAATAATTGATTGCGATATTTATAATTCTAAATAATTGCCATAAGGAATTAATGGTTTATAGTTGAAAAAGAAAATAAGTATACTTGTAGTAAGATAATTCTGTATATGAAAAGTTATATGGTTGGCATAATTATGAAAAAAGTATTTAAAATATTTGTTTTATCTATCCTGCTTATAGTAGCAGCTTTTTTTACGTATATACGATTTGGCGGATATTGGATTGAAAGTAAAAGCGATCGTGATAAAATGATTGATTTTGTAAAAACGGCTCATCCCTTGCCGGATAATTTTATAAATGTATATCGGGATTTATATCCTGAAGCTATAAATAATAATGGATGGAAATATATTTTTAAAAGTGCTGGGTTTGATAAAGCTTTGGAAAGCCCATCAATAAGAACAGTGGAATATTTTGCCATTTCGCGTTTTCATGGCTCGTTCTTTTTTATAGCGCAGCTTAATTTTGTGCTTGAAGACAATGTTACACAGCTGCAATGCCTTAATAGAAATCTTAGTGTGATGGATTTTACCAAAGGAGTGATTGGTATAGAAAATGCATCGAAGCAATACTTTAGTAAGCCTTTAGAAGAATTAAACGAAGATGAGATTTTAGAAATAATTACACGTATTTATAATCCGTCTTTATATAATAAAGAGAGGAGACCTGAAATTTTTCAGAATAAACTTAATGCACTTAAAAATCGGTTGGTAAAGAATAGGTCGAATCGTTAAATGTAATGATGTCTGATACTCGCACCGCCATTGCAGTGCTTTCATTTTGAGCGCAGCGCAGCGAAGTCGAAAAATCTCATATATATAATATGCTTAACGAAACAAACTAGGTACTCTTACAAGCATAAAAACAGAAACGTTTAATTTTGAACACTGAACACTGTTTACACCTCGTCCAGATTAATCACTTTCTTTTCAAACAGATCTACTACGTCTTCGGTTTTAGGGTCAAGGTTCCAAACCTGAAAACCTAAAGCGGCAGCGGCATCAGTGTTGTATTTTTTATCATCTATAACAAGGGTACGTTTCGCCTGAATATCATGTTTGTTCAGTACAAAATTAAAGGCTTCGGCATCGGGTTTGCGATATCCAATTTCGTGCGAAAAATAAACCTTCTCAAAACACTGATAAAAATCCATGTAAAAAGAGGCTTCCACATCGCGTTCAAACTTTTCTATATGTATAGGGTCGGTATTGCTAAGCAGGAACAGGCGGTATTCTTCCGATAGTTTCTGTAAAAATTCGAGGCGGTACAGCGGAAAATCGTCTATGCCGGCATTCCAGGCTGCCTTAATTTCTTTAAGGGTAGCATTAGGAATGTCTTTATGCAGGGCTTTTAAAAAGCCATCGGCAGAAATCTTTCCGGTTTCAAATTTCCTTTCCAGTTTATCATGTTCTTCTGTCCATTCGGCAAGGCCAAGATCGGCAAGTGCCTTGTCTTGTGCTTCTTTATTTTTATTTATGAAGATATCACCAAAATCAAATAGTATTGCGTTCACCATAATTTCTGTAAATTATAAGTTCATCCTCTAAAATTGTTTCCCTGTGCTGTACAGTTGCCTTAAAAACGGGTACAGGTGTGCCTTCTGTAAAAACAGCCTTACCCCTAAAAACTCTTGCTTCGTCCCACAAGCCTGCATCAATAAAGGTCTGTAGGGTTTTACCTCCTCCCTCTATAATAACAGATTGCAGGTTGTGCCTGTATAAAACTGCTGCAATTGTACGCGGCAGGTTTTCATCAAAAGGCACTGTTTCATAAACAAGGGTATCTAAGTTAGGTAAATTGGATTTTTCTGTCAAAACAATTGTCTTTATTTTGTGATTTTTAACAAAATACGAATCGTTTATCTTTCCGGTACGGTCTAAAACTATGCGTACGGGGTTGGTTCCTGTCCAGGTTCTTACGTCCAGTTGAGGGTTGTCATCCAGTATGGTTTGCGTGCCTGCCAGAATAGCCATTTCTTCACTGCGCCATTTGTGTACAAGCTGACGCGAATAAGCATTGGTAATCCAAACCGGACTTTGTTCTGATTTGTGTTTCGGACTCAAAAAGCCATCGGCACTTTCTGCCCATTTTAAAATAATATACGGGCGTTGCTTTTCATGAAACGTAAAAAAGCGTCGGTTAAACTCACGGCATTCGGCTTCAAGAACGCCTACAGTAACATTTTTACCGGCTTCCTGTAGTTTTTTTATACCATTGCCGGCTACCTTTTCGTTAGGATCTACAGTGCCAATAATAATGTTTTGTATTTGCTCATGTATAATCAGGTCGCAGCAGGGCGGTGTTTTGCCATAGTGACTGCATGGTTCTAAGCTAACATATAAAGTAGATAACGGAATGAGATGCCTGTCGGCTTCGGCTACCGAATTAATACAATTTACCTCGCCGTGAGGTCCGCCAAAAGGGGAGGTGTGGCCTTCGCCAATAATACGGTCGTTATATACCAGTATTGCACCTACCGACGGATTAGGCATAGCCTCGCGAAGCCCGTTATGGGCAAGCTCAAGGCAGCGCAGCATATAATGTTCGTGGGATGTTTTCAAATTACAGTGTTGCAAAGTATCAAAGTTACAAAGTTTTTAAGGTTAAATAATAGTAGATTTGCATCAAGTATAGGTTTATGGATATAATTATAAGAAAAATACAGCCTCAGGATGATGCAGCAGTTGCTGCTTTAATACGTAATGTACTGATAGAACACAATGTGCCAAAAGTGGGTACGGCATACGCCGATGCTTCGCTGGACTGCATGTTTACTACCTATTCGGCACCAGGTGCAGCTTATTTTGTGGTAGAAAAACAAGGCCGACTTATAGGGGGTGCCGGTATTGCTCTGCTTGAAAACGGACCTGAAGATGTTTGTGAACTGCAAAAAATGTACTTTTTACCCGAAGCACGAGGCACAGGTATGGGAACAAAAATGATGGAAGAATGCCTTGAATTTGCAAGATCTGAGGGGTTTAAATTCTGTTACCTTGAAACAATGCCTTATATGGAGGCTGCCCAAAAGCTATACCGCAAAAGCGGATTTGAATATCTTGATGCTCCAATGGGTAACACAGGTCATAACTCGTGCCCGGTGTGGATGATTAAGAGTTTAAAGGTATAAGATTATAAAGTTTAAAGCTTTGGTCTGAAGTTGGTGAATAATCAAATCTAAATCCGTATCAACTGCATTTATAAACATGAAACTAAAACAATACAGAACCTACTTTATAGAAAAACTTACACCGCTATACGACAGTATGGAGGCAGAGAGCTTTTTTGCTATTGCCCTTGAAGAGCTTAAAGGCTGGAAACGAACCGACCTTGCCCTGAATCCGGATGCGGAGTTGTCTGCCGATGAAGTGGAAAAATGGAATGTAATAGTAAATGCCCTTGAAAAGCAAAAACCAATACAGTACATTTTTGGTAAAGCGCATTTTTATGGTCTTGAATTTGAAGTAAACGAAAACACGCTTATCCCGAGGCCAGAAACCGAAGAGCTTGTAGAATGGATCATCGGCGAAAGCAAGCATAAAGGACAAATTAATGTTTTGGATATCGGGACAGGTACGGGGTGTATTGCCATTTCGCTGGCTAAAAACCTAACCGATGCAGCGGTATCTGCAATAGATGTTTCTGAAAAGGCTTTGACTACAGCCAAAAGAAACGCGCAGCATAACAACACGCAGGTTAACTTTATACTAAAAGATATACTGGCAGCCGAAACATTACCCCAAACTTATGATGTGATTGTTTCCAATCCGCCGTATGTGCGTAATCTTGAAAAAGCAGAGATCAAAGAAAACGTATTAAAATATGAGCCTCATTTAGCTTTGTTTGTAGATGATAACGATGCTCTTATATTTTACCGTAAAATAGCATTGTTAGCAAAAGCACAGCTTTCGCCCAATGGCAGGCTCTACTTTGAGATCAACCAGTACCTCGGAACCGAAACGGTACAAATGCTCGAAGATTTTGGTTTTACCAACGTAGTGCTTAAAAAAGATATGTATGGCAATGATAGGATGGTAGCTGCGGGTTTACAGTAATGTGGGTATGTTTGCTGGTCTCTATCGCTGGTGCGAGCGTCACGCTCATACCAATATAAAGCACGAGCGTGACGCTTGCGCCAGCGGGATGCATTCTCTAGGTTCAATCATTTTAGGCTTTTGATTATAGAATGAGATGGGAATAAAAGGTTATAGTTATAATTTTTATCTGTCGATAAAGGTTTATATTTCTTTTTATATTTTTTTTTCTTCAAATCAAAAATTTCAATTACACAAAAAAATGCCTTATTATCATAATGCTCAAAAATTGCGTTTTCAAGTTGAATTTCATAATAATTTCTAATATCTTTTTTATAATCCTCTACAACCGTAAATGTGAGAAAATATTTTTCGCGACTACCTATGATTTGAGAATACAATTGCTCATTTAAAGATAAATTTCCAGGGACATATCCTACAGATTGAAAGGTGTTTTGGTGCTCATCATTGATCTTTAAATCTTCAATATTGACTAAAAGCTTGTCATTTAATACCATTATAATATTAAAATCTTTGTTTTGAGAAATTGAAATATGAGAAATAAACATGAAAATTAATAATATTTTATTTTTCATCTAAAATTATTTATACTCCGCTCGCTGGTGCGAGCGTCGCGCTCGTACCAATATAAAGCACGAGCAAGATGCTCGCGCCAGCGGTGACATGACAAAATTTTACAACCTACTCATACCTTAACGCTTCAACCGGATCGAGCGAAGCTGCTTTAATTGCCGGGTATAATCCTGAAACAATAGTAACGGTAATAACGGTAATGAGTGCTGCAATAATAGCCATCCAAGGCATTGGGAATGCTACTTGAAAAATAAGCGATGCGCCAACACCACCTACAAGCACGCCGAGCACTATACCTACAAATCCGCCAATAATACTAATTACAAGTGTTTCGGTAAAAAACTGCATAGCAACAGTGGTTTTTTTGGCTCCTAACGATTTTCTTACCCCTATTTCGCGGGTACGTTCGGTTACCGATACCAGCATGATATTCATAAGTGCTATAGAAGATCCGAAAACAGTGATTATACCAATCACCCAGGCGGCTATATTAAGCGTTTCGGTTTCAGACAGAAGTTGTTTTAGTAATTCGTCACTGCGTTCCATGCCAAAGTTATTATCTTCAACAGGGTTAAGTTTTCGCACACGGCGCATGGTAATTATGGCTTCATCTACTGCCGAACCCAGCATGTCGTGATTACCTATCATAACTTTTATTTCATAGTCAATGTTAGGAGCGGTAAACAGAGAGCGTGCAACCTGAATAGGAATGATAAGTCTTAGATCCTGACGGTTGCCAAAGGTGGAACCTTTTTCTTTCAGCACGCCTATAACCTTAAAGCGGGCACCGCGAACAGATATAATTTTGTCTATAGGGTTAACATCTTTAAGCAGACCTTTGGTAAAGTCAGAGCCTACAATACATACATAATTGTTATTGCTGATGTCGAAATTATTAAAATTCCTGCCCTGAGTAGTTTCCAGTCCCGAGTTAGGCAAAAAGTATTCATCTGCACCAACAATGGTAATTTCCGGATCGGTTTTTTCGGCCTCATGTTTTACCTCTGCACCGCTTGCTGCCGTAAACGACAACGATGTGGTAGCGGTAGGGTAGTTGTACTTTTCCTGAAATTCTTTTGCCTGCGGATAACTTATAACAGGATTTACCTTTGTTTCGCCATTATTATGACGAATCTGGTTAGAAAAGTCATAACGGCTTATAGAAAATGTATTGGTACCCATAGAGGCAAAGTTGCCCGTTATTGTGCTTTCAAGCACGGCTACGGCAGCAAGTATGCCTACAAGGGCAAATATACCCAGGCCAATAATAAATACTGTTAATGTGGTGCGCAGCATTTGGCTCCTGATCGAATCAATTGCTATTTTGGTGTTTTCCCTGAACAGATTAAACATAGTTCGTTTTTTGATGCCACTAAAATAACGAATTTGTTTAAGGTTTCAGATTTAAAGTTGCAAAGTTTGAACTTATAGTATTCATAATTTTCCGGATGTAAGATAGTGGCTTTGCTGCTCTGAAACTTTGAAACTCCTTATATTTGCAGTCTAAATAATTTTAAAAATGGCAACAAAACCGGGAATTCCAAAAGGTACAAGAGATTTTTCACCTGCTGAGGTGGCTAAGCGTCAATATATTATAGGGGCGATAAAGCATCATTTTGAGACTTTTGGTTTTCAGCCTATAGAAACGCCATCATTTGAAAATTCAGATACCCTTATGGGTAAATATGGAGAAGAAGGCGACAGGCTTATTTTTAAGATTCTTAATTCGGGTAATTTCTTTTTTGATAAAAATAAAATAGAACTTCCAAAATCACTGGATGAGTTGCTTGTAAATTCGTCAGAAACCATTAGCAAAGAGCAACTGGTAGAGCTGAATAAATATACTGCCAGAATATCTGAAAAAGCCCTGCGTTATGACCTTACTGTGCCTTTTGCACGTTATGTAGTACAGCACCAAAACGATATTGAGTTTCCGTTTAAGCGTTACCAGATACAGCCGGTTTGGAGAGCAGACCGCCCGCAAAAAGGTCGTTTCAGAGAATTCTTCCAGTGCGATGCCGATGTGGTAGGTTCTACATCGCTGTGGCAGGAGGTAGAGCTGGTACAGCTTTATGATAATGTTTTTACAACTCTTGGACTTAACGGAGCCGTAATAAAAATAAACAATCGAAAAATACTTAGCGGTATCGCCGAAGTTATAGGTGCTAAAGACAAACTGATTGATTTTACTGTTGCGCTTGATAAGCTTGATAAAATAGGCGAAGACAGTGTTAAAAAGGAAATGCTTGAAAAAGGCATTACCGAAGAGGCTATTGTTAAAATACAGCCGTTATTTAATTTTACAGGTTCTATAAATGAGAAACTGACAAAACTGTCTGATCTGCTTTCTACATCGGAAGAGGGGATGAAAGGAGTAGAGGAGCTGCGTTTTATTTGTGATAATGTATCGGAGATAGGACTTGGAAAATCAATACTTGATCTTGATGTTACCCTTGCCCGCGGACTTAACTATTATACAGGTGCCATATTTGAAGTTACAGCACCTAAAGAGGTAGCTATGGGGTCTATAGGTGGTGGTGGTCGTTATGACGACCTTACGGGCATTTTCGGACTTAAAAATATGAGTGGGGTAGGTATATCTTTTGGCCTTGACAGAATTTACCTTGTTCTGGAAGAACTTAACCTTTTCCCTGAAACAGTAACCGAAGCTACCAAGGTATTATTTATAAACTTTGGTAATAAAGAGGCATTGTATGCCATGAAAGCTATTGCAGCATTAAGAGCTGAGGGTGTTAAGGCAGAATTATACCCTGATGCTGCTAAAATTGGCAAACAATTTACGCATGCCGATAAACGCGGTATTCCGTTTACGGTAGTTAGCGGTGAGGAAGAGATAGCTGCTGGAACTTATAAAATAAAAGATCTTTCATCTGGAGAACAGCAAATTGTGACCCTTGAGGAACTGATTAAAAGATTAAAATAAAAATTAATTTTTAGGATATAAAAAACCCACGCCAATTGCGTGGGTTTTTGCTTTTAAGTAAGATGATAAGTCTGTAAGAGCTTATTGAACCGTGTTCAGGGTATGGATGTGGCTTCTTGCCACGCTTCCTGTATTATCCTGAAGGATTTCTATCCCTAAAATTTCAAAGGGACGTTCAATCTGGTTACCGTTCGTATCCAAATACTCCAGAACCAGTTCATCAAAACTGTCAGGATGAAGTGAAATGGCTACGCTGTCGGTTAGCTCCTGTTCGATAATGTAATTACGCATTGCGTCTAAAGTAATTTTCTCCATGTGAATTAAGTTTAGGTGAGATAAAAATAGCTATTAGAATGAATGAATAATTATTTAATATGTTAAAAAAATTAACTTTAACACTTGTATAGTTTTAATGTTAAAAATTAATATATAAAATCTGATTAAATGCTGTTAAATCCTAAATGGCTAATCACGGGTTGTGCGCACCTTAAAATGAAATGTTCCTGTTATAGTTTTTACGTTAGTTTCATTGTTTAATTCGTGCGCCATCATAGCATAGCGGCACTTTACTTTAAACAGGGCATAATTACCTTCGGTGCCAATATAGTTTATAGCGGTTACTTCATTATAACTGGTATCTGAGAAACCTTCGGAGCTGATAAGATACTTTTCGCTGCCCTGTGTAACAGGCACTTTTTGAGAAAACTCAAACGGATTTTGGTTTTGCCCATAGTTGCTGATGCTGTATTTTTTTAAATTACCCGCTGCTACCATGGCTGAACTGTCTTTAGGAATAGAGAAATAAAAAGATTCTTTCGTAGATGCAGAAGTTGCCGAAACATAATTGGTAGTTTCATTTATAGGATAGCCAAACAGATCAAGCTGTTCACAGTTAATAAACCTGTCCCAGTCAGGTGTCTTAAAGCTAAGGTGCAGGGTGTTGCTTACTTCAGTATTTCCGGAAACATCTCCCGGATCGTCCGAATCTCCTGAGCAGGCAGTAAGTAAAGCCAAAAGGCATACGGTGCTAAGTATTGATTTCATAATAAAAGGTTTACATGTTTATTCCATAAAATTAACACACGTAAACCTTTTATAAAATCCCTATTTTTAGGTAATTTATTACCTAAAATCTATAATACCTTCTCCAGTGTCGCCTTTTTTGGCAGTTTTATCTGTTGCAAGCTTCCAGTCTATATTTGGATATTTCTTTTTCAGTTCGGTAAGATCGCGGTCAAAACGGTCATAAACCACAATACGTGGTGAGCCGGGTTCGGAAAGGTCGTTGTATGACAATTCGCCAAGATAGGTTATTTCTCCTTTTTTGATCTCGAACGGAATTGCATATTTTTTACTGAAACTTACCTGCCCCATAGAACCAATACGGTTTAAAACGGTATGCTGATTAAAGGCATACTTTCCCGGTTCACGCTCAATAACAAAAACATACGATTGTCCTTCAGCAAAGTCTCCGGTAAAAGCACGGTCATTTTTTTCATTACGTGCCTTGATCATTATTTTTCCGTCATTTTTTTTAATAAACTTCTTATCGTCAGATGTAGGCTCATAAAAAAAGCGGTAAATATCATTTTTGGGTGTTTTGCTTTCAAAAGTGATAGTTCCTACTGCGAGTCCCTTTTCAGATGATGCTGCAAAGCTTTCCGGAGCTTTATCGGCAGGAGCAGAACTGCATCCTAACAGTAATAATAGTAATGGCAGCAGTAAATATGATCTTTTCATTAGTAGTAGTAAGTTTAGAAACGTAAAGATAAGGAAGTTTTGAGTATTGGATTTTAGTTTCTGCCTTAGATTAGTCTTCACACGAAAAACCTTCATTTTTTAGCTGTTTGTTACCCCAATTATGTAGATGCTTTATGAACGGAATCAGTTCTTCTCCGGTATGGCTAAGAGAATATTCTACTTTAGGCGGTACTTCATGATACATTTTTCGGTTTATTAATTTATCGTCTTCCAGTTCGCGTAAAGTCTGGGTAAGCATTTTAGTAGTAATATCAGGCAGTGTCCTGCTCAATTCACCGTAACGCAGTACCTTCTTTGAGCCAAGGTGCCACAAAATTCGGGCTTTATATTTCCCACCAATACGTTTAAATGCATAATCAACCCCGCATGGCTGCAGTTTTTCAGGGATACCTGATTTATTTTTCATTTTTATTATAATTTAAATAATTGATAATCAGCAATACATACTTTTTGGTAGGTAACATACAAAAAAGTACATACTTGACACAAAGATACGTGTAACGTAGCTTTGTAGTTCATTAAAAAGTAAATAAAATGGACTTAAAATTAAAAGATAAAGTAGCTGTAGTTACCGGAGCGTCAAAAGGAATTGGTGCGGGAATTGCAAAAGCATTTGCAGCAGCAGGCGCAAAAGTTGTAGTAAATTATGCAATTGATAAAGCAGGAGCAGAAAAAGTTGTTAGTGAAATTGCGAAAAAGGGTGGCGAGGCTATTGCCGTTCATTGTGATGTTACAAAAGCAGCAGATGTAAAAAGGCTGTTTGAGGAAACAAAAAACACTTTTGGACAACTGGATATACTTGTAAACAATGCCGGGGTTTTTGCTTTTGAACCTTTAGAAGCAGTTTCAGAAGAAAGTTTTCACAGACAGATAAATACGCACGTTTTAGGTAATTTATTATGTTCACAGCACGCCACGGAAATGTTTGGTAACCGTGGTGGCAGCATTATAAATATCAGCTCTACAGTAAGCGCAAACCCAATGGCAGGACTAATTGTGTATTGTGCAGCTAAAGCGGCTGTTGATACTTTTACAAAAGTGTTGGCTAAAGAACTTGGCGATAGAAAAATACGCATAAATACTCTTGCACCCGGTGTTACCGATACCGAGGGAAATCATACTGCGGGAATAATAGGGGGGGAACTTGAAAAACAAATGGTTGCTCAAACTCCATTAGGAAGGACAGGCCAACCTGAAGATATTGCAAAGGTTGCCGTTTTCCTTGCATCTGATGAAGCTGGTTGGGTAACAGGTGAAAGAATTACAGTTGCCGGTGGCTTACTGTAACTTGTTCATGAATTTAAAAAAATGCTGTCTGTAAAGGCAGCATTTTTTATTAAGAGTAGTAGTATAGGTTGTTTGTGTTTTGTAAAACGCTATATTTGTTTTACTTATGAAAAAACTATTACTCTTATTTACGTTTGTACTACTCACTTCTTTTTCGGCAGATCCTGATGTGTACCTGTGCAATACTAAGGGCGGAAAGAAATATCATTTTACAAAAGATTGCCAGGGATTACGAAACTGTAAAGGTGAAATAATAAAAGTAACGCTAAAAGAAGCGAAAGAAAAAGGGAAGACAATTTGCGGGTATGAGGATTAACAAGTCATTTTCAAATTGGGATCGTTCCATAATTATTACCTCACTACTGGCATTAATTATAATCAACTACGATTTTTTCGTAACCCGTTCACTTTTTCTTGAAGATACTTTTTTACTAAGCCTAAGCCTGCTGTTGCTGTTTACCGTTGCAGTAAGAACAGTTGCTGCTTTACGCGAAAACAGAATAATTCGCATAGTTATAAACCTCACGCTGTTTTGTGTTTGCGGGGCTGGTTTTTTCTACCTGTTATTATTATTCTGGGGAGCCGGTTTTACACACAGGCACGTGCCTTTTACCTATTACCTTTTGGTAAATTGTAATTGTGTATTGTTTTTAGGCGCATTCCGGTCTCTATGGAGTCCAATTATAGCTAATGATACAGAAGAATAGTCTAAAATAACTCTGCCAGGGCGTAAATTTGCTTATCGGTATATTCTTCTTCATTCCTGCCTTTAATGGCAGAGCAGGTATAGGTAATTAAGCCTTTCGCGTCTCTGTTTATTTTCCAGACAAAAAGAGCAACACGTAGTCCAAATTTCCCTGCTTCATACACCTCGTCGTTAATAGCAAACTTTTTCATTATAAGTGGTTTATGCGTAAAGGTAGGTATAATAAAACCGGCAATGCTATAAAGCTGCATTTATATTCTATAAACAATACATTGTATTCGTTTTTATAACTATAAAGTAACCACTTTGGCTTTCAGCCATCATTCCAAAGGCTATATTTACTTATTAAGTCTGTTCACTACCTCTTCTAAAAAAGCAGCCTGTTTATCGTTAATAAGAATTATGGCATCTGCCAATGTAAACCAGCCTGCTTTATCTACCTCGGGGAATGTTGCCATTTTACCCGATCTTGGCGGCCATTCTATACTAAAAGTATTGCAGGTTATAGTATCGGCATTAAGATTGCCCTCTGCATACCATGCCATCACTTTTTTTCTACCTTTTTGGGTTATGGGTTGCAGTTCGGTAAACGGCCCCGTAGGGGTATAGCCTGTTTCTTCGTTAAATTCACGTATAGCACACTGTAAAGGTGTTTCATCCGGCAGGAGTTCACCTTTGGGTATTGTCCACCATCCTACGTGCTTTCTGGCAAAAAAAGGTCCACCCGGATGCACCAGAAAGAATTCGGTTTCTTCGCCTGTATTTCGGTATAAAAGTATTCCTGCACTTCGCTTCATAATATGTAAATATAGTTTTAATTTTGTGTATTATCTTACTTATATGGAACAGCGTCCTCTACTAAAAATACAGCCTAAACCGACAGACAAAGCACTTGAAATAGTTGCCTTTGCGGCTCTTGTAGCGTTATGGCTATTTGTATGTTATTTATACACCAAAATGCCACAGACTGTTCCTACGCATTTTAATGGTGCCGGCAAAGCAGATGGCTTTGGCGATAAAGAATCTACCTTTATTGCTCCGGCTATCGTTACTGTCCTGTTTATCGGACTAACGTTTTTGCAGCGAAAACCGCATTGGTACAATTACCTGTCTGAGATTACATCCGAAAATGCAGAAAAGCAGTATACTATTGGTGTAAAAATGTTGCGTGTGCTTAAATTAGCACTTGTTATTGTTTTTGGACTTATAGAATTTTCCAGCTATAAAGTAGCAACAGGAGATGCGGAAGCCTTAGGGAAATGGCTTTTACCTATGGTTTTTGGTTTAGTTTTTATACCTATATTTTACTTTTTAATACAGTTTTCTAAAAATCAGTAGCAGGATATTAATCGGTTACAATATAATCGGTGGTGTTACCGCCAAAATAGTCGTTGGCGTATTTGCCAAACCGTTGGAGTGTTATGTAGTTAAACGATCCGCCTACAATGGCACCTATACCAAAAGGAATAAGTGTACCCAATGCTGCGCCACCACGTTTAGAACCATATTTGGTAACCATTTTACGGGCAATTTTTTGGTTCATACGATTTTTGATCCTTTCGGCAATATGCTTGTCAAAATGATTAACAGATACTTTATCGCCTTTAGCCAGTGCTGCCTTTTCGGGTATAACCACGCCAGACCACAGTCCTAATACCATTGTGAATTCTTCTTCAAAATTGTCTTTTATATCGTGTCCGTATATAAGGCTGATGCCGTAGCAAATGCCTGCCATCCAGCGGAGCATAAACGCAACATCGGTAGAAATAGCACCTGCTTCTACAGCAACCTGTGCTACTGTGCCTAAACCGGGTATTATACCGGGTAAAGCCGTAACTGCCCCTACAGATGCATATTTATTCCTTAACTTATTGATGTATAGGCGGGATAATTGTGCCTGGGTTTTACCCGGGTTCTCAAACTGCAGTTTGCGCACGTTTCGTTCTATATCCTGAAACGGAGGCATAACCTTTAGTATTATTTTGTGGAGATCCATATACGTAAATATACAATAACCATTCCTTAAATGGTTTAGGGGGTATAATAAAAAAGCGGACTCGTAAAAGTCCGCTTAATGTAATGATCATCTGTTTATCTTTCGTCCCCCAACTCAGATAGACGACCCTACTTGTTTTATTCCCAAAAATTACTTTTTCTGAATGGTGTAAAAATACAACATTCAAAAATGTGTTAATATACCTATCAGTGGGTATTTTTACAGGAATGTAAGTTATTGTTCTTTAGTGTTTTTGTTTATCTCTAACGGATATTTCTCAAGGTATTTTTCAAGCAGGCGGCCCTGTTTAAAACTCAGTTTCCATAGTATTTTATTAGTGATGGTATGGCACCATAATTCAACATAAAAATTATTAATGGCGTAGAGTAATTTTTTTACATGCCCTTCAAGGCAGGCATCTATAAGTATACCTTCTGTCCAAAGTATTTGGTACTGATGTTCTTCGCTTAGTTTCTTATAATCGTACAGCTTCATATATCCTTAAAGTTACGGTTCTTTCTGCATTTAATCAAATACGTGCTTCACTTAATTATTTTAACGCGGATAATATGGCTAATAGTGTAACTATTGTATGGAGGAAAGTGTTAGGCAAATATAACACTTTAAAAATTAAGTATTTATTAGCGTTTGGTTAGTAAAAATTATGATTTACAATCATGAAATTGCGGTATGTAAATTTAATGCCAATTACTATGAAACTGCTGATGTTATTACCCAATTTTATACTTATAGCCATATCGGGCTTTAATATTTCTAATGAAGTATCAAGTGAAGGAGCAAACAACCTTGCTGTAATAGTGCTGCATACTTCAGTACTGCTAATGTGTACGGTGTTTGTTGCGCTAATTATAAAATCTATGTTTCAGGTTGTTGAAATAGAAGAAAATATTCTTGAGGCACAATAAATCCGGCTATAACAGCTGTTTCACAGCGCCTATATATAAACGAAGAACCCGAAAGCAACTACTTTCGGGTTCTTCTATTAAAATTGTGCTGTAATTTTTTACAATAAGGAGGTATATTATTATATTTGCCCTTATATGGCAATGATGTCTGCCCTGAACCGCTTGAAATTAAGCTGATGACGTCTATTAATAGCTTATGCTACAGGTAGCGTATTTAATAGCGTCATGAATATGGAAAACAGAAAACTAACATCAGCAATCCCACAACTTACTTATTTGGCATTTACTGCCCGCTGGCTTTTAATAGCCTGCCTTATAGGCGGACTTGTAGGCTCTGTGTCGGCATTTTTTCTGGTATCGCTGCAATGGGTTACTAATTATCGTGAAAGTCATGTGTGTATAATTTCACTTTTGCCAGTTGGCGGATTAATTATAGGGCTTACCTATCATTACTTTGGGTCATCGGTAGTAAAGGGAAATAATATGCTGCTGGAAGAAGTACACAGCCCTAAAAAGATAATCCCTTTCAGAATGGCACCTTTAGTACTGTTTGGTACTTTAGTAACGCATCTTTTTGGAGGATCTGCCGGACGTGAGGGAACCGCAGTACAAATGGGTGGTGCCATTGCCGACCAGTTTACCAAATGGTTTAAGCTAAAAAACCGCGACAGAAAAATACTCATTATAATGGGTATTAGTGCCGGTTTTGCTTCGGTATTTGGTACACCGCTGGCAGGAGCCGTTTTTGCCCTCGAAGTTTTAATAGTAGGGCGCATGCGCTACGAGGCATTGCTGCCAAGTATTATAGTAGCTCAGATTGCGCATTATACCTGCCTGGCGTGGAATGTTTCCCACACCCATTACGCAATACCTTTTGTACCCGAAATGCAGGCTATAGACCTTTTATATACCGTTGTTGCCGGAATATTATTCGGACTGGCAGCATTATGGTTCTCTAAGTCGGTGCATTTTTTTGGTAATAAGTTTAAAGAACTAATAAGTTATCCGCCGTTGCGCCCCGTAATTGGGGGAGTGGTTATAGCTCTTTTGGTATGGCTTATGGGTACAACAAAATATATAGGACTTGGCGTGCCTACTATTGTAGATGCCTTTAGCCAGGACTTACCTTCTTACGATTTTGCCATAAAACTACTGCTTACTGCTTTTACGCTTGGTGCGGGTTTTAAGGGCGGAGAGGTAACCCCTTTATTTTTTATAGGTGCAACATTAGGTAATGCCCTTTGCTTTTTTGTGCCTTTACCTATAGCTTTAATGGCGGGTATGGGCTTCGTGGCTGTTTTTGCCGGAGCTACCAATACTCCGCTTGCCTGTACGCTTATGGGGATAGAACTTTTTGGTGCCGAATGCGGAATGTATGTAGGTATTGCCTGCGCTGTGGCTTATTTATTCTCGGGGCATACGGGTATATACAGCTCGCAAATTGTTGGCAGCCCTAAGCATCTTCTTTTTGGCAGGATAAAAGGCAAAACACTGGCAGGGAAGTAGTTTTAATTTACTGATCTTCTGACTAATATAAATTAGTGTATGTACTCTTGCGGTCGTTGATATTTAAACTTATTGTGTAAAATATTTAATTAATACATAAATAAAATAAACAGTTACAATTATAAAAAATATAATACTAAATAGGTTGTTGCCTTTAATTGCTTTTTCTTTTTTGTATTTATAATTAATTATTAAAGAACTACTTATCAATAACGCTGAACTTATAATTATAAATTTTGTTGAAAGATAATCTGGTGCAAAAAGAACTGCAACAAGTTGAATTAGTAGTAAAGTAAGAACAGAATAATATAGGATTGTTATATATTTCATGAACTATATAAAGTTAATTATTGCGTATTATCGCTCTGCTGACGCGCGCGTCATGCATGTGCCTAAGACGGTTCTTTGTTTTATATCAAGTTTTTTCTATTCTTTTGTTTGTATTGGATATAAAAGTCTAAATGAATTTGAAACAGCTTGATGCATAATTGTTGCATGATTTTCTTGAGGTAAATAGTCAAAGAATACTTTCACTTTTTTGCTTTTTGAACCTTTAATTTTTTCAGTCAGAAGATTTGCATCAACTTCCATAACTCTTGGTATTTCAGTAGGTGTAAGTCCTTCTTTTCCAACGCCAATGTATATGTCTGTTTGTTGATTAAAATCCTTTTTCAATAAATTTGAATTCTGATTTAACAACGAACCATTGTCCCACCATAAACTTGGGCTAACGATAATGTATTTGTTGAAAAGTGTCGGTTTTTTTAAAAGGACTTCTGTTGCAAAAAGTCCACCTAATGATTGTCCGATTATAGTCTTGTCGTTGTTCGCCTTGTATTTGGTCTCTATATAAGGTTGCAATTCCTTTTCAATAAACGAAATGAATTTGTCAGAGTGTCCTGTTGTTGGATAAGTATTTTTGTCTGCCTGAATTGTAGTCGGAAAAGTATAGTCTCGTTTTCTGTCAACTGTGGCAATACCTACAATAATTGATTTTGGAACTTGGCTTATCCATTCAAAACTATTGAATTGTACTAATCCAACAATATGTATAAAATCTTCGTCTGCTGAACCGTCCAATAAATAAATTACTGGATATTTTATTGTGTCATTTTGATTATAACCTTCTGGAAGATAAATATTCAAAACTCTTATTTCTGCAAGTTCTTTTGATTGGATTTCATCAATCACACCGAGTACAAATGGTTTTGAGGTTTCTATTGGTTTCACTTTCTGTTTCTGCCCAAATGCGAAAACTGAAAAGAAAGTCAAGGTAAAAAGTATAATATTATTCTTCATTTTTTCTACCAGTTTCTTGTCTATTATGAGGTTCGTTACAATTATGCACAACTTGGCGATATGCGGATTAAGAAAGTCTTAACTTTCAACTAAAATACAAACTTCTACCGAAGCATAAGACGTGAATTGAAGACTTTTCTCCCGCTATTGCCAAACACTTAGTTGTTACCTGCTGTTTTTTATCGTGAGCTGGTTTCCCACATTAATTTTCCATCAAAATCTATTTTATATTTGTTTTTAGCAAAGTCAGTCAGTAAAATTCCGTCATTTTCAATCTTAAATTCTTCTTCTTCGTCAATTGACACAAAAATGTCCGAACCTCCAAACTCCCATTTTACATTTCCGTCTTTGTCCAGTTTTGTCACTTGTAACTCTCCGTGAATAATATACTCATCTTGGTGTTGAAATATTTTAAAACAAGTGGCTTGGTCGGATCTTGTTTTCCATTTTAGGTCTAAATTTGGAAGTGTCAAACAAAATATGGTATCACAACAACATAAAAGAAATTGTTCATTGTCAAGTAGAGATGAAGAGTTATGAATTCCTGTTGCACCCCCTGAACCAATTATTATACAATTGTCAATGATTTGATTATTTTGATAAATTTTTATTCCGTGTTGGGAAGTTGGATATTCTTTCGCTCCATCGCCAAAGTAATGTTTTGAATAAATGAATTTATTGTCCATCGAGTTAAGCGTGTAAGTCGGTTCGTCAATTAATTCTATTGTTAAATCTCTATATTGGTGGCGTTTCATTTTGTTTTTGGTGCGTCGTTCTAAAATAGTGCACAACGTTTGTGCGCTTGGCGATGTGGCGGATTAAGAAAGCCTTAACTTTCAACTAAAATACAAATTTCTACCGAAGCACAAAACGTGAATTGAAGACTTTTCGCCCTCCCCGCTGGCGCGAGCGTCTCGCTCGTGTCTAAGAAGGTAAGCAGGAAATATTTAGAGAAAACACAATTTTAGATATTGACAATTAGTGTGCGCACGAGCAAGATGCTCGCGCGAGCGGGTGATGGCTTTATTTTTTTTCAAGTATTTCGTCTTTAATTTTTTGTTTCTCTTTAATTTCTTCTTCGTATGATTTCATATTAAATATTCTGTCATAACTTTCAAGCAAAGCAAAGAATTTATAACCATTTTCAGAAGTTTGAATAATATAAGAGTTTATATTTCCGTCAGTATTATTGTCAATTGATGGAATTTTTTCGCACAGTCCAAAAGACATTAATGTTGGTCCTAAATTATAATGTAAAAAATCTCCTTCGTAAGTTGGATGATTCCAACCAATTCCAAAATTAAATTGTGCAATAAATATTCTAAAAGCAGTTAATAAATCTAATTCCTTCATGCCAACTTGATATTGCATGTGTCTTGGAAGTTCAATATAACTTGTCAATAAAATATTATTTAAGTCTCCAAATCTATAATTACCGACCATTTTGGTTAAATAGTATTTTTCGCCTTTCTTTTTGTTTTGGAAAAATTTTAAATAAATAAAATAGATTAAAAGTATTGTTAGTGTAATTAATATCAAAATGTAAAGTTTGATATCTAATTGTAGAAAATTTATAAAAAAGTCACTAATAGATTTTCCATCTAAAAATTTCACTATTATTGCACTTATAATAGGTAATGATACTAAAATACCCGTTGCTATTAATTGACTAAAAACAGAGTCTTCCCAAAATCTTAAAATAAAATTTTTCGATTCAGCTTTATTCGTTTCTTCTTTAGTTATATTATTGAATTTGTTTTCTTCTTCTTCCATTTATCTCAATTTTTCGGTTTCTGCGGACAGCTTGCCACTAACTTGTATATACCCGAAACAACCTTCTATATACACCCAAAATCAGAAGGTTTATTTCACTTATGTTATAATCAAATATATTTATTTTTTCTTACAAATCATCCTGATTGACAAGTCATAAACAAAAAGATGCCGTTGCATCTATTCCTCTGCTGGCGCGAGCGTCTCGCTCGTGCCTAAGACAGAATAGTAGTAATTTTTGAAATATTCTATAAAAGAAAAAACGCTTTGAGCTGATACTCAAAGCGTTTTATTTTCGTAGCGAAGACGGGAGTTGAACCCGTGACCTCAGGGTTATGAATCCTGCGCTCTAACCGACTGAGCTACCTCGCCATTTTCGGTTGTTATTGCATCTCTCAATGCGGGTGCAAATATAGGGTTTTATTTAAATGTTCCAAATAAATTTTGCAGAAAAAAATTATTTTTCAAAAGGCTTTTTTATGAATGTTAATTATTATATATTTCCAAAAATTTTAAACACCAATGGACGAAAAAATCAAATATGAACTTGAGTTCCCTATAACATCGTCGCCGCAGCTTTTGTTCCAATATATATCTACTCCTTCAGGACTTTCGGAGTGGTTTGCAGACAACGTAAATTCCAGAGGAGAGTATTTTACATTTATCTGGAATGATAGTGAGGAGAAAGCAAGGATTTCCTCAAAAAAAACCGGGGAAAAAGTAAAGTTCCGTTGGATTGACGAGGATAATAAAGATGGAGAATACTATTTTGAACTGCGCATACAGGTTGACGAAATAACGAAAGACGTTTCGCTTGTGGTGGTTGATTTTGCTGAAGAAGACGATATGTCAGAATCTAAACAACTTTGGGAAAACCAGATATCAGACCTTAAGCATGTTTTAGGATCCGTTTAGGAATTCTTTCTATTATAAGCTATATTTGCCCTGAATTTTCAGGGCTTTTTTTATGATTAACTTCAACGGTACCCTTGTAACCGAATCTGATATTGCGATTCACGAAAACAGGGCATTTCTTTACGGCGATTCTATTTTTGAAACTTTAAAAGTACTTGATGGCAGAGTGCTTTTCCTGGAAGATCATTATTTCAGGCTTATGGCATCCCTGCGTATTGTAAGGATGGAAATTCCTATGAATTTTACCATGGAGTATATGGAAGAACAGGTAATGCTGCTTGTAGATACGCTGCCTGCTGCGCCTTCTTACAGAGTGCGTATGTCGGTATTCAGAAAGCCTGGAGGGTATTATTTGCCTGTAAATAATAATGTTGAGTTTATAGTTACGGCATCAGTGCTTACAGAGCCTTTGTATTCGTTTACCGATGCTGCTTATGAAGTAGATCTTTTTCGTGATTTTTACGTTACCAAACAGCTCCTTTCTACGCTTAAAAGCACAAACAGGATGGTGCAGATTACCGGAAGTATCTATGCCCATGAAAACGGACTTGAAAACTGTCTTATTCTTAACGATGATAAGAATGTTGTAGAAGCGCTTCAGGGTAATTTGTTTATGCTTACCGGCAATAAACTGGTAACACCACCTATAGCAGACGGCTGTTTAAATGGCATAATGAGGAAACAAATACTTGAGCTTGCTAAAAAAATTGAGGGACTGGAAGTAACAGAATCCTCTATATCGCCTTTTGATCTTCAAAAAGCCGACGAGCTGTTTATAACAAATATTATTAAAGGCATACAGCCAATAACCAAATACCGTAAAAAAGAATTTGTAAATATTCTTGCGTCAGACCTTTTAAAAAAGCTAAACGCAAAAATACGATTCAGTTAATTTAATGTAGGGTTTTCCGGAGCGTTAGACCATATAAGGTATTCGCCTCCAAGTTCCATAATTTTTTCTTTCCAGAAAGAGGTGCTGGATTTACCTATGATTTTATTGTCATAGCTGTTTTCGGTTACTATCCAGGAGTTTTCCTCTAACTCTTCATCAAGCTGGCTAGCCTCCCATCCTGTATATCCTAAAAAGAAACGGATGTTGTTCTTCTTTATAAGGCCTTTATTTATAAGGTCTTTTGTAGATTCAAAATCGCCACCCCAATAAATACCATTTGATATTTCTATACTGCCCGGTATAAGTTCGGGTATATTGTGGATGAAGTATAGATTGTCCTGCTCAACAGGCCCACCATTGTAAATTTTGAAATTCCCCCTGATTTCCGGAATCAAGTCGTGAATTGTGTACCCTAATGGTTTGTTGAGTATAAAGCCAACAGACCCCTCGTCATTATGGTCGGCTAAAAGTATTACCGACCTGTTGAAAGAAAGATCTCCGATAGTGGAAGGTTCTGCGATTAACAGATGGCCTTTTTTGGGTCTTAATGAAATCATATTCTTATCAATTTGTAATAAATTTAATTGAAAAAAAACTGACTGCCAAAAGTTTTACAATTTTTTACAAAAAAAGCCTCCCATCGGGAGGCTTCAATATTTTTTCTGTAATAAAATACTATTTAGTGTTTACAGATCCGTCAAGTTCTGCTCCCGGCTTGAATTTTACTACGTTTTTAGCAGCGATGCTGATAGATTTTCCAGTTTGAGGATTTCTTCCTTCTCTTGCAGCCCTGTTAGATACAGACCAAGATCCGAAACCAACTAATGATACTCTTCCACCTTTGCTAAGAGCTCCGCTTACGTTGCTAACAAAAGATTCTAACGCTTTTTTTGCAGCACCTTTAGAGATTCCTGCATCAGCAGCCATTGCGTCGATTAATTCTGATTTGTTCATAATAATTGTTATTAATTGTTTGGTTAAAATTATTGTTTTTACAATTCCTGTCCTACAAATTTAATAGGAAATCCATACCACGCAAGCGTTTTCTCTATTTTTAGGCAAGATTGTTAATAACTTTTAGCTGAATGTTGACAATGATGCTTGTTTTTCTTAAAATTTTGTGAAAGTCCTGTATTCAGGGGGTTACACTGCTTTTGCTTTCTCCGAAAATGACATTCCGTTGAGTAATTCTTTACTTGTCATTTTTTTCTTACCGGGAAACTGAAGGGCGGTTATTTTTATATAACCATCCTGTGTAGCAACTTTTATTTCTTTTTTATCTATGATTATTGTGCCTGGTGTTTTATCATGGACTTCCTGCATAAATTCAGTTTCGTAAATCTTTACGTTCCATTCCTGCCCGTTATCTTTAAAAAAACACCATGCAGCAGGGTAGGGACTAAGTCCGCGAATAAGGTTATGTATTTCGGCTCCAGGTTTTGTCCAGTCTATTTTACAATTTTCGCGATTTAGCTTGTACGCGGTTTTAATATCGTCATCATTAGGCTGAATGGTGGTCTCAGCATTGCCATTCTCTATAAGGTTAAGCGTTTTAATAACAGCGTCTTTACCTAAATCCATAAGGCGGTCATGCAACTGGCCTGCATTTTCATTTTCTCCTATTTCTAAAGACGATTTTAATATCATAGCACCGGTATCTATTTTATCATCTATAAAAAAGGTAGTAACACCCGTAGTGGTTTCTCCGTTTATAATAGCCCAGTTAATAGGTGCTGCACCGCGATACTGTGGTAATAATGATGCATGAAGGTTAAAGGTGCCAAATTTTGGCATTTTCCATACTGCTTCAGGCAGCATCCTAAAGGCTACTACCACCTGTAGGTTAGCTTCAAGGCTTTTTAATTCGGCAAGAAACGCCTCGTCTTTAAGGTTAGTGGGCTGTAATAGTCGTAATCCTTTTTCAAGGGCATATTCTTTCACTGCCGAATATTTTATTTGTTGTCCGCGGCCGGCAGGTTTGTCGGCAGCAGTAATAACTCCAACAATATCGTAGTTATGCTGGTATATAGTGTCTAGTATCCCTACTGCAAATTCGGGAGTCCCCATAAATACAATTCGTAAGCGTTCCATTTTATTTTAGTATATATAAATTGTTGTTGTTTATTGTAATCCTGTTATTTTCCAGTAGTATCTGTAATGCAAAAATTGTTTCATCAGGAGTAAGCCCCAACTGCTCTTCCAGTTGTTTAGAGCTTTGTGCCGATTCTTTAAGCAATGCAAGTATGGCGTTTGCCGATTCCACCGGACTTGCCGGTTTTCGGTTTTTATTAATGCAGTAGGAGCAGATGCCACAGTCGGCATTATCTTTCTCATCAAAGTAATCCAGTATCTGTCTGCTTTTGCATTTATTGTTGTTGGTAACATACTGTATGACTGCTTCAAACTGCGCGGCCTTTATTTCGTTCCGGGTTTCTAAAAATTTAGATATACGGTTTATAGTGTGCTCATCTTCTCTTACTTCATTAAAGGTAATAGAACTATCATTACCACTGCTTCGTAAAGTTATTATTTCTTTAGCTGCAAGCCGATGCAGCAGGTTTAAAAGCTGCTCTTCTGTAACTTTGGCCTTTTTGGTTATGAGGGTGGTATTTAATGCTGTTTCTATATCAAAAACACCTGTATAATTACGCAGTATAGCCAGTACCATCTCTTCATCGGCAGGATTAAGGCTCATGTAGCGCATTACCTCTTTACTGGGAATGATAAACTGAATGGTAACTTTTTCTGTAAATTGCTGCGATAGCGTTAGCACACCCTGCCTGTCCAAAAACTGAAGGGCATTATATGTTTTTGTTGCCGGTAGTTTATAGTGCAGGCAAAAGTTATTAAAGTTAAACTGATAGGTTTGATCTATACCTTCGCCATAGGCAATCTGTAAAAAACTATTGAGTCTTAAATAGACTTCTTTAAGAAATTTTTTATCGGGTAGTACATCCAGAAACTGCTGTTTGCCAACTTTTACATCGGATGGATTCACCAATAGAACCCCAAAAGATTTCTGACCATTCCGCCCAGCACGTCCTGCCTCCTGATAATAGCTCTCCAGGTTTTCGGGAAGCTGTATATGTATTACCGTTTTTACATTTGCCTTGTCTATTCCCATACCAAAGGCATTTGTGGCAACAATAACCTGAGCTTTTTCTTTAATCCACGCGTCCATGTTGGCTTCTTTTTCTTTTTCCTTTAGTCCTCCGTGGTAAAAGGTAGCTTTAAAGCCTAAAGCCTGAAGCTGCGCGGCCATATCGTGACATGCCTTGCGGTTGCGCACGTATATTATAGATGGTTCGGTATTTTTGGTGAGTATTTGCTGTATGCGGTGGAGTTTGTCTTCAGTTTCAAACACCATATAAGCAAGGTTTTCGCGGGCGAAGGATTTTTTAAACAGGGTAGGAGTATCTAATCCTAATTGAGTGGTAATATCCTCCTGAACCCTTTGTGTTGCTGATGCGGTTAATGCCAGAAAAGGCACATGGGACAAATGTTTTTTTAAAGCCGAAATTTTCAGATAGGCAGGCCTGAAATCATGCCCCCATTGCGACACACAATGTGCTTCATCTACAGCAACAAGGTTTATGGGCAGTTCTTTAATACGCTCTATAACCCAGTCGGCCTGCAGCCTTTCGGGTGAAAGGTATAAAAACTTATAGTTACCAAACATGCAATTATCCAGTAAATCGCTAAGCTCATCGGTAGAGATACCTCCTGTTAAGGCAATAGCTTTAATATTGCGTTCGGCAAGATTGGCAACCTGGTCTTTCATAAGGGCTACCAATGGTGAGATAACCAGGCAGAGCCCGTCTTTCATCATGGCAGGAACCTGAAAGCATACCGATTTGCCGCCACCGGTGGGCATAAGTGCAAAAGTATCTTTACCTTCAAATACCGATTGGATAATTTTATCCTGCGGTTCTCTAAAGGTATCGTGCTGCCAGTATTTTTTAAGGATATCGAGCGCCTGCTGCATAATTATTTTAAGTCAGCACGAAGTTAATAAGAATTTGGCACTTTTTTTGTTTGTACAACAGTATTAACAGCGCAAACTTTTTGAGTTTAAAATAGGGAGTAGCAGAGTGATAAATAATAATACTTTGTTAAACACTTTTTTTTATGTTAAAGCGTTGTATATATTTACAGGGAATGATATTAATGATTAACGATTTGCACTATGAAAAAGACATCACACTCAGCATTTAATAAGGCTCAGCTTATAACGGCAGGTAAAAAACGATACGTACACTATTTTGAATTTGCTAAAAAAGATGCCATAATAAAATATATTGAAATTACAGGCACCATTGCTATTGCTGTTATTGTAGTAGCAGGGTTATATGGTTTTTTCAATTAAAATTTTGAATTAATTTGGGTTAAAAAGGTACAGTGTTTTCTGTGCCTTTTTTTGTACCTACCATTCGTCAGGAAATAAGTTTAAACATTCAGCTGATATGTAAATACAAGAAAAATAAAAGGCGCAGTTTTTTAAACCGCGCCCTTCAATCACAAATAGGAAATTGCACTATTGTATTTTTATGATGCTGAAACCTCAAGAGTACCATTCTCAATATATTCTTTAAAACCTTTAATATCTTTTTCAAGCATATCCTCAAATTTTGAAGTAAAAAGTTTAGCTACAGCTTCTCCGGCTTTGCCTAGTGGTGCATGATAAGCAATACTTACTTCAATATCAGTTGTTGCGCCGTTAGAAATAAAAGCTACCTTTCCTGCATTATGCACGGTTGAACCCGGTAATGACTGCCACGTTAAAAGTTCATTTGGTTTGTCTGATAATATTTCCGCTTTCCAGCTCAGAGTTCCTATGCCTCCTGGTATTCTTGCTTTCCATTTAGATGTTTGCTCATCAATTACCTCAACACTACTCAAATGTTTCATAAATTGCGGTAAGTTGCTAAGCTGTCTCCATGCTTTATATACTTCCTCAACAGGTTTATTTATAGTGTACGAAGTTGTTATGCCAACGCTATTGCCTTTAAGCATACCTGTTTTATCTATCAGGTCATAGGCAGGGCAATAACCACTAATACCTCTAAAAAGCATAGTTCCTGCTGTTAGGCCTTCAAGTGTTTTTTTGGTTTTGCTTTTGTGGTTTTTTAGAGCATTGTATAATAAATAAGAACCTGCTGCAACCATTAGTATACGTTCGGTTTTACTCATATTAACCCTTAAGCCTGGTATAATACTTTTTTTGTTTTTGTGGAGATAAGTATCAGCTTCTTCAGCGTTGGAAACAGAAGCATATCTGTTTGGATCGGTACCTGAAACGTCATATTTTGAAAAATTTTGTTTCGCCCCTTCTGTAATGGTGTTATTATTGGTTTCCATAATAGGTTTTTTTTATGTTTATTACTGATATTAAAGTTACTCAATATAAGTAGCTGGCTATGATAATGATATGGTAAAGTATTCTTAAGGTTGTTATAAATACTCGGCATTTATAAAGCAGATGTCTAATTCTGATTATAAAATGTTATTAAGCTTCTGATTGTTTTAACCTCATTTTAGGATTTGGTCATAAATAAATGGTAAAGAGGCAGGGAATGCTATAGTTTCGCCTGTTTTATAATTAAATTTGATACACCTTCCTATATACTCAAACAGTATTACTTAAAAAATTTAGCTATGAAAAAATTAATATTCTCATTGCTGTTTGCCCTGCCTGTTATGGCACAGGATGGTTTTAAGAACGATAACGGCAACCTGGTTTGGCAATACACTTACCCGTCTGTAACTAATATGCAGGCAATGATAGACAGCAAACCTGATTTGCAGGTTACTGCATTTATAAATGATACCTACACAGGATTGGTAAATAAGGTAAAAAACACCTGTACAGAAGGAAGCCCTGTTATGAGGAATGATTGCAGTTTTGATTTTGAAATTCGAAGTGAAAACGGTAATTATATTGCTGTTATAAGTAATATAAAAATTATAGAAGTTATGGGGCCTATGCGTGCCAGAACTATAGAAAGCCGTTGCGAAAAGTATTTTGTAGATGCGGCTCTGAAATTGAAAAAAGATGTGCGCACACAAAAGGATATGAAATGCCTCGACAGTTTTTTAACTTCGGTCTTTTCAGACGCTATTACTACTACAGTAACCCTTTCTGCTAATTAATATAAAATTAAAGATTATGTTTCAAAGGTGCTTATTTAAGTGCTTTTGATTCTGACCAAGGAAGAATCTCGTATAAGCTAAAAATAACTGAGATTCTTCACTTCATTGTATTACGTTCAGAATAACACCATTTAAGCAAATGATTTTAGACATAAAAAAGCCATCCCTAAAGATGGCTCACCAATAAAGTATTTATCAGTTTGTTTTATTTATGATGCCGCCAGCGGCATTACATATATATTGTTCTTTTTAACTTCATCGGCAGTATCTTCTAATACTGGTACGCCAAGAATTTCAAAAGACCGGTATATCATGATGTTATTTTCAGTGGCATATTCAGAGGCAACAGCATCATAATCGCGCGGATGCAATACTATTGCGTCGTTTTCGGTTAGATCGTGCTCTAAAATATATTCCTGTAAAGAATCGTAACTTATAGAGAGTCTCATAATTATTTGTATGAAAGTTAGTTAAATTTCACTTCAAGAACGTCAATTTCACCCTCACTAATTTC
Organism: Flavobacterium sp. NRK1; assembly: GCF_024054175.1. Taxonomy (GTDB): domain Bacteria; phylum Bacteroidota; class Bacteroidia; order Flavobacteriales; family Flavobacteriaceae; genus Flavobacterium. The sequence continues at coordinate 2,245,259 of NZ_JAMXLA010000001.1, forward strand.
GTTGTTATCGTCTGCAATAACATTTATTCCCGACACGCATAATGCCTTTGCTTTTTTCTTTCCTGTAGTTGCAAGTTTTTCAAAATTTGAAGGGTGCAGCATCAGCATCACATTTTCACTTAAGGCATTTGTCAGAATAAAATTTTTGATTGTGGCTAAGTCAATTGTCTTTTTCATAATGTATAGTTTTAGGTGGTTAGTGATACAAAGATGAGCTATATACCTTTAAAAATATGATAACTAAATGCCAAAAAAATATTAAATGTTTTTAAGAAAATACTTAAGTTATTATTATTCAGTTAAAAGGAAAAGTTCCGTACACATGGTACGGAACTTAAGAATAATGATTAACAATTGCTATCCCCCAATAAAAATTGTTATCACACCAATAACTCAAAATTATAAGCTATTTGATGCAACGTAAAATGAATAAAAATTAAGCTGCCAAAACAGCGTACTTTTACCTGTTTTTAATTAAATATTAAATAATTGTATTTAAAATCAATGATTTACATTTCGTTTTCAGGAAAAGGTAAATGTTTTTTTACAATCCCGTCTATAATTTCCTGTGTCATATCTTTATAATCTACAGGTATAGGCAGACCATTTTCTAACCAGTCTTTAATAGCGGTATCGTATTTAGGTTTAAGGCTTTTAATAACCGGTACTCCCATTTGTGCCAGTGCTGCTGCATTAAGCTGTTGTTCGTACTGGTTTTTCATAGGTATAACCAGTAATTTTTTGCCAAGGTATAATGCTTCTGCAGGTGTTTCAAAGCCTGCACCGCATAAAACTCCTGCTGATGCCGCCATGCTTGCTGTAAACATCTGATTATTTATTGGCTGGACAATTATGTTTTTTTGTACGATCTCTTTTTTGTTGTGTTTAGAAAAAATATCCCACTTTACATCTTTAAATTCCGATAGTCTTTTTATTAGTGTTTTGTCATCGTAAGAAGGTAAATAAACCGTGTAATGCCCTCCGTTTGTAACGGTGTGGTTTCGCACCTGCTGGCGGATCACGGGAGTGAAAATATTTTCATTATCCCCATTAAAATGAAAGCCGTATTTTACATCAGCAGGAGCGTAGTGCTTCAGTATGAACCTGCCTGTTTTATCTGAGCTTTTAGGTAATGGATAGCGTGTATCTAATACTGCCGCCTGATGGCTTAACGCTATACAGGGTTTGTTTTTAAGGCTGCATGCCCAGGCAGAAACGGGTTCAAAATCGTTTATTACCAAATCATAATCTTCTACAGGCAGCTGTTTTATGCTTTTAAAAAGTTTGCGGGTGTCGGTTTTTGCAAAAGTTTTCCAAAGGTCTACTCCGCCTTTTTTTCCGAAAATAAAGCTAAGTCCTTTTAGTTCATATTTAACAGGGAAAGGAAGTTTAATATCACCCTGTATGCCGCTAACAAGTATATCTACCTCGCCATGTTTCTGCAGGCACGGAATAATGTCTATGGCACGGCTCAGGTGACCGTTGCCGGTACCCTGTACTGCATAAAGAATTTTCATGTTTTATAGTATTATAATTTGGGAGGGATTTATTTCTCATCAGATAAAAAACGGCTGAACCACAAGCCCGACTGTTTTATTGTTCTTTGCTGTGTATCAAAATCTACGTGAATAAGACCAAAACGGGCATGGTAGCCTTCTGCCCATTCAAAATTATCCGTAAGGCTCCATACAAAATAACCGTGTACTTTAGCGCCTTCCTGTTTGGCTTTAAGCACTTGCTCTAAATGATCCTGTATGTATTTGGTACGCTGCGTATCGTTTACCTCACCATTAATTAGAGTGTCCGGAAATGCCGCTCCATTTTCGGTAATAATTATTTTTTTAATGGCATCGTACTTATTAAACTTTTTAAGAATATGGTATATAGCCGGCGGATATACTTCCCATTTCATTTCGGTAATAAGCGGTACTTTACGTTTTTGTGCTGTTACCAGCCTTGCTCCTATATAAGGGGTAAGCATAGACGAACGTACTACTTCGCGGGTATAGCATTGCAGGCCTATAAAATCAAAATCAAAAGCTATGTTGTCTAAATCACCCGGCAGTATATGGCGGTTAAGTTTATTGAGCACCGGTAAGTCATCCTGAGGATAACCCATGCCCAGTATAGGCTCTACAAATGTTCGGTTAAGTAATGTATCTACGCGTTTTGCGGCGGCTACATCGCGTTTTTTATCTGATGCAGGTTCTATGTGTGTACACGAAAAAGTAGTACCTATACTTGCATCAGGAAGAATTTCACGAAGTGTTCTTCCTCCCGCTGCGGTTGCCATAGTTACATGATGTAAAGCTTTAGAAAAGTTACTTAACCCTCTTTTACCCGGAGCATGCACACCTAAAAAATAGCCGGCTCCTGTAAATACAGATGGTTCATTCATTACCATCCAGTTTTTAACCCTGTCGCCAAAATTTTTCGCGCAAAGTGCAGTAAATTCGGTAAACCAGTTAATGCATTCGCGGTTTGTCCATCCGCCTTTAAGTTCAAGTGTATGAGGTAAGTCCCAATGGTATATAGTAACCCAGGGTTCAATACCGCATTTAAGCATGTGGTCTATAAGGTTATTATAATAATCTATACCGGCCTGGTTAACTGTTCCGGTGCCGTTAGGCAATAGTCTTGACCAGCTTATTGAAAACCTGAAATTAGGAATATTAAGCCGGTTAATAAGTTCAATATCTGTGTGGTAAGAAGCATAAAAATCACAGGCCGTTTTAGCATGATGACCACTTTTTATTTTGCCTTTCTGAGCTGTAAACACATCCCATATAGAAGGGCCTTTACCATCGGCATCATGAGATCCTTCAATTTGAAAGGCAGCCGTAGAGACTCCCCATTTGAAATCGTTTCCAAACTGTTCTTTATTCAATCCTGTACCATTTTCTAACTCCATCAAAAAAGCAACTGTCTAATTTTTTGAGAAATACTAATGAAGGAAAGAAGATTGCATAGCTCTTAAAAAAAGCCATTCCTTAAAGGAGATAAGGTATTTTAATATAAAAGATTTCATGCTTAAAGTTTTATGTAAAATAAAACCAGCAATATGAAATGGTAGTTATGGGAGGGTTAATAAAATATTAATTATCAAACAATTGTGCTACCATACAATCATTTTCATAAAATAATCAACATCGTTAGAATGGCGTTCTTCATTAATATTAATGGCTATTATGGTGTAAGCCTCGGTTTCATGTTTTCCCTCAATTTCAAAGCTTGTACTTGCCTGATGGCGTTCTAAAAACTCTGCAACATCAAGATGTTCTGTTTCATGCTTAGGCAGTAGCACAAAATAATCTATAAGAGTGTCTTCTCCTTTAAATGTGGCTCTGCCTTCAAAGCTTTTAAGTTCTTCAAAAACATCTTTTGCGTCAAGGTACTTCATGATGTTGCGGTTTTTAGTTACTGGTTATTGTTTGCATGCTTCCAGATACCATGATCAACTTATCTTGAAAGCCAATTGTATAGTTTTTCTGCATTTTCTATTGTAAAAAGCCCGGTACCTTTGCTCATGGTAGTAGCTGTACCACACGCAACGCCCATACGGGCCATTTCGGTAATGCTGCCTCCTTTTGCAAGTATTGCGGTCATGCCTGCTACCATGCTGTCCCCTGCGCCTACAGTACTTAATTTTTTTACCGATGGTGCCGGCACATGTACTGTTTCATTTTTTGATATAAGATAAGCCCCCTGAGGCCCCATAGATATAGCCACAACTTCGGCTTTGCCCTGGGCTATAAGTTTTTTGGCAGCTTCGGCAGCCGAATCATTATCAAGCTCTTCATGGCCTGTGAATTTGCTAAGTTCGCCAAGGTTTGGTTTTATAAGGTAAACACCTTCTTTTAAAATTTCGGTAAGTGCATCGCCCGAGGTATCTGCAACAACTTTTACATTTCGGGCTTTAAGTTCTTTAATAAGTGTTGTTAAAAAACCGGGTTTCAATCCTTCCGGCAGGCTGCCGCTTATTACCACAATTTCAGGAAAAGGCGAAGCATTTAATATTGCTTCATGAATGGTTTCTGCTTCAGTTTTAGAAACAGCTTCGCCGGGCATGCCAAAGCGGTACTGACTATTATTAGAAGTATCAACAACTATAAAGTTCTCTCTTGTTTCGGCTTCGGTTTCTACAGCCAGAAAATGTATGTTTTCTTTTTTAAGAAGATCCTGCATCAATTTGCCTGTGCGTCCTCCTGAAGGGAATAATGCCACTGAAGAAATACCAAGCCGCTCTAAGGCACGTGATACATTTATACCGCCACCGCCGGGTTCATAAACAGGGGCAGAGCACCTTAGTTTTTTTTCCGGCTGTATATTGTTTACAGTACTGCTTTTGTCTACTGCAGGGTTGAGTGTTACGGTAAGGATTCTTGAGGTCATGGCAAATAAAGAATTTTGGTAAAAGCTAATTTACCAATTTTAGTTATATAAATGCCATAAGTGTGTGTTAATAGTAAGCCGGGGGGACTTGGCTTAATCTGCGAATCTTTGTAGAATACTGTATTCATTACTCAGTTCGATGTAATAGCATCCCTGAGGAATTTCAACATCCAGCCGCGAAATTTGATTTTCGCTGTAACCACGTTGTTTTAATTCGTCTTTTGTGTGCAGCAAAACAGGTTCGTCACCCACGTAGTATAAATTATCTTCAGATTTATTTATTTCAGATACAGGGCCTGAAATTCCATAATCCATAGAATTATACAACAACTCCTTTTCAAGTTCTTCGTCAGACAATTTGCTGAGCCAAAGTTTAAGTTCTTTTAACTTCATTGTTGTTAATAAATTAATTAATAGTAAGTATTTTTAGCTGTGGAGCCGTAACCCTTTAATAACAAAGAATTAACGGGATAAATATATATAATATTTGTAAGAAGGGCTTAATTTTTATGCGGATATTTTACAATCAGGTAGTTATGGTATATTTGCAACTATGGTTCTGAACGTTAAATTTATTCGCGGATGCTTTATTTTAATTGACTTTGGCAATTTGTGAAGCCAATTGGTCTGAGTTTCGCCTTTCATTACCAATAAACTTCCGCTATCCAGAATTGTATCTCTTTTCTCACCGGTTCTCTTATGCTTGAAACTGAATTTTCTTACAGCTCCAAAACTAAGAGAGCCTATAACGGTATTTTTTCCTAAAGATTTTTCATCATCACTGTGCCATGCCATGCCTTCGTCGCCATCATGATAAAGATTTAAAAGGCATGAGTTAAATTTTGTCTCACACTTTTCTTCAACAAGTTTTTTCAGTTCCAGTAACTCTTTTGTCCATAGCAATGCGGTTTTGGTAGTGCCCGAATAGGTATAGCTATAAGTATCATCACCATACCAGGCTACTTTTCGTTTAGTAACTATTCTTTTGCCATAAATAACTGCTTCATCATATTGCCAGGGTATCTGGTTAAGCAAAATGTTATAATAATGTTTTGCATCATTCTCATTAAGTATATGTCCGTAATATATAACCTCACCATCATAGGGTAACAGGTTGGTTTGTTCTTCGGTATCAAATAAGTTCATTGTTTTGCTTCCAAGTTTTATATTCCTGTTTCATGCAATGTCCGCAGGGTCTAAACCCAAAGTGTTTGGCTTCATATACGTTCGAAAAGAATACACGGTTTTGTTTTAGCATCCTTTTTCCTGAAGGGCAGTTTAATTTGCCATATATCTTTAGTTTCCGGTTGCCTCCCAATGTTATTACACCTGCTTTTATAAGTGCTCTTACATCAGTAGCAATAAGCTTGCCATGTATGATCATGTTACAGCATCGTGAAAAACAATTCCCATAGCCATTCGTTCTCCTTTATGTATCTGGCTTATGCCGTGTTTCATACTGGCACGATAGTAGCCATTGCTGCCTTTTACAGGTCTGAAATTTGTAGTAAAAATAAGCATGTCACCTTTTTGAGGGGTTAAAACAATAGCTTTAGATTGTGCTCTTGGCACCTGCTCCGTCAGTACAAATTCGCCGCCTGTATAATCTTTGCCATACTCGCTAAGTACAATAACTGCCTGCATAGGAAAATATACGTCACCATAAATATCCTGATGCAGGGTATTAAAACCACCTTCACCATATTTTAAAATAAGAACGGTAGGTTTTGTCTGATTATTGTCTGTGCATTGTTTATGCAGGGCTTCAATGCGGGACGGGAAAGAGTTGTTTATATTAAGGGCTTTCATCCATGTATTGGCTATTGCCGAGAGATACGGATAAATATTTTCTCTTATTGATGCTATAGTTTCCGGCAGCGGATAATTGAAATATTTATATTCGCCAAGGCCAAAACGGTGTCTTTCCATAACAACAGTTTTTCTGTATAATAATGGATTGTCATATAGGGCTGATAAGCTATCACATTGATAATTATCTAAAAATTGCGGTATAATGGCATAGCCCTTATCATTAAGGCTTTCGGCTATGCAGCTCCATTCCAGTGTAGCTGTTTTTTGTTTAATGCCTTCCATAGTGTTTTTTATAGTTCTGCTTTTGCCATTTCCCAGCCTACCATGGCTGCCTTTCGGTTACTGCCCCAATGATAGTTGCCTAAAACCCCTGTAGATTGTATAACCCTGTGACAGGGTATTATATAGGCTACAGGATTATCGCCCACGGCAGATCCTACTGCTCTTGATGCTTTTGGGGATGCTATAATTTTAGCAATACTACCGTAAGTTACAAGGTTGCCCGTAGGAATATTTAAAAGGGCTTCCCAAACTTTAAGCTGAAAAGCCGTGCCTTTAAGATGCAGTTTTATTTTCTCTGCCGATGATGGTTCGTGCAAAAAAGCGGTAAAAGCTTTTTGGTGATTCGTGTCCTGCAAATGTTTATAAAGAGCATTTGGAAATTTTTGCATCAACACATTAACAGCATCGGCTTCATTATCGGCAAATGCCAGATGGCAAATACCCTTAGGGGTAGATGCAGCCAAAATAACACCAAATGGCGTTTGGGCGAAGCTATAGTTAATACTAAGGTTTTCGCCACCATTTTTATATTCGCCAGGAGTCATTCCTTCAATAGTTATAAAAAGGTCGTGCAGTCTTCCTGTGCCCGAAAGACCTGTTTCAAGAGCAGTGTCAAAAAGGGTGGAAGAGGTTTTGGCTAACAGTTTTTTTGCATGTTGTATACTTAGGTACTGTAAGAACTTTTTAGGACTCACCCCCGCCCAGTCTGTAAACAGTTTCTGAAAATGAAACGGACTAAGGTGTACCTTACCTGCAACCTCATCTAAATTAGGCTGATCTTTAAAATTATCTTTAAGATAACCTATCGCCTGTGTTATTCTTTCAAAATTTATATTATTTTGCTCTTTCATGGTTTATTTGCCTTAGTATTACAGTACAAAGGTATTTTTAGCACTTGTGTGCTGCAACCCGAATCTTGCCAACTTTTGTAATTGCAGGTTTTCAATAAAATTACATAAAGTTGCGTTATAGTTTTGTTTTTAAGTATATAAGATCAGTATTTAATAATGAGAAAAATAGATAGCCGGCACCTTGTATTTCATATTTTAGTGGCCCTTTATTTTATATGGATGGTTGTTTTTGCAATACTATTAGGTATGGCAGTTTACAATACCTACGGCAATAGAGCCAATTCTTCATTATCGATGCTTTTTAGAGACTGGATACTTACCAATCTTGTAATGGGTTCTGTACTGTTTATGGTAATACGTATGTTTAGAAACAGAACTCTGCTGGATAAAATTATATTTTACTCTTTTTGTTTTATGGGAACGGCTTCTATTATTGTTCTATTACTGCAATAATTTTAATAAAAAAAGACCGCTGCATGAAGTCAGCGGTCTTTTCAAAATAACCAATTCATAACCTAAACCTATATGTTATAGATGCTAAAAAATAAAAAGGTTGCGTAAGGATATAATTTTTTTTATTTTACGCTTGAAAAGAATACGCGCAGGTTATAATTAAAATACAGAAAACGCAACACTTAGTGCCTAAAATAAAAAAACAATAGCAAACCGTTAATAAAGCGCCAGAGCTTGATATTTTTTTAGATACTTGGTTCTATATACGTATATTTGCCTTTATTTTATGACGAATGGATAAGAAAAGCGAAGAATTTTACGCAAGGCTAAAACAGGAACTTACTGATTCTACCCTGTGGCCGTCGGAATATTTATTTAAATTTATTGTACCATCACTTCCTGCCAATGTAGAGAAAGTTGAAGATGCTTTTAATAACATGGGCGCAGTTATAGAAACTAACCAGTCGAAAACGGGTAAATATACCGCTGTTTCTATAAATGTTAGAATGGTAAGTGCACAATCGGTTATAGATAAATATATTGAGCTCTCTGAAATTGAGGGAATTATATCATTATAAAAAAACCATTAACAACAGATGAAGCGATATCACCCTGAAGAAGCCGTTAACTATCTTGAATACAATGCCGAAAGGCCTCACCTTATTATACCGGAATATGGCCGCCACCTGCAAAAACTTATTGAGCAGGCTGTTGCACTGGAAGATAGAGACGAGCGAAACAAGGCTGCGAAATATATAATATCTGTAATGGGCAGCCTTAATCCGCATCTTAGGGATGTGCCTGATTTTCAGCACAAACTTTGGGATCAGATATTTATAATGTCTGATTTTAAACTGGATGTAGATTCACCATACCCGACACCTTCTAAAGAGTTACTGCAACAAAAGCCTGAAAGGCTGGCGTATCCGCAAAATTTTCCTAAGTACCGTTTTTACGGCAACAACATTAAGTATATGATTGATGTTGCCAATAAATGGGAAGATGGCGAAATGAAGAACGCACTGATCATGGTTATTGCTAACCATATGAAAAAATCATACCTGAGCTGGAATAAAGATACCGTAAAAGATGATGTGATATTTGAACATCTTTATGAACTTTCTGGAGGTACTATAAATCTTCAGGCTACAGAAGAAGAGCTTTCTAACTCTACTGACCTGATGAGGGTTAACAAAAAACTGAGCAACAAAACTCAGTTTGGCAACCCTAAACAAAAAATGCAGCACAAAAACAATGGCAAAAACGGCCAGAACAATAAAAACAACCGAAAAACATAAATTCTATTATCACACTGCATGGGAACATTTAAAATTGAAGGAGGCACACCCTTAAAAGGTGAAATTACGCCTCAGGGCGCTAAAAACGAGGCATTACAGGTACTGTGCACCGTGCTTCTTACACCCAAAAAAGTAACCATAACAAATATTCCGGATATTATAGACGTTAATAAGCTTATAAACTTATTGCGCAATCTTGGGGTTAAAGTAGAAAAACTTGCTCACGGTTCCTATACGTTCCAGGCAGATGAGGTAAATATGAGCTACCTTGAGTCTGAAGCTTTTAAAGAAGAAGGCAAATCGCTAAGGGGTTCAATCATGATAGTAGGTCCGCTATTGGCACGTTTTGGAAAAGGTTACATTCCTAAGCCGGGAGGTGATAAAATAGGCCGCAGAAGGCTGGATACCCACTTTGAAGGCTTTATAAATCTGGGTGCTACCTTTAGATATAACAGAGAAGACCATTTTTATGGTGTTGAAGCCGACAGGCTAAAAGGTACTTATATGCTTCTTGATGAGGCATCTGTTACCGGTACTGCAAATATTGTTATGGCAGCCGTACTTGCCGAAGGTAAAACAACAATATATAACGCTGCCTGCGAACCTTATTTGCAGCAGCTTTGCAACATGCTTAACCGCATGGGTGCAAAAATTACGGGTGTAGGCTCTAACCTTCTTGAAATTGAAGGTGTAGAAAGCCTTGGCGGATGCGACCACCGCATACTTCCGGATATGATCGAGATAGGAAGCTGGATTGGCCTTGCAGCTATGACACGCAGTGAAATAACCATTAAAAATGTTAGCTGGGATAATCTTGGTGTTATACCGGGTACTTTTAGAAAACTGGGTATTACTTTAGAGCGCAGGGGAGACGATATTTATATTCCGGCTCATACCGATGGTTATGAGATTCAGAATTATATTGACGGATCTATACTTACTATTGCCGATGCGCCCTGGCCTGGTTTTACTCCCGATCTTTTAAGTATTGTGCTTGTTGTGGCAACACAGGCAAGAGGAAGCATACTTATACATCAAAAGATGTTTGAAAGCCGTTTGTTTTTTACAGACAGGCTTATAGATATGGGTGCAAAAATTATTCTTTGCGATCCGCACAGAGCTACTGTTATTGGTCTTGACTTTAAATCTTCCCTAAAAGGTATTACTATGTCATCTCCGGATATCAGGGCGGGTATATCATTGCTTATTGCCGCGCTTTCTGCAACAGGAGTAAGTACTATTCAGAACAGCGACCAGATTGACCGTGGTTATGAAAGAATAGATGAAAGGCTTCGTGCAATTGGTGCTAAAATTGAAAGAATAGACTAGCTATTGGTCACCGATATCATACTATAGAGACCGCTTTGTGCGGTCTTTTTTTGTGTAAATTTGTAAGGCAAACTCAAGTACTTTTATGGATAATCCTCTTTTTATAGAAAAACAATACTTCAGGCAATGGTGGATATGGACACTGCTTTTAGGCTTAAACGGAGTAACAGTTTTTGGTGCTATTTCGCAGGTAGTTTTTGGACATACCTTTGGCGATAAGCCTATGAGCAATATTGGAATTATTATATTTACAATCGTGTTTGCTGTATTCATGATCTTTTTCCTTTCTCAAAATTTAACTACTAAAATTGATGAGAAAGGAGTTTATATAAAGTTTTTCCCCTATCATAAAAAATGGCGTTTATACACATGGGAACAAATTGCCAATTGTGAAATTAAAAAATATAAACCTCTTTCCGATTACGGTGGCTGGGGAATAAGGCAGGGTGCTTATAGTATGTCCGGTAATAATGGGTTATTATTACAATTTAAAAGTGGCAAACCCAGTCTTATGATAGGTACACGAAAACCGGAAGAAATGCGGGTAGTATTGGAGAAACTGAATAAATTATAATTATGGCAGTTACTAACCGACGATTTAAATGTGTTATTGATTTAGAAAAAGAACAGTAAAATTTGTAATTTATAGATAGATAATAGTATGAGTAATAAGATATCTGTTTCTGCAACAATAAATGCAGATGTAAAAAAGGTCTGGGATTATTATACGGCCCCTGAACATATTACAAAATGGAATTACGCAGATCCTTCATGGCAATGTCCTTCAGCTACAAATGATATGCGTGTAGGCGGTAAATACAGCGCCAGAATGGAGGCAAAAGACGGAAGCTTTGGCTTTGATTTTGAAGCCACCTACAACGAAATTGTCAAGGGCAAAAGCTTTACCTATACAATGCCTGATGACAGGGTGGTAAATGTTGTGTTTGATGGTGATGGAGATAAAACATCTATAAACGTAACATTTGATGCTGAAGATCAAAATCCTGTAGAAATGCAGAAAAATGGCTGGCAGGCAATACTTGATAATTTCAAAAAATATACCGAAGCAAACTAAGTCGTAAAGAATAGTCTAGTTAATTGAGAGCTAAACGCAGTCTAGTCGATGACCTATTACATACAATATTATTTTGAAATCAGGATTTACGTATATACTTACTAATTACAATAACACAACATTATATGTTGGCGTTACTTCTAATTTGTATGAAAGAGTAAAACAGCATAAACAGAAGTTTTATCCAAATTGCTTTACAGCTAAATATAACTTAAATAAGTTAGTTTATTTTGAACAATTTCAAATGATAGGAGATGCTATTGGCAGGGAAAAGCAACTGAAAGCAGGCTCAAGAAAAAAGAAAATAGAACTTATACAAAATATTAATCCTGAATGGAAGGATTTATACTTTGAAGATATTTTTTAGATTGCTTCGTCGTTTCTCCTCGCAATGACGGTACGCAACGTGTTTTGCATATAGCTGGTCATTGCGAGCGAAACGCAGTGTAGCGTGGCAATCTATTATACAAGGTGTTTTTGAGACAGTATTTATTAATTACACTAACACGAGATTGTATGTGTTAGATTGCTTCGTCGTACCTCCTCGCAATGAAGGTACGCAACGTGTTTAATTAATCTAAAAAGAAGTGCAATCCAAATATCACTCCATCCGTTTGGAAACCGCCCTGGTAAGAGCGCACATAATCAAGTCTTAAAAACCTGAAAGGGCCAATACCTACATTATCAAAACCTAAGGTAAACTCATGGTATGGTTTATAATCAGGCGATGCTACGCTGTGGTAACCTGCAATAAGATTCCATTGCAGATAGTTTAAAACGGGGATCTTGTTCATAATATAGCCTTTAAAGTTATGCTCTATATGCGTTTCAAGATAAGAATCGTTTGTGCTGTGGCTGTAGTAGGGTAACAGGTTAAATACATCCAGATAACTTTCTTTTGTACCTATATGGGTTTGGTTTCCGTTAAAATGTTTGTAATCCATAAAGGCAATGCCGTCGGCATTAAAAAACTTACCGGCTTTAACGCTAAAACCAAACTTACCTTTGTTGTCTATATCAAATTTGTAGGATGCCTGTGCTGATATAAAATCGTATTCGTATTGCTTTATACTTCCGGCAAAAGCCTTTTGGTACATAAACGATATATCAGGATAATTACCGCCATATACGGGTGACTTGTATTTACCGTAAGAAATATAGTCTTTAGTAAATACAATGCTTCCGCTAATGGTGGCTTTTACAATATTATGTTTTTCAAAAGGTGCAGACGTATAGTTGTAAGGATCTATGGGATTATTTGAAGTATAATCGTGATCGTTTTTTATAAATACCCAATCTGCATTGTTATATAAAGGCCTCCTGCGCAGGTATTCTACACTACCGTTTAAAGCTAATTTTTTAAAGAGTGTTCTTCCGTATGAAATCTTTGCAAAAGTATTATCATAGAGCTTCATGTAATTGTCTTTAAAAAACAATGTGCTTATACTGTTTATTAATGGCGAAATGGGTTCGTTAGGATTAAACTGCTCTATAGTATTTCCTCCTGAAAAAAAGAATGTGCCAATTTTGCCTATACGTTTGGAAAACTGTCCACTAACTCTTAGGCGATCTTCAGCAAAACCATAATTGAATTTGGCAGAAGCAGAAAAATATTTTTTCTTTTTTGCATTAGAGTAAGTAAAAGATACGTCCGACGTAAGATTCCAGCCCTGCACAGTATTGTAAGCAGGCTTGTCCAGCAGTCCCGAATAATTAAATGATTTATAACTGATAGAATCATTTTTGTAGAAATTATAACCACCAACTATATCGAAAACATTAAACTTGTTTCTGTTTTTATATATGGAATCCTGAAAGGTTTTTGATTTTTTTACAGTTAATATGCTGTCTTTCTTTTTATAATCGGCTACTTCATCTATGCTTAACGGTACAGGACGGGTAGTGTTCCAGTAGGTACTGTCTTTTTTACTGTAGCCATCTTCTATAATAGCTATTTCTTTTCCAAAAGTGTCTTTGTCAAACTCTTTATGAAACACATAGTTGCTGTACACATGGGTATATTTGCCCGAAAACGTCATGCCAAACATTCCGGCAGTAAAGTCAAGCGTTTGCGAGTTTTTTGCCCATATTCCGTTTGTTTGGTTGTAGCTGTAGTTTTGCTGCAGGTTAAAGTTTTGAATTATAGGTTGCTGTATTCTGTACCCTTTAATGTTAAGATCTACTGCATAAATGGCCCAACTGCCGTCTATAATATAAATATACCCTTCAAATACAGGTTCTTTATCACGGCGTGGTATTACTTTTATCTTGTTTATTATAGTGTTATTATCGTCAAAAGTACTGCCTTCAAATTTATATTTATAATACCCCATAGCACCTTTGGCTATAGGAGATATCATTTTAATATCTTCAAACTCTATGTAGTCGTCATAAAAATTATAATTGTTCTCACGGGCCGCATTATAGCTAAGGCCATTATCTGTACCGCTTACTTTTGAGGCTATTACACGCTCTTTTATTTTATCTGGGTGTTGAAAAGTAATATGCGATACCGTTTCGGAAAGATAAATAATACCACTTCGTGTGGAGTCCAGCACTTCTCCCTCGGTATCTACCTTAATGCCCATTATTTTTTTGGGTACATTTTTTACCCTGTACATTCCTTTAGAGTAAAAATCGGCTTCAAAGCGTCCGCTTTTTTCACCATTTTCCTGTCTGTGCTTTATAGCCTGTCTAATAATAGCATAGGCAGGGTCTTCACTGTTGGATATGGTAAGCTCTTTCAGTTCATAATTTTCGTCAGCCAGCATAATATCAAGCAGGTGAGGAAATTTATCTATCCTGGCAGTTACGGTTTTTGTTTTAAAACCAATAGACTGAAATACTATGGTATAATTACCGGGTGCTTTTATTGGCAATTCATATTGTCCGTCTTCATTGGCAGTAGTACCAATATAAGTGTTTTGTATAGTGATGCTCACAAAAGGAATACCCTGACCGTTACCCGAAGTTACTTTTCCTCTTATTTGGCTGTGCATAACTATACCTGATAAAAGAAAAAGGGCTGTAAATAATTTTTGCATGGTTTATAAAGTAGGTATATGCATGTCCGTATTGCGGAGATGCATAGTATAAGTTTTATTTAATATTAATTAAAGGTATTGTATTAATCAAGAATACCAAGGAATTTAAGACCGAATACAACACCGTCTGTCTGGAAACCACCCTGATAAGCACGAACATAATCTATACGCAGCATTCTAAATTTGCCAAAGCCAATATTGTCAAATCCGGCTGTAAATTCCATATAAGGTTTATATTCGGGAGTTGCAATTTGGTGATAACCTACAACCAGGTTCCATTGCAATAGGTTAAGTACAGGTATTTTATTCATTATATAGCCTTTAAAGTTATGCTCGGCATGGGCTTCAAAGTAAGAATCGTTGGTGCTGTGGCTGTAATAAGGCAATAGATTAAATACATTAAGATAGGATTCGCCTGTACCCACATGCGTTTGGTTTCCATTAAAATGTTTAAAATCAGGGAAAGCAATACCATCAGCATTAAAAAATTTACCTGCTTTAAGATTAACGCCAAAGTCGCCTTTATTACCAAAAGAGGTATTATACGTAGATCGTACGGCTACAAAATCATACTCATATTTTTTATCGCTGCCAGCAAAAGCCTTGTCATATTTAAAGGACAGGGTAGGGTAGTTGGTTCCTCTAACAGGTATTTTGCCATCTGGGCGGGTAATGTATTTCATACCAAAACGAACAGCTCCGCCAATACTGGCTTTATATAGGGTATGAGTGTCAAAAGGTGTTGAGGTATAGTTGTTAGGATCAAGCGGATTATTCGATGTATAATCATGATCGTTCTTTATTAAAACCCAGTCGGCGTTGTTAAACAAAGCTTTTCTTCTAAGGTATTCCACACTGGCGTAAGCATTAAAACCTGTGGTAATTTCTTTGTTGTATTGCAGTCTTGCAAAGGTTTTATCATACAATTTCATATAATTGTCTTTAAAAAACAATGTGCTTACTGCATTTACAATATCGCCTATTGGTTTTTCAGGATTAAACTGTTCTATAGTATTACCTCCCCATAAATAAAATGAACCTGAATTTTTGCTAAAGCTTTTCATGATCCAGCCATTAACACGCAGTCTGTCTTCTGCTAAGCCATAATTAAAACGGGCGCCTGCTGAGAAATATGAGTTTTTCTCTTCATTATTTTTAAAGAAAGACAGGGAAGAAGTAAGATTCCATCCTTGTACAGTATTGTACCCCGGAAGTTTTAATATACCATCATAATTAATATTGTATTTCTTGTCGGAGTTTTTATAGTTATAGCCGCTTACAATATCAAAAATCCTAAACTTATTATTCTTTTTATCTATAGAATCTAAATAGGTTTTAGACTTATGCAGCGTTTGTATGCTGTCTTTTTTAGTATAATCGGTAACTTCTTCTTCCGTAAGCGGAATCGGTCTCATTGCATTCCAGTACAGAGAGTCTTTTTTGTTAGCCTCTTCTTCTATAAACACCACCTCTTTCCCAAAGGTTTTCTTCTCAAAACTATCGTGAAATACATAGTTGGTATATACATGGGTAAACTTACCAGTAAACTTAATACCGAAAGCTCCGGCTTTAAAATCAAATGTCTGAGAGTTTTTAGCCCATATTCTGTTGGTGCTGTTATAGCTAAAGTTTTGCTGTAGCTTAAGCGTTTCCAAAAAAGGCTGCTGCATTCTGTAGCCTTTAATGTCAAGATCTATGGCATATATCGCCCAACTGCCATCTACAATATAAATATAGCCTTCAAATACAGGCTCTTTATCACGGCGGGGTATAACTTTTATTTTATTAATCTGGTTATTGTTCTCGTCAAAAAAAGTACCCTCCATTTTAAAACGATAGTAATTAAAAGCACTGTTTGCAAGGGGCGACACCATTTGTATATCAAACTCTACATAATTATCATAAAAGTTATAATAAGTACTTAAAGCAGTATTATAACTAAAACCATTGTCGTTTCCGCTAATTTTAGAAGCAACAATACGTTCCTTTAATTTATCGGGCTGTTCAAATGTTATGTGTGATACAGTTTCTGAAAGGTAAATAATACCGCTTCCGGTAGAATCAACCATGCCATCAGGGGCATCAACCTTTACACCCATTATTTTTTTAGGAAGGTCTTTCACTCTAAAAATACCCTTAGAGTAAAAATCGGCTTCAAAGCGTCCGGTCTTGGCTGAATTTTCTTTTTTATGGGCAATAGCCTGACGGATTACCTCATAAGCAGGATCTTCCGTATTAGAAATAGTAAGCTCTTTAAGCTCATAATTCTCATCTGCCATTACGATATTAAGTACATGCGGAAAAGATTTTGCATCTACAGGTACTTTTTTGGTTTTATATCCTATAGACTGAAAAATAACGGTATACGTACCTGGCTTTTTAACGTTAAGCTCATACTGGCCTAATTCATTAGATGTTGTGCCGTTATAGGTGTTTTCTATAGTAATACTTACAAAGGGTATTCCTTCACCATTGGCTGAGGTTATGTTTCCCTTAATTTGGGAATAGGATACTACTCCTGTTAAAAAGAGTATAGCGGTTAATAATTTGTGCATTGGTTGGTTATAGTTAAGGTTATTGAGTACTAAATATAAGACGTATCCCGTCTTAAAATGGTTGCATCATGTGTAAAAAATTATAGCTACAGCAATAAATAACGCAATTGCATTTGTTTTCTTACAAATACTTCTTTTAAATAACAATAAGTAAAAAACTTTAACAAGAGATTGAAAGCAAAACCTTTTAAATTTGCGGCATGAGAGAAAAACGATTTAACCTTGCCAGCAGGCTTCTTCACTGGGCTATTACATTTACCTTTTTATATATTCTGTTAACGGTATTCCTTAGAATGGGATGGATGAATAAAGGAAGTGTGGGAACTATAATTCATGATAATCTTGCCGAGCAGAATGTTGTTATTACTAATGATGCCGCTGCCACTATAGGTAAAAAGGTACGCAGGCCTATGTGGGAAACGCATATTATAGCCGGTTATATAATGGTTGGGTTGTTCGTGCTGCGCATTATATTAACCTGGGTACAGGGAATGGGTTTTGCTAATCCGTTAAAAAAAGGCATATCGCAATATGATAAATTTAAGTCGTGGGTATATATTGTTTTTTATCTGTTGCTTGGCGCAGCCCTCTTTACAGGTATGATGAAAGAACTTGGACCCCGAAGCATTGGGCATATTATGGAAGATATACACGTACAGTCACTCTATTTTGCCATTCCTTTTATTGTACTGCATACTTTTGGTGTACTTATTGCCGATGCTGGTAAAGAAAGAGGAATTATCTCTAAAATAATTAGTGGGGACAGACCTATAGAATAACATTCTTACTTTTATGTTCTATTGCGTATTTAGGTTATCTTTGAATAAATATGAATTACCATGACCACAATACAGGATCTTAGGCTTGCTGTTTTAATTGATGCCGATAATGTACCTTATGCTAATGTAAAGGAGATGTTTGAGGAAATAGCCAAATATGGTACGCCTACTTTTAAGCGTATTTATGCCGACTGGACCAAACCAACCGTATCAGGATGGAAAAAAGTACTGCTTGAAAATGCTATTACTCCTATACAGCAGTACAGCTATTCTACAGGTAAAAACGCTACCGACAGCGCTATGATAATAGATGCTATGGATATACTATATACAGGTAAAGTAGATGGTTTTTGCATAGTTTCGTCTGATAGTGATTTTACAAGACTTGCCACCCGGCTTAGGGAAGCAGGTATGAAGGTAATAGGTATAGGCGAGAAAAAAACACTGGTTCCTTTCATTTCGGCTTGCGATAAGTTTATTTACATAGAAATTTTAGGTGGCGGAAAATCGGATACAGATCATGAAGATGATGCTAAAGAAGAGAAGGCAGCACCTGTACAAAAAGAGACTATAAGCAAGGTAGATCCGGGGTTTATAAAGTTACTAAGCCGAAGTATTAACGATGTTGCCGATGAAAACGGTTGGGCATTTTTGGGTGAACTGGGTAATTTAATACTTAAAAAACGACCTGATTTTGACCCCCGCAACTACGGATTTACCAAAATGCTGGCACTTATAAAAAGTATAAACCGTTTTGAGGTTGATGAGAGAAGTACAGGAAAAAGCAAGATTAAACACGTATTTGTAAAAAATAAATAATTACTGCATTACAAATGAAAAAGCTCACCGAAGCAGTATTGCAAAAAGATACTACGGTAAACAAAATACAATTTGATAAAGAATGGTTCTATTCTGTAGAAGATCTTGAAGATTATCTTAAAGAAGACCTTACAGGTATAGAAGCCGTAACACTTCCGTTAGATTTTGACGGTGTAAAATATCCCATAAAATGTACTACATGGGAAGACCTGGGACGTTTTTTACAAAAAGATCCTGTAGAAGGTTTTAGAGGTAGTGTTTTAAGAAAGAAGAAATAGCATCTCTTTAAGAGTAGATGCTATTCAAGTATATCCAAAAACGTTAAGCCAAAAACTACTCCATCGGTTACAAAGCCGCTTTCATAGGCACGCACATAGTCTATCCTCAAAAAGCGTGCTTTGCCCCAGCCTACATTGTCCAGTCCTGCAGTAAACTCCATATATGGGCTGCGATTAGGTATTGCAAGTAAATGATAACCTGCAACAAAATAATAGTTAAGCTTATTTATCAGCGGAATAGAATTGGCTAAAAATCCCTGAAAATTATGCTCCATATGGGCTTCAAAATAGCTGTCGTTGGTGCTGTGGGAATAATAAGGCAGCAAATTAAAAACATTTAAATAACGTTCTGATTTACCAACATGAGTTTGGTTTCCATTAAAATGTTTATAGTCAGTAAAAGCAATGTTGTCAGAATTAAAGAATTTCCCAACCCTGAAGCTCGTGCCTAACTCTCCTTTATTACCAAGTGTAATATCATAATTCACTTTTGCCGATACGTGATCAAAATTATAATCGCTTATACTTGATTCAAACCCTTTTTCATACTTAACATATAATAGAGGGTATTTTTCATTGCTTATAGTTTGTCTGCCGTCAGGTCGGGTTCTGTATTTTTGCCCAAAACTTATGCGCGCAGCTATAGAAGTTTTAAACATGTGGTGCTTTTCAAAAGCATGTAGATCGTTATTGTATTGTGTCGCGGGATCATACAATAACAACGGATTGTTTGATGTATAAGGTTTGTACAAATTTTTAAGGGTAGAAAAAGTAGTGTTATTAACGAGGGGACGTTTTTCGGTATATTCTGCCGTACCATACAGGTATATACCGTTTATTACTTCTTCCTCATAACTAAGGCGTAAAAAACTATTATTATACAGCTTCATATAATTATCCCTGAAAAATAACGTGCTTATACTGTTTACAATTTTATTAATTGGGTTTTCAGGATTAAACTGTTCAATACTTGCACCTCCTTTTAGGGTTACTATCCTCTTAGAAAAATTATTGAATTTATGCGAAATAGTTCCTGTAGCCCTAAAGCGTTTTTCCGCAAATCCGTAGCTTAGATCTGTTCCAAAAGTTGTGTATTCTGTTTTGTTGGCGTTATACTGAGTAAAATAAAATCCGGGTGAAAGATGGTATGCCTGAACAGAGTTAAAGGCAAGCCTTCGTATTATTCCTGTGTAGCTTATCTCCCAGTTTTTATAAGAGTTATGATAGGTGTATCCAACAGGTATTGAAGTCCATTTGAATTTATTTCGAGCTTTATCAAAAGCTTTCATATATTCTTTAGTGTTTCTTATTTCCTGAAGACTGTCTTTCCGGCTGTAATCTTTTATTTCTTCCTGTGTTAATGGTATTGGGCGGTTGTTTTTCCAGTAAGAATCAGTTTTTTTATTGGCATCGTTTTCAAAACGCTGTATCTCGGCAGTAAAAGTTTTGTCTTCAAATTCCGGATTAATTATGAAATTACTGTACACGTAAGAAAATTTTCCCTCTAAGCTTATACCAAAAAGGCTTGCATCAAAACTAAGTACCTGAGTGTTTTTTGTCCATAAATGCTCTTTGGCATTATAACCAAAATACTGTCTTATATTAAGGGTATTTAGCAATTCCTGTTCAATCTGGCTGCCTTTAATATTCAAATCTACAGAATAAAGCTGCCATGTACCATCAATGATATAGATATAACCATTAAAAGCGGGTTCCTTTTCCCTTTTTGATGTTACCTTTATTTTATTAATAAGTGTATTATCAGGGGTGTAAAAAGTACTTTCTAAATGGTAGATGTAATAGTTAAAACCATTATCAGCAATAGGGGAGACAGCATTTACCTCAAAGGCAAGGTAATTATCATAAAAATCGAAATCGGCGGCTTCTGCATTATTAAAGCTAAAACCACTATTATTTCCACTTACTTTAGAAGCTATAACCCGCTCATTTATTTTGTTAGGTTTCTCATGTTTGACTTTTGATACTGTTTCCGACAGATAAATTATTCCGTCACCGTTACTATTCAGTGATGCGCCCAAATCACCTATTTTTTGCCCCAGTATTTTATCAGGTACATTTTTTAGTTTTATTACACCCCGTGAATAAAAATCGGCTTCAAACCCTGATATTTTATTACCATTGAGATCTCTGTTTTTTATTGCATTACCTATAATTATATCGGCAGGATTTTCTGTATTTGATATAACCACTTCATTAAGCATAAACTGTTCTTCTTCAAGAGTAACATTAAGTATGTGCGGAAATGAGGTGATATCTACTGTTACTTCACGGGTTTTGTAACCAATAGACTGAAATATAAGTGTAAAAAGCCCTTTTTTATTGATGTTTATAGTATAGCTTCCATCTTCATTAGAAGAGGTGCCGTTATACGTATTGGCAACAACTATGCTTGCAAATGGAATGGGTTCGCCACTCTTTGTTTTTACCCATCCTTTTACCTGCGCTAAAGCCGGTATTCCGATAAGGAGGAAAAATAATAAAATGGCTTTTTTCATATATAATTTATGGTAAAAATGATTGTATAGCCAGTTCGTAACTCCTTAAGCCAAAGCCTATAATTACACCTGCAGCAACAGGAGAAAGATAGGACTTGTGCCTGAAACTTTCGCGTGAAAAAGTATTGGAAATATGTACTTCAATAACAGGAGTAGTTATTGCCTTTACGGCATCTGCAATGCCTATAGAAGTATGTGTATATGCACCTGCATTAAGTATAATTCCATTATAAGTAAAACCAATATCCTGAATTTTGGTAATAATTTCACCCTCAATATTACTTTGATAATATTCCAGCTTTATACCTGTAAATTTCTGCTGTAATTCTATAAGATAGTCTTCAAAAGAACGACCGCCATATATTTCAGGTTCACGGGTTCCCAGTAAGTTAAGGTTGGGCCCATTTATTATCATGATCTTCATAAGGTGTTTTTTGTAAAAGTAATTATAAGGCAACAAGTGTGTATATGGTTTAATATTATTTTTAACATTTAAGGATATAAAAAAACCGGCTTGACCATAAAAGACAAACCGGCTTTGTTATTATTAGCTCTTTTTAAAAAAAGTATCCTACAGATAATTGAAATACATTGTTTTTAACATCAAAATTTCCTTCGCCGTCGTTAACATTGCTTAAACCAACATTATAACGTGCCTGCGCAAAAAGGCCTGCAATAATTTTAAGTTCTACACCTCCTGAAGCAGCAAGGTCAAATTTCTTAGTTTCAAAAATGTCGTCGGCATCATTTACAAGAAAAGAGAATTGGGGACCTGCAGTTATACTAAGCCTGTCTGGTAATACATAAAATTTAGCAAGAACAGGTACTGCGATATAATCAAGATTGATGTCTTTTGTTACAGCTACAACGCCGCCATCATCATAAGTTGACTTACCGCCCTGAGAAGAGAATAACCCTTCTGCCTGAACAGAAAACATTGGAACAATGTTAAGTTCAAGAACTGCACCTGCATGGAAATTTGTTATTCCGTCAGAATCAATGTCTCCCGAAAAGTTAGCAAAGTTAGCTCCGGCTTTAACACCAAAATTTATGCCCTGTGCCTGCATTGCAAAGCTTCCCGCCAGCGCAGCAAATAAAAAAATGATCTTTTTCATGGTTATGAATTTATTAAAGTTGGTTAAAATAAAAATTCAATAATAAGCTTTATTATGTTTAGGCAAAAGTAAGGAAAAGTAGTACTAATAAAAGTTTTTTAACCCTATTTTGGCTTTTTTAACCCTTATATTTGTCAGATAAAAGTTTAATCAGAATGTAAAATAAGTATAGAATGAATATAGGGTTTTAGCGCAAGGAAGTTATATTAATACATAAGTGTTTTCTTAATATTAATTTACTGTAAATTTTGTTTTTTATTAAAAATACCTACTATTAGGTAGTCTTTTTGTTAAATATTTTGATATTTTTGCTTCACACAAATCTAAAAATTAAACACAAAATGAAAAAAATCTTATTATCAGCTGCTGCTGTTATTGCTTTTAGTTTTGCAGCACAGGCACAAAGTGAAGAAATTAAATTTGGTGTTAAAGCCGGAGCTAACTTTACCAATTTTGGTGGAGATGCCGATACTGACGGGAAAACCGGATTTTATGTTGGTGCGTTAGCAGATCTTCCAATTTCTGGTAATTTTCATATTCAGCCAGAGGTTCAGTATTCTAATGAAGGTGCTGACGATGATAACAATATTGATTACATCAGAATTCCAATCATGGCAAAATATTATGTAATGGAAGGGCTGAGTTTACAGGCTGGTCCGGAAGTAGCTTTTAAAATTGCTGCTGATGATTTTGTTGATGAAGCTACTAAATCTATCGACTTTGGTCTTGGCGGTGGCGTAGGTTATGAATTACCTATGGGATTATTTTTTGATGCCAGATATAATGTAGGTCTTTCAAACATAAGTGATGTTGATGGATTTGACCTTAAAAACACAGGATTCCAGATTGGTGCAGGATACCGTTTCTAAGAATTCTAAAAATATATTTCTTAACCTCTGCTATAGCAGAGGTTTTTTATTGAGTGAAATTAAGAAAAAGTGAAATCATTAATCTACAATATTTTACTTGTTAAATTTTTTTATAGATTTGTTTAAAATTTAAAAATAACCAATATCAATCAAATGAAAAAAATTTTATTATCAGCCATAGCTATTATGGCTTTCGGTTTTGCAAATGCTCAGGATTCGGAAACTGCAGGTTTTTCTAAAGGAGATTTTTTTGTTTCAGGTGGCTTAGGCTTCAATTCAACAAAGACAGGAGATTTTAAAACAAATAATTTTAATTTTTCACCAATGGCAGCCTATTTTATAACCGAAAATATTGCTCTTGGCGGACAATTAAACGTAGGTATCGGTAAAAGTGAGGCAGGTGATTCAGAAACTAAAAATACTTCTTTAGGAATTAATGCTATAGGAAGATATTACTTTACACCTGGTAATGCGTTTTCAATTTTTGGCCAGGCCCAGGTGGGATATTTCAGTAACAAAATGAATCCTGAATTTGGTGAAGATGTAAAAACAGATGGTTTTAATATTGGTGTAGGTCCTGGAATGAATTATTTTGTATCAAGCCACTTCGCTTTAGAGGCCGGTTTGGGTATTTTAAGTTATTCAACTGCTAAACCTGACTTTGATGGTGCAGAGTCTACAGATACTTTTAATCTTAACCTCAACCTGAGTAATGTAACTTTTGGTGTAGTATATAAATTCTAATTTTTTAGTATTTAAAAATACAAAATCCCCTGCATTTGCAGGGGATTCTTATTTTAAGGCAATGGCGCAACCTTAAAATTTATATCCTATTCCTATCTGGAAAACAGAGTTTTTTGCATCGCTGTTTTCAAAAATATCAGTTACACCCATAGTGTATCGTCCTGAAGCAAATAGTCCCATTTGTGTTTGAAAAGTTACACCTGCCGCAACACCAAATTCAAAATCTTTAGCTTCGTCAAGATCAAGGTCTCCGTCGTCAGCATTAGCATCGGCATCAACTTCCTCATTTACTTTAAAACTTGCCTGCGGACCAACTTCAAGGCTAAATCCTTCCAGTAAATAGACTTTGGCTAATACCGGTACATTAATATAGTCAAGCTGATATTCTACTTTACCATCTCCACCAAAAATACCGCCGTCCACATCACTTTTAAATCCTTGTCCGGAATATAATGCTTCTACCTGTAGTGAAAAGATTTCTGCTAAAGGAAATTCTGCCAATACACCTACATTAAAGCTGGTTCTTGAATCCGGGCTGTCAAAATCGTCACCTGTTATAGTTGCAAAGTTAACACCACCTTTTACTCCAAAACTTGGAGTCATCCCTTGTGGGTTTTGTGCATAACCAATTGTACCTGCAAATAATAATGCACTTACTGATAATAATTTAAATAGCTGTCTCATTTTTATAAGTTTTAGTTTTGTATTTCAAAATTATAGCATTAAAATTGGCGCAATTCTGAAAAGATTCTTAATTCACATAACTTTAACCGTGTATGAAAAGTTGGATTAAATTTATAAATGACTATAAGACCTACCTTAAAATTGAACGGGGACTGTCTGTGAATTCAATTGAAAATTATTGTTTTGATGTGCAAAGACTGGTAGATTACCTTAATAGCAAGTCTATTGAAGTTAGCCCGGTGGCAATAACTGAAGAAACAATTCAAGAGTTTATATACCATATTGCGGCAGAATTAAACGCCCGAAGCAGGGCGAGAATAATATCGGGCCTTAAGAGTTTTTTTAACTATTTAATATTTGAAGATTATAGAAAAGACACTCCTATGGAGCTTATTGAAGTACCAAAAATAGGCAGAAAGCTGCCAGATACGCTTTCAACTTCAGAAATTGATGCATTAATAGGAGCGATAGAACTGAATAAAGTGGATAAGGAAGGTAAGTCGCAGGGAGAACGTAACAGAGCTATGCTTGAAACTCTTTATAGCTGCGGGCTTCGTGTATCTGAGCTTGTGAATTTAAAATTATCAGACCTTTTTTTTGACGAGGGCTTTATAAAAGTTACAGGAAAAGGCAATAAGCAGCGCTTTGTGCCAATAGGCATCTTTACACAGAAATATATTAATATGTATATAGAAACAGATCGCAATAAACTGGCTATTCAGAAAGGTCATGAAGATACCCTTTTTCTTAATCGCAGGGGAAAAAGCTTAACCCGTGCTATGGTATTTACCATTATTAAAGATCTTGCTGTAAGAATAGGACTTAATAAAACAATAAGTCCGCATACTTTTAGGCATTCTTTTGCAACACATCTGCTTGAAAATGGAGCAGATCTGCGTTCTATCCAATTAATGCTGGGCCATGAATCTATCACGACTACAGAGATTTATATGCACCTGGACAGAAAATTCCTTAATAATATTTTAAATACATACCATCCGAGACGATAATTTTTAAGTAAAAATCCGTTTTTCTTAATAAAAGTTCTTAATTTTAAGACGTACACTAATTTTCAAAAAGGGGGGAATGAAGATTTTTGATAACCCGGATTTACATGATGGCGAAAGCTTAAATGCTTTTTATAAAAAACTGCTGGACCAGGTGCCGGATCTTATTTTTAAGATACGCTGGGATAATAAAACCGAAAAATATTCTATTGTTTTTATAAATGAGAGCATTAATGATCTTTACGAAGTGCCTCACGATTTATTCAGGGTAGACCCCCGCAGGGTTTTTTATGAAAGAATGGTGCAGGATGATATTGAGCCTTTTATTAAAAGCCTGCAGGCATCGAGAAAAAATCTTACTAAGTGGGATCATAGCTACAGGCTTCAACTACCAGAAAAGGGATTGCGATGGATGCGGATTACGGCAAAACCGGAACTGACTCCAGACGGTTCTGTTAGTTTTTATGGCAGGGCTATAGATATAACAGACCATAAACAGCAGGAAGAAAAACTACATATTTCCGAAGAGCGATACCATTATGCTTTAAAGGCCGCATCTGAAGGGATATGGGATTGGGACTTAAAAACTAATATTGTTTATTTTTCTGCACAATTAATGAAAATACTGGGTAAAAGAGAAGTGCCGGGTTATTTTCCCAATACTTTCTGGTTAAGCAGGATACACCCTGATGACATAGAAGCTTATAATAAAAGCAAATGGGATTATTTTAAAAGGAAACAGACTTCTTACGAAAGTATTTACAGAATACTTACCGACCAAGGTAAATACCGTTGGGTGCTTAGCAGGGGAAGTGCTGTTAGTTTTGATGAAAATAATAAACCTACAAGAGCCATAGGTACGCTTAAAGATATCAATCAGTTAAAAGAAAAAGAAGTTGAACTGGGAAACACTATAAATATTATAGTAAGCCAGAATAACAGGTTAAACAATTTTGCACATATAGTATCTCATAACCTTCGTTCGCATGCAAGCAATCTTAAAATGCTGCTTGACCTTTTTAAAACAGCAAATGAAGAAGAAAGGCAGGAGATGATGGAACATCTTGAAGCAATATCGGACGGATTAAGTATTACTATAGGGCACCTAAAAGAACTGGTAGAAATTCAGACTGAAATTAAAAATGTAAAAGAAGAACTTAATCTAAGGCATTATCTTAAGAATATTCTTAATATATTACATAATGAGATTAAGAAGCATGGTGTAGATATTGAAATTAATATACCTCTTGATGTGACAGTAAGTTATAATCCTGCCTACCTTGAAAGTATATTGCTTAATTTTACTACTAATGCTATTAAATATTCAAATCCTGAAAGAAAACCTATGATTTCTTATGATTTTGAGATCATTAATGGAAAAAAAGCGCTCTCAATAACAGATAATGGATTAGGTATAGACCTTAAAAAGCATAAAAACTCTCTGTTTGGAATGTATAAAACCTTCCATAAAAACCAAAATGCCAGAGGTATTGGGCTATTTATTACCAAAAATCAGGTTGAGGCTATGGGAGGAAAAATTGAAGTTAGCAGTGAATTAAATAAAGGAACTACATTTAAAATTTACTTTAATGAAGAGGATTAGCAACCTTTATGTAATTGATGATGATAAGATTTATCATTTTTTACTGAAAAATCTGTTTAAACAGAATGGAATAGATGTAGCTTCAACATTTTTTATAAATGGATATGATGCTATCGAACATATTAAAAGCAATAAAGATAAGGATTCAGATATTTTACCCGATCTTATACTTTTGGATGTTAATATGCCTATTATGAACGGATGGCAGTTTTTGGAAGAATTTGGTAAACTGTCCCCGGGCTTGCAGAAAAAACCAACTATATATATGATAAGCTCATCTAACAATGAGGTTGATATTAATAAATCGAAAGAATTTGAAGGCGCAGTTAAGGGCTACTTTTTAAAGCCAATATGCAAAGAAGACCTTGATAAAATCTTTGTTTAGCAAAACTATAAATTTTGGCTATACTTGCTATAAGAAAAAGTGATAAAGAAAAATTGTAAACATAAAATATAAGGTATTACCTTTGCTTAACGCTGTTAAGTAATTTAAAAGCTATAAAATGGGAAGTAAAGAGAGAATATTAAGACAGAAGGAAGAAACCCGTTCTAACATACTTAAAGCAGCCAGAAGCATTGTAAAAGAAGAAGGATGGCAGGGCTTGAGTATGCGTAAAATTGCAGATAAAATTGAATATACGGCTCCTATTATTTACGAATATTTTTCTAATAAGGAGGCTATATTACAAGAACTTACCTGTAAAGGGTTTAGTATTTTATCAAAAGACCTGGAAGCTGCAAAAATTGAATCGGTAGATCCTGCCGAACAGCTTGAAGCCATGTGGCTTGCTTACTGGAACTTTGCTTTAAAAAACAAAGAAATGTACCAGCTTATGTATGGCGTAGAAATGACGTGTTGTGCACAACGCAATACAGAATCGGATTATCCGTATGTATTAATTAGCAATGTTATTGCAGAGCTAATGGGTGAACAAGATCCCAAGCCTGAAATAATTAAGCAAAAGTATTTTACTTTTTTTTCGGTTATACATGGCCTGATATCTATAAATATTGTGGGTAACGGTTTATCTGATGAAATTAATAAGCAAATATTAAAAGATGCTATTACCGGCATAATTCGGTATATAAAAGAATAAAAATTTTTTTTCATTTCACTTAACACCATTAAATAATTTAATACTATTATATAAATCATGAACACACTACTTTAGTTTTTTTTGCCTAATCACTTAACGTTGTTAAATGGTTTATGAGGCATAAATCAAATCACATCAATCACATTAAAATTTTTTTGGACTATCACTTAACATCATTAAATAATTTAATACTATTATGAAACGTATAATTTTAATCATAGCTATTGTACTGGTTGCAGGTATTGCTTTTTACGGATTTTCCGGTAAGGGCGAACAACAGGCAGCTGCACCTCAAGCTGTTTCGGTTCCTGTACTTACTATAGGGTCTGCTAATGCAGTTACCTATCAGGAATATCCGGTAACTGTTGAAGGTAGGGTGAATGTAGAAATTCGCCCGCAGGTAGATGGCTACTTGGATAAAGTATTTGTAGATGAAGGATCTTTTGTAAAAGCAGGACAGCCTTTATTTAAAATAAACGAAAACCGTTACCGTGAATTGCTTAATAACGCTCAGGGATCATTAAACGGAGCCGAAGGAGCACTTATAAATGCTAAACTTGAGGTTGAAAAAATGACACCGCTTGTAGAAGGGAAGGTAATATCTGAGTATCAGCTTAAAAATGCTAAAGCATCTGTAAAAATAGCAGAGGCTAATAAAAAACAGGCAGAGGCTGCTGTTGCTTCGGCAAAAATAAATTTGGGCTATACGCTTATTACAGCACCTGTTGACGGATATATTACAAGATTGCCTAAAAAACAAGGTAGCCTTGTATCGGCAGCAGATCCTACACCGCTTACATTATTATCAGATATTAAAGAAGTTCATGCTTACTTCTCAATTGGAGAGTCGGAGTTTATTGCATTCAGAGAAAAATATGCAGGCAACAGCATAAGCGAAAAGCTTAAAAACCTGCCGCCTGTAACATTAGTACTTGCAGATAATAGTGAGTATGAGCAAAAAGGTAAAATTGATATGGTAGATGGCCAGTTTGACAGAACTACCGGAGCTATTACATTGCGCGCGAGTTTTCCTAATGCAAAAGGTTTTCTTCGTTCAGGTAATACAGGCAGGGTTCGCCTTGGTATAAGCCATGAAAATGCTATTGTAATTCCACAATCTGTAACTGCAGAAGTTCAGGACAAAGTTTTTGTTTATATAGTAGATAAAGACAACAAGGTGACTAAAACACCGGTAATAATACTGGGTAAAAGCGGTACAGATTATCTTATAAAAGATGGCCTTAAAGCAGGCGACAGAATTGTATTTAAAGGCTTTGAAACCCTACAGGATGGCACTGTTATAATTCCTGAGAAAATTCAGGAAGAAGTTGCTGTTAAATAATTACATACTAATCACTTAAGTAAAAACAAAACATGTTAAAAAGATTTATAGACCGGCCGGTTCTGGCTACGGTCATATCCATCCTATTGGTAATTTTGGGGGTTCTTGGCCTTGTAAATTTACCTTTACAGCAGTTCCCTGATATTGCTCCTCCGGCAGTTCAGGTAACGGCACTCTACCCGGGTGCAAATGCAGAAACCGTACTTAGGTCGGTAGCACCATCGCTGGAAGAATCTATAAATGGTGTAGAAAACATGACCTATATGAGCTCTACTGCCAGTAATGACGGATCGCTTGTAATTACAGTTTATTTTAAACTGGGTACAGATCCTGATCAGGCGGCAGTAAACGTTCAGAACAGGGTATCTCAGGCAACGAGTCAGCTGCCTGCCGAGGTTATACAGGCAGGGGTAACAACTGCAAAACAGCAAAACAGCCTTATTATGGTGGTTTCTATGTATTCTGAAAATGAAACTGCTTACGATCAGACATTCCTGGCTAACTACTCTCAAATAAATATTATTCCTGATATTAAAAGGATTCCGGGTGTAGGGCAGTCAATGATCTTTGGAGGAAATAAAGATTATTCTATGAGGGTATGGCTTAATCCTTCCCAAATGAGTTCTTACAATATTACTCCGCAGGAAATAACTGCTGCAATACAAGACAAAAGCCTTGAGGCTGCTCCGGGTAAATTTGGAGAAAACAGCCAGGAATCCTTTGAATATGTAATCAAATATAAAGGAAAGCTTAACAAGCCGGCAGATTATGAAAATATAATTGTACGTACAAATCCTGACGGTTCACTTTTACACCTTAAAGATGTGGCGCGCGTTGAGTTTGGTTCTTATTCTTATGGCAATTTTACCAGGGTAGATAGTAAACCGGGCGTAAATATTGCAGTTATACAGTTACCAGGGTCAAATGCTAATGATATTCAGGTATCTATAGCAAAGCTTATGGAAAAAGCATCTAAAAATTTCCCTAAAGATGTTAAGTATCTTATACTTTATAATACTAAGCGTAATCTTGACGCATCAATATCTCAGGTTGAACATACATTATTAGAAGCTTTTATTCTTGTATTCATTGTGGTTTACCTTTTCCTTCAGGATTTCAGGTCAACATTAATTCCTGCCATTGCGGTTCCGGTAGCCATATTAGGTACATTCTTTTTCATGTCGCTATTTGGTTTTTCCATTAACCTGCTAACCCTGTTCGCGTTAGTACTGGCTATCGGTATCGTTGTGGATGATGCCATTGTGGTTGTAGAAGCAGTACACTCCAAGCTTGAAAGGGGTTATCAGCCAAAACAGGCAACCATTTCTGCAATGAGCGAAATCACCGGAGCCATTATCTCTATTACGCTGGTAATGTCGGCGGTATTCCTTCCGGTAGGTTTTATGGAAGGTTCAACGGGGGTATTCTACAGGCAGTTTGCCCTTACCCTTGCTATTGCTATTGTTATTTCGGCAGTAAATGCCTTAACGCTTAGTCCTGCTCTTGCAGCCTTATTCCTTAAAGCACATGACAATCACGGGCATGGACATGGTAAAGACCACGTTTATAAAGCACCTAGCTTTAAAGAAAAATTCTTTAAAGGTTTTAATGTTGGTTTTGATAAAGTAACCAACCGCTACATAGGCAGCCTTAAGGTACTTGTAAAATACAGATGGTTAAGTCTGGGAGGTCTTGCTGTAGTTGTTTTGGCAACAGCATGGATGATAAAAACCACCCCATCAGGATTTATACCTTCTGAAGATCAGGGCTTCATAGCCATATCGGCTTCCATGCCGGCAGGTACATCATTAGAGCGTACAACACAGGCTTTATCTGAAGTTGAAAAAGTACTGGGTGCTGCAGAATATCAGCGTACTATAAATGTACTTTCCGGATTTAATATGCTTACACAATCCTCAAGTCCATCATTTGGCGTAGCATTCGTGCTGCTTAAAGAAGATAAAGAAAGAGGTGCAATACGTAACATAGACGAAATTATGAATGATGTAAGACAAAGGCTTTCGGCTATAAAAGGCGCTAATTTCTTTGTATTTACATTCCCAACCGTACCGGGTTTTAGTAATATAGATGGTTTGGATTTTGTACTTCAGGATCGTACAGGCGGTAAACTGGATAAGTTTAGCGGTATAGGTAATAACTTTATTATGGAACTGATGAAAAGGCCGGAAATTGCCGTAGCATTTACTCCATTTAGAGCCGATTACCCACAGTATGAGATGATGGTAGATGATGTTAAAGCCGAACAGCTTGGCGTTAGCGTTAAACAGCTTATGCAAACCATTCAGGCGTACTATGGTAGTGCCCAGGTGTCAGATTTTAACCGTTTTGGTAAATACTACCGTGTAATGGTTCAGGCAGATAAAGATACCCGTGCTACACCGGAATCTTTAGGAGGCGTGTTTGTGAAAAATAAAACAGGTGAAATGGTACCTGTAAGCACTTTGGTTAAACTTGAAAGAGTTTACGGTCCGGAGAATGCTTCAAGGTATAACCTGTTCAATTCTATGGGAGTTAATGCTATTCCCAAACCGGGCTATAGTTCGGGAGCTGCTATTAAAGCTGTTGAAGAGGTAGCTGCAAAACATTTACCACCTGGATATTCTTATGAGTTTTCGGGTATGACCAGGGAAGAGATCATATCAGGAGGTCAGTCTGCGGTAGTGTTTATGCTAAGTTTACTATTTGTTTACTTCCTGCTTGCAGCACAGTACGAAAGCTACATACTTCCAATGGCGGTAATTCTTTCTATCCCTACAGGAGTGTTTGGAGTATTTGCAGCTATAGGTTTAACGGGTATATCTAACAATATTTACGTACAGGTGGCACTTGTAATGCTTATAGGCCTGCTCGCCAAAAATGCCATTCTTATTGTAGAGTTTGCCGTACAGCGCCGAAGAGCAGGCAAAACATTGCTGTCTTCTGCTTTAGAAGCTGCCAAACTTAGGTTACGACCTATTATTATGACATCGCTGGCGTTTATCGTAGGGCTTATACCTATGATGGGTGCGGTAGGGCCATCTGCTCAGGGTAACCATTCTATTAGTATTGGCGCAGCAGGAGGTATGCTTACAGGTGTTGTGTTAGGATTGTTTATTATACCGGTGTTGTTTATAATATTCCAATATCTTCAGGAAATGGTAACCGGTGTGCCTAAAAAAGCAGAAGGTGCCGAAGCATTAGAGCATCTGAAAGAGGAATTAGAATTAGTAAAATAAGACAATAATCCCCTCTGCGGAGGGGAAACTTAAAATATACCACCATTAAAAATGAAAACATATAATATTTATCTTCTCTTTACAGTATTCCTGGTACTTACAGGCTGTAAAGTGTCTAAAGATATAGAAACTCCACAGCCGGAACTGCCGCAGGACTACAGGAATGCTGCCGTTACTGCCGATACTACAAGTATTGCAACCGTAGAGTGGAAAAAGTTTTTTCCTGATGTAAGTCTTCAGGAGCTTATTGGTAAAGCAGTTACTAATAATTATGACATGCAGACTGCCCTTAAAAATATTGAGGCTGCACAAATGCAATTACGCCAGACAAAATGGAATAATGTACCACAAGCTAATTTTGGAGTTACTGCAAATACATCTATTCCGTCTAAAAACAGTTTGAACGGTATAAGCCTTAATAACTTTTTGAATACAAGCCATATTGAGGATTATAATGCTAATTTTTCGCTGTCATGGGAGGCCGATATATGGGGAAAACTAAGAGGACGCAAAAAAGAAGCTCTTGCCCAGTATCTTAAAACCGAAGAAGCGAGAAAACTGATTCAGACTAATCTTGTGGCAAGTGTGGCTCAGGGATATTACAACCTGCTTATGCTTGATGCCCAGTTGGCAATTGCCAAAAAAAACCTGGCACTTAATGAAAACACATTGCGTATAGTAAAAATGCAGTTCGATTCGGGGCAGATTACATCGCTGGCTGTACAACAAACAGAAGCGCAAAGGCTTAGAGCTGCACAAATAGTTCCGCAGCTTGAAAAAGAAGTTACCATTCAGGAAAACGCATTAAGTATATTAACAGGTGCGCTTCCTAATGAAATAGTAAGAAACTCAACATTAGATCTTACACCGCTTCATGATGAATTATCATCAGGAGTTCCATCATCAATCTTAAGTCAAAGACCCGATGTAAAAGCATCAGAATACGAGCTGGCAGCAGCCAATGCAAGGGTAGGGGTAACAAAAGCCTCTATGTATCCGGCATTGAATATTACAGCTCAGGGCGGACTTAATTCTTTTAAATCGAATAACTGGTTTAACATGCCCGCGTCATTATTTGGTATAGTGGCTGGTAGCATTACACAGCCACTGTTGCAAAGAAGGCAGCTTAGAACACAGTATGAAGTTGCAAAAGTAGAGCGCGAAAAAGCAGTTATTGCCTTCAGGCAGTCTGTACTAAAAGCAGTAGGCGAAGTATCAGACGCGCTGGTGAGGGTAGAGAAACTTAAACAGGAGCAGGAGTTTGCGGCAGAAAGAGTGGCCAACCTGCAAAAAGCTACAACCAATGCAGATATGCTGTTTAAAAGCGGTATGGCCAATTATCTGGAAGTGATTACAGCACAAAGCAATGTACTGCAAAGCGAACTGGATCTGGCAGCATTAAAAAGAGACCAGCTTAACGCTGTGGCCCAATTATACAGGTCGCTAGGCGGAGGCTGGAGGTAATGGTGTTATTGTTTTAAGTGGAAGAAACCCTTCTCTGTTAGTTCAGGGGAGGGTTTTGTATTTTGTATAGATTTATGATTGCAAAGCCCTGATCGCTGGCGCGAGCGTCTCGCTCGTGCCTATGTATGTACGAGCGAAACGCTCGCGCCAGCAGGGTAAACTTCCTACTATTCTTTACTACTCTTGCTTTGTGCTTTAGATAATGCCTTTGTAATATTTTCTTTAATCTTACTATAATTAAGTTTATTAACTTTTTCCAGAATAGTATTAATTAAATACTTATCATTTACCGGATTTTCCAGCTCTTTTAAAATAGTATCAATTTTAAGATTATTGGTATTACTGTTCAATAATTTAATGAATTGCTTAGGATGCTTATATAAGCATTGAAACAGAAGCTCATTACTATATTCAGAATATTCAATATTATTAGTGCAGGATATGTCAAACGTATATAAAAAGTTTAAAATATCTTCATCTTCAGGATTATTAATTTTGTTCTCTAATTCAATTAAATATTTTAAGTTACACTTTATGGAATCATAAGATTTTGAACTTTTTCTTTCTTCATTTATGACGATGCTGCCTTGCTTGTTTTCTTTTTCATTTTTCCCATTGAAAAATGTGTCCGAATGTAATTTGTTTAATGTATTACTACTTTTAGTTTCTTGACACGACAAAAATAAAAAGCAGCTTGTTATTAAAATTAAAAAAGATCCTAACTTAATTTTTTTATAATGATTTAAGAAATCGTTCATGTCTATCTGATTTTATATCATGTAATTTCACCTCTGGCGAGCGTCTCGCTCGTGTCCATGTAGTGCTTTTCAAATATAATAAATTTGGAATAAGCACGAGCGAGACGCTAGCGCTAGCAGGGGGTCACGTTCGTGGTAGAAAGTATTAAAATATTCTATTTATTAATTCATTTAAAACTTTAAAATATTCATTTTTACTTATCTTAAAATAATTGATTCTTAAACTTTGATTATTTAGATCAAGGAATGGAGTATTGTTTGAAAGCAGTTTCCATACAATATTAATTTCATCATCGTAAATAAATGAAAATATAATAAAATCATCACAAAACGTACCAAAAGATCTAATACTATATTTTAGTTGTTCTGGGTTATGAGAGTTATTAATTTTTGCAATAAAGAATTTGTATAAATCTTCTTTATTCATAAGTTTAATATTCAATTCACTTGAGTTAGCAATTTCTTGTAAGCCAGCTGCTAAATAACCCCTTAAATATATCAGATCTTCGCTTGTGCCTAATGATTGGCTTCCTAACCAAATTTTAGAATAACCCATTGCTTTATCGGTATCGGTCATTTTATATTCAATCGCGAATAATTCTTTATTACCTATTAATATCATATTAATATCTTAATTTTTGTATTTACCGCTGGCTGGCTTTAGTTTCTCCTCGCTGGCGTGAGCGTCTCGCTCGTGTCTATTTTAGGAAAATTGCTTTTCAAATATAATAAATTTGGGAGTAGCACGAGCGGTCTATTCATTGTTAAACCACCCCGGCTTTCAGCCACCCCTCCAAAGGAGGTGAATGCCAAACTCTAATATAAAATAACAATTTCCCCTCATTTGGAGGGGTGCCCGTAGGGCGGGGTGGTTTAATTATATAGTATTAGTTTCAGAAATCTTTATACAAAAAAAACTCCGAAGTTACCTCCGGAGTTTATATAATCAGAACGAACGTTCTTAATTAACCTTATTTCGCAATATTCACTGCTCTGGTTTCCCTGATAACGGTAATTTTTACCTGTCCCGGGTACGTCATTTCAGTTTGTATTTTATGTGATATTTCAAAAGAAAGATTTGCTGCCATATCATCGCTTACTTTTTCGCTTTCTACAATTACACGTAGTTCACGTCCTGCCTGTATAGCATAGGCGCTTTTAACACCCTGGAAACCGTAAGCAATATCTTCAAGGTCTTTAAGACGCTGAATGTAAGAGTCAAGAACCTGTCTTCTGGCACCCGGTCTTGCACCCGAAATAGCATCACATACCTGAATGATAGGTGATAACAATGATTTCATTTCTATCTCGTCGTGGTGAGCACCAATGGCGTTGCAAACTTCTTCTTTCTCTCCATATTTCTCAGCCCACTGCATACCAAGTAATGCGTGCGGAAGATCGCTTTCTGCATCCGGCACTTTACCAATATCATGAAGTAAACCTGCTCTTTTGGCAAGCTTAACATTAAGGCCAAGCTCAGCAGCCATAATTCCACAAAGTTTAGCTACTTCACGCGAGTGTTGTAGTAAGTTTTGCCCGTAAGAAGAACGATATTTCATTCTGCCTACTATCTTAATAAGTTCAGGGTGTAGTCCGTGAATACCAAGATCGATCACGGTACGCTTACCTACTTCAATAATTTCGTCTTCAATTTGTTTTGCAGTTTTCGCAACCACCTCTTCAATACGTGCAGGGTGAATCCTTCCGTCAGTAACAAGTTTGTGTAATGCAAGACGGGCAATTTCTCTTCTCACAGGGTCAAAACAAGAAAGGATGATAGCCTCAGGGGTATCGTCAACAATAATCTCAACACCTGTTGCAGCTTCAAGCGCACGTATATTACGGCCTTCACGACCAATAATACGGCCTTTTACATCGTCAGATTCGATGTTGAATACAGATACACAGTTTTCTACTGCTTCTTCTGTACCTACACGCTGAATAGTGCTGATGATAATTTTTTTAGCTTCCTGCTGTGCTGTAAGCTTAGCCTCTTCAATAGTGTCCTGAATATGAGACATAGCATTGGTTTTAGCCTCAGCTTTAAGGCTTTCAATAAGCTGGTTTTTAGCTTCATCTGCCGATAATCCCGAAATAACTTCAAGTTGTTCAACCTGGCTTTTGTGAAGCCTGTCTATTTCCTGTTGTTTTTTATCAAGATAGTCTATACGGTTATTATAGTCGGCGATTTTTGCTTCCGCCTCATCATTAATTTTTTTAGTTTTAGCCAGTTCGTTAGATACCTGCGATTCTTTATCGCGGGTTCTTTTTTCAGCTTCGGCAATTTTTTTGTCTTTGCCTAATATTACCTGCTCATGTTCTGCTTTTAGCTCAAGAAATTTCTCTTTAGCTTGCAGTAATTTGTCTTTTTTTATCGCTTCTGCTTCAGTTTTGGCGTCTTTAAGTATAGAACCGGCCTCTTTTTTAGCATTTTTTATCAGATTTGATACATTTTTCTTCTCCAGGAATTTCGCGACCCCAAATCCGGCCGCTGCCCCTACAATCCCGATAATTATTATTAAAGTAATGTCCATAGATTATGTTTGGTTTTTATATAAAAAAGCCTACATCAGAAGAATTGTATAAACTCGTAAAGACAAGTTTTGGGCTAACCCGCTGTTCAAGGATCTGCTCAAGGCAGCATGCTATAGTAGCGACGATTCACCCATTTTAAAGTATTGGCGTTGAGTTTATCAAATTTGTACTAATGTAGGCAGTATTTTTGACGTATGTAAAGAACGTATTTTATTATTTAGAGAGAAGGGCACTCACTTTTTCATCCATTTTTCTAAGCCTTTCAAAGGCTGTTTCCAGATCGGCAGACTTATCTATCTGCTTTTGTTCGGCTTGCGCTGCAAATTGTAGTGCACACATTGCCAGTACATCCTGTTTATCGCGAACTGCATAATTTTCTTCGAACTGCCTTATCATGGCATCAATTTTTTTGGAAGCGCTTCTCAGCCCCTCTTCCTGTGCCGGATCTACATTTAACGGGTAAACCCTGTCGGCAATTGATATCTTAATTTTAAGCTTTTCGTCCATCTTCTGTGTTAATCAGAGAGTTGTGCTATACAGTAATCAATTTCGCGGATCAATGAATTTATTTTGAGTTTTGTTTCTCTTTTATTGTCGTCACTGCCGAGTAATGAATTGGCCATCCTTAAAGATTCGTTTTGCTGTTTAAGCGCTACAATATCTTCACTTTGTCTTTTTAAAGCCAAAGCTGACCGGGAGACCTCGTTTTTCAGTTCCTGATTCTCACTTTGCAGCCTGTCCAGTTTTTGAGACAGCTTTTCAAGTTTAATCTCAAGAGCATCAACTATTTCGGATAATCCGTTCATAACAGTCAACTTTCATTACATGATTTTACAAAGTTAGTATTACTTTAATTAGAAACAATAGTTTGTGTAAAATTTATACGAAAAATTTCGCAGGCGTGTAATAAATTGAAGGGTAAACAGTTATAAGATTAAGCCAAAGCCAGTTGTTTTTAAGCTGCTTTTTTATATTTTAGCCCTATGAGATCGTTTGTTTTATTCCTGTTTTTTACTACAGCTTTATGGGCACAGCAGCCTTATCCACAAAATTATTTCCGTTCACCTATGGATATTCCTATACATCCGTCAGGAACCTTTGGTGAGCTTCGCACAAATCATTTTCACGCCGGACTCGATTTTCGTACACAACAGCGTGAGGGATTGCCAGTATATGCCGCCGCCGATGGTTATGTTTCACGTATCAGGGTATCAGCCTACGGTTATGGTACTGCTTTATATATAGATCACCCAAATGGGTATACTACGCTTTACGGTCATCTTCAGGCATATTCTGAAAAGATAGATGCTTATGTAAGGGCGAAACAATATGAAAAGAAATCTTTTGATATTGAAATTTTCCCTGCTAAAGATGAGATTAAAATAACCAAAGGAGAATTAATAGGACTTTCCGGTAACACAGGAGGTTCCGGAGGGCCCCATCTTCATTTTGAATTTAGGGATACCAAAACCGAATGGGTTATTAATCCTCTGTTATTTGGATTAGATAAAATAATGGAAGATAAAAAAGCTCCATCTGTTTACGGGCTTATGGTGTATCCGTTAAGCGATGATGCTGTGGCAAACGAATCTGCTAAGCCTATGCCCGTACATATACGTTTGCAAAAGGATGGAACTTATCTTGCCGATAAGATACTTGCAAGAGGCAAAGTAGGTTTGGGTATTAATGCGGCAGATAAATCTACAGGCAGCCTGGGTAATAATGGCGTTTATAATGTAGAGACTTTTGAAAATGGTAATCCATACTTTCATTATACCTTTAGTACTTTTGCGTTTAGCGAATCGCGTTACATTAATAATTTTATAGATTATTCACGTTTCTATCATACTGGGCAGCGTTTTCAAAAGCTGTTTATTAAAACGCCATATCCTTTTTCTGTAATAAAAAACAATATTACAAACGGTCAGTTTGAAGCTGTTGAAGGTGAGGTCAAAAATTACAGGATAGAGATAAGCGATTTTCATGGCAATAAAACCATTATCAACGGAAGTATTGAATATTCTTACAAACCCGCAAAAGTAACTGAGCCAAAACACGTGACGCCTTATTTTGTTCAGGCAGAAAATGACCATAATTATACAAAAAACGGGGTCTCTGTATTTATTCCGGCCAATTCTTTTTACGAGGATTTTTATATGGATTTTGATGTGGAAGATTCAATACTACATCTTCATAATCCTACAGTGCCGGTACATACTCCATTAACAGTATCATTTGATGTTAAAGGCCTTTCAAATGAAGTGCTGCAAAAAACCTTTATTGCCACTTTTACCGATAAAAGAGTTTCTTATAACTCGAGTTATATGGAGGGCGGGAAATTAACTGCAAAAGTCAAAACACTGGGCGACTTTAAGCTTATGCAGGATAACAATCCACCAAAAATTTACAGTCCGAGCTTTGCTGAAGGTAAATGGCTTACAAAGAGTAAACAATTTAGCATGAAAATAAGCGACGACCGCTCAGGCATAGCAACTATTGATGCATGGCTTAACGGTAAGTGGATTCTTATGCACTACGATTATAAGACCCGTATTATTTTCCATAATTTTAGTGATGGTATTGTGGACGAAGGGCGTAACGATTTAAAAGTTACTGTTACTGATAATGTGGGAAATTCTGCTACCTTTGAAACGCATTTTTTCAGAACACAAAACACGACCTCTGTTGAAAACGATAAATAAACTATTTACTGTGCTGCTTATACTGGCAGGTACAGCCACTTTTGCACAAAATAAAGCCCTTATATATGGTGTGCTATTAGATGAAAGCCGACAGCCCGCTGAAGGTGTTACCGTTAAGTATGATGACAATAAAGGTAACACAGGAGAAACGGTATCTGATAAAACAGGGTTTTATACGCTTGAAATTCCTGCAGGTAAAGAGGTAATATTATATTACCTTCATGTAAGTTATGTGCCTGCATCAGTACCGGTTACTCTTCCTGCTAATAAGAAAGGTGAAATAAATGCAGTGCTTATAGCTGCAAGCAGGCAGCTTGAAGGCGTTACTATTACAGGAGAAACAAGCCGCCAGAGAGTACAGGGTCTTACAAAGATTTCACGTGAAGTAATTAAAAATATTCCCGGAGCGAACCCCGGAGTTGAAAATATAATCAAACTATTAGGGGGTAATTCTAATAATGAGATGAGTACACAATATTCTGTACGTGGTGGTAATTATGATGAAAACCTTGTGTATGTTGAAGATATAGAAATATACCGTCCTTTTCTTATACGTTCAGGCCAACAGGAAGGATTAAGTTTTACCAACACGGCAATGGTTGAAAATGTAGAATTTTCTGCCGGTGGATTTCAGGCTAAGTATGGTGATAAAATGTCATCTGTGTTAGATGTTACTTATAGAAGGCCTGTAAGAAATGGTCTTAAAGCCGAAGCCAGTTTTCTTGGCGGAAGCATTACTGCCGATGGTATTTCTAAAAACCAAAAATGGAGTGGTATTGTAGGAGCGCGTTACAGAGATAACAGCTTACTGGTTAACAGCCAGCAAACCAAAACTAATTATAAGCCTACGTTCACCGATGTTCAGGCTATGCTAAACTTTACGCCTAATGCGAAATGGGAACTTAGCTTTTTGGGTAATATTTCACAGAATAAATACAATTATCAGCCTTTAACAAGGCAGACTAACTTTGGTACTATTGATGATCCTATAGCGTTGCAGATATTTTATGATGGTCAGGAAAAAGATCAATATACAACTTATTTCGGAGCATTTAAATCTACTTATACCGTATCAGAAAATTTCCAGTTTAAGGTCATAGGTTCATTATACCATACACAGGAGCAGGAACATTTTGATATTCTTGCACAATATAATCTTGGTGAGGTAGATACAAATATAGGGTCTGACACTTTTGGGGATATTAAGTTTGCACGTGCAGTGGGTTCTCAGCTTAATCATGGGCGCAACGATCTTGATGCGTTAATTGCTAATGTTGAAGTAAAAGGATATCACATCATAAAAAGAGACAGGCTTGAATGGGGTGCAAAATATACCCGTGAAGATATTCGCGACCGTTTAATGGAGTGGGAAGTTATAGATTCCGCAGGATTTTCTTTAAGGCCACCGGTTGTAGATATTGTTAATGACCAGCCATACAATCCTTTTACAGGCGATCTTGTTCCGTATAACAATATACGATCTACCAATTTTGTGCAGATAAACCGTTTTTCGGGTTTTGTGCAATGGAGCCACAGAACTAAAATTGGAGAGGCAGATTTGTTTATGAATGCAGGTGTTAGGGCACACAGCTGGAAAGTGACAGGAGATGTGGAAGGTAAGGCACAAACCATAGTTAGTCCCAGGGGACAGCTTACATTAAAGCCGGCATGGCAAATGGATATGCTTTTCCGTCTTTCGGGAGGATTGTACAGCCAGCCGCCTTTTTACCGCGAGCTCCGCGACTCATTAGGGCAGGTTAGGCCTAATGTTAAAGCACAAAAGTCTATTCATGTGGTATTAGGTAATGATTATAGTTTCAGGATGTGGAGCAGGCCGTTTAAGCTTGTATCTGAAGCCTATTATAAAAAAATGGATGATGTAAATACATATACCATTGAGAACGTACGTATTCGTTATCGTGCTAATAATGATGCAGTAGCCTATGCATATGGTCTTGATTTAAGAATGAACGGTGAGTTTGTACCGGGAACAGAATCATGGCTTAGTTTTGGGTACATGAAAACAGAGGAAAACATAAATGACAGGGGATATATTGCAAGGCCTACTGACCAGAGACTGAAGTTTGGTATTCTTTTTCAGGATTATGTGCCTAATATTCCTAATCTTAAAGTGTATCTTAATATGGTATATAACACAGGTTTGCCGGGAGGTTCGCCTTCTTATGCCGATTCTTATAAATATCAGTCGCGCCTTAATGATTACCGCCGTGTAGATGCAGGTTTCGCCTATGTGTTTACCGATTCAAAAACAGTATACCCTAAAGGGCACTGGCTCTCTCCTTTTAGAGAATTATCCTTAGGGCTTGAGATATTTAACCTTTTCAATAATCAAAACTCTATTACTAATACATGGGTGCGCGATGTATATACCAAAAGCCAATATGGTATACCTAATTACCTTACCAGCCGTGTATTTAGCCTTAAGTTGAATGTAAGTATTTAATTTATTGAAACATTTTGCTTATTTTTGATACTATAACCTCTCTGAAAAATGAAAAAAGCCTTAATAGTTATCATATCAGCGTTTTCTTTATCCTTTGTTGCCTGTAACGACGAAGAGCCTAAACCTAAGGTTATTTATGATGCAACGAGGTCTGTTAAGGCCCCGATAAAACGAATTGATTCTACACAAATAAAAATAGCCGATCTTCCTGTTTATATGGAAGGGACCAAATATCTTATACACCCAATAGGGGATATAAGAATATATGACGACAGTAACAGAAGTTATGGGTCAAGCCGAACTAATGGCAATGTAAGCTATGCTATT
Source organism: Flavobacterium sp. NRK1 (assembly GCF_024054175.1). Taxonomy (GTDB): domain Bacteria; phylum Bacteroidota; class Bacteroidia; order Flavobacteriales; family Flavobacteriaceae; genus Flavobacterium. The sequence continues at coordinate 2,288,689 of NZ_JAMXLA010000001.1, forward strand.
TCAAACTATAATCGTTTTGAAATTACAGGTTATTTTGAGAATCTGAAGTTTCAGCATATAGACTCTACTGCTTTAAGGCCGCTTACCGATAAGAAGGTCCAGATACAAACGGCTACCTATCTAAATACCATTGCCGACAGATATAAAAAGCAAATATTACTTTATACTATTGTAGATTCTGATACTAATCAGGACAGCAAAGTTGATGCTAATGATATCAGGTCTTTATATATAAGTGATGGTGCCGGCATGGGCTTCAGGAAATTATCTCAGGATGTACAGGAGCTGATTGACTGGAATATTGTTGAAGTACAGGGCAGGGTTTACTTTAGGACTATAGAGGATATTAATAAAAATGGTGCTTTTGATAAAAATGATAAAGTGCATTATCATTATATAAATCTTCTTGCTCCTGACTGGCCTGTTACCGATTATGAACCGGTAAATTAAAGCATACTTATTTTTTTGATGCTTTTGCAAACGGATTAAAATCCAGGCATAACTGTAGCCAGCGTTTTAAATCTTTTTGGGTTTTAAAGCCATCTTCAGAAACATAAACATATCCTTTCATTTCTTTTCCGGTAAACTGCATCGGGCTAACGTAATTGCTTTCAAGAGCTTCATCATAGGCATCTGTACCTATACGACACATTAGCATATCTTCGCCGTTGTTTTTGTCTATATGCGTCGCACAGCACATTTTGTTGTTTACCATAAAGCACACGCCGCTAAACATTTTCTTCTCGCTGAATTGTGCATTTTTTTCAAAGAAATATTACCTTATTCTTTGTACGGTTTCTTCATTATATGGCATAGTATTTTTAATTTAAGTTGTTAAATTAAAATATCGCTTTCAAGATCCGATTTTTCTATTTCAAAATCAAATCCAAGTTGCTGCATAAGCTGTATTACAAGGTTTTTATACCAGTTTTCAGATTTGGGATGAATGTATATCTTGTCTATAAGTTTATGTATATCTACATTAGCTTTAACACCTTCGTTTATATGCATGTTGTGAGAGGAAAGGTCGGCAATTATCCTTACTTCACGTTCGTACTGAAAGCTTTTTCTTTTAAACAGGAAAGGGAAAAAGATGTTCTCCAATGGAACATACTCCCTTTTATAATCAATATATTTTACAGCGCCTATATGCTGTTCATAGCGGTTTTCGGGTCCTAACGCTTCCTGCATTCTGCCTAAGGTAGATTGTATTGCCAGGCCTTCATTATTTTTTGTGAATATCTGCCACATGGCAAAAGATTCATATTCATTAATATGCCAACTGTTTATAACCACATTTTTACGATGATACTTATGATGGTTCAGGAATTCAGGATTGTCTTCAGATAATTTTTTAAGCTCTTCGTAGGTAGGTTCGCTAAAAGTACCTTCATACTGATCTTCAAATTTATCGGAACGCGACATAAAAAGTTGCCTGCATAGCAGCATATCCAAAAATTTGGATAAGTCCATGTATTTCCAAACGATTGTATCGTTATCAGGCAGGCTAATCTGGTCATTGGGTATGTACATGGGGTTTAGGAATTAAGGTAAATGTCTTTTAATTCGGCAAAGTGTGTAATTTTATAAGTGGCTGCATTTGCATCCTGTTCATTATGTTTATCATAAAGCACTGTGGGTATATTAAGAGCTTTTGCAGCAGCTATTTCACTTTCAGGATCATCACCTATAACCAGTACTTCTTCAGGCTTATAGCCGTATCGTTTTAATATATCTGCAAAAACTTCTTTTTTAGATGTTTCTACAGGGTTTACCACATGAATTTCTTTAAAGTCATCGGTTATACCCAGTTGCCTTATTTTGCTTCGCTGCATAGTGTTAAATCCGGTGGTAACAAGAAAACGCTCTCCCGGTATGTTTTTTATTTCGGGGTAATCTTCAAAAGTGTTTATTTCATCCTTGTAGTCTATGATTTCCTGTATATCAATGCCTTTTTGTGTAAGCTCTTCGCTAAAGTTATGGCTTTGCGCCACCAGCCTGAAAGGGGTGCGCATAATTGCTTTACGAATAGCATCCATGCTGTCATTATGCTGTCCGTTTTTTTCTATAGCCTCAAACAGAGGTGCAAATAATTTATCGCCAATAGAACTTACAGGATAAATAGTATTGTCAAGATCGTAAATAATAGCTTTTTTGGACATATAGCAATTTAAATTAATGCTTAAAGTTACGGTATAAAAAAATAGCTGCAAAAAATGCAGCTATTAATCAAATGTTATTATTTATTGGTAAGTAATAACTGATAAACAGGGTTTTATTTTTTGATGAATTTCAAATAGTTATTATTGATTTTTAAGAAGTAAATACCTTTATCTAAGTTTTCAATATTTATTTGTGTATCATTTGCAGTGTCGGTTTTACCGTCAGCTACTAATTTTCCTAGGATGTTGTATATACTATATTCTGAAGCTGTAAAGTTTTCAGATTGAATGTTTATAACAGATGAAGCTGGGTTTGGATATAAACTGACAGTTGATGATGAAAAATCGTGTAAACCTGCAACTTGAGATATTTCCAGTCTGTAAACCGTTCCATTTGCAGGATAGGCGTCGGCAGAGAATGAATCAGGTAAATTCTGAAGTGTAAATTCTCCGTATGTTGGTTGCGTACTTTGACCATACATAACGTAAATTTTTTCATTACTGTATTCCATACCAGCTAAAATACGCTCATCCGGCTCGGCTATATAAGCAATGTCTGTTATGTTATGATCTCCATATCTGAATTCAATAGCATTATCTGCCTCATAAATCCATATTTGGTTGTTTAAATAAAAATGATCTTCTGCAAAGTCAAGTTCTGTAGCATTTTCTAACCCGGCATTTTTTATTTCCAGTTTTAGAATGCGACTACCAGTTTCTCCTTCAATTTTATAGCTTATAGGTGAACTGGAAACATTACTGCTATACGTTCTATCTTGTATTAATGCAGCAGAAGGATAGATATAAAAAACACCAGTATCAGTATCATAATCGCCATTTGGAGTTATAAAAGCAAAGTAATCATCTGCAAAAAGAAATTTATTTACAGTTTGTCCGCCTATTGAAAGGTTGAAAGGAAGATTGATAACTTGAAATTCATCGTAATCCCAAACTGCATTATTGTTGATAGATGTGCTGTTTTCAAGATCAGAATAATCTTCCTGAAATGTTGTGAAATTGTAGAAATTTTGTGCTTGCATGCCACTGGTAGCCACCAATAATAATAAAAGCAACGTAGTTTTTTTCATGACTAATTTTTGATTGGTTATAGGCACGAATGTAGTGAACTAAATTCAATTACAGATATGTGAAAACTAAAATTATTAAAGTGCTTTGATGTAAAAAAATAGCTCCGATATACGGAGCTATTTTTTTATTTAAATGTAAATCAAAGTTTATATTACTCAAAAGACTGCATCATAACCAGTTTTTTGTAAGTGCCTTCACGTGCTATAAGTTCGTCATGTGTACCCTCCTCAACAATACCGCCTTTTTGCATTACAATAATCTTATCTGCTTTTTGAATGGTAGATAATCGGTGTGCAATTACAATAGATGTTCTGTTCTGCATCATGTTCTCAAGAGCCTGCTGAACCAGCCTTTCACTTTCGGTGTCAAGGGCAGAGGTAGCTTCATCCAGAATCATGATTGGAGGATTTTTAAGTACAGCGCGCGCTATGCTAAGGCGTTGCTTTTGTCCTCCTGAAAGTTTATTGCCGCTATCGCCTATATTAGTATCAATACCATCAGGCAGATCTTTAACAAACTCATAGGCATTGGCAATTTTTAGTGCTGCAATAATTTCTTCTTCTGTAGCATTCTGTTTACCTAAGGCTACATTGTTGCGGATAGTGTCATTAAATAATATACTGTCCTGCGTTACCAGTCCCATTAGGTTGCGAAGCGATTTAAGTTTGATATCACGCACGTCAGTCCCGTCTATTTTTATACTGCCATTCTGCACGTCATAAAAGCGGGTAAGTAGGTTAGCTATAGTACTTTTACCACTTCCTGACTGTCCGACAAGGGCAACAGTTTGTCCTTTTGGTACAGTAAGGGAGAAGTCTTTCAGTACATTTTCCTGCTCATAACGGAAGTTGATGTTTTCAATAATAATATTGCTTTCAAACGTATTTTTATCACTCGCTTCTGGTTTGTCCAAAATCATTAGCTCTGTTTCAAGCAGGCCAACTATTCTCTCTGCAGACGCAGTACCTCTTTTAAGGCTATAGCTTGCTTTTGAGATGTCTTTTGCAGGGGTAAGAATGTTATATGCAAGCAGTATGTATCCTAAAAAGAAACCTGCTTCCATACTACCATCTTCAAAAACCAGATAGCCACCATAGACTAACAGAATCCCGATTACTATTATACCAAGCAACTCGCTTAATGGTGAAGCAAGGTTTTGCCTGTTAGATACTGTGTTGGAGTAATCAAATAAGCTTTTGTTGGTGTGTTTGAATTTTGATTCAAAAATATTTTCTGCAGTAAAGGATTTTATAACCTTAAGTCCGCCTATTGTTTCTTCAAGCGTAGAAAGTATTTTTCCTTGCTCTAATTGTACCCTCATTGATTTTTTCTTCAGGGATTTACCTACTTTAGAGATAATGAATCCTGCAATAGGTATGAAAACAAGTACAAACAAACTAAGCTGAATGCTAAGCCAGAACATTGCTATCATAGTAAACAATATAGTAAGTGGCTCTTTTACTATCATCTCAAGAATGTTAAGGAATGAGTTACTTATCTCGTTTACATCCGTAGTAACTTTTGCTATTACATCACCTTTGGTTGTAGCAGAATAATATGAGGCAGGAAGCCTTACGATTTTGCCATATAATTCTGTTCTCATGTCTTTTATAACACCGTTTCTCATATGAGTTATAAAATAAAGAGCAAGATAATTACAAAGATTTTTTAGCAGGAAAATAGCAATTATAAAACCTATGATAAACATAAGTACTGTAAACTCTCCATGCTCACTTATCTCTGTTGTCAGTACATAATTCAGGTAATTTTCTGAAAATTCTTTTAATTCACTTATTCCCTGATATACTGGCTTGGTTACTATTGTTTTTTTATCATCAAAAATAACCTTAAGTACAGGTATTACTGCAATTAATGATAATGTACTGAATAGCGCATAAAGGATATTAAAGAAGATATTGGAATATATCTGCTTTTTATAAGGTATCGCAAAGCGATAAATTTTTTTATAATAACTCATTAAATAAGGTTCATCTCTTCGATGATGTTTTTAATCTTAGCGTCTAATGATGCTTCAACAGCCTTAAAGTTGGCAACATCATCAAGTGGTTCATTTACGCTAAAGTAAAATTTAATTTTAGGTTCGGTGCCGCTTGGGCGGGCACATATTTTTGTTCCGTCCTCAAGGTAATATATAAGTACATCAGATTTTGGAAGTTTAAGCTCTTCAATTTCATCTGTAAACAGGTTACGTGCTGTAGATGCCTTGTAGTCTTCTACCATTACTACACGCTGGCCGTTTATTTCTTTAAGCGGATTGTTACGTAGGTCAAGCATCATCTGTTTGATCTCTGCGGCGCCATCAATACCTTTTTTTGTTAAAGAAATAAGATATTCTTTATAAAAACCATATTCAGCATATAGTTTAAGTAATTCCTGGTAAAGCGAACTTGCATTGGCTTTCGCCTGTGCGGCAAACTCACAAAGCAGCAGGGTAGAGGTAACGGCATCTTTATCACGTACAGCATCGCCTACCATATAGCCGAAGCTCTCTTCGCCGCCACCTATAAATTTCTGGTCAGGGAAATCTACTATCATTTTCGCGATCCACTTAAATCCGGTAAGGCCTACTTTAAAGTCCACATTGTAGGCAGAAGCAAGCTCCATAAGCATTGGAGTAGATACTATAGTAGAAGCTATGAATTCATTGCCTTTGAACATATCTTTTTTCTTCCATTGCTCTAAAAGGAAATGCGTCATAAGCACCATTGTCTGGTTGCCGTTAAGAAGTGTCATTATGCCGTTACCATTGCGTACAGCCACACCAAGGCGGTCGCTGTCAGGATCAGTACCTACAACAATATCTGCATTTACCTGGTCTGCAAGTGCAATAGCCATTGATAGTGCTTCGGGTTCTTCAGGGTTTGGTGATTTTACAGTAGGGAAGTTTCCGTCAGGAACAGCCTGTTCTGCAACTATATCTACATTGCTGTAGCCTGCATCTTCAAGTAGATCAGGAATAAGCTTTATAGATGTGCCATGAAGCGGTGTAAAAACTACTTTTAATGCATCTTTAGCTTCTTGTGGAGTATTAAAAGTAGCATTTAGTAATGATGACTGAATAAATGCTTTATCCAGCTTGTCATCTATATATTCTATCAGGCTTTCATTGGCTTCAAACTTTATCTGATCATAGTTTAAGGCTTCAATAACTTCAATTAATTCACCATCCTGTGGTGGAACCAATTGGCCTCCATCCTGCCAGTATACCTTATATCCGTTATATTCCGGTGGATTATGAGATGCTGTAAGCACTATACCTGCATGGCAGTTAAGTTGTTTTACTGCAAAAGACAGTTCAGGAGTGGGGCGCAGCTCAGAAAAAAGAAATACCTTAATTCCGTTAGCCGAAAATACATCGGCAACTACTTTAGCCAGTGTGTCGCTATTATGCCTGCAATCGTAAGCTATAGCAACTTTAAGTTCTTCTCCCGGAAATGAAGTTTTTAAATAGTCAGATAATCCCTGTGTTGCCTTACCAAGCGTATATTTGTTTATACGGTTGGTACCGGGACCCATAATACCTCTCATACCTCCGGTTCCAAACTCAAGATTCTTATAAAAAGATTCTTCCAGTTCTTTAGGGGAGGAAGTCATCATTGCGGTTATTGCCTCGTGTGTAGCAGTATCAAAAAACGGTGTTAACCAAACGTTTACTTTGTCTAATATAGATTGTTCAATGTTCATTTTTCTTTTAAAATTTAGAGGATGTTATTTGTAAGTCAAGTTACAAAATACGAATTATAAAATATTGCTAATTTTATATCGTTCCTCATTGTTTTTTGTGCGAAGTATAATTTCGCCAAGAAAGCCTGCCAAAAATAGCTGAGTGCCTATAATCATTACAGCCAAAGCAATATAAAACCAAGGGTTGTCGGTAACTAATATGGCTTTTTTATGCTGCGCAAGGTGTATTAATTTTACAGCACCAATATATATAGAGGCTAAAAAACCAATAAAAAACATTAATGCACCCAAAGCCCCAAAAAGGTGCATAGGCCTTTTGCCAAACCGTGATAAAAACCATATAGTAAGAAGGTCAAGAAAACCGTTTATAAAGCGTTCCATTCCAAATTTTGTAGATCCATATTTGCGTGCCTGGTGTATAACCACTTTTTCACCAATTTTGGCAAATCCGGCATTTTTAGCCAGTACAGGTATATAACGGTGCATTTCACCCGAAACTTCAATGTTTTTAACTACTACATTTTTGTAGGCTTTAAGTCCGCAGTTAAAATCATTCAGCTTAACGCCTGACGTTCTTCTGGCAGCCCAGTTAAAAAGTTTAGAAGGAAGGTTTTTTGCTACAACAGAATCGTAACGCTTTTTCTTCCATCCTGATACAAGATCAAATCCCTGACCCGTAATCATATTGTAAAGTTCAGGGATTTCATCGGGGCTATCCTGCAGGTCGGCATCCATCGTAATAATAACGTCTCCCTGAGCTTTGGCAAAACCGGCATGCAATGCCTGTGATTTGCCATAGTTCCTCTGGAAACGTATGCCTTTTATATTAGGGTTTTGGGCAGCAAGCTGCTCAATAATATTCCAGGAACCGTCGGTACTGCCATCATCAATAAAAATAACTTCATAACTGAAATTATTTTCATTCATAACCTTCACGATCCACTGGTGTAATTCTTTTAAAGATTCCTCTTCATTAAGAAGCGGTATTACGATAGATATATTCATTTAGTTAAAGGCTCCCGGGTTGTCTTTTTTAACAATAGCTCCTACTATTAATGAAATGATAAGACCTATAAAGGCATAAATTAGAATTGAGAAAGGTATCATTACATAAGGTTTTGTAAATATCTCTGTCATTTTTAGTGCCATTTTCATGCCTTCAGCAGTCATGCCTGGCTGGGCGGCTAAAGAAACTTTAGTTTGCTCCAGTATTTGTGTTTTAGCTTCCGGTATAATAATGTAGAATAATGAAGTGGTAATTGATGAAACAGCTGCAGCTATTACAGATACTGAAACGCCAGCTTTTAAAGATTCACCAAAAGATATATAACCTCCGTTAATTTTGTTTTTGTAATTGTTGCACGCAAGCAAAATAAAAAGAAAAGGGAATAAAATGTTATTAAACAAAAACATAATTACACCAATCATTTTATTTTCAGCTGAATTAAGTCCGAAAGCATAAGATATAATAAATTCGACAAATAAAATTAGACCAAATGTGATACCATAGGGTAGTGTTGACTTTGCTAATGAAGGCTTTTTTACAATTTCTGTATTTTCCATGTTTTCCATTTTTTGATTTGGTTGGTTAAAATAATTCACAAATATACTAATTACACTTTTATCAGTCGCTAAAAATACAGATGTGTTACACTGAAAAAAAATAAAGTAAGTGTTTGATATTAAAAAAATAATTGTAATTTTGCACACTCAAATAAAAAGTTTAAAAAACAAAAAGCTGCACATTGTTTACACCTTTCGTAATGAAAGCTTCAAAATGAGGTATAGCCAAAACAATAAAAATTTATCAAAATGAAAAAAGGTATTCACCCGGAAAATTACAGATTAGTTGCATTTAAAGACATGTCTAACGACGAAGTTTTTATTACTAAATCTACTGCTGACACAAAAGAAACAATTGTACACGAAGGTGTTGAATACCCTGTAGTGAAAATGGAGATATCAAGAACTTCTCACCCTTTCTATACTGGTAAATCTAAACTTATCGATACTGCAGGACGTATTGACAAGTTCAAAACTAAATATGCTAAATTCAGCAAATAATTGCAGGATTTTAATCATACAGAAAAGCCTTCCTTTCGGAGGGCTTTTTTATTTTAATACAGTTTAATTTTTTAGTTTTAAACTTTGTAACTTTGAGACTTTATAACATACAAACTATAAAATGAATTACATTCTCTTTGACGGAACAGTGCGCAATGCCCTGCTTCCTTTTACCTATACAAGGCCTGTAGCCGATATTCGTGTGGGTATACTTACTATTCGTGAAAAATGGGAAAAATACCTTGGCTATACTACCACAACTTTAACTGAGGAATATCTTATGGAAAAATTCCCAATGGTAGAAATGGAAGAGAATGTAATGATAAATGCTTCTTTTCTGCCTAATGAGGTTTTAGCTGAAATGGTAATGGCTCTTGAAGCTAACCAGGCTATTTTTCAGGGAGAAGATGTTATTGCATTTTACACACAGGATACGCAGGAAGAAGTAGATTTTGATACTTACGAAATTATAGAATTTACAGAGGAATGCCTTAGGATTGAAAACCCGTGGGATATTTTCCAGAAAAATGATGCTGCTATTCGTGAAGATTTTGAACTTTTAACTGAAGGACGTTCTTCCGAGCCTATTCCTTCAAGCGTAAATGTAATTAATCCCGAAAATGTATTTATAGAAGAAGGAGCTAAGCTTGAGTTTGTTACCCTTAATGCTTCTACAGGGCCTATTTATATTGGTAAAAATTCCGAGATAATGGAAAACTCGGTTATTCGCGGCCCGTTTGCTTTGTGTGAAGAAGCCCAGGTTAAACTGGCTGCAAAAGTGTATGGGGCAACAACAGTTGGTCCGCATAGCAGGATTGGTGGGGAGGTAAGCAATTCGGTATTATTTGGTTACTCTAATAAGGGGCACGATGGCTTTTTAGGTAATTCGGTATTGGGTGAATGGTGCAACCTTGGTGCTGACACCAATAATTCTAACCTTAAAAATAATTACGAAGAGGTTAAATTATGGAGCTTTGAAAAAGAAGGTTTCGTAAAAACAGGTCTTCAGTTTTGCGGCCTTATGATGGGCGACCATAGTAAATCGGGTATTAATACCATGTTTAATACAGGTACGGTAGTAGGGGTAAGTGCTAACATTTTTGGGAGTGGCTTCCCCCGCAATTTTGTACCAAGTTTTTCATGGGGCGGGGCTTCAGGCTTTACTACCTATGTTACTAAAAAAGCTTTTGAAACTGCTAAAATTGTAATGGCCCGACGTAATGTTGAGTTTACTCCGGAAGATGCTGCTATTATGGAGCACATATTTGAAGAAAGCAAAAAATGGAGAAAAGACGATTAATGTAACGATTTAAGAAGTTGACAAAACGTAAAAAACAATCAAAATATACTATAGGAAGCCTGCTTTTTTTGCTGGCTTTCTGTTTTTATATGGTCTATGGCCCGGGAAGGCATAGGCAAGGTAAACCTGATAATCCTAAAACTGAAAATAATGCTGTAAAAGTAGATACTGCTATAGTAGAACAATTTGTGGGAAAAGTTACTGGCATTAAAGATGGTGATACTTTTGAGGTGCTTTATAACGGGGAACCGGAAAGAATACGACTTTCAGATATCGATGCGCCCGAAAGTGCCCAGCCATTTGGACAGGCAGCAAAAAAGTATGCTTCAAAATTGTGTTTTGGTAAAACCGTAACGGTTATGCCTCAAAAAAAGAGAGATCAGTACGGACGCATATTGGGTACTGTTTTTGTTGACGAGACTATTAATGTTAATGCCGAGCTTGTAAAAGCAGGCTATGCATGGCGTTATAAATATTCGCCGAATAAAGATCTTAAAGCTTTAGAAGATAAGGCGCGTTATACACATGCAGGATTATGGCAGGATGAAAAGCCTGTTGATCCGTGGCAATGGAGAAAACAGCACAAAAGCACTTACTCCCGCAAATAGTATAAATAAAACGAGGTGCAAATCAGCACCTCATTTTATATTTAGTTTAATCGTCTATCCTCAAAAATTTGCCATTGGTATCAAATTCCAGTTCTGTACCGTTAGATAATTCAATATCATATCCGGCGTGTTTCTTGTCTATCTGTACCACACCTTGTCCTTTATAATTTGATGATATATAGTTGTTTATTGCTGTAGGTATTACAGATACAGGTAATGCATTGTGGTTACCGTCTATTTCTTTCCAGTTGCCTTTTTCATCAAACTCTATTTCTGTGCCGTTAGAAAGTACTGTTTCATAATCTATATCAAACATTTCTTTATCCATTTTGGCAGCCGTTACGGTTTGATCTTTAAAATGCTGTTTGATAAAATTTTGTGCTGCTGCAGGCAGTTCTGCCGCAGATATTTTCTTATCCTGTGCACTTACCGATAATCCGGTAAATAAAGCTGTTATAGCTAAAAGTGTTGCAAAACGATTTTTAATTTTCATTACAATATTTTTAAAGTTTCTTATACAAACCTATAACCTGAATCTGGAAACATTTAGGAATGTACGCTGGCTTTTAAGTTTTTAAGGAAAAATTATCTTAAAGATGTGATTTCCGTTATATGAATAAGTAACAGATAATTTATAATTAGTGACTATAGAGTTAACAATGGAAAGTCCTAACCCTGTTGAATGCTCATTATTACCATCTCTGTAAAAACGTTTAAAAACATACTCAGGATTTAGTGCTTTATTATGTCCGGTATTTATTATGCTGATACTTTTATTTTCTATCTTAATAGACACTGTACCGCCTGAATGGTTATGAACTATAGCGTTTTTGAGTAAATTGCTAATTAGGGTTATGGCAAGCCCTCTGTTCATAGTAAAATTTAACCCTGCAGAGTTATCTATAGTTATGTTTATGTCTTTATAATTTGCAAGATCTGTATAATCTTCTGTAAGCTGTAGCAGTAACTCATTAAAATTAATACTTTCTTCTTCGGCATATTGCCTGTTTTCAATTTTAGAAAGCATAAGTAATGATTTGTTTAGCCTTACAAGTCTGTTTAGGGTATCGCTTATTTTTCCTAATTCCATCATTTGCTCTTCAGGCAGGCTATTGTTTTCTGCAAAAAGCTCAAGCTTATTAAGGCTTACCGCTAAAGGTGTTTGCAGCTCGTGCGATGCGTTTTCAATAAATTGTTTCTGACTGCTGTAAATTTCTTCGTTTCGTTTAAGCATGCTTTCAAGTTCGTGGCCCAGAACTTTAAATTCTTCCACAGGTGAGGCAGGTGCTTTAAAAGCGGCTCCGGCTCCAATCCGGAAATGTTTTAGCCTGTCAAGCATCTGGTAAAACGATTTCCATACTTTACGTAATATGATATGGTTTAATAAGGCTATGCTTATTACCAGCATTATATAAAGGGCTATAAGTGCAGTAAGAAGGTCTTCGAGTAATTCATCTTCCTCTACCATAGAGGCACGTATTGTAAGCAGATGCGGATTTCCATGAGCATCATTAAATACAGTCTTAAGAAGCCTTACAGGTTCATCGTCATCATCATATTCCATAAATTCAAAAGTGTTTATGAATTTATCTTTATAATCATAATCACCTTTGGGTAATGGTTTTATAGTAAATTGATTAATGCCGTATTCCGGGGTATTCAGTATTTTTTCGTTGGCAAATGCTTCCCGGGTAATAAGAATCTTAGAGTTTTTAAGTCCGTCATCTATATTATCATATACTTCTTCCAGCATTACGGCGTAAAATAATCCTGCCCATACCGCTATAACCCCCAAAAGGGCAATAACAAGATAGCGGAGTGTATAGTTGCGCAGTTTCATTAACTCATTTTGTATCCCATGCCATATACAGCCTGTATATCAACTTCGGCATTGGCCTCTTTTAATTTTTTACGTAGATTTTTTATCTGAGAATATACAAAGTCAAGATTATCAGCCTGATCTATATAGTCGCCCCATACCGACTCTGCAAGAGCAGTTTTATTGATCAGTCGGTTTGGATTTATTATGAAATAATATAGAAGGTCAAACTCTTTACGGTTTAATACCATATCTATACCGTTTACTACTACAGTTCGTTGTTCGGGAGAAAGTTTAAGATTGTTCCACGTAATGGTAGTGTCACCGTCATGGTTTTTTCTTCGTATTGCCGATTTAATACGGGCATGCAGTTCGGCAAGGTGAAAAGGTTTGGCAAGATAATCATCAGCACCAAGATCGAGTCCGTTTACTTTATCATCAACGGCATCTTTTGCAGAAATAATAATAACAGCTTCTTTTTTGCCAAGGCTTTTTAACTCGCGCAGTAAATCAAGTCCGCTGCCGTTGGGCAGCATAATATCTATAAGTACGCAATCATAATCATAAGACCCTATTTTGTCTATACCGGAAATATAATCATTAGCCGTTTCTACAATATACTTTTCTTTTTCGAGAGATTCACGGATAACCTCTCTAAGGCCTTGCTCATCTTCTATGATCAGGATTTTCATAGTTTTGCTTTGCTTTTTGTATATCAAATATACCGATTAAGCCAGCAAGGTAATATTGAATTTTGGAAACATTTAGGAATAATCTAATAATTGCCAACTACCAAAGTGCCCTGCGCGTCAAATTTTAGTTTAACGGCATTGCCGTTGCTTAATGCCAGCCTACATTCAGAATTGCATCTTTCAATTCGGGTAACAGCTTCATTGGCGTGGTTAGCTTTTATATATTCTACAATTGGCTTGTCAAGAAATTTATAAGGAACGGGCTTACCCTTTCCATCTACAAGGGTCCAGATACCTTTTTCAGAAAACTGAATAAGTGTTTTATCATTAAGCACTATTTCATAAATAGTACTAATATCATCTGTTGCGCGTACCGCATGGTTAAACGGACTTCTGAAGTAAGAAGCAAGAAATGAACGGGCTTTAGATGGAATTTCAGATCTGTAAACGGTTTCCTGTTGTGCCTGCATAGTTAGTGTGCAGGCAAATAATGCAATGGCAGATAGTAATGTTTTCATATTTCAGCAATTTTGGTTTTCCTAAGTTACCAAAAAAAAGTATTGCCTTATATGTTTTATGATTTATTTAGATGGATATAAGAAACTTTAACTTTTAATTGAATCAGGATCAGGATTTTTTTACACGTTTTAAAACCAGTAAATTTAAAGGGTTTATGCCCAGTCCCGATATATTTTTATGTGTAAAGCGCGATGCCTTATCATAAAAAAGTGGTACTACAGGAGCTTCTTCTATCATAAGCGCATCCATTTCTTTATAAAGTGCATGCCTTTTTTTATCGTCGGTTTCTAAAAAGGCAGCTTCATAAAGCCTGTCAAACTTCTCATTTTTAAAATGGGTATAGTTAGGGCCTCCCGGCGAAAAGTTTTTACTGTAAAATAGCGAAAGATAATTTTCTGCATCAGGGTAATCTGCTATCCAGCTGGCTTTAAAAAATGATACTTTTCCGGTAGATATAGATTGCGTAAGTGTTGACGGCGGATTAACATCTATCTCTACAGTAAGCCCGATTTTTTGCCATTCACGCTGTAGGTATTCTGCAATATCCAGATAAGAAGCACTTGTACTCATTTGTATTTTAGGAGAGCTGTCTCCGGTTTGTGTTTTGTATTCAGTTACCAGCTCGCGTGCTTTTTTAATATTATAATCATATCCTTTAGCTCCAAAACCACCAAGCCCGTTAGGTATCATGCCGCTTGTGGCAGGTGTTCCCATACAGTTGCGCAAAAAGAGTATCATTTTTGAGCGGTTAAAACCATAATTAAGTGCCTGGCGTATGCGCTTGTCTTTAACGGCTTTATCTGCACCATCAAGCCTGAAACCCATATATTCGGTATTCAGGTAAGGCCCGGTAATCATTTTAACATCATCACTGTATTTTGGCTGTAGTTCGCCTTTTGGTGTAAGTATCTCATCTTTATAAGAAGGGTCTAGTCCGGATACGAAATCCAGCTTACCCTGTACGAATTGAAGAAATCCACTTTGTTTATCAGGTAAAAAAGTAATAGCAACGGCCTCCATATAAGGAAGCTGAATTCCTTTTTCATCTTTTTCAAAATACAAAGGATTTTTTCGCAGTACGAGTTTTACGTTTTCTTCCCATATTTTAAACTGAAAAGGGCCTGTTCCGATTGGATTAGCCCTAAAGTCATAATCTTTTTTATCAAAAGCTTCATGGGGTACCACCGATGCATATTCCATAGTTAGCAGTCCCAAAAATGCTGGAAAGGTTTTAGTAAGTTTTATTTCTAAAACCGAATCGTTTACGGCTTTAAAATCATCTACATTTTGCAGGATCCATCCTCCGGGGGCGGCTACATTTTCGTCGCGCAGTCGGTTTAGGCTGTATTCAAAATCACTTGCTTTCACTGTTCGTGTACTATCGATTCCAAACAGAATGTTTTTATGAAAATACACATCATTACGCAGTGTAAACGTATAGGTTTTGCCATCTGGCGAAATTGTCCATGCTTTAGCAATATCGGGTTGTATGTTCAGGCTGTCGTCTAATTGTACAAGGCCATTATATAACTGATTGCAAACCCAGATAGAAGGACGTATTTTAGCAAATGCAGGATCTAAAGAGTTAACAGCAGCATTTTCGTTATAGCGAAAAACAAGGTTGTCACGGTTTTCTGAATTGGTTTTAGCACAGGAGAAAAAAAATAATATTAAGCAACAAATTGATATATAGTATATTATTGATTTCATCAAGTCGATTTTTGTGTGTAAATTTGCAACCTCTTTTTAAAAGGGGTAAATATAATTAAAGTTACTACTTTAAAAGTAGCTTATACAATGGAAAACAGGAAAAAAGTAGCTTTTTATACATTAGGATGTAAACTGAACTTTTCAGAAACATCTACTATTGCCCGTAATTTTCAGGATGAAGGTTTTGACCGCGTTGATTTTGAAGAACAGGCAGATATCTATGTTATAAACACCTGCTCGGTAACAGAAAATGCCGATAAGCAGTTTAAACAGATAGTAAAAAAAGCACTTAAAAATAATGATAAGGCATTTGTTGCCGCTGTAGGATGCTATGCACAGCTTAAACCCGAAGAGCTTGCTGCTGTAGATGGTGTTGACCTTGTACTGGGGGCAACTGAAAAGTTTAAGATTACCGATTACATAAACGATCTTTCTAAAAATGATATGGGAGAGGTACATTCCTGCGAAATATCAGAGGCAGATTTTTATGTAGGTAGTTATTCTATTGGCGATCGTACACGTGCATTCCTGAAAGTACAGGATGGCTGCGATTATAAATGTACATACTGTACTATTCCTTTAGCACGTGGTATTTCCCGAAGTGACACTTTAGAAAATGTGCTTAAAAACGCTAAAGAGATCTCTCAGCAAAATATAAAAGAAATTGTGCTTACCGGCGTAAACATCGGTGATTACGGTAAAGGCGAATTTGGTAATAAAAGACATGAACATACATTTTATGAGCTGGTTCAGGAGCTTGATAAAGTAGAAGGGATTGAGCGCTTGCGTATTTCTTCTATAGAGCCTAACCTGCTTAAAAATGAGACTATACAGTTTGTGTCACAAAGCCGTACTTTTGTGCCGCACTTTCATATTCCGTTACAATCGGGCAGTAATGATATACTGAAACTAATGCGTCGCCGTTACCTTCGTGAGGTATATACTGAGCGTGTAAATAAAATACGCGAAGTTATGCCGCATGCATGTATTGGGGTAGATGTTATAGTAGGTTTTCCGGGGGAGAGCGATGAGCATTTCCTTGAAACGTACAACTACCTTAATGAAATGGATATTTCTTACCTGCATGTATTTACCTATTCTGAAAGGGATAATACACCTGCTGCCGAAATGGAAGGTGTTGTACCGACTAATGTTAGGGCAAAAAGGAGCAAAATGTTAAGAGGATTGTCGGTTAAAAAACGTCGTGCTTTTTACGAAAGCCAGTTAGGTACTACCCGTACCGTATTATTTGAAAGTGAAAATAAAGAAGGATATATTCACGGATTTACAGAGAATTACGTTAAAGTAAAAACGCCGTGGAACCCGGAACTTGTAAATACTTTACACGAAATTAAACTTACCACTATTGATGACGACGGTATGGTAAGAATGGAATTTGTTAACGCTCAGCCGGAAGCAATTACTACAAGTGTATTTAAAGATATTTCTGCGTAAAATATAGACTCAAAAAATAAGCCCGAAAGTTATTAATAACTTTCGGGCTTTTGGCTTTAATACTTATTTTTATAAAAAATAAGTATTAATTTTTAATAATTTTCTGAGTAAGAACTTCACCGTTATTAGTAGTGACAGTTAATATGTAAATACCTTTTTCAAAATTAGATGTATTAAGATCATAAGAGGTTTCATTTACCGTAGTATTAAATATAAGCCTTCCTTCTTTTGTATAAACATTAATATCTATAATATTTGATCCAGTTAAAGCTATTTTAGCAACATCAGAAGCTGGATTAGGATATACTGTTATTTTAGTAAGAAAGTCTTCTGCACTTTTATATATAACTATAGGTTCCTGTTTTTGTACTTTTAAAGATTTTGCAGCAGCAGGTGTACAGCCATCAATTTCAGCTGTAAATACTGAATTTTCTAAAATGGTTGTTTCAGGTAGCATTAACACATAATTACCAGCTTTTAAACTAACCGTTTGACCTGTATTTACAGTATATTGATTGTTTGTAGTAATAGTTGCTGAAACCTGATGTGTTACGTTATTAGTTTCCGGCACACTAAGTATCAAATTTTCCCAACATCCAGTTTCTGATCCATCTATAGCATCAATAAGTGGCGGTAATCCAGCTTTTACTGATGAGCCAACATTTATTGCTTGTGGAACAAAATCAGAAAGATATAAGTCATTTTGGTTTGTGATCACGCCTAAAAAATTATTATTATTTGAGGTAGAATTCTTAGCTATATAAATTTTCCCATCGGTAGCTTTTTGAATATAAGAATTTGAAAAATTATTCGTTCCAGCATAAACTAATTGATCGTAGTTTGGCATACCAGGTACCCATGTAAGATCAAAGTTATTTATACTTCCATTTGGACTTATTCCGTATAGTATATCTCCATTTTCTGAAAATTCTGTAGAAGTGAAACCAAATGGAATTGTACTCCAAAAGTAATCGTTAGTAATAGCACCTGTACTATTATCAAATGAAAATACTCTTGGGATATTGTGATTGGTTACAGTGCCTGAAGACCTTGAAATTGAAATAAGGTTAGTGTAAGGTCTGTTATCAAAGGTTTTAGATACTCTAATATGAGCGCGGGCATTTGCAAGATATGGACCTGGATTTGCTGTAGGTGTTGGTAGGCTACTCATTACGGGTAGTATGTTAAGGCCATTTGAATCTATTCTGTAACTATATATTTTTTCATCGTTATAGAACAGTAACCAATAGCTTTTTTTGTCCGAATGTGCTATGAGTGCTGCATTCTCTGATGAATAAGTAAAGGGTAGGCCAGCTTGATTTAATAATGAAACATTTTTTATTGTTGTCACATCACCTAGAGGTAACCCGTTTGAACCTATTGTACCTATGCTCATGTCTACGATGCTATAAGTGCTTGGAACACTAGAGCCATATACTCCCATTGCAAAAATATAATATAAACTGGTACTACCGGGATAAGGAGAGATAACAACTTGTTGAGTGTTTCCAGTACCTGAAAGACCAGTACCATTGGGCATTAACTGGTGTTCTCTATTCCATACACTCATTCCATTAGTGTAAAATAAAAGATTACCGTTTTGATCACTTACGGTTGCAGTAGCTGCCGGAGTTGTAATTTGACCACCGTATAACGCTGTAGGGGATGATGATGAAAAATTCACACCTCTGCCACTACCAAAATACCAGTTGTCATTTTCTCCTTGAGCGAAACCTATAAAACCTATTAATAGGACAATATATACATATATATATTTCATAAGTATTATTTTTTATCGATTAAAAGCTTAACCATAACTTTAAGCTCTTCAATTTCTTTTGCCTGCTTTTGGTTTACTTTATTTTGTTCTATAATGTAAAGCGTAAGTTCTTCCACTTTTTCCATAAGCTTGGCATCCATTTGTGCTACATCAAGACCGTTATTAACCATTTCTTCAGCAGAAGGCACATTAGGTAAATGGTTGTTTTCTTTAGTAAATTGCTCTACTTCGTTAAGTGGCATAAGTTTATAATCCGGTGCAAAAACATAATCAGCCCAGTTTGTAGTAGTTTTTACAGCAACTTTAACTTTTTCGGTTAAAATACCATCTTCAACAAAAAGTTTATAACCATCAGGAGTTTTAATATCATTAGCTCCATTTCCAATTCTTACTTTTCCATCCTGGTTCACACGAAAAAATTCGACATTATTATATCCAATAGAAACCGCACTTCTTGTAGTATTTGAAGTTATTGGGGCATTGAATTCCAAATATGAGGATGTTGGATTGTCTGAAGAGATCATTTGCAGTCTTGTGCCAGAGGCAGAGTTTGGAGATGGATAAGTAAGTTCCTGAATCAGAAGTCCGCTTTTTGCACCAAAAGATCCAACAAGCGTACTTCTAAAACCAAAAAAGGCATAATTGTTATAAACAATATTTGGAAATGCAACACTTAGTCCTCTCGTTACTTCAAATTTGTAAGTTGGTGCGGTATTACCTACAGCTGCATTACCGGTTGTAGGAAAGGTGTTAGATTGTGAATACCCAAAAGCTGCACAAAGTGCAAATGACAATGTTAAAATTTGTTTTTTCATGATAATAATAAGGTTGATTAATTTTATATCGTGAAAATAAGTAAATAAATTATCGGTTTCATTTTAAAGTTTTTTCTTACTATTTATCGTTTAGATAATTGTGTATTTAAAATGTGAATTAAAATTGGTTAATCTTTTTATTGTAGGATTTAGCTTTAGTTAATAAATGATTATCACAAAAAACATAATTTTTGTGATTTAATAAAAATGTAGCTTTATTACATAGCAATGCTCTAACATCTACTAAACAAAAACACCGCTAATTAGCGGCGTTTTTGTAGATATTAAAAGGATTGTATTTATCTCTTGATATCTTTGCCAATAAATTTTTCAAGTTCAATATACATGTCTTCTATAGATAACACTTTAAGGTCGGGATGGTTTTTAAGCCATTTAGCATTTAGTTGTACCAATGCTTCCGGTATTTCAAAATAGGTATCATCATCTATTTTAGCTTTAACGGGGCTTTTGCCAAACTCCTGTTCCATAAAACCATCAAATTCCTTGCGGGTAAGCGCATCAATTTTTTCGGTTTGTGCCTTAAAGTAATCAAGATGTTCCTGCGAACCAACCTTTACAAATGCTTGTTCCAGCATATTGTTAAGGTCTTCTGTCCATTGAGAACTATGTACAAACTTGGCAAAGCCATCACTATTTACATGAGTGGTATAATAGTCAAGGTAATAGCTTAGTAGTGCATCTTCGTGAATGTCTTCATCTTTAACGCCTTCTTCGCGCATAAGATTGATCACAGCAATATTAGAATTTATTATGTCGTTAACTTCAGTGCTGTTAAAAGCATTTTCAGATACAATTATCTTATCAAATTTCATGGTGTAAGTGCTTTATATATGAATTCTTTACATTTATAGTTCTAGGATAATGAGCCTGTTATCAATAGTTACTCTTTTAAAATCAAAGGTAGTTTTTATCCATTCAAAAGCTTTAGCGTGGTATAAAAAAACGTGGGTATGGTCATTTTTATAATACCAGGTAGCAAAATCTATTTTTTCATTAAAAAGGTCGGTCATTACATATAGTTTTCCGTTAGGGAGCAAAAGTTTTTTAAGGAGTTCAAATTCTCTGTAAGGCGCTTTAAAATGCTCTGCTACTTCGGTACAGGTAACATAATTATACTGTTTTTTCAGTACATCAGGATTATTATGAAAATAAAGGTCATATTGATCGATATCGTAATTATTGTCCTGTAAAACTTTTACAACAGGGGAGCCTGTACCTGAACCAAAATCGAGACCTTTATGAGTGCTTTCAAAATTTTGTAACACGACTGAAGTTACCGGACTCACAAACTTTTGGTAGCCTGAATCTTCGGGATTATTATTATGAAGTTCATAATGTGTTTTTTCTTTTTCTGCAGACATATAATTTGCAGGGTTTAAAAAAACCGAAAGGCAAAAGGAGCATTGAAAAAACTCCCTCTGCCCTGTAGTGTAATAGTGGCTCGATTTTCCTCTGCATAGCGGGCAGTCAGTACTATTCATATTGGTAATTACGGATTGGTTGACCAAATACCGCTGTCTTTTATAAATACCCTTTTGTTTAGTTTAAGCTGGGCTACTATAAGCTCTGCTATATCTTCAGCCTGCATTACTTTTTCAGGGTTACCATCGGTAAGGTTAAGGTCTATAGCCATATCTGTAGCTACTGTGCTTGGTGTAAGTGCTGTAACACGTATATTGTGTTTGCGTACTTCCTGCATTAATGACTCTGTAAGACCCATTACAGCAAATTTAGAAGCACTGTAAGCACTGGTAAGGGGCGAGCCTTTTAACCCTGCAGTAGATGATATATTTATAATATCTCCGCTTTGCTGCTCAATCATAACGGGTAAAACTGCACGTGTAGCGTAGTAAATACCAAACAGGTTAACTTTTATTATATTTTCAAATTCGGCAGGAGCAAGGTCAAGGAATTTGCCAAACTTACCTATACCGGCATTATTAATAAGAATATCTATAGTTTTAAATTCGGTAATGGCATTGTTTACAGCATCATTAACCGAGTCGATATTAGCAATATCGGCAGTAAGTATAAGTGTTTTTACGCCAAAGTTTTGGGCTTCGGCAGCCACCTGTTCCAAATCTGTTTTGGTTCTTGCTAACAGAATTACATTAACACCTTCGGCAGCAAGTGCAAGTGCTACGGCTTTACCGATACCTTTACCTGCACCTGTAATAAGCGCATTTTTGTTTTTTAAACTTTGCATTATTTTATTTAGAATAGAATTAATTAAAGGCGTATTCCGGGAGGAAGCATCTCTTTATATTTTGGATTTTTTTTAAAAAAAGCGGCTACTTTCGGATGCGTAGGAACAACTCTCAGCCTTTTTTCTTCGGCAATATCGAGTATGTTTTTTATAAATTCAGATAAAAGCTCTTCATTATCAAAGTCATCCGGTAAGTTTACCCTGGTAAGAAATAATTTTCTTTCCTGGGCAGAATATTCTATTGAGAGCATTTTGTCATCTACGATGGTTTCAAATTGTCTTGAGAATTCGTTGTCTTTTATTTCCATAGCTAATCTTTAAACTTCATTGGTATTTCTATAATCAATATTTTGGCAGTCGATTTTGTTACTATTTCAACACTGTTAAATTCTATAATGCCATAGGCATCGCGTTCATTTACCGTTTGTCCATTAATTTCGATCTGTCCTTCGATAAGAAAAAGGTAAAGGCCATTTTCAGGTATTTTAACCTCATAATGTATAATCTGTCCGGCATCAAAAACACCAAGGGAAAGAAATGCCTGCTGGTGAATCCATAAAGCATTACCATCATTTTTGTCTTCAGGTGATACAATATTTACAAGGCTGTTGCGATTGTTTTCAAGATCAAAAGCCTTTTGGTCATATCTTGGCTGTACATCTTCTTTTTCAGGAAAAATCCATAGTTGTAATGTCTTGGCCTGTTCAGTTTGGCTGGCATTCATTTCACTGTGCTGAATACCCGTTCCGGCACTCATAACCTGTACTTCGCCAAAGCGCACAGTTGCCTGGTTGCCCATGCTGTCACGATGGGTAAGGCCCCCTTCAAGCGGAATGGTAATAATTTCCATATTGTCATGCGGATGGGTGCCAAACCCCATTCCGGCAGCTATTGTATCGTCATTTAATACCCTCAGCATGCCGAACTGCACTAAGTCAGGATTGTAATATGGACCAAAGGAAAATGAGAAATTAGCCTGTAGCCAACCATGATTTGCAGTGCCTCTTTGGTTTTTAGGAAAAAGTCGTGTCTTCATAACATATTGATAAATTAAAATCATTACGCCTATGATTTTGAGCGAAAAACTTTAATTTTATACAAATTTCGGAATAAAAATTGATTATACAGCTCTTAAAGCGTTAAAACACAGCAAATGGACAAAATACCTGTTTATTTTATGCCCGGCCTGGCGGCAAGTCCTAAAATATTTGAAAATATAAAATTGCCGGAAGACAGGTTTGAAATGTTTTATTTAGAATGGTGTTTGCCTTTGGATGATGAGTCTATTGGAGGTTATGCTAAACGGATTGCTGCAAACATTAAACATGATAATCCTGTATTGATTGGTGTTTCTTTTGGAGGGATATTGGTACAGGAAATAGCGGCTATTATAAAAGCCAGAAAAGTAATTATAATATCTAGCGTAAAGTGCAATACGGAATTTCCTAGAAGAATGCGCTTTGCAAAAATGACAAGGGCTTACCGCATCTTTCCTACCGGAATGATGCAGAATGTTGACTGGCTTGCAAAAATAGCTGTGGGTAATAATATGATAACAAGGCGACTTAACCTTTATGAAAAATTTCTTTCAATAAGGGATAAGAAATACCTTGACTGGGCGTTAAAAACTATTATATTGTGGGATAGAACCCTACCCGATGAAACGGTAGTACATATACATGGAGATGCCGATGAGGTTTTTCCTGTAAAGTATATAAAGAATTACATACCTGTAAAAGGAGGTACTCATATCATGATAATCAATAAAGCTAAATGGCTTAATGAAAATCTGCCGAGTATTATTTTAAAAGAATAAAGGAAAATTAAAAATAGAAACAATGGAACTGATTAAAAAAACAGGAATTATCGCTTCGGTGATACTAATGAGCGGGATGCTTGTGCGTACTGCGTACAATAAAACAGAGGAGAAGGAAACTGTAAAGAAAGAAAACCATTTTCCTGCCAATATAGATTTTGCGGGTGAAAAAACCCCTTTAACCATATCAGACGTACGTGAGCGTTTTGACAGGGAGCTGCTTGTAAATGCTAATCTGGATGCTACGACAAGAATTATAATTAAACGTGCTAATCGTGCCTTTCCGGTAATTGAACCTATTTTAAAGCGTTATGGTGTGCCCGACGATTTTAAATACCTTGCGGTAATAGAAAGCGGACTTGTAAATGCAGTGTCTCCTGCAGGAGCAAGGGGTGTATGGCAATTTATGCCTGATACGGGTAAAGAACGCGGACTGGAAATAAATGATGTGGTAGATGAACGTTATCATCTTGAAAAATCTACTGAGGCTGCCTGCCGCTATCTTCTTGATGCTTATAAAAAATTTGGATCATGGACGCTTGCTGCTGCTTCTTATAATGGTGGTGTAACCGGTGTTAACAGGCAGATTACTTTTCAGGGAGTTGATAATTATTATGACCTGCTTTTAACCGACGAAACTTCGCGCTATGTTTTCAGGATACTGGCACTTAAAGAAATCATGCAGCACCCGGTACAATATGATTTCGCAATGATGCCTCAGGATCTGTATCAGATATTGCCGGTTAAAAAGGTAATAGTTAATTCTTCTATACCTGATCTTGCAGTATTTGCTAAAGAACAGGGTATTAATTATAAAATACTGAAAATTCATAACCCATGGCTAAGGGATAGAAAGCTGGATGTAGCTGAAGGAAAAACCTATACAATAGATATTCCAACTCAGGGCTATTAGTTTAAAATAAAACCATTAAAAAATCCGCTTCTAAAAGCGGATTTTTCGTTGTATAAAATGATGTAAAAAGGGGTATTAGTCTGTATTAGCATGCTCTTTTTTGGCATCGTGGCTTGCTATTATTGTAGATAATCCATCTAAAAAAGAATTGTAGTTTAAAGCTAATGATTTTTGACTTTGCTCTTTAGCTACAGGTTTTGTAAATACACCGCATCTGCGTATATCTACAATTTTTCGATCGGCATCAAGAAAATAGGAGGTAGGGAAGCCTAAAGTGTGTTTAAGGGCAGCTACTGTCCGTGCATCGGTTTTATAATATTCATGGGCATAGCACACTGTTATTTTATGGCTAAACCTGCGTTTTAGCTTTTTCATCTTGTCTTTACGGTCCCAAAACAGTACCACAATTTTAACGTCTTTTCCGTATTTACGGGCCAGTTTATTCAGTGCCGGTATTTCGCCCTGATTGGGCACACACCATGAAGCGTAAGTAATAAGAAAGAGTGGTTTTTGTATTGAGCTTAGTTTTAATCTTGAACCAGATGATTTTTTTAAAGTCAGGTTATCAAAAGTAGTACCTATAAGCCTGTGTTGTACCAGTGAATCAAAAAGGAATTGTCCTCTTTCCACATCTCCTGTCGCAAAAGCCAGGGTGCTTTCTTTTTTGTATTTATAAAAATTAATTTTTATGGCATTAGAAAAGTAGAGGCTATCTGCAATCTGGCAGTTAGCTATAAAAGGAAAGAGAATAATTATTGTAAGGCGAAATAAATAACTCATCTTTTTAGTTAAATTGATGAGTAAATTTAGTTAAATTTTTTAAAAATATTAAAGTAAATTAATTAAATATACTTTAAGAAAAGGTTGTGCCTTAAAATTATATTCCGTCTATGAATTTTTTAGCTTTACGACCAACAAATCTACGTCCGGGATTATCACCAGCTATCCACTCGTCAATACTAAAAAGATCAAAAAGTCCTACTTTAATTAAAGTGGGTATTGATGCTTCAAGTTCAAGTTCCACATTTCCGCGTTCTCCTGCATTGTAAAGTTTTATATTATACAGCATAGTAGCTATTGTTCCTGTTTGTACAGATGAACCATCTTTTAATTTCACTAAAGGAAGCTGTTGACCTTCAGCAAGTATTTTTTTATTAATAATTGACAGTTCTTTGTTATTGTTTTCTGTTTCCATAACTATATTTTTATTACAATGCGGCTGCCTGGATTCTCTTTTTGAGACCATACATTTTCCACATTTTTAAGTTGCTCAATTTCAATATCTATTTTTATTTTTCCTTGTGCTGCAAGTTGGAATACCTGAGGTAATTCTTCAGACATGTATTTATGAATGTCAGAATATGGAATACTGCCAATGCCGGAACCCAGAAGTTCTATCTGAGTGCTTCTTAATATGGCAGAAGATAAAGTAATGTTTGCGCCAGCCATGTTGCCGATAGTAACAATTTTTAGCTTACGGGGTTGTAATGTGTTAAATGCCTTAAGGATGATTTCAATAGTAGTTCCCCATAAGTAATCAAGTACAATATCAATAGGCGTGTTTTTATGTGATTCCTGTATTTGGTTGATAATAGCACTTTCTTTTTGGCTAAGTGAAATAATCTCATCGGCACCTAAGCTTTTTAGCTCTTCCAGTATTTTTGGATTTCTTCCGGTAACAATTACTTTGGCAGCACCTCTAAGCTTTGCCATTTGTACGGCAACTTTTCCTGTAAAGCCTGTTGCTCCGTTTATAAGTACGGTCTGCCCCGGCTGAAACCCGGCTCTGTATAATAATGCGGTATCAGAACCTATAAGTGCATTGGGTAATGCTGAGGCTGTTTCAAAAACGAGATCATCAGGAATTATAGTCCATTTACCTTTTTCTACCAATGCTTTTTCGGCAAGCATTCCTGTTTTGCCCCATGCGTATATTTTAGTGCCATCATCTAAAATACCGGCACCATCAATACCTATTGTTGTGGGAAATGAGGGGTAAGAGGTATAGTGTTTCCCCGCCGCTTTCATACGGTCAACATTTTTAAGGGAAAAGGCTTTTACGTTTACTATAACTTCATTTTCGTTATTAGGAATAGGAATATCAAAATCTTCAAATTTAGGATTGGTTCCTGCCTGATATAAAACTGCTGCTTTCATAATTGTTTAATTTTAAAGCAAAGTTAGATAGCCAATAACTGGTAGGCGATAACAATTGTTAAGAAATGAAGCTACGGTTTTCTGTTTCTTATCCGGCTTAGCGATACAGGGGTAATACCTAAGTAAGACGCTATATAATGCTGAGGAACACGCTGCAATATTTGCGGATGTTTCTTTAAGAGTTCGTTGTAGCGTTCCTGTGGCTTATTCTTTAAAAAAGAAAGCAGGTGTTTTGAGTAGTAAAAGAAACGCTCTTTAAACAATTCATCGAAGTATTTTTTAAAATCAGAATCATTTTCAATCAGATCATTGAATTGTTCTTTGCTCATTAACTGCAGCGTGCAGGGTTCGAGACTTTCCATTGTAAATTCACTGGGTCTGCCTGTTAAGAGGCTTTCCATTGATGCAACACTTTTTCCTTCAAAAAAGAACTGGGTGGTAATCTCATTACCATTGTGATTAGTCCACATTCTTAAACACCCTGATTTTACAAAGTATATAAACTGCGATTTCTCTCCTTCCTTTAGTAAAATCGTTTTTGCAGGAATTGTTATCTCTTCCGGATCGTATTTTTGGATCAGGGATAATATATCTATAGATTGAAATGCGGTCAAGTCTTTGTATTTAATTCAAATATACTAAAAACAAGAAACCGCCCTTATGAGGCGGTTCAATATTATTTCATGGAAATATAAATATCTACTTCTGCATTGTTAAGATCCTGGCTTTTTTCAGAATAGATCTCGAAATCATAGCCGTAAGCACGGTTTGCATCATTTTTTTTCCAGATATCACGCCAGGCGTTGGCGATACAATCGGGCATTTGACCTTTTGCTGTAACTATCTCATATTGCTGTTCGGGGATTGTTATGCTTTCCAACCCTGTAGGTACTGCGGTATTTTCGGTTACCGGGCAGCCAATAAAGTAGGCGTAGGGTTGTGTATAATCGCCATCATAATCATAATAAACGGCATAAATGTTATTGTTTAATTTACCTGAGATCTTAGAAGCTACAAAGCTGCCTCCAAACTGCTGCCATAAAGCACCGCAGTCTTCCATTGCTTTTTCGTTTTCATTTGTAGTTTTATAGCCTAATGAAATACCTATAAGTTTAATTGCCGGTTTTATGATTGTCATTTTTTGATTGATTTTATATTTACTTAGTAGCTGTAAAAGTAATAAATAGCATAAAAAAACCGCCCTCATGGGGCGGCTCTCGTAATTAATATCTTCTCTGTTGTACCTGAGGGCCTTTTTTTAGTTGGGCCTTCATCATAGTGATCTGTTCTTTCAACATTCCCTGTTTGTCAAGCTTCTTTGCTTCAATAAGCAGCCTTTCTGCTTCAATCTTACGGTTCTTACTCATTGCTATACCTGCAAGATTAAGTTT
This sequence comes from Flavobacterium sp. NRK1, assembly GCF_024054175.1. Classification (GTDB taxonomy): domain Bacteria; phylum Bacteroidota; class Bacteroidia; order Flavobacteriales; family Flavobacteriaceae; genus Flavobacterium. The sequence continues at coordinate 2,316,911 of NZ_JAMXLA010000001.1, forward strand.
TGCCATTGCAAGATCCTGATCCATATTAAGGCCAAGCTCTACCGCTTTTTTAAGGTATTTCTCGGCAGCGTTAAGATTGGTTTGCGATAACATTAGTCCGTTAAGGTAATTATAGTAACCCTGTTGTTTGCGCACAAGTGCAGTTTCAGGATTCTTTATTTTATTAAGAATTTTGGTAGCTCCGTCAAAATCCTGTTTTCTTAGTTTAAGAAAAGCAAGAAGTATATATTCATTTTTAAAATACAATAGTATAACCAGTGCGGTAATAAGGAGTAAAAAAATGCCGTTTCCTATGTTGCCTTCTGTAAATTGCCATACGGCTGTGATAACTAATAAAGCTGCAATTGCAAGCTTGATATTTTTATTAAACATAATTTTGTTTTATTTTTGCGACTGCAAAGGTAAGAAAACCGAATAAAAGGAATTGCAAAATATTTTTCAAAAACTACTTGCAGACAAAAAAAACCTTTGTATATTTGCACGCGGTTTTGGAAAGATGGTCTTCCTGATGCCCGAGAAAAGATATTCACTAAGATTTAAAGATACAAAGCAATGAGCAAGAGAACATTTCAACCATCGAAAAGAAAAAGAAGAAACAAACACGGCTTTATGGAAAGAATGGCTTCTGCCAACGGAAGAAAAGTACTTGCCCGCAGGAGAGCTAAAGGAAGACATAGATTAACTGTTTCCAGCGAACCAAGACATAAAAAATAATGTTTATATTAAACATACATAAAGGTGTTACTTATTTTTAGTAACGCCTTTTTTTATACCTAATCAAAAATTAGCCCCCATTATAAGGGGGATTTTTTTGAAAATAAAACACTAAATTTGCAAACGCTTCCGCAGGGGAGTAAATTTTAATACAACTTCAAAGAATACGATGCCTAAAGACACTTCAATTAAATCAATTTTAATTATCGGTTCAGGACCTATCATCATTGGTCAGGCCTGCGAATTTGACTATGCCGGCTCTCAGGCCGCACGATCTATTAATGAAGAAGGTATAGAGGTTATACTTATAAACTCTAATCCGGCTACCATAATGACAGACCCTTCGATGGCTGACCACGTGTATCTGAAACCGCTTACCACAAAATCTATTGTGGAGATATTGAAGGCACATCCGAACATTGATGCAGTTCTTCCTACTATGGGAGGGCAAACAGCACTTAACCTTTGCCTTGAAGCCGAAGAAAAAGGAATTTGGGCCGATTTTAACGTAAGGCTTATAGGTGTTGATATTAATGCAATTAACATTACAGAAGACAGGGAGCAGTTTAAACAGCTTCTTGAAAAAATAGGCATTCCTGCCGCACCTGCCAAAACAGCCAATTCTTTCCTTAAAGGAAAAGAGATTGCTCAGGAGTTTGGTTTTCCTTTAGTTATTCGCCCATCATTTACACTGGGTGGTACAGGCGCAGCTTTTGTGCACCAAAAAGAAGATTTTGACGAATTACTTACACGCGGACTTGAAGCTTCGCCTATACATGAAGTCCTTATAGATAAAGCTCTTTTAGGATGGAAAGAATATGAGTTAGAGCTCCTTCGCGATAAAAACGATAATGTAGTTATTATCTGTTCTATCGAAAATATGGACCCTATGGGTATTCATACGGGAGATAGTATAACGGTAGCACCAGCAATGACATTATCTGATACAACTTATCAGAAAATGAGGGATATGGCTATCAAGATGATGAGAAGCATAGGAAACTTTGCCGGAGGATGTAATGTACAGTTTGCGGTTAGCCCGGATGAAAAAGAAGATATCGTAGCTATTGAGATTAACCCAAGGGTGTCAAGATCTTCGGCTCTTGCTTCTAAAGCTACAGGTTACCCGATTGCTAAAATAGCTTCTAAGCTGGCTCTTGGATACAGCCTGGACGAACTTCAAAACCAGATTACAAAATCAACTTCAGCTTTATTTGAGCCTACACTTGACTATGTTATTGTAAAAATACCACGCTGGAACTTTGATAAATTTGAAGGCGCAGACAGAACACTTGGACTGCAGATGAAATCTGTAGGAGAGGTAATGGGTATAGGACGCTCTTTCCAGGAAGCACTTCATAAAGCTACCCAGTCTCTTGAAATTAAACGTAACGGGCTTGGTGCCGACGGTAAAGGATATACTAACTACGAACAGATTATAGATAAGCTTACTCATGCCAGCTGGGACAGGGTGTTTGTAATTTATGATGCAATTGCAATGGGTATTCCGTTGAGCCGTATTCATGAAATTACTAAGATAGACATGTGGTTCCTTAAGCAGTATGAAGAGCTTTATCTTCTTGAAAAAGAAATCTCTACCTTCAAGATAGATGACCTTCCTAAAGACCTGCTTCTTGAAGCAAAACAAAAAGGTTTCGCCGACAGGCAGATAGCACACATGATGGGCTGCCTTGAAAGTCAGGTGTATAATAAGCGTGAAGAAATGGGCGTTAAGCGTGTTTATAAGCTGGTAGATACCTGCGCAGCAGAATTTGAAGCTAAAACACCTTACTACTACTCAACTTTTGAAGCTGAGATTGAAAAGGCAGACGGTACAAAATATGTAAGCAACGAAAGTGTTGTTTCAGACAGGAAAAAAGTTGTGGTTCTTGGTTCCGGCCCTAACAGGATAGGACAGGGGATAGAGTTTGACTACTCTTGTGTACACGGTGTACTTGCCGCTGCAGAATGTGGTTATGAAACTATAATGATAAACTGTAACCCTGAAACCGTATCTACTGATTTTGATACAGCCGACAAGTTATACTTTGAACCTGTATTCTGGGAACACATTTACGACATTATCAGACATGAAAAACCGGAAGGTGTTATAGTACAGCTTGGAGGGCAGACAGCTCTTAAGCTTGCTGAAAAACTTGACAGATACGGTATAAAAATACTGGGTACAAGCTTTGATGCGCTTGACCTTGCTGAAGACAGAGGACGTTTCTCTGACCTGCTTACTGAACTTGGAATTCCTTTCCCTAAATTTGGTATAGCTGAAAGTGCAGATGAAGCTTCTAAACTTGCAGATTCATTAGACTTCCCGTTACTTGTAAGGCCATCTTATGTACTTGGCGGACAGGGAATGAAAATTGTGATTAACAAGCAGGAGCTTGAAGAGCACGTTATAGACCTTCTTAAGAGTATTCCGGGTAACAAACTGCTGCTTGATCATTACCTTGACGGAGCAATTGAAGCTGAGGCTGATGCAATATGTGATGGTGAAAATGTTTACATTATCGGTATCATGGAGCATATAGAGCCTTGTGGTGTACACTCTGGCGATAGTAATGCTACATTGCCTCCGTTCAATCTTGGAGAGTTTGTAATGCAGCAAATAAAAGACCACACTAAAAAAATCGCAATAGCGCTTAAAACGTTAGGCCTTATAAACATACAGTTTGCAATTAAAGATGATACGGTTTATATTATCGAAGCTAACCCGAGAGCGTCACGTACAGTGCCGTTTATCGCGAAAGCTTACGGAGAGCCTTATGTAAACTATGCAACTAAAGTAATGTTAGGACACAATAAAGTAACTGACTTTAACTTTAACCCGCAGCTTAAAGGATTTGCCATTAAACAACCGGTATTCTCTTTCAATAAATTTCCGGGTGTTAATAAGCAATTAGGTCCTGAAATGAAATCTACAGGTGAAAGCATCCTGTTTATTGAAGATCTTAAAGATGACCAGTTCTACGAACTGTACTCAAGAAGAAAAATGTATCTGAGCAGATAATCACTGCCTGCATAATACTAAAAAGCGCTCTACAGTTAGTTGTAGGGCGCTTTTTTTATGGTTTCATTCTAACGATAATTTTATCCAGTCTTCGTTTATTGTATTGCTGCAATAGCGGTGGGTACAAGTGAAAGATAATGTTACAGATAAAAAGGGGAATAATTAAACCTGTACGATAGTTTGAGATATATAAGATTGGCAATAATAGTAATATTAATATAAAGCAGATAAGGTGGCTGATTTCTGCATAGGTCATTTCTTTTCTTACTTGAATAAGTGTTTCCCTGTTCCTTTCTTTAACTGTTAGAAGAGGATTAAATTTACCCCAAAAAGAATGCAGTATAATATATTTAAGCACAAATATTCCCAAAATCCGGTTTGCTTTTTCCTGTCTTACAAAATTGAAATTCGTAAGTGTATTATAAAATCGCTTGTGTTTAATGGCATTGTTAATGAGTAGGCCGAAAACTGAAAATCCGAATGCTACAAATACCGCTGTAAATATATTGTATAAAATCATATGTAAGATAAACCCCAAATTTATATATAAATTTAGAAATTTCTTATTTATTATTTTATGTTTATTTAATTATAAGTTATTGTAAACAAATTACTTCTATATTTGTTAAAAATATCTTAAAAACACTATGAATAAAATTTTACTTCTTTTCCGAAAGAACGCTCTTTTAGTAGTATTACTATTAGGAGCCGTTTCGTATGGTCAGGTAAACTTTACTGACAGTAACCTGCCTATTTTTATTATTACTACAGATATTGATCCTGATACAGGAGAGCCTATAGAAATTCCAGATGATCCTAAAGTATGGGCCAGCCTTAAAGTTATTTATCATTCTGACGGCAGCCGTAATTATATGACAGATGCAGATATAGAAGAATTTCTTAATTACAATGCACGTATTAAAATTGAACTTCGCGGCTCAAGTTCGCAGATACTTGAAAAAAAACAGTATGGATGGACGACTTATGATAATGAAGGCACAAAACAAAAAGTAAGCCTTTTAGGGATGCCAAAAGAAAACGACTGGATATTAAACGGACTGGCTTTTGACGGATCATTAATGCGCGATTATATTAATTATAATCTTGCCAGAAGTATTGGACAGTATGCTACACGAACACAATATTGTGAAGTGGTAATTAATGGTGATTACAGAGGGCTTTATATTCTTCAGGAAAAAATTAAGGATGACTCTAACCGCGTTAACATTGATAAAATCAGTGATGACGATATTACAGGCGGTTATATAACAAAAGCTGATAAAGATACCGGAGGTGACCCTATTGCCTGGACAATGGATTCATATGCCGGCTTTACAGATTTTATTCATGAGCTGCCTAAACCTGAAGATGTTACTGAAGCACAGGCTAATTATATACATTCTCAATTTACAAATCTTGAAACTACAGCGGGAGAGCATAACCACGATGCTGCAACCGGCTATCCTTCAATAATTGATATACCTACATTTGTCGATTTTATGATCGTTAATGAATTTTCATCTAATGTAGATGCTTATCAGATAAGTACATTTTTTCATAAAGACAGGGGCGGTAAATTGAGGGCAGGGCCTGTATGGGATTTTAATCTTAGTCTTGGCTTGGATGTATTTGAAGACAGAAGTAAAACGGATGTATGGCAGTTTAGCAATGGCGATAATGAGGGAGCAAAATTCTGGACAGATCTTTTTAATGATGATACTTACAAATGTTATTTTGCCAAACGCTGGAATCAGCTTACTATGGAAGGAGAGCCTTTAAATTATAATAGTCTTTCTGATTTTATTGATGCAACTATAGTATTAATTGAAGAGGCTTCTGAAAGAGAACAGCTGCGTTGGGGTACAGTACCAGACCTTGAAGGTGAAACAAATGCAATTAAAGATTTTATACAGGCGAGACTGCTTTGGATAACAGAACACGCAGGCAGTTTTACGGGATGCAGTGATGTTGAGGTTCCTTCTTTAGTTATAAGTAAAATTAATTATAATCCAGGAGAGACAGATGAGTTTCCTGAATCGGATGATCAGGAATTTATTGAAATTACCAATACGGAATCTGCTGCGGTTGATCTTACAGGTATATATTTAAGTGAACTTGGAGTTTCTTATCAGTTTCCTGCAAATACAAGTATTGAAGCAGGAGAAAAAATATATATAGTGAGTAATGCTGATATATTTGAAGCTAAATATGGTATAACTGCTTTTGGAGAGTTTGTTAGAAATATGTCTAACAGTAATCAGAATCTGGTACTTTCTGATGCATTTGGTAATAAGATAGATGAGGTACATTATTTTGACAGCGAACCATGGCCGGATGCTGATGGGAATGGTAAATTTCTTACACTAACAGATGTTACATCTGATAATACCCTTGCATCAAGCTGGATGGCAGTTGACGAAACTTTACTTTCTATCAACTCATTTACAGATCCGGCTGCTATAATTGTATATCCTAACCCTGTAAACGAAAGACTTACAATTTCTTCTGATAAAATGCTTAGAAATATTGAAGTATATGACATTTATGGAAAGCAGCTTCAAAATTTACATTTAAATTCAAACTCAATTGTTGTTAACTTTGCACAATATGCGTCAGGCATCTATTTCATAAAAATAGACGGTGAGATCGGAACCCTGACGCGAAAAATTGTAAGGCAGTAATTGATATATGAAGCTATTTAGCAGTATAAACGAAAAAGCAAAATCAAGTGATAATACCGGCTTTGGCAGTAACCCTTCGCGTTACGGAGGCCGGTTTGTAAACAAAGACGGCTCCGCTAATGTAGAAAAGCGCGGGCTGTCTTTTTTTTCAAGAATAAGCTGGTACCATACCATGCTTAAAATGTCAGGTTGGAAATTTTTGGGTATCCTTTTGGCATTTTATGCGGGTATCAACTTCATATTTGCATGTTTATATTATCTTATTGGTATAGAATATCTTAACGGAGTAGATGGGACCGGTTCTGAAATCTTAAAATTTGGAAAGGCCTATTTTTTTAGTGCGCAAACCTTTACTACTGTAGGTTATGGACATATAAGTCCTAATGGATTTTTAACCAGTGCACTTGCTGCAACCGAGGCTCTTACAGGGTTATTATGTTTTGCTATAGCAACAGGTTTATTTTATGGTAGGTTTAGCAGACCAGTAGCTTATATTAAGTTTTCTCATAATGCTATTATTGCCCCTTATAAAGGAGGCAAAGGACTTATGATTCGTATGGCGCCATATAAAAACACAAATATTATTGATGCCCACGCAAGAATAACTGTAGGTATAAGTGTTGAGGAGAATGGCGAGTTTGTAAATAAATTTTATAATCTTCATCTTGAAATAGATCATATAAATTCATTGTCATTAAGCTGGACATTAGTACATAAAATTGATGAAAAAAGTCCTTTTTATGGTTTTACAAAAGAAGATTTTGAAAATGCTGAAGGAGAAATTATTTTATATGTACGCGCATTTGACGATCTTTTCAGTGCAACCGTAACAACCAGTACTTCTTATACTTTTAATGAAATTGTTTACGGAGCTAAATTTGTTTTAATGTACTCCGAAAATGAGGATGATACTAAAACAATTTTGGAGCTTGATAAACTGGACACTTTTACAATGGCTAATGTAAATTAGATTATTCTTCAAATACTAAATGGTATCCTGTAAATACTAATTCATAGTTGGTTATTACTCAACAGTAGCTCTTTATTATTGTTAAAAGAGTGTACTTTGTGTAAAATAAATACAAAATTATGAAAGGAAAATTACTTTTAGGGATGCTTTTAGCTTCTTTAGGGCTAAGTGCCCAGACAACACATCATATCGACTGGTTTATGGGAGTTAGCAATACAGCTGCCAGTATGACCATAGATCAAGGCGATACAGTTATGTGGACATGGACAGATAATCTGCCTCATACAGTGAGCAGTACGACAGGTACCGAAACTTTTGATAGTGGCACGCTTACAGGTAACGGCCAAACATTTTCTCATGTTTTTGATAATGTTGGTGAAACAAATTACAAATGTAATATTCATGCTATGATGCAGGGAGCAATAACTGTAGATGCTGTTGCAGGAATTAAAGATAATCAGGCAATTATATTTGAATATTTTCCAAATCCCGTTACCGACATTCTAACAATTAATGCTAAAGATACTATTGATCATATTGAAATATATGATGTTAATGGTAAAGAGGTTATGAACTCTGAATCAGGAAACCGAACAAGTAAAATATATATGTCTAACTATAGGGCAGGAACCTATTTTGTAAAAGTATTTACAGGTAATGAATCTAAAAGCATTACAATTGTAAAAAACTAAACTAACGAATGATAAGTGTGTTTTTAGATAAAAAATCCCCAATCGTTTTCATGATAGGGGATTTTTTTATTTATTAAACTATATTAGCTTTTCTTTAAAAGGACTTTTTCCTGAGTAAACTGATAGGCAGCATCAAGAAAATCTACCATATTTTTCCAGTTGGCATTAGGCTCAAAGTAATTTGCATAGTATTTATAGGTATTTACAATAAGTTTGTTTCCTTCAATTTTTGCAGAGCTTTCAAAACCACCGGTAGTATTTTCTACTTTTTTATTCAGCTTGTCTAATCCGGATACGGTATAACCATCAGGAATAGTAAACACTATTTCATTTTTAAAAGAACGCGGAAAAGCCATGTAAATATTGTTTGTTCTTTTATTCTCTTTTTCTTCAATTTCGGCCTGCTGTCCAATTAGTTTGCCAATTTCAAAAACATAATTTGTGCCGGCTTTTTTAAGCAGGTTGTTTTTAACGGTAAAGTTCTCATTAAAGCTGAAAGGAGTACTTTTCCCAAAACGTCCTGTATTTGTTATGCTTAAAGAATGATCGTCAATTTCAAAACCAAATTCTGCTTCGGTTGATTTTTTAAATTCTTCCTTCTGCTTTTCTTTTAGTTTATTTTTAAGTGCGTCAAACTCATTAGTGTACTGCTCTCTCCTCTTTTTACTTTTTACTAAGTTTAGCAGAGGCTCAGTACCATACTTATCGTAGTCTTCAGTTACATAATCAAAAAAGTACATTTTATCAGGTTGTTCTGTATCTTTATTATGGCCGTAAAGTGAAGATTCTTTTTCTATTTTTAATGAAGCAAAATCAGGATCGATACTTACGCTTACTTTTCCAACAGTTTGATTATCTTTATAGGTAGATGATGGAAGTTTAATAGTTTCTATATCGCTGACTTTTTTCCGCTTCACAACATGCAGCGCATAGGCATCACTGTTTTCAACGCTGTAACTTATCTGGTCAGCATTTGTATAAGGATTAAAAAAGTGTACGTAAACAGGGTTTTCTGTATTCACTTTAAGCATCACCGCTGCGTTGTTTTCTATAAGCAGGTCTTTAATTGGCCCATTACCTCTTGGCGTTGCGATAATTATATCATAATCTATTTTATAATCTTTTAAGAACGCCATAAAATGGTTTATAAACTGTATCTCGGTATTAAAAAATATTGGGTAATTGCCATATAAGTCAAATGGATACATAATATTAGCCTCTTTTATTACAAAGGCTTCAACATACCTTGTATAATATTGGTGTCTCATATAGTAGTAAACTTCCCTAACCTTTTCTTCATCATTTTTAAAGGTTTTGCCTTTTAAAAATTTAAAAATATCCCCCAGGTCGCCAAAAGGCTTAAATTTCTTTTCATAATAGTTAAAAACATCAGTTTCGGAAACTGTTTTTTTAATAATACTCTCTTTCTCCGGTAGAAATGCTGTAGCTCTGGCTTCAAAGTTTCCATTACGTGCAAAGTAAACCTGGAATTTATAGCATGGTAATTCGGCAAGTGGATAAAACCATCTTGGAAAATCATTTTTATCAATATCTGTAGCTATAAGCTCATACTTACGGTCACCGCCTTTCGTTTGTATTTGTTTTAGTTCCGGAGCACCATTATAAGTATTGAAGTTTACAAAAAAATCATTTTCAGTTGTAAAGGTAAGTTTCAAATCCATAATAGGATAAGTGTCTCCCAATGTGTTCTCTTCCGGTTCAAAACCATATTCAGCAGCCATTTTAAAAGGCTCCACAGCATAATAATAGTAATCTAATATATCGCCCGGTTCAAGATTTGGTATGGCTATTTTCTTTTTATCATCTGCCTTAACGGCTTCTTCGTCAACATTAATTATTTTTTCAGACCCATCAGGTTTTACTACTTTAATACCAATTATATTAGTTCCTTTTCTTAATGAAAATCCTCTTGAAGAATAAAAGCGGTCTTTAAACGAAAATTCTGAAAATTCTGTAATAGCAGCCTGATCCTGAAGTTTTATCCTTTTTCTGATAGAAGAAGTGTAGGTAATATTTGTTCCGAACTTATGGAAGTCATAATTTTCATTTTTGTAGATTACAACAGCCGATTCGTTTTTCCATTTATCAGGAATAGTCATAGCTGATTTGTAGGCATCATCTTTGCCCCAAAACAATTCCTGCACTTCATCTTTTTTCTGGGCATTAGCCATGCAGCCGTATAAATACAGCAATACAATTAAAAATCGGGTTTTCATTAGCTTTTGGTTAGGGTGATTTGGTCGTTATAAAGTTTTTTAAGGCTTTCTATAGATTGATTCCAGTTTTGAAAATCTGCCTTTTTAATTGTACCGTTATTTATTGTAAAACGCTTCTTATAAACAATAGTATTACCTTTTTGTTCATATGAAATATTCATACTGTAAGCATCATTTTTTGCAGTATAGGATTCAGGAAGGCGTGATACTTTATACCCTGCCGGTATTTCTAACGTAATTACAGATTCATAATCTTTTTTAAAGCTGAATTCATAATCTCTTTTTCGCTCTTTGAAATCAAGGTTGCTAAACTCCTCCATATAGTCAAGGTCAACATACATTTCGTTGTCGAAAGATGAAACCCTGTTCTTTAAATTTGCATTATACTCCATGGTAAGGGTTTTGTCCCTGTCAGTCAGGTCTGAAGTTATAATGTTTGAAACCGAGAAGTTTTTATCGCCTCGTGATATATAATACTGTAGTGCATTCTCTTTTTTGTCTTTTCTGATATTGTTATAACCATAAAGAAAAGAAGCGCGGCTTTCTCCTTTCATATTTCCGCTTACTTTTCCAACCAGTGCTTCATCTTCAACGTGAAAAGTGGAGGTATATATCTCTTTATTGGCAGAAGCTGTAAGTACAGGAACTTTCTCAATTATAAACTTATCACCATCTTCAATCATTACCTCTTTACCCTGTATTCTGTCAGCATATTCTCCAAATGAATTATATTTTTCTGTTCCGTCCAGGAAATATTTTTTGCCATCTTTAAAAAGGGTACATATCATATGATTATCTACTACTAAAGAAGGAATACTGTAATTGTAAGCAATATGTTTTGTACCTATCCACGTAAGTCTTGCGTCAAACCCAGCTTCTTTAAGCATTTGTCGGGTTAAGTTGGCCATACCTTTACAATCTCCATAACGTTTCTGGAAAACGTTTTGCGATGCATCAGGTTTAAACCCTGCAAGTCCGTCTTCAAAGGCTATATAACGTATATTGTCCTGAACCCAATAGTAAATATTTTTTATTTTTTCTTCATCAGTTTTCGCATTAGCTGTAAGCTCATTTACTTTGTCTTTTAGCGCAGAAGGATTTTCATCCATACTGTCTACAAGTGATTTATACCATTTATAAAGGTCTGCTGTAGAGTTGAAAAGTGTAGTTTTGGTATTGTTTCTGGTATACGATTTTGCAATTACAAGCAGGTGCGGATAATAGTAACTCATACCCGGGGCATTATCATCTTTTGCAATAGCATCTGTATTTTCAAGCGTATAAGTGTAAATAGTACTTTTGCTTTTTGCATCAGTTTTTTGTGTTTTTTTAATATCGAATCCCTGGAAGTTGAATTCTTTTATTTCGATTTCAAGCCAGTCAGGTACAACAATTGTAAATTCCTTTTTTAAGGTAGGGTAGGTATCATGAAAATAAAGTGTAGTAAAGTACTTTACATCCTTATAATTTTTGGTAAGCTCATAATTGTAGGTATAACCCTGTACAGGAAAATCTACATTCATGTATTTTACCCTGTAATCATTAAAGAACAAATCATCGCTTTTATAAAATTCATCCTTTACAGCAAATCCTGCTGCCTTATCATTACGATACTTAATCTTAAAATCTTCAAGTTCTGACTCACTGTCGTAAAACTCATATTTCTGAATATCTGCCCTGTGGTTAATATTCATCATTTTTTCTTCAATGCTGTGTTTTACAGTAACATTATCTTTAAAGTCAAATGTTACTTTTTCAGAGCCATTTAGTATTACAACATCATCTTTAGTGTATTTATCCCGTAATTTTTTTGCAAGAGCAATATCTTCAGGAGTGGGGTCAATGTTCTTTTGAGCTGTTACAAACTGCAGGGCTGTAACAAGCAGAATAATAGTAAAATGGATGCGTTTCATGGTTGGTTTTAAACCCGCAATATATAAAAATTTCTAATATCGGTTTAACATTTTTTTATGTTAAAAAAGTTCTCTTTTGTTAGTTATAATGTTAGTGGTATTAGCTCATTTTATATTACGGACATGGGTTTTCCATTGCATCAATCCATTCATTAATAAGGGCAGTACCTTCACGATGCGAAGTTGTCCTTCCTATAGGAGGCATCATTTCAGACTGTTGTGTTGATTGCATTTTGAAGGGAAGCAAAGACATCCACGAGTCCTGAGCTGCAATAATATAGGTTTGATTACCACTTACAAAATCATGTGGTTCTACACATATCCCAAGATTAATAGGGTTTGTAGTTGCCACAAAAGCAAGATTTAAAGGCATATCGTCACAATTTCCACCGGGAGTATGGCAATGCGCGCAGTTAATATCAAGATAGGAACGTGCCCTCAGGTCAAGCGATTTACTTTCATCTTCCCAGTTTACAGTTGCGGTTGTATTTTGAGCATAATCGTTAATATAACCTTCTGACTTCCATTTTTCCAGTTGATTTTGCTCTCCCGTTGTATAGCTGAAATTTTTAAAAAGATTTTGTGGTTTAATACCTATTGGAGTATATATACTGTTGCTGGAATGGCATGTAGTACAGTCATTACCATTGGGAATAACATAATTTACAGATTTTTCACGTTCGTTCTGCATCCAGGTTACAGTTGTAGTGCTGCCATCCATATCAAGAAAAGCCTCAGTCTGGTCATTATTCCATACATAGCTGGCAAAAATCCACCCGTCTGCTTTTTTAATCATTACACGGGTTTCAATTATGCGGGTAGTATTGGCGGGTAAAACATTTTCGTAATAAAAATTTTTTATTAGTGCCGCGCCTGTTGGGAAATTCAGAATCTCACTATCTGAAGTATAAATAGCATGAGAACCTTCGGGCATCCATACAAAACGTTTTTTTAGGGCATAATCTGTAAATAATGAACTGTTTAAATCGTAGGGGAGAACTTTGTAAGCCGGTTCGAGATTTTTAAGTTCTCCTTCAAAAAATTTATAATCGGATAGCTTAGGATAGGGTACAGTAGTAAGATCTACTACTACAGGAGATAAGTCTTTGTAATCTGAGCTATCATCAGATGATCCGCATGATATAATAGTTGCAAACGCAGATAATAGTAAAAAAGTAATTAAAAGGTAATGTTTCCTCATGCGATTTTTTAATAACAGTTTTTTACAAATATATATTATTTGCTTATATATCAACTATTTCTTTAAAAATCGGCAGAGGTATAAATTTACAGATCAAGTTTTATATTATATTTTGATAATTCTTCAAGAGCCTGTGGGGAAGTATAGTCAAAAGTTTGAGAATGTTTAAGGTGTTCTTTTTTCTGGTTGATACGTATTACAGCTTTACAAAAACGGCGTACTTCATCATCATTTGCCAGGATTAGGTGCGGCACCGATACATTTTTACCATTGGCATCTTTTGCTACCATAGTAAAATAAGATGAATTGCAGTGTTTTATCTTTCCGGTCTGTATATTTTCAGATGTTACTCTTATACCAACAACCATAGAGCTGTTGCCCACATAGTTTACAGATGCTTTCATAGTTACCAATTCACCTACTTCTATAGGATTAAGAAAATCTACGGTGTCAACAGATGCTGTTACACAATAGGTGCCTGAATACTTAGAAGCAGCAGCAAAAGCAATCTGATCCATGAGCATTAATATATATCCGCCATGTATTTTTCCACTAAAGTTAGTGTGGGATGGCAGCATAAGTTCTGATATAGTAACTCTTGAACTGTTTACTTTTTTATATATTATGTCCATTACATTAAGGGTTTAGCAGGTTTTCATCATTTAGTTCGGCATCTTCTTCCTGCTGAAGAGCGCGGTTAAGTATGTTTTCCGGAAGCGACTTTTTGGCTTTTGCTCCCATCTTTTTAAGTTTTTCTATACTTGTAATTATATTTCCACGGCCATCTACCAGTTTGCCCATTGCATTTTGGTATTCGTTTTGGGCGTCTTTCATTTTGTTGCCTACTTTGGTAAGATCGCCTACAAAACCTTCAAATTTATCATAAAGTGCTCCGGCCTGGCGTGCAATTTCGTATGCATTTTCCTGTTGCTTCTGGTTTGTCCACATACTGTCTATGGTGCGTAAAGTAGCTAATAGCGTACTAGGGGTTACAATTACTATATTTCGCTCAAAAGCTTTACCATACAAAGATGAATCTTCATTAAGGGCAATTGCAAAAGCAGGTTCCATAGGTATGAAAAGCAATACAAAATCAGGACTTTCAATTTTATAAAGATCATGATAGTTCTTTTCGCTTAACTGATCTACATGTCGCTTAATAGAGTTAACGTGTTCTTTAAGATGTACCATTCGTAACGGATCATCTTCTTCATTAACATAACGCTCATAGGATACAAGCGAAACCTTTGAATCGACAATCATCTTTTTGCCATCCGGCAGATTAATAACTACATCGGGCTGTACACGGCTGCCTTCATCAGTTATATGGCTTTGCTGTACATAGTATTCACGGTCTTTTTCAAGTCCCGATTTTTCAAGTACACGTTCCAGTATAAGCTCCCCCCAGTTACCCTGCATTTTGGTATCGCCTTTTAGGGCACGTGTAAGGTTAAGCGTTTCTTTGCTCATTTGTTCGTTCATATCGCGCAGGCCAATAATTTGCTGGCGTAATGCGGCGTGATAGTCAATACTTTCTTTATGGGTATCTTCTACTTTTTTTTCAAAAAGGTGGATTTTTTCCTGAAGTGGAGAAAGAATATTTTTAAGGTTTTCGCGGTTCTGTTCGGTAAATTTTGTCGATTTCTCTTCTAATATCTTATTGGCTAAGTTTTCAAATTCTTTGGTAAACTTTTCGCGAAGCTCATCGGTTTCCTGTCGCTGTTCGCGCATGCGTTCCAGCAGGTTATCAAAATCAGTTTCTTTTTTTGTAAGCTGAATGGAAAGAGCATCTTTAGCCAGTCTTAAGCTGTCGCGTTCGGCATGTGCCTGTACTAGTTGTTTTTCTATGCCTAAAAGTTCGTTTTGCGATTGCTGTTTCAGTTGTTCAATTTGCAACTGCAGATTGTTATTACGTTCTTCATGTATTTTTTTATCAGCATTGGTTTTAGATGAAAATACGATCTTGCCAATGTAAGTACCTATGGCAAGGGCAATAATAAAAGCAAGTAATAATGTGATAGTATCGGGCATTGATGTAGTTTTTGTAAGAGGTAAAAATAATGAAAATACTTCTATCTTTGAGAACTAACATTTTCTAAATGAAGTTAACAAACATTTTTACTTTTATTCTCTTTTGTATAGTGCATTATGTGAATGCTCAAAAGATAAAAGTTAATAAAAATTTGGCTGTTGAACAAAGTAAAATATTCTATAAAGGATATGAACCTAATAAGCGACAACTTTATTGTTATGATATCATGAATAATGATACAATCACTGTTTATATCGTTAAGCCAGCATTAGAAGGGTATACTTTTAAATTGCAATTTTTTAAAGGGAATGTAGTTCCTAAAGTCGTAAAAATTACAGATTATCCCGCATTTGATGGGAAATCTTCGATTGAACTTGAGCTATCAAAATCCGAACTTGAGATTAATGATACTGTTTTTAAATCTGGAGATACACTACGTGTAAAATTTATGGTTATATCCAAAGATCATAGGTATTACGAAAAGAAAAAATTTAAAGGAGAGATTTTTCATATAATAGGAGGTAACAGGTATGTATGGGAAAATGGAAAGTCTATACATCATAAATTTTGGAAAAATGGAAAAACAGTTTACTCACTTCAAAAACCTAAAGAAGACTAATCCATAAAACTATAAAACATCAAACGCAAACATATAATGTCTCAAAACTACGTAACGTTCAAAAAGTTTCCTGATATCACTCAGGCAATGGCACTTCAGCAATTTTTAATTGATAATGGTATAGAATGCATTTTTCAGGATACTTCGCCTACTACGGGTAGTGCTATTTCCGGCGATTATATGAGGGAATATGAAATACAATTGCGCCCGGATACCTTTGAACAAGCCGAAGAACTATTAGAAAAACAGGCAGAAACAATGCTTACCGATCTGCCGGATGATTATTACCTATTGTCATTTTCTGATAAAGAACTGTTTGACGTTGTTTTAACGCATGATGAATGGAGCGAATTTGATTATATACTTGCCCGAAGATTACTTGAAGAAAGAGGAAAAGGTATTGATGAAGCTCATTTAATAGCAATGAGAAAACAGCGAATAGCTGATCTTGCTAAACCGGAAAAAGATCAGACGGCTTGGGTAATTGCAGGTTATATACTAGCTCTTTTAGGTGGGTTTTTCGGTATTATTACAGGTTATGTACTTTATACTTCACAAAAAACACTTCCTAATGGCCAGGTGGTATATACCTATAGCGATAAAGACAGGAAGCAAGGTAAAAATATACTCATATTGGGTATAGTAATGATTTTGGTACTTATAGCTATGAAAGTATTGCTTTATTCCTAATATACAAGCTTTAAATTATTGTCTTTATTAGCTCTTACAATTTGTTTATTAAGTAAATTGCAGTAAAAATAAGGCTATGCAAAAGAGTATTTTATGGGACGGGATAAATAACGATACAGATGAGCATTGTGCTGTAAATTATCTGGCAAATTGTATCGTGGTCCGCTCAGAAATTGAGGGGTGGGCACATGGTGTACCCGTGTATGCAGACTATACTTGTAAGCTAGATCTGTCATGGAATGTACAGGAGTTTGATATTAATTTTCATTTAAGGGATACGCAGCACAGCTATGGGTTTTTATGTGATGCTAATGGAAAATGGACAGATGCTTTAGGAAAGGTTTATCCTGAATTTGAAGGCTGCAGATATATAGATATTTCGCTTTCTCCTTTTACCAATTCTTTACCTGTTAATGGCTTAAATCTTTCTGATAATGAATCTGCCGAATTAGATCTTGTTTATATAGATATTATAAACAATCAAATCCGTAAAGAGCGCCAGCATTATACCAAACTTAATAAAAGCACCTATCGTTTTGAAAGTAACCAAGGTGCGTTTAAAGCCGATATTTCTGTTGATGAGGATGGTTTTGTAACCCATTATCCGGGTTTATTCAATATGATTCAGGCAAAATAATAAAATGGCAAACGGCTTTATTATTCATAGAAAAAACTAAGAATTTGATTAAATTTGGGGAAATTGCCGCCAATCATGAATATTAAAGTTATAGCTTTTGATGCCGATGATACCCTATGGGTAAACGAACCTTTTTTTCAGGAAACCGAAAAGAAATTTTATCAGTTGATGGAAGATTATCTTCCGCCTCATAGTATAGCTAAAGAATTGTTTAAAATTGAAATAGAAAATCTGGTGCTGTACGGTTATGGTATTAAGGCTTACATTTTAAGTATGATAGAAGCTGCCTTGCATATATCTGAAAATACTATTAGCGTTGAAGCTATAAGTAGGATAATTGAGTTTGGTAAAGAAATGCTGGACAAGCCAATTGAACTTCTTGATGGGGTAGAAGATACTCTTAAAGCCCTTCACGGTAGATATAAACTGGTAGTAGCCACTAAAGGTGATCTTAAAGATCAGCATAAAAAGCTGCATGAATCGGGTCTTGGACATTATTTTCACCATATTGAGGTATTATCAGACAAGCAAAAAATAGATTATCAAAAAATGCTCAAAAGGCTGGAGGTAGAGCCATCAGAATTTTTCATGATCGGGAATTCTTTAAAGTCGGATGTATTGCCGGTACTGGAAATAGGAGGCCATGCCTGCCATATTCCTTTTCATACTACATGGGCACACGAACAGATAGATCATACTATTGAGCATCCTAATTTTAGGGAGGTGGAAAGTATTTCACAAATTCTGTCGCTGCTCTCTTAGATTTGTATCATTATATTTGAAAAACGGTATAGAATGGAACCTCTTTTTTTTAAAACCCCTAATGATTTCAGGCAATGGCTTAGCAAGAATCATGATAAAGAAACTGAGCTTTTAGTGGGTTTCCATAAAAAAGGAACCGGGAAACCAAGTATTACATGGCCTGAATCTGTAGAGCAGGCATTGTGTTTTGGCTGGATAGACGGTGTTAGAAGATCATTTAATGAAGATAGCTACACCATACGCTTTACACCCCGAAAAGCAACCAGTACCTGGAGTGCAATAAATATAAATAAGATAGAAGAACTAATTGCTGAAAACCTTGTAAATGAAGCAGGTCTTTCTGCCTATGCAAAAAGAAAAGAAAGTAATTCTAAAATCTATAGTTATGAGAGGGAAGAAGATGCAGAGCTTCCAAAAGCTATGGAAAAAATATTTAAAGCAAATAAACCTGCGTGGGAATTTTTTATAAAACAGCCTCCTTATTATCGTAAAATAATGCTGCATCATATTGTGTCGGCAAAGCAGGATAAAACCAAACAGTCCCGTTTTGATGCTTTGGTAAAGGCATGTGCCGAGGAGAAAAGATTGCGTTGAAACAGCAGCAGCTACGATGTATAGGTATTATATTACAATTTTTTATATTATATTTGAGTTATATACATATAAGCCTGATTATTAATCTAACAACCAATTTAATATGAAAAAATCAATCAGAATTTTTGCGCTGCTGGCTATTGGAATATGTTTTGCTTTTGCATTGCCAAAAAAAGGGGAACCTAAAAAGATCAATGTACTTATAGATGCCGGACATGGCGGTAAAGATTATGGGGCAGTTCATAATGCTTTTAGAGAAAAGGAGATTACAAATCAAATTGCGGCTAAAATAATGGCTGTAAACAGCGATAAAGAAATAGTGCTGCACTTTACAAGAGAAGAAGATGCTTTTGTTGACCTTAACGAACGTGTAGAGGCAATGAATACTATTAAGCCAGATCTTGTACTGTCTTTACATGTAAATTATACTAATAAAGAAGAGAGCCGTTCAGGGATGGAGTTTTTTGTGTGTAAAGATGCAAAAGAAGCTTCAAAATCTATAGCTTATGCCAATAAGTTGTCGGATAAATTTGAAAATAAAGGATATAAAGTTGCCGAACTAAAATATGCTAACTTTTACACGTTAAAAAAATCTGAAGTACCAACTGTTGTCATGGAATTGGGGTATCTTTCAAACGAAATTGACAGGGCTTACCTTACTAACAATAAAACACAGGATGAAATTGCCGGTATTGTGGCAGACTTCCTTAAAGAAATAAAGTAAAAATATCATGGCGCAACAAAGCTATAAAAATCATATACGGTTTTATACACCTCATCATTTTGTGTTTTATCCGGTAATGCTTGTATTTATTATAGCTTCGGCATGGTTGGCATTTTCAGATAGCGATAATATGCTTATATGGCTTTTTATTACTTCTGCATTTATAGCCATAACATTATTAAGTTTTATGATGCGCCAGCACTATGCATTAACCCTGCAGGACAGAATTGTACTGCTGGAATTACGTTATCGTTTTTTTGCAACTACAGGCGAGCGTCTTGAAATGTATGAAAACATGCTTACCGAGGGGCAACTATTTGCCTTACGTTTTGCACAGGACGATCAGTTACTTCTACTAATCCGTAAAGCTATTAATGAAGAATTATCTCCTGATGCTATAAAACAATCTATTAAAGACTGGAAAGCAGATAACAGGAGGGTATAATATAAAAGCGGGGCAATTTAAATTGCCCCGCTTCTTTTAGATTAGGTTCGGAATTTTCTATTGAAAGATTCTTACCTCTAACCTGTTATCTTAAAAATCATCTCCGCTGTTATTTCTGCTGCTGCTGTCACTGCGCCTTCTGTCATTTTCATCATCATACCTGTACTCATTTTCAGAACTTGAAGATGATGTGCTTCTGGTTTCTTCATTTTCTGTTCTTCCCGGGCTGCGTTGCATCTGGTCGTTTTGATTCCAGTCATTATTTTCTGTGCCGCGGTTAGCTGAAGTGCTTCCCATTCTTTTTTCTTCTTCCCAAGTATCTTCATCCTCATTATAGGTTTTTGAACCCATTGAAAATGATTCTTCCTTACTCATATTTCTGCCTGAATCACTTCTGCGGTCTGTAGTATCCCAATTTTCATTATCAGGATTGGTTCTGCCGGCCGTTTCTCTTTTTTCGCCCAGATTGCCTGTATTTTCATTTCTGTTTTCACGGTCGCGATTATTCCAGTCGCGGTTGTCGTTGTTGTTTGTTGACATAATATTTATTTGTTTGGTTGTTAATATTTGTTTTTATATTCTTCTGTTTTGCCGTTCTGAATTTTTTGAGCTGTTTTGGTAGCAGTAGTTTTTTTTGCTGCACCTTTTTCAGCCTGATTCATTGTTTTTTTAAGGTTAGATTCAGAAGGATCTACCGAAAGATCATGTTTAGGTTTACTTGATACTTTTGGTGCCGGTGTTTGGTCTTTTCCTGCCATGATATTGTTTTTTAAAAGGTTACAATACAAAGTTCGTAAAGGGTAATAAAGGTGTGGTTGCCAATTAACGTTCTGTTTAATTGAAAATGTTATAAAAAACCTTAACAATCAATTATATAGCCAGTGTTTTCGGGGTTTTAGTAAATTCCGGTTTATATTATGGTCGTAAAGTTTAACAAACAATTTTGGCTGCCGTGTAAAATCGAACAGTATTATATAAGTACCTTAGTGGTGATTTAATAAGGGTTTACGGGTAAAATTTTTTTCAAAAAAGCTTTTTATCCTTAACTTTAAACATTACTAACTTAACTGTATATTATGGCAACAAACAAATGGGTTCTGGATCTGGCACATTCTGAAGTGCATTTTAAAATAAAACACCTTGTTATCTCTACAATAACGGGTTCATTCAATATTTTTTCGGGTACACTTGAAACTAAAGAGCATGACAATTTTAATAATGCGCATTTTGAAATTAGTATAGATGTGTTTAGTATAGATACTAATAACTCAACAAGGGATGAGCATCTAAAATCTGAAGATTTTTTTAATGCAGATATATATCCTAAAATTAATTTTTCATCAACAGGATTTGTTCACACCGGAGGAGATAACTATAAGCTTACAGGCCAGCTAACTATAAAAGGGGTTACAAAACCGGTAGTGTTTGATGTATTGTTTGGTGGTGAGGCTAAAGATGGTTTTGGTATAAACAGGGCCGGTTTTGAAATTGAAGGTAAAATAAACAGAAACGACTTTAATATTCATGCTCCTGATGTCACAGAAACAGGTGGACTTGTGCTTGGTGAAGATATTAAGCTGCATGCCAATGTGCAGTTTACAAATGAAACAAAATAATAAAAGGGCTTTAAAGCCCTTTTATTATTTTCCGGGATCAATATTCCCCCTTTGTTTTTTATTGTCAGGATGTGAAGCAGGATAACGATCTTTTTCGATATCAGAATTAAAATCACGGTTTTCCGCTGTTTCAATATCTTCATCTTCATTTGCAGTACCACGGCTCTTGCTCACTACTTCGCCATCATCTCGTGTAGTATGGCTGCTCTGGCTTACAGGCGCTGCTTTTTTTTCATCTACATCGCGGGCTCTTTTTACAGTTTCGGTATCACCATCGATATCCTTATCTATTTCAGTTTTCAGTTTATCTTTAGAAGGGTTGTAGTTTTTAGGAAGATTCTCGCCGCTAAAACCTTCATTTTTTTCGCTGAATTTCTCCTGATTGTTTATCTTTTTAGATCCAAGATCTTTAGGATCATCTGTTCCTTGTATCATAGCAATAATTTTTAAATTTATAACTTGTTACCTGAAGTTTATAATATAATTATGGTAGGAGGTAACCATTTCATTTACCGTTTTTTCAAGTGATGGCTTTAAATTTTCATAGCCGTCTTTAAGTTCTCCTTCAGATGTAAAATAATCGGGGAGCTTATATTCAACCAGATTATCATAATCTGTATAAATATCACTAACTGTAAACTTTAAAGTATAGTAATCGCCATAAAAAGTAAGTTTTATATCGTAGCGTATAGTATAGCTAAAGGTTTCACCTTTATTTCGAATAAAAAAGGCATTTTTTTTTAAGGCGCTTATACTCATTGCATTTTGCTGTACATCATACACATCATAGCCTTTTTTGTTTGTACGGTTATATGACGCTGCCCATGCCTTTGATATTTCCAGCAGTTTCTCATTTGAGGTTGCTGGAATATCTGCCTGTACAGGTTCAAAACCCTGCGGTGTAAGTTCAAGCCTGGGCTGTGCAATAGCAGAAATAATTATAAAAAAGCAAAGTAAAGTTAGCAGCCTACGCATGATTATACTTTTTTAAGTGCCTTTTCAAACTCATCCTTTATCATGCCATGCGATAGTAAAAAAGGTTTTTTATCTATGGTTACGGTAATATTATCACCTTGTATAGTATAAGATCCTGCAAATTTTCCAAGCGGGGTATCTCCTTCAAAACTGCCCTGATCTTCATTGCCTGCAAAACTTCCTTTTTCTCCTACGGTACTCCTTATTTTGTTTAAAAGCTGGGTTTTATCGCCCGGGTAACTTACTGTAAACTGGTTAGCCATTGTTAAATGATTTTGTGTTGATAGGTAAATTTAGTCAATACAAAACCTTTTTGTGTTTAGCTTTTGTTAAAGCTGATTATCCCTTACTACAAACCCGCCTTTTTCAGTGTCAAAAAAAATACTTTCCTCATTAAACAAATGATCAAAAGTTTTGTTTTTAATGTGATTTTCAGGTGTGTCCTGTAAAGTGTTTTCTGGAGTCATTACTACAATTTCGTCACTAAGCTGTAACGCGAGATCAAGATCGTGGGTAGAATAAAGTATGCATTTTCCGGTTTCCTGAGCAAGTTTTTTTAAAAGCCTTATAAGGTTTACTTTATGCAGCAAGTCTAAGTGGGTAGTAGGCTCATCAAGTATAATAAGGGGCGTGTCTTGCACTAATGCACGCGCAATAAGTACTTTTTGCAATTGGCCATCGCTAATTTCAAAATGCTTTTTGTGTATAAGCTGCTCTATCTGTGTCAGGGTAATAGCTTCATTAACCTTAGTAAAGTCTTCGGGGCTAAGAGATCCCAGCCAGTTGGTATAAGGCTGTCGGCCTAATGCAACCAGTTCAAACACTGTAAGGTTACTTGGAGGGAGGCTCTCGGTTAATACCACAGCCAGATTTTGAGCCAGTTCTTTAGCGCTGTAAGCTGTAATATTTTTGTCATTTAAGAGTACTGAGCCTTTTAATGGTTTTTGTATTCCGGTAAGTGTTCGCAGTAAAGTAGATTTTCCTATACCATTGGCACCAATAAGTGCAATAAGATTTCCTTCAGAAAATTTCAGGTTAATATCATGGGCTATGGCATTGGTCTCTTTTTTAGTATGATAACCAATACTTATATCCTGTGCCGATAGTATGATATTGCCTTTTTTCATGAATTAACTGTATATAGCTTTTCGTTTACGCATTAAAAGCCAAATTACTATTGGTGCACCTACTATAGATGTTACAGCATTTATAGGCAGTACAAATTCTGTACCCGGTATTTGGGTAAAAGTATCACAAAGCAGTAAAATTATTGCTCCTGATAGCAATGTACCTCCGTATAAAACAAGATGACTACTGGTTTTAAAAACAAGTTTGGCAATATGGGGTACAACTAACCCAATAAAAGCTATAGGGCCTGTAAAAGCTGTAACTGTACCTGTAAGCAGGCTTGTTGCAAGAATAATAGTCAGCCTTGTTCTGCTAAAGTTTATACCCATGCTTTTAGCATAGCGTTCGCCTAATAAAAGGGCATCAAGTGGTTTTATACATATTGCAGCCATAGCAAGACCTATGCAGCATGTTAGTGCAAGTATAATAATATGTTCCCATGGCAGATTGCCAAGACTGCCTAACACCCAAAAAGTATATTTTTGAAGTTGTTCGGCACTGCTAAAAAAAGTGAGTACATTTACAATGGCTCCGGTAAAGCTTGCAAACATAAGCCCTATAATAAGCACCGCCATAGTATCCCTAAGCCTTTGCGCTACTACTAATACAGCTAATAAAACTAAAAAACTACCGGTGGTAGATGCCAGAACAATACCATAAGGAGAAATAAAAAAGCCGGCCAGTATTCCCGGTACTAAGCCTGCACCAAGTATTACAAATGCTACACCCAGACTGGCTCCCGAGCTAAGGCCTAAAACGTCCGGCCCTGCAAGAGGGTTTCTAAAAAGGGTTTGCATTAGCAAACCGCTTACAGATAATCCCATGCCTACTAATAAGGCGGTAATAGCCTTTGGCAGCCTGTATTGTAATATGATATAGTGCCATGTGCTTTTAGATGCTTCGCCACCTGTAAGGCTCAGTACAACATCTTTAAAAGGAATTTTTACTGAACCTAAACTAATATTTAGTAAAAACAAAAATATTAGGGCAATACCCAGGGAGCTAAAAATTATTATGTTCCTTTTCTTATTAAGCAAGGGGATTATTTTAGTTTTTCAAAAAAATGTAGTTCGTAATCCGGCAGTAATTCAGGATGGAATATATATATAAGGTCTTTAAGTACCAGGTCAGGACGGTTTGGCGCCAGCTCATAATATATAAGCCCGTCGGTTGCACCCTTTTTACTGCTGT
The DNA here is from genome assembly GCF_024054175.1 of Flavobacterium sp. NRK1. Taxonomy (GTDB): domain Bacteria; phylum Bacteroidota; class Bacteroidia; order Flavobacteriales; family Flavobacteriaceae; genus Flavobacterium. Next base: position 2,341,754 of record NZ_JAMXLA010000001.1, read on the forward strand.
ACGAATATACGTTTTTAGTTTTGAATGCCTTAAATTGAGCATAGTGTGGATTTGCATCTACCATTTGCTTAAAGGTAGTAAACTGGCTGGGGCCTATCCAGTAATCGGCATTTTCAGCTTTATCAAGTACTGTTTCAAAACTCAGGTTAAGGCTTCCTGTACCTTTAGAATCAGCCCATAAGTAATCGGCTTTAGCATCTTTTAAAAACAGGGCTGCCCAGCTTCCTCCCTGAGGCAGGTACCAGTGATCCTGAAACATAGCACCGCTTAAAACAGTAGGTTTATCGGTAGCTTTTTGCGCTAATGCGAATGCTTTTTTATATTCGTTTTCTATATTATTAAAAATTTTATCAGCTTTATCTTCTTTATCATATAATGCGCCAAAAAATTTTATCCATTCAGCTTTGCCAAGAGGTGTTTGCTCTGTCCAGTCTCCATTATATAAAATTTTTAACCCGCTTTTTTCAAGGCTGTTTAGTGATTTATTATTACTGCTAATACTAAAACCCACTACAGCATCGGGGGCAAGATCTATCATTACTTCTGTATTAAGGCTCTCGTTTGCACCTGCTTCTTTAACCTTACCGCTATCTATTCGTGCCCTTGTCTTTTTAGATGATATAAAATCGGTACCCGGAAAACCAACCAGTGTATTTTCTACACCCAGGGTTTCCAGCGAAGGTATATGTGTAGTTGAGGTTACCACTACTGCTTTAAGCGGTACCTGAACGGTTGTGTAATTTTTAAGGCTATCAGGAAGTATCCCTCCTTTTTTTTGCATTACATAAGTGTATGCTTTTTTTGCATCAGGCCACGGATTTGTAACTTTTACAACAGTAAAACCATTGTAACGGTATATTTGTAAGCCTTTGGCGTGTTTTACTGTATTGACAGGAGCCAGACTATTTGCACTCGTGGTTTTAGTATCGTTTTTGCAGCCGGATATTGTTAATACTACAAAAAGAAGCAGGTAATAAAGGTTTCTCATAAAAAATATTCAACAGATGCAAATGTATAAATTAAATATCTCAACATAAATACTATATTTGCACCACTTAAGGTTGTAATGCTTTTTTTAAGCAATTACATTAAAAGGGAATCAGGTTTAACACCTGAGCTGTTCCCGCAACTGTAAGCTTATCCTTAAAAGGGAGGCTGTTGTAAGCTACAAACCACTGTGCATTACGCACGGGAAGGTAAACAACAGTACGCAAGCCAGGAGACCTGCCTTAGGTATAACTAATATCGGGCCTTCGGGAAAAAGGGCTTGCGAATTATGAAACTGAACAAAATCATTTTATCGTTGTTATTACTGATGTGCCAGATTGTAGTGGCGCAAACCGATACTATTGCTCTTAAAGAAGTAATTATATCTGATACGCAATTACGCGATTTTTCTACCACACAATCGGTGCAAGTACTTAATGACTCTGTTATTAGTAAAAATGCAGCATCATTAACATCGCTACTACAATATAATACTGCTATTTATTTTAAAGAAAACGGTTTGGGTATGGTATCATCGCCATCGTTTAGAGGAACAACAGCCTCTCAAACTGCCGTAATATGGAATGGTATAAACATTAATTCGCAATTATTGGGGCAAACCGATTTTAATGTTCTTAATACCCGCGATTTTAGTACTATAAGTGTTAGGGCAGGGGGGGGAAGTGTAGCCTATGGAAGCAGCGCGATTGGAGGAAGTATTCATCTTACTAACGATTTGTCTTTTGGAAATAAATTTGAAAACAGTCTGCGCGCAGATTATGGCAGTTACAATACGCTTGGGGTAAATTATCATCTTAATGCATCTTCAGATAACGTAAGTGCTACAGCCAGTATAAGCCACAATAGTTCTGATAACGATTATGATTATCCGGACACCAACCAAAAAAACGAAAACGGGGAGTATTACAATACAAGTATTAATACAGCATTTGCTTATAAGGTTAATGCTGAAAATATATTTCGCTTTTACAGTTATATTTTTGATGGTGAAAGGCATTTTTCGGGTACTCTGGCAGCAAGTTCCCGTAGTAAATATCAGGATACCAATACGCGTAACCTTTTAGAGTGGACAGGTAACTATGGTAAATTTACTTCAACGCTTAAAGGAGCATATCTTAATGAAAAATATAAATACTTCGAGAATAAAACGAATAACATATATAGTTTTGGCGAGGTAAAAACATATATAGCAAGGTACGACCTTACTTATGACGTAACAGATGCCATTAAGCTAAATACGATACTTAACTATACTCATAATGATGGTGAAGGATCTGATATTGAAAATAAAAAAAGAGATATTGGTTCTGTTAGTTTGTTAATGAAACACAGATTAAACAGCAGGTTACAATATGAATTTGGTATTCGTAAAGAAGTTACAGATATTTATGAAAGTCCTGTTCTTTTTTCATTGGGAACTAATATTTCGGTAGCGCGTTTTTATGATATAAAACTAAATGCTTCACGCAATTTCAGGATACCTACTTATAACGATCTTTATTGGGCTGGTAGTGGTAATCCAGATCTTAACCCCGAAACCTCTTATCAGGCAGAGATCGGTAATGTATTTAAAGTAAATTCTTTTACGCTTAGTATTACCGGATATTATATTAAACTGAGTGAAATGCTTAGATGGGTACCGTCAAGCAGTGGTATCTGGATGCCCGAGAATGTAGGCAAAGTAAATACTTATGGTATTGAGACTATACTTAACTGGAGGAAAAAAATAGGCGGGGGCAGTTTAGAATTTGCAGGTACTTATGCTTACACTGTTTCAAGAGAAGATGGAACAAGTGACCAGCTTATTTATGTGCCTTTTCATAAAGCAACTGCTTCTTTGGCGTATTCTTATAAAAATGTATCCGGTTATTACCGCCATTTGTTTAATGGAGAGGTTTTTACTTCTTCGGACAATTTTTATAAAATAGATCCTTACAATGTATCATCAATAGGTGCTGCATATACTTTTAAGCTCCTTTCAGGATTTGATGTTGGCTTTCAGGTAAATAACCTGTGGAATGCTGCTTACCAAAACGTAGCTGTAAGACCAATGCCTGGTCGCAATTATAACATGTATCTTAATTTTAAATTTTAAATATAAATGAAACTACACAAACTAATCTTAACAGCCATAGCGGGATCGCTTTTGTTTGTATCATGTAGCGATGATGATGCGCAGAATAAACCTTCGGGAGCTTATGATAACGGAGTTCTTATTCTTAACCAGGGCGTTTTCGGACATGGTGATGCTTCAGTATCATTTCTTTCAGATGCTATGACTATTGAAAACAACATTTTTGCAGCGGTTAACAACAATGCGTTGTTAGGAGATACGGGACAAGACATAGGCCTTAACGGAGAGTATGCTTATGTGGTTATGAATGTTTCAAATAAAATAGAAGTTGTAAACCGTTATACATTTGTAAAAGTGGCTACAATTGCCAACGGACTTGTTAATCCAAGATATATCGCTTTTGCTAACGGAAAAGCTTATGTAACTAATTGGGGTGATGGTTCTGACACAACAGATGATTATGTTGCTGTAATTGATCTGGCAACTAATGCTGTTACATCTAATATTCCTGTGGCCGAAGGTCCTGAAAGAATTGTTGAAGAAAATAATAAACTATATGTTACTCATAAGGGTGGATATAACTATGGTAATACTGTAACGGTAATCAATTCTTCTAATGATACTGTGGCTACAACAATAACTGTGGGCGATGTGCCTAATACTCTTGAAATTGAAGATGGAAAGCTTTATGTAATGAGTGAAGGTACTCCGTCATGGGGTGGAGCTGAGACGGCAGGCCAGCTTGATATTATAAACCTTAACAATAATACTGTTAGTAAAACTATTGCTTTTACGGCTACACAACATCCTTCGAACCTTGTAATTGATAATAATAAAATATACTATACAATAGACAATGAAGTATATGTTATGGCATTAAACACAACAACTTTACCTACTATTCCGTTATTTACTACAGAAGAACAGGATGTTTACGGTATTTACAGCTTTGCGGTAAATGATAATCATATTTATGTAGGTGATGCAGGAGATTATACTGTTAACGGTAAGGTGTTTGTATATTCTACAGCAGGTGTAATGCAAAACGGTTTTACTGTAGGCATGGTACCAGCCGGTTTCTATTTTAACGACTAAAGTTCTCTTATTTATGTTTGGTTTAATTCCTGCGGGCTAAGTTCCGCAGGTTTTAATTTTTAAATAAAAATACCACGTTAGAAATTAATGTTTAGACTACGTTATTTTTTAATTAGAAAAGGCTTCCGTTTTTCCGGAAGCCTTTTTGTTTTTTTATTGGAGTTGTTTAAGCAGGTCTAAAGAGCCCTCGGGCATTTCATCTATATACATTTCTGTACCAAATCGGCGCATATTTTTGGTGTTTTTAAAGCTTTCAAAATCTTTAGCCTGTTTTTCCCTGCCGGCAGATCTGCCTCCGGTTCCGGTAATCTGTGCAATGGCTTCGGCAAGCAGTGGTTCTGTTGCATTGCCAATAACACCCATATTGCCAATATCCTCTTTATGTTCAATTGTAGGAGCAATACCATTGCTGTATTCACCAAAGCCCTCTTTATTTACAGTTCTTATAACAATAGGCTGCATAGCATATCTATGACTGCCGTTAACATCTTTTTTTGAAAAAGTAGGCGAATCATATAAAGTAACCGATCCTACATTTTTACCTACTGTTGTTTCGCCTATAAGGGTAACATTAATATAAGGCTTAAGGCAGTTTATAACAAGCTCACTGGCTGAAGCAGTAGCATCTGTAGCGATTATATATACTCTGTTGAGGTTAAGGTGGTTTATGCTGGTTCCGTTGCTTAATTTGTCTGAAAAAAGGTTTACAAGAGCTTCAGGATTCTTATTTTCATAATACGCCTGCAGTTTTGAGTTCCATTGCTGTTTAGCAAATAACTGGCCTGTAAACTGACCCGTTATCATACTGGCAAGATAGCTTGCTGTACGCACAGACCCCCCGCCATTATAACGAAGGTCTAAAACAAGATCATTAACACCCGCAGAAGAAAGCTGCGCAAATGCATTATTAAGATCGGCATCATAAGTATTATAAAAACCATTATACATAAGGTAGCCTATTTTGTGGCTTCCTTCTTCAATAACGCTTACATTATATACCGGGTTCTCAGCGTATTCTGCTTTTACAAGATCTACAGTAACGCCTGTTGGTACAACTGTCTCATCTATATAATTAGCAAGGCTAAGAGTATATTGGCCGGCACCTAAAAGTTCCTGATAATTAGATACCGTAAGCTGTGTGCCGTTTACGGCATAAAAAATGTCGCCACGTTTAATGTTTTTTGTAGCGGCATCTGTTCCGGGTAATATGTATCGCACATAGCCAAAAATAGTTGTTTTGCTTTCATCGGCATATACAAGCTGATAGTCAACGCCATTGCTTGTTGCAACACCCTGCAATACATTTTCAAGTACATGGAAGTCAGAAAATATAACACTAAAGCGGTCAGCTTTTGTTCCGTCAGGATATTGTCGGTATAAAAGGCTTTCAAACAAACTCTCCGGTGAAGAATAGCCTTCTAAGAAGTTATTTAATTGTTCCTGATTAGCAAATCGGTCATCAGCAAGATTAGGCACATTTTCCTGCCACAGATAGTAAAGATTTAAACCCTTCCATATAAAATCGTTTACAGGAACGGCGTTATCATCCATATCTTCACATCCCTGAAAAGCAAATGCAGCTAATACAAGGCTCGCTAATAGTATTTTAATCTTTTTCATCCGGGGTTTATGTTTAGTAAAAGAACGTAAATTTAATTATTTTTAATATGCTTGTAACAAAAATTGTTACTATTCGTCTTCCTTTTATAAACCAATAACAAACCCAAGACCGATTATGAATCAGTCAGACTTCATAAAAGTCATCACTCCTTTTAAAGACCGGGTGTTCCGGTTGGCAAAACGATTGCTTGTAAGCACCGAGGAGGCTGAAGACGCTACGCAGGAAGTCCTAGTTAAGCTGTGGAACAACAAAGGTAAGTTAGAATCTTACTCAAGTGTGGAAGCCCTGGCAATGACCATGACAAAAAATTACTGCCTGGACCAGCTCAAATCAAAAAGAGCTACAGAGATGCGTATAGTACATAGTAACTATACCGACAGGCAGGCAGGATTGCAACAGCAAACCGAAGACCGCGATAGCTGGAGCTGGGTTGAGAAGATTATGGAAGCGCTGCCCGAACAGCAAAAAATGATATTGCAAATGCGGGATGTAGAACAATATGAATTTGAAGAGATTGCCAAAATTATGGATATGAATGAGACCGCCGTTAGAGTGGCGCTCTCCAGAGCGAGGAAAATATTGAGGGAAGAACTTACAAAAACACACAGTTATGGAATTAAGAACAATTGAAATATTACTGGATAAATACTTTAACGCAGAGACTACTATTGCCGAAGAGCAGGATTTAAAGCTTTACTTCTCTTCACACAATGTGGCGCCACATCTGGAGCAGTACAAACCTTTGTTTGGGTATTTTTCTAATGAAGGAAAACAACAGTTTGACAAACCGCTGCCATTAAAAGCTAAAAAACGTTATGGCGCATGGATATCGGTTGCGGCAAGTGTTGTGCTCCTTGGCGGAATGCTTACACTATACAATTCGGAACAGGCTTCTCAGGATGAGCTTGGTACTTTTCAGGATCCTGAAGTAGCTTTTAAAGAAACCCAGAAAGCGCTAAATATGCTGTCTAAAAATGTAAATGTAGGTATGAGCAGTGTACATTATGTTACAGGTGAATACGAAAAATCTAAAGAAACAATTTTTAAAGAAGTAAAAGAAAAAAAATAACATCATGAAAAAGTTTATAACAACCTTGGTACTGGCAGCTATGCCGTTTGTTACCTTTGCGCAAAATAATGCTTTCAGCAAATTTGAAGATGTAGATGGTATACAGAGTATAACAATCAACAAAGAAATGTTTGATATGTTTAGCAGTATAGGAGATTCTGCCAGTGATGAAAAAACAAAGAGCTATTTTGACATGGCGGGCGATATTGAAAATCTTAAGGTATATATTACTACCGAAAAGAGATACAAAAAGCAGATAAAAGACGCGGTTGCCGATTATTTAAAAGGTAATGCGATGGAGCAGTTAATAAGTATTTCTGATAACGGTTCCAAAATAAAAATCTATGTAAAACAGGGCAGCAGCGAGTCTATTATAAAAGAAGGCCTTGTGTTTGTAGAGAATGACGAGAAAAAAGAAGAAGCCGTACTGATATCTTTTACAGGTAATGTAAACCTTAAAGATCTAAAAGATTTTAAGGGTTTTAAAGGCAGCAAGGGCGATAAAGGCGCTAAGTAAAAAATGAAACAGAAACAAAGTAATACAACTACAACAACTATGAAAAAGTTAATAATCACATTACTATTAGCAGTACTTCCATCATTAATTTTTGCACAAACCACAGCGTTTGACAAATTTGAGAAAGACGGTGTTGATGCAGTAATAGTGAGCAGGAAAATGTTTGAACTTATGGGTAATGTAAAAATGGACCCTAAAGATAAAACTGCCCAGCAATATCTTGACCTCATAAAAAAACTTGATAACCTTAAAGTGTACAGCACTACAAACGGCAAGATAGTGTCTGAAATGAAAAGTACTGTTGACGGTTACCTGAAAAAATACCCTCTTGAAGAGCTAATGCGTATTAATGAAGGAAACAGGACAATAAAGATATATGTAAAATCAGGTGCTACCTCGTCTCAGGTAAAAGAGCTGCTTATGTTTATGGAAGGGGGAGGCCCTAAAGACAGTACGGTACTTATGTCGCTTACCGGTAACTTTGACCTTAGCGAAATATCTTTCCTTACTGATTACATGAAATTGCCGGGCGGTGCTGCTCTAAAAAAAGCATCTAAAAAATAAAGCTATGAAAAGTCATTTATATATGTTCGCTGCTCTAGTATTATTACTGACATCGTGTGACAGGAAACTAACTTTGCAAAAATACTTTGTAGAGAAGGGTGAAGCTAAAAACTTTTCGGTTGTAGATATAGCGCCAAGCTTTATGAAAACAGATAAGCTTGATCTTAATGAAGACCAAAAAAAAGCACTGGACGCCATGCATAAGCTTAATGTATTAATATTCAAGTCTGATAAAAATAATGGTAAAGCTTATGATACTGAAAAAGCAACCATAAAAGAGGTTTTAAAGTCAGATCATTATGATGAATTGATGAAAATGAACTTTGGTGATGGCGGTTTATCTGTAAATACTAAAGGCGAAGGCGAAAATATAGAAGAATTTGTTTTGTTTTTACATAATAAAGAGAGTGGTTTAGGCGTTGTAAGAGTATTGGGTGATGATATGACCCCACAGGATGTAATGACAATTGTTGGATTACTGCAACAAACAAAGACAGGCAACGGTCAGTTCCAGCAATTACTTAATATAATGAAAAAGAATTAAATTGAGCTAGTTAAAATTGAAAATCCCTGTCAGGAAACTGACGGGGATTTTTGGTTATTTTATCTTTATTACATCCTAGCTTTTCTTCCAATATTTATAAGGGAACAACAACATTCCAAAACATTCACCATGCTCTTTATTAATATGTTTATGGTGCATTTTATGTGCACGGCGTACTGCTTTACCATAGCGGCTGTTGGCATTACGGAAAATTTTAAAACGCTGGTGTATAAAAATATCGTGTACTAAAAAATAGGTAAGTCCGTAGGCAAAAATGCCAAGGCCTATTGCCAAACCAATTGCAAGAATATCATAACGCCAAAGCAGAAAAAAGCCAATACTTACCAGTGCGTAAAAAATGAAGAATGTATCATTGCGCTCAAACCAGGAATCATGATCTTTACGATGATGGTCTTTATGCAGACTCCATAAAAAGCCATGCATTACATATTTATGGGTAAACCACGCCATAAATTCCATAATGAAAAAGGTTAGTACAAAAACAAGTATATACAGCCACATAATGGAAATTTTTTAAATGATATTTAATCGGTAATTTACATAGCATTTTGCTAAGAGCCCTATTTTTTCGTAGTCAGGAACACGAATACGCGTAGCCCTTATTTGAAGCGGGGGAGTATTTTTAAGCTTTTTAAGCAGTTTTTTATAATAAACATAGGCAGTATATACCCCAAATTTTGCTTCGGCAGGCAAACGGACTATTCCTTTATAGCCTTCTGCAAGATCAGCTTCAATTTCAGCTATGATCTGGGCTTTAGTTTTATCATCTATTTCACTTAGGTTAAGCATAGGGAAATAGTTGCGTTCCAATTCTTCAGTATCGGCTTTGAGGTCACGTAAAAAATTAACCTTTTGAAATGCCGACCCTAATCGCATAGCGTACGGTTTAAGCTCATTATAGCGTGCATTGTCATTGCCTGTAAATACTTTAAGGCACATAAGGCCTACAACATCGGCACTGCCATAAATGTACTCATTATATTCTTCAAATGATGAATAGTCTTTTTTAATCAGGTCCTGCTTCATGCTTTTCATAAATGCACCTGTAAGGCTGCTGTCAATATTATATTTTGCAGCTGTGTGCTGGAAAGCATTTAAAACAGGATTCAGACTTATACCATCATGAATTGCTTTATCAAGGTCATTTTCAAAAAGTGCAAAAAGCTCTTCTTTATTATAATCGTGAAATGAATCTACAATTTCATCTGCAAATCTCACGAAACCGTAAATATTATAAATGTCCTGCCTTATAGAAGGGGCAAGCATACGAACGGCAGAAGAAAACGAAGTGCTGTAAGCACGGGTTACATTTTTGCTGCAGTCAAATGAAATTTTGTCAAAAATAGCTTTCATATTGGTTGCTTTACGGTTTTGTTAATTGCATTTGTATTATATTTTTCTATCAGTCCGGCCACAAGTTTACCTGATATAAGTGCGGGCGGTACACCCGGGCCGGGAACTGTAAGCTGGCCTGTAAAGTAAAGGTTTTTTACTTTCGGGCTTTTTAGCTTGGGTCTTAAAAAGGCAGTTTGAAGCAGCGTATTCGCCAATCCGTATGCATTGCCTTTATAGGAGTTGTATTCTTTTACGAAATCATTCAGGCAGAAGGATTCCTTAAATATAATATTTTTTTTAACTTCCTGGTTAGTGAGTTTTTCTAAACGGGTTATTATTTTGTCAAAATAACGTTCTCTTAATTCCGGAGTATCTTCAATGCCCGGTGCTAAGGGAATAAGAAATATACCTGCCTCTTTTCCTTCGGGAGCACTTCCTTTGTCAGTTTTGGATGGGAAGCTTGCATAAAACAAAGGTTTTTCAGGCCATTTAGGGTTATCATAGATGTCTTTCGCATGAACATCAAAATCTGTATCGAAAAATAACGTATGATGTTCGGTATTGATTATCTTCTTGTCAAACCCTACGTAAAATAATAAGGATGATGGAGCAAAAGTTCGCCTGTTCCAGTATTGTTCTGTATAGTTACGGTACTTTTTGTCAAGTAATGTTTCGGTATGGTGGTAATCGGCGCCGCTTAAAATAACATCAGCAGTAATGGTTTCTCCGTTTACAACTATAGATCCTGCAATTCCATTCTCTACATTTATTTTAGAAACATTGGCATTGGTTACTATTTTAACGCCAAGCTCAGTTGCCAGCTTTTCCATAGCGAGTACTACACTATACATACCGTTTTGTGGATGCCATGTGCCCAAGCCAAAATCTGCAAAATTCATGAAACTGTAAAATGAGGGTGTGTCTGATGGTTTTGCACCCAAAAACAGTACAGGAAATTCAAGTATCTGTATAAGCTTCTTATTTTTAAACCGCTTTCTTATGTCTTTAGATATATTACCAAAAAATTGTCCCACTTTCAACATGGTTTGCGGGGTTATAAGTTCTAAAGCAGATTCACCCGGTCGGTAAACCAGGTCTTTTATTGCTATATCATAGTTGCTTTTAGCTTCATCTATAAATTCTTTTAATAGTTTGCCGCTGCCTTTTTCTATATCCTCAAAGGTTTTTGTAATGACATCCATATTATCGGCTATAGTCACGAAATCAAGTGTGTCAAAATAAACACTATAAGCAGGAGATAATTTTTTAAGAGTATAATAATCAGAAGGTTTTTTATTGAAGTCAGAAAAAAAACGTTCAAACACATCTGGCATCCAATACCATGTTGGGCCTATATCGAAAGTAAAGCCATCCTTTTTTAATTGCCTTGCACGGCCACCCAAAGTTGGATTTTTCTCGTATATAGTTACATCATATCCCATTTTTGCCAGATAACAGCTGGCTGATAATGATGAAAATCCTCCTCCTAATATTTTTATTTTTGTATTCATGTTTAACAAATATATTAAAATATTAAACAAAAAGTTTTAACTATTTGTTAATTGCAGTGTGTCTGTAAACTCGTCAATACTGTTAAATATCTTTATGTTTTCATTTATTAAGGCAGGGTTTATATGGTGTGCATTCTTGCCAAACAGATAAAGCATGGTGTTCTCATCATTAACAATTTCAGATTTTACAGTTCTGATGTATTGATTAATGTCTTCCGCAAAAGGATATGATATACTGTAAGTAATAAAGGTGATATTATCAAAATGATCTTTTATACTTTTTAAAAAATTAACAGGCATGCTTTCACCAATGTATAATGTTTTATAGCCATGTAAAAGCAATTCATAATTAATAAGCATAAGCCCTATTTCATGTATCTCATTTTCGGGAAGGTATAATACGTAAACTCTGTCGGTTTTAGTAGGGGGTATAAGCTGTAGTTTTTCTGTATTTGCCGCTATTTTTTGCCTGATCAGTGCACTTATAAAATGCTCGTGTGCAGGCGTTATAGTTCCGGTCTGCCATAAATGGCCTATCTCTGCCAGCAGCGGCATAAAGAATTCATAAAATATAGCCTTAAATGATTTTTCGGACTGCAGTGTAGCATAAGTAGCGGAAAATAATGGCAGGTCAAAATTCATCATTGCCATTTTAAAATTATTAAGCACGTGATTGCTCATGCTTTTATTTGAAAGAATCTCTTTTACCAATGCCGGTATTTTCTCCAAAGGCATTTTTGCTATAGCAGATATTTTATAACCAAAAGAATTAAGGGTGCTTACATTGAGTAATTTCTGTAGGTTATACGTGTCGTAATAGCGGATATTGCTTTCAGTCCGCATGGGTTCAAGCATATTATACCGCTTTTCCCACATCCGTATAGTATGTGCTTTTATGCCTGAAAGATTTTCCAGGTCCTTTATTGTAAAAGCATTTTTAATTTTGTTTGACATTATATTAAAATAATTAAACAAAATTAATTAAAAATTAAATAGAAATAACAAAAGGCTTAGTTTAAATTTTAAAAGCATAATTGGTATGTTAACTTTAGGTAAACAGTTTTATGAAATCAGTTCAAGAGAGTCTGCTTATGAGCACTTTTTAATGCTAAAAGTTTGATTGTTTGATATGCTTTATTGTAACATGCTCAAATACAGAAATAAATAAAACCTAACCTGCTCATAACTAATGTTTTTTTTGTCGAAATAATGTGTACATTTGCACCTTCAAAAAAAATATATAATGGAGTCCATTAGAAACATTGCAATCATTGCCCACGTTGACCACGGTAAAACTACACTGGTTGACAAAATCATGTACCACTGCCAGCTGTTTCGTGAAAACGAGAACACGGGAGACCTTATCCTGGACAACAATGACCTGGAGCGTGAAAGAGGTATTACTATTACTTCTAAAAACGTTTCGGTAACGTATAAAGGAACTAAAATCAACATTATTGATACTCCGGGCCACGCCGACTTTGGTGGTGAGGTAGAGCGTGTTCTTAACATGGCCGACGGTGTATTGCTGTTAGTTGATGCCTTTGAAGGGCCAATGCCGCAAACACGTTTCGTGCTTCAGAAAGCTATTGATCTTGGTCTTAAACCATGTGTTGTAATCAATAAAGTAGATAAAGAAAACTGTACTCCGGAAGAAGTACATGAGAAAGTTTTTGACCTTATGTTTGAGCTTGGCGCTGAAGAGTGGCAGCTTGACTTCCCATCTGTTTACGGTTCTGCTAAGCAAAACTGGATGAGTACAGACTGGAGAAACAAAACTGAAAATATTGAGCCGCTACTTGATATGGTACTTGAGCATATTCCTGCTCCTAAAGTATCTGAAGGTACTCCTCAAATGCTTATTACATCACTTGACTTTTCAAGTTTTACAGGCCGTATCGCGATTGGCCGCCTTCAAAGAGGTGTTCTTCGTGAGGGTATGAACATATCTCTTGTTAAGCGTGACGGTAAGATTATAAAATCTAAAATAAAAGAGCTTCATACTTTTGAAGGTCTTGGACGCAGAAAGGTAGAGGAAGTAATAGCAGGAGATATTTGTGCTATTGTAGGTCTTGAAGGTTTTGAAATTGGTGATACTGTTGCTGATTTTGAAAACCCTGAGGCATTAAAATCTATTGCTATTGATGAGCCTACTATGAGTATGCTATTTACTATTAACGATTCGCCTTTCTTTGGTAAAGAAGGTAAATTTGTTACATCAAGGCATATTAAAGACAGGTTGTCTAAAGAGCTTGAAAAAAACCTTGCACTTCGTGTTGCTGAAACTGACAGTGCAGATAAATTCATGGTGTTTGGCCGTGGTGTACTTCACTTATCTGTTCTTATTGAAACAATGAGAAGAGAAGGTTATGAGCTTCAGATCGGTCAGCCACAGGTTATTATAAAAGAAATTGACGGTGTTAAATGTGAGCCGATAGAAGAACTTACTATTGACCTTCCTGAAAATCTTTCAGGCCGTGCTGTAGAGTTTGTTACTATGCGTAAAGGTGAAATGCTAAGCATGGAGCCTAAAGGTGAGCGTATGATCGTTAAATTTAATATTCCTTCAAGAGGTATTATAGGTTTAAGAAATCAGCTGCTTACAGCTACTGCTGGTGAAGCTATTATGGCACACCGTTTCTTAGAGTATCAACCGTTTAAAGGTGAAATTCCAGGACGTTTGAGTGGATCGCTTATCTCTATGGAAAATGGTAAAGCAATTCCTTATTCTATTGATAAACTTCAGGATCGTGGTAAATTCTTTGTAGATCCTAACGAGGATATTTATGAAGGACAGGTTATTGGTGAAAACTCTCGTGGTGACGATATGGTTGTTAACGTAACTAAAACCAAAAAACTTACTAACGTTCGTTCATCTGGTGCAGATGATAAAGCAAGAATTGTTCCTGCTATCAAATTCTCTCTAGAAGAAGCTTTAGAATATATCCAGAAAGATGAGTATGTAGAGGTAACGCCTAAAAGCTTACGTCTTCGTAAAATCTATCTGAATGAAAACGACAGAAAACGTTTTAAAATAGCGTAACTACGTTGATGGTTATTATAAATAATTAACTATCAGATTATATAAAAAACGCTCCGCAACTGTGGAGCGTTTTTCTTTGATGTAGCTGTCTGATTATATTTTTTATCGTATTAGGCTAAAGTGCCCTTTCACGGTGCGTCCGTCATCTAGAGAAACTACATACCAGTAGTCGGTTGCAGGCATTCGTTCTCCGTTAAAGGTACCGTCCCAGCCTATACCTTTCGGATTTACATCTGCAATTAATTTGCCATAGCGGTCAAATACATATATCTTGCTGTTTGGGAAAAAGAATGCGTTGATACCTATAATATTCCAGGTGTCATTTACGGAGTCTTCATTTGGGGTAAAGAATTTCGGAATAGATAATATGGTAATCTCCTGAGATGTTATTCCGCATCCCTGAGTATCTTTTACATATACAGTATGAAGCCCCGGGGTAAGGTATTCAAAAAAGTTTGAATCCTGAAAAGGGCCATTAGGTTTATCGATGCTATATTGATATTCTGTTACGACACCTGATGGTGGAGAAGCTATTATAGTTGCTGTGTTATTTTCACGAAGGTCTTCAACAATGACATCATTTATAATTGCTGCATCCGAAGGCACTACTATAAAAGTTCTGTCATTGCTACAGCCCAGTTTATTTGTAATTGTAACGGTATATGCACCTGTGGAATGTATGATGATTTTATTAGTAGTTTGCCCCGTAGACCATTCATAGTCATATTGTAATGATCCTGTATCTACAGCGGTAAGTGTGAGTCCATTGGGATCATTAAGACAAAGTATTGCCTGCTCAACATTATTTACAACAGGGCTTTTTAAAGCATTTATTAAAAAACTTGTAACCTCATAACATTCAGGGGTTGCACTGTTTTGTATGCGGGCGTAAATAGTTTCAGGATTGCTATGATTTATATAAGCTGTCTCATTTAACTCTGAAACATTTTCATCGGCATCATTTATGGAGCCGAAATACTTTACAGTATGGGTTGTATTGCTCTGGCTTCCGAGTATAATAGGGGTATTTTGAGACAAATTGAAAGTAGTAATTCCATCGTTATCAGGATCGCATGACGTTATAGTGACAGGGGTATTTGCTATTGGTACAGAAGCAATAATAATATCTGTATTTGCAAAAGATATCTCTCCCTGATGTGTTATTTTTGCAACTACGGTATATGTCCCTACTGCTGCATACTGATGTGTAGTACCAATGCTTGCAGAAGGAGCGGTTAAAGGTGTTCCGTCTCCAAAATCCCATTCTACAGTGTCAAAATCGTCATCAATATTAAGCTCAAACTCTGTAATATCATTAAAACATTTTTTACGGCTTATAATACTTACCGAGAAGTAGGATGTTATAAAAGGGGGAAGGCCAAAAAATGATTCTCCGTTTCCAAGAGATAAGCCATTTTGGACATAATCGCAAAGTGTCCCGTCTTCTTCAGGAGCATTTATGACGTCTAAAGAAGGGCTGCTGACCACCGCTCTGTATATCTTTCCGTTTGGACCTAATTGAAGCGACCCGCCCTGACTTGTATTTGCAAGCAAGACATCTGGCTCTCCTATGTTTTCACTTAAAAGGTCATATTGATGTACGCCGCCAAAGCCGTTAGCATTGTCGTAAGATACATATAACTTTCTTGTTTTTTGAGAAAACTCAACACCATAAGGTAATGTGTTTTCACTTATTATTACAGGGTTTGAAAGTATTCCGGTAGTTGTATTGAAGTCATATAAGCGTACAGTTCCGTTTGTTTCTGTAGATCCTGTAATCGTTGACATCTGCATATGAGCAACGGCAATTTTTTTTCCATTAGGGGATGCTTTTATACAGCCAATGGCATTTCTTCTATAACCGGATGTTGGTATTACAGGAGCTAACTGTGTTACAACAGGGGTTTCATTAACCCCGGCCGCTGTTACCTCAAAAGCATAAAATTTATCAATAAAGTGCGTAACAACCCAGTAACCGGTCCCGTTGCTGTTTTTTAAAGCAGTAACCTTTTCAGAACATTTATATTTAATTTCTTCAATGTTTGCAGGATCATAAGTTACCAAATGTGTATTACGCGTAGTAACATCGCCAATGCTTCCGTTTGTTCCGGTAACCGATAAATCTACAATAGAATAATTAAAACCATTATTAAAACCATCATCTTCGCTTGGTACAGTACCGCCGTCTTCATAACTTCCTGTAAATTGTTCGGGATACACAGCTGCATTTTGATGGTGGGGTTCATCTACTGTAAAAATGTAGTATGTAGTATCGTCTCCTTTTTTGGGAACTATTATTGCCGATTGCGTGCTCGATGGATCTCCTAATAGTCCGGTGCCAGTATTATAATTTCCATTAGGCATCAAAACATGATTTCTGTCCCATACGTTTCTGCCATCGGTATAAAAAAGTAAATTTCCTGATGAATCTGATATGGAGCTGCAGCCTTCGTTAGTTTCTATAGCACTTCCCGTTAATATATTTACACTGCCATCATCCTGAAAATGTATTCCGGCAAAAATGCCAAAAAACCAGTTGTCTGCCTCTTTCTGGGCAAACGTGTTTAAAGATGAAAGTAATATAAAAAGATAAATACTTTTTTTCATAGCGGGGCAAAGCCTTAAAGTTACATTTTTTATCTTAAAAGTGAAAAATGTGCTTTAAATACCTTTGTAATTTCTGTAGTACCGTTATATTCTCTGTAGGTCACTGTAAACCAATAATCAGATGCGGGTAAATCTTCACCATTAAAAGTTCCGTCCCATCCTTCGCCTACAGCGCTTATTTGTTTAAGGAATTTGCCATATCGGTCAAAAATATAAATCTTCGCATCTTCCTGTTCCAATCCTATAATATTCCATGTATCACGGAAAGTATCTTCGTTAGGGGTAAAAAAGTTAGGGTAATCAATTACGCTTACTCCTGTAAGCATTATTTCTTCACAGCCATCAGGGTTTACATCTTTTATATATACTATATGGCTTCCGGGGCTAACATCCCTAAATACATTTGAGGTTTGCCAGTTTCCATCCTCATCAAGTTTGTATTCATATTGGCCATAGCCATTTACCATTACTGTTATGGTTTGCTCGTCACTAAAGGCGTTGGTTACATAATATCCTTCTTTTATAGGAGTGGCAGGGCCGCTTTTAAGCACCATTACCGGCACTATAGGAGCAGAATTACAGTTATTAGCACTGATGGCAATGACTGTATATTCTCCTTCTTCGGTAACTTCAAGTGTCGGGCCGGTTTCATTAGGTACTAATTGCCCATTATGATACCATTCAAAAGTATAAGTTGCATCAAGTCCTGTATCTATAATGTGACTGCGAAGTACATCCCCTGTAACAAAGTCGATACATAATGTACCGCTCTGCAATTGAGGTTCTGCAAGACGCTCCACATGCATGGTGAAGGTAGTGATATCATGGCATTTGCTTAGTGTAGCGGTATTGGTCACCCTTACCCAGATGGTCTGGTCATCGGCTATAGTATTGGTATAGGCTTCAGGGGTGGCTATGGCATTTTCATAGTTCTCTGCATCTTCAGGGCTGGTGTAATACGTTACCTCATAGTCTGCAGGGTCCTGCGTGCCCAGTACTTCACCTTCTACAACCGTAAGGTCCCAGGTGCTGATGATACCGTCATTGGCACCGTCATAGTCACATTCATCAAATACAGTAGTAATTGGATTGGCGATAGCGGCTTCCTCTACTAACAATGTTAGCTCTTTTACGATTATACAGCCTGTCTCGTTATTGGTTACCCTTACATATACCGTTCCGCTGCCTCCTGTTACAGGATAAGCTGTTACCGGTACTGCCGGGGTGGTAAGTGCCGCGTCTTCAAAGAAGTCTACATCATACTCATCCGCTTCATTGCCGCCAAGGGCATTGTTTACATACTCCTGGATGTTAAAATCATAGGCACCGTCGGTATTCTGCTCACAATGCGCAAATGGCTCAAGGTCGGCTACCGGCGGAAGCGGGTTAACGATAAGCGGCAGCTCAACGATCTGCGCACACATCGGCTCTGCAGGGTTGTGCGTATCAAGGGCTACACGTACCCACACTGAACCTGTCCCGCTTTCATAGGCTGAGGGGTCAGCTATCGGGTTTACTTCATTCTGCGCATCTTCCTGCGTAGTATAGTAGGTAAGTATGTAGTTGCTACCGTTATCTTTTATATCGGCTGCGGCCTGGGTAAGGTCAAATTCCTCTACACCATCGCCGTCTCCGTTGTCATCACACAGCACCAGTGCATCAGGGGTGGTATCCGGGGTTGGCAGCGGAAGTACCTTGATGGTAAGGGTCGTATAGCTCACACATCCATCCTGGGTGGTAACCTTTACAAATAATGTTTTTGGGTTACCTGCC
>NZ_JAMXLA010000001.1:2360570-2549334 GCF_024054175.1 Flavobacterium sp. NRK1
CCCCTGCCCGATGCCTGATGGGCCTAAAAGCTGGTCTTCCCTTACCGTAAGGTCAAACTCGGCCTGGCCGTCGTTTGGAAGGGCCTCGTTACAGATAGCAAGAGGGCTCGGGGTGGTAAGGGCATGCGGTGCATTGAAGATAAGCATGAAGCTCTCTACGCTGTAGCAGCCCGTTACGGGGTCTTCTACCCTTACCCAGATCACCTGCTGGTCTGAGCCCATATAAGTGGCAGGGTTGGTGATCCTGTTGGCTAGGCCGCTGTTGGCTCCTGTCTCGGTGGTATAGTATTCTACAATAAGATCATCCGGTATGGTAAGGCCAAGGGCATCGGCAATTACGGCATTCTGTACCGTAAGGTCTACCCTGCGTTTGCCGTCCTGTCCGTTGTTGTCCGCATCATCACAGAAGGTAAGATCCTCCAGTGAAGGCGCCTGTGGTGCAGGGGCTACCATCAGCGTCAGCATGAATGTATTAAAACATTTATATTGGCTTTCTACAACCCTTACATAGATGAACTGCAAATAAGGGGACGCATTTGTATAGTTATCAGGATTTGGTATGGCATTTACGCCATTTTGAGCATCGTCGGCTGTTTCATGAAAAGAAATTTCAAGGTTTGGCTCATTGTTCATCATGTCCGGTATTAGTGCACTCAAATCAAATTCTCCTATACCCTGACCGTTGGTATCACATACTGTAAGGTCATCCTGTGTTGGTTCGAGAATAATAGGAAGTGGCGCCACCCGGATATCTAAAAAGCCGATTCTGTAGCAGGAAGTATCGTCAAAAGTAAAACGTACAAAAATAGTTTCTACCCCTTGTTCCTGATTTTGATAGGCCCATGGCTCATCAATCATATTTATATTATCCTGAGCATCATTAAAAGTTGTATGAAAGGTGGTTGTAACGCTGCCCTGATCGGCTATGAATTCAGGAATTTTTGAAGTTAGGTCAAATATTTCTTTTTCATTGTTAGCAGGGGCAGTTATGTCACAAAGTGTATAAGTAAGCTGATTTGTTATTAAGACAGGCAAAGAATTTACAATAAGCTCTAAGGGTACTATATCATAGCAACCCGTAGCGTTATTGGTTACCCTTACATAAACTATTTTACTGTTTGACAGATAATTTACCGGGTTAAGTATTCCAGGCGTTCCCAAAGCAGCATCATTAGCGTTTAAATGGTAGGTAAGGCTATATTGGGCAGGATCTAAGGAGCCTAAGATTTCAACAGCCCTGCTGGTAAGATCAAAAATAGCCTGCCCGTCAGAATCGTTAATGCCATCATCGCATAAAGCATAGGGTAATGGAGTTATCGCTTCAGGAACAGGATTAACGATCAATTGTAATTCAGCAATATCAAAGCAGCCAATTATAGATTCTGCACGTATATAAAGCGTTTGATTATTTTGATCAATATTAGTGTAATTATCAGTATTTGGAATACTATTTACATTAAAAAAAGCATCTTCAGGAGTTTCATGAATGGTTACCGTAACATTTCCTAAATCATTTTCTATTTGCTGTAGTACTGGTATAAGGTTAAACTGTGTAAAACCATCATTATTAAAATCGCACTCAGCTAAAGCTGAATGTGGATTTATAGTTGGAGTAGGGAGAATATTAATTTCAAAAGTGCCAATTGTGTAGCATCCTGTTATTCCATCAGTAAGCCTTGTATAAATAGTCTGCGGATTTGTTATATTGTAATAATTGGTAGGGTGTGTAATAAAATTAGTTCCTGTTTCGGCATCGTCTTCATTGTCATAATATGTAATTTCTACTGTATCCTGATCACCCTTCATTACTTCGGCATGTAAAGTAAGGTCAAACGGCGTGGAATTGTCGTTTACATCATCAAGGTCACATTTATCCTGGTCAAAAGATATATTATCAGGATTATTGATAATAGGAGAAGGAATAATATTTATAGTAAATGTATTAAAGTCATAATTAAAACATCCGTCTGCATCTTCCAGTCTTGGCCAGATAGTCTGAGCAGTATACGGAGTCTGATTGTCAAACATGGGGCCTACAGGATTGCTTCCTGATAAAGCATCTTCTTCAGAAGTATAATAGGTGACTATGGATGAAGAGGGGTTTACACCTTTCACATTAGTATCATTAAGAGATAGGTCAAAAGTGTTTATACCATTTTTATTACTATCGCATAAATTTAGATCTTCGGGAATACCTGTTGTTATAGGATAGGTTGCCTCTATATTGAAAGTCTGAATAGAATAGCATCCTGTTACCGTGTTAGTCATCCGTAAATAAACAGTTTGCGGATTAGATACGTTCTGATATGCTTCGGGAGATGTTATTTGGTTTGTATTTGTTGTTGCACCGTCTAAATCATCATGATACGTAATTTCCATAGGACTTTGACTACCTATAAACATATCGTTGTAAATAGTAAGATCAAAAGTTGCAGTATTATCATTTACTCCGTCTTTATCACATTGCTGCATGTCTAAAGGAATGCCGTCAGGATTAAGAAATACGGGTACGGTGTGAAAAGTTGCTGTACCTGTCCATTCCATAGAAAAATTACCAAAGCCATGCGGGCGGTCTACAACTAAAAAATAAAACTCATTATCCTGTACCGTTATCCAGTTCACAAATGCATTTCCATCGGGACCGGGGCCTTCAGATATATCCGTTTCGGTTTCGTTCATACCTGTAGTGATATAATCAAGGCCTGCCTGAATAGGATTTGTTGTAGAACATCGTATGGCAGTACCTATATCATTACAATCCTGAATAGGCCCAAATAACCAGAAGTCAAAATCTATAATCAGGTCATCTTCTTCAGGTGTAAGAATAAATCCTAACGTTCCCCCTTGGTTAATCTGTATTTTAAGCCATATGGAATTATTCTCACCACTTGAACAGGCATTATTAAAATTTATTTCAGGAAAGTCACCTATACCAATAGCTTCAAGGTCATAATAATTGGCATCACCACATACTATTATAGCCTCAGGACAGTCGTTCTGGGCATATGAGGTAAAGCCAAAAAGAAGCAGTAATATTAGTGCATAGGTAATCTTCACAGCATAGCAATGTTAATTTTTCTATAAATTTAGAAAAAATTATCGTATCATCGCAAAGTGCCCTTTAATAATTCGTCCACTATCTAGTTGTAACACAAACCAATAATCAGTTGCGGGCAGCTTAACATTGTCTAATGTACCGTCCCAGCCACCGCTGCCTCTAAAGCCTGTTATTACTTTACCATACCTGTCAAAAATAGTAACTTTTGCCTGTGGCTGTAAGCTTAAATAAGGTATCCGCCAGGTTTCATTTTTGTTGTCTCCGTTAGGTGTAAAAAATCTCGGATAATTAAGTATAATAACATCTTCTGTTACGGTTTTACATCCGCTTTTAGCTTTTATAGCAATAGTATAAGGACCTGGTTCTAAGCCAGTAAAAGAAGTTTCATCGGTAAAAGTGCTATTGTTCAATGAAAATTCATAATCTTCAGCATTGGGCATAACTACATTTATAACATTGTCATTATTAGTAAAATCCTTAATATCCAAAGTATAAATAATATCAGGCAATGGTGTAACTGTTATAGTGAATGATGTTATATCGTGTCCATAGCAGCCTTCCGTGTTTTCAAGCCTTGCCCAAATAGTTTTTGAACCTGATTCATATTGAGCAGGTAATGCATTCGTTCCCGATTCGGCATCAAACTGAGTTGCATAATACGTAACTGCTGCAGTAGTATTGCCATCTCTTACTAAGTTATCATTTGCCGAAAGATTAAATTTTTGTACGCCTGTCTCATTAAAATCACAAAGGGTTAAATCTTCAGGTTCTCCGGCTACTACAGGATTGGTGACCTCTATGTTAAAATCAAGCACTTCAAAACATTCTGTAGCATTTCGCTGTAAACGCATATAAATAGTCTGAGGATTACTTGTATTAGGATAAGCCTCAGGATTTTGAATGGCATTAATTCCTAATATAGCATCATTAATACTTTCATGATAGGTTAAGGAAGAATCAAACTGATTATTAACCAGCATTGTTTCATTTTTGGTAAGATCAAAAACACTTATTTCATCATCTACTGTATCATTATCACATTGTAAAATATCAAGTGCTTCCGCCTGCGGATTATTAAAAACCGGGGCAGCATTAAATGTTGCAGTTCCTGTCCATTCTATAGAAAAATCGCTGGCGCCTATTGGCCTGTCTATAACCAGAAAGTAAACATCACCAGCTTCCACTGTCAGCCAGTTTATAAAATTATTACCATTTGGGCCGGGACCTTCGGCAATATCAAATTCATCTTCATTGAGGCCGGTTTGGTTATTAATGGCTCCTGATGCTTCGGGATTTGTGGTAGAACATCGTATGGCGTGCCCTAAATTGGCGCATGTAGCCTGAGGTCCAAAAATATAAAAGTCGAAATCTATAGTTACGCTTGAGCTGCTTGGGGTAAGTATAAAGCCCAGAGTGCCGCCCGTATTGATTGGAAGCCTCAGCCAGAGGCTGTTTGTTTCAAGGCCTTCACAGTCATTATTACTAAAAGAAAGTTCCTGCTGCGATCCGGAACCGGTAGCAGTAAGGCCTGAGTAGCCTGTGTTTCCGCATACTGTAATGGCATCAGTACAATCACTTTGGGCCAATAGCGGATATATGCTGAAGATTAACAGCATACTGAATATAAATTTGAATTTCATAGCAAGGGTAACGGTTAACTTTTTTGTTGTAAAGATATTGATTTACACTAAGCTAATATTAAGTTAAATGCATAAAGGGTAACCTTTTACTAAAAAATTACCCTTTATTACAATGTGTTGTGAAAATGAAATTATAAATCTCTTTTTTTGAGTATCCTGTAAGACATATATACAAAGAAAGCCAACCAAAACAGTACTATTACATATTCATACCAATGTGTACCATAATATTTTAGATTTTGAGTTCCTGACATCTGAGTTTCTATCGCTTTGTAGGCCTGAAATCGCGTAAAAGGCTCTTTAACAAGATTGTTCATAGACTCTAAAGGGAAAAAGCCCATAACTATCTCTATTGTAGTTTTATTGCTAAATACTTTCCAATGCAGTAATCCTCTGATTATATTTTCTGCAATCCACCAAACAAATACAAAACCTATTGCAAATGCAGACCTCTTTATTAAAACTCCGATAAATAAACAGAAAGCAAAAAAAGCAGATAGTTTAACAAAATAGGCGACTATATAATCTAAATCTGTTATTACTATTGAAAATTCATTGTAAGATGAAAATGTGTATCCTAAAATAAGAGACATTATAAAAACAAAAATTGTAGAGCCTAAAGCAAAAAGCAATACAGTATAAAATTTAGAGGCTATAAATTCTTTTTTACTTAAGCCGTCTATAAGATTTTGCTTTAATGTGCCATAAGTATATTCGTTAGCCATCATGGATACTATAACTACTGCCAGGAAAAATTTTAGCAGCGCTGCCATATAGGTATTGAAATGCCATATATACGGGAAGTTAAATATTCCCTGATCTGCAAGGCGAAAATCTATTCCTATGATTTTAAAATTTACAGATGCTAATAAAGCAATAAATGATAATAAAATAAAGTAAGTAAATATCAATATTTTACTTGCTCTGTTTTTCCATAATTTCTGAAGCTCTATATTTAAAAGTCGTTTCATGATGTGTTAGTTTGAAGGTTGGTTAGAAGTTAACTGAAGGAATTGCTCTTCAAGACTGTATTTTTTATTTACCAGGTGACTCAGGCAAATACCCTTTGAAAAAAGGTAGCTGTTTAATTCGCCTGGCTCTAAAGGAGAGTGAGGATATGCAATCAGTTTTCCTTCTGTTTCTTCAACTTTTGCTATCGCAGGATGCTCTAATAAAATATTTTTAAGCTGTTCGTTATCGTCAGCCTGAAGTTCAAAAAAGCCCTCATTGGCAGTCATCCCGGTAACGCTGCCTGTATATAATATTTCTCCGTTTCTTAAAACCACTACATGGCTGCATACCTTTTCTACTTCATCTAAAAGGTGTGAAGCAAGTAATATAGTAGTGCCCAATGAAGCTATGTGCCTTATTATATCTCTTATTTGTCTTATACCTTGAGGATCAAGTCCGTTTGTAGGTTCGTCAAGAATTAAAATTTCAGGATCATTTAACAAAGCAGAAGCGATAGCCAGGCGCTGTTTCATCCCTAAGGAAAAGGTTCTGAACTTACTGTCTTTTCTTTCTATAAGGCCGACAAGTTCCAGTTTTTCATCTATTTTAGATAAGTGAGCTCCTTTTATTTTACATACAAGTTTAAGATTGTCATAAGCAGACATGTAAGGATAAAAGTTAGGTCTTTCTATAATAGCCCCTACTTT
The DNA here is from genome assembly GCF_024054175.1 of Flavobacterium sp. NRK1. GTDB lineage: Bacteria > Bacteroidota > Bacteroidia > Flavobacteriales > Flavobacteriaceae > Flavobacterium. Next base: position 2,366,927 of record NZ_JAMXLA010000001.1, read on the forward strand.
TTTTAATGCTTCATGGGTTTCCATAGTTCCCCCAAACCAACTGTAATTACCAGCTGTTTTGTTAACCACATTAAGTATAATGCCTAATGTTGTCGATTTTCCACTTCCATTGGGGCCTAAAATTCCATATACGTTTCCTTTTTTTATCTCAAACGAAACATTTTTAACGGCATGTATCTTACCAAACCTTTTATCAAGGTTATTTATAGTTAATATAGTTTCCAAAATAGTTGGTTTTATAGTTCTTTTAGTTAGACGAGAGTAAACATCTTTTGTTACCGGCAATACCAAAAGAAATAAAAAACCAGAATTAATTCTCTATTGATAAGGAACAACAGTAGGCTTGCCAACCTGAAAATCAGGCAGCTGAATATCAGTGTTTTTAAATGAATTAGTTTTAAAAATATTCTGTCCTTCACTGGGTATTGAAGGATAAAAGGCAAAAGAAAGCTGAAAGCTGTTAAAAATTAAGTAGTCATTATAAATAAGTAGGCCCAGCCCAAACGTAGTATATATTTTGCTGTCATACAGCTTGTTTTGTTCGTCGCCTATAATACCCATGCTGAAATTGGCAAATGGATTTAAACGGAAACCAAAAACATTCCAGGGTGAGTAGGATTGTGTCTGCAGTGTTAAAATAAATTTTTTGGTACCCAGTAATGTTCTGGAATTAAATCCCTGTATTCCGGTATCGCCATTAAGATTCAGCTGATCTTTAATTATGGGCATCCTGTTATCACCAAAAACAATTGTAGGTTTTATAAAATGCCTGAAACGCCAGTTGCCCCAGTCTTTTATATTGCTAAAATACAGCATATTGAATGTAAGGGCAGTCTGCTCTGTACGGTCTTTATAATAAAAGGTGCCAATTTGTGCATCAAGGCTAAAATATCCCCAGTTATAATAATTACCAAAAGCATATCTTCCTCCCAGATAAATACGATGCTCATCATTTTTATGCTGTACACCACTGGTAATAGAATATACTTTACCTATAGGTATATCTTCAACGATATTATAATTAAAAAGGAATTTATCCTGAACGAACTTTCTCGATGTTAAACCTATACTTGCTAAATAAAGTTTTTCATTAGAGAAAAAACCAATGGAATCATATTCTAAAGAAGGCCTTTCTTTATAATGCTGTGTAAAAAAGCGGCCCGTGGTAACAAGCCTGGTAGTACGCTCTTCTTCACTTTCTCCTTCATATATTTTGAAGGAATAACCTGCCCAGTAGTCCTGCGCATCCGATCTGAAATTTTGTATTGCCCAGTCATTGTTTTTATTGGGTAAAGAGTCCTGCTGCATTCGTGACTCAAAATATACACCTCCTGCCCATTTGGTATATGCAGAGAAGAACTTACGGTCAAGGCCTACACTTTTAAGAGAATTATCGCTTTTCCATATTTCATAGTTTATGCTGGCATTTATATAAGTATTCATAATATTAGGAATAGTATATCTGGCCAGGTAAGATGTTTGTCCTGTATTAAACTTTTTATCAAAATCATTTCTGAATTCATGGCCCAATCCCATAAAGTTTCTTTCTGTAAGCTCTATAGATGTGCTTGAACTTGAAAATGAACCATTAGGTATAAGGCTCCATGAATCAAGTACCCTTATATCTAAATCTACAGAGTCTTTACTGGTAGCTACCGCAACGGGACGTATAACAACCCTTCGGGTATAGCGCTGGCTTCTTATTAAACGCTCGGATTCTTTAACCAATAGTGAATCCAGAGGCTTGTTTCTTTTAATTAGCAATAAATTTCTAATTGTGAGCTGTTTTGTTTTAAGGTGAATGCTATTGCCCGTACGTTCAAGCCAAGTGTTTGGCTTTTTGGTAGTGTCATTAATTGAATAGCCGAAAGGGTCGAGGGTTTCTACATTAATTTTACGGACAATTTTTCCCTGAAACTGTTTAAATGTATTTGTCATTTCCGGAGTCTCTTCCTTTATTTTTCTACGTGCCTGAGAAGGAGTCTGCTTTGTAACCGGCTTGAAAATAAGTTTATGTATAAATTTTGTAAACTTTTTTCGTTTAGAATAGTTTTCAATTTTTTTATACATCTGGTCTCTTTTCTCCTTCACTGTATCTTTTTGTGTGGTAACCTGAGACCATGACGGGGTAATAGCAAAAAATGCCAGCAATAAAATCAGTCTGAGTTTTATGGCCATATAGTTACCCTGAATTATGGATGAATTTAGGAAATATTAGTTTAATAAAAACATAAAAGTGAGTTGCAGCTTTTCTTTTACGAATGTTTTAACAACAAAAAAGAGGCCAAAGCCTCTTTAAGTATTTTTAATAAAAATCAGGATTTTTGCTCTTTGTTAAAATAAACAAGATAGTAATACATCTGTTTTTCTTCATCCCAGCCTTTTTCAACAAATTTCTCTGCGCTTTCAGGATTTATAAAGTCCATTTTAATCTGAATATTAGTATCCAGATTTATCACATTCTTTATTTTTTTTCTTGCGTCAGTAACTGCGGCATTGGCAATAGGGAAAGAAGTAACATCTTCAATGCTGTATTTAGGAGCCTTTTCTACCTTATAATTTTTAAATTCAGGTATAAGGTCAGGATTATCCAGTACTTCATTTAAGAATTTAGTTTCTTCAAAATCATCATTTTTTGCAAAGTGGTTAACAGCCCTGTTCATAAACATAACCTCCTGCTTTTTATCTTCGGCAGGCAATACTACATCTTTAGCAAAGTCCTGGCAAAATTTAAGGTACTTTTTAGTGATGAAGTTCTCATCCTGAAAAGCATCTACAGAAAGAAAATGTTCCAGCCAGTAACGCGCATCATAACGGTTGCTGTCTATTGTTAATATTTTATACCCGTCTTCTTTTTTATAATTAAAAATAAGGCAGCCTTTATCCAGTTTATTAAGGTTAATACCCTGTTGTAATAATAATTCAAGGTTAGAGCCTTTTTCTTCAAACTGAAGGAAATCTGTTTTTATTTCGCTTTTAAATATTCCTATTGCATCAACAGGATTATTATCAATAGTTACATGGGTAAGATACGTAACATATACCTCTCCGTTTTTAATATGCGGATGGTTTGACTGCTCAAAAAGATGTTTGGTTATTTTTTTAGATACCTCATGTGCCGATTCAGGATTTTCAAATATCTCTGAAGCAAGTTTGTACATATCATGGTAATCTAAATGAACATCATGTGCAAACTGAAAATAGTTTTCTTCCTTATCCCTGAATGGTTTAAAAAAGTATTCTTTTAAAAGAGGAAGAATTTCATCATTAAGGCTATAAGCCTGCTCAGATAAAAATATAGCTTCGTTTCTGCTTTTATTGCCTACTCTGTGTACAGAAAGGTTTTCTATGTGCGCATTAAAAAGATTGATCATTTTTTTAAAAGTAGCAAAATATCAAAGTTGCATAGCTACAAAGTTTATGCAACAGTTTTGTGATTAATTTTATATAGATGTTTCAGGTAACTGGCTTTTGGCTTTCTTGATTTAATTCCAGTTGTGGTCGTCCATGCCTATGTCGCCAAAGTTATTATCATCATCAAACATGTCCATATCTTCCTCGTCATAGTCATCATCAAATTCTCCATACAGGTCATCTTCTTCACCCTCTACGCCAAAAGCATGTTCGGGGGCGTTTGCGGGCATTTCACCATGTGCAAAAAGCAACTCAGGGTATGCTACACCACTTTCAGGTTCCTCAATAGCAGCAAGCTCAACAAAGAAGGTCCACATATTTAAAAAGTCATATACATAGATAATCTTATTATCCATCTCATCAAGGTTATCGGCAAGTATATGTTCAGCCATTGTTTTTTGCTCACCCGGTACATCTCCGGTGTCAAACAATGGAATTTCTTCTCCCTGTGTCCATTCTTCGTCACTCCTGTAAAACGATGCAATTTCCATTCCGTCAAAGCCAAAAGCATTAACAATGGCATTGTGCAGGTCTTCAAGTGTGTCGGTATCCATTATAGCAATGTCCCTAAAGATGTCTTCTTCAGCATCGAGTATAACTCTGAATTTATAAAGCATGATTCAAGTATTTTGTAAAACCCAAAGGTAATCTATAAATTCCTATTTTGGATTTTGGATTTTTATATTTTTTTGTTTAACGAAGGCTAAATCTTTAAATTTTTTCAACGGATTACCCTCTAAATAAATTAGTTACCTTTCGTAAAATTCAAGAGGTAAATTATCGGGATCAGAAAAGAAAGTAAATTTTTTACCCGTAAATTCATCTGTCCTTACAGGCTCACAAGTTACACCGTTGCTTTTAAGCCAAAGTATAGCTTCTTCAATAGTGTCTACCTCAAAAGCAAGATGGCGGAGGCCTGACGCTTCCGGTTGTGATATTCTTTCCGGCGGATCGGGAAATGAAAACAGTTCTATTGCATAAGTATCATTTACTGCAAGGTCAAGTTTATATGATAGCCGCTCTTCACGATAATTTTCTGCAAGAATGGCAAACCCCATTACTTTGGTATAAAAATATTTTGATGCTTCGTAATCAGAACAGATTATGGCTACATGATGAATTTTTTTAATGTTAAGCATTTTTATTACATGTATTCTGCTTCGGTTATCCACCATTGATTGCCAAAAGGATCTTCAAAACCTGCGGAGTAGCCATATTCTTTGTTTTCAGGTTTTTGCAGCGATATACTTCCATGCTCTAAGGCCAGGTTGTATACCTTTTCCAGATCTTCTACAAACAGAAACATAGCTGACGTTTTTTGTTTCCAGTTCTCGTTGCTTTGCGCAAACATTATTACAGCTTCACCTATACGTATTTCACCATGCATAATTGAGCGTTCACCTTCACCGGGCACAATCAGCTGCTCGCGTGCTTCAAACACTTTCTTTGAAAAATCAAAAAAATCGGCAGCTTTATCAAGAATGAGATAAGGCATAACCGGAAGATAATTAGATGGAATATTCATGTCGGTTTGATTTATATTACTATTTCAAAGATAACAGCTTAACTTTCAATTTCATAAAATTTATCCTTTTATTGACTTTTTCAGATATTTTTTAAACCTCCCGAATTTATGAATAGCATGGGGCGAGGGATACTGCCTGTTTTTTGTAATGTTGTTAAAAATAAGTGCTGTAACCAATAGTATTAAAGTTCCACTAAATACAGGATTTATTACATATTCATAACCCAATGCTTTTATTTGTGGGCTGCCTGTAACGGCAATAAGAGCGGTTGCACCACCCGGAGGATGCAGCGTTTTGGTTATCTGCATAAGTACGATGGATAAGGAAACAGCAAGAGGAGCTGAGAGCCATATCATTTCGGGCAATAATTTTTGTATTGAAACGCCTATAATTGCAGATATTACATGGCCTCCTATTAAGTTTCTGGGCTGTGCCAGCGGACTCTGTATTACTCCATAAACAAGAACAGATGATGCTCCAAATGAACCTATCAGAAATACAATATCCTGTTGGGGAAATGCTTTATATTGCAGCCAGGCTATTATGCCCATTCCTGCAAAAGATCCTAAAAAAGCCCAAAAATGTTCTTTAAAGTCTATTAGTGTTTCCCTATAAACTACATATTTAGTTTTGTGGTAACTGCGTTTTATTGTTTTTAAAGGCATATTATTTTTTTACAGGTGCTAAAGAATATACTGTATAAGGATATATAGCTTTAGCAGAATATTTTGCAACTAATGTTCCTAACAGAACAGGCATAAACAAGGTATAATCATTTATAATTGCACAAACCAAAAATAATGCTGTAAAAGGAGCATGTATGCTTGCGCTAAGCATAGCAGCCATGCCTATTACCATAAAGTTTACAGGTATAACGCCTGCGTTAAAATATGTATTTAAAAACGCAGCAAAAAATAAACCTATAAAAGCGCCTATAAAAAGGCTTGGAGCAAAAACACCTCCGTCACCTCCCGCAGAAAGCGTTACAGATGTAATTACTGGCTTAAACAGCAATAATCCTGTAAATAAAGTTATATGCGGCAGGGTTAATACCAGTGTATTTGCTGTAAGCAGGTTTTCTTTCATGGCATGGTATCCATCGCCATATAATTGAGGGAAAATAAACAGCATAAAACTAATTAGCGCTGAAGCTATGAGTATTTTATAATAATGACCTGCAATCTTAGCAAACTGTGCTTTAAAAAATATCACGCAACGTGTGAGATAGATGGAATTTATTCCACATAATAACCCCAAAACTATAAAGTAGGGCAGGGCATATAGGTTCCAGTGCATTATATTCAGTTCAAAAAGCGGTTTTTCATTAGTTATTGCAATAAAACAAAAGGCTACACCGGCAGCAAGCAGGTTAGTTATTAAAAATACTTTGCTTACTTTTTTAGCAATTACCTCATAAGCAAACAGAATACCGGCTAAGGGGCTGCAAAAAAGAGCAGTAAGCCCGGCAGTAATGCCTGCACAAATAAGTTCTTTTTTATATTTATTAAATATTTTTTCTTTTTCCTGAGCTAATGAACCAATAGCAGCAGTAGCAACAACTGTTGATACTTCAATGCCCGTACTACCCCCAAAGCTGACAGTAAGTAAACCATTTATAAAGTGCGAAGGAATTTTATACGCTGGTAATTTTTTTCCTGAGGCAGTACTTTCAAAAACTTCTTTAATTCCTTTATTTTCCTTCCCTTTAAATAAATACTGTCTTAGTATATAAATAAGCGACAGCCCTGCAAAAGGAAATAATACCAGATAAATTTTCTGGTATTGTGCCCTGTGTAAAAGCGCTTCTTCATAATGTTCGGTTATATGTTTTAGCGAGATAGCCAAAAAAGCTGCCAGAAAACCTACAACAATAGAGGCTATTATGAGTTTGGAGTATTTTGACAGATTGTATTTCTCTCTGATAGAATGATGATACATTGCGGTAAATATATTTATACATGCAAAAGTAAACATCAGACAGATGTTAATATAAAGAAATCGTATAAAAGTAATTAAAACAATTTGTAACCCAGTATAATGCTTGTTGTACTATATTTTGCATTCCAGTAAGCATAATTTATTATCTGATGGTTAAAATTATGCCTTATTCCTATGCTGTATCTGTCGTAACTAAATCCACCTCCTAATGAAAGTGTTGAGTTGCTCTGAATGTCAAGTATGCTGCCACTATACTGAATATAATTATCACCCAGAGAAAAGCTCAGCGTATATGCAGCATCAATAAAAAATTTAGATTTTTCATTTAAATACATATAATGTCTTGCTCCAATAGGTAAATTAATATAGGTGTATTCAATTTTCATTTTTTGGTTTCCTTTTTCTTCATCACTATTATAAAATTGATAATTAGGATCAATAAAAAGAGACCATTTATTATTATTAAAGGGTAAAATATATTCTAATTCGGCACCAATCCTATAAGTAACTTTACTATTAAAACTATAATAATTATCTGAAAGGTTATTTGAAATGTTTAATGATGTAAGGCTTACTCCCGGTGTAATTCTAAGGTTTATGTCTCCTCTGTTTTGTTTTAAAGTGTGATCATTTACTTTTTCTCCTGTATTGCCGTTATATTCATTAAAAAGTTTTACCAATGTATTCTTATTATAGCTCAGGCTTTCAAACTTTTTTCTGTTGATAGTACCATCCATCATAAGATTGTACAATTGCTGGCGAAACATTGAGTTTTTAGCAATATCTCCATCTAACAAATATTCTTTAAAAACAAGTTGTTCGGCCTTGGTATTGTCATCTTTACTAAAAAAATATTTTATTAAATTACCATCCTCATACTGGTATAGTGTCACTTTTCCTTCTACAAGTACTTTTAAGAAAACTGTTTCGGTTTGCCAATCTGGTTCTTTAGTATAGCTTAATTGTCGCAATTCAACAGGTGAACGATCTATATTTACAGTGAAACGAATAAATTTATAAGTATTGTTAACACTAAATTCGCTAATCTGATCAATAGTTTTTACAGCAGATTCTTCATTTTCAGAGAACTTATATTCTATACTTACAGGATTGTTTTTCCATGCTATGTTTTTTATAAGGCATTCTTTTTTAATACCTCTTTCTATAAAATAACCTGGCTGAAATGTAATTTGTGATATACCTAAAACAGGTAATAGTAGCATTAGTAGGGCAATAGCCTTTTTCATGATTAGGTTGGTGTTTGTTATAATTGGTTGCCACGAAAGTAGTGTTTTTTTTGATTTTGTACGATTCGTCCTCAAAAATCTACAATTGAGAATTATTTTTTATGAAAGAATATTATAGTAATGCAAATTTGACCTGACAAAACACCAGAATCATGAAACCGATTATTACTATTTTATTTTTAATGACTTTGCTTTCAACAGCAGCACAAGTTAAAATTGAAGGTACACTTACCGATGCTAAAGGCCATTTACTACAGGGAGCAAATGTATATATAGATGGTACTTATGATGGTGCCACAACTAATGAAAATGGCTATTTTGAATTTGAAACTGCAGAAACTGGTGAACAGACTCTGGTTATAACACTGCTTTTTTATGAGGATGTTAAGCAGCCCATTAATATAGAAAGTTATAAAGCACAAACCTTTATAATGAAAGAAAGTGTCAATACGCTTGATGCTGTAGTTATTTCGGCAGGCTCTTTTCAGGCAGGAGATAATAGTAAGGTAACTGCCCTTAAACCTTTGGATATTGTTACCACGGCAGGTGCTGCCGGAGATATTGTTGGGGCACTGTTAACATTGCCCGGAACACAAACGGTAGGAGAAAGCGGCAGATTATATGTTCGTGGCGGGGAGTCGGATGAAACTCAAACTTTTGTAGATGGTCTGCGTGTTGCCCAGCCTTATGGAGCCAGTGCTAATAACCTGCCAACAAGGGGGCGTTTTTCACCTTTTTTATTTAGTGGAATGACATTTTCTACAGGCGGGTATTCGGCGGAATATGGAGAGGCTCTGTCAAGTGTTTTATTGCTTAATACTATTGAAGAGCCTGTACAGGAACAAACAGATATTTCTTTAATGACTGTTGGATTAGGACTTGGCAATACTCAAAAGTGGGAGAAAAGTTCTTTAAGTTTTAATTTAGCTTATATAGATCTGACTCCATATCAATGGATTGTGCCTCAAAAAGTAGATTGGAATAAACCTTACAGGTCACTATCAGGTGAAAGTGTTTATCGTTATAAATTTAATAGCGGAATGCTAAAAGTATATGCCGCTTTTGATCATGCCAATTTTAATTTAAATCAGGATAATATTAATGAGCCACAGCCTGTAAAAACGGATATTACAAATGATAATTTTTATTTTAACACTTCTTATAAAGGTATGTTTGGCACGCAATGGACCATACAAACCGGACTGGCTTATGGCTACAGTCATAACAATATAGGATTAAATGAAAATACTATTACAAACGGTGAGCACAGCTCTCATTTAAAAATTAAACTGCGCAAAAGCTTTAATAATACAATTAAGCTGACTTTTGGTAGTGATTATTTTATTACCCATTTTAATGAAGATTATAACGAGCCCAATGGTTTTGCTTATAACAGCGGATATACTAATTCTATTGCTGCGGCATATGCAGAAACAGATATTTTTATATCAAAGCAATTTGCTTTTAAAGCAGGATTGAGAACTTCTTATGCAAGTGTATTGTCAGAAGGTACTATTGAACCTCGTGCTGCGCTGGCCTATAAAGTAAGCACTAAAAGCCAGTTTTCTGTTGCCTATGGCGACTTTTACCAAACTCCCAAACAGGATTATTTAAAGTATTATCAAAGCTTTGAACATGAGAAAACGGCTCATTACATATTTAATTATCTGTATAATACCGATGGCAGAATGTTTAGGGCAGAAGCTTATTATAAAAAATACGATAATTTGGTTAAATACAATGATTTAACTGCTCAATATAATTCGGTTTATAATAATTCCGGTTATGGCTTTGCAAAAGGAATAGATCTTTTTTGGAGAGATAACAAAACATTTAAAAATTTAGAATACTGGTTTTCATATTCTTTTATTGATAGTAAAAGAGATTATAAAAACTATGAATATAGCGTTACTCCGAGTTATATTGCAAAACATAACTTTTCTGTAGTAGGTAAATACTGGATAAATAGTTTACGATCTCAATTGGGGGTTACACATACTTTTAATAATGGCAGGCCGTACAACAACCCTAATGAGACAGTTTTTATGAATGGAAAAACCAAAAGCTATAATAACCTTAGTTTAAGCTGGGCTTGGCTTTTAAGCCCTCAGAAAATTGTATACTTTTCAGTGTCAAATGTTACCGGCAGTAATAATATTTTCGGATATACTTATGCTAATAACCCCGGAACCGACGGACTATATGCGAGACAGGCAATTACCCAACCGGCAAGCAGGTTCTTTTTTGTTGGTTTTTTCTGGACTATAAGTGATGATAAAACAAAAAATCAGCTTAATAACCTTTAATTAGGCTGTTTCTGTATAGGTGCTACGGGAAGTTCAATATTGCTTAGATCTCCAAAATTTACTTTACCATTGTAAGGCTGAAAGTTGAAACGTTTAGCATACTCATTAAATTTTGCAGCATTAAGATAAAGCTCTTTTGGAGCTTTATTGCCATATACATATATACTGTTGGTTTTATTGTCTTTTATAGTATAAAATTTAAACCCGTTACCATCTTTAAGATTATCCTGTTGATAAATAGCATTGTATTTTGTGAAATCTATTTTTTGTATTAAAGCTGTGATACTATCTCTTTCAGCATCTTTTATTATTGCGTAATAGTTGGTTTTGGGGTTTGGATAACGTTTCTGAAAATAGACTGTATCACTATTATTAAATTTTACAGAATACTCCATATTCATTGCTGAATACGAATACACAAAGCTGTCAAACGGTAAACTATTTTTATTTGTTTTACTACAGCTAAAGCACGCAACCATAAGCAATAGGGGCAGGACTATCTTCTTCATTTTTATTTTAGATAATTTAGAATATAAACCTACAAAAAAACAGGACGTAAAGCCCTGTTTTTTTTACCTAAACCTAAATTAAAAACAATCATGCCCTAGGTAAAGCACTATCATATAAAAAATTAATTAATCCATGCCTGATTTGTTGTAGTAAAAATATACTCTTTAATTGAGGTAGTAGTTATAGAAAAGCCATGAATGCTTATAAATTTATTGTCACACTGACTACAACCACAATTTAATTATATACTTTTTTTAGAATAGAAGCCTGAAGTTCTGTAGGAGTAAGACCTGTATTAGCCTTTATAAAACCACTAAAATTTGCGGGACTGTCAAAGTTAAGTTCGTACGCAATTTCTTTTAAAGACAACTGGTTAAGCAATAACAATCTCCTTATTTCCAGTATTAATTCTTCATGAATAAGCTTAAGGGCAGTTTTACCTAAGCTGTTCTTGCAGGCAAAATTCAGTTTATCGGCATTAGTTCCCATCAGGTCGCAATACTCAGATACTTTCTTTTTAGATTTAATATTTTGTGGTAAAAAAGAAAGAAACTGCGTAACTATCTGATGTTCCTGTAATGATACAGTATCATTGTGTAGTTCGGTTAAGGTAATGAGTATAATTTGCAGATAGCTATAAGCTTTATGAATTGAAAAAGGAGACAATTCTTCTTTTTGTAATAATTGCCATATATTTTTGGTAAGACTGTATAAATGTGAAAATGTATAATTATCCAGATTAAAGGCAGGCTGAGAAAAATATAAATGTGAATGCTTTAAAGGATGTATGAACTCAAATATATCTTTCCTAAACTGTATTATCATTCCCTCTGCAGAATTTCGCTGTAATAAATGAACCTGCCCGGGATATACTGTGAAAAGCTGTCCTGCATGTATATCGTATGGGGTAAAGTCAATAAGCTGAAAGCCATTGCCGCTTTTTACAAGGATTATTTCGAAATAATCATGACGATGGGGAGTGTGAAAATCATAAGGGTTTGGATAATCGAGCGGCTCAATTATTAAAAGCTTATTAGGATGCGGTAATGATACGGCATCTGTTTTTGGTATTTCTCTTTGATTCATGTGTTTGGCATTTTTTTATGACAAACAGCATCAAAACTGTTTACCCTAACGAGAAAGCTAATTTTTACGAAAAAAACAAAATAGAACCTTATTTATATTATTTTTTAAAATTTAATATAAATACAGGTAATAGTTAGAAGTCTCCATTGTGTCGAAGAAAAGTCATAATAGTATTTGGTAAATACAGCTTTGAGTTTATTATTACCTATTACAGTAACACTTTCCATATGTCCATATATTGCAGGATCCTGATTTACATCATTATCTTCAATGGAAACCGTTTGGGTATTTTTATCAAATTTATATACATACCCTAAGCCATTGCGGGTAAATTTTGCAGATCCGGGTTTGTTAGGTGTTGAAACAGTAACTGTAGAATGAGGAAGGTAGAAACTCATTAAATCCTCTATCTGATTATTATAAACAACAGGTTTTATTTCAAGTTCCGGCAAAGAAGAATCAAAAACAGCCGGATCTATTTCTTCCATTAAATTATTAGAGGAATACCCATCATTATTTAAATCTACACTCAAATCAGACATCATTGAAATGATATTATAAGAGCCGCTTAAAGATGAAGATGTTCCATTGCCATTTGGATTTTTTCCATCACTATCTATACCATTACTGCAACTGGATAATGATGCAAAAAAAAACGTAATAAACAGCGCTTTAAGTAAAGAGGCTTTCATTTCTTTTGATTTTTTAATTGGTATAATATCAAATAGTTGGCAATAATTTTATCAAATATACTAACTAAAACAATAAGTTGGTTGAGTAAATTAATTTAAAGAGCAAAAAAATTGTGATTTTTTTAAGTAATTTATTTGTTAATAAAGTAAAATCCCACAGGAACCTGTTATGTTTAATAAGTAAAACAATTCATCCTTAAAATTCTACAGTTGGGTTAAACACTTTTTAATAGGTTGTAAATAGTTGGCATATTTGTTTCATCAAAATACAACAACCTAAAAATTATAATTATGATACGAATTATTACATTATTTGTTTTAACGATTGCAGGTACGCTTACAGCTCACTCGCAGTCTAAGTATGAAGCGGGTATGAAAAAAGCTTTTGAATTGTGGGGCGAAGATAAGCCCGTTGAGGCATCAGCTTTATTTGAAAGAATCGCAGCGGTGGAAAAAGATAATTGGCTGCCTAATTATTATGTTTCTTTTATAAACACTATTGAGTCTTTTAAAACTAAGGATAAAGAAAAAATTACGGCTTTACTTGCTAAAGCACAATCTGCACAGGATGAGGCCATTTTACTTTCACCGGATAATCCTGAGCTTATGGTTACGCAGTGTCTAATTTATACTGCCTGGATAGTATATGACCCTATGGTAAACGGAATGAAATATTCTGCTAAGGCAAATGAGCTGTACGCAAAGGCATTAATGTTAGCTCCTGATAATCCAAGAGTAGTGTTTTCTAAAGCTGAATTTGAGATGGGAGGAGCAGCATATTTCGGACAGGATACTACACCTATGTGTAAAGAAGTAGAACGTGCTGTTAGTCTTTTTACTACCTTTAAACCGCAAGGGCAATTTTATCCGAGCTGGGGACAGGACAGGGCAGAGGCAAAATTAAAAGAATGCAAAAAATAAAAAAATACACTTAATGTTACAAAACATCGACTTAGCATGGATTTTAATACCTTTTATAATTGGAGCTATAATTTATCCAAGAATTGTAAAACACCGTACTGGAGACCCATTGCGGGATAAATTAAAAGATATGCAGATAATGCTTATAATGTTTGGAGTGCTTATGGCAGTATTATTATTTTCCTTACCTATGACGCCTTCTTTAAGTACTTTTGGCTATCCTGAGACTGTAGAGGAGATAGCAACTCCGGAAAAAGTTTTAAAATTGCTGCAAAGGTATAACAAGGCAATAGTTAGAACTACAGAGGTTCTCCATTGGTTACTGTTTATATCAATATTCTGGTTTGTGGGTTCAATGTGGCAGCTGATGAAAATTATGATGCAGCAAAGAGATAAGGAATTAATCAAAAATGATGATGAAAAGGTTATTTAAAGAAACATTAAAAGCAATAGGGCTTGGTATAATAATATTTATTGTACTGTTATTTGTTGCTATGGCTAAGGGTAAAGCTATTACCTGGAATCATTATCTGCTGGTTAATTTTCTTTATATAATGCTTTATTCATTAACGCTATACCTTGCAAACTCTTATATATTCAATTTTTTTGATAAGGCTTTTGGTAGGGTTATAATAAATGTAAAAAGAATATTTCTTGGTTTTATTACATCGTTTGTAGTTTCAGTGTTTATTATGTTCCTATTGCGGATTTTTGAAGATGTAGTTATTGAAAATAAAACTTTAAAGGAATTTATAGCTACAGAGAAGCTTTCCAATTATTATTTAGCAATGCTGCTTACGCTTGTTATTACGGTTATAGTTCATGGTTTTTATTTCTATAAAAGGTATCAGGAGAGTAGATTAAAAGAACAAAAAATAATTGCAGGTACAGCCTCGGCACAGTTTGAAACCTTAAAAAACCAAATAGATCCTCATTTTCTCTTTAACAGCCTTAATGTACTTAGTTCACTTATAGAAGAAAATCCGGATAGTGCGCAACGGTTTACGACCTCATTATCTAAAATATATCGTTACGTGCTTGAGCAAAAAGATAAAGAATTGGTAAGCGTGCAGGAAGAGCTTTCGTTTGCAAAAACATATATGAACCTGCTTAAAATGAGGTTTGAGAACAGTTTATTCTATGAAGCACCACAAACAATACTTAACGAAGACGGTAAAGTGGTGCCGTTGTCACTTCAGTTATTGTTAGAGAATACTATTAAGCATAATGTTGCAAGCCCGCAAAGGCCCTTACATATAAAAATTTTTGAAAAAGACGGTTATCTGGTTGTACAAAACAATCTTCAGAAAAAAGAAGTGTTGCAGCAAAGAAAAGGAGTGGGGCTTCAAAATATAGTAAGCCGCTATGCAATTTTAACTACCAGAAGAGTTGCAGTAGAACAAACCCAGGAACATTTTGGAGTGAAATTGCCAATATTAACAAAACAGGTTTCCGTTATGGAACTCTCGCATTATAATAAAGAAGAAAGCAACTATCTCAAAGCGCAAAAGAAGATAGAGGAAATAAAAGGATTTTACGGTAACCTTGCAGCATATATTGTGGTAAATATAGGTCTTGCGGTATTAAATTTTGCTACCTCCTCACAACATTTATGGTTTTTATATCCTGCTTTAGGATGGGGAATTGGATTGGTAATACATGGTATAAATGTATTCAATTACATGCCGTTTCTAAGTAGTGACTGGGAAGAGCGTAAAATGAAAGAATTAATGGATAAGGAGAAATCTAAAAAATGGCAATAACTATTATGGAAGATTTTGATAAAATAGCTTATGACAAAGCAAAAAGAAAAGTAAAAGAAATTAAAGGGTTTTATGTAAACCTGACTTGTTACTGTTTGATAATGCCAATACTTATATACGTCAATTTGAGATTCATGCCACAATTTCAGTGGTTTTGGTTTTCGCTGGCAGGGTGGGGCGTAGGTGTTGCTTTTCACGGTATGGGCGCATTTGACTGGTATCCGTTCCTGGGAAGAGGATGGGAAGAGAGAAAGCTTAAACAGCTTATGGATGAAATGAATAAAAGAGATGAACAAAAAGCTAAATATGAGTAAATGGAAAATGATTTTAGAAAGCAACTAAAAATAATGTTAGCTTATAAAAGAGTTGAACAACTAAAGAACTTTTACGTGCATTTGGCGGCCTATTGTACCGTGAACATTTCATTGCTGATATATTGGTATTTTGAATCTTTCATGCCGGAAACATTCTGGAGAACTACATTTTTTATTACAACTGTAATATCTGGTTTCATAGTTTTGGCTCATTCTATAATAGTCTTCGGAACTAAGCACGTATTTTCTAAAAATTGGGAAGAAAAGAAGTTTAAAAAACTCATTGATAAAGAAAAACATCTGACCAGATATGAATAGTATGGAAAAGAAAATAGAAAAAAAACTTGATTTTTGGAAAGCTTATAAAAGAGTAAAAAGTATAAAGGACTTTTATCTTCGTTTAGGAGTTTACTGTACTGTAAACGCTATTTTTTTAACGGCCTGGGTATTTGACACATCTCCACCAACTTATTTTTGGATGCCCACACTCTTTTTTGTAACATTTGTGGCCGGTCTTTTAGTAGTATCAAATGCTATAGTTCTTTACGGAGGTAAATATGTTTTGCCTAAGGAGTGGGAAGAACGTAAACTTAAAGAATTTATAGATAAGCAAAATCAAAAAATCACAAAGTATGAATAGTATGGAAAATTCATTAGAAGAACAGATAAAAGCGGATAAAGTAAGAAAGAAAGTAAAAGCTATGCAGGGTTTTTACAAACACCTTATAGCATATCTGACAGTTAATATATTTTTATTAATAATTAAGCTTATTAATATTGAGTCTGATGAAAACTTTTTTACCTGGGCTACTTTTTCTACAGCCATTTGTTGGGGTGTAGGATTGTTTTTTCATTGGTATGGTGTTTTTGGGGCGGATATTGTACTTGGCAAAAGCTGGGAAGAGCGCAAGATAAAAGAGATGATGGAAAAAAAGAATACTACCAAAAATACATGGGAGTAATTTATTTTTAGTATGTATAAGTATCATTAACCAACAGCCAAAATGAATGTTTTAATAATTGAAGATGAAAAACCGGCTGCAAGATTATTGCAGCGAAAATTACAAAAGCTTAATCTGGAAGCGGCCACTATGCTGCATTCTGTTGAAGAATCTATAGCGTGGTTTAACACTAACGAACATCCGGATCTGATATTTTTAGATATTCAGCTATCAGACGGGCTTTCATTTGAAATTTTTGAAGCTGTAACTATAAACAGCGCGGTTATATTTACAACTGCCTATGATGAATATGCTCTTCGTGCCTTTAAACTTAATAGTATTGATTATTTACTAAAGCCTATAGATGAAGATGATCTTGAAGCAGCGGTAAATAAATATAAAGAACGGCAGCCTGCATCACAAAACCTGTCTTTAGATTTTGATCAGATAAAGCGGATGCTTGCAAACCCCGCCGAAAAAGCTTATAAAAAGCGTTTTACTATTAAAACCGGCCAGCATCTTAAAATGGTAAACACGGAAGATGTGGAGTGCTTTTACAGCGAAAATAAGGGTACTTATATACATACTAAAGATAATAGGGATTATCTGTTGGAAACTACACTAGAGCAATTAGAAAATGAGCTTGACCCAGCTGAGTTTTTTAGAGTTAGCCGTAAGTTTATTGTATCTGTAAGTGTAATAAAAGATATAGTGGTATATACTAATTCAAGACTAAAAATTACTTTGCCTACTTATAAAGAGGATGAGGTTATTGTAAGCCGCGAACGAGTATCCGATTTTAGGGAGTGGCTAGGATAATTTATTCTTATTATATTTAATGTCAGTAAATTAACTTTCGTAAGAGATTTGTAGTTAACTTTGAGTATACTAATTACTTACTACTATGGAAACATCTGCTTCTTACACTAAAACGCAAAACATTTTCAGGATACTTCTTGGCTGTCTGCTTTTATTTACAGGAACCGGACATCTTACTTTTGTCCGTACAGATTTTCTTGCCCAGGTGCCGGATTGGGTGCCTCTTGAAGATGACTTGGTTGTAGTTTTGTCGGGTATTGTAGAAATATCGTTAGGGCTTGCATTAATTTTCCTTAAGCGTTTCAGAGTAACGGTGGGGTGGATTGCGACGATATTTTTTATAGCTATATTTCCGGGCAATTATGCACAATATGCTAATCACGTTGATGCATTTGGGCTTAATACTGACGGCTTGAGATTAACAAGGCTGTTTTTACATCCGTTATTGGTTGCCTGGCCTTTGTGGAGCTGCGGTTCATGGAGTGCAGCTTTTGGTAAGAGAGCGTAAAAATGTAAGAGTGTATAAAATAAAAAACTGTTCGATAAGCATATTGAATACTTATAGAACAGTTTCGGATTATGTGGTTGTTATCCCTGAAGGAAAGTGGTTATTCAAATAAAGATAAAATTTCTTTTTTTGCTTTGCCCAGTTTCTTTTCAAGTTTTCCCCACATTTCATCTTCTTTGCCTTCTTCATACGCTAAATCGTCGTCTGTAAGCTGGCCATATTTTTGTTTTAGTTTTCCTTTAAACTCGTCCCAGTTTCCTCTAAGTTCAGTTGAATTTGGCATGGTATCTTTTATTTATTTGTTTAATGTAAAGTTAACTGCTTAACTCTTAAACTTGTGGTAAGGGAAATGTAAAACTATGCTAAATGTTGCTGCGTTTTTCTTCCGCTTTCCAATATCATATAAAATTGAATACCAAATAGCGCTGATGCAGTAACAAGATGTGTTGTCTGCATTCCGAAAGGAAAATCAAAATAATACATTATTACGCCCGATGTTATTTCCAATAGTATAAGCCACATAACCCATGTTGCTTTTGCATAACCCAAATTCAGTTTTCTATTGCGAAGGTATAGCCAAAGGTTAATACCAAATACAACAAAAGAAAACGATCTGTGGATATAGAAATTGATTATTGGGCTGTCCATTACCAGATGCATATTTTCATATCCTAGCATTTTAACGCGCTCATCTACAAATTGGCGCACTTCAGTACCAAGTACAACCTGTATTAATGTAATTATTAACGAGGTTATAAGTAAAGATTTAAAAAGCGTGTCTTTTTTAAAGCTTATCGCTGTATGGGTAAGTGCTTTAGATTTATCGAGTATATACAATATAACAGCAACAATAATAAGAGCCACTACCATATGAAGTGTAATTTTAACGGGGTTTAATACCGAATATACTACAGTGGCCCCAAGCCATGCCTGAAAGCCCATCATGAAAACTGAAAACCATGATAATAGTATGATGCTGGTTTTTTTACGCCAAAACCCAAAAGAGGCTATTGCCATTATAAATACAGCCAGACCTGCCAGTGCACCAACAAGGCGGTTTACATATTCTACCCATGTATGTACAGGGTTAAATTCGGCATAATCATGTTTTGTGTAAGCTTCCCAGTTTCCGACATCATAGGTGTCTTTAGTGGTAAAGTTTTCTTTGGCTACCCAAAGTTTTTCATCTTTAATGATAACCTGCCCTTTACTAAATTCATGATTTGGAGACCACATTAGTTCCTTAATGTCTGTAGGGGGAATGTAATAGCCAAAACACCTTGGCCAGTCAGGGCATCCCATTCCGGATCCTGTCATGCGTACTAAAGCACCTGCTATTATTACTAAGTAAACGAGAATAAGGGCGGTTTTAGTAATTTTTTGAAAATTGAATTTCATATTTATAGTTTCAAAGTTGCAGAGAAGCAAAGTTACAAAGTAAAGAGATTCACTGTTAAATCAGAGCGACAAAGTAAAAGTGTTTATTGAATATTAATTATGATATAAATCATATATATTAATTCAATATGTTTTTAATTTTTTATTCATGAAAGAGCTTAGATTCTGTGCTTAATGCATTTAAATCTTTATTTGTAATGCTGAAGTTTACAACTTTGCTTCTCTGCAACTTTGTTACTTTGAAACTGTCTTATTTAGCAACCTCTAAACCCAACTTTTTCGCCCGCTCCATCATATAGGCATAAGCCGAATCATAATCATTATGAATTTCGCCTTCCAGTATAGCTTCTTTTATAGCTTCTTTTAGTACACCAATTTCCCTTCCAGGCTTAAGGTTAAAAGTTTCCATAATTTCTTCTCCGCTGATAGGCGGCTGAAAATTACGTACGTGGTCACGCTCTTCAACCTCTACAATTTTTTTACGTACTATTTTAAAATTATTATGGTACTTTTTAAATTTCTGAGCGTTTTTGGTTGTAATATCGGCCTCACATAAAATCATCAGGTCTTCTACATCTTCACCCGCATCAAAAATAAGCCTGCGAACCGCAGAATCGGTTACAATATCCTGTGCCAGTACAATAGGGCGGGAGCTTAGCATTACCATTTTAGCTACATATTTCATTTTATGGTTTAATGGCATGTGCAGTCTTTCAAATAGCTTTTTAACCATTTTGCCGCCTAAAAACTCATGGCCATGAAATGTCCATCCTACTTTCTTGTGGAATTTTTTGGTAGGCGCTTTGCCTATATCATGTAATAATGCCGACCATCGCAGCCACACATCATCAGTGTTTGGAGCAATATTATCTACTACTTCAAGTGTATGATAAAAATTATCTTTATGAGTTTGGCCTTCAACTTCTTCTACACCTTGCAATGCTGTAAGTTCTGGCAAAATAATATGCAGTAATCCTGTTTCGTGCAATAGCTTAAAGCCAACAGAAGGTACAGGAGACATAAGTATCTTATTAAGTTCATCAACAATACGCTCTCCTGAAATTATTTTTATTCGCTCTTTATTTCTTGTTATTGCTTTAAGAGACTCTTCTTCAATAGTGAAATTAAGCTGAGAAGCAAAACGTATAGCACGCATCATGCGTAACGGATCATCACTATAAGTAATGTCCGGGTTTAGCGGAGTACGTATTATTTTATTATTAAGGTCTTCTACACCATTAAAAGGATCTACAAGTGCACCAAAATTATCGGCAGATAACGATAGGGCTAAAGCATTTATGGTGAAATCGCGTCGGTTCTGGTCATCTTCAAGTGTACCGGTTTCCACTTGAGGGTTGCGGCTTTCCTGTGTATAAGATTCTTTTCGCGCACCTACAAATTCAATATCAATATCTTCAAAGCGCAGCATTGCAGTACCGTAGGTTTTAAAAACCTGTACTTTTGGTTTGTTGGGCAGTAGTGAAGATACTTTTTCGGCAAGTTCAATGCCGCTGCCTACCGCAACAATATCTATATCTTTTTTAAAATCTCTCTGCAAAAGAAAATCTCTTACAAAGCCACCTATTACATAACTGTCAACGTTAAGATTTTGAGCGGCCTGCGAGGTGATTGTAAATATCCTGTTGTTTAATGCTTCTTTGTATGAAGTTTTATTTTCCATTAAGGTCGTATCACTTTTACCTGTAAATCATTCCCCAGTTTTATTATGGTAGAAGGTTTAGCGGCAATTTTATCGTGGTGCAAATTTACGATATAGTCTACGCCGTCCAAAATATGATGGTCAATTTCTTTAAAAGAATTAGGTGTTGGCCTTCCGCTTACATTTGCCGATGTAGAAACCAGTGGTTTTTTCATACGTTCCATAAGCTTAAAGCAAAAAGGATCTTTTACTAGACGCACACCCAGTGTTTTATCTTCCGCTATAAGGTTAGGTGCCACATTGCGCGGATTATCAAGTATAAGGGTAGTAGGTTTTTCGGACAAGTCCATTATCTGCCATGCTACCTCAGGTATTTCTTTAAATACGGTATACATCATTCTGTCGGTATTCATAAGCACGATCATGCTTTTGCTTTCCTCTCGTTGCTTTAGTTCATAAATTTTCTTTACCGCTTCAGGGTTCGATGCATCACAGCCAATACCCCAAACGGTATCGGTAGGATATAGAATAATGCCTCCGTTCTTTATTACCTCATAGGCATTGTGTACTTCTGTACTTATATCGGGCGTACTCATTAATTACTTATAATTATTAATAGTATCTACTACTTTTTTTATTTCTTTTTCGGTAAGCACGGGGCTTATAGGTAAACTGAGTACCTCATTGTGTATCTGCTCTGTAATTGGCAAAGATAATTGATTTAGCTGAGCATATGCCTCCTGTTTGTGTGGCGGAACAGGATAATGTATAAGTGTTTGTATATCATTTTCTGCCAAATACTGTTGAAGTCTGTTTCTGTCCTGGGTGAGAATAACAAACAAATGCCATACATGACTGTTTTTGTCCGCAGGAATTTCAGGAAGCTTAATGAGCGGATTAGTGATTGTATCAATATAATATTGAGCTATTTCACGACGTTTGTTGTTTTCTGAATCAAGGTATTTAAGTTTTACATCCAATACTGCTGCCTGTATTTCATCAAGACGTGAATTAAGCCCCTGGTATTTATTTATGTATTTTTCTTCCGATCCGTAATTGGCTAATGCACGAATGGCTTTCGCAAGTTCATCGTTATTTGTAGTAACAGCACCTGCATCGCCAAGTGCGCCCAGATTTTTACCCGGATAAAAACTAAACCCTGCTGCATCGCCCAATGTGCCTGTTTTTTTGCCCTGCCACTCTGCGCCAATAGCCTGAGCATTATCTTCAATTAATTTAAGATCGTGTTTATGTGCCAATATTTTTAATTGGTCGTTAAAAACTACCTGTCCATACAAGTGGACTATCATTATTGCTTTTGTTTTAGAAGATATTTTCTCTTCTATAAGTTTAATATCTATATTGTATGTATTCAGATCGGGTTCAACAAGAACGGGAATAAGGTCATTATCGGTAATGGCAAGTAAAGATGCTATGTAGGTATTGGCAGGAACAATTACTTCGTCGCCCGGCTGCATATAGCCAAGTTCTATATAAGCTTTAAAAATAAGGCGTAAAGCATCAAGGCCGTTTGCAGTACCAATAGCATGTTTTGCTCCAATATATTCAGAAAGGTTTTTCTCAAATTCTTTTACTTCCTCCCCTAAAAGGTACCATCCGCTCCTGAATACTTTTAATAATCGTTCTTCAATTTCCTCCTGATGAAGCAGGTTTATTTTCTGAAGATCAAGAAATTTTATCATTGGTAAGAATTATACAACAAAAGTATTGAAACTTTATCATTCTTACGCACATTATAACTAAACTGCCAAGTTTTATACAAGGTTTTATATTAGATTTGATACATTTGCCGATTAAACGCTATTTATGAGATTGATACAGGTAACGGCATCCAGAGGCTGGCGCGGACATGAACAAAAGATTATTTATTTATATGAGGCTTTTAGAGATTTCGGCTATGTAGAAGACCAATGGATTGTTTGCGTTAAAGATTCTGAGATCTATAAGATTGCACAAAGTAAGGGTATGCAGATTATAGGGCTGGAATTTAACGGAGAGTACGATCTTAAATTTGCTAAATCTCTAAAGCATATAGCAGACGATAAAAATGCTGATGTAATATTTATTCATAATAGTGAATCACATACTATTAGCGTGCTTTCGGCGTTGTTATACGGGCTGAAACAGCCTTTAGTATTATGCAGAACTCTTATTAAAAGAGTAGATACAAACTTTCTTAGAAAGTGGAAATACAATTATAAGGGTATTAAAAAAATCATATGTGTATCGCACCCTGTTGTAAATGTGCTTAAATATGCGGTTAAAGACCATAGCAGGTTATGTGTTGTGGGTAGTGTTACTGATATTAATAAGTTTAAATATTCTGATACGGGAATTTTAAGAAAAGAATTTAATATTCCGGAAGATGTTAAGATAATTGGTAACATTGCTGCCTATACAGGAATGAAAGACCTTTTTACATGGGTACGCACTGTTGCAGTGCTTGTAAAACGAGGAATAAAAGCTAAATATATAATTATAGGTGATGGTCCGCAGGAGCAGGAAATAAAAGATCTTGCCCGAGAACTTGGCGTTTTTGATGAAATTATATTTGCAGGTTTTCGTAAAGATATTCCACAGGTACTGCCGGAGTTTGACCTGTTTTTATTTACATCTAATAATGAGCCTACGGGTGGTGTTCTGTTAGAATCTTATGCCTGTAAAGTGCCAATAGTGGCTGCCAATGCAGGCGGGATACCGGAAGTAGTAGTGCCAAACGAAACAGGCTTCCTGGTTGAAGTGGGCAACCCGGAGTCCTTTGCAGATAAAGTAGAAGAATTACTTAACAATAAAGAATTGCAAAAGAAATTTACTGAGAATGGTTATGAGTTTCTGAAAAATAATTTCACAAAAGAAATTATCGCCAAAAAAATGATTGACGAATTACAGGAAGTTGTAAACCAAAACCCGGTAAAGAATGAGAAAGGAAAATAATATGGAAGACAAAAGAGTGTTGTTCATAACATTTGATATGAGCGGGTATTATGATAGTGTATATAAAGAACTGAAAAGCCGCTATACCCATGTAGATTATTATAATACGGCAACTTTAAAGTTTAAGTATAAAAACATGCTGCAAAAGGTTCAGGCCTTTTTTTATAAAATAATTACGGGTAAAAAACTCAAAAACTACTATAAGTGTAAAGAGCTGGTAAATAATACTGTTTGCCATAAGTATGATATTACTATTATTATACGTCCTGATGTGTTTTTTGATTCGCAGCTTCAGGCTATTAGAAATGTGTCAAAGCGATTTATAGCTTACTATCACGACTCTATTAATAATATAAAGAGGAAAAAAGATATAATCAATTTTTTTGATGCCGTATATTCTTATGAGAAAAAAGATGTTGAAGATTTCGGCCTGCTGTTTATAAGCAATTTTATTTATTTTGAAGGCGAAGTTCACAACACTGAAACTTCATATGATGCTTTTTCTGTAATGTCTGATGATTACCGTGTGATTACGCTTAAGAATCTGGCGGAACATCTTAAAGAGAAAGGATATACCTGTGGATTTTATGTAATGAAAGATGGAGAGCTGCCCGAAAACACTAATATAACTTATATTAATAAGCGTATGTGTAATAATGAAGTAATAGACCATATTAAAAGGGCTCCTATTATTGCAGACATACATAAATTTGGTATTCAGGATGGTTTAACGTTTCGGGTATTTGAGGCAATGGGGTTTCGAAAAAAACTTATTACCACAAATAAGGACATTAAAAACTATGATTTTTATAATCCTAACAACATTTTTATAATAGAAGACGCAAGAAATATTAATATTCCCGATTCATTTTTTGAAACACCATATACAGAACTACCCGAAGAGATTTATAAAAAGTATACTGTAAAATCCTGGGTGGATAATATAGTGGCGTAAATACTATAAATTTTGCAGGTTATTGCTTGAGTTTATATATACCCAGAGCTTTTTTAAATGATTTATTAAAAAGTACCCATTTTACATATAATTCATTTTTAAAGCTTGTCCAGGCCCATTTACTATGCGGTAATATATCTTTACTTATAGCGGCCTTCATCCCGGCAGAAACAATAAATTCTTTTTTTAGTGCTTCCCACGGCACATTCCCATAGCCGTCAAATTCATTAACCTTGTTTTTCTCATGGATTATAGACATCCATAACCTTTTTCCGGTAACCTGCTTAACTCGGGCTTCTTTTTTCCAGTGGTTATGATCGTTAGCCCAAACAGTTTTAGGATTGTCGTTCTTTTCTATCAGGCTGATAAAAGGATTAAAAATATGTTCCTTTTTGCCCAGCATTATAGTAGGCTTAATTTGCAGCGAATAGCCATTAATAATGTCTATAGCCATATAATCCTGACTTTTAAACTGTTTTTGTACTTCATCAATAAAGTATTTGCTTATGCAGTCATCATTATCTATACGCGATGTTATTAAATATGGCTTACCTGAAGCTTCTGTGGTTATCAGCTTATTTATTTCAGGATAAAACGATGGCATTCCTTCAATATAAAACAGATTAATGTTTGGTGTATTGCCAATTATAGCTTCAATTTTTTGTTTGTATGACTCAGGAGTTGTAGTGTCAAAATAAATAAGCCAGGTAAAGTTCTGGTTGGTTTGTTCCGTTACTGACGGAAAACAAAAGTTTTCAAAAAGCCACAGTCTGTGTTCAAGCCACTCATCTGTAAGTAACGATTCGTTGTTTTTAGTAACATCCCATTTAGGATTTTTTAAATTAAAACGGGTAATAAGATAGTGGTTAAACATTGCCTGGCTTCTTGTTATGAAGGGTAAAAATAAACCAATTATTTGAAGTAAGAAATTCAAAATGGTTACTTTTGCATAAAATTGCAATTGCTGAATGAACAAAGTCATCCATCCGGAATTCAAAGCTCAAACTAAAGAGATAACCCAGATTATTGAAAATTTTGATACCCAGGGCAAATTATTTGTTGACGGGAAGAGAAATAAGATAAAACTTTTTGAATTAGGTAATGATACGGTAAATGTAAAGTCGTTCAAAATTCCCAATATAATTAATAAGCTGGTTTATCGGTTTTTCAGGAAATCCAAAGCACGCCGTTCTTATGAGTTTGCCAATATTTTACTGGAAAAGGGGATAGGTACTCCACAGCCTATAGCTTATTTTGAGCATTTTACAGCTTTTACACTTCAGGATAGCTACTACATGAGTGCCCAAATGGAAACCGAGCTTACCTTTAGGCAATTGATTGAAATTCCCGATTATCCTGATCATGAAAACATACTTAGGCAGTTTACACGTTTTACATTTGAACTTCATGAAAAGGGAATAGAATTTTTAGATCATACTCCCGGTAATACGCTTATAAAAAAAACAGGAGAAGGGCGGTATGCCTTCTTTTTGGTAGATCTTAACAGGATGAAATTTCATAGCAATATGACGTTTACCCAGCGTATAGTGAATATGGCTAAACTAACCCCTGAAACAAGGCTTATAGAGGTAATGAGCGATGAATATGCAAAGCTTTATGGTAAATCGTATGATGAGGTTATGGCATTAATGGTAAAGCATACCCAATACTTTAGTAACAGGTTTCACCGCAAACGCGCTATCAAAAGAAAGCTTGGGCTCCGAAAAAATTAAATATCTTATCTTTGTGCCGCTAAAATGCAGTGACTTCTTTTAAGTTTATACTTCTTTTAGCTTTTTAAAAATCTAAGCAGTTAAAAATGAAAATATCAGTAATAGTAAGTACGTATAATGCAGAAAAATGGCTTGAAAATGTACTTATAGGGTACAGTAATCAAACTTATAAAGATTTTGAGCTTATAATTGCTGATGATGGGTCACGCCCGTCAACTAAGGAACTGATAGACCGCTACGCGGCTAATTACCCGGTACCGGTGCGCCACCTTTGGCATGAAGACAAAGGTTACAGAAGACAGGAAATTTTAAACGTTGCTATTGTTGAAGCTGCAAATGAATATATTATAATGACTGATGGTGATTGTATTCCGCGAAAAGATTTTGTGGAAATGCACGCCAAATTTGCCGAAAAAGGCAGGTTTTTATCTGGCGGTTATTGCAAACTTACCATGAAGGCAAGTGAAGCGATAACCAAAGAAGATATACTTAATGAAAATTGTTTTGATGTTAACTGGCTTAAGAAACAGGATAAGTTAGGGTTCTCTCAAACACTTAAATTAACGGCAGGGCCGGTACTTGGTGCTGTTATGGATACGGTTACAACAACTACACCTTCTTTTAATAACTGTAATTCTTCCGGTTTCAGGGCAGATATGATAGCTATTAATGGCTATGATGAAAGGATGAAATATGGCGGGCCTGACAGGGAGTTTGGTGAACGTCTTGAGAATTATGGAGTAAAAGGCAAGCAGATAAGGCATAAAGCAATCTGTCTTCATCTTGATCACAGCAGAGGATATAAAACACCCGAGTCACTCGCAGCTAATCTGGCTATCAGAAAGGAAGTACGCGACAAAAAAATAAAATGGACACCTTACGGTATTAAGAAAGAAGAAGGAGTTACAATACCTGAATAGCAGGTAGTTTTTATTTATTTAGTTATAAGTTTATTTACTCTTTTTACAAATTCAGTAAGCTTTTCTTTAAAAAGATCTAAGGTCAATTTTTTATATAGCTCCAGTGATTTTTCCTTGAATTCCTTTGGATGATTGCTGCCATATATTTCAGGATAATAGTCCTGTAAATGTACCGCTACGTGTTTCTCACCGTCATCAAGCATATTCCAAGATCCTTTATTGATCCACGGTGAAAATATTGTAAATGTAGAAACATCAAGTGCTTTTGCCATATTTACAGCGCCCCCTTCGTTACCAATAAGGGCGTCACATTGTGATAAAACAGCCATAAACTCCCTTAATCCTCTGACGTAAAGATCAAACAAGATTTTTTGCTGCGTTTCTGCAGTACAATAATTATAAATTTCTTTTGCCTGTTCCTGTTGCTTTGGCAGGTAATTAAAAATTAGCTGGGCATTTGTATTTTCGGCAATAAGATCAAGTACTTGAGCCATTTCTTTTGCAGGCAGGCTTTTTATTTCATCACTGCCCAATACACTTATCATTATGATAGGCAGTTCAGGGTTTAAACTGGCAGCAAGTATTTTTTTAGCTCCTTTTATTTCATTTTCGGTAAGGAAAATTTTAGGATATTCTATTTCATGCTTTTTACCGGTAAGGGCTTCTGTAAGTTCCATACGATGCACTAAGGCAGAGTCTGGTGCTTTCCAGTTTGTTTCTATGGTTTTATCATAAAAAAAACGGGTATACCATTTTTTATAACCTATTCTTTTATTGGCGCCTGAAAATAGAGTAATAATGCCGCTTTCCCATTTATTATAGGCATCAACAACGGCATCATATTTTTTCTTTCTGATTTCAAATAAAAACTTTAGAAAATCTAATTTGCTTTTACGATAATCTTCTTTAAAGATAATTATGTTGTCTATATTCGGATTGTTTTCAACTACAGGCTTCGTAAAATCATACACCAGATAATCAATTTGTGCATTAGGATAGGTGGCTTTTAATGTATTGCATATAATACTTCCTGCAAGCACGTCGCCAATCATTTTTTCCTGAATTACAAGTATTTTTTTTCCGGCATAGCAACTATCATTCATTTGCTTAAGGTACACATACCTCATGTAAACGTGATAGCCTAATATTTTTGCCATTTCATAGCCACGCCTGCCGTTTACAAATCCCAGTTTTAAAATATAAAATTTAAAAAAGCGGAAACCCGGGCGTATTGTGAAATGAAAGACGTTTGTTTTTACGCCTTCAAGATAAAACTCTTTGGCCTTCAGTTTGGAGTATTGCAGTCTTTTCTGCAGAAAATCTTCTTTATCCTTAAAGGAATAATGATGAATAGCATGTTTTAATACCTTGCTTTTACCATGAATATCAAGTTTTTCATGAACCAGCTTATCTGAATAGCGGCACTTTGATTTTCGGAAAAGTCTCGCGGTTTTATCATCATTAAAATTATTGTTTACAAAGGGCCTGCCTTCATAATAAAATATACGTTTAACCCAAAAGGCAACTTCTTCGGGATCACTGTTTACTGTAGCAATAATTTCATCAATACCCTTTTCTGTAACTCTTTCGTCAGCATCAAAAAATACTACCCAGTCATAAGCTGCCAAATCTATGGTATAATTTCGCTGTGAGGAAAAATCATCAAATACCCGCTGGTAAAATCTTACATGCGGGTATTCTTCCCTGATTATTGAAGGAGTATTATCTGTACTGAAAGAATCAACAACGACAATTTCGTCTGCGAAAGACATATTGTCAAGGTATTGTCTTATGTTGTGCTCCTCGTTAAAAACAATGGCAAGGGCCGATATTTTATTATTGCTTTCGCTCATAAATAGTATTAAACCGCTACATCATACTCACGTAATGCATTGTTTAGCGAAGTCTTTAAATCTGTTGAAGGTTTACGCTTACCAATTATTAAGGCACATGGTACCTGATATTCACCGGCTGCAAATTTTTTGGTATAACTACCCGGTATAACAACACTGCGTGCAGGTACTACACCTTTCATTTCTACAGGCTCATCTCCTGTAACATCTATAATTTTTGTAGATGCAGTAAGACATACATTAGCACCAAGAACTGATTCTGTTTCTACTCTTACACCTTCTACTACTATACATCTTGAACCTATAAAGGCACCATCTTCTATAATAACCGGTGCAGCCTGAAGGGGCTCTAATACTCCGCCTATACCTACACCGCCGCTAAGGTGAACGTTTTTACCTATTTGTGCACAGCTTCCTACTGTAGCCCATGTATCTACCATAGTGCCTTCATCTACATAAGCACCAATGTTCACATAGCTTGGCATAAGAATAACGCCTGAAGATATATAAGCACCATAACGTGCTACTGCATTAGGTACAACGCGAATGCCTTTTTCGGCATAATTACGTTTAAGTAGCATTTTATCATGGTATTCAAATATACCGGTTTCAAGGGTTTCCATTTTCTGGATTGGGAAATACATAACAACTGCTTTTTTCACCCACTCATTTACCTGCCAGCCACCTTCTTTGGGTTCAGCTACACGTAGTTTTCCTGAATCTAAAAGTTCAATTACTTCACGAATGGCATTTGTTGTAGCCTCTTCCTGCAACAGCGCTCTGTTCTCCCAGGCCTGTTCTATAATGGTTTGTAAATTTTGCATTTCAAATAAGTCATTTCGGCAAATATAAGCTGGATTTTTAAGATAGCATAAAGTAAAATTGGCATTATACAATATCTGTTTTCAAACATAATGAATTATATTTACTTAATAGAGATATTTTTAAGATGAAAGACAATTTTTCCGATCAGGCAAAAGGGTATTCGCAATACAGGCCTTCCTATCCGCCGGATATGATTCAATACATTGTTTCGTTTGCGAAAAACAAACAAACGGCTTTAGATGTTGCTACAGGTAACGGGCAGGTAGCCGTTGAACTTGCTAAGCATTTTGAAAAGGTTTATGCTACGGATATAAGTGAAAAACAACTTGAAAATGCTACGCAGGTATCTAATGTTGTTTATAAAAATGAAGGTGCCGAAAGAACATCTTTTAATGATAATCAATTTGATCTTATAACTGTGGCGCAGGCTATACACTGGTTTGATTTTGATGCTTTTTATAAAGAAGTCTATCGTATTCTTAAGCCTGAAGGGATTTTTGCAGTTCTGGGTTACGGTTTGTTTTTGGCTAATGGTAAAGCAGGAGATCTATTGAATCATTTTTATTATGATATAACCGGACCTTACTGGGATATAGAACGCCATTATCTGGATGAAAATTATACAACAATCCCATTTCCTTTTGAAGAAATAGAAGCTCAACAGTTTACCAATAAATTTAACTGGACGTTTGAACAGCTTACCGGCTATCTGGAAACTTGGTCGGCAGTACAGCATTATATCAAAAAGAACGGCACCAATCCTTTAGATCTAATCAGAGAAGAATTAAAAGAATATTGGGAAAAAGGAGATAAACAAGTTACTTTTCCTTTACTTTTGAGAATTGGGAAATTGATATAAAGCTCAGTTGGTTTCAATCTTAAATTTTCAATTTTTAAATCTGATAAATGAGAATCCTTGCTATAGATTACGGACTTAAACGTACAGGTATTGCAGTAACCGATGAGATGCAGATAATAGCATCCGGATTAACTACAATAGCGTCTGAAACTACTATTGATTTTCTTAAGAGATACTTTGCAAAAGAGCGTGTTGAAAAAGTGCTGATAGGCGATCCGAAACAAATGAACGGGCTCCCATCGGAAAGTTCTGTTTTAATAGAAGCTTTTATTGTTAAATTTATTAGTGAGTTTCCTGATATGCAGATTGAAAGAGTTGATGAACGCTTTACAAGCAAGATGGCTTTTCAAACAATGATTGATAGCGGTTTAAAAAAGAAGCAAAGGCAGGATAAAGCGCTTATTGATGAAATATCGGCAACAATTTTACTTCAGGATTATTTATCACGAAAAAAATAAACAATTTTATTTGTGTATTAATAAAAATAGAAATTAACGCCTTTTCACGGGGATTTAAGATAAAATTTTGAGTTATTCAAAGTAAATTTGCAGTAATCAAATTTACACAATGTCCACAACTATAAAACATGAACCAGATGTGGTTCTGATTGGCGCAGGAATTATGAGCGCCACACTGGGTATGTTCTTAAAGGAACTCATGCCTGAAGTGAAAATTGATATTTACGAAAGGCTTGATGTAGCCGCAGCCGAAAGCTCTGATGCATGGAATAATGCAGGTACAGGGCATTCTGCCTTTTGTGAGCTAAACTATACTCCCGAATTGCCAAATGGTACTATAGATACATCCAAGGCAGTTAAAATAGCTGAATCTTTTGAAGTGTCTAAGCAATTTTGGGCTTATCTTGTAGAAAAAGACCTTATTACTAATCCTGAAGATTTTGTTAGGAGTATTCCGCACATGAGCTTTGTATGGGGTAAAGACAATGTAGAATACCTTAAAAAACGTTTTGAGGCACTTACCAAATACCCTATTTTTCAGGGTATGGAATATGCAGAAGATAAGGCTATCTTAAAATCATGGATGCCGCTTGTAATGGAAGGGCGTAATGATAAAGAGTCTGTTGCTGCTACAAATATGCCAATAGGTACTGATGTTAACTTTGGCGAGCTTACCAGAGATATGTTTTCATGGCTTGGCAAGCAACCGGGAGTTAATCTGTATTTTGAGCATGAAGTAAGAAATATGAGGCGTTCGGCTAAATCACCCAAATGGAAGCTTAAGATAAAAGACCTTGCCACGGGCGATAAGAAACGTGTTTATGGCAAGTTTGTTTTTATTGGTGCCGGAGGAGGTTCGCTGCACCTGCTGGAAAAGGCCGATATCCCTGAAGGGGATGGTTTTGGCGGATTTCCGGTAAGCGGGCAATGGCTTAAATGTATTAACGAAGAAGTTATTGCCAAACACAATGCAAAAGTATATGGTAAAGCATCTGTAGGTGCACCGCCAATGTCGGTACCACATATAGATACCCGTATGATAAATGGTAAAAAAGAGTTACTGTTTGGCCCTTATGCCGGTTTTAGTACTAAATTCCTGAAACAGGGGTCTTATCTGGACCTACCTACATCTATACGCGCAAACAATATAGGACCTATGATCGCGGCAGGCTACCATAATATGTCGCTTACCAAATATCTTATACAGCAGGTAACACAATCTCAGGATGACAGGATGGAAGCTCTTAGGGAATATCTTCCGGATGCTAAAAAAGAAGACTGGGTACTGGAAACTGCAGGACAGCGCGTTCAGGTTATTAAGAAAGATGAAAAAGAAGGTGGTAAACTTGAATTTGGTACTGAAGTGATAAATAGTGCAGATGGTACCCTTGCTGTGCTTTTAGGAGCTTCTCCGGGAGCGAGTACGGCAGTATCTATTATGCTTGAACTTATGGATCGATGCTTTAGTGAACAAATGAAAACTGAAGCCTGGAAACAAAAATTAAAAAGCATGATACCATCTTATGGGAAATCACTAAACAGCAACCCGGAGCTGCTTGATGAAGTAAGGCAACATTCTCATAAAGTACTCGGGCTTGAAGGCCATTTAAAAAGTAATTAAAATTATTTAATTATACATTTAGCCGTTATAACAATTCTGTTATAGCGGTTTTTTTTTGCCTGTTTTACGGTTTTCCGTAACTGATTTCAGTTTTTTTTGTATATTATTGTAGAAAATTATAGTTATAATGAAAAAAATAGTACTTATAATTTTTCTATTACTACCATGTTTTGGCTTTAGCCAGAAAATTAAGGACTCATTGCTTCTTTCAGATAAAGAAAAAATAAAGGAAAAGCTCGACCTAATGTTTTATCTTGACAGATGCAGTACTGAATATTGGAAAAAAACAAAAGAGGAGCGTATTAAAAGCGATAAAGCATTTTCTTTCTTTTACTCTGATACTATTCTTAAAAATAATCCCACTTCCCTTAATATTAAAGAATATCTTGGACTGTTTTCTCCGTTAAACTGGAAAGGTTTTATGGAAGCTGTATATGAAAAAAACATAAGTGAGTATATTGTAATGACAGAGAAATATGGATATCTTTCTTATGACAGAATGGATGTAAATATTAACAATACAGATAGAACAAACGCAGTTATTGTTTTTGTTATGCGATCCAAAAGTCATGATAAAATTATTAAAAAGCTTATAAAACAGGAAAAGAAGATTGGTAATATGCCTCAAAGAGATTATGACTATTATAAATTTGTACTTGAAAGAAAAAGCGTAATTACCAAAAAGGATATTGAGAAACTTAAAAGAAAAGATATAGAATTGAATATTTCCAAAACTCCTTTGTGATGAAAAGGGCGATTTTTTTTATTGTATTTCTGTTTTCATTTTGCGGATTTAGCCAGTCA
Source organism: Flavobacterium sp. NRK1 (assembly GCF_024054175.1). GTDB lineage: Bacteria > Bacteroidota > Bacteroidia > Flavobacteriales > Flavobacteriaceae > Flavobacterium. Next base: position 2,400,953 of record NZ_JAMXLA010000001.1, read on the forward strand.
GAAAAAGATTCTTTATTCGCCAGAGAAGCATGTGAAATATATAATAAGCTTGAGCTAATGCATCATCTTGATGCTTGTATTGCAAATTATTATTTAATGACTGAAGAGGAAAGGATTAAAAGCAATCAGACCTTTTTGTATTATTATCAAAGAAATATAGTGGGCACATGTGTATTTTCATCTGCCGATATACTAAGTTATCTGGAAGTGTATGTTGAAAAGGATATACCACAGGGATGGTCAGCATTTATAGATAGGGTATATAATGTAAATGCAAAAAACCTGTTGGCTTTAACGGATAAATATGGATATCCGTCATTCAATAAAATTGAGAAGTATGCAGGTAAATATGATATGCCTAATTTTTCAATAGTATTTGCACTGCGTAAAAACAGGTATCGCAAGGATATAAAAAAAATGATTCATAAAGAATATAAAAAAGGCAATGTGACAGAGAACGAGTATCTTATTTTTAAAGCGATTGCAGGAAAAGATGTTATCGCTGAAAAAGATGTAAAAAAAATGAAAGATATGGGCGTAGAATTTATTTATCCGAAATAAACCATCCAACTAATTTTTATATACCTGTCCCGGCAATTTTTTTGTCGGGATTTTTTTACCCTTTTAGTTCCAGTTGTCGGGCTGCTTTTACAATTTTTTCCGATAAGCCGGAAAGCCACACTAATTGCTCTATAACCAGTTGTGCTTCTTCCATTTTAAGCCTGAATTCTTCTTCTTCGGTTATATGGGCTTCCCTGAGTTCGCGGGCACGAATATTTTTAAGTTCTGTAAAACGGAGTGCGAGTTCTTCATTGTCGGCCAAATGTGCCTGTTCAGCTTGTGCATCCATATTAAGCAGGGCTATGGCTAGGTTAAGGTTTTTTATAACAGTGTTTACAACTACATTAAAGGCTTCCGAAGCTTTATAAGTTTTATGCGACTGAATATAAGTTCCCAGCGATGCTAATGACGATAATAAAGTATAATTAAGAACTGCAAGTTTATAAACCTGGGTATGCTGCTTTTGTTTTGATTTGGGTTCATTCATCATACGCTGGTAAGACGACATAAGATTGCCAAGTTCTACAAATGCATTTTTTCGGGCTAACCTGTATGAGGTTGTTACAGTACCTTTTTGGTTGTAGTACAATGATATTTCTGCCAGGTAATTTCTATTTGCCTCAATAGATTTATTTATGTAAGCAGGCAGATTTAAAAACTCCCAGGATGGCCATAGAAAATAATTGGCCGCAAATGCAATACCTGCTCCAATAGCAGTATCTAAAATACGGTACTGTATCACATGAGATATGTCAGGCGTAAGCATACTGTACACAAAAATCACATAAATAGTAACAAAGGTAGCGCCTATTCTGTAGTTAATAGCTGTAAAGGCAAAGCCCATTATCATGCATATAATTGCTAAAGTACCTATGATAACAGCATGGTGCACAAAACTCAGAAAAATAAATGCAATAATACCGCCTGTTATGGTGCCTATAATACGCTGATAAGAACGTTGCTTTGTGAGTCCGTAGCCGGGGCGCATAATTACTACTATGGTAAGTAATATCCAGTACACATTTTGCAATGGAAATAATAACCCCATTGACGTTCCTGCCGCTATAGCCAGCGTTAACCTTAGTGAATGCCTGAATATAGTAGATGAGAAGCTAAGGTTTTCTTTTAAGGTATGAAAAGGATAATATTCGGGCGTAAGGAATTTTTCAAGGTCTTTATCTCTTCCTTTTATGTCTTTAAGACTGGTTTTAGTTGTAAAAGCCCTTTCAATGGTTTTTATTTTTTCAATCTGTCTTTCTGCATAATGCAGCATATTTGATAACATCCATACTCCTTCAGATGCGGCTTCTTTTCCTAATTCTTTTTCATATTCTGAAATAGCTTTTTCGAGGCCTTCCAGATCATTAGAAAGATTATGTTGTGTTATGTATGTTTTTTTATTTTCAAGGCTTTTACATATTTTTTTAAGGGTAGAGGCAAGGTTATAGGCTAAGTTTTGGTATTTATCAAGCACTTTTGGATGTGCACTGAATTTTTGATGTATAGTGTTATGATCAAAAGATGTTGACATAGCCAGCTCGAGTATTTCCATAAGAGAAGTAAATACCAAAAGCATTTTACGGCTGCGGTTAGAGTTTTCGGTATTAGACCGGTTCCGAATCAATACCTCGCGCAGATTCTCATGGGTAAGATTGATTTCTACCTGTAAATTAAGTTGTTTTTCTATAATAGCAGCCCTGTCGGCATCAGCATTCCACAAATCGCCCCTCAATTTCATATATTTAGAAGTAAGGCGCATACATTGGGCTATCTGTAATTCTGTATAACGGTTTGGGCTAAGATAATTAAAGGTTACAGAAATAAGAGTGTACAATAATCCGCCTGCAAGAGTGTAGGCAACATATTCGGGTATTTCCCAGCCTGTATGTATATGCCCTGTAGCTAAAGTAGTTGCAAGTAACCCTGAAAAGGAAACCATTGTGGCACGCTGCCCATAAACCGATATCATAGAAAGGAAAAAAACAAGAGCAAAGGTTATGGGATAGAATATCAACGGATAGGGATGCAGTATATTTACTATCAGCACACATCCGGAAACAATAAGTGAGGCTATTAACAGACCTTTGGTGCGGTGGAGTAAATTACTTGGAATATCTGCCGGATAGGTTAAAAAAGCACCCAGAGCAACAGCAAATCCTACATTAAAAAAGCCTAAGCGTGATAATACAATTGCCGGCAGCGCAGCAGCAAACGTAACAATAACGGCTCTGGTGAAATTAGTACTGTCTGTAAAACTACGTATCCTTTGGAGCATAAATACTAAACTGAATGGTAAAGGTAAGGAATGCTTAAATCATTTTTAATGCTGTGTCGGCAATTCTCACAAAATTTTAGGATTTAAACTGACAATGGCAAATCATTTTAATTTATTACTTTTGCGGTCTGAAAATTGCAGTTTTGCTGTAATATGGCTAATTATAAAAGCACTACGAATATGATATTACCAATTGTTGGATATGGTGACCCGGTGTTAAGGAAAAAGGGAGTTGATGTAAACCAAAATCATCCTAACCTTAAAGAGGTTATTGCAAACATGTACGAGACGATGTATAATGCTTATGGGGTAGGGCTGGCTGCACCTCAGGTAGGCTTGTCTATCCGTTTGTTCATTATAGATACAAGTCCGTTTAGTGATGATGAAGATCTGTCTAAAGAAGAACAGGAACAACTAAAAGATTTTAAAAAGACTTTTATAAATGCTGTTATTCTTAAAGAAGAAGGAGAGGAGTGGGGCTTTAATGAAGGCTGCCTTAGCATTCCTGATGTTCGAGAAGATGTATACCGCCAGGAAAGAATTACCATAGAATATTATGATGAAGACTTTAATAAGCATACAGATGTTTATGACGGTCTCATTGCAAGGGTAATTCAGCATGAGTATGATCATATAGAAGGTATATTGTTTACCGACAAAATATCATCTCTGAAAAAAACTCTTATTAAAAAGAAATTACAAAATATAATGGAAGGTAAAACAAGACCTGATTATAAAATGAAATTTGTTGCCAAAAAAGGCAGATAATTTTTGTTTTTTATCGCAAAGATTAGATATTTGCCTTCCCTTAAAAAAAATAAACAATGAGCATCGAGAAAATATTATCCATTTCAGGAAAACCGGGACTATATGAGCTTAAACTACAAACCCGTACCGGATTTGTTGCAGAATCTCTAATAGATGGAAAAAAAGTAACAGTAGGTTTAAGAAGTAATGTAAGCCTTCTTTCAGAAATATCAGTTTATACTTATGACGGAGAGATCCGCCTTTCAGAAGTATTCCGTGCGATAGCGGCTAAAGAAGATAACGGCCCGGCGCTTTCACACAAAGAAGACAATGCAAAACTTGAGTCTTATTTCAGGGAAGTACTTCCTGAATTTGACGAAGACAGAGTTTATGCTTCTGATATTAAAAAAATACTTAACTGGTACAATATGCTTCAGGCAAAAGGACTTGTTTCTAAAGATGAGCCTGCCGCTGCAGAAGCTCCTGTTAAGGAGGAAGAAGTTAAGACCGAAGAATAATAAGGACTTAGTTATATAATTTATCCTGCCATTTGTTATTCAAGTGGCAGGATTTTTTATTTTTACAATAAAAACAATGAATACACGCCAGCAACAGTTAGACGCTTTTAACAGGCTTCTTGATATAATGGATGACCTCCGCCAAAAATGTCCTTGGGATAAAAAACAAACACTCCAAAGCCTTCGGCACCTTACGATAGAGGAAACGTACGAACTTGGTGACGCTATTCTTGATAATGATTTGCAGGAAATTAAAAAAGAGCTTGGCGATATACTACTACACATTGTTTTTTATGCCAAAATAGGCAGCGAAACTGAAGATTTTGATATAGGAGATGTTGCTAACGAAATATGTGAAAAGCTAATTCATCGTCACCCTCATATTTATGGTGATGTTGTAGTGGAAAATGAAGAGGAGGTAAAGCAAAACTGGGAAAAGCTTAAACTTAAAGAAGGTAAAAAATCAGTGCTTGAAGGGGTGCCGAAAAGCCTGCCCGCCCTTGTTAAGGCGAGCCGTATACAGGATAAGGTAAAAGGAGTAGGTTTTGATTGGGAAGAGCCACATCAGGTATGGGATAAAGTGCAGGAAGAAATTGAAGAATTTCAGGACGAGGTTAAAAAGGGCGATCAGGATAAAATAGAAGCTGAATTTGGCGACGTAATTTTCTCTATGATCAATTATGCCCGTTTTTTAAACATAAACCCCGAAGACGCTTTAGAACGTACCAATAAAAAGTTCATTAAGCGTTTTATGTATCTTGAAAGTAAAGCTTCAGAATTGGGGAAACCTTTAGCAGATATGACACTGGCTGAAATGGATGTGTTTTGGAATGAAGCTAAAAAGCTCTGAAACTAAATATTCTTTAATTTTTTAAAATTTAATTTTCTTTTTTTAAAAATTATCTAATCTAATTTATATTAAAATATCAATATTTTAAATTTATAATTCAAATAAATTAAACGTCAGTATATTAGATAATTAACTTTTTACTAAGTTATAAAATTTATTAAAACACCGAATTAGTGCCTAACGTGTAACTAATTCGGTGTTTTTTGTTATATATCTTTAAAAATCACAAATTCTCATGAAATTAAATATTTAATTCTTAAATTTCTAAAAATTATGTTAACCTAAATTTACTTTCATGTTAAAAAAATTACCTTATCTATTAGGGTGTCTTTTTGCCACATTATCATTTAATGTGCTCAAGGCACAAAATTATCAACAAATGCCCATTTCCACGGGGCTGAATGCCGACGTTATTGCCGATGGCGTTGGTTCTGTAATTTCTTCAACCACTATCGATATTGATGGTGTTAATTACAATTATGTAGCTGTTGGTTTTCAGGCCACAGCTTCAGCTACTCCCATTACTTACGGTGTTCCTGCAAACGGATTTATTGCTTCTGCAGTAGGCAGTACGCCTGGCTTAACGTATCAGTTAGCACCTTTAACAGGTAATAACTCATTAAGGCTACCAACTACTGCTCCAACAGGAACAATCACTTTTGCCACACCTTTGGCGGTTAATACACTTTATATGCTTGCTGTTACAGGCAGTGGAGCAGGTACTGTTACTGCTGTTGTAAACTTTTCTGATGCAACAAGCCAAACATTCACTGGTGTTGCTGTTGCTGACTGGTTTGGAGGCAGTAACTATGCAATACAGGGTATTGGACGTGTTAACAGAACCACTAATGCTTTGGAGCCAAACACTACAAATCCAAGAATGTACCAGATACCGTTAGCGATATCTACTGCAAATCAGTCAAAACCAATTCAAAGTGTACAAATAACCAAAACTTCTACGGGTGGTGAAGTAGTAAATGTATTTGCTTTCTCAGCTGATGCTTATACAAGTTGCCCTGCACCTACCGCTATTACTTATACATCTACAATGGATGGAGCTGTAATTAACTGGACAGCGCCTTCAATTGTTCCTTCAGACGGATATGATTATTATATTAGTACAAGTGCAACTGCACCAACAGCAACTACTACACCAACAGGCAATGTTGCAGCAGGTACTAACACAAAAACACTTACTGGTCTTTTACCGGGCCAGACCTATTACTGCTGGATACGTTCTAATTGTGGTGGTGTAAAAGGGTTTTGGCAAACAGGTACTTTTACTCCGGGTCAGATAACATATACTTACACAGGAGGAGAGATTAATACTCTATATGAAGATTCTTCTACAGTTTCTACAAATTCAACTACTACCTGTCCTGGTGTAATGACTGTTAGTGTACCTCCAGGATATAAAATTGCTTCGGTTGGCACATCATATATTATGACTACTGCAAGTAATGGTTGGATGAGCGAACAACGTTCTTTACTCGTTTGTAATACAACCGGCCTTAAAGAGGCATCATTATCAGCAGGAAGCGGTAACGGGGGGACATTTAATTACAACCGTTCAGGTATAGCTATTGCGAATGACCTTACGGGAAGCGTTGAGTTTGAATTAAGAGCGTGGAGGACTTTTGGAGGGTCAGGCTGTAATAATACTTATAATAAAGTAGATAACAATACTTGGAAGGTAATTGTAACTTATGCGCTTGATAGCTGTACAACTCCGGATGCTCCTACAGGGGCAGCACAAAATTTATGTCCTACAGCTACATTTGCAGATCTTTCTGCCGATGGTATCGTTGGGGCAGTATATAACTGGTATGCAGATCCAACAGGTGGTGAGGCGATAGATCCTGCAACGCCAATTGCAGTTGGTACTTATTATGTTAGTCAGACTGTTGGTACTTGTGAAAGTCCGCGTTCTGCTGCAATAGCTGTAACTTTAGATCCTACGCCGCTACCTACAGCGGTAGCACAAACACTATGTGGAGGTACTGTTATTTCTGATCTTGAAACTACAAGTGGAGAAAATATTCAGTGGTATACAGCCTTAACGGGAGGTACGGCTTTAGCAGCAACTACTGCTCTGGAGACAGGTAACTATTATGTTTCTCAAACAGTTAATGGTTGTGAAAGTGCAAGGGCTACCGTAGCAGTGACTATTAATACAACTCCTGCTCCTGTAGCAGCTTCTCAAATATTTTGTGCAGGCGAAGGTTCTACTGTAGCTGATATTCAGGTTACTACTGAAGAAGATACTACAGTACAATGGTATGCCAGTGCAACTGCTACTGAAACTTTAGATACTGCAACAGTATTAGGTACTGGTACTTACTATGTATCTCAGTCTTTAGGCGATTGCGAAAGTGTAAGAGTAGCTGTAAATATAGCTGTGTCAACTATCGTTGCTCCAACTACCTTCCCTCAGGAATTATGTTCGGGTGCTACTGTTGCCGATTTAGAGGCGGGAGGCAGTCCGGTTGCTACATATAAATGGTATGCATCTGAAAGTGATGATGAACAACTTGCTGAAGATATGGCTGTAACTTCTGGTACTTATTATGTAACTCAAACACTTGGTACATGTGAAAGCTCAAGAGCAGCAGTTGAGGTTACTATAAATAATGTTACTGCTCCTGAAGCAGCAGATCAGGAATTTTGTAATGGTGCTACAGCAGCAGATTTAACTGCTACAGCTTCGGAAGGAGCTACAATCAAGTGGTACGCAAGTGAAGATTCAGCAACTGCATTAGGTGCAGATACAGCGCTGGAGACCGGTATTTATTATGTTTCTCAGAAACTTAATGATTGCGAAAGTGACAGGGTACCTGTGCAGGTAAATGTTAATGCAGTAATTGATGCTCCTATAGCGGCAAATCAGGCGGTTTGTATGGGGGCAACAGTGGCTGATCTTTCAATTGAATTATCAGAAGGTGCTACGGCTAACTGGTATGCAAGCGAAACGGCAACAACTCCGTTATCTTCAGAAGAGGTATTGTCAGAAGGTACGTACTATGTATCTCAGAATATAAGTATTTGCGAAAGCGAAAGAGTTGCTGTTGAGGTAACTCACACTATTGTACCGGTGCCAACCGCTGAAAATTTTGTTGTATGTTCAGGAACAATGTTCTCAGAATTAACAGTTGAAGGCGAAGAAGGTGCTGATTTTAACTGGTACACTACGTTAGACGGATCTACTTTAGTTGATCTTGAAGGAGAAGTGTCTGCGGGAACTTTCTATGTTTCTCAAACAGTTAATGGATGCGAAGGCGGAAGATTAGCTGTAAATGTTGCTTTAACAACAACTGCTATGCCAACTCCTTTTGCAGTTCAGTCTTTCTGTGGTGAAGCTTTTGTTTCTGACCTGACAGCTGGAGAAACTGAAACTTACACTGTAAACTGGTATTCTCCTGAAGGAAACTTAGTATCATCAACCGATGCTCTTGTTTCAGGTACTTATACTGTTTCTCAGTCTTTTGAAGGTTGTGAAAGCCAGGTTGTGGAAGTTGAGGTTGTTGTTTCGGCTATTCCGGATATGCCTGTAGGTGATGCAGAGCAGGAATTTGAAGAAGGAGCTACCGTAGCTGATCTTGACGTAGAGTTTGTTGCAGATGCAATTGTAGAATGGTTTGTATTAGATGAAGATGCATGGATTAGTATTCCTGCTGCAACACCTCTGATTTCAGGTAATACGTATGGTGCTTCTCAATCAATTGGAGCATGTAGCAGTGAAATACTTGCTATAGAAGCAACTGTATTACTGGGAACTGAATCATTTGAATTGAAAAATGTAGTAGTGTATCCTAATCCTGCAACAGATGTACTTACTGTTGAAGGTAAAGATACTCTTACTGAAATATCAGTGGTTAACCTATTAGGACAGCAGGTTATGCGTCAGTCTGTAAATGCAAATACTGTACAGGTAAATGTTTCTTCATTACCACAGGCAACTTACATACTGCAGGTAAATGCTGCAAATGGTGCAACTGCTTCATTTAAAATTGTAAAACAGTAACAGAGTAATAGTTTTTAGTTCATAAGGGGGTCTGGTGTTGGTTACCGGGCCCTCTTTTTTTATACTTAATATTTTTTCTGATATAATCCCCTGCTATAAACCGAATCTCATAATCAGAGAATATAACGTTAAGCGTATGGCTGAATATTAAATTATAGAAATAAAAAAAACCATCCTGTTAAGGATGGTCTATCGTTATATATAAGTAATGCCTATTGTTGTTTAAGGCTTCTTATCTGTTTAAGTTTTTCTCTCCACGTCTTAAGGTCTTCTTTATGGCGCTCTATATTTTTTTGTACTTCTTTTACAAGAGGATTATCTCCTTTAGCATTTGAAATGAACTGGATGTTATTCTCAAGCTGGAATATTTCTCCCTGTACCTCGTCAATTTTACGCATAATAAACAGTTGCTCATTTTCCAGTCTTCTGGTATCATCACCTTCAGCAAGCTGTTCTAAGCGGTTATTAAACCTTACCATATCTGTTTCTTTCTTAGAGAGGCTAAGCTTGTCAAACAGTGCATCAAGTATCTTATTGAATTTGCCTTCTATATGTCTTCTTGCCTGAGGAACACGTCCTAATCCTTTCCAGTTTTCTATATGCTTTTTAATTGCATCCAGATCGGTTTTGTGATCGCCGGTAAGTTCAAATTCTTTCAGGTTTTCAAGATATTCTTTTTTCTTATCAAAAGCTTCAAGTTCTTCTTTATTTGCTTCATTGCGTTGTGCGTGAAGCCTGTCGAAATAATGGTTGCAAGCTGCTTTGAAATCTTTCCATACGCTGTCAGAATATTTTCTTGGAACGTGGCCTATGGTTTTCCATTCATCCTGTATTTGTTTCATTACAGGTGTTGTGGCGTTAAAATCTTCACTATCCTGCAGTGACTGGGCTTTTTCTACAAGAGCCAGTTTTTTATTAAGGTTTTCCTGCTGGTCTTTTTTAATGTCTTTATAAAAAGAGTTCTTAACCGTATTAAAGTTTCTTACAGCAGCTTTAAATGCTGCCCAGGTTTCTTCATTTACTTCAAGAGGCACTTTTCCTGCTTTAAAGAACTGTTCCCTTAAAGCTTCAATGCGATCTATTTGTCCCTGCCATGCATTATGTGCTGTTATTTTTTCTTCAGCAATAGCATTTATCTGGGCAATAATGTCGTTCTTTTTAGCAAGGTTCTCTTCTTCTTTTTCCTTGCTTTTTGCTACAAGGGCTTCACGCTTGTCATGAAGTTGCTTTGTAAGTTCGCTAAAACGATTCCATATTTCTTCACGATGTTCTCTTGATACAGGCCCGATTTCTTCTTTCCATATCTTATGAAGAGCCTGTAGTTCACGAAAAGCCTTGTTTACATCTTCTTCTTCAACAAGTTCCTCTACACGTGCAATAATTTTTTGCTTTTGCTCAAGATTATGTTTAAAGTCCATATCCCTTGCTTCTCTGTCAAGATGAAGATGGTCATAAAAACGTTCAATATGAAAATGGAAGTTATTCCAAACATGGTTGTATTTGTCACGCGGAATAGGCCCTGCATTTTTCCAGCGATCGCGAAGTTCGCTTACATGTTTAAGTGAGTCTTTAATATTTTCGTCGCCATCAACAAGATTTTTCAGTTCTTCAATAATAGCAAGCCTGTTTTCAAGATTGCCTTTAAGATCTGTCTGTAATTTTTTAAAATGGCTGTTTTTTCTGTCTCTATACTGATTGTATAAGGTGTCGAATTTATTTTTTAAAGGATAGTGATATTCAAAATCAGAAGTGTCGCCATTGTTGTCGTGGCTGTATTCATCTTTCTTCTCCTCAATAAAATGATTGTATTTAGAGTAAAATTCTTTTCTTATTTCTTCTATATGGTCTTTAACAGACATTACTTTTTCTACAGCAGTAAGTTTCTCCAGCTCATCTGTAAGTTCTTCCATTGAGAGCTCCTCATAATTAAGCATGGGTATATCGTGCCTGTCAGTTAGCGAGTCGTCTTCGCCTTCTTCGGCATTACTTTCATCTATAGAATCAACGGCACTGCGTTCTTTTTTTTCTGTAGATGATGGTGTTTCAGTAGTTTTGTCTTCAATGGCTGTAACAGCATCATTATCATCATCACTTTCCGGCTCATCGGCTACTTTTGCTGCTTCCAGTATTTCTTTAGGCGCAAAAGGCAGCTGGCCTTCGGTTTCATGAACTACAGGTACCTCACCATCTTCAATAGTGTCGTTTTCAGTAGAGTAATCGGTCTGTAAGGTGCCGTTTACTTCGTTTAATTGTTCTCCATCTGCTTCATGCAGGTTATCATTCTTTTCTTCTAACATCGTAAAAATGCTTAAGGGATTAATATCTTTAATGCCGAAAGATAGTAAAGCCAGTTTAAAATTCAAAGAAAAACATCGATTTCTGAATGTTTGGATGGTTTTATTAAATATAAATAACGATTTGTTAAAAGAAGAGTTATTTTTTATTCCAAACCTTCCATGCCTTTTCAGCCTGATGTACCAGCATGTCGTAGCCATTTTTTGTGACTGCACCATTTTTAGCTGCTTTTTTTAGGAAAGCAGTCTCTTCAGGATTATATACAAGGTCGAAAGCAATATGCCTGTCTGAAAAAAGGCTGTAATCTATTGGAGGATATTCATTTATATTAGGGAAAGTGCCTAATGGTGTGGTGTTTATTATTATATGGTACTCATTAAAAATATTCTCTGTAAGGTCTTCATAACCATAAATTACATCTGTTGCGGTTCGCGATACAAAGTCATATTCTATTCTCATTTTTCTAAGAGCATAGGCAATTGCTTTTGCGGCACCGCCGGTTCCTAAAATCAATGCTTTTTTATGATGTGGAAGCAGCAGTGGCTCTATAGCTCTTTTAAATCCGTAATGGTCAGTATTATAGCCTTTGGTTCGTTTTTTTGAAACAACAATAGTATTTACAGCACCAATTATTTGTGCAGTTTTAGATACCTTATCCAATAATGGTATAACCTGTTCTTTGTAGGGAATAGTTACATTGAGTCCTTTTAGCCTTTTTGTTTTTTGAAGTATTTCCGGAAGCTGGGAAATGTCTTCAATATCAAAGTTGGTATAAGTGTAATTTTCAAGGCCTTTCTTTTTAAACTTACTTTTGAAATACCCTGCAGAAAAGGAGTAATTAATATTGCGGCCTACAAGTCCAAAACGTTTTGTTTTCATTCCATAAAAATAAAAAAACCTGATTAAGCCATGCTATAATCAGGTTAAATATTATAAAATAAAATTAATTATTGTCTGCTTTCATGCTTTTTAATAGCGTCCTGTACAATATCTGAATACCATATTGCGGGAAAATATTCTTCAATAAGCGTATGGTGTTTAAAACCTAATCTTAGCCCATTACTTAAATGAAACACTGCTTTATCTTCTTCCTGCTGCATAAAGTACAATCCGGCAAGTCGGTATTCAATCTCATATTCTTCAGGAAAATATTCAGAGGCCTGGAGCAAAGTAGTAATAGCGGTATCATATTCACCCAGCGTTACAAGAGTATCTGTCCAGAATAACCAGGTATCAAGCTGGTAATCACCAAACTCTACTGCTTTTCTATAGCCTTCTTCTGCTTCTTCATGAAAACTCAGCGCTTTGTTTATAATTGCATAGCGTTTCCAGTATAATTTATTTTCGTTGTCAATACCAATAGCTTTATTTACATAGTAAAGTGCTTTCTGGTAGTTTTTACGACGAATATAAAAATCGGTAATTGCTATCCATGCTTTATCAAGTAAGGGATCTTCATGTACAGTTCTCAAATAAAACTTAAGGGCATCTTCAAAATTGCCTAATCTTTCATAGCATTTACCAACCCTTAGCAAAGCAAAAGATGTAGGGTCATCAAGCTCCATAGTAATGGTGTAGCATGCAATAGCCTCTTCATATCGTTTTAACTTCTCTAAAGATTTGGCTTTTTCAAGAAATGCTCCCAGAAAGCTGTCGTCAATAAGCGTAGCATAGTCAAAGGCACGTAATGCTCCTTCATAATCTTTTATGGCATAGTATTGTCTTCCTAACTGATGCCAGGCTACTTCACTGTATGGGTTCTTGTCAATAAAATTATTCAGAAACTCAACAGCTTCAAGGTTTTGGTCTAAAAAATCAAAACAATATACCACATTATATAATGCGGAGTGATCTTCAGTATCTTCATCAAGGCATTTAATAAAATTATCACGTGCCATTTCTAAATTATCCATAAAAAGATATTCCATACCTATAAGAGAATATACATCTGCATAATCGTCTGTATATTTAAGGGCAGTTTGTAAAAGCTCTACTGCTTTTTCATGCTGGTCTCTTTTAGAATAAATATTTGCTTTTTGTATATATACCTCTTCGTTAGTAGGTTCTATGGCATATAAGTCATTTAATAATCTTTCTGCAAGGTCTAGTTTGTCGTCAAAAACTAAAAGCTCTACCTGTACTAATTTTAAACCTGTTGACCTGGGATGTTGTTCCAGACCTAATTTTAAGGCCTTCTTAGCTAAATTAATTTTTCCGGTGTCGAGGTAATGAAGAATAATGTCTTCAAACTCTTCAGAATCAAAGAAAAGTACTTTGTTGGTTTTCAACATAGATTCAAACTTTGATAAGGATAAACTGTAATCTTCTTCTTCGTGGCTCAAATTCATACTCCTATTGTTTAAAATTATCCTTATTAAAGTTACAAAATGTAACTCCTAAAAGGAAATAATTTATATTTCTTTTGAACAATTTAATTAACAAATTTTATTGTTAATTATTGTTTTGCTCTTCAAGAATCTCATTCATAACTTCAATAATAATGCCACAACCTTCCTCAATCTCCTCATTACTAATAGTTAGGGGAGGGGTTATTCTTATTGCGCATCCTTCAAACAGCAGCCAGAATAAAATAAGGCCTTTGTCCTGGCATCGCAAAATTACTTTGTCAGTAATATCAGCCCTTTCAGTCATCGCTGCAAGCATTAAGCCCTCACCCCGTACTTCTTTAATCAGGGGGTGAATAAGCAGTTTTCTGAATATTTTTTCTTTTTCCAGCGTCTGCGCCATTATGTCAGTTTCGGTCAGCTCATGTAGCGTAGCTAAGCAAGCAGCAGCAATTACCGGGTGTCCGCCAAATGTTGTTATATGCCCCAGCTTAGGATCATGGCTTAATAAATCCATCATCTTTTCTGAAGCTGTAAAAGCTCCTACCGGCATACCACCACCCATTCCTTTACCCATAACAACTACATCCGGTACAACATCATAGTTCTGAAACCCAAATAGTTTTCCTGTGCGTCCAAAACCTGGCTGTATTTCATCAAGAATCATTATAGCGCCTACTTCATCACATCGCTGCCTTACTTTTTTAAGAAAATCATTATGCGGCTGTATAAAACCGGCGCCACCCTGAATGGTTTCCAGAATAATACCTGCTGTTTTAGTAGTTATTTTTTGTAAATCCTCTTCGTTGTTAAAGGTTATAAAATCCACATCAGGTAGTAACGGGCGAAATATCTGCTTGCGTTCCTCAAACCCCATAACACTCATAGATCCCATAGTGTTGCCGTGATAAGCATTAAAACAGGAGATAAGCTGGCTTCTGCCTGTTACTCTTCTTGCAAGTTTTAAGGCTCCTTCAGTTGCTTCGGTGCCCGAGTTGGTAAGGTAGGTTTTATTTAATTGTTCAGGCATGTTTTGTGCAAGCAATTTACAAAACTCGGTTGCAGGATGCTGGGCATATTCACCATATACCATTACGTGCGAATATTTGTTAAGCTGGTCTATGATCGCCTGATTTACTCTTGCATTCTGATGTCCCAGGCTTGCTGCCGAAACGCCGGCCACAAAATCAAGATATTTTTTATTATTGCTATCGTAAATATAAGATCCCTTGGCGTGAGAAACTTCCATTCCTAAAGGATAAGGAGAAGTTTGCGCCTGGTATTTTAAAAAGTCATTGATCATTCGCATTATTATTTTTGTTCCTCTTTAACCTCAGGTTTAGGCTTAGGTTTTGGGTGGTCTTTATCATAATCCAATGTCTGCTTTAATGGTTCCATTGGAGTGTCTTCTATTTTTTTATCTGCTACCGATTTTTTAACTATACTGTCATGAAGTTCTTGTTCTTCCGGAGGGAATATGTCGTCTTTTGTTTTTATCATTTCATCTCCACGCCATAAAAAGCCTCTCAGTTTACGCACATTTTGCGGTAGTTCGGAATCAGGATAGATTTGGCTTTCGGTTTTTCTGAAAAGTGTTGCAGAGGTAATTTTATTGTCTTTCAGTTCAAGATGAATACTGCTGCCTACACCTTTATCTATACCAAATAAAACCTCTTTATCATACATATAGTATATCTTCTCTGCATTTCCTATTAAATCTACCTCATAGAGTTTATTATCCCTGAATTTACCATACAGGTTCTTTCCTTTTATCTGGTTATATCCCGTTCCTAGGGTATCTTTCTGAATTATAAAAGCATTTGTAAGTACCTTTAGCGAGTCTATTTGTTCAGTTTTACTGTTAGATATTATGTGTATAACTTCTCCTGTAAGCTGGCTGTCGCCATTCCATACCACAGGACGTTTAATAAGTTGCGTAAGCCCTTTTGCTTCATCAGAATGTATCGAATCGCATTTACCGCTCATATCTACCTTATAAAATCGTGCATTATTGTATCCTCTCACAATTCTGAAGCCCGGTTTTCCTGTAACTACCATACGTTTTGCATGGGTGTATAAGGTGTCTTTTTCTACAAGTGTTTTTGCTACGGCATGTTTTGTCATTATAAGGGAGTCGCCCTCTTTAAATCTATATATTTCAGAATAATGCCCCTCTAAAACATATTTGTTTACTGTGTCGGTGACTTTTACATTGTTAGTTGCGGATGAGTAATTTCGAGGCCTGTCATAATAAATACTGTCTCCTTTTATAATCCGCGTACCATATTTTATGTAGGAGTTGGTTAGCAAATGTGCCAGATTTTTTTTTGTATCATAAAACCCTTTCTCAGTATAAATATAGTCTTCTTTACTTGTAATTGTGGTAGGGCCAAATACATATGAATGCCCAGAGTTTGTGTAATAATCAAGATGGTTTGACTTTAAAACATATTTTGGGTTGGTAAGGGTAACGGCAGTTCTGAATTCATATTTCTTTTGAGCTACTATATAGCGCCCTGATTTACTTTTAAGAGTATTGTCAGCATTATAAATAGTTCCGTAAGAATTATAATAAGCCTGTTGTGCAGCCCTGTCAAAATAAATAGTGTCGGTAACAAGCCTCATGTCGGGAGAGCGCATCACTATATCTCCTGTTGCGTAAGCAAATTTTTTGTTGCCATTATATTCTGCATAGCGCCCATCCATAAAAAGGCTGTCGCCCTGATTCATTTTTACATCGCCAAAAAGCTTTATATAATTCTCTTTAGTGAAATGATACGCTTTGTTACAAGTCATTCTAATACCATCATGTAATACCCTTACATTGCCGGTAAGAACAACAGCGTCAGGAATTTCCGTCTGATTCCCTTCAATAAAATCTACGTGCTCAATTATAATTAACTTTTTCTCCTGTGCGCACAAAACATTATTGCAGAGAATAAAAGATATAAGAAAAAAGAGAAGCTTTTTCAAGTTGAAATAATTTGGAACAAATTTACGTAAAAACAATAACAATAGTTGTGCTTTGCTTTATTGTATAGTTAAAAGTTTCGGGGTTACTATATATTTTATTCACTAAAGACAAGTTATAAAAAAAGCCGCATAAAGCGGCTTTTTTTATTTTATAATTGTCTGGGTTCTGTCCGGGCCTACAGATATAACTTTAATAGGTACTTCAACTTCTTTTTCAATAAACTCAATATATTCTTTAAGTTCAGCAGGAAGCTGTTCATAGGTTGTCATTCCTGTAAGATCTGCTGCCCATCCTTTTTTCTCAACAAAAACAGGCGTTACATTTTCAGGTTCTATGTTATAAGGCAGGTGACTAATTTCCTGTCCTTTATATTTATATGAAGTACATACTTTTAAAGTATCAAAACCAGAAAGTACGTCACCTTTCATCATATATAGCTGTGTAACACCATTTACCTGGATTGCATATTTTAGTGCAACAAGGTCCAGCCATCCGCAACGTCTCGCACGACCGGTTACAGATCCGTATTCATTACCAACGCGTGCCATTGTAGCACCATCTTCGTCAAATAATTCAGTAGGGAAAGGCCCGCTTCCAACACGGGTAGTATATGCTTTAAAAATACCAAATACATCTTTAACCCTGTTTGGTGCAATACCAAGTCCTGTACAGGCTCCGGCAGCAGTAGTGTTAGATGATGTGACAAATGGATATGTACCAAAATCAATATCAAGTAAAGAACCCTGAGCACCTTCTGCAAGAATGGTTTTTCCTACTTTCATTGCTTTGTTAAGGTATTCTTCGCTATCAATAAAGGTAAGTTTTTTAAGCTCTTTAACTGCAGCAAAAAATTCTGCCTCAAGTTCTGCAAGGTCATATTCAAGCTCTACATTGTAGAAGTCTATCATTGCCTGGTGCTTATCGGCAAGGTGGCGGTAAAGCTCTTCAAAATTTTCAAGCTCAATATCTCCTACTCGAAGGCCGTTTCTTCCGGTTTTGTCCATATAGGTTGGGCCAATACCTTTCAGTGTTGATCCTATTTTTGCTTTACCTTTAGAAGCTTCAGATGCAGCATCTAAAAGGCGGTGTGTAGGTAATATAAGGTGTGCTTTTCTTGAAATAAGCAAGCGGGACTGAATATCGATATTGAATTTCTCAAGCCCTTCTATTTCTTTCTGAAAAACCACAGGATCCATTACAACACCATTACCAATGATATTTATTGAATTTTTATGGAATATACCTGATGGAATAGTCCTTAAAACGTGTTTAATCCCATCAAATTCCAGTGTGTGGCCTGCATTTGGTCCACCCTGAAAACGGGCAATAATATCATATT
Organism: Flavobacterium sp. NRK1; assembly: GCF_024054175.1. Taxonomy (GTDB): domain Bacteria; phylum Bacteroidota; class Bacteroidia; order Flavobacteriales; family Flavobacteriaceae; genus Flavobacterium. The sequence continues at coordinate 2,418,878 of NZ_JAMXLA010000001.1, forward strand.
TAGAGGTGAGTACGTCAACGATCTTTCCTTTGCCTTCGTCGCCCCACTGTAATCCAAGCAGCAAATCTACGGTCATTCCTTTTATTTGTTTGTTATATTGAAATAATTGTTTTTCCGGGTAATCATAAAAATAAAAACCAATCCTTTTCAGGGTTGGTTTGTCGTTTCTTTTAAACGCGCCCTTTTATTAACTTTCTGCAACAGGCTGTTCAGCTATAGGCTCTTGTTCTGCCACAGGTTGTTTTTTATGGCCGTAAAGGTATAAAGAATGGTTATGAATTTCAATACCAAAAATTTCTTCTATCGTTTTTTTAATAGATTGTATTCTGGGGTCACAAAACTCTATAACCTCACCTGTATCTGTCATTATTATATGATCATGCTGCTTGTCAAAATATGATTTCTCATAATGGCTCTGGTTTTGTCCAAACTGGTGCCTTCTCACAAGTCCGCATTCTAAAAGCAATTCTATCGTGTTATAAAGTGTAGCACGGCTAACGCGATAGTTTTTGTTTTTCATTTTTATATATAACGACTCAATATCAAAATGTTCAGTGCTGTTATATATTTCCAGCAGAATAGCGTAGCGCTCAGGGGTTTTCCTGTGCCCTTTATCCTCAAGGAACTTCGTGAAAACATTTTTTACAATGTCCTGGTTTTTATTATTTTCCATGGTTTTTGTATCGATGGTGCAAAGATAATCTAAATTTCGTTAAGTGAAAGCATTAACCTTAATTGTTATATATCCTCGTCACTTTATCTATGCCCTCAATTTTTTTAATATTATCTATAAGTTTTTTAAGAATGGTGTTGTTCTGCACCACTACAGTAACCTGCCCGTTAAATATACCTGCATTACCGCTTAGCGATATACTTTGAATATTAACATGCATATTGTTGGATATAACTTTTGTCAGCTCGTTTGTCAGTCCAAGTATATCCATGCCTGTTATTTTAAGTGTCGCCTTAAATTCTTCCTGCGAAGAATCTATCCATTTTGCAGGCATAATGCGGTAAGCATAATTACTTTGCAGCCTTATAGCATTAGGGCAGTCTTTTTTATGCACTTTTATCCCTTCATTTATGGTAATAAAACCAAACACTTCATCTCCCGGTATGGGGTTACAGCAGTTGGCAAGTTTATAATCAAGCTTGTCTTCATTTTTACCAAAAACAAGCAGGTCATAATTACGGCTTATTTCTTCTTTCTGAATCTGCTCCTGCGGCACGTTAGGCGAACGTTTTATTTTATTCTTAAAGAAATTCATAAACGTATTGCTCTTCAGTGCAGCGTAGTCTTTAAGTTGCTGGTTGTCTATAGTACCAACACCTACACGGTAAAACAAATCCAGACTTGTTTTTAATTTAAAGTAGTTTACCAGTTCGTTTACAATGCTTTCGCTAAGCGTAATTTTTAAATGTCGGAGTTTACGGGTAAGTAGTTCTTTTCCGTCTTCGGCAATTTTCTTAGTACTCTCGTTTAGTACATTTTTTATCTTGTTTTTAGCTCTTGCCGTAGTAACATAATCCAGCCAGTGCGGGTTAGGTTTCTGGTTAGGGGAGGTAATAACTTCTACCTGATCACCGCTGTTAAGTACATGGTTAAGTGGCACCAGTTTTCCATTCACTCGTGTTCCTCTTGTTCTGATACCTATTTCAGAGTGTATACTAAAAGCAAAATCCAGTGATGTAGCGCCCTTTGGTAACGATTTTATTTCACCTTTAGGGGTAAAAACATATATCTCTTTAGCATATAGATTCAGTTTAAAGTCCTCAACAAAATCTACAGCATTGCCCGATGTATTTTCCAGGGCTTCTTTTAACAGGTTAAGCCAGGTTTCAAGGCCATGTTCTTCAGTTGCGCCGCCTTGTTTGTACTTATAATGCGCAGCATATCCCTTTTCAGCAACCTCGTCCATACGTTCGCTTCGTACCTGAATTTCTACCCAACGCCCTTTTGGTCCCATTACTGTAATATGCAGTGCCTCATATCCGGTAGATTTTGGAGATGATATCCAGTCCCTTAACCTACTTGGGCTAGGTCGGTAATGGTCGGTTACTATAGAATATATTTTCCAGGCAATAAATTTTTCATCATGCTGGTCTGATTTATAAATAATACGCAGTGCAAACTTGTCATATACTTCGTCAAAGCTCACACCCTGAGCCAGCATTTTTCTGCGGATAGAATAAATGGACTTAGGCCTGCCTTTTATAGTATACTGAATATTCTCAGCATCCAGTGATGATTTTAATACATCAGAAATAGACTTAATGTAAGCATCCTGTTCTTCTTTGGTCTCCTTCATTTTGCTTACAATGTCGTTATACACAGCAGGCTCTGTATACTTAAGACCAAGATCTTCAAGCTGATTTTTAATATTATACAACCCAAGGCGGTGTGCTAACGGAGCATAAATGTATAATGTTTCCGATGCAATTTTTGCCTGTTTGTAATCTACCATAGATTCCATAGTCTGCATATTATGCAGCCTGTCGGCAATTTTTATGAGTATAACCCTAACATCATCATTTAGGGTAAGCAGCATTTTACGGAAATTTTCAGCCTGCATAGATATTTCCTGATCGGTTTTAACCTGTGCAATTTTTGTCAGGCCATCTACGATCTGTGCTATCTTCGGATTGAACATACGCTCAATATCGGCTACCGTAATATCTGTATCTTCTACTACGTCATGCAGTAGGGCAGAGGCAATAGAAGTTGCCCCCAATCCAATTTCTGAGGCCACAATTTTAGCCACGGCAATAGGGTGGAAGATGTAAGCTTCACCAGATTTCCTTCGTTGATCTTTATGTGCATCTACAGCAACATCAAAAGCTTTTCTGATCAGCTTTTTATCGTCTTCTGTAAGTGTCTGGTAGCTTATTCGGAGTAACTCCTTGTATTCTTTGGCAATAGCCTTGTTTTCCTGTTCGGTATCAATCTCAATCATAGTCATATAGCAATAGCCTTAAAATTAGTGATATTTTTTATCAAAAACAATATAGCATATAGAATTATTCTATTCTAACATAGAGTTGCTTACAAAGGCTATTTACAGTATTTACGAAGCAGGATATTTTCCAGATTTATCTTTTTAGCAATCCAATAGGTGAGTGAAGCAAAAGGAGTAAAAAGATTGAAAAAAGTAGTATTGAGATGGGTATCTCCCCATTTGAGCAGTATCGCTCCATAGAAAGGATTTTTAGGGATCATCCTTTTAGTAGTGCATTTATCATTAACCAGACCGAAAAGTGCTTTTATGAAATTTTCAAAACCGGGCTGCCCATTACGTAGTACTATCCTAAAAACTATAGGTTCACTCCCATTATTAAAAAATCGATGCTCTATGCCTATCGGAACCAGTTTGCTTTGCCCGGGTTCAAGATAAACAATCTCCCTATTGTATAGTAAGCCTAATTGTCCTTTAACGGCTATAAATTCTTCCGTAAAGCGTTTATGATAGTGAGGTGGGTTTCCGCCGTGGGGCATAAGAGAAACTTCAAGCAAAGAGTATTTCCCATTAGTGTCTTCAGAAGATTCAATTATTTTGGTGTACTCCCCATTTAAAGGATTGTAATAGGTTTTAGGCTCATTCATTTAACATGGGAAAAAGCATTCTATAGATTGGAGATAGCCGTTTTTAAAAGTAAAATGCCATTCGCTATCATCAATAACATCTGCTGATTTTAATGTTATATATATTATTCCATTATTATTTTCAGCATTTTTTATCGCTTCAGGAAACAGAGTGTTCAGGTCGTCTATCTTTGTAGTAAGGTCTATTTTTTTGTCTTTGTAGAGTATGAAAAATGAATACTTTTTTGAGAAGGTAATCTTTCTGAAATTCATAATTCCATTGTCAAGCTCATACTGCAAACCTTTGTAATAGTAGTACTGAAAATTACTGTCTTCATCTGCTCCGCAAATTTCGGTATAATCAGGTGTTACAATACTGTCTGCTTTTTTATAAATTGTTTCAAAATCACGTTTTGATATTGTGAGTTCTAATATACCGTTTATACGAACCTCATCCCAATCAATCGTTTCAATTTGTTGAGCATTAATAGAAAAGGTAATAAATAGAAGAATAAGATAAATTAATTTCATTATCCGTATGCATTTTATTTAATGCAGTTTTAGTTTAAAGGTTCTTTTTGAATATTATTAGTTAATGATAATGTACCTTCAGTTAGTGAAGCCTGAAAATCAAGAAAATCTTTTTTATACATAAATTGTATATCGTTCATAACAACATTATAATAATTTATACTGCTAAATAAGAGATTAAGGGATACCTCATCATAACGGTCATTACTAAAATAGTTTAAATCTGTACTGGTGTATTTTGTAAATACTTCTTTGTGTTCCTCAGCTAATATTTTGGATTCCTCACTATTTTCAAGTAATTCTTTAATAATAGTTTTAAATTGTACTTCTTCAAGATAAACTTTTTTCATTTTAGAGTTTATTTTTTCAAAAGAACAATTTTGCTGCGTAAATGAAAGCGTATTATACATAACTTTCAGAACTTCAGATTTTGTTTCAAAGCTATTTATGTAGTTTAGGTACTTCTTGTATTTATCTGTATATAAATGTTCTTTATTGTTATTTTTAGCGATATTATAATAATAAGCAAATATTTTTTTATTATTTTCCTCAACCTGTATATTAGCTTTTTTTAGTTCTTCCTCTATCTTGCTTAGTAAAGTAGATGCATCTGATGATTTATAACGATTTCCGTCATAATCAAAAGATTTAACCTCAAAATCTCCTGATGCAATTTTATTGAGGGTTTCAATATCATTTCTTAAACCAATTGATTGATATATAAGATCTACTGCTTCCTGACTAAATATTTCTTTTTCTTCTTCTTCCGAAGTGTATAGAGAAACTAGTGTATCAAAGTCTAAAGCGTTTATAGTCAGGTCGTCAAAATAATTATTATACTTTTTTGCGAAAGTAGATTTGCTGATTGTTTCGGAAAATTCAGATTTGAATTCTGTAAGATTATGAGGTGTTGTGTGGTTACTGTATTCTATTTTAGAAAATAGCATTGCAGTAATAGTTTCCTGCTTTTTTACAGGATTTTCAAATAATGAAACTGCAATTTCGGTATTTTGATTTTTTGCAGGAATATTTAAATTCTCAAGTTTATTTACACGGTCTTTATCACTTGGATGAGAAGACCATTGATCCTCAAACCCTAATTTAGATTTGTTGAATCGTGTTTTTGAATCGAGTGTTGCTGCCGGTAAATTGTTTATTGTTGCCAGTTTGAGTTCATTACCCCAGAAAGCTAAAACATAACTCATCTGAGGAAATATATTATCAGGTTTTTTGTTGTCTTTTATTTTATTACCATAAAATTCCAAAGTACTATTATAAGCAAACGAAGCGAGGTCTAATCTTACTAATGATGTTGCCAATGCTTTAGAACCAGCTACATTGGCAGCTACCTCATCGGCGTGAAATTCCATTTCCCTGCAAAGAGCCAGATAGTTAAGGTTTACTATTTCATATACTTTTTTAAGTATCCATTGTATAGCATCAATAATTCTTACTCCAATTATGGCTGCAATTGAAAAATATCCACTTGCATTAGCCCACTTATTTATTATGGCATCATAAGAGTCATTGTCATATAGCATATTATGTATTATATAATTTACATTGTATACATAACTGCCTACTTTCATACTACGTTGAGAAAAGTGCCCGAATTCATGGGCAACAATACCTTTAAATTCATCTACAGTTACACTATTCATAAGACCAAGTCCTAAATGCAGATTCTTTTTTACGGGAAGAAACATGCTCCAAAAACTGGAGTCGTAAAATACAGATGCATTAACTTCAGATGAAAGGTATATTTTATTCGGAAACTCGGTTCCTGTTTCGTTTACTATTGCTTCAATAAAAGCAAATAGTCGGGGTTCTTCATGCTGTGTTATTTCTATAAAATGAGAGCGGTCTGTCTTGTTTTTTGAAAAGACAAATTTTATCATGAAAAACAATATTAATAAACCAATGCTTATACAGCCAATTCCAAGCATTAAAGTAGCGAAAGATGGTCTGAGTGCTATCAGCATTATACCACCATAACCACACGCAACAGTTAGGCCTACGGCTAAAGCTACTAAAAGAATGTAGGTAAAAACAAATAATACTATAGATAATATAGCTTTTCTTACACTGCGTTTAAAGTTTTGCGATACGTTTACGCTTATCATAAAATAAAGTATTTAAAATCCTCTTTGTCTTTTAGCTTCAAAAATTAATATGGCAGCAGCTACAGATACATTCATAGAATCTATCTCGCCCTGCATAGGTATTATTATGTTTTTTGTAGATGCATCACGCCATTCCTGTGTAAGTCCTGTAGCTTCGGTTCCTACTACCAGAGCAGATGGTGTAGTATAGTCTTGTGTATGGTATTGTGTAGAATCCTGAAGTGTGGCACAGTAAATATTTATATTTTTTGACTTTAAAAAAGCAATAACATCATCTGTATTTCCCGTAGCTATCTGCGTTGTAAACAAGCATCCCACACTGGAACGTACAATATTAGGATTGTACATATCGCTTTTAGGATTTGCAACAATTACGGCATCTAAATTTGCAGCATCTGCTGTGCGTAAAAGCGCACCAAGGTTGCCCGGTTTTTCGGGAGCTTCGGCAACAAGTATAAGCGGGTTATCGCCCAGTTGTAAATCTGCTAGTTCAAGGCTTTTGCTTTTTGCAATAGCAATAATGCCTTCGGTAGTGTCTCTGTATGCCAGTTTCTGATATACTTCCCTGCTAATTTCTATAATATCTGCTTTTCTTCCTGCCAGTATAGCTACCTGTGTTTCCGGTAGCATATCGGGTAAAAACAAAATAGTTTCTATTTCATAACCGCCTTTTCGGGCAAGTTGTATTTCACGCTGACCTTCAATTAAAAAAGTGCCGCTTTGTCGGCGCGCTTTTGCTTTTTCCTGAAGCTGAACCAGCGATTTTATGAATGGGTTTTGCGGACTTGTTATTTGTTTCATGATAGAAGAGTTGCTGTATGCAAAGTTAAAATGTTTGCGGCCGCAATTATTAAAGTATTCCTCTCGCTTTTATTTCCAGATATTTATTAATGCTTTCTATAGTGAGATTTTCAGGCTTTGTAAGGACAGAATATATTCCGTATTTTTTTAATTCATTAACTATGAGCCTTTTTTCAAAAGCGAGCTTTTCTGCAATCACCTGGTCATATATTTCCTGAATATTTCCGGGTTTAGCATGTGTAAGCTCTTCCAGTTCACTGTTTTCAAAAAACACCACTACCAAAAGATGGCTGTGTGCTATACCTTTAAGATAAGGTAACTGGCGTTTAAGTCCGTCCAGCGTTTCAAAATTAGTGTATAAGAGTATAAGGCTTCTTTGTGTAATGTTCTTTTTAATATCGGCATATAAACGACCAAAGTCACTTTCAAAAAAATTTGTTTTTACGTTATACAGCGTTTCAAGTATTCGCTGCATTTGCGAAGATCGTCTTTCTGCTGATACGCGGTTTTCTACTTTTTTTGAGAATGTAAACATACCGGCCTTATCCTGCTTTTTAAGTATAATGTTTGCCAGTACCAGTGTTGAATTTATAGCATAATCCAAAAGGCTTAAGCCTTCAAAAGGCATTTTCATTACACGGCCTTTATCTATAACCATATATACGTTCTGGGAGCGTTCATCCTGAAACTGGTTTACCATCAGCTGATTTTTTTTCGCTGTTGCTTTCCAGTTTATTGTGCGTATATCATCTCCTGAAACGTACTCCTTGATCTGCTCAAATTCCATGGTATGCCCTATACGGCGTATTTTTTTCAATCCGTATTGAAATAATCGGTTTGAAAAAGCCATAAGGTCATATTTGCGAAGCTGTATAAAAGACGGGTAGGTAGGTACCATATGATCCTTGTCAAATATAAACCTTCGGCAAGCTAAGTGTAACGGAGAAGAAACATAAATATTTAAACTCCCAAAATAGTATTCACCACGTTCCAAAGGGCGTAAAAAATATTCAAATCCGTCTGTTCCGCCGGCAGGTATTTTTCTTCTAACCTCAAAATTACGCATCTGAAACTGGAAAGGTATTTCATCTATAGCTTTAATGCTAACGGGAAATGAATAGCCACTTTCTAACTTAATTAATATGCCGTTTTCATCGCCATTACTTAGTTTTTCCGGAACTGTACGCGATGCAGTGAATCGTTGGTTAGAAGCAAATAGCAATAAAAAATCCATAGCTGTAAAACCAATAAAAACATATAATAAGAGCCAGGTAGCGCGATAAAATGAAGGGAAAAAATAAGATACGATGAAACATACTATAATGCCTATAAGCACATAGAAAAATAAATTATTGAGGTATATGCGTTTAAACCACTTCATTAACGCGGAATTTCTACAGTGTCTATTATCTGCTTAATTATTTCTTCGCTGGTAAGGCCTTCCATTTCACGTTCAGGTGCCACCATAACACGGTGCTGTAATACCGGTATCGCAGATTCTTTAATGTCTTCCGGAGTAACAAAATCTCTTCCTCTAAGCGCAGCGTAACCTTTAGCGGCATTCAGTATAGCTATAGAGGCGCGTGGAGATGCTCCAAGATAAAGGAATGCATTATCACGTGTATTGGTAACAATTTTAGCTATATACTCCAATAGTTGTGGCTCTATAACAATTTGCTTTACCAATGCCTGATATTTAATTATCTCAGCCTGAGAAAGCACCTTATTTATATTATCCAGCTTTTCTTTATTCTGTAAGGCATTCTCTCTTTGTAGTATAGCAATCTCTTCTGTCAGGTTAGGATAATCTATATTGATTTTGAAAAGGAAACGGTCAAGCTGTGCTTCCGGTAGTCGGTATGTACCTTCCTGTTCAATAGGATTTTGCGTTGCTATAACAAGAAAAGGAGCTTCCATAGTATAGGTAGCGCCTTCTACAGTTATCTGGCGCTCTTCCATTACTTCAAATAAAGCTGCCTGGGTTTTTGCCGGAGCCCTGTTGATCTCGTCAATCAATACGAAGTTGGAAAAGACAGGACCCTTTTTGAAATTAAATTCAGATTTAGATAAATCGAATACAGATGTTCCTAAAATATCAGAAGGCATAAGGTCCGGAGTAAACTGTATCCTGCTAAAGTGCAGCGACAATGTTTTAGATAGTAGCTTTGCTGTAATGGTTTTGGCAACACCCGGTACACCTTCAAGAAGTACATGCCCATTAGAAAGTATAGCCACCAACAGCTGATCTATCATTTTACTTTGCCCTACAATAACAGAGCTTATTTCCTGTTTTACAGCAGCAATACTCTTTTGCAGTTCTTTTAGATCCAGTCTCGACTCAAAATTTATATTTTCACTTTCTGTTGTGCTTGTAAATCCTGTATTAACTGAGTTATCAGCTTCAGTCTGAGGCGTTACATTTTCGGCATTGGTATTGTCCATATTTTCGTTTTCAAAAGATTCTGTCATGACCTTAAATTTTCTATTGCTTTATTAATCGCTATTACATCGGCTTCAGTACTTGCAAACTGATGCCTGTGTTGTTTTATCAAACTTACCGTTTTTTCAATATCAGCTACCGGCTTTCCTGTTTTTAAGTGCATTTTTTCTATAAATGCATCGTCAAGAGTGTAGGTGTCTATACTGTATTCATTTCTTATATGCTCAAGGAAATAAATAATCTTCTTCTCTATAATTGTATGATGATTACTTTCCTGATAATAAAGATTACCTATTGTTTTTGCAAAATCTACTGTTGTATTTCTTAAAGGTGCTATTTCGGGTATAATGCGTTGCTTTCTTTTAGCATTAAATAAGGCAAATACTATAAATGCCAGTATGCCCAGCCACATAGCCCATTTAAGGGCGGGCTGACTTAAAATGTATCGCAATGAGTTATCGGATATATTATTTCTCTTAACAAAATAAGTTGAATACCAGTATATATTGCCTTTAGGAATGTATGACAGTATTGCCTGGGTATATTCAGAATGATCGTCTTTAAGCAAATGATAATTACTAAAAACTGCGGGTTGTGTATGCAATAGAAAACTACCATTACCAAAAGGAACTTCAATAAAATTAGGTTCTTTTTCTTTATCTAATTCCTGGTAACCCAATACTTTGATGTTTTTTGTATCAAGCGAATCAAAATAAGTAAATCCGACACCCTGAGCAAATTTATATTCTTTTGCATGATTTTTTTCAGGTAGCGAAAGTTTAAGCGTGTCTTTAAGCGAAAATCCTCCTTTAAGATTAATGTTTAAGGTGTCAAGTAAAAATCCGGGTAGATTTTTCATGCTTAAAAATATGGTATTACCATGCTCGGCAAAATATAAAAGCTCCATAGCCGATTCGCGATCTAAATAATTTTGTTCAGAAATATTCAGAAAACTTCCATTAGCAGTATATAACTTAGTTTTATAGTCATATATACTGTCAAAATATTCATAAGGAGTTACATTAAGTTTTTTTACTTCACTGTCTTTAAAGATGTTTCTAGCTTCTTTATCAAAAACATATAAACCTAACGGAATTTTATCTTTAGTTGCATAGGTAGGATCCCAGTTAATAGGTTTTGGCCTTGATGCATCAATGTAAACCAGTAATCCTATTACAAGGCCTATAAGAACTATATATAGTATTAGCTTCCTGTTCATCTTATAAAGTGTTTAAGGTTTTCAGGAAAGCCTTTTCCGCTTTTGTAAATGCTTCATTATCTATCGGAAAATCGCCATACCAACTATAATCATACACATAAGAGAGGTATTCAAAATCTTTTTTCAGCATATCATTCTTTATCTCATACAGATAGTCGCTGTTGGTTTTATCCCAATGCCAGTCTATTATTTCGTTATCAGCAAGTTTTTTAAGCAGCCATAAATAATAATAGCGTATAGCCAGTTTATAATCTCCTCCTTTTTTTGTTGTCTGGGTTAATTCACTAAAATCCATTTGGTGAATATCTTCCACATCGGCATCCTGTACATTTATTTTCTTGCGGGAACGCCCAAAAATCCACATACCCTCTTTATTAAGAATGATGCGTACTATCATATAAACTACAAAGCCAATTACCAGAAAGGCAATGATCCTTAAAAATATAGTAAATGCACTTGAGCCTGTAGTTTTATTTCCTGTAGAAAATATTCTGTCAAAAAAGTTGCCGATTGCTTCCCAAAAACGATCCCAAAGCGATTTAGCCCTTGCTTTAGTCTCATAAGTAAATTCGGGAGTTTTGTATTTATCCTTAAAGTTTGGGTCAAAACTACGCTCGGTATAAACATGCTCAATAACAGGCAAAGGCACAATAGCAGTATCTTCTACTGCTTCTGCCTCAAAATAATCATTTACAGCGGTGCTGTCTATGGCATTTTGAGCAGATAAGCTATGTAAACTGCCAATTAACAGCAGGTATGTTAGTAATTTATTCAACGTCACTTCCTATTAGGTCAATTTCATTTTCTAATGATCTGTTTTCATCCTGTTCAATGCAGCTATAATATATCATGCCCTGGTTTACCATTATAAAATTACCAATTACAAATCCTATAACGGTTTGTATAATAAAGCTTATAATCATGGTGATGCTCATTGTTGCCATAACATCTGTAGCAGTATTAGGATCTACATTTACCAGTCCGGATAAACTTTGTACTATAAAACCAAGAAATACAAATACAAGCTGAAGTACATAAAGTATTGCATAAAAAATTGCTGTACTTCCCATATGTGCCCAAAAGTTTTTAAAAAGCATCTGCCAGGCAACGCCCATAGATGTAAAATAACTGTTATCAGACGTTAAATAATCATAGAAAGTAAGATATATCCAGCATGTGTAGGCGGCAAATATAATAATTGCAACAGGTATACCTACTATTATAACTATCATTAACAAAGCAAATAAGCCCACTAAAATAGCCAATGGAAAAAACGATATTAAAGACATCAGGCCAAAAATAATTGCTTTCCCTATTTTTGATTTAATTACTGCCCATAACTGTTTTGAGTCGGGTGTTTTATGGGTATCTGAAACTTTTAGGTAAACTACAGGGTAAGCATAATTAATTATTGATACAAGCAGAAGCAGTAAAAAAGCTGCTGAACCAAGACCTAACATAAGTCCAAAGTTTTCAGAAAAATATTTCCCCATCATTTCAGGTGAATTACTTCCTGCCGTGCCGGACATGATGTTTTCTATAAATACTTTTCCAATTATAAAGCCTATTACTACCAGTATAAGCAGCAGACCGCCGTTTATGATAAAATAGTTTTTAAAATAATTTTTGCCGTATATTTTAAAAAAAGTAAAAGTGTCGTTTATTATAGAATTAAAATTACGTGCTTTATAAAGTTGGAACATTTTTATTGAATTTTTTATTTACAACGAAAGGATATATAAGGTAATAGTAAGATATTATTGCAAGTGTAACTATTATGATAGATATATTAAGCAGTTTTGGCATAACAGGAGAGTAGCGGGTTACAAAACCTTCCAGCATGCCTGCAGCAATTGTAAAAGGTATAGTGCTAAACCATATTTTAAGGCCATTTTTAAAACCTGTTTTTAGTGATGCCATTCTGGAAAATGTTTTTGGAAAGAGTAATGCTGCGCCAAACATCATACCTGCAGCGGCCTCTATTACAATACCGAAAATTTCCATACATCCATGTATCCATATTCCACGAACACTTTGCCAGAATACACCGCGTTCATAAAAGAAATACTGAAATGAGCCCAGCATTACCATATTTTTAAAAAGTATATATACTGTGCCTATACCTCCAAAAACACCTGCCACAAACGATAGTGCGCCTACTTTTAGGTTGTTTAGCGTAATGCCTATGGCGCTTCCCCAATTGCTCCCGCTTTTATAAACTGCAACCGGATTACCTTTTTCAATATTTTCCAGTGTCATATTCACATATTCATCGCCCATTATAAGGCGGGTGAAAGAATCATCTTTAGCAGCTGATATTGCACCTATTCCGGCAAAGATAAAGAACAGAAGAAAGGCATAGAGCACATATCGCCTGTTTTGATATACTATAAGGGGTACTTCAGTTTTAAAGAAATGCACAATCCTGTTGGTATCTTCACGCTTGGTTTTATAAATCTTCTGGTAAGTTATAGATGCGAGGTGGTTTAGATATATAACTGTTTTACTTTTAGGATAATAGGTTTGAGCGTAAGAAAGATCGTTAACTAAATGAATGTATAGGCTTGCCAATTCGTCAGGATTTTTTTTAGCTTTACCAAAAATAGCCTGCTCAAATTCAAGCCATTTTTCTTTATTTTGTTTTATAAATGCAACTTCTCTCATACACAAGCTAAAATATAAAATATGTCAGAACTTTCTATAACAACTACACAAAATGTTAATATAAATTTTAATACGGCCTCAGCCGGCGAGCGTATGCTTGCCTACTTACTGGATCTTGTTGTTATAATAGCTTATTACATAGTTGTTTATTATGTGGTGTTTTCGCTTTTCGGTGTAAGAGATCTTGTTAATGAATTAGACAGATGGTCTCAAAATGCTATTCAGGGACTAATATCTGTGCCTGTATTGTTTTATGCTTTATGGCAGGAAAGCCTTATGGAAGGGCAAACCATAGGTAAGCGAGTCATGAAAATTAAAGTTATTAAAATTGATGGTTATCAGGCGGGCTTTGGCGATTACCTTATCCGTTGGTTATTAAGGATTGTTGAGGTAACGCCTCCATTAAGTTTTATAGGTGTTATTAGCATGATAGCAAATTCAAAAAACCAGCGTTTGGGAGACATGGCAGCGGGTACGGCTGTAATTACGCTTAAAAATAACATTAATATAAATCATACTATACTTAAAGAGGTTAATGATGCTTATGTACCTGTTTATCCGTTAGTAATAAAACTTAGTGATAATGATGTCCGCATTATCAAAGAAACCTTTGAAGCCAGCCTTAAAATTACAGATTTTGAAATGATAGCAAAGCTGCAAACTAAAATTGAAACTGTAACGGGTATCAAGTCGGTATCGGCAAATGCTATGGCTTTTGTAGATACTGTGCTGCATGACTATAACTATTATACGCAAAGAATGTAATGTTTGAATTACTGGATATTTTAGGTACTATGGCGTTTGCTATATCCGGCGCGCTTACCGCAATGAACAAAAAAATGGATCCGTTTGGGGTATTTGTCATTGCTTTTGTAACGGCTGTTGGCGGCGGTACATTGCGTGATGTACTTATAGGGCGAACCCCTGTTGGCTGGATGAAGGAGCTTAATTATGTTTATATGATCATTTTTGGGTTTTTTATAGCCCTCATATTCCGAAAAAAACTTGACAAGTTAAGGGTGTCCTTGTTTCTATTTGATACCGTGGGGTTGGGAGTTTTTACACTAATAGGTCTTGAAAAAGGTATTGCAACAGGCCTGCATCCGGTTATATGCATAGCACTTGGAACCATGACGGCTTGTTTTGGAGGTGTTTTGCGCGATATTTTATGTAATGAAATTCCTGTAATTTTTAGAAAAGAGATTTATGCAACCATTTGTATTATAGGTGGGTGTTTTTTCTTTTTGCTACGAAAATGGAAAGTTCCCCAGGATGTGCTTTATCTTACCACTTCGGGGCTTATTATTGCTATACGACTGCTTGCGGTAAACTACAAATGGTCTATGCCCGCTATTGAGAGAAAGTAATCAGGCTAAAAAAATCAATTCAATTTTAAGTAAGTATTCATGTTTTCTTTTTCAAAAAGAATACGTCCTATTTTTAAATCGCTAGAGCCTTCTTTAAGCTAATAAGTGAAAGCAGGAGTATTGTTTTGCAGATTGCAATCAAGGTAATAACAATCTATCTTACCAGACTTTATTTCTTCTGAATTAATCAATTGATGTAAGTGGCTTGATACAAAAAATAAAGATTCGGAAAAATTAAGCATGCCTTTAAGCGTAGTCTCACTTATTTCAAGGGCATCGTCTATATTGGTTCCTCTAAAAAGCTCATCAAATACAGCAAAACAGGGCTGGTTTTCGCCTGCCTCCTTTACCACTTTTTTCAAATTTATAATTTCAGTCATAAAATGGCTGTAGCCACTTTGCAAGTCATCGTTTAGATTTATAAAAATATCTATATTATTATAAAAGGGTATTTTAGCGTCTGTTACAGGAATGGCAAAACCAATGTTTGCTAAATAAACACAAATACCAATAGCCTTTAGCAAAGTTGATTTACCTGACATGTTTGGTCCTGTAAGTAATATAACATTGCTATTGGTTTGCAAACTGTTTTTAACCGGATTTTTTAATAATGGATGATAGAAATCGCTAAGTGATAATGAGCTGGCACCCATTTCAGGAAACTTAAATTTATTGTTATAGATGCCTATTGCCACAGAAATATAAGTTTCAAACTGAGTGTAGGTGTTTTTAAATTTTTTATCAAGCTTTTTATTTTTCCTTTCAGATATTAATACAAAGAATTCAATAATATGTTTAATTCTTAATTGGTTTTCACGAATTAGCTTTTCGTAATAATTAAGTCTGTAGCTGCTTAGATATTCATCCATAAAAAGTAATTCCTTTTTATAGTTTTCAGGGAATACTGATGTAGATACGTTTTTAACGTAATTGTGCAAACGATTATGGAGTAATACAAACTGAATGAATTTACTACGGTATTCATAATATTTTGCTTTAAACATTCTAAGCTTAAGCTTAATTCTTTTAGGTAAATACAATTTATCTGTAAATTTATCTATAAACAAATTTGCTTCCCGAAAATCAATTCGCGAGTAAGAGTAGTTACTAAAAACCGAGAGGTTATCAATAAACCCTTTAAGTATATTTTGCCTTTCTATTATTTCATTATGAGAGGATAAGGGTGTGCGCAGCATTTTTTTTAGACATGCTTTTGCATCATCATTTTGGGTATAATCAAATAGATTAATGATATCATTATGTATGCTAAGATCTTTTATCTCCATAGAACGACTAAAATATTATCTCGTTACATATACCCATCCTACAATAGGCTCGGGAAAATCGCTGTCATTAAGTTCCAGCACAAAATAGTAAGTGCCTGTAGGTACAATAGTACCTTCGCTGCCTACTTTAGATACATCTGCAATACCGTTCCAGTCGGCTGTACTGTGATTCCCTGTCCATATAAGTGTACCCCAACGGTTATATATGGTCATTTTAAAGTCAAGAAATACATTACGCAAACCTTCAACAAAAAATTCATCGTTTATGCCATCTCCGTTTGGTGTAATATAATTATGGGTTATGGGAGCGCATTTTTTTGAACTCAATAGGAATGAAGCTGTAGTATGGCATGTGCCGTTAAATAAACGAACATAAATTCGTGTAGGGTTTTCGTTTATTGTATATTGGGTAGTATTATAAATGCGGTCTATATCCTGATCTGCGTTAGATTGTGATCTATAAAAAGTAACTTCTTCATTAGGATAGTTTTTCAGGTCTTCAGCGTAATGCGAAAAATCAAAAGAAGCACTTCCAAATCCCTGATCACATTCTTCGATGTCTTCAGGTTGAATAAGTACCGGAGATAAGGGCAGGTTTTCGGCTTGAGCAAACTCATTATTTGTCTCGTCAAGCTCTGTAACTATACCAATGCCGTTTCCTGTATCATCAACTACCGGTTTAAGTTCAAAATCAAGAGGAATACCTATAGGGACAGTAATTTCTATAAAACCGGGTTCACTTTCATTAATAGCCAGTTCGTTTATAGTATATACTACAGTAAGTAATTGCCCGTCTGCATAAATAGCCACAGGGGTATTGGCAGGCAGAACATCTGTACTGTTACTATTGCTAACAGTGTAATGTATGTGAAGTATGCGCGAGTTACATTGCTTATATACATCATCAATAACAACTGTTGCGTCAGGAAAATAACAATCTATTAGTATAAGGGTAAAAGAAGCTGTATCATAACAGCCATTACTATTGGTAAGCCTTATAAAGATTTGTGTGTTGGCTGGAGCATTATATCCGTTTGGATTTATAGCGCCTTCTCCTGTATTGGCATCTGCCTGCGAGGTATGAAATGTAATTACATCGTCAGGTTTCACTTTTAGAGATTCTGCATATGCTGAAAAGTCAAATTCACCAATACCGGAACCATTAAATGTTTCACACCCTTCTATGTCTTCCGGCTGGGTTAAAACAGGAGATACCCAAAGTGCAAAGTGCATAGAAAAACTATTATTGGTTTCATCTGTCTCTATAACTATTCCTGTGCCGTTACCTGTATCATCTATAACACAAGTTAAATTGAAATTTTGCGGAATAAAGTCAGGAACTGTAATTGTTACCGAACCGTTTAAGCTTCCATTAATAGGTATTTCGGCAGATGTTTGTGTATTAGCAATAAGTAAACCGTCGGCATAAATTGCGATAGGTGTGCTAACAGGCAATACATCTGAACTATTAAAATTATTTACGGTATAGCTTACCTGTATTGTTTTAGAGTCGCATGAAGAAGTAATGGTGTTTATAATAATAGTGCCATCGGGGAAAGTACAGTCTATTGCAATCAGGTCAAAAGAAGCTATTGTAGAACAGCCGTTTGCATCGTCTAATCTTACATAGATAGTTTCAGGATTGCTTGTAGAAAGATAATTTGATGTTTGGGTAATAGTATCTGCCGCATCTTGTGTCTGTGCACCGGCTTCAGTATGATAAAAAGTTATTGTTTGAGCAGGGTCTGTTTTTAGTGATTCTTCATATCCTGAAAAGTCAAAAATACCTACATTAGTATTGCTGGCGGTTTCACATTCAGTAATATCTTCAGGACTAATAGGATCCAATGCCCAAAAAATAGTGTTATAAACAAAAGAGTTATTGCTTTCGTTCGTTTCTTTAACTACACCGACACCCGTACCATTATCGTCAACTACAAAAAGCAGCTGCATTTCGCCAATAAGTCCCGGATCAAGTGGAAGGGGTAATACACCGCTTTCGCTGCCATCGATAGGTATTTCGGTTTGAGTAGTAAAAGTTGTTATAAGAGTGCCTTCAAGATACACTGCAACCACAGTGCCAACAGGTAGGGGAGCGGTAGAGTTATCATTATGTATAGTATAATTTACCTGTAGTGTATGAGCAGCACAATCTTTAAATTCATCATCTATGGTAATGGTGCCATCCGGTAATTCGCTGTTAAGTTTTGTTACAATAGCATTTATCATAACAAAGTCCTGTCCTGACGATAATTGTATTTCTGCTGTTTCATCGCCTGGCTGAATATAGTTTTCGATGTTATATACATCAAGATCCATATTGTAAAGATTTGTAGCTCCTGTAATACTATTGGTACCATTAAATGCATTGTTAGGAGGGTTTACATCGTTACTAAGTACAGAGCCGTTTATAGTAAGGCTTTCAGAAACGGCAAGGGTTGAATCTCCTTCCCAGGCCAGGAAACCAATTTTTGCACCATCGTTATCAATTACATTAAGACTTGGCAAGGTTATAGATACAGCATTGGGTACATATTGCATACCATCATATACATTAAGCTGATTTAAAGGCAATGAGTTGTTCTCGTAAACAATTACAATTGCCCACCCTCCAAAATTTGTTTTTATACCACAATATAAATTAAGTCCTACTATAGCAGTAAGGTCAAGATCTGATACGGTATAAGTAGCGTTCCCTGTAGTTTGTACTAATGTCGTAATATCTGCAAAAGCACTAAAATAATCACGGGCAGTGCCATCTGTGTTCATTGCCGATAAAGGGAATGTACGTTCGGCTGTAATATTAGTGTCGTTTAACTTTATATCAAAATCTCCCGTTCCTGAACCTGCCCAATAAAGGTAGGCAGCAACAATAGTATTATCTGCAGCAAGATTTAGATCTGCTGATGAAGATGTGTTTATAGTACAGGTGGTTGTGGTATTATTTTCGGAAGGGTTGAGGGTATTGCCTATAAAAGTAAAATCGTACCTTCCGTTAAATTGTTCATATAAAGCAATATCTACCTGGCTATAAGCATTAAGTATAAAAGAAAACGCAAATAACAACAGTAGATTTTTTTTCACGACAATTATTTTTTTTTAAAATTAACAATTATTTATTAACTCCCAATTTTTTGCATAAAAACAACATTATTAATATTTCACGTTATTACTATTAGGTTTTAACTGACATTGCTAAATAATTTTCTATTTTTACAGCTTTAAGAATTATGTTATGGTTAATCATTTTTTATATTTTGACCCCGGAACGGGTGCATTGGTAGTACAGCTTTTGGTGGCTATCGGTGCAGGAGTTACTTTGTTTTACAGAAAAATTACTAATGGTATCAGATCTATTTTTGGTAAAAAACAAGACCAGGATCTTATGGGTGATATAGATATTGATGATAAAACGGATGCAGCAAACGACAAATAGGCACGATTCTTCATTCAGGGATCCTTCAGGCAATATTTTTACAGAAAATGGGATTTTATTACGATCGATAAACCCTGTGTATTTCGATCAATATAAATCATTAACCGCAAGTGGTTTTTATAAAAAACTATTTGATAATGGACTTTTAATACCTCATGAAGAGGTAGCTAAAGAAGAAACTTATATTACCATTAAGCCAGAAAAAATTTCTTTTTTTTCTTATCCTTATGAGTGGAGTTTTGGTCAATACAAGCATGCTGCATTACTTACATTAAAACTTCAGAAGTATTGCCTGCAAAACGGCTATACACTTAAAGATGCTACAGCATTTAATGTCACTTTTCATAAAGGATCTCCGGTATTTATAGACAGTCTTTCCTTTGATATTTATAATGAAGGTGAGCCATGGAGAGCATACAAACAGTTTATAATGCACTTTTTGGCACCATTAGCATTAGCTAAATATTATGGTAATGATATGCTTAAAATGCTTGTACAGTATATTGACGGTGTACCATTACAAAAGGCTGCAAAATTACTTCCGTTTAGTGCACGTTTTAGCCCTGTTTTATATACAAATATCTTTTTAGCAGCCAAATATGATGCTAAGTACAGTAGTGATACTAAAAAAACAGGAAAACAGGTTTCAATTTCCAAGCAATCACAAATAAAAATACTCGATTCACTTTATAATTATATTAAAGATCTTACCCTTAACGAAAAAACAGAGTGGAAAGATTATTATAGTATAACTAATTACGATGCGTCAGCTTTTGATTGTAAAAAACAACTGGTAAGCAACTGGCAAAAAAAAATTGATGCTAAAAGAATTGTTGACTTAGGAGGTAATGATGGTACTTTTTCGCGTGTTTTCAAAGAAAATGCTGTTGAAATACTCGTTACTGATATTGATCCTAATGCAGTTAATCAGAATTACAATCAGGTATTGCAGAATAAAGAAAAGAATATTCTTCCGTTGGTTAGCGACCTGCTTAACCCTTCTCCGGGTATAGGTTTTAATAACAAAGAAAGATTGCCTTTACAACAACGTATTAAAGATAATAATTTTGACGTTGCTTTAGCACTGGCGCTTATTCATCATATATCATTATCTGGTAATGTTCCTTTTGAAATGTCTGCAAAAATGTTTGCATCGCTTACTCCATATCTTATTATAGAGTTTCCGGACAGGGAAGATTCATGGGTAGATTTCCTGTTACAAAGTAAGCGTGAATTTGCAGGGCATTTTGATTATTACAATAAAGATAATTTTGAAAAAGCTTATACTGACGTGTATGAGATTGTTGAGAAACAAGATATACCTAATACACACAGGACTATGTATTTACTGAAGAGAAGAAATATTTAGTGCATATGAAGGGATTAAGAAATTAGTTCTTCTCAATTTTTTTAATAATTAGTATAAACATGTTCAGAGGAATAAGAGATAAGATTGAAAATTTCCTTAATAATGATAAGGATTATCCTGTAATTACTGCTATAGTTATAGGTATTTATCCTTTATTATTTTATTATTCCAATAATTATCCACGAATAAATTCCTGGCAACATTTTTCCGCTTTTTTCCTGCTTATTGTTAGTGTACCTGTAATTGTTATACCTTTATCTTATTATATTTTTAATCGTATTACAATATTAAAGCCCTACAAAAAACATCTTCTTTTTATATTACTTATATTTTTAACTAGTACACTTATGTCAGAGGTAATTTATCTTACTCTGAAAAAAAAGGTACTTTTAATTATACTTATAGCTGCATGCGTTCTTTCTTTAAAATTTTATAAAGAGTATAAAAGACTATTATTGATAGTGGTTATTATAACCTTATTGCCATTTTTTAAAGTAATAGTAAATGTGTATGAAGATTTAAGACCTATGGCTTGGATCGAATTAAATGATAATATTACAGAAGCAAAATTTAAGTACAAGCCAAATATTTATATGATACAGCCTGATGGTTACGTAAGCAGGCAGGTATTGGAGGTAGAACCTTATAATTATAGAACTGATTTTTATGACTGGCTGACTAAAAATGATTTTACAGTTTACAACAATTTTTACAGCAATTATCCGGCTAGCCTTACGTCAAATGCTTCTATGTTTGCAATGAAACACCATTATTTTAATGATGTTCTTTTTCCGGCAATAGAAATGCCTCAAGCCCGTAAAGCTATAATGAATAATAATGCAGTTAATATTTTAAAAAAAAATGGTTATGAAACTTTTTATATAGGGCAGGATGAGTATTTTCAACAAAATAAAATCAAAGGTAATTATGATCATTACAATATCAAGACTTCAGAAATACCTTTATTTACTAATGGTGGAAAAATTGTAAAAGATGTTTTTAAAGATTTAGAAAATGATATAGATCTTAAGTCTGCAAAGCCAAAATTCTTTTTTATAGAAAAAGTATTGCCTCACCATGTACATTTTGATGCTGCTGAAAATATGGTAGAAATAGAAAGGCAGTTGTATATGACTAAACTTGAAGAAGCGAATTTATGGCTAAAAAAAGCAATAGCAATGATAAATGCTAAAGATGACAATGCACTTATTATTATACTTGCAGATCATGGCGGATGGGTCGGAATTAATGGCTTACAGGAATTTTTTACAACGAAGGATAAGACTCTAATTCGTTCTACTTTTGGTAATCTTGCTGCTATACAATGGAAAGGTATAAACCATGCCCCCTATGATGCTAAATTAAAGTCTAATGTGAATTTATTTAGGATATTATTTTCATGTCTTAGTGAAAATAAGTTATATCTTGATAATATGGAAGAAGATGCAAGTTATAATATACGTCCTGGTAACTTTCTTACAGAATCAGTGCATAAACTTATAGACTCTAAAGGACAAGTAGTAAATGAAAAATATTAAGTATTCAGTTAAAGCCTATTCTTCTGTATATTTTAATGAATGGAACAAATTTATTGTTTCATCTAAAAATGGCACTTTTTTATTTCATCGTAATTTTATGGAATATCATAACGATAGATTTAAGGATTTTTCATTGATGGTATTTGATCGTAATAAACTTGTAGCTGTTTTACCAGCAAATATTTTAGGAAATGAAATGTATTCTCATCAGGGACTTACTTATGGAGGGCTTGTTTATTCCGAAAAAATAAAGTTGAGTACAGTTTTAGAAATAATTAAAACAATTCTTCTTTTTTTAAAAGATATTGGTATTGTAAAAATTCATTATAAACAATTACCTTATATTTATCATAAAATACCTTCTCAGGAAACAGAATATATATTGTTTCTGCTCAATTCGACTCTTGTAAGGCGCGATTCTCTTTCAGTTATTGAAAATGCTTCAAAAATTAAAATAGGAGCAAATCGCATGGAAGGCGTTAAAAAAGGTATTGCTAATAACTTTATCGTAAAAAAATCTGATAATTTTAAAGGTTTTTGGAGTGAATTACTGATTCCTACTCTGAAAGTTCGACATAATACAAGACCAGTTCATAATGTTGAAGAGATGATAAAGCTTGAGTCATTTTTTCCTAATTCTATTAAGCTATATATTATAGAACATAACGGAAGAATTTTAGCAGGTACTGTTTTGTTTGAAACAGACACAGTAGTACATGTGCAGTACATAGCCTCAGGAGAGGATAAAAATGAACTTGGAAGTTTAGATTATTTATTTTATTATCTTATTACTGTAGAATTTGCTCATAAAAAATATTTTGATTTTGGTATATCTAATGAGCAAGGAGGTAGAAAGATTAATAATGGACTTTCTTTTTGGAAGGAAAGTTATGGTGCACGAACTGTAATACAGGATTTTTATGAAATTGATACAGCAAATCATTATCTTTTAGATAATGTAATTATATAATCAATTGAGAATATTATCTAAAATAATAAAAAAACCTATAGTTAAAATATTTTCACTGAATGGTATAAGTGTAATTGTACGTATACTTGGTGGACTTATGACATCGAAAGCTATAGCTTCTTATATTGGAGCATCTGGATTGGCTGTTTTGGGTAACTTTCGAAATTTTATTACTACTCTTGATGCATATTCTACTTTGGGAATGCAAAATGGTATTATTAAATATACTGCGGAAAATCAAAAAAAAGAAGAACAACTTTATACTATACTTTCTACCGTTTTTTTTACTGTTTTAAGTGTATTGCTTGTAATTAGCACTTTGTTATTTATATTATCAGGCTATTTAAGTCAGTTAGTTTTTAATAGTTATAAAGACTACTCTTGGCTTTTTAAAGTAGTAGCATTTTCTCTACCATGGTATACGGGCAGCCTCATCTGTATGTGGGTACTTAATGGGCTGGGAGAATATAAAAAAGTTATATGGTTAAATATAAGTGGCAATGTGGTTGGAGTATTGTTATCAATATTATTAATGTGGAAATTCCGGACAAATGGAGCCTTAATAGGATTAATACTTTTTCAGGCTTTATTTTTTATATTCTCATTTTATAACTTATGGCAACACTTCCCTTTTTTCCCCTTTTTAAAACTAAAGTATTTTAATTTTAAAGTTCTTAGTAGATTATTGTCTTTTAGTCTTATGACACTTACAACTGCCTTTATAAGTCCTTTTATCTATCATAGCATTCGTAATAACCTTATGATTAATTATAGTCCTGATACTGCCGGTCATTGGGAGGCTATAAATAGATTGGCTTCTTTTTACCTTATGTTTGCATCTACAATGCTATCTATTTATTTCTTGCCAAAACTATCTTTGGCTCAAACCACAGAAGAAACAAAAAGAATTTTCGGGAATTATTATAAGTCTATGTTGCCATTATTTGGACTTGGATTAACAATTCTGTATTTTATAAGAGAATTTGTAGTACTCTTTATATTTAAAAGATCATTTTTACCTATGACAGAATTATTTCTTTGGCAATTGCTGGGAGATTTTTTTAAAGTAGGATCACTCATATTAGGATATCAGTTTTTTGCAAAAAAGCTAACGAAAGCTTTTGTTGTGACCGAAGTTATATCTTCAATTTTTTTGTATTTATCCTGTACTTTTTTTATTGAAGATTTTGGTGCTAAAGGTGCTGTTATGGGTTATGCACTAACTTATTTTGTTTACTGGATTATGTTAGCTATATATTTTAGGAAACAGCTTTTTTGATTTCAATTTGCTTTCTTTTCCAAATTTCTAAATATTGGGACGCCGATTTAATATACTCATGTTCCTTGTCTATAAAGGCTCTTGCATTTTTGCTTATAGCAGTAATCTTTTCAGGATTTTCTATAAGACAGGATAATTCTTTTACAAGGCTATTAACATCAGGAAGGGCATTAACAGCAACTTTTTCAGTAAGGTTATAATATTCCATAAATTCTGTTTCGGCTCCTGTAAAAACTACCTTGCCTTTGGCCATAGCTTCAAGTGCATTATATCCTTGATCGTAAGCATATACTTGATCCATAAGTATATGTGCCCTGTCATAGGTCTTTATATATTCACTATATGGCAATGTTTCAGTTACAATAATCTCTGTTTTGTCCGGATATTTTCGTTTTATAATCTCTAAAGCTTTCTCAAAATAAAAAATACCTTTTTGGTTATATGTCCATCGGTTAAAGCCAAGAAAAATAATTATTTTGCTATAAATAAAAGGCTCAGTATAATTCAGTTTCGCTGTATTGACGGGATTAGGTACAAGCCCTATGAATTTAGGGTTATCTTTTAACGGCAGTGCATAGTCCATATCGCTGGCAATAACCCCCTGAATTTTACTATATAAAAAATCGTGCAGCTTTTTGCGAGACGGACTTAAATAATCAAGGATATAACGATATTCGGTTACAAGGCTTTTATCCTCAAAATAAGGATTCATTAATGAATAACGTGGTTTCTTATCCATCATATATTTTGCTATAGTAAAATCTATTCCACAGCATAATAAAAATGTCTTGGTGTTTCGGTTAATTATTTGGTTAAGTAAATATTTTTCAAAAAATGGAATGGTTTTAATTGGAGCTTCATTAATAAACTGAACTATATCATAATTTTTAAGGTGCGGAAGCAGCTTGTAAAAACGCAGGCCTCTTTCCCAATAGGCAAGATCATGTTTAAATACTCTAAACAGAACCTGTCTGACAATATTGAATATACCTTTTGTAGTATTTTTGGGAGTAATATAATAATCTGAAGGATACTTTTTAAAGGAATCACCGTCACTTACTAGTGTAACCTCATGGCCAAGGATCTGCAAACCTTCTTTTATAGAATTATGTAGTCTGCTGTATTCGCCAATCAATAAAATCCTCATGAATGTTCTATATTTGCTGTGAAAATAACTAATAAATTTTAATGCTACAACCTGACAAAACTAAAATATGTCTTGTAGGGGACTGCCTATCGGGTGGAGGTTCCGAGCGTGCGCATGCTTTTCTGTCAACTTATTTTGTTTCACAGGGTATAGAGATTCATAATGTAATTGTTCTGGATCTAGTTAGTTATCATTTTGCTGGAGAACTTTTAAATCTTGGATTATTAAAAGATGAAAAAAACGGGTTTAATAACAAGCTAAAGCGTTTTAAGGTACTACGAAATTATATTAAGCAGCATAAATTTGATTATGTAATAGATTTCAGAATGCGAACAAAAACACTTCAGGACTTTCTTATATCCAGACTGGTTTTCACGGTTCCAACGGTATATACAGTTCATTCCTACTGTTTAGACTGGTATATGCCTAAACAGCCGTGGCTTACAAGAACTATTTATAATTCGGCGTATGGTGTTGTAAGTATTACCTTCAAAATAAAAGAGCTTATTGAAAAGAAGCATGGTTTAAAAAATATAGTTAATATATATAATCCCGTTAATATAAATTATATCAGTAGCCGTCTTAAAGAAGGCATTTTATCTTTAGATTTTCAGTATATTATTGCTGCCGGAAGAATGGCAGATAATAATATTAAACAGTTTGATAAGCTTTTAACAGCTTATGCCAATTCTGTGTTACCTTCAAATAATGTAAAATTTATTATATTGGGTGAAGGAAATCAAAAAAATAATCTGGAGAAATTATCTTTACAAATGGGACTTGGGGATAAAATTATTTTTAAAGGTTTTGAAGAGAACCCCTATTTATATATGCAGAAAGCTTTGTTTTATGTACTTTCAAGCAAAAATGAAGGTTTGCCAATGGTATTGCTTGAGTCTTTGGCGTGCGGAACACCAGTAGTTTCGTTTAATTGCTTTTCGGGACCTTCAGAGATTATTGAAGACAGGGTAAACGGACTTCTAATTGAAAATCAAAATGTAACTAAACTAACCGAGGGTATAAATCTTATGTTTGAAGATAAAGATTTATATGCAAATTGTAAGACTAATGCAGTTAAAAGCATTACTAAATTTTCATTGGAAAATATTGGCAGCCAATGGATGGAATTCCTTAAAATAAAAAACTAAACCTGAATGGAAATACAAATAATTAATATTCCAAAAATTATAAATTCAAAAGGCAATATTGGTGTTATAGAACACGATACCATTCCGTTTGATATTAAGAGAGTATATTATTTGTATGATGTACCTAGTTCAGCAAAAAGGGGAGGCCATGCCCATAAAAATCTTCAACAGTTGCTTATTCCTCTTTCAGGAAGCTTTGATGTAGTTTTAAAAGATGGAAATGAAGAAGTAACAATAACGCTTAATAAACCTGATAAAGGACTGCTTATAAATAACAATACATGGCGTGAGTTGGAAAACTTCTCATCAGGAGCGGTATGCATGGTATTAGCCTCACATATATATACTGAAAGTGACTACATAAGAAATTATGATGATTTCCTGGAATATATAAAAACTAATAAGTAGTTGGATTAAGACCTTTTTTTATTAGTATTCTTTTCATTCTTTTAATACCATTCAATACAAATACAGGAGCATATAACAATGTTATTTGCTTATAATTAAGATTTTTAAGGTTAATAGCTTTAGCTAATTTTTTGTATTGTGGTTTATTGCCATCAAGCTTATAGCGTTTTGCCATAGTGTATCTATGGAAATCAAGATATTTTTTTAAATCGGCGTTGTCCGGATTTTCTTTTTCGTAATGATCGTGATCTATTATTGTTTTATCCGAAAGTTTAGAATGTGTAATTTGATTTTCTGAATGCATAGTTATTGTAGCTAATGCTTCATTGCAGTAAGCAAGTGAGCAAACCAGATTAGCCCGTAGATTAAAATCCACATCTTCACCCATAGATATTTTTTCATCGAAAAATCCTGTTTTTGAAAACGTTTCTTTTTTTGCTGAAAAACTTGAGTAACAATAGATATGTTGTTTGAGTTCTTCTTTAAAGAAATTATCTACAATACCTGTTTTTATATTAATCGGATGTTCAATTATAGTATTACCCGGATAAATTTCTTCATACTTTGTACCAAATAATTCCGCTTCTGGATAATTTAATGTCAACTCATATATTTTTTCCAGAAACTGCGGTTTCCATAAATCGTCTGCATCTAAAAAAGCAATATAGAGCGCTGTAGCATTTTTTATTCCTGTATTTCTTGAAGCCGATAATCCGCTGTTTTTCTTATGAGTAATTATCCTTATTCTTTCGTCAGAAAAAGTAAGCGCAACATCAAGGCTTCTATCGGTAGATACATCATTTACAATTATAACTTCGAAATCATCAAATGTCTGGTTCAATACACTTTGTATTGTGTCAGCCACGAAATTCTCTTTGTTATATAGCGGTATTACTACTGAAAAGTAAGGCATAAAACTTATTTAAGTGTACAAATATAGCCAAGCCGGTAAATATCAAGACAAAAAAGATTAGGCTGTTTTTTTAATATCATCTTTTTAAGAAAAGGTTCTGCTATTTTGAAAACAAAACCTGTCAATTCTGTAAGATTATATTTTTTGAGCATTTTATAATGCTTAAGCAGGTTATTTACATTCTCTATTCCGTCAGCCTCACTAAGCAGATCTTTCCTGCTTTTTACTGCTTCCAGGCTTTTTTTAAAAAAAACAGTGTCGTTTTCAAGCCCAATATGATAAACAGCATTGTCGATATGAAGAACTTTTACATTATTTAGAAATAATTTATAGCTAAAATAAATATCCATACCGTAGAGATTTCTGTTTTCAGAATAATTATTCTGCAAAAAAATATCTTTTGGAATTAATAGATTAGCTGAAAGAACAGAAGCATAAGGTTTTTTGTTTCTGATTTCAGCCGATTTTTCTTCCCTTTCCTTACCATAGGCAAGGCGTAATATTTTATTGGGTCCGGCAGTTTCATTTTTATAAGCAATGCCTCCTAAAACTACTAATTTTTTATTTAAATAGGGCAGGTAGCCGGCTATAAAATGTTTAGTTACCGGTAACACATCGGCATCAAGAAAAAGCAGCATCTCATACTTTGCTTCATCAGCCAGTTTTTTACGGGTTAAGGTGCGTCCTAAATTTGTTTCATTCTGAATGAACTTACAATTATCAAATGCAACAATTTTTTTATTTTCTTGACTTTTTTCTCCTTCTATACTATCGTCTACTACTATAATTTCAAAAGTGATACTGCAATTTTTACATTGCTCATATAGTTCCTTTACAAGCGGCAGTACATTATAGTTGTAAGCAGGGATGAGTATAGAAAGCATTTTTTTGAATTTGAAGCAAATGTAATGAAGATTAAATGATTACCTATATGATATTTTACAGCAATTTAAACGTAGTACATATATAATAAGAACGACTGCTTATTTAAGGCAGCCGTTTATTGTGAAAATTGCTGGATATGGAATTATAGAGCAGTAATTTTTAAAATTTAAATTGTGCTGTTAAAGCTGCATACAAATAGTCTTTTCCCGATCCTGCCTTTTTTAAAAATGCTCCGGTATCAAACCAGGCTCCTTCCAGTGTAAATGACAGAAAGCGATTTGCTGTATATTCAAAATCCACAGCCAGCTGTGTGCCTATAAAACTTTCTTTACTATCCTTACCTGAATATAGTAATTGCATGTTTGGTGCATATATTCCATCGTTATTGCTCAATCGCCAAAAAATATCATAGTCGGTTCCGAAAGCAAGTTTTTCAGTAATATTCAGATCAACTGAAGGATGAATATCGTAAAGATTTGCCGGACCTATAAGTGCAACTAATCCAAAGTAGGCACCTCTGGGATATAGAGGGTTAAATGTTTCAATTTGAGAGTCATTACTATTATGGTCTCCTGATATAATTTCTGTTTTAAGCCCCAAAACAGGTTTCAGTTTTACTTCGGTTAAAGTGTAATTAATATTTGAGCTTACTGTCCAGGCACGAATTTTATTTTGAGCCAGATCTCCGAACTGATAAGCTGCCTCCATATCATATTTCCAGTCACCTTTGTTTTTCCATATTCTTGTACCTAATGTGTGTCTTAATTCTTTGCCATCAGCATTATCCAGCTTCGCCATACTTTTCCAGATTCCCAAGTAATAAAAATCAATATTGTTTATTAACTTCACATTGTTTACTACTGTATAACTTCCCCATAATCTGGCGTTTTTATTAAATTTATCATTAAATGATCCGGGTATATTAGCTATAGGATGAACATAAAATAATTCCGTTTTTAAATCTTTTTTATCCCAAATTAGTTTAACACCGTCCATTGACAGGCGGCTGTTAGGGCCTTCACGAACGCTAATGAGTCGTTGTGATCCATACATAATTTCCTGCCTTCCAATACGGGCTGTAGCATTTCCGGCATCCGTTCTTATTAGATTAACATCAAGAAATACCTGATGAAGATCAATAGTATTATCATCAACAGGACTGGGGTCGGGCAGGCCATTGGCTAAACTACTCTGTAATTGAGTGAAAAATCTAAAAATCTTAAAATGTAAATCAGTATGAAGCAGGTATCGCGATAGTAAATATCCGTCTTTCGCATCAGATTCATCGCCCCATTTATTATTTACCGTGTTTATATACTGTATTCTTGCTTCTCCGCCAAATGAAATATAATCATCATTATTCTTATTAAACGCAATGTATTTAGCTTTTTTATACAGGTTTTTTACAGTATCCTGCTTCAGATAGGTAAAATCATCATTGTATCGTAACGATTTAAAATCCGGCTGTTGTTGAGCCCATACTAAAAAACCGCAAAAAATGCTAAAATATAGTATGAGTAGTTTTTTCATGGCATTTAGTTTAATCTTTTATTCAGATAACCGTCTAAAGAATATTTACCTCCTCCCAGCATTATTATCATTAACAGGGATATGCTGAACATAAATGGAATATCCCGCTCAGCAAGCGAATCATGTCCGTGCATTACAAAATAACCTGTTGCTGTTACAGCAAGTGCAGGCAAAGCTGCCAATCTTGTTAAAAAACCTAATATTACCAATATAGGCAGATAAACATTGGCAGCAATTGCCACAAAATTGTTGAATGCTTCCGGAAAGCCTAATGGATTAGGTATTACTTCAGGCATTGCTACG
Source organism: Flavobacterium sp. NRK1 (assembly GCF_024054175.1). GTDB lineage: Bacteria > Bacteroidota > Bacteroidia > Flavobacteriales > Flavobacteriaceae > Flavobacterium. The sequence continues at coordinate 2,449,815 of NZ_JAMXLA010000001.1, forward strand.
CCAATACCAATTTTTTTAAGGCCATGTACTATAAGTAGTTCTGTAGCTACTGCAACTCTGAAAAAAAGAATTGCAAAATTGTAGGTTTTAGATTTAAGGTCAGAGCTGATTATTACTCTTATTAGCTTTTTCATGATTTAATTTTTTTGATAGCCGCCAAAATAATTTACAGGACTCCATTCAGGTATAGCTTTTGGCTGAGGTACCGCAAATTGGCGGAAATCATCATCGGCATAAACCACTTTTCCATTTACAACTGTTAGCTTAGCTTCCATATTGAGAATGTTATTTTCTGCGGTAGTAAAATAATCATCTGAAAGTATAGCAAAATCTGCCAAAAAATCTGTTGCGAGTATTCCTCTGTCTTTTTCAAGATTTATAAGTCCGGCACTCCCCTGAGTAAATAGTTTTAAGGCAGTTGTACGGTCTACAATATTTTCTTCATCCATATATTTTAGTCCGCCCAGAGTTTTACCTGTTGTTAGCCAGTATAGGCCTACCCATGGGTTATAGCTTGCTACACGTGTACCGTCTGTGCCCATACCAACCCTAATGCCCATTTCCATTATTTTTTTAAGAGGAACAGTTTTGGCTGCTGCAGCTTTTCCGTAACGTTTTATAAAAGCTTCTCCCTGATACGCCATTCTGTGTTGTATAGCAATACCACCGTTAAGTGCTTTTATCCTTTTTAAATTTTCTTCAGATACAGTTTCAGCATGGTCAAAGAACCATAATAGCCCATTAAGCGGAGTTTCCTGATTTATTTCTTCAATTACATTTAAAAATCGGGTTATACTTTCATTATAGGTGGCATGAATCCTGAATGGCCATCTGTTTTTTACCAATAAAGAAACTACAGATTTTAACTGACTTTCCATAGCAGGACTTAGTTCAGGTCTTGGCTTATCAAAATTTTCAAAATCAGCGGCACTCATAACAAGGTTTTCGCCTCCGCCCTGCACATAATATTCCATTTTAGGCATCTTCCCAAACCTTTTTACGCCATCATTTTGTGACTCACAGCCATCTCCAATTTCAACAGTGTTTACCCACTTGGTGTAATCATTCAGCTCACTGCCTGCTTTTTGAGCGAACAGGTAGTAAGGCATACGTATGGTTAATCCGTTATTTTCGCATAGTCTGGTAGTAACACCATAATCTTCAGGATAGTTCTGAAATCCGCCACCTGCATCCATAATTGCAGTAACGCCAAGCCTGTTCATTTCTGCCATAAAGAGCTTTGTCGAATTTACTTTTTCTTCTGCGGTTAATTCCGGCAGCTTAGAAAGGGTAGAATAAAGGATAAAAGCATTTGGTTCGGCTATTAGCATTCCGGTTGGATTACCATACATATCTTTTTCAATAAGCCCTCCGTTAGGATTGGGAGTATTAGCATCAATTTTTAATTCGGCAATACCGGCTTTGTTCAAATATGCATGGCCGTATAAGTGTAATATAAATGTTGGTACATTGCCTGTAGCATCATTAATTTCGTCAAGAGTGGGCAGTCTTTTTTCTTCAAACTGGTAAGCATTCCAGCCTCCTACAACACGAACCCATTGTCCTTTTGGGGTTCTTTGTGCTTGCTCTTTTAACATAGCTAATGCTCTTTTAAGTGATAGTACACCATCCCATCGTAGTTCGGCATTAAAAAAACGTCCTCCACGAATAATGTGCATATGCGAATCAAACAGTCCTGGAATAATAACTTTTCCCTTTGCATCTATTACTGTAGTGTTTTTAGATTTTAATTTTAAGATGTCACTGTTTTTCCCTGTCTTAATTATTTTCCCTTCTGCAACAGCTATAGCTTCGGCAATAGTATTTTTTTCGTCCAGTGTATGCACTTTGGCGTTATGAACAATAAGGTCTGCTTTTATTTGTGCTGCTACTGATGTAATAAGCAACATGCAGCATATTAGATGTAGATATTTTTTCATGATTAGTAGTTTTGATAGAGTTGTGATGTTTAAAAAAAGGCTGTACGCTGTGGGAGGAGTAGCATACAGCTTTTTTTTGGAAAGAAAGCTTATTATTAATGTTTAAGCATTTCATGTGCATATTGAATACCTACACCATAAGCACCAGCATATTTTTTTGCAAGGTCGGTAACAGCTTTATACGTTTCCTGGCGTGCCCAGTCGCGTTGTAATTCAAGTAAATATTGTAAAGATGTCATTGGATGTGCACCAGCCTGTACCATACGTGCAATAGCCATTTCATGAGCTTCTTTAGAAACATCTGCACTTGCGTCGGTAATTACATATACATCATAACCTTCTTCAATAGCCGATAGTGCAGGCCCAACAATACAAACACTTGTCCATAATCCGGCTAATACAATTTTCTTTTTGTTTTTCCCTGTAATAGCTTTATGAGCGTTAGTATCTTCCCATGTATTCATTGTGGTGCGATCAATATAGTTTGACGTTTTTTGTGGATAAAATTCCTCAACTTCACGGAAAACAGGGCCGCTAAATGATTTTTCGGCTACTGTAGTTACAACTGTTGAAACATTAAAAATCTTTGAAGCTCCTGCTACAAGCCCAACATTATTACGCAATTGGTCGATAGGTGTGCTGCCTACAGCAAATGCCATCTGGCTTTCATGATCTATAAGTACAAGCGCATGGTTTGTAGGATTTAATAATGTAGCTCCCGGTTTTTGTGCGAAACTGAAAAATGATGTTAGAATCAATACTGAGGTTAAAAATAAATTTTTCATAATGGTTTAAATTTGTGATTAATAATGTGAATTGTTTTTCGATTTTTTATAATTACTTTTTTATTGCTTCAATTTTTACATTACAAAATTGCAGCATCTTAAAAGCGCATGCATTGAACTGGAACAAGAAAGATTTAATGCTTTTCTATGTAAATTTGAATTATAAAAAAATAAACAAATTAGAAACCAAATTGTTCAAGTGTCTGTTTATTAGCATTTTATTGAATTATGTCAAAAAATAAATTTACGATATGCAGTAAATTTTTTTAGAATTACAGAAGTTGAGGTATAGAAGGGTAGATTACTGAATAAACACAATCAGAAAAATTTTAAATAAAAAATTATTGAATTTTTCTTTTTGAGTTCAGTTTAGTTTAAATGTGAAATTTGCCGGCTTTTGAAGCCAGGATTAAATACAAAGAAATTGAGGGGATTTATTTAACGAGAAAGGAGTTTTTAAATCAAAAGATGATTAAATAATGCGTTGACTTGTAGTAATTAATAGTATAATTATAATCTGTTATTTATCACAATAAATCATTAGACTTCAACCAGTTTTTCAGATTGTCCATCCATTTATCGCCTGTTGTTTTATTATTCATACCAAAACCATGTTCGCCATGAGGGTATAATAACATTTCACTATATACTCCATTTTTCAACAATGCTTCATAATACGCAATACTGTTGCCTATTGGCACTGCACCATCATCGGCAGCATGCACTAAAAAAGCTTTAGGTGTATTTTTAGTAACCTGCAGTTCATTAGAGTACAGTTCTATTAAAGAGTCAGTAGGATTTTTACCAATAAGGTTTTCCCTGCTGCCCATATGTGTAAGTTTATCTGTAAAACTTATAACAGGGTAAAGTAAAATTGAAAAATCAGGACGCAGCGATATACTATTTGGGTTATCAATAACCGGCCTGTTGAACTGTGTAGATGCTGTTGCTGCAAGATGCCCGCCTGCAGAAAAGCCCATAATACCTACTTTTGTGCGATCCAGATTCCACTCTGCCGCATGTTCGCGTACTATTTGTATGGCACGTTGTGCATCCTGAAGCGGACCAATAGTTTTATTAAGCATTATTGAATCATTGGGCAAACGGTATTTTAATACAAAAGCAGTAATCCCCATATCATTTAATGCTTTTGCAACATCCGATCCTTCGTGGCCTGCAGCGAGCACACCATATCCGCCACCGGGACAAATTATAACTGCACTTTTGCTCTTTGCCTGCTTTTTAGGCTTATAAATTGCAAGGGTGGGTACAGATACATTACTTATTATTAAAATACCATCATTAGTAGTTTTTTCTTTGTCTGCAGAAGGCTTGCTATTAGGAATTACATCTTTATATAACGGAATGGTTTTCTGCCCTGTGCAAGCAATTGTTATTAGTAAAAAGATTGATAGTAATACACTTTTCATAAAGTAACGCTTTAGTTTGCTCTTTTAATCTATGATATAGTCGTTAAGACCATAATAACGAAGGTAATTATAATTTCGTAAAAAAATTAAATAAAAAGAAGAGCCGATTATTTTGATAATCGGCTCTTCTTTTTATTTAATCAGTCATAATTTTTAATGGCCTCTACCGGTGCAAGAATGTTATAATTTTTCCAGACTGAAGCATCATACTTTTCCAGATAATTTATATCATATTTTTCTTTTTCTGTAAATTTTTTATACTCGTCATTATTAATAGGCTTCCTGTCAATTATAAATAATTCATGCATACTATTAGAATTGATCTCTGCTAATAAGTTAATCTTAAGCATTTTTGTCTCTTCATCTTTATCTGTCTTATTTTTAGTAAACTTCAATGGCCTATTCATATACATATATGTTCTTTGTTCTTTTTTTACAAAGTTTAAGGCATAAATTCCTCTTTCATCTTTAGTAAAAGTAGCTGTTATCTTTACCTGATCTTCCACCATCTTAACACCTAGCAAAAATTTCAGGTTTACACTTTCCTGAACCTCGCCATCAGCTAAATTGTATTGCAATTTTACTATAGCATAATCAGAAGCGTTAACATATATTTTTCCATAATATTTCGCAGAGCTTTTTTCGGGCTTAAAATCTATAACATATACTGTTTCATCATTAAAAGATGTATATCCTTCTAACGTATAAGTGTATCTTTTAAATTCAGTTAAAAAATCAAGTGTTTTATTAGTATAGAATTTATTTAAGTAAGTACTCAAAGAAGTTATCTGATTTCTTAAAGAGGCTGTCTTTACACCTGTTCGTACTTCTTTTGAGGAGTTCTTTATCTTTAATGAATCATCTATCGGAAATAAACCTGATTTTACTTTATATGTTGCATCCGGTTCAAGATGCCTTTTCATAACTTCAATAAGTTTCTTATTCATTTGATCGCCGGAAACATCCTTTTCTTTATTTTTAAGTTCAACAGCTTTTTCAATAAATAATTTTGCTTCATTATTTTGTTGATATAAAAAGCCATATGATTCGGCATAGTCTTTTGAACTTCTATTTATAAATTTTTTGGAATTACTATCAAGATCCTTATTAATATCTTTTAATGTAGATTTTTTATCCAGCGAAGATTTTACAAGCTCAAATTTGCTGTCAATAACTTTATTATTAAATGAAGATCTTAAAAAGAATGTTTCCTTTACAGTTTCATTATTATAATTTGTAGGAGCATTTTTTTTGACTTCAGTTAAAATTTCTATTGGCGTTAATTTTTTATTCGTAATAAATACTTCATCTAAAACATTAACTTTTTCTTTAAGCGTATACGTACCGCTTTTAAAGTCATAAAGCGGAACCTCCAGATTTTCAAAACCTATACATGAAAATATTACTTTATCAGAATCGTTTTCTTTCGGAATATTGATAACAAAATCACCTTCTTCATTACTCACAACACCATAAGTTGGACCTATTTGGATACTTACGTAAGCCACAGGCTGTTGCTTATTATCAATAATTTTCCCGGTAACAGATTGTGCTACTATGTTATTAGTATATAGTAATAATGCCAAATAGATTAATATTCTCATTGGTAATGGTTTAAGGTGTTGTTAGTTATTGCAATACTAAGAAAAAAATAATAATAATAAATGTAAGCATCAATAGATTGAAAAAATCAAATCAAATTTTAAGCTTAAATCTTTTTAAAATAAGATTTAGTGTAAAATAATTATCTTCTGAATATGGGGAAATTCTACACAATTATGGGGAAATTCCTCATGTAAAATTCCATAAATTCCTTGTTATATCTGTCTGTAGCCTTTGTAGGGCATATGGCACATGACTTGCTAAAGTGTTATATCTATTTCTAAATGTAAATTTTAAATAGCACCAATAACACTAAAAATATGAAAAGCGAAACTATAACTACAAGCCGGCTGTACACTCAAAAAAACCCTGCAGGTATTGCAGGATACGATTTAACAGGTTCTCTTTTTAATGACAAAAGCAAAGCATTAAAAAAAGATGCAAATAGGGCTGATAAGCGCGTATTTGGATTTATAGTGCATATAGGTACTTTCCTGTTAATGATAGGGTCTGCCTTTTTGGTATATTTATTACAGGACGAATTTCAGCAGTTTAATATTGACAGAATGGATTCTACATGGGGCTTTTGCTTCCTAATATTAGCTACTTCTTTGTTTATATTTAAGGGAGTATTTTTTCTGTATAATTTATTCCTTTATTTTAAGTATAAACCCATTAAGTCGGTTTCAGATGATTTGTTGCCTACCTGTACAGTAATAGTACCGGCATATAATGAAGGCAAGCAGGTTTGGGATACTTTAATGAGTTTAGCTGACAGCCACTATCCTGAAGAAAAATTACAAATAATTTCTATTGATGATGGAAGCCAGGATGATACATGGTACTGGATGCAGGAGGCAAAAAAGAAATTAGGTGATCGGCTTTCTATTTATCAGCAGCCGGAAAATAAAGGTAAACGCCATGCGCTTTACCGTGGATTTAAACTTGGTACAGGAGAGGTTTTTGTAACTGTAGACAGCGACTCAATTGTAAAAAAAGATACGTTAAGGAATTTGGTTAGTCCGTTTGTAGTTAATGAAAAATGTGGGGCAGTTGCAGGAAACGTTCATGTTTTAAATAATAAGAAGGCTATATTGCCTAAAATGCTAAATGTAAGTTTTGTATTAAGTTTTGAATTCATGCGCTCAGCAGAAAGCGTATTAGGGTCTGTACTCTGTACACCGGGAGCATTGGCTGCTTACAGAAGCACGGCAGTATTTGCATGTCTTCCGCAATGGATTAGTCAAACTTTCAGGGGGCAGCCTTCAGATATCGGTGAAGACCGTGCAATGACTAACATGATATTAAAACAGGGATACCACGTATTGTTTCAGAGAAATGCTTATGTACTTACAAATGTTCCTGAAAAATATAAGGGATTATATAAAATGTTCATCAGGTGGGGCAGAAGTAATGTTCGCGAAAATTTAATGATGGCAAAATATGTTTTCAGCAACTTTAGAAAAGAATCTAAATTGGGAGCGAGACTTTTATTTTTAAATCAGTCTTTAAAAATAGTGATGGCTTATCCTTTTATTCTTTTTATGCTGTTTTTTATAATAACACATCCTATTTTATTTCTAAGCTCTACGTTTGCAAGTATATTGGTTTTATCCAGCTTTTCGGTTTTATTTTACGGTAAAAGATATAACTTCTCCCAATCTTTCTGGGCATATTCCTATAGTATATTGTATACGTTTGGTTTATTCTGGATCACTCCGTATGCCATTGCTACAGCCAGTAAAAGAGGGTGGCTTACACGTTAAGACTTATAAATATAACTTATAAAAACGCCTTATCATGATTATGATTAGGCGTCTTCGTGGACTTGACCTGACAACTTTCGAACACCTTTACAGAAGATTTGTCAGTATTGGCGAAGCTTTCGGTGTAAAGACTTTTGAAGTTTAAGATATGGTGTGTTAATGTTCTGGATTGTCGTCATTAATTCCGAACTAGAAATTTCACTGTAATAAAATAAACAGCTAATATTGGTTTTAAATAGTTTAAAGGAGAATACCTCCGTCTATGACAAAGTCGGAGCCTGTTATGAAGGATGCAGTTTCACCTGAAAGGTATAGCACCATTTGTGCTACGTCCTCGGGAGTACCGATCTTTTTAAGCGGTATCCTGTCCGCAAGACTGTTCCAGATTCCCTGGGCTGTTATAGTATCATAGGATTTATCTAATACATTAGTTCGGGTTGGCCCCGGGCTGACACTATTTACTCTTATCCGGCGAGGCGCCAGCTCGGCGGCAGCTGTCTTAGCGATAGAATTGACCGCCGCTTTACTGGCTTGGTATACTGAACTTTTTGGATGATTGGTTGAAGCTACGTTAGAAGATAGCAATATTACTGAGGCTCCTTCTTTTAATAAAGGAATAAATCTACTTAAAGTAAAATAGGTGCCTTTCAGATTTATGTTCATCACATCATCAAAGTTTTGTTCCGTTGCTTCTTCAATAAGTGTATTGTCACCCGTGATACCGGCATTAATAAATAGAATATCTACCTGTCCGAAATGACTTTGTACTTCATTTGTCAGATTTTCAATATCCTGTACTTTTGATTGGTCTGCCAGATAAGGAAATGCACCGATCTCTTTTGCTGCTTCTTCTAGCGCTTCCTTTCTTCGGCCTGTTATTATTACTTTAGCCCCTTCAGCAGTAAGAAGTTTGGCTGTAGCATAGCCAATTCCACTATTGCCGCCTGTTACTACGGCAACTTTATCTTTAAATGTTTTCATTTACTTTTTTTTTTATTAATACAGCAAAGGTATAATTGATTTGATATACATTTGTAACCAGTATCACAGAGTATACCAGATAAAGTAATGGAAAGAGATCAAAAAGAAGAACTGCTGGCCTTACAGGATACCCTCTATTTCATAGGGGGCAAGTGGCGGATACCGCTTATTAATTCCCTGTGCAACGGCCATCGCCGTTTTAGGGAAATTGAACGCAGCATAGCCGGAATTACAACCCGTATGCTATCTCGGGAACTGAAGGAGATGGAAATGAATAAGCTTGTGGGTGCTAAAGGTTTATCCCGACACGCCGGTGCTTATAGAATATAACCTACCAAATATTGCCGCACTTTCGGGAAAATCATTATGGAGATGATCAATTGGGGACGCCAGCATAGGGCGAAAATTAAGGAAGAATAAGTGGTAGGGAGTACAATCCTAGATGTAGCAAAAGTGTAATGGCCGAATCTTTTTATTAAAAGATTGTATATTTGCATCAATAATTCATAGAAAAAACGAAATGTAAAAAATAATTTCTTTTAGGAAGATAATGTAACCGCACCCTGCGGTTAGGTGTATTTTATATTTACTTAAGAAAGGAATTATGGTTATTCTTCAAAACATTTCGTATTCGCATTCGAATAAGGATGCACTATTTTCAGATATTAATCTTACGGTCAATGCCCATGAAAAAATTGCCCTGATAGGTGATAACGGGGCAGGAAAATCTACATTATTAAAAATCATAGCCGGTTACTTGCAGCCTTCCGGTGGCCAGCTCATTACCGATGCCAAGCCGTATGTGGTTCCTCAGGTATTTGGCCAGTACAATCACCTTACTGTAGGTCAAGCGCTTGATGTAGCGGCAAAACTGGATGCCCTGCATGAAATTTTGAAGGGAAATACAACTGAAGGTAATTTTGAAGTTCTGGATGATGACTGGACTATAGAAGACCGCTGTAGGGAGGCCCTGGCATACTGGAAAGCCGATGGACTGGATATGCTTCAGAAAATGGAGACACTTAGCGGTGGAGAAAAAACAAAAGTCTTCCTTGCCGGTATTATGATTCACCAGCCTGAAGTGGTATTATTGGACGAACCTAGCAATCATTTGGATATAGAAGGCAGGCAACTTTTATATGACTTTATTCTTTCGTCAAAATCAACTCTTATCACCGTAAGCCATGACAGAAAATTATTAAATCTATTAAACAGGATTTGTGAACTTGACTTTAAAGGGATAAAAACCTACGGTGATAATTACGACTTTTACCTTCAGCAAAAAGCTATTGAGACCGACGCGTTGAGCCAGGATATCCAGTCGAAGGAAAAAGCATTGCGGAAGGCTAAGGAGAAAGAACGGGAAACTATTGTGCGTCAGCAAAAACTGGATGCCAGGGGCAAGAGCAAACAGGAAAAAGCAGGGGTGGCCCGTATTATGATGAATACCCTTAAAAACAATGCCGAGAATAGTACTTCTAAGTTGAAAAATGCTCATGCCGGAAAAATTGAGGCCATAAACAGGGATCTGCAGGATTTACGTACATCAGTGAGCGACGTCTCCAAAATGCGATTTGGCTTTCAGGATTCACAGCTTCACAAGAGTAAAATACTGGTGAAAGCGGATAATATCAATTTCAGGTATGATGAACACTATATTTGGAAACAGCCTTTAAGCTTTCAGGTCAGCAGCAATGAACGGATAGCCATTAAAGGAGCTAACGGGAGTGGCAAGACTACACTCATTCACCTTATTTTAGGCGGACTACAGCCTAATATGGGGACTATGACTAATGTCGCAGGGAAATGTCTTTATATTGACCAGGATTATTCTTTAATAAATAATGAGTATACAGTTTATCAACAGGCACAGGAATTCAATACTACCGGGCTCGAAGAACATGATATAAAGATAAGATTAAACCGTTTTTTGTTTGGAAGGGACAGCTGGGATAAGCCCTGCAGTGTGCTTAGCGGCGGAGAAAGGATGAGGCTTCTTTTATGCTGTATGACTATCAATGATATAGCACCTGATATCATAATTCTGGATGAACCTACCAATAATCTCGATATCCAGAATATTGAAATTCTTACTTTGGCCATCAATGAATATCAGGGAGCACTGATTGTAGTCTCCCATGACGAAACATTTCTGGAACAGATAAATATAAATAAAGTCATTACTATTTGATACTATAAATTGCGGAACATTTATGTGAACTTAATATAGCTGCGTTTGTCACGGCAAAAAACTAAGATTTACACAATTTATATGTTATACTTATATTGAGGGTTTACTTTCTTAGCTATAAATACTCACAATATTTTATTAATATAGTACGTTCAAGTTTTACTTTTTATTAATTTCTTTTTCAGATTTTTATAGGTCTGGCTCTGTTTTAGTTAAAATATCTCCTTACTCTGCTTTTGCATTCAACTTTTTACGCCCCAAAGTTTTTTATCCCTAGTGTGTCCTATAATTTTAAATTTTAATCGTATGAAAAACATTGAGCTAAAACGTAGAGCACATTATCTAAAATTTTTCATTCTCCTGATGGCTTTTTCGCTGTCAGGATGTGCGGGATTTTTTACCAGCTGATAAAAAGAAAAGACCTTATAACTTGATGATGAACAATATCTTTATCATTTTTTCGCAAAGTACAGTTTTTAACGTAGTATAATTCATTTATAATTAAAGGGTTTGTTGTAAATATACTTAAATACAGAAAATAAATTTTAAATAGTACGTAATAATTTTTTATTAAATGATTATTCATTTAGTTTTGCATAACTATACTATGCGAACAAGAAATATTATTAAAGAAGAATTGGTCAAGCAAAAGGCCATTGAAATCATCGTGAAATATGGTTTGGAGGGCTTTACCATTAATAAATTAGCAAAAGCCTGCGGTATATCTGTAGGTACGCCCTATGTCTATTATAAAGATAAAGATGAATTGATTTTAAAAATAGTGCTGGAAGAAGGTGCCAAAATGGAAGAAGCAATGAATAAAAATTTTGATCCACAAACCGGCTTTGAAGATGGTTTAAGGATGCAATGGCGTAACCGGATTGATTATATGATACAATATCCTTTGTTGGGGCAGTTTTTTGACCAAATAAGTTCTTCGTCCTACCATCAGCAATTTCTTGAAATGTTTACTAATGGCTCAGCAGGATTTTTGGCAAACTTTAAAGAAAATATGGGACGGTTTATAGATATTAATGTGAAACGTGGCGAGATGGATGATCTGCCTATTGAGGTATATTGGTCTCTCGCATTTGGTCCACTATATACATTAATGCGCTTTCACCAGCAACGCCGGAGTATAACGGGTACACCTTTTGAAATCAGTGAAGAATTAATATGGTTGGCGTTTGATCGTGTTGTAAAATCATTAAAAAATTAGCTGTATAAATTATAAAAAATAGATGATAAATTCCTTTTTGATGGTTGGCCAGTCTAACATGGCAGGCCGTGGGTATGTTGAGGATGTTAAACAAATTTATGATGAGCAGATAAAAATGCTGATAAACTGCCGTTGGCAAACGATGACAGAACCCATAAATTTTGATCGTCCAACTGCAGGTATCGGGCTGGCGGCGTCTTTTGCCGGTGCTTGGAGGTTACAAAACAGGCAGGGGCAAATAGGCCTCATACCCTGTGCTGATGGCGGTTCCTCTATTGACGACTGGAATGTTGATGGTGAACTTTTTGAAAATGCTGTATTCAGGGCAAATGCAGCTCTTAAGCTTAGCAAGTTAAGGGGAATCTTATGGCACCAGGGCGAAAATGATAGTTTTGGCGGTCGCTCCGCTGCATATTACAATAAACTGGATGTTATAGTTGACGCATTCCGCCGAGAACTCGATGTCCCTGATATTCCTTTTATAGCAGGTGGTTTAGGTGACTTTTTAAGCAGTGGACGATATGGTAACTATTTTACAGAATATAAAAATGTTAATCAGGCAATTGAAAAATTTGCTGAAACCAGGCCAAACTGTTATTTTGTAACGGCAAAAGGACTAACCGCTAATGACGATGGCCTTCACTTTGATGCCATATCGCAACGAAAATTCGGAATCAGATATTTTGAAGCATTCTTTAAAAAGGAAAGTGTTTTGGCACCACCAAAAAACGAAAATGAGTTGATACATTTAATTCAGGACAGGCCACTTACACCAACCGAAAAGATAGCTTTGTTAGAGATAAGCTTTGCAAAGGGTAAAATTGCATTAAATGATCTTGAGCAACAAATATCTTTAATCAATTTAAATATAAAACCTTAAACTATTCTGACAACTCCATAAGTCTTATTTGAAAAAAATCATTAATTATGTAGTAATAATTGAAGAGGAAATTATTAGAACAGTATACTTGAAGCAATTACCATAAGTTCCAATTGCTTTTAAATTCATAAGGATACTCTATCTCGTTTAGATCCTTTTCTAATTGTTTCCAATCATTAAGGTTATTGTTAATTGCTAATACTATATCTTTCGTGATTTTCTCGCCATTATATATTTTGGTGATTATTTCCAACGGAATAGTTGTATCAAAATATTCTTTGATATGATCGTAGTATGTTTTCGGATCTGCATTAAGTATAGTTAGCATTTTATCTGAATTATCATCAAAATTGTTTAAAATTCCTGTTTTCCATTGTTCTTTGTCATAGTAAGTTGTCCAAATACAAAATGTGGTTCCAATTGAATTTACTGGTTCACCAAACATAAATTCATTGAATATAGAATTTAAATTAGTTGTAATCTTAATTTTATCCTTTAATTCAAATTCATGTGCAAACCCGTTAATAACACATCCGTTTTCGAGAAATAGAATCTGCATTTCATCACCTAACCCATTTCTCATTTGAAAACAATGCTCTCCAACATCCCATTTTGCATTGTACGAATAATACCTAAATTCCCATTTTTGAGATAAAATTGCATCGAGGACAGATATTGCCTTGCAAATATTTTGTAGGTTGTAAATGTCAGGAAGTAAATTGGGGTTTTTAGTAGATGCCATGTTTAATCAGTTTCTCAGCAATCATATAACAAACTTTGGTTACTGTATATTTTCTATTTAATCAAGCACAAGTTTTACAATAGTACAACAAAAAATAGAATGCTGCGATGTGCTTTAAAAAATGATGTCTGTCGAGATATTAGGTACCAGTAAAGATTGCCGTAATCAAATATCAGGCATGGCAAGTAATCCGGAGAATGCTCTACAAGAAAGCCCAAGCGTAGTAGCTAAGGGCTTTTTTAATAGATTTTATGCTGAATATGACAGTTTATTATATTCTCATTCAGCACATTTAGAGAATTATATGAGGCTATCTACAATATCTCCCAGTATATAAATGTGTGTGTTTTGATTGTTAATGCAATATTTTATTCGCCTGTAAAGGTTTGCGCGGGAAGCACTTAAAAGGCTGCTATGGGCAGCCTTTTCATTTTTTCATTCAGGACTCATAAACGCATAATAATGTTTGGCTTTACCATTTTCAAGGATAAAGAAATCCATGCTCTTCAGTGTCCCTTCGCTTGTAATGATCTGGCCAAATAACCTGGCACTGTCCTGAAGGTCTTCAATATCATCGGTAGATGAAAAGAAAAATTTGGGGTCGGCCTGCAGCTTCTGTATGAAATCGGAAATTTCCGTTGTACCGTTAAGTATAAAGTTTTTATCATACATTTTGATGTCGTCTGCATAAATGCTCTTTAAAAGTTCGTCGCGTTTTACACGGTCTTTTTCGTTCCATGCTGCTAAATGCGCCTGTTGTAGTTTTTTGAGTTCCATAATATTATTTATTAAATTGGTTTTAAGTAGCGTATGACCCGATTGTTGCGGCTCATCATCTTTGCTTCACAACAGTAAGTGCGCCGGTCGGACAGCGGAGCACCTGTTCCGATATCCGATCGGCCGATGCGCCGTCAACATTTATCCATGGGTTTTCGCCAAGTCTGAAAACTCCAGGCAGCTGGCTTACGCAACGGCCTGAATGCTTGCAAAGAGACGGTTTCCATGTAATGGCTATATTCTGGTTGGCGTAGTGTCTGCCTTCAGTTTCCGGTTCATCCTGATAAATAAAAGTACGTACTAAGGTATTGCCTTTCAGGATCTTTGATACCGGACAATTTTCAGCCACCTCCAGCAGCTGGTTGTGCTGTTCCTGCTCCAGGCTGGCATCAGGAAAGGACAGGTCGCAGTCTATTGTAGTGGTAATTGTATCCTCTTTACGTACCTGAAAGAGATTGGCCTTCGCCCGGATAGTGGGCACGTCCCAGCCTTGTTTATCGATGAACTGGCGAAGTGTCACTATCTTACAGGAAGCCAGCGACGAAAGTAACAGGCTATAAGGGTCCGGCCCGGTGTCCCTGCCACCGATCGAAGCCGGCTCGTCTGTGACGAAAGATCCATTGCGCCATTCGACATGGCATTGGTATTTTTCACGCCCGATTGTACTGACTACGGGCTGTTGCATTATATATCGCATACGTTGGATTTAGTTTAACCGGATAGCTCCCCGGAAAAATGTTCGCCAGTCCTAATGGAAGAAGCCGGCGAAATCATTTAGGAGGCACTACCCCACAGCAAAAATCACTATTACAGGCATATTTCGACGATGATATTTAATAAAAAATCATGTCGATATATATCAATGATTTACGGTAGCGTAGCGTGTACGAGAAAGTGTTTCAGGCTATTGGTAGTTTTTTTCTGTTTAATTCAAAATTATCATAACAATGCGTCGGTATCGCAACTAATAAAAATTGTCTTAATTTTACCTACGCAAATTAATGATTATGTACAATAACCTTTTTAATTACATATCGCGTTACACGAATACCGAACTTACTGCCCAGGAAGAGGATCTTATAAAAAAAGCCTTCGCCCCTAAAAGACTAAGAAAAAAGCAATTTTTTTTACAGGAGGGCGATGTGTGCCGTTATACGGGCTTTATCATTAAAGGTGCGATGCGCCAGTGTTGTTTTGACACCAAGGGAGTAGAGCAGACTGTTAATTTTTTCGTAGAGGATTATTGGGCCGATGAACGTGAAAGTTTTACATTTATGACACCATCAAAATACAGTATTCAGGCCTGGGAAGACACTCACCTTCTCATTATTACCAGGGAGGGTATGTTGGAGCTGGCAACAAAGGTTCCGAGCCTTTTGGAGATGCTGCGCACTATGGATGACCGGCATGCCATCGCAAACCAGAAAAGGGTAAGTATGTCTATTGGCTGCACGGCAGAGAAACGTTATGAAGATTTTGCTGCCAGCTACCCGCAATTTATCAACAGGTTTCCACTGCATCAGATCGCTTCTTTTTTGGGGATCACGAAAGAAACACTGAGCAGGGTCAGAAAACAATCATTGCGGTAGTCCAAAGGTTTTTACTGTCTATACTTTAAAACCGTTGATAAAAATCAACGGTTTTTTTTATTAATTGTCATCGTCGCATTTGTTGCACAGGTTGCAATTTTGCATACCACGGTACCGTGGGCTACCATGCACTGGGGTGTATTGATAGTTATTAACCTTTAAGCAAACCTTTATGAAAAAAAGAATTACATTACTTGGCCTGATGCTGTTTTCTATAGGCCTCCATGCCCAGTCGGGCGGCACGTATGCCGGAGCAGACATGATCGTATTCCATGCCAAAATAACCACGCAGGCGGCGGCGCAGCCCCATGCTACTGCACTGGCGGTAAAGGGAGGCAGGATATATGCAGTAGGCAACGATGCCGAAATCCTCACCATGAAAGATTCTCACACCAGGGTAATCGACGCGAAGGGAAGCAGGATGATCCCCGGTATTGAGGATTCCCATATCCATCCCCTGAACGAAAGGAATTTTACCCATAAGGTGCGATGGGACGGCGTGCCTACGCTTAAGTGTGCACTCGAAATGCTCAAAGAACAGGCAGAAAGGACTCCTGAAGGGCAATGGGTAAGAGTAACCGGAGGTTGGTCACCATATCAGTTTGCCGAAAACAGGATGCCTACCCCTGAGGAATTAAGCAAAGCGGTACCCAACAGGCCGCTCTTAATCCATTATGCCTATAATTGGGGTTTTCTCAATAAAATCGCAATGAAAGAACTGGGTGTCGGAACAGCCAAGTTCCAAATGCCTGAAGGAACAAAACTCCACAAAGACAAAAAAGGGAATTATACAGGGGTAATTACAGGGAACACCTTTATGTTTATTGCCCTGGAAGGTATGACACCCGGTCCTAAACCCGAAGAGGAAGTGAGCTCGCTGCAATCTGTCATCTATTACCTTAACAGATTTGGTATAACTTCGACGATTGAGTGTGCTGCCATTATCGGTTATCCGGAGGGACATGCGCCATTACGCACCCTTATTGAGGAAAATAGGCTCAATGTTCGTTTCCCGTTTGTTGACCTTGGCCTGGATATGAATCCGAACAGCAACTGGGTCGATAATGAAATTACACGTGTCACTAAAACCGCACCGATAAGCCCGGGGCAGAACCTGCACCCCACAATGGAACACGGTCATGAATATGAGGGTACGGGCGAACTGTTAAGGGCTGAGCTTCACGACCATGAAAATTTTGATGAACCGGCTATTATCATTCCAAAGGAAGTGATGATGAAATATGCACAGGAAGATCTTCGCAAACTCATTGAGAAAAGAATTCCTTTCCGAATGCACGTTACCTATAATGAAAATATAACGACTTTTCTTGACGCACTTGAACAAGTTAATCTTACAACCCCTCTTGACGGGATGCGTTGGAGCTTGGAACATGCCGAAACAATCTCTCCGGAAAACATTGAGAGAGTAAAAAGGCTTGGCGGCGGCATTGCCCTGGATACCAAGATGGCTTTTCACGGAGATGCATTTGCTAAGACACACGGCAGAGAAAAGGCGCTTTACACACCAATGCTCCGTACCCTTGTAAATAGTGGTGTACCCTTGTCTATGAGTTCAGACGGATTCCGTGTTTCACCTGCCAATCCGTGGATAGGACTTAGCTGGATGATAACAGGGAAATCGGTATCGGGTTCTGTTATCTTAGCGGAAGATAACCGTCTGACCCGGGAAGAAGCTTTAAAATTATATACCACTGGCGCAGCATGGTTTGAAAGCCAGGAGCACGATAAGGGAAGGATAGCGCCCGGAAACCTGGCTGATTTCACCCTGTTAAGCGCTGACTATTTTGAGATACCTTCCGATGAGATAAAAAATATCACTTCCGTACTGACTGTAGTAGGCGGAAGGGTAGTATACGGTTCTGGTAATTACAGCAGTCTGTCTCCACAATTGCCTGAAATATTACCGTATTGGTCGCCGATTAAGTATTTCGGAGGTTATTTCGGAGAAAATCCGAGTACTGTTAACGCACGCTAAACAACATGACAGATACCAATAAAACAAGCGGAAATTTTGATTTTATAGTTGTAGGCGGCGGCTCGGCAGGAGCGGTAATGGCTGCCAGATTAAGCGAAAGCGGAACAAAGAATGTTTTGCTAATTGAGGCCGGCAAGCGTTATGAGGCCTGGGATTATCCCCTTCATATAGCAAGTGCCGATAAGCCGGGCGGCGATACGGCCCATAACTGGGGGTACTGTTCCCAGCCAAATGCGGGATATAAAATGATGGAGCTTCCACGAGGCAAAGTGCTGGGCGGAAGTTCAGCAATTAATGGTGCTGTAGCTTTAAGAGCAAGGTCGGAAGACTTAAAAAAATGGGATCTTCCGGGTTGGTCCTATTCAGATATGCTTCCCTATTATAAAAAATTAGAAACGAGTGATTCGGGGAACGAGGAGCATAGGGGATTTAAAGGCCCGATCCCTACACGACAGCTTCTTAGAAGCGACCTGACAGCCATGCAAAATGCTTTTGTTGATTCTGCACTTTCGATAGGTTATAAAGCAGTAGATGATTTTGATGGACCGGAGGCGAATGGCGTTGGCCCATACAGGATGAATGTTGTTAACGGGGTTCGCGTAAATACAGGCATGGCGTATCTTACCAATGAAGTGCGCAGGCGCGAAAACCTAACAATATTGCCATATGTTATTGTGGACCGCGTTCTTTTTGACGGCGCCAATGCGGAAGGTGTCGTCTTAGGGAATGGAAAAAAATTCAACGCGAAAGAAATTATACTCTCAGCGGGAACTTACGGAACCGCCGCAATTTTACTCCGCTCGGGTATCGGAGCTAAAAGCGAACTGGAAAATCTTGCGATACCGGTAGTGGCTGATTTACCTGTTGGACAGCATATAAAGGATCATCCATTTTATAATGTCCCTTTTGCAGCGTACAGTGAAAATGTAACTGAAAAATCTCCCATAATAGGGACAAAGCTGTGGACATCGGCAACAGGTACTAAAGATGAGCTGGATCTGCATATTATTGCTGCCCATACTTTTCCTGACGACCAGAGCCCTACCGGATCGGGATTCGTACTGTCAGCTTCAGTTACAAAACCAATATCCAGGGGAAAGGTCTGGATCGATACAAAAGATCCGAATGCGGCTCCAAAAATTGACCTCAATTTCCTCGGCAATACAGAGGATGTAAATCGAATGGTAGAAGCGGTGAAGATAATCCGCAGGATTGCCTCTGCTGCACCCCTGTCGAATTTTATCCATTCTGAAATTGCACCTGGTGGCACTGTTCAAAGCGATGAAATGCTTGCCGAGACCATTAAAGCAAATGTTGAAAGCTATGCGCATCCGGTAGGTAGTGCCCCTATGGGAGCTACAGATGGCGGCCATGCTGTGGTTGACCTTCAAGGGAAGGTATACCGGGTGAATGGCCTTCGCGTTGCGGATGCTTCCATTTTTCCGGATATCATCTCGGTGGCAACCAACATAACTGTAATCGCCACAGCTGAAAAGATTGCCGATCAAATAATAACTTCTGACTTTACAAATGCCCCCACTTTTGAATAACCATTAAAAAGCTGTTGATAAATGTCAACAGCTTTTTTTATCATTTATCGTCGTTTCCCACCTTTCCATTGCAGTAGTTTTGATTGGGTTTGTTTTCTCCTGGTTCGGCCATCAGCCAAGATAATATGGATCTGGTCCAACCCGAACGGTATTATTTGAATGAACGGACTTGTAACTTTCTGCGAATTACAGAGCAGTGTGAACTATGCCCCGGTTATTGATAAGACAATTACCAAACGCTATTATACTAACATATATCTTGTCAGGATCGGTAGGGAATATTCCTTATAATAAAATCTATGCGCAGGTGTGCCCTGACCGGAAGTTAAATCAGCTATTGAGAATACTATGATTTTCACTATCTTTTAGGTGTCAATTATTTAATGGAAACATTATGGATAACAAGGCAATATTTTTAGCGGCAAACGATAAGATAACTAAAGGGGACAACGAAGGCTTTCCTGGCTTTTTGCTTAGAGGATGTGATATGGGAATTCATCGGCGATCGTGTGCCGGAAGGCAAAACAGCCGTGTGGGAATATCTTAAAGAAAATTATACAGAGCCTCCGGTTTTTGATGTGCAGCACTTCATAGGGAGGTAATTACGTGAGCGCAATCGGGAAATCACGATGAAGAATGCCGTCGATATCCCCCGCACTTATTCGTACTGCGATGTCTGGCGCTTTAGTGACGGAAAGAGGGCTGCACTGCAGGCTTTTGTAATCGAACTATAGGAATAATTAACCTTCTTTACACAATATATACACTATAAATAGTTACCAATATGCTTGATTTAGTAATACCTACGCGACATGCAGAAATAACCCCGGGCTTTGCAGTTAAGAGGATACTCCCTTACCAGCTACGGAGGATGATAGGCCCCTTTATCTTTATGGACCACGGCGGACCCGTAGACATTCCGACAGAACGCGGATCGAACCTCGATGTACTTCCGCATCCTCATATCGGGCTATCAACCGTAAGCTACCTCTTTAGCGGCAATGTTACCCACAGAGACAGCCTTGGGGTAGAAATGGTTATAAAACCTGGTGAAGTAAACTGGATGACCGCGGGAAAGGGTATCGCCCACAGCGAACGCTTTGAGGATCCCGCGATCCTGGCGGGCGGGCAACTGGAGATGATCCAGACCTGGGTAGCTTTGCCTGAAAAGGACGAGGAAGGCGACCCCTCATTTATGAACTATACCGCAGAGCAATTACCGGTTTTTACCGACAAGGGCATCTGGATGCGCCTTATTGCCGGAGATGCCTACGGGCTGGCCAGCAGCGTGAAGACCGCCTCGCCCTTGTTTTATGTACATGTGGTTTTGCAGCAGAGTGCGCATTTTGGCTTGCCAAAAGGGCATAGCGAAAGGGGGTTGTATATCGTAAGAGGCAGTCTGGAGGTAAATGGAGTGGTTTACCCTGCCGGAAACCTATTAGTTTTTACAAAGGGCGTCGACCCCCTGATCATCGCAAAAGAAGCGGCAACACTGATGCTGCTGGGTGGTGAACACCTGGGCGAGCGGCACATCTGGTGGAATTTTGTATCGAGTCGTAAAGAGCGTATCGAACAGGCAAAAGAGGACTGGAAACAGGGCCGCATAATATTGCCGCCCAGTGACGACAGTGAGTTTATACCCTTGCCGGAAGACAAGTACAGGCCGGCAGGAGGGCCACCACCGGGAGCACTTTCATAAATAATACATAACAAAAAAAAACAATAATGGAAATAGGAATAGACAGTTTTGCCTCGGCCATGTATGGCGAAAATAGCCTGAGCAGCGTTGATGCCATGGAACAGCTGCTTGAACGTATCGTGAGAGCTGACGAGGCAGGCCTCGATGTGTTCGGGATCGGCGAGCACCATAAAAAAGAATTTTTGGACTCCGCTCCCGATGTTATCCTTGCTGCTGCGGCAGCCAGGACAAAACGCATCCTTTTGGGCAGCGCCGTGAAAGTATTGAGTACCGATGACCCTGTAAGGGTGTACCAAAGCTTTGCCACGCTGGACCTGATCTCCAGAGGGCGGGCCGAGATCGTAGTGGGCCGAGGCTCGGCGATAGAAGCGTACCCGCTTTTTGGCTATAGCCTGAAGGACTATGATGCACTGTTTAAGGAAAAGCTGGAGCTGCTGCTGAAGGTACGTGACAATGAATATGTCACTTGGTCTGGCCAATTCAGGGCGGCATTGGACAACCAGCCGGTCTATCCAAGGGCCTTACAGGAAAAGCTACCCGTATGGCTGGGTGTAGGGGGAACACCGGAATCTTTTATCCGTGCCGGTTCTTTGGGGCTTCCTCTCATGGTCGCGGTTATCGGTGGGGAAACAGAACGTTTCCGGTCGCTGATAGATCTGTACCGTGAGGCGGGCCGCAGCGCGGGCTTTGCTCCCGGGCAGCTTAAGGTCGGGCTACATTCCCCGGGCTATGTGGCCGAAAGTGATGAAAAGGCTATTGCTGACTATTATCCGGGCTATCAGGAATTGTGGACAAAATTAGGAAAGGAGCGGGGCTGGCCGCCGGTGACCCGCGGGCAATTTGACGCGCTGATCGCACCAAGGGGGGTGCTGGCCGTTGGCGGGCCCGAAGAAGTAGCTAAAAAACTGGTAAGGCACAGTAAAGCCCTTGGTGGAATTGACAGGTTTACCTTCCAGATGGATAATGCGGGGCTGACACACCAGCAATTGCTGCAATCCATTGAGCTGATTGGCACAAAAGTCATTCCGCTTGTAAAGAAAATTCTATAGTCATGTCACATTGTCAACATTATGTCGTTTCCCGGAAGTAAAATTCAGCCTTTGGGTCTGGCTTAAGGCTGACCTGATAAGCGGCTACAAAGACCGTTTTGAAGAGGCCCATCAGACCGTTACTTTCCTTTTGTGCCCGGTGCCTATTCCGGCCTGGCAAAATCATACCGGCTCAATTAGAAAAGCAATAATAATTATAAAAAGCAATGGAAATAATATTAAAAGAAAATGGCAGTAAAGGTTTTGCCATGGCAAGTGAGAATAACAAACGTGCAGGGATGATGACCTATTCGATAGCAGGCCCTGAGCTGATTATCATAGACCACACCGATGTTGAACCTGATTTCAATGGCAAGGGTGTCGGCAGACAATTGCTGTATGCTATCGTAGAAATGGCAAGGGAAAAAAATATAAAGATTATCCCTTTATGTCCGTTTGCGGCATCTGTTTTCAAGAAGATGGATGACATTAAAGATGTGCTTAAAGCCTGAACAATTTGTTGTGTCCATCCCCGGAGGGATGGATACCTTTTTGAGAATGCCAGAACATTTCCAGGGATGTATGCTTTCACATAGTTGATTATTCCTTAAAGGGGATGATACTGGTAAACTTATAAGTAATGATGAAAGGTCTTACTCTGAACGTGTAAACCTTGGATTTCATGCAAAATGACTGATAGGAAAATAAGGAATTGGCAATAAATTATTGAACGTAAAACCTTGCCTGACTTGTGGCTGGTTACGATTACCAGCTAAATTTGGAGATGCACAGCTTTAATTTACGAATTTTATCTATTTTTATTTAAGGAAACAGGTTAGAATTCCTTTAAAGCGGAGGCTTAACCGAAAGGTATAGTTTTAACAAATAAATGATGGAGCAATTATTCAGGGCACATATAGAAAGGGTTATCAGGCTGACCGATGAAGAGTTCGGGCTATTGATGTCGCATTTTTCGTTGAAGAATTTTAAAAGGCGTGATTTTCTGATCCGAAAAGGCGAAAGCGTCAAATATACGTTTTGGGTAGTATCAGGACTTTTAAAGCTTGAACATGAGGATGCCTCAGGAAAACAGCATGTAGTGGCCTTTGCTATGGAAGACTGGTGGGAAGGTGATTATTATGCGTTCTATAACCAAAGCCCTGCCACAATGTCCCTGCAGGCCCTTGAAGATACCCAGGTGCTTTGCATGACCCTTCAGGATTATAATGCCTTATGCACAACCCTTCCCAAAATCACCTATTTCTTTTTAGAGAAAGCAAACAGGGGACACATTGGTTCTCAACAACGCATTGTGGAATTGATCAGCGCAAATGCAAAAGAGCGTTACGATAAGCTCTTGAGTAGGTATCCCGCGCTATTCCAGCGTGTTCCCCATACCCTTATCGCTTCTTATCTTGGTGTCACAAGGGAAACCCTGAGCAGGTTATTGACGGCTTAATCCACCTGCCTGTAATTGTGAGATTTGTCACGGAAAATAAGCCGTGTATCCGGCGAACTTTGCAAAATCGATTTAATACAGAAGATCATGAAAAGTTTCGTTACGATTTTAGCACTCACATTAGTAACAGCAGCACCGATTACGGCGCAGGATAAAAAAGTAAAACATATGGAAAAACGTGAAATTAACCCCTGGAAATGGCAGGACGACCGTAATTATGTCCAGGCAGTAGAAGTAAAAAATCCCGAAGCTACATTATACATTTCAGGGCAGACGGCTATTAACGCAAACGGTATATCGAGCAATGAAGATATGCGTACCCAGCTGACAAAGGCCATTGAAAACCTTGAGACTGTAATTAGAGAGGCAGGGTATGAGCCTAAGAACATAGTGCGCTTAAATGTGTACACGACCTCCCACGAAGAATTCTTTAAAGAATGGGACGTATTGCAGGGCTGGACAGTAAAAAATGGTATAAAGCAGGCAGGTACCTACCTTGAGGTAAAATACCTTTTTGAGACCTTAAAGGTTGAGTTAGAAGCTACGGTCGTAAGGTAAGTATGTGGCATGCAATATTCCTACAGGTCCGACCGATCTGAAAGGGTGTCGTAGCACATAACGCGATAGAGGTTGGTGATTTCCGGAAAGGGAACACCGACCTTTTTTTTATGAATGAAAGTTGCTTATTGTCCTTAACCCTGTCGTTTGATACGGCTAAGGGTATCTTTTGTAATACCGAGGTACGATGCGATGAGGTGCTGTGGGAAGCGTTCCAGAAAATCAGGATGGGAGGCGACGAAATCGGCATAGCGTTTTTCAGCCCCCCCACTTATTGATGACGTGAGCCTTTTTAAGTTGGCGACACTGTTTCTGTCGTCCATTATCCTCACCATTTCAGCAAATGCAGGGCAGCGGTTCAGCAGCTCTATAACGTCAGTTCTGGTGATCAGTAATAATTCGGTATCCTCCCAGGCATCAATATTGTATCGGGAAGGTGTAAATGTTGTATAACTTTCGCGGTCGCCTACCCACCAGTTCTCAATGAACAGTTGTACGATGCATACCGTACCCTTGTCGTCAACGGTATATTGGCGCATTGCGCCATTTACGATAAACCCGTAGTATTTGCAGATATCCCCTTCCTGTAAAAAGTATTGTCTTCTACGCAGCCGCTTAGGCGTAAAATAAGATTTTATAATCTCAAAATCGCTTTCTGATGCCCCATTGGGCAGATACCGGTTTATATAATCAAATAGTTGTTTCATCATTCCTCCTAAAAGCAAAAATAAGCTTTTTTTCTTAGTATCGGAAGTGCCGGGAATTACTGGGACTACAGTTCTGGGTAGAGGAGCTATAACACCGCTGCTAAAGATGAGCCTAAAAAGAATGAATAGACATTTGTATACTTTTTTTTTTGACAAATGTCATCGTTATTTTTTTGTATAAAAAGGAACTTTGTGTTGATATGCTTATGATTTTAACTATTGCAGTTAAATGTATGATGTAGCTACCTGTAGAATGTGGGAGATTGGTAACAGCAGCTACACCTTCCCAGATTTTGTGTTTACAAAACTTAAACCGGTTATTATTAACAATAGATAGGCAGGTTTATATGGTGCAGGCCCAAAAACGGCAAGCATCTGTTGGTACGGGGATGGATATAGCCCATTTTTAGAACGGCAGGATCAAATCTCTACACGTATTCCTGATTAAATAACAAAAGGTGACAAGGCGAAAATATCATTAAAAACTTAATTGTATTAAAATGACAAATAAAGAGATCATACTAAGAGCAATGAATGAATTGTTTCATGAAAAGGATAGCGAAGCAATAGAGCGTTATTGGCATAAGGAATATAAACAACACAATCCGTCTATGACAGACGGCCATCAGGGACTTAAAAATTTGCTTCCTGTTCTAGATGCAGGCTTTAAATGGAAACCTGGGATAATTGTTGAGCAGGGCGATATTGTTATTACCCACAGCCAGGTTCAAGGCTGGGGGCCGGCTCCTGTAATTGTTGTCGATATCTTCAGGTTAGAAGACGGAAAAATAGCAGAACACTGGGATGTGGTACAGGAAGAAGTTCCTGCTTCAAAATCAGCCAGCGGCAATGCAATGACATCATTTTAATCTTATCTAAAAATGAAAAACTATCTGACAGGCAATACATACATGATGGAAACGGACTTTTTAAAAGTCAGGCTATTTTTTGAATCAGACAATTCATTGGTATTTACAATATTGGACGGAGAACTAACAGCGGTAGGACATACCGAAAAAGTTGAAACGACCATCGCCGAAATCCGTCCGAAGGTTTACATGGTTGCTTGGAAAGAAATTTCCGGTGCTACGGTAACTCACGTGGAGGATCATGAAAATGGAATAGTGTATAGTAACGCAACTTTGCCGGATGGAAACTTTTACACTATGAGGGGCACTATACAACCTATTAAGCAAGCCTAACTGTCTGATTAAACGTTAAAAAATAATAATAGCCAGAAATTAAAATCATTCTGTGTGGACTCAAATAAATAAAAAATAAGCTAATAGTAAAATAGTACGTACAATGACCGATCCAAGATTTCCTGTTTTGACCCAAAAACAAATTAGCATACTTAAAGAATCAGGTACTGTAATAAACTTTGAAAATGAAACGGCAGTTTTTAAAGCCGGGGATAGCGCGTATGATTTTTATGTTGTTTTAGACGGAGCAATATTTATAAAAGATCCGATTAATCAAAATCAGATTTTGGCATCCCATGGTATAAATGAATTTACCGGAGATAACAGTATGTTATCTGACAGGAGTATTCCTTTTAGCGCCTATGCATCAAAAGGCAGTACAGTCCTGCGTATTACTCCCGCTGAACTTAAAGAAGTTATTTCCAAGCATAGTGATATATCTGATATCCTTTTGAGCGCCTTCATTCAGCGACAGGAAACCATGCTGAAAGAATTTAGTGGGGGTATCAAAGTGATAGGTTCTGAAAAATCTAAGGATACTTATGTTTTACGCGATTTTATGGAGAAAAACCATATCTGGCATACTTTTCTGGACACAGATGTATCTCAAGAGGCACAACAACTTTTAGAAAATTTTGGACTGAAGGAGGGAGATTTACCCATTCTTATAAGCATTACCGGAGAGATCTCGAAAAAACCTACACTTGCAGAACTTGCCAAACAAACAGGTGTCCTCATTGAGTATGGAGATGAACTATTTGATGTATTAGTTGTGGGTGCAGGACCGTCAGGACTGGCTGCAAGTGTTTATGCAGCTTCGGAAGGATTAACTGTCATAACAATTGATGGTAATGCTCCCGGAGGGCAGGCAGGAAAAAGTTCAAAAATTGAAAATTACTTAGGATTCCCTACCGGCATCTCAGGTAACGACCTTGCAAATAGAGCATATATTCAGGCACAGAAATTTGGCTGTACCATTTCAATCCCACACAAGGCCGAAAAAGTGGAGTATAACGGGAACTATTTTACATTGTGCGCGTCCAATGGGAAAAATATAAAAGCTAAAACCATAATTGCAGCCACAGGTGCTAATTATAGACGCCTGCCAGTAGAAAATGTTGAAAAATTTGAAGGCAGCGGTGTTTTTTACTCTGCTACAGGGATGAACGCCTCAGCGTGTAAAAACGAATTAGTTGGAGTTGTTGGCGGCGGAAATTCGGCAGGTCAGGCGGCATTGTTTTTAGCAGACCATGCCCACCAGGTCCACGTAATTATTCGTGGCAATGATTTAGGAGACAAAATGAGCGATTACCTGGTGCAGAGGATTTATACTACCCCTAATATTATTGTACATAAGAATAGTAATATTACACAGCTTAATGGAGCACATTACTTAGAATCTTTAGTACTTGATACACAAGGCAGCAAACAAACCATAGGAATTTCCAATTTATTCACATTTATAGGTGCAAAGCCGTGTACGGAATGGTTAAACGGGATTGTATCTATGGATGAAAGGGGATTTATATACACCGGTGCAGACGTTACGGAGGGTGCATTAACCCGATGTTCTATCTATAGTCAAAGGAAGCCGCAATCCCTCGAAACCAGCATTCCAGGATTTTACGCCGTTGGAGACGTCAGGAAAGGATCTGTAAAAAGGGTTGCTTCTGCGGTTGGTGAGGGTTCGATGGCAATAAGCCAGATCCACCAGTACTTAGCAGAATTAGTTATGACTGTTTAGAACGTGGTGTAAATTTATAAGGCTTTTATTTCGACGACCCCCCGACAGCAACTCTGTTGAGCTATATGCAATAGGCTCATAGTATATTGGACAAGAGAAGATTAGAAAGCAGTAGAGTTGTGCAGTAAACATTTGTACATAATAGATTTATTAATAAATACAAATAATAAAAGTGTAGTGCAGTATAACAACAACGCTATTGTAATAAATTACGACGATGAAAACAATTTTTGAAGATATTCCTTTGCTCAAAAATGAGAAAAAGAGACGTTTCGAAATAGAAATAGAGGGGAAATATGCATTTATAAATTACGGGGAATTTGGTAACCAGATAGCACTGGTTCATACTGAAACAGATCCTGAACTGGCAGGGAAAGGTGCCGCAAGCGCGGTAATAGAGAAAACACTGCAGTACCTTGACAACAACCAGATAAAATTACTTCCATTTTGCCCGTTTGTATTTGCCTTTATACAAAGAAATCCTGACTGGAAACGTATAGTCAGCAAAAAGTTTAGAGGGTACGATAAACTATAAAAAAAACTAAACATGATTGTAGTTAATGCAGGAATGGAAAATATAGAATAGTGTATAATGAATTGAAATCTACAAGGAAAGCTTTAATTTTTTTTAAGGGGCATAATATGAAAATAGATTACACGAAGTGAACTTACTTTCTATAAATAGAAAGAGGATGTTGAAAATTGTAAGGACAATTGAATATAATATCTAATTATAACGAAATGGAAAAAGTAAAATTCAAGAACAGGGATTGGGATGTTGCCGCAAATATCCATCTACCAAAGGATTTCGATCCTTCTAAAAAATATGCAGCCATTGTATGTGTGCATCCCGGTAGCAGCGTTAAAGAACAAACGGCAGGGCTTTATGCGGCAAAATTAGCGGGAGCGGGATTTATAGCCCTTGCTTATGACGCCTCTTTTCAGGGTGAGAGCGGTGGCGAACCACGTTACCTGGAAGACCCTGCGACCAGGGTTGAAGATATACGTTGTGCAGTAGATTACCTTACCACCCTGGGATATGTAGATGAAAACCGCATCGGAGTTTTAGGCATTTGTGCAGGTGGCGGTTATGCTGCAAATGCTTCATTAACAGAACGCCGTATAAAGGCGGTAGGTACTGTTTCGGCTACTAATGCAAGCCGGGCATATTCTGAATCAGATGTATTGGGAACATTGGAAGCTGTAGGGGCGCAGCGGACTGCCCAGGCCAGGGGAGAAGCAGCAAAGATTGTACCCTGGACACCGGAAAGTGCAGAAGATGCAAGGCAAAAGGGAATGGATGAATTTGATATGCTGGGAGCGATTGATTACTATCGTACCCCACGAGGCGAATATCCTACCGCCAATAATAAGCTGCTCTTTACAAGCATGTCTGAACTTATAACCTTTGACGCATTTCATCTTGCCGAGCGTCTTTTGACCCAGCCATTACTCATCATTGTGGGGGATAGAGTTGGTGCCTTCGGTTCATATAGGGATGGGTTTACGCTTTTCAATAAAGCAGCTTCAGCGAATAAGAAAATCCACGTTGTTAAGGGGGCAGGCCATTATGACCTGTACGACCAGCCTGAGGCAACAGGGGAAGCTCTGGAGAAACTAATTCCATTCTACAACGAAAATCTGTAAAGAAACATATTGCAACAAACGGGGTGTTCTTTTTTACCAAATGGTAAATACATTTTTTGCACAATATTATATCTTTCCAGCATGAAAGCATTTATTGATTACATATTACAGTTTGGGAATCTGAACCAACAGCAGACAGACCTGATAATAAGCAAGGCAAAAATACTGGAGCTTCATAAGGAGCAATATTTCTCAGAAGCCGGAAAGATTCCAAGACAGATAGGATTTCTTCTTGAAGGCGTTGTTCGTTTCTGCTATTATAATAACAGAGGTCAGGAGATTACCCATCATTTCATTGAAGAGAACAATTTTGTTTCAGATCAGCAAAAGTTTGAATCACAGGTAGTAGCGTCAGAATACATACAGGCAGTTACTGACTGCAGGTTGCTTGTTTTTTCAAAGAAAGATTGGGATGATATCGGAAATACCATTGTTGGCTGGGACAGTATCACAGGACTAATCTTAAAAAATTGTTTATTAAAGACAATTGAAAGGAGGAGCCCGCTGGTTTCAGAAGATGCAACGACACGTTATTTATCGTTTATTGAAAATTTTCCTAACCTTTTGAATCGAGTACCTCTTTCTTATATCGCCTCTTATTTAGGAATTACGCAACAATCATTGAGCAGGATACGAAAAAATATTCGTTGAGGTTACTTTTTATCATATGTTAAATGATATGTTTTTTCAGGTAACGACCTTTGTACTATTATTTTAAAGCATAGAAAAATGAACAGGAAAATTGTATTAATAACCGGAACAAATAGCGGTTTTGGATGGTTTACAGCACATAGTGTTGCGGCTTTAGGACATAAAGTTTATGCTACCATCAGAGATATCGACGGAAAGAATGCTGATAAAGCAAAAGCTTTGGAGCAGGTAGAAAATGTAACAGTTTTAGATGTCTCGTTAACGGATGAAATAAGTGTAAAAAGTGCCATAGACACTATTATTGCCAAAGAGGGGAGAATAGATGTACTGGTTAACAATGCGGGCGCAGCAATGTTCGGAGTGGCTGAAAGCGCTACTACTGACGATGTACAGCGATTGTTTGATGTTAATGTTATTGCCCCCTGGAGATTGATGAAACTGGTTTTGCCTTATATGCGCAAGCAATCTGACGGGCTCATCATCAATGTTTCAAGCGGGTGGGGCAGGTTTGCTGCTCCTTTCACAGTTGTTTATAGTGCTTCGAAGTTTGCTTTGGAGGGTTTAAGCGAAGGCCTGCATTATGAAGTACGACCTTTGGGTGTTGATGTAGCTATTGTTCAACCGGGCGCTTTTCCTACTGAGATGTCCCAAAAGATACAGACAGGTTATGATGAATCAGTTGTCGATGATTACAAAGCAATAAATAATGTTTCCAATAAATTATTTGCTGCCATTGGTCAAATGTTTGAAACTGTAAATCCAAACCCACAGGAAGTTGCAGATGCGATTGTGAACCTTATCAGCTTACCAAAGGGGCAAAGACCATTAAGAACTGTTGTGGACCGTCCTACCGGAGAAATTACTAAAAGAGCCAATGAGGCTGTACAAGCTGAATTCGAAAATGTATTGAAAGCATTTGGTATGGAAGATTTATTGGCTTAAACAATCAAAATTCCTATTTACTGAACTCCTGAATAGAGGGAAATAGGATGTGAAATTTCATCAGCCTTCTTAGCTATGTATACTTGGATAGAATAACGTGAAGGATAAAAAAATAAAAGATTGTGGAGTTTTGGATACTTCCACTACGGAGTTTAGACGTTATATAGCCTGCCATAATGTGAGCAGGCTATATTATCTAATAGGCTCATGGGATTCTCCATGAGCCGAATATTTCAATGTCAAGACAGACCAATTCGGAGTATAGGAATGATTTTTCACGTGAAGACCTGAAGCTAGGAAAGTATTATATATAACCCTCAGAGGAGTTTCAAATTAATTCTACGACTATATGGATATGATTCTAGATGCTACTGATCCTTAGGTTTTCTAAAGTCCACCGGCCAATATCAGGGGAAACATAGTAAAGCTTACCAATTTGATTCAATATGACTGAAAATCTTCACGATTCGGTATTTGGGGGTTTTTTACCAGGAATGCTGCGACTGATGTATTTTAATAAATTGGGATTTATTTTTTATACTATTGCAGAAGCTAAGTAGCTTATGAAGTATTAAACAAAAAAATAACACCACCGTCTTCCAGTGGCGTTATTTGTCTTTCTGTGGAATCGCCGGGAATCGAACCCGGGTCCAAACAGGGAAGCAAAGAGCTTTCTACACGTTTAGTTTCCGCTTAATTTTTCGTTATTGTGCAAGGCCGGAAACTACCACACAATACTTAGCTTCTGTTTTCTCAAAACCCCCGCGAAGCAAAAGGATTTCCAGGTTTACTTTTACGGTTCCCCTATACAAAACGCCATAAACCAAGGCTTTTTAGGAGAATCTCGCTTTCCTGCCTTGCAGGAACGAGGCTAATTCTTACTATAATTCAGATTAAGCAGCAAGAGCGTAGTTATTTTCGCCGTTTAATGTTCGGAGCTAAGGTATTTACGAGAACTAACTCCTGTTCTCGACGTGCTTACTGTTCAATTCGGCCTGCTGTCAAAACCAGTCGACCCCATTAAAATAATATTATCAAAAATAATACCATTTCTTATGCAAAGATAGTGATATATTTTTTAAATAATAATTGGTGATAGACCGAATTACTGTTATATTTGAGAACATTTTTTAAGTTAGTGTTATATTATTTAAAAGGTAACGTTTGAAATGATATTATACTAACAAATCTGGATTAAAAAAATTGATTGCAATGAAATTTGGGATAATAAAGGAAAGGAAATCACCGCCGGATAAAAGAGTAGTTTTTTCTCCTGATGAATTGGTAGTGCTGAGTGAAAAATATCCGGAAGCTGAGATTAAAATTGAAGCGTCAGATGTTCGCATTTTTAATGATGCAGAGTATGCTTCAAAAGGATTTCAGATAACTAATGATGTATCTGACTGCGATGTTTTGATTGGCGTAAAGGAAGTTCCGGTAGATTATCTTATACCTCATAAAAAATATATATTCTTTTCACATACTATCAAAAAACAGCCATATAATCAAAAATTGTTACAGGCTATAATTGATAAAGAAATTGATTTATATGATCATGAAACTTTTGTAGATGGTAATGGTAAACGCCTGATAGGTTTCGGTAAATATGCAGGAAATGTTGGAGCTTATAATTGCTTTAGGGCATTTGGTATTAAATATGAACTGTTTAATTTGCCTAAAGCCGAGACATTTCCGGATAAAGCTGCTATAATTTCCAAGCTTAAAAAGCTTGTTTTGCCTCCGGTAAAAATTGTATTAACAGGTAAAGGTAAAGTAGGTTCAGGAGCGAAGGAGATACTCGATGCTATGAAAATCAAAGAAGTATCTGTAGAAAATTACTTTTCTAAAAATTATAACGAGCCGGTATATGTTAATATAGACGTAGAACACTATAATAAAAGAAAAGACGGCAAACCTTTTGAAAAGACGGATTTTTATGCAAATCCATCTGAATATGTTTCAGACTTTGAACGCTTTACAGAAGCATCTGATATTTTTATAGCTGGACATTTTTATGGAAATGGTGCCCCTGTAATACTGTCTAAAGAAATGCTTGCTGCTGCAGATAACAGAATCAAAGTTGTAGCCGATATTTCATGCGATGTGGCAGGACCTATAGCTAGTACTTTAAGAGCTTCAACTATTGCAGAACCTTTTTATGGTTATCATCCTTATGAGGGTAGGGAAGTCGATGTGCATCATCCTGCTGCAATAGTAGTAATGGCTGTAGATAATTTACCTTGTGAATTACCTAAGGATGCGAGCGAAGGCTTTGGTCAAATGTTTTTAGAGCACATAATGCCGGCATTTTTTAATGGTGACAAAGATGGTGTGTTAAAGCGAGCCCAGTTAACTGAAGGAGGGAAGCTTACAAAGAGGTTCAGTTATCTTAGTGATTATATAAATGAAAAAGAAAATGTGCCCCATATATAGGGGCTTTTTTTTGGTATTATTTTAAAAATTTACAGGATGTATATTTAAAATTAAGTAATACCTATAATTACTTAAATGTAATATTTAAAAAAGTTTATTTTTTGTAATATTTACATCATTAGCTACACAAATATATATGTATATTTAGCAAATTTATTTTTATAACCCTGTTACTAAAACGTTTTATTAGATAGTATTGAAATTTATACATTAGTTAATAAATATATTTTTCAAAACTCATATATACTTTAATGAGTAGTATTTTAGCAGGCGAAATAATTAATTAAATCTATAATTATATACATTCACATTAATCCAAACAAACACTATGAGTTCTGAAAATTCGCAAACTAAATGGGGCCAGTTTATACCGCTGGTTACTGTTTTCTTTTTTTGGGGATTCGTTGCGGCAAGTAACGACATTCTTATTCCTGTTTTTAAAACCGCTTTCGATCTTACTCAAACACAAAGTCAATTGGTTTCCGTAGCATTTTATATTGCTTATACGGTAGGTTCTCTGCTTTATATAGGAGCATCATTATTAACCAAAAGTGATATTGTTAGTCGTTTGGGTTACAAAAATTCATTAGCATTAGGTCTGGTTATCTCTGCATTAGGTACATTATTGTTTTATCCTGCTGCAAATACAGGATCATTTCCTTTAATGCTTTCAGGTCTTTTTATAGTTGGTCTTGGTTTTTCGTTGCAGCAAACGGTTGCAAATCCGCTGGCTATTGCATTAGGGCCAATTAAAACGGGTTCGCAACGTTTAACACTTGCAGGAGGTATTAATAATTTCGGAACCACTATTGGTCCGCTTATTGTAAGTTTTGCCATTTTCGGATCGGTATCTGATGCTAATACAAATGTTAGTGTAGAAAGTGTAAAAGTGCCTTATCTTATATTAGGTGCTGCATTTATAGCGGTAGCTGTATTACTTAAGTTTTCTTCTTTACCTAACCATCCTCCATTAGAAGAAGGAGTAGTTGAAGAAGTTGCCGGAGCAAAAACATCAGCATTACAATACCCTCAGCTTATCATGGGTATGCTTGCCATATTTCTTTATGTAGGTGTTGAAGTTTCTACTGCCAGTAATTTACCTGCCTATCTTGAAAAAGATCTTGGATTTTTAACGCATAATATTGCACCTTATGTTTCGCTATACTGGGCGAGTTTAATGATAGGCCGCTGGAGTGGTGCTGTGGAAGCGTTTACAGATGATAAAACAAAACAAACTATTTTTAAATTCATAGCTCCATATCTGGCATTCGCGGTTTTTTTAGGTGTGAATGCCTTTATGGGGCACGATCTCGCTCCGTTTTATGTATATGGTTTAATAATAATTGTATTAATTGTGGCTGATCTTGCCAGTAAAGGCAATCCTGCAACTATGCTATTGCTGTTTGCTATGTTAGGAATTATAGCACTTCTTACAGGCATGGCTACTACAGGTATGGTTAGCGTTTATGCATTTACAAGTGTTGGCCTGTTTTGCAGCACACTTTGGCCATGTATTTTTACTCTTGCCGTAAGTGGTCTTGGAAAAAGAACAACACAAGGCAGTAATCTGTTAATAATGATGATTATGGGCGGCGGTATTGTGAGCCTTATACAAGGTGTTGTTGCAGATGCTACAAATATTAAAATAAGTTATATTGTTGGCGTTATTTGCTTTGCTTATCTTGCTTTTTACGCCTGGAAAGTTAAAGGAATACTCAGAAATCAGGGTATTGACTTTGATAAAAAAATAAGCGGAGGACATTAAAAATAATTTTTTATGATTTAAAACGACTGCAAAATGTAGTCGTTTTTTTTATGTTTTCTTAGCATGAAAAAATAAGAAAAGTTTTATCTTTGGGTAAAAGAAATAAGCTATGAAAATTAAAGTATTATCAGTTGCCGTGCTTTTGGCAGCTATGTTATTTACCGCTTGCAATAATAAAAAGGAAACCAATGAGCAGGAAGCTGTTACTGAAATAGTTGATACTACTGCAACAACACCCGAAAATGAAGTTGCTACAGATACAATATCTTTTGGAAAGCCAGAGCATAAAGATGGTGAGGTTATTGAAGTAACCGGAGAGGTAACTGAAATTAACCAAGGGAAAGACGGTTATACTGCAAAGCTAAAAACAGCCGAAGGAAAAGCTTTCGCAGCAACAATTAGCATACCTAATTTAGATAATCCAAAACAGTACAGAGCTGTAAAAGCAGGAGATAAAATTACTGTTAAAGGCGAAGTTACCAATTTAGAATCTGATGTGCTTATCATAGTAAGAGAACTTAAATAGTTATAATCGTTATATATAAGTGCGAAACCCTGTCCAATTTTGGGCAGGGTTTCTTTTTTGAATTGGTTTAGGTTAGGTTATTTCCCATTCTATTTTACGGGAAAAATACATTACTGCACCCAATATGGTAAACAATCCTATACTGCCTACAAGCAATGCATAATTTTCAAGCTGTATTATTACATATATAAAGCTATAAAGGGCCATAAGTGAAATAGCTATAAATACGGGGAATTTTATGTTTTTTAGTATTGATAATGAATATAGTCCTATCATTACCACTACCGATGTACCGGCTATAATATAAGCAAGGCTAAAATTGCTGTGTTCGGAAATTGATATTAATAATGTGTAGAACATTATAAGAGCCAGTCCTATCATAGAATATTGGAATACATGAATTGTAATTTTACTAACCGACTGAATTAGGAAAAAAACAAGGAAGGTTAATCCGATAACTAAAAAACCATACTTAGCTGCCCGTTCGTTTTGCTGATACTGATTTACAGGTATAAGGAATTTTGTATCAAAAGTATAAGCTGCAAGATTTGGAAGATGTCCAAAATGCTGTTGTCCAAATGATCTGTTAAGATGTGATATTTTCCAGTCGGCTGTAAACCCTTTATCATTAATAGTGTTGCTTTCCGGTAAAAAATTGCCATCAAAACTTGGCGTAGGCCAGTTAGATTTTATTTTTGCTGTAGTCATTTTGCCTATAGGTACTATTTTTATTTGTTCACTGCCTTTGTAATTAATTTTAAAATCAAAATCTACAGTGCCTTTTGCAAAAGCTTCATTTGCATTAAAAAATGGTGTTTCAAGTGTAGCTATAGAATCGTTTTCAATGTCATTCTGCGAAGGCTCAAAAGCAAAGCTTTTGCCATTTATATTTATAACTGCATTTCCGGTAATACTTTTAATATTATTAGTTTTTATAATTATACTGGCTTTATTCCATAGTATATTTTCGTTAGGTATATCACGTGAACCAAAGTTTGGTAACGGGTAATTACCATTAAAATTCATTAAAGATGTATAGACTACCGATTCATAATTACTTCTGTTTTTCTGTTGGGTGTTTACATTGATACCTACATTTAGCTGATCTGGGAAGAAATAAGCATAACGTGTTTCCGGAGATAATTCTACAGTTGTTTTTTTAGTTGCTTCGTCATAAATTTTGGTCTTTAAAATATAATTATAGGGCACTTTTAATACAGGGCCATACATGTAAACATCTTTGCCCCATTTTCCGTTTATTTCGTTTATTACTTCTTTTTGGCGGTCAGATCTTTCGGAAATAAGGCTTTTTACAAATTGTAATGGTATTAGGAGTATAAGTGTAAGCAATCCTACCATGATTATTTTGGCTGTGCTGGATTGGAAGAACCCCGGACTGTTACTATCTGGCTGATTGATTGGACTTGATGGATAATCTTCGTTAGTTTTCATAATGTAAATTAGTTTAATGATTATAAAAGTGTAAAATAGTATGCTGCAATTGGCAGATTAAGCAGTAGGAGCAATGAGCTTAGAAATAATTTTATCCTGTATTCTTTGTGTTTGCTTAGGTATATGATATTATTTATTAGTACCATAGCATTTAAGAAAAATGCTATAATCACAAAAAAGAATCCTGCAATAATTAAAGTAGATCTATATTCAAAATAGGTTGTTCGATATAATATTATAAATACAGATCCGGTAAAAAAGGAAACTATAAAAAAGATGACAGAAGTTTTTATTAGGCGTGTCGCCTCTGTAGCATATTCATTATTCATTGCTTATAGATTAAATAAAGGAATACAATTGAAAATAATATATTAAGTACAGTATTAATACAGGTATATTTATTAATAGTATTGCAGCATTTTGTAGAAAATTTCTCTGGTATTCTTTAAAAATAAAAGAACAAATTACCAGTGTTCCAAACATAGAGGCGTTAATAAATCCTGCGATAATTACATACAAAAAGCCAATTGCAAACAGTATATCTATAGAAGTATAAATATCTAGTGCTGCCATAATTGTACCCAGAGTAAATGATATTCCGAAGAACCATACAGGAAGCCGTAATAATTGCGAAATCCTGTATTGTAAAAAGAGTGGATATTCCATAATTATCTTATTAAAAAAGTGTCCTTAATTCTTTCTAATGGTAAATGCAGCATTCTGAAATGATCAAGATCATAAAATCGTAATGCTTGTTTCCCATCTATATATCTGCTATAGAAGTACTTTATACAAAATGGGTACAGAATTGCACCTGTTACAATTACAAATAGATTTTTAAAAGTCAGGTCGCCATTGCCAAATAAGTAGTAATACATAGCGATCTCTTCTTTGTCAGATACTTCTTTGTTTATAAGTACTCTGTGGACATCTGTTATTTCGGCTTGTGGCTCGGCATCATAACTGTTATAAAAAAGAAAGCTGCCTAAATGAAATCCTAAACTGTCTTTAGGGTAATTAATAAGCTCATCCATAGTTATGATCGATTTTCTGCCGTGAATCGCGCTGCTAATAAAGTTGTTTATTTTTTTCATTTTGATTGATTTTTTACTTTGAATTTCAAAGTTGATTTATAAATTTTTTTAGGTTTATGAGAATCATAAAGATTAAAAAGGAGGAATAGAAGGGTACCAAATCCCAATGTTATTCCCCAGGCAGGTTTACAGGTTTCAGCATCAGTAAGGCTGCAAAGTATATCTACTGTAAGCTCATATGGCTTTTGGAGTATATCCCAACTGTTATAGCGTAAAAACCTGCATACATACATTCCGAATCCACATGAAAGACAAACCATTGCCATAATAGCAAAGGCAGCTTTGTTTCCGTACTTATACACAAATATCCAGAACATATCTTTCATTGAGCTAAGTCCGAAAAGCATTCCGGTTACAGAAAAGGAACCTATAAGTAATATGTCAAACCAGGTAGGTACTCCTGTTTCTCTTTTTAGATGCACAAAATCGGTAATTATATAAGGGGCGTTAGGTAATAACAGCAACCATAAGCATAACATTGGTATAAACCAGTACCATTTGTTTATAAGCTTTATTTTTTCATATAAAAGAGAGGTAATGGCAAGTGGGGTATAGGCAAGAAAAAGATTCCATATCAGGAAAAAGTAAAATGCCGACTGTGTTATTTTTGCTCTAACAAGCAAAATGGCAATACAAAATGCTGCAAGGGAAAACAATATAAAGTGCCTGCTGAATGTTTTTGTTATTAAAGTTGGTTTCATGGCTGTTTGTGTTAAAAGTACTTTGAATTTCAAAGTTTAAGTGTAAAAAAATAGATCTAACTTTTTTGTATTAATTTTTCAAGAGCATCAATATGATCTTTAAAGGCTTTACGTCCGTCTTTAGTGGCTATATAACGGGTATTTGGTTTTTTGCCTATAAATTGTTTTTCAATCATAATATATTGTTCTGCCTCAAGTGCTTTAGCATGGCTGGCAAGGTTACCATCTGTTACACCTAAGAGTTCTTTCAGGGTATTGAAATCGGCATACTCGTTTACCATTAGTATAGACATTATCCCAAGGCGTATGCGATGGTCAAAAGCTTTATTTATATGTTGTAATATATTTTTCAAACTTAGTTGTTACGGTCGTATTTAAAATGCATTACTGTGCCGTATATAATATGGCATACTCCAAAACCCAGCGCCCAGAACTCCAGTCCATAACCCATATAGGCAGTTGCAAAAAGTCCTATAATAATAATTGTAAGTCCTAAGTAGCGAACATCTCTTACAGTGTATTTACTGGCATTAATAAGACTTAAACCGTAAAATATAAGCGTTATTGGAGCTATAAGTCCGTAGTAATGATTTTTCATCAAAAGTAAGGCAAAAATACCTCCGGTACCTAATGGGACGAGAAAATTTACAGCCAGTCTTTTTGAAGTTGAGTTCCATATACTTTCTCCCTGTTTTTTTGCTTTCTGCATTGTCAGTAAAAAGGCGGTAACCACAGATAGAACAAGTACTGCACCGGCAACGGCAAGAATAAATTTAAAGTCATAGCTTTCCAGTGTGTAGCTTTCTCCTGCCACTGTATTTACAATATAAGCACCAATTAATGCATATATACCAGCCATAACGCCTGCAAGACCGCTTAAAGAAAGAAATTGCGACGATCTGTCCATCATCTTCTTTATATCCTGTATGTCCTTTAAATAATTTTCCATATAAAAGTGCTTTGAGATACAAAGTAAATTATAAATTTTGAATTGGCAATGCAGTTTGTTAAATTTTTTCTCAATAAAAAAGGACAGCTTTTGCTGTCCTTTTTTTAAT
The DNA here is from genome assembly GCF_024054175.1 of Flavobacterium sp. NRK1. Taxonomy (GTDB): domain Bacteria; phylum Bacteroidota; class Bacteroidia; order Flavobacteriales; family Flavobacteriaceae; genus Flavobacterium. The sequence goes on from NZ_JAMXLA010000001.1 coordinate 2,489,929, forward strand.
ATATAGTGAGAGATTATTTATTTGTATTGCATTCATAATGAGAACAAATAACCAAATCCCTAAACTTTCAAATCAATTTAATTAAAACTGATTTATTGTTTTTCTAATCGCTACCAGTTTTTCCATTAAACCTCCAAAGTAGTCAAGGTGCAGCATATTAGCACCATCACTTTTAGCATCTGCAGGGTCAAAGTGTGTTTCTATAAAAATACCATCCACACCTACTGCAATACCCGCTTTGGCAACAGTTTCAATCATATCCGGTCTTCCTCCTGTTACACCAATAGTCTGATTAGGCTGTTGTAGCGAATGGGTAACATCCAGCACAGTTGTTGCAAATTGCTGCATTGTAGGTATGCCTCTGTAATCAACAATCATATCCTGGTAGCCAAACATAGTACCACGATCGGTAACCATTACATTTTCATTTTTAGAGTCCAGTACTTTTTGTACAGCATGTTTCATACTCTCTGGGCTCATAAACTGACCTTTTTTAAGGTTAACAGTTCTTCCTGTTTCTGCGGCAGCCACAACAAGGTCTGTCTGGCGCACAAGGAAAGCAGGAATCTGAAGTATATCTACATATTGTGCAGCCATAGCAGCATCCTGTTCAGTATGGATATCTGTAATAGTTGGTACGCCAAAAGTTTCAGATACTTTACGAAGTATTTTAAGTGCTTTTTCATCACCAATGCCTGTAAAGCTATCTACTCTTGAACGGTTTGCTTTTTTAAATGAGCCTTTAAAAACGTAAGGTATCTGTAATCTGCTGGTTACTTCAACTGTTTTCTCGGCTATGCGTAATGCCATTTCTTCTCCTTCAATAGCACAAGGCCCTGCAAGAAGAAAAAAGTTTCCGCTATCTGTATTTTTAATTTGAGGTATATTCTGTAAGTTCATTGTTGTGTTATAATTTGGTGCAAAGATAAAAATAAAAAGCCATCCCTTTACAGTAAGACTATAGACTGTGCTTATGGTACTATTTGACGTATGCCAAAGCCATGAGGCGCAATTACTTTTCCTTTTTCATAAAGGTTTATGTATATGCGCTTAGGAGTAGCAAGACCTTCCCAGGTTACCTCATAAATATCTAATATACCGGCACCCATATCATTTTTCTTAGAAGGGAAAGGGCAGCAGCTGTCAACCTTAGTATAAGTAATCTGCTGTCCTTCAGGGCCTGATAAAGCACCAAAGAAGCGTTTTACATTCATCTCTGCAATAGTTATAGGTAAAAATCCAAGGTTTACAGGATAGTCCTGGTCATAACCATATTTTTTATCGCTGCTTATTTCGGTAACAATAAACGTTTTCTCTTTACTAAGAGGCGGCATTATCGCTGTATCATCTATATTTCTGATAGTGTTACGGGTACTTACACACGATGTAACCAATGCCATTAATAAGAAAGCTATAATAAGGTACTTTTTCATAGTTGATCAATTGTAATTCAAAAGTAATGATTTTGACAGAATTTTAATGTCTGATGGCGAATGTATATTATCTTACATCTTATATATAATAGTGAACCTGAATTGTTACTTTTGTAAAAAATTAAACAATCATGGAGAGTTTATACGGTACCTGGCCGTGGTATGTGTCAGGATTCCTTATTGGGTCAATTATGCTGGCTTTAATCTATTTCGGTAAAACTTTTGGAATGTCTTCTAACCTGCGCACTATGTGTACTATTTTAGGAGCGGGAAAATCTACAGAGTTTTTCAGGTTCGACTGGAAATCACAACGATGGAACCTTGTCGTTGTGCTTGGTGCGGTGCTTGGCGGCTATATAGCTGTACACTTTTTAAGTGATCCTTCTGTGCATACAGTACAGATTAATCCTCAAACTGTTACTGAATTACAACGTATGCATATAGATGCACCGGAAGGTAAGCTATTGCCTGATGCGCTAACCAGTGCAGAAGCGTTGCAGTCGCCTAAAATTCTAATGATATTATTATTCGGTGGAATATTGGTAGGTTTTGGTACGCGTTATGCCGGCGGATGTACTTCCGGGCATGCTATTACCGGATTAAGTAACCTACAGCTACCATCGCTTATTGCAGTTATCGGATTTTTTATTGGCGGACTTATTATGTCATGGCTGCTTTTACCTTTATTATTTAATTAAGCTTCTTCTTATGAAATTTATAAAATTCTTACTTGTTGGTGTGGTGTTTGGTATTGTATTAACCAAATCGGAAGCGGTATCATGGTATCGCATTTACGAGATGTTCCATTTTCAGTCGTTTCATATGTTTGGTATCATCATGACTGCTGTACTAGTTGGTACTGTAGGTTTACAGATTATTAAACGAAACAATATAAAAGACGTTACAGGGCAGCCAATAGTTATACCCGATAAGGAAAAAGGTTTTACCAACTATTTAATAGGTGGTATATTATTTGGTCTAGGCTGGGGCCTTGTAGGTACCTGTCCGGGACCAATGTATATACTTATTGGTGCCGGCTTCTACGGAATTGGTATAGTGCTGCTAGGTGCTTTAGTAGGTACTTACTTTTATGGAGTACTGAAAAGTAAATTGCCTCATTAGGATGAATAAATATAAAGGTATGGCAGTTAATGAAAGATTGTATGTAAGTGTGGTCTTATAGATAAATTTGATTTAGCGGTTAAATACAAAGAAATTGAGAAAGTAGAAGCTATTTTATCCGAAGTCGAGCTCGATAAAAAGTTGATTGAACAAATTTTAAAGAGTATTGGTCTAATATAAAAATTGCCCTTTTAGTTATTCTAAAAGGGCAATTTATTTATATATATGAAAAAGAGTCTATTTATTCAGCCAGTTTACTAAATCATAAAAATTTTGAGGCGCAACACCGTGTCCGGCATTATATTCATGGTACTCTACATCAAGACCTAAATTTTTAAGGAATTCCGGTGCTTTGCGTGCCCATTCCACAGGGATAACCTGATCTACAACACCATGAGAGATAAAGAACCTTACTTTTGCTGCATCTTCTGCATGCAGGTTTGTTCCAACAATATCCATATTCAGGTAACCGCTTAAAGCCAGAACTCTTTTTATCTTCTCAGGATAGGTTAGGGCTACAGCGTAACTTAAAATAGCACCCTGACTAAAGCCAACCAGTGTAACATTGTCTTTATCTATAGGATAGGTGTCAATAAGCTCATCAATAAATTTCACGATAAGGTCGCGAGATTCTATTGCCTGTTTGTCGTCTGAAAATTTATTCATGTCATTATCAAACGTAATGGCATACCATGCATTCCCATAAGGGGGAAGCTGATATGGCGCCCTTGCTGACACAATGAAGTACTCATCCGGCAATTGTGCAGCAAATGAAAAAAGATCTTCCTCGTTACTGCCGTAACCATGTAGCAACAGTAATAAAGGATTTTTTTCCTTTTTTATTTTTGGTTCTCTGATGAGGTGGTATAATGATAAATCCATTTAATTATAAGCCTTTAAAAAGTTTTTGAAAAAATGGGCCTAACAAAGGAATCAAATTCATTTGTCCCTGAATTGCTCCTATAAAACCATACGTCCAAAGAACAAAGAAAAATAAGTAAAAAGGACCTGTTACTAACCAGCTGTCAAAGTTCGAAATTGTTGATCCTAATAACATAGATAACAGGGTAAGCCCTAAAGATTGTCTTATATGGAAAGATGCAAATGCACTTTTCTTTTCAGCATCACTGTTCATTACCATAGCAATAATACAGCCAATAATATGCAGGTATGCAATTATAGCGTTTGTTTTCCCTTTTTCTAAATCGTTATTCATTGTGTTATTCATTCAATAGTAATTTTCCCTGATTGTAAATACCGTATGCTTTTCCTTTAAGTGCTAAACCAAGAAATGCTGAGTTCTTTGATTTTGATTTGATATCAGCTTTGCTAAAAGTCCAGTGTGTATCAGGATTAAATAATGTAAACGATGCTACAGAATCTTCAGCAATATCATGATTGGCAAAACCAAAAACAATTTTACCTGCTGTAAATTTCTCTACAATTACCTCTAGCGGAAGTATGGTCTGTAATGCACCAAATGCACTTTCAAAACCTATAGTACCGTCTTTAGCCAAGTCAAATTCCAGTTTTTTATTCTCTATGTCAATAGGGTTGTGGTCAGAGGTTATAATATCAATTGTGCCATCCAGTACCGCGTCTATAAGTATTTTTCTTTCTGCATCCGGGCGTAGTGGAGGCATTACTTTATAGCGTGTATCAAAATCGGTAAGTACTTCATCAGTAAGTATTAAATTATGTATTGCAACGCTACAGGTAACATTAAGTCCTTTAGCTTTGGCTTCACGTATAAGTTGAACCGATTTAGCTGTAGAAACCGTAGGAATATGCATTTTACCCCCCGTATATTCTAATAGGTACAGGTTACGTGCAATTTGAAGTTCTTCAGCAAGTGCAGGGATACCTTTTAAGCCTAATCTCGTGCTTACAATACCTTCGTGAACAACACCTTTACCTTTTATGTTGCTGTCCTGTGCAAAAGCAATTACCAGTCCGTTAAAGTCCTGAACATATTGCAGTGCAATTTTTAAAATACCTGCATCGGTAATAGATTTGTTATAGTCTCCAAAAGCAATCGCTCCGGCATTTTTCATATCAAAAAGCTCGGCAATATCTTTACCTTCACTATTTTTTGTTAATGCCCCTATAGGGTGAAGCTTTGTAGCAGCATGTGCCGATTTGCTCAGTAAAAAATTAATATCCGCCTGTCTTTCGGCTATAGGATTACCGGTTGGCTGTAATGCAATATCTGTAAAACCGCTTTGTGCTGCAACATCAAGTCCGTTTGCAATGGTTTCCCTGTCTTCATAACCCGGTTCGCCAAGGCTTACAGAGCTGTCAAACCATCCTTTAGAAATATGTAGGTTATCAAGTTCTATTGTTTCAAAATCATCTGCCTTGATGTTTTTGCCTATCTTTTTAATAATGCCGCCTTCAACCTGTATGTCAACAGCCTGTTTATGAAACGGACTGTTTTTATCTATAATAATGGCGTTTTTAAATATCAGGTTCATTTTATAAATTTTTGAATAAAAAGTTCAACTAACAGGAAAATCAATGTGCCTATAATGAACCATTTCCATAGTTCGTTGGCTGTTCTCTCCGATTTAATATCGTTATATACCGTAGCTACCGAATCGGCTTTGGTAAAATTATCTGCAAGAGCTTTGTTTTGCAGGGCAAGATTACTTTCCGTCCTTGCATGGTTAAAGCTTATGTTTTTAAGTATCTGATTGCTTTTATACACTGCATAATTACCTGCTTCGTCAGGATAATCGCCAAAAGACAGCTTTACTTTATTATTTAATAATTGCTGCATCGGTATAAAGTCTGAAGTCTCATTTTTTACGGTCAGCACTTCATCTTTAGATAGTAAGGCATCCAATAACAAACTTTTATTTTCGCCAATGGTTAAGGCACTAATTCCTGTTTTTCCGTTGTTTTGTGCCATATTGTTAAAGGTAGGCACTATAAGCGGCGAATTTTGGAAATTACTGTTTGTTTTATTTATAGGTGCTGTAAAAATATATACATTACCAAGTTTGTTGCTTATTGAAGCAAGGAAAGGAGTTTGGTCATCATAGCTAAGCACAGATAATGCATTTCCGTTTAATGTAAACCCTGTATTTACTTTTGGATACTGAAAATTAACTACTTTCTTTTCAAAAACTGTAGCATATAAAGGATGACTAAAAGCAATTTTGGTAATTTGCCTTTCATTGCTGTTAAGGCTTTTAAACTGGCTTCCGCCAAATATAGCCATAAGGCTGTTCAGGTTTTGCAGACTGCTGTCAGATGCTGGTATTATTACAACATTACCGCCTTTTGCATAAAATGTTTTAAGCGTTGTTATAAGTGCCTGAGGTATATCTTTAATCTCGTTCAGAATTATGGCATCCTGCTTCTCAAGAATATTATAATCAAGTGTTCTCAGTTCCGCAGAAGTAAAATTAAAATCATCTTCTGTATAGATCCTTGAAAGGAAATTATTTTTAGCGGCATCGCCAATAGCAATTACATTAGATTTTTCAGGTTTGGAAATACTGAAATAATAGTTGTTGTCATAATCTAGGCTATTATCATTTATTGAAACATAACCATGAAAATCTTTTTTAGGAATAGTAAACGTACCTGATTTTTTTGGAGTGTCAAATTTTATAATAGTCTTAGCTGTAAGGTCTTTTCCGTTGTATAAGGCAATAGGTACGTCATTTTTAATATCACCGTAGGCTTCCATGTTTACTTTAATCTCATAAAAGTTGTCCATTACCTGAGAGATATAAACGCTGTCTATAGCTATGTTTGCTGTGTTTTCTGCTTCCGGAATAATAAAATAGGCGGGGGTAGTGGTATTGAGTTTACTTAAATCTTTGCTATCAAGGTTAACGGCATCGGTAATAATTACAACATCTTTACCGGTATCAGGATTTTTAGAATAGGCTTTGGTTAAAAGAAAATCCGGTCGAAAAGGAATATCACTGTATTTTATATTCTGCAGGTCTTTTTGTATCGATTTTACATCGGTGTCCCACCAGGCGTTTGTATTTGTTATAAGCGAAAACTGCTGGTCTTCTGGAGTGTTTTCAAGAATGTCCTGTACTGCACGTTTGAGTAATTCACCTTTACTGCCTTTGGCCTGCATAGAGAATGAATTATCAAGTAAAATAACCATTTCATTACCTTTATTATCATCGTCTTTTGCTTTAAAAAAGGGCTGTGCAAATGAAATAATAAGGCAGGTTAATAGCAGGAGGCGAACCGCAAGTAAAAGCCATTTTTTTATGGTTGAGCTTTTACGGGTCTGCATGCTCAGTTCCTTCAGGAAACGTACATTGGTAAAATATTCTTTTTGGAAACGGCGCAATTGAAACAAATGAACCAATATGGGAATTGCAAGCAGGAAAAGAAAGTATAGAATTTCCGGGTGTTTGAACTGCATTCGTTTGAAAGTTTGTCAAAAATACAAATTTTTATTCTAAACCGCATAGCAAATACGCCCGATAAATTTTACATACATAGTTAAATGGTTTACTTTTGTTCAGATCAAAATGCAAATAATGAAAATAATAAAATTTCTACTATTGGCTGTATGTATGAATGCCAGCGCACAGGACAATTATAACCTTGTTATTGGTACTTATACCAATGCATGTGAGAGTAAGGGTATTTATGTGTATGATTTTAATGTAAATACACTCAGTTTTAAAGAGAAAAACAGTACAGATGGAGTAATAAACCCGAGCTATTTAACCGTAAATAAAGAGAATAATGTAATTTACAGTGTAAATGAAAATGGTGACAAAAGCAATGTGAGCGCCTTTAAATATACTCCCAGTAGTGGAAAGCTGCAGCAGCTTAATAAAAGAGATTCTGAAGGTGCAGATCCATGCTATATTATTAATGACGATAAAAATGTAATTGTAGCAAATTATACGGGCGGAAGTATAACCGTTTTTGGTAAAAAGAATGATGGCAGCCTTACCGATTCCAAACAAGTTATAAAACATAAAGGGAATAGTGTAAATAAAGACCGTCAGGAGAAAGCCCATGTTCACATGGTTTATTTTTCACCCGATAAAAAGTATGTATTTTCGAATGACCTGGGTACTGATAAAATTTATATTTATAAGTATAATCCTGACGGAGATGATAAAACCCTTGTTTTAAAAGAAACTATTGACGTTAAGGCCGGAAGCGGACCACGGCATCTTGCTTTTAACCCTAATGGTATTTTTATTTATCTATTAAATGAGCTTACAGCTTCCTTAAATGTTTACAGTTATATAAACGATAAAGTTGAATTGATACAGGAAACCAGCCTTACAACAAAAGATTGTACAGATGCTAATGGTGCTGCTCATATATCTTTTTCTAATGACGGAAAGTATTTATATGCTACCAACAGAGGAGAGGCAAATACTATTACTGTTTTTAAAGTACATTCAAACGGAATGCTAAACCAGGTACAGCAAATTGGAACAATGGGTGAAGGTCCGCGAAATTTTGTAATTGGCCCTGCAGATAATTATTTGTTACTGGCTAATCAGAACTCTAACAACATCATTATTTTTAAAAGAGACAAAACTACAGGTTTGCTAACAGATACGGGTAAGAAGATTGATATATGCTCACCAGTGTGTCTTGTATTTACGCCTAATAAATAAATTTTAATGCTTTATATAGCATTTACCACGTTTTCGTATTTCATTTTTATTACTATAATGGCTTTTTTTATATAAAAATGCCATTATTTATATATTAGGGTATTGAATTATTTTCAATGCCCTTATTTTTTTTAGAATAATTTAAAAGTTATTTAACAGTAAGGCTAATACCTATTAAATTTATAATTTGTGCGTCCAAAATAACATCTATTAATGAATACTACAACACAAAAGAATCAGGGCACAAATTATACTGTTCCCCTGATTACCATTACACTTTTATTTTTCATGTGGGGTTTTATTACCTGTATGAATGACATATTGATACCTTATCTTAAAAAACTGTTCCAGCTTACCTTCTTTGAATCTATGCTTGTGCAGTTTTGTTTTTTTGGAGCTTACTTTTTAGGCTCACTGGCTTATTTTCTTGTTTCCTATTTTTACGGAGATCCTGTTAATAAAATAGGTTACAAAAAGGGTATTATAAGCGGTATTATTGTTTCAGCATTAGGTTGCGTATTGTTTTATCCGGCTGCTACATTTTCAGCTTACGGATTATTTTTAGGTGCGCTTTTCGTTTTAGGGCTTGGCTTTACCATTCTTCAAATTACAGCGAATGCCTATGTTTCACTTTTAGGCACAGAAGACAGTGCATCGAGCCGGTTAAATATGACACAGGCATTCAATGCTTTTGGTACTACAATAGCACCAATATTAGGAGGTTTCCTTATATTTGGATCAAGTGCAGACCATGAGATTACTGCCGAAGCTACTCGTATTCCATATGTGGTATTTGCAGGTATCCTTTTATTAGTAGCACTGCTTATTTATAACGTAAAGCTTCCATCATTTCAGGCGGAAGAAGAAGTAGAAACTAAAGGTCTTGGAGCTTTAAAATTCCCACAGCTTAAACTGGGTGTTCTTGGTATTTTCTGCTATGTGGGTGGAGAGGTAGCTGTAGGAAGCTTTATTATTAGTTTCCTTGAAAAGGATTATATAATGGGCCTGAGTGAGGCAGTAAGTAAAAACTACCTGGCAATGTATTGGGGTGGCGCTATGATAGGACGATTTTTGGGAGCTATATCGTTAAGCCACAGCATGAGTCAGGCTAAAAAATCATTATTAATGATTGTTACTGCTGCACTTGTCTTCCTTTTAATTTACAGTATTGTAGATCTTACATTTGCTCAAATGAGTTTCTTCCTAGTATTCCTTGCGCTAAATTTTGTAGCATTTATGATAGGTAAATCAGCACCTGCAAGAACGCTTGCTGTATTTGCAGCTATAAATGTTACACTATTGTTATCTGCTATGTTCAATCAGGGCGAAATGGCTATGTATAGTATATTAGGTATTGGTATCTTTAATTCAATCATGTTCTCCAATATTTATACATTAGGTATATCAGGACTTGGGAAATATACCAGTCAGGGTTCATCATTACTTGTAATGGCAATTTTAGGCGGGGCGCTTGTTCCGGTTATTCAGGGAGCCATTGCCGATTCTGATCCTGTATATGGAGTTCAGCATTCGTTTGTAGTGCCTGTACTGTGTTACTGTTATGTGCTTTTCTTTGGGATATATTGTTCACGCAAATTAAAAGATGTTGAGCATGCCACGAACACTGCCGGACATTAAACAAAAAATCTCTTTATAAAAGAAGTGCTGTATCACATGATACAGCACTTCTTTTATAAATATTCTATTTTCCCTTTTTCTTTTTTGCAGCTCTTTTAGCTTCAACAGCACGATTTCGGGGTGCAGTTTTTCTTGGTTTGGTTTTTCCGGGCCCGCCAAGGTTAACCTTTTTATTTTTTTCTTTTTTGTCATGAAAAGCCGCTCCGCCTTCCTGTTTTGGCTTTTTAAGCAGAACCTTCATTTTCTTTTTATCTTTCTCAAAATCAAGCCTGCGTTCTGCAATTTCTACATTTTCAGGAATATCAAGGAATTTAATTTCCTTTTCCATTAGTACCTCTGCTTCTATTTCAATATCTTCTTCAGATGGTGCAATAAAACTTATGGCAATACCTTCCTTGTCAGCACGTCCGGTACGTCCAATACGGTGAATATACTGTTCAGGTACTTCCGGAAATTCCATATTAATAACATGGGTAATATCTGAAATGTCAAGGCCACGCGCCATAACATCTGTAGTAACAATACCTCTTATTTCTCCCTGTTGGAAAGAAGCCATAGTATTAAGCCTGTAGTTTTGCGATTTGTTCGAGTGAATAACACCAAACTGATCTGCATATTCTTCTTCAAGGGCTTCCATAACCAGGTCGGCAGTTTTTTTATTATTTACAAAAACAAGTATGCGGCTTAGCTCTTCGTTTGTAAGCAGCTCTTTAAGCAGGTTTATTTTGGTAAGGAAATTAGGTACTTTATAACCTAATTGTGTAATTTTTTCAAGAGGGGTACCGCTTGCTGCAAGAGATACTTCTTCTGGGAAATCGAAAAAGTCGTTAAGCATTTCATCTACGTCATCGGTCATGGTGGCAGAGAATAGTATATTTTGCCTTTTAGACTTCATCATTGATAAAATAGATGTGATCTGAAATCTGAAACCAAGATTAAGAATTTCGTCAAACTCATCAATAACAAGTTTTTTTACCTCGTCAAAGCGCACAACATTATCAAGTGCCAGATCCATCATCCTGCCGGGTGTACCAACAAGAATATCTACGCCCTCATAAACTCTTGTTTTTTGCGTATTTATATTTACACCGCCATAAACGCCTAATACACGCACAGACATGTAAGCCGTAAGTTTTTCCACTTCTTCAGCTACCTGAACAACCAGTTCGCGGGTAGGTACAATAATTACTACGCGTGGTACGTGCACATTAGCAAATTTCCATTGTTTTAAAATTGGCAGCAGATAAGCAAAGGTTTTACCGGTACCTGTTTGCGCAATTCCCATCATATCGCGGCCTGAAAGTATAACCGGCATAGCCCTTTCCTGTATAGGGGTAGGGGTAGTAAAGCCAAGTTCATCTAAGGCTTTTTGCAATGCTTTTGGTAAATCTAAATCGTGGAATGTCGCCATGTAAATGCTATATTTTGCGCAAAGATAGGCATTTTAAAACGAAGCATACAGATATTAGGTTCAAGGGAGTTTGCACAAATTAACAAAACCTTTTCAATTTTTAATTTTACTGATAGTAAATTAGCACTACAAACTAAAAGCTATGTCAGAATTTGTAGTAATAGGGAATAATATTTCAATAGCGGCAATAAGGAATTACCTTTTCGCAAAAAAAATAGATAAAGGAGATTCTTTGGTGCTTAATCCAATGGATTATGAACATCTGCTTGATGAAATAAGACATTCAGGCGAGCCGGTAGATATACCTCTTAATGTACTTGGGGTTTTGCTGGTAAAAGATAGTACAGGCAATGTGCCACAAGGTAAAGTTCAAATAGTTGAAGACGATAAATTATAGTTAGAAATCTTACTTACTTTTTATAAATGTTGATAAAAAAGCTTCGTAGTAGTGCCCGGAGCTTTTTTTGTGCCCTTATTTGTAAATGATTAAATTAAAAAGTTATGCAGCATAATTTCGATGTAATAAAAGATGCTTTTAAAAAAGCAGGTATAGATGTAAAAAAAGCCGGCTTTAGCATTACTGAATATTCACTTAATACTAAGCTTAGTTTTAAATTCAATAATCTGGATGAGTTTTTATTTTTTCTGAATTTAACCCACCAGGAAGATACAAAAAGGATAGAAGAGATTAACACTATGCTAATTGAAGCAGGTATAAAACCTGAGTCTTTTTTCTATGTGAATTTTTTTAAACAGAAAATTGCTGAACTATAATACATATAAAAATTATGGACATAGGATATTTAAAGGTCAAAATTGATATTAAAACCGAATATGATGAATATAAGAAGAAGTATAACTACACCAAAAAGGAAATTAAAAAGGAAGAAGTAAAAAAAGTTTTTGAAGGATTTAAAGAATTTTTCAAAAATGACGGAGGTTTTAAATTTAAAGAAAATGAGCATAGCGTAGCTGCTGAATATAAAGACCATGCAATTAAACTTGATATGGACATTTATAAAAATATTGAAAGCGATGATTATAATTTACATGGTACTATTGAAACATATGACCGTGAAATTTTTGATATTTCAGTTATAGGAATATGTAATAGTGATCATACTTTACAACCGGCTTTTGCAAGCGAAGAAGAACGTATGGTACACGATACGCGCTATTATAAAGATTTTTTAGAAGATAAAATATCGTACACTTTTCAATATAAAATAGAAGGGAGAGAGGAATTATATACTACCATGCAACAACTCATGCTGGCACTTTAAGAAATATTTTTCTGTCAAAAAATAACTTAATTTGTCTTATAATGACTAATTTTGCAGTAATTGAACAATATGAAGGAGTATTTGCAAGTTATTAGATTTGCAATAATGAAGGCGGCACTAACCAATTATTAATTTATTTTTCCGTCCCCTTTTGCTATAAACTCTTTACAATTTATTAAAAGTAAAAAAGGACATGAAATTATTTTCTCTTATATTATCTATACTGGTATTTTTTACCTCATTATATTTTTTTATACTCAAGATAACAGATATTGATAGTCTTAATGATGTTATTTATGTATCGTTATTATTAGTACTTATGGCTATTTGTATAGTTGGAGTAATAATCAATTGGGAATTTTTTGAGCGACGAAAAAAAAGCAGGATTATTCTTTTTGTAACTAATAATTATTCAAAAAAGAAAAGTAAAGCATAAAAAATCCCGCTTAAGCGGGATTTTTTATGCTTTACTTTTTATCAACTACAGGGCGGTTTTCTCTGTTTGCCAGTTCCCACGCAGTAACAAAAGCGAGCTGTGCTCTTTTTGCCAGTAAATCGTATTCAATTTTTTCGGGCTTATCACCCGGCTGATGATAGTCTTCATGTACCCCATTAAAGTAAAATATAATAGGAATGCCTTTTTTTGCAAAGTTGTAATGATCTGACCTTTCGTAAAAATGATTTGGATCATTCTTATCATTAAAGGTATAATCCAAAGTTAGTTTAGTATATTTTTTATTAGCATCTTCATTGATGTTGTGAAGATCAGTACTTAATCTGTCAGATCCAATTACGTAAACATAGTTACCATTATCTTTATGAGCTTCATCACGGCGCCCTATCATATCGATATTTAAATCGGCAATAGTGTTTTTTATTGGGAATAAAGGATTATCAGAATAATAGCGTGACCCGTGTAATCCGTGCTCTTCACCTGTTACATGCAGAAATAATATAGAACGTTTAGGTCCGTATCCGTCTTTTTTTGCCTGCATAAAAGCCTGGGCAATTTCAAGAAGTGCCACAGTACCAGATCCGTCATCATCTGCACCATTGTAAACCTCGCCATTTTTCATCCCCACATGGTCATAATGTGCAGAAATCACCAAAACCTCATCCGGTTTTTCCGTTCCTTCTATATAAGCCCAAATATTTTCAGAATCATTTAATTTAGGACTAAACGGCCTGGTCATGAACTCGGAAGGCACAGTCTGGTAAAAACCATCAGCCCCTTTAGGATATGACATACCATTGTCTTTATATTGCTCAATCAGGTAACGTCCTGCTTTTTTCTGGCCTTCTTCTCCTGTGTTTCTGCCCTGCATCTCATCGGATGCCACAATGTATAAGTGTTTTTTTAAGTCGGCAGGTGTTATGCTTTTCATGTATTTGGCAACATCGGCCTTAACATAATCTTTGTGTTCTGAAACCTGCGAAGAGCCACATGCTAAAAAAAGGCATGAAGTTGCAAGCAATACTATGTTTCTCATTCAGTTAAAATATTATAATATAAAGTATAAATATAATAATATTAATGAGATATTTAATAAGGGAGAAATGATATGCATTTAAATAAACAGCCCCCGCATTGCGGGGGCTTATATTAAGCATGGAATCTATCTCCAAAATAGTCCATAAGCTGTATGTAGAGCTTATTTATCATTTCTTCGCACACTTCCATAATTTCATCCACATAATCATAAAGTTCTTTATTCTGTAATAAAACAATTTCATAAGCTTCACTATTGCTTTTTCTCATATCTTCGGCTTCTTTATATGATTTAAACTTAGTTTTGTCTAAATTTTCAGCAATCCATTGTTTAGAAAAACCGCTTTTAAAGCCTGAGTCTTTAAAGGCTTTAAAATATTCCGGGCTATAAAATTTAGCCATAAAAGCATTAAGTTTTTTTACATAATCAATAGATTCCTGCGAAGTAAGCATTTTCACGTAAAGATCATTAAGCTTTTCAAAACGAGCTTTATATTCTTTGCTTTCAGGGTCGCAATTATCACTATTAATGGAGGTTTGAGAATGTACAGGCAGGAATGATATAAAAAACAAAAAAAAGAAAAAATTAAACTTCATAGATGATAATATAAATAGTTGGTGTAGTTAAGATGTTATAAATATAATAATATTGGGATTGAATAATCTATATGCTTTAAAAGTAGAAAGCCTTTGCATTTGCAAAGGCTTTCTGTTTTAATTAGTCAAGTTAGGGCAACTGAGTTGCCTAAACTTTTCCGGATGCTCCATACGCACATCCTGCTCTGAATTAATATGAATATCAACAGATGTTTTCATCATTGACTCGAAAAGATAATCATAATATTCTGCATTCTCTTTTCTTTCAACTTCCTTCGCTGCTTCTATCGCATCCCACTCTTTTTGCGCTTCCTCAAAACTTTAAAATTCTGTTACATATAAATTCAATTTTACCCAAACAAGCATAGGCATATCTGTCATTTTTCTCATATGTTTTTTTTTTACAAATGGATATAGAAGACTATCCGCTATTTTATAGCTTTCGGAATCTAATTGTTTTATATATAATTCTTTTAGTTTATTGTATCGAATAGTGTACTCATTAGTAATGCTGTCCTTTTTTAAAGGACTTGTTTGTCCAGCAACAGACTTGCAGATTATCACTAAGATAATTAAGAGTGATTTTTTCATTAAAAATAGTTGTGGGTACTAAAGTAGGGAAAACATTTAAGAGAATCATTTTCTTACAAATAATTCGTCTAAAAACAACATAAAGTGTTCCCATGAACGTTTGTCTGCTTTTTCATTGTAGGCTGCGCCTTTACTGTTATCATTTCCCGCTTCTTTCTCTGTAAATGCATGTACAGCATTACTGTAATATATCATTTGCCAGTCGGCATTACCTTCATTCATTTCTTTCTGAAACGCTTCTATATCTTTTTGTGGTACATGAGGGTCGTCTGCACCATGTAGTACAAGTACCTTGGGCTTTATAGCATCATTTTTTCGTGAAGCATCTTTACCTAAATCTCCGTGAAAGGTTACTATTCCTTTTACATTCATACCTGCACGTGCAGCTTCAAGAGCACCTGTACCACCAAAACAATATCCAATGACAACTATATTATCAGCGTCGGCTCCGCTTTGTATTAATTGTTCTAAAGCCAGGGCAATGCGCCTTTGATAGGCTTTGTAATCATTTTTATAAAAGCCTGCAATTTTTCCTGCTTCCTGTGGTGTGTTAGGATAGTTGCCTTCGCCATATATATCAGCTATGAAAGCATGATAACCCAATTTAGAAAGTTTTTCAGCCACTTCTTTACAATGGTTATTTATACCAAGCCATGTCGGTAATATAAGAATACCTGGTTTTTGTTTAAGTGCTTTTATCGGTTTGGCTGCAAAGCCATTAAGCTTTTGGTTTCCGTCGTTATAAGTAACAGGTTTTAATTGCGCATTTGCATTTAGTACCATAAGGGTAAGCAGTATTGTTATTTTGGTTCTCATTATTTTATTTTTAAGTAAATATAAAAAAAGAAAGCTTTTATACTATAATAGTATAAAAGCCTTCCGGTGAATCAAAGTATCAACCTTGAATTAACTTCTTTGAAGTTCATGTTTTCCTTCTTTTATTTCTTCTACCATCTTTTTGTTAAAGGCAGGCAGATCATCAGGGGTACGGCTTGTAACAAGTCCGTTATCTACAACAACTTCTTTATCTACCCACTTCGCACCTGCATTCTGCAGATCCTTTTTAACTGAATGGAAAGATGTAAGTTCCCTGCCATCTACTACCTCGGCATTAATTAATAGTTGAGGCCCGTGGCAAATAGCAGCTACAGGTTTCTTTTCATCAAAAAAAGCTTTTACAAATTTGATAGCGCTTTCTTCTCTTCTTAACAAGTCAGGATTTATAACTCCTCCAGGTAAAACAAGCGCATTATAATCGGAACATGAAACTTCGTCAAGTGTATAATTTACATCATATTCGTTACTCCAGTTACCATTTGCCCAAGCTTTAATTTTACCGCTTTTAAGGCTTACAATATCGGCTGTCCATCCTTGCTCTTCTAAATATTCTTTTGGCGATTTAAGTTCGCTTTCTTCAAAACCGTTGGTTGCCAGTATGGCTACTCTTTTGTTCATAGTTGTAATTTTTTTGTTGTTAGTAATTAAGTGTTATAAAAGTACTACAGCTATTTTGGCTTTACTTCTAATGCAGTATTAAAGTTGTGCTAATGTTTGTTAATGAGAGAGATAGTCTTACTAATTTTAGCATGACAATTCTGATACTATATGGAAAATATATTTGAGTGGAAACGATTGCTGTTTAATGATCTGCCTGTAAAATTTCTTTTTGAGGTAATATTCAGAACAGTGATTATGTTTATTATAGTGCTGTTGACACTTAGATTTGCCGGAAAAAGAGGGGTAAAGCAGTTATCTGTTTTTGAAGTGGTAATTATTATTTCTCTGGGTTCTGCCGCCGGCGACCCCATGTTTTATGAAGATGTAGGATTGATACCTGCAGCAACAGTTTTTGTAATAATTTTATTTATGTACAGAACTATTACATGGCTTTTGGCAAAAAGCAAAAGATTTGAAAATTTTATGGAAGGTAAAATACAGTGTATAATAGAAGATGGTCAGTTTTCAATTCAGAATTTTGAAAAAGAAGATCTTGCGCTTGATGAATTTTTTGCCGAGATGAGGCTTAAATCAGTTGAACATCTTGGACAGCTGAGAAATGCTTATATGGAAACCAATGGAGATATAAGTGTGTTTTTCTACGAAGATAAAGATGTGAGATATGGTTTGCCAATCAGGCCGCAGTTATTTAATTTAAAAAGTACTGTTATACCTAAAGCAGGTATTTATGCCTGTACTTTTTGTGCGAATACACAGCGGTTGGAACCTACTACAGGAAAATGTACAGTATGCGGAAGAAACGAATGGGTTGAGGCAATAAATATAAGGAGAATAGTCTAAATTGTTAATTAAAAAAGAGCATCGCTTTTACAACGATGCTCTTCACTCAAATATATTAAATAGAATTAACTTAACCTCTTCTTGAATTACCACCGGAAGAACGGGCAGGTGCACTGTTTTGCCTTGCCGGTGCAGGTATACTTCTCATACTCGGAGCACTGCTTCTGGAAGGAGTACTTATAGTACTGCTTCTTAGAGGTGTACTTTGTTGCTGCATACTGCGTGATGGTGCGCTGCGCTCTATTTTTGCTGGTTGTGGCGTTTGGGTTCTTACAGGTTCGCTGGTTCTCATTGTATTGCTGCTTCTATTGCTTCTTGAAGGCGTAGCAGTCCCGGTATTTCTTACAGTTTGCGAACTTCTTGTGCGTGGTGCTGCATTATCATTATTTGCAGATCTTACTGAAGTACCGCTTTTTTTCACTGTATTTATATTTGACCTGCTAACATTATTAGAACGGGAAGCATTTGTAAATGAACTTCTTGTTGCCGATCCTGCACCTCTGTTTGCTCTTGTGCTATTTCTGGAATTTCCTCTGCTTTGTTCAAGCGCATATCGGTTATTTACATTATCATTTCTGCTGCTAAAGGATGTGTTTGGATGCAGTCTTTCATAATCGTTCTGCCTTCTTGAACTATATAATGCAGCTGCGCGGGAACTTCTCCTCGTATTTGCATATACATAAGTATTTCTTGGATTTATATAAGTATGCACATGATGTCTGTACCTGTAAACAGGATAAGGGGCCCAGTAGCTGTAATAAGTTGGATAATAACCCCAATACCACGGTGAGTAGTAAGGGCGGTAGCTGCTTACCCAAAAAATATCAAATATTGCCGGACGGTACACATATACAGGCTCGTATATATAATTAGAACCATACATATATACATCTCCCACCACCTGTACCTGAACATTATTATTTCTGTCGCGTTCAACCTCTATAGTTGCAACGTCCTGGAAAGTATCTGCACCAAGCACAGCCTGTATAATAATAAGGTGGGTATTGTCCTGATTTGCTTCTATTACTCTAAGATAATCTACTCTGTTGTCACCATTAAGGTCAAGATTAGAAATTTGCGTCTCAGGATTATTAAGCCTTCTCTCAAAGTCTTCAAGATCACTTGAGTCACCAAATATAGATGCCACGGCCTTCAGGTCAAGATTGTCACTTATATCGCTGTTATTTGCCCTTACTGTAGTTATATCCTGTGCAAATGCATCTGCAGAAAGAAACATCGTAAAAAGGGCTATATGTTGTAATATCGTTTTCATGATTTATAAGTTTAGGTATGCCCGGTCAAATTGTTTTTTATTGTTTGATTAGCATTATCCAATTACTATGCCAATAATTTTTTTATACCTTTATACCCTTCCAAAAGACCAATATATACAGGTTTTTTAATTTATACAAATGATGCAGATAAGAAGAGCTACTCCTGAAGACTTTGAAATTATATATAACCTTGCAGTGAATACATGGAATGTTACTTATGAGAAAATACTCTCAAAAGAACAACTGGATTATATGCTTGATATGATGTATAGCCTTAATGCTATAACCGATCAGATTTTGGTTAAGGGGCATCATTTTATTCTTCTTTCAGAGAATAATAATTATTTGGGTTTTGCTTCTTATGAGCTAAATTATCTTTCGGGAATTGCCAAACTGCATAAACTTTACGTATTACCTGAAACTCAGGGAAGGGGAGCAGGAAAGCTTTTAATTGATAAAGTAGAAGAAGCTGCAAAGAGAAATGGCAATAATATTGTTAGCCTTAATGTTAACCGTTATAATAATGCTGTAAACTTTTACATTAAAAACGGTTATAAAAAAATAAAAGAAGAAGATATTGACATAGGCAGTGGTTACCTTATGGAAGATTTTATAATGGAAAAAAGCCTTTAAAGTTTATCATAATTTTCGGTTTATATTATGATGCCAATAACACATGTTTAATGGTATTAAGAGTAACTTTATAATTATAATATAAAGCTGAAAATCATGATAGTACAAATTCCCGACCTACCGGATACTATGGTAGGATTCCGTGCGGACGGAGAAGTTACCAAAGAAGATTTTGAAATTGTAAAATTGCAGGTTGCCAATCTTGTTGAAAAAACAGGGCAGCTTAATTATTTATTATTTCTTGACAATTCTCCTGCCGATTTTACTCTTGGAGCGTGGATGCAGGACGCATTGCTTGGTATTAATCACATAACTAAATGGAAACGTGCCGCAATTATTACAGATTCTGAAACTGTAATTAATTTCACATCGGCATTTAGTAAAGTAATGCCGGGAGAATTCAGAGGCTATCATAAAACAGATTATCAAAAAGCGGTTGACTGGGTTTCAGGACGCGATGATAAATAATTTTATAACCAACTAAATTTAATATATATGTCAGATTCAAATTCTAAAGATAATTTTAAAGATTTATCAAGTACAGAGGCTATTAAGAAAATTAAAGAAATGGCCGAAGATATAGGTATTTGTATGTTTTGTACAGAACTTTCGTTAAGGCCTTTCCCAACAAGGCCAATGAGCCTTCGTGAAGTGGATGATCAGGGTAATCTTTGGTTTTTAAGCTCAAAAAAAAGCAATAAAAATTTTGAGATAGGCCATGATGATGAAGTTCAGCTTATATTTTCCAAAAATGCTGATGCACATTTTTTATCGGTTTTCGGAAAAGCTATAATTTATAAAGATAAAGCACATATTGATGAGTTATGGACTCCTATTGCTAAAGCCTGGTTTGAAGAAGGAAAAGAAGATCCGGATGTAACTGTTATTAAGGTAGAGCCTAAAGATGCTTATTATTGGGATACCAAATATGGTAAAATGATTTCAATGATAAAATGGGCTGCCGGAGCTATTACCGGGAATATGGACGATGATGCCGGTGTAGAAGGAAGGCTTAAAATTTAAAACAATAATTCTTGTATATAAATTGCCCCGGATATCATTGATGTCCGGGGCAATTTAATTTTTATTCCTCATGCCTTGACGGAATATAATCTACTTGTTTTTCTGTTTCTTTCTGTTCAATATACACTGCATAATCTGCCGGTTTTATCCTTGCTCCTTTAAAGCAGGCATATTCACGTGTAAATTCGGCACCAAAATACAATATTGCTGCAGTATAATATACCCACAAAAGTATAACTATTATAGAACCCGCAGCTCCATAAGGTGATCCTGCAGCAGTTGTTTCAATATATATTCCAATTATATATCGTCCAAGCATAAAAAGCAATGAAGTAAAAAACGCTCCGGCTTTTACATCTTTCCAGGCAATTTTGGCATCGGGCAAAACTTTAAAAATAACTCCGAATAATATAGTTATTACCATAAAACTTACAGCCAGATTCACTCCGTTAATTACTATAAGAGTCAGGTCAGGAAAATAAGATTTAAGTACATCTTTAAGTGTCATAAGTACACCATTAATTATTAAGGATACAATTAATAAAAAACTTAAGCCTATTATTATTGAACCGGATAGCAAACGGTCTTTTATAAGTTTTAGCCATCCTCTTTTAGGTTTAGCTTTTACCCTCCATATCATATTTATAGAATCCTGTATTTCACCAAAAACAGTGGTTGCACCTATTACAAGTGTTATACCTCCTATTATTACAGATAGTGTTGTTTTGCCCGATAATTCAAGGTTGCTTATTATTTGCTGTACCTGTGCTGCAGCTTCATTACCTATAAGCCCGTTAATTTCGGCAAATATTCTTCCTTCGCTGGCTTCTTTACCAAAAAATGCTCCTGCAAGCGATATTATTAATAATAACATAGGAGCAAGCGAAAACATTGTGTAATAGGATAACGAAGCACTTAATTTCAGTCCTTTATCCGCCATGAATCCTTTTAATGTGTCTTTTAATAGCTTCCCTGTGTTCTTCAATGATTTTTTGCTAAAATAGTTCTTCATAATAATAGTGGCTTTTCATTATAAAAATACATATAGTGTAAGGCATACACTACCAAATTAACATAACTATAAATAAACTTTTCGTATTTGCTATACAAACTGAAACTCTTAATAAAACTGTCCTCAAAAGCCTAATTATTTCACAAAAACCATTATATGAACCCATTAATCATTGTTAGTTAGCGGTAATATACTTAACTTTATAAAGGCATTTTTAATATTAAAGTAAATGAAAATAATAGTAGTTGGGGGTGGCTTTGCGGGTATAAACCTTGCTAAAGGACTTGCAGGAGATAAAAACTTTGATGTAACTTTTGTAGATAAAAATAATTATAATTTTTTTCCACCTCTTATTTATCAGGTGGCTACAGCTTATCTTGAACCTTCCAGTATAAGTTATCCTTTCAGAAAATTATTTGTTCATAATGGAAATATTCATTTCCGATTAGGCGAAGTGCTTTCTGTAAAGCCTGAAGAGAATAAGGTTGTATTAAATAACGGTGAACTTGAGTATGACCGTTTAGTGTTTGCTACGGGAGCTGAAACTAATTATTTTGGAATGGAAAATGTGCGCAAGAATGCCATACCCATGAAAACGCTTAATGATGCTATTGAAATGCGTAATAAATTATTACAGCGCATGGAGAAGGCTGCAGTATGTAAAAATAGTCGTGAGCGCCGTAAATACCTTAATATTGTAGTTGCTGGTGGCGGGCCTACCGGGGTTGAAGTTTCGGGGATGTTTGCCGAAATGCGTAATGGTGTTTTAAGAAGGGAATATCCGGAGCTTTCTACAAGTATCAGTAACATATACCTTGTAGATGGTGGAGATGCAGTACTTGCACCAATGAGCAAAAAATCTCAAAAAGATACCTATGACGCGCTAACTAAACTTGGAGTTATAGTCAAGCTAAATACCAGGGTGGTGGATTTTAAAGATGATATTGTGTATTTTCATAATGGCGAAACCATAACTGCTAAAAACCTTATTTGGGCAGCCGGAGTATCGGCAAGAACTTTTGATGGCATACCTGCTGAAAGTTACGGACGCGGAAGAAGATTTAGTGTAGACGGATACAATAAAGTAGTAAATACTAATAATATTTATGCAATAGGGGATACCTGTATTATGACAGGAATTGATGCTGCTTTTCCTGACGGCCACCCGCAATTGGCACAGGTTGCCATACAGCAGGGAACACTGCTTGCCAAAAATTTTAAGAACGAAATAAAAAATAAGCCTTTGAAGACTTTTAAGTATAACGATAAAGGTTCAATGGCAATTATTGGTAAAAATAAGGCTGTAGCAGATATACCTAAACCTGAAATGCATTTTAAGGGCTTTATAGCCTGGGCAATGTGGTTGTTCATCCACCTCATGTCTCTTATAAGCTATAGAAACAGAATAACTACTTTTTATAACTGGATGGTTGCTTATTTCTCTAAAGACCAGTCTTTAAGAATGATTATAAGGCCGGATAAAAGCAGAAAAAAAGATGAGGTGACTTCAGGTGTTTCATAACCATATTTTTTCTTCTCCTGTTGCATCAAGTATATCTATTTTAAGGGCAAGCTTAAAATGTTCTGCAACTTTAAAAGCATCAGCTTTATCGTTGGTCTTATAAAAAGTAATATGCTTGTTGCCATAAAAAAGATTTAGCAATATAACATCTGTAGATGTTGTGGCTGATGCAGATATAACATTTACCGTCTGGCTTTCTTTGTCTTAAATACTGAAACGTATTCAAATTCAGGGCAGTTTTTCCATTTACCAAATTTAATTCCGAAAACAGACCATATAGACCTGTAGGTTTTACTGGTAATATCTATTTCAGAACCTTCAGTAGCAACAAAGTTTATTCCCAGTGCCAGAAATATAAAACCAAAGATTATATTTTCGGTCATGGTTATTACTCCAAGAGCGATTAATGCACATCCTAAAATGGTTTTGCCTATAAGATTTTTTTTGGTATAAGTAATTATGTGCATTTTATACAGGGTTATAATCCAAATATAAGTAAAAGCAACATATTAAAAAGGATATCCGATAGCAAGGTTAAAAACTAAATTCTCTTTACGCCAGTTTTTACTTCCAAAATCAATATCATCTATAACCCAGCGCTCTCCCTCAGGCAGATACGGTTTTCTTAAAGGCCAGGCCATGTCAAGCCTTAAAACAAGAATGGACAGATCCACACGTAACCCGGCTCCGGTACCAACTGCTAATTCACTCATAAATTTACTACTGAATTGAGAGCCGGGCTTATTTTCATTTTTATTCCAGAGCCATATATTTCCGGCATCCACAAACAGTGCACCATGTATTACACTAAAAAGTTTTGCCCTGTATTCCGTATTCATTTCCAGCTTTAGATCTCCTGACTCATCTGGTAAAAAATTGTCTGTATCTATATTTTTAGACCTGTATGTACCTGGACCTATAGATCTTGCCCTAAATGCTCTTATACTATTTGTACCGCCTATAAAAAACTGTCTTATAAAAGGAAGTTCAGAAGAGTTGCCGTAAGGCAAACCTACACCTGCAATTATTCTGCTGGCAAGCTGAGAATTTTTCCCAAGCCTTAAATAATGCCTGAAATCATGTTCCATTTTAGCAAACTGGCTAAAAGCAATGCCGAATACTTTACTGGGGTCATCTTTACTGGCTCCGCTTAAAAGCCCTGCCATAGTACCTGCAAGATCAAAAGATCCTTTATAGTAAAAAGTATGTTTCTTTCGTTTCTGCATTGTATTTGTATAGGTGAATGAGTAGGTAGGGCCAAATATAAGCTGCTTTTCAATTACTTTTTCTAAAGGCGAAACACCTTCCTTATCTCTTGATTCATCTATTTGTTGCCTGTAAAGATCTGTTACGCTTGCAGGGCTTACAAAGTTTATATTTGTAACTAACAATTCCTGCTCTGTATATCTGTTATTTTTCCATAAATAACCAAAATTTGCTTTAAATGAATTTAATGAATACAGTTTCGCCCTGTTTTGGTATTCATAATTTATTAAAGCCCGTGTTTTAGGCACATAAGCGCTGGAATCTGCAAT
Source organism: Flavobacterium sp. NRK1 (assembly GCF_024054175.1). Lineage (GTDB taxonomy): Bacteria > Bacteroidota > Bacteroidia > Flavobacteriales > Flavobacteriaceae > Flavobacterium. The sequence continues at coordinate 2,514,414 of NZ_JAMXLA010000001.1, forward strand.
ATGTATAGGAGATATAAATCGGGGCCAGGTAATACTTGCCTCGCCACCTACGCGATATACATTAAAGCCTTTATTCTGACCCGATACCTGTACTTCAAGCCCGCCAAATACACTCAGGTTAACAAGTTCTGCTGCTCTGAATGAGTTACGGTTACTCCAGTTAACATTAACTTCAGAACCATTGTAATTGGCCGAATTGGTTTTTCCCAGTACTTCAATCCTGATCGATTTTCGGGGCAGGGGAGTAAGATAATAATATACATCAAGGGCATTCGGAACAGAGTCTGAAAGACGGAATTGATTTTTTACAAACTTAAAAGTACCAAGGTTAACAAGCCTGTTTAAAGATAAATTATGGTCGCGCCGGCTATATTTATCTCCCTTATGAAAAAACAATGTACGATCGAATATAAGAGGCCTGAAGGTATGTTCAGGATCAGTTATAATAAAATCTTTATATCTGGTAACCGAATCCTGCGAGGTAATTAGTGTATCTTTTGCAGTAGATAAAGAATAATTAGGATATACATAAATGTCATCTATAGTATATACTTTTTTTGCCCTTTCAGGGGTTTCATCTTTTATTTTTACTATAAGGTCTACCTGATGGTCTCCTACTGTACTATCCACCTGTACAAGAATATAATCAGGGTTAAAATAATAATACCCTTTGTTTTTAAGGCGGTTATCTATTCTTTCTCTCTCATTTTTAATTACTTCCAGATTATATGGACGGCCTTTTTTCAGCCTGCTTCTGCGCTTTAGGTGTGCCACAGTACTATCTATTTCTGAAGCTGTAGAATCGCCGGCGTAAATTACTTTTCTTATTGTGTACTGCTGGCGTGGCGTAACAGTATAAAGTGCTTTTGCCCTTTTGTGTGATGAGGTAGAATCTGCAGAGGTACGGGTTTTAAAATAACCTTTATTTTCTGAATAGTTCAGAAGTATATCTGCATTATAGTCCAGATCTACCTGGCTAAAAAGCACAGGAGGTTCACCTACTTTTGTACGGAGCCAATGGCGGAAACCTTTTTCTTTTTTAGGTTCACCTGCAATATTATAAAACCATAATTTAGGGCGCAGGCCTAAAAAAGTACGGTTAGGTTTTGGGCGCAGGAGGTCTTCAAGCTCGTCTTCCATAGCTTTACGGTCTTTGCGCTTCATAACAGTATCTTTAACCGTAACTTCACCGCCTACATATAGCATTTCGCCTTCAGGCAGGTATTTTGTATTACTGCATCCGTAAGCAAAAAGCAACGCTATTATAAAATAATATTTAAACTTATTATTCATTTTTTATTTGTGCATTTATCAGAATCTTTCTAATTATCATCTGCATTAGTTTCAGTATCATCAGGTTTTTCAGATGCTTCCTGTTCTATTTTTTCGCGTTCTTTTCTTCTGCGCTCCATTTTTTCCCGCTGCTTGCGTTCGCGTTCTCTTCTTATAGCTTCTTTTTCTTCAGCAGTTCTGTGGAAAAGTTCCCTGAATTTGTCATAATCCATTGTAATTACAAAGGCTACACCTGTTTCTATAACCTGACCTTGTAATGCTACCTGATATTCGTTTTTTCTATAGGCCCTTATAATATAGCGGCCGTCTTTAGTTAGCTGATAATCTGCTGAAAGATCACCTGCAATATTGCTTGTATCTTCATTTGCCTGCTGGCCTTCAAGTCCAAAACTGCTTCCTACAGTAACTTTAAGCCTGTCGTTTAAAAGGCGTTTAGATACTGCAACATTCAAATCTGTGCGGTTTTGCTGTTCCCCTGTAGAATAATTATCTGAAGATTCCAAATCAAAATTAAGTTCAACACCCTGAACTATATCTGCCGCCAGGTTATTAAGCTGTTGTGATAGTATTTTGCTTACGCTTTGTCTTGCAAGAGTTTCACCGCTGGTTCCGCCTGCCTCGCTCGAAAAAGGGTTTTCTCCAATAAAACGGTTAAGTAATAGTACAGCAAATACCTGTTTATTTAATTCGGATGGTTCCTGACGAAGCTGATCAAGTTTGCTTTTAGTCAGGTTTACTACATTCGTTGGTACATTATAATTGCCATCAGGTACTACAATATCAAAAGACAGTTCAGGTTTAAGCAATTCGCCATTAATCTTTAAAAGTGTATTAATAGGTATTTTTTGCTTAAAAGTATTTCTGTCAGTAGTTATTTGCTGATCTACCAGGTCTATAGGAGCAATTTCTGTTTTATAGACTGCCGTAATGTTTACAGTAGCATCTGTAGGCTCACCTGTCCATAAAATATAACTGCCTTCCTGAATATCAAATTTACGTTTAATAAAATTAAAAGTCATTTGATAAGACCCGTCGTTAAATTCATATCTGCCAGTTAAAGTTGTTTTTCCCGATTCGTCTATACCACCGGTAAGCTGTGCTTCTCCTTTAAGCTGCAGGTAGTCGCCGTTACCTTTGTCGATAATAAGGTTCAGTTCGGCTTCTTTAACAATCTCTATATCTACCGATGCAATGATTCCTTTAACATTTGTACTGTTCAGCGTTTCTTCCATTTTAAGACGCTGTTTAATTTCCATGTTATCCTGATCAATAAATTCTACAACACCTTCCCTGTCTGCAATAGAAGGATCCTGCTGCGGCAGTACAACAGTGAATTTTGTGTCTTTATTTATTCTTAAATTGCCATCTACAACAGGTTTATCAAGTGTGCCCTTTATATTGAGATTGGTATCTAAAAACAGATCACCATAATAAAAATCATTATCTTTTGCAGCAGAGTTTACAGCCCTGAAGTTTTCTGCTTTTACTTTTAGGTCAAATCCAAATTCCCTGTAATTAGTTGTTGCTATATTTCCATTAATAACAAGCTCATTATTTTTTTCATCTTCAATAGCAAAATTATTTAAGCTGATACCACTTTCCGTAAACTGTATATTGTCATTTATACCTTTAAAGTAAGAGTTTAGCTGTGTAACTCTCAAGGCAACATCATTAAATCTTAAATTTCCATTAACATCAGGTTCGGTTGCTGTACCTTTTATTTTAAAATTACCCGAAAGGTACCCTTTACCATCTTTTATAGCACCCATACTAAAAGCCTGCAGGCTGGCAATATTAAGTTTATTTATATCAGCATTTAAATCAAAACTTTTTGTGGTAGTTGTATAGTCACCCTTAATAGTAGTCTGGTTACCCTGCCCATCTATAATTATTTCTGCATTATAAGTGTTGGTAACTTCATTATTAACCCTGATTTTTATATTGCCTACAGTATCTTTACTTATAGCAAGGTCTGTAATGTCAATATCAGAAGTAAAAACAGGAGAACTTGTTAAATCGCGCAGTTCAGCATTTCCATTCATACTGCCCGTAATTTTTAATTCCTGTTTGTTTATTATATTAGTAAGGGTTTCAATTTTAAAACTTTTAAGTTCAACATTTAATGGAGCATTTGGTGTTTCTGAAGCAGATTGCAACTTTAACGATCCATTATCACTACTAATTTCGAAATTGCTGGCATATATACCGTCTCCTCCAAAACGCAGCTCATTACCCTGAGCAATATTCCACTCCTCATAGTTAAGTTTCAGGCCTTCCGGGTCTAATGATAGTATAGTATTTTTATCTGTAGCCTTTAATTGTCCGGTTATTAAATATTGTTCTTCTTTCTTTCTATCCTGAATCTGTAATTTATAAGTAATGATATTATCTTTTACATTACCGCTTAAATCTGTATGTGATAAAAGAAACTGGTCATTTTGTACCTGATCTATCACAAAATTATAAGCAAGGGCATCTTCTTCATTATGAACATTCATATTAACACCTGATATTGTATTTGTACCATACACAACTCGGGGAATAGTTCCTTTTATGTTAATACTGTCATTTGCACTATTGTAATTGCCTTCTATTTTTATGGGTTCAAGGCGTTTTATCTGAGGAATTAATTTGTATATAACAGGATCATTATCCACTACAAGTCCGAAATCAAATTGCTGCGGCAGATTAGATTTTTTTGCAGTTGCCGGCGCAGTACTATAGTATTTTGAAATAGTATTGGTTAATGCAGTTCCTATTTCCGTAAGTTTATATTTTCCCTTGATGTAAGCATTTGCAAAAGGAGCTTTTACCACAATAGCGGTAGTATCTGGTTTTGTTATTGCTGATATCGTTATGGAGTCTATGGCAAATTCTTCTTTATCGTTAACAAACATAAAGCTGTGCAGCTTAACAATACCATTAAGATTATCAGGATTGGCATCGGTGATATCTGCATCCACATTTCCACGCAATTTTAGAGGACCGGCATGAAGGTTAAGTTTATCCAGGTCCGCTATATCTACATTTAGCCTTATTTTTCCATTGGGATATTTTCCGTTAAAGCCTCCGTTGGCTGTTAATTGAAATTCCAAATTTGGATCTGCCATATCGGCTACAGCATCAAATTTTCCATTGTTTATTTTTCCGTCAACATTCAGATTTTTGTACACATAGCTGTTGTAATCTGCTTTAATAACTTTTGCTTTAACTCTGCCATTGGCAGTTTGAGGATCCAGGCCGGTACCTTTAACTTTTGCTTTAAGGGTAATTCTGCCAATAGAGTCATTAGATATTAATGTACCCACATCAAAATTATCAATATCTATATCTGCATCATATAATTCATTATTTTTTCTTCGCTTATCAAAAACAGCCTTAACTTTTGCATTACCAAAACTGCTTGTAATAGAAGCATCGGCATTAAAATTATCCAGTTTGCCTTTAAATTTTGCTTTTGCAGACAGTTTGCCGGGTAATTGTATATTGGCAGGCAAAGTACCTTTTGGAATATAGGTATTAATATCTTTTGATGTTGAACTAAAAGCCCTTACATCCATATCAAACCATGCAGTTTTTACATCAGGTAAACCCGTTATTCGTCCGCGGGCAGCTATTGTTGTAGCGCCAATACCGCTTACTTCAAGATTTTCTATAGTAATATCGCTAACTTTACCATTAACCCGGCTGTCAATTTTAAGTATTCCGTTTGGATTGCCTTTAAACGGAGCTGTATCAGCAAGGGTAGGTACAAAAAGCAAAACATCTTTAAAACCTACCTGGCTGCCATCCAGATTTGCATCTACAGAAAGATTTCCAATATCCTTAGTAACAAATTCCAGCGAAGGATAAGCAACTACAATTTCATCTTTAACCAGCGTTTGAGGAGTTTTTAAATAAAGTTTTTTTAGTTGAGCACCTTTCGAATTGTATAAGAAATTAGTATGGAATTCATTTATTACGAGTCCGCTTTTATCTTTTACAGTTAATGTTTTAATTTTTCCTGATATTTCATCAGTTGAATAAGAGAAATCATCACCTTCAATATTTAAATTGGAAATATCAAGATGTTTATAGTCTATTCCTTTGGTTACAGGAGCACTATTCTGGTCATCAAATTTAAAGGCAACATTTTTAATATCGGTATTATCCAGCTTAAACTTCCATTGCGCTTCCTGTACTGCTTTAGTTTTTTCAGGTAATTTTTCTTTTACCTGCTGTTCAAATTTACCAATAGCCAATTGCCCTTTAAGATTTTCAATTTCAAGTGTTTTAAGATCTATAAGCTGTGCTGTAAGGTCAATTTCATTAACTTCAGTAAAAAGCTTTTTAAGTGCAAGCCCGGTGTCCAGGTGGCTTCCTTCATTATCATAGCCAACATTTATATTAGCCAGGTCTATTTTACCAAGTTTGAGTTTAAGGTTTGGTTTTTCAGATGCCTGCTCCGCTGCTTTCTGTGTACTTTGAGCAATTTGTTCAAGCATTCCCTGTTGAAGGGTTAACTTAAGGCCGTCCAGATTTATTTTAGGAACTTCAAATTCCATTTTATCGAGATCGAAAGTCTTTATTTTGGTGTCAAAATGGCCAATAGTAGCACTTAGGTTGTTTTTTGATATTTTATCATCAAATTTTGCTCTTATATTATCAAGATTTACTCTTTTTATAGAGAATTTCATTGGAGCAGAAGTGGTATCCTTAGGTTTGTCTGAAGCAAATGCGTCAATAATGTAATCAAAGTTGAAAACAGAATCTTTATCACGTGATACATTGGCAACAATACCTTCAAGATCTATTGAGTTTATTTCTACCTCATTGCTTAAAAGTTTAAAAAGGCTTATGTCAATAGCCAGTTTTTTTCCGGAAAATAAAGTGTCTCCCTGTTGGCTTTCAAGATATACGCCTTCTACTATAACTTTCTTTGGCAGACCAATTTCAATCCGGTCAATATTTACATCGGTGCCAATTTTCTTTTCCAGATAACTAACAGCTTTGTTTTTAACAATATTCTGTATATAAGGTACTTGAATTAATAGTACGATCAGCAGGAACAATCCTATGATTGAGCCTGTTATCCAAAGGAATATTTTTAAGCCTTTGCGTAAGTATTTTTTGAGCTTTGCATTCATTTTCAACCCTAAAAATAGGTATTATAAACACAGTACTTATTTAAAATTTTGCTAAAAAATTACTTACAAAAATTTCAAAAGTATATTCTTACAGTTTTTTATGTTTATAGTTTATTGGCAAGGCATAACAAAAACTTAACTAATGATATAGTATAAGTTTGTAATTTTATGCTTATTTATAGCTATGTCTCAAACAGATACCTTTATACAACCTATTCCTGTGCGTTACCTCGACAGGGATCTTAGCTGGCTTATTTTTAATGAAAGAGTGCTTGCAGAAGCTGCTAAAGAAAATGTGCCACTCCTTGAAAAAATAAAGTTTTTATCTATATATTCTTCAAATCTTGATGAATTTTACCGCGTACGGATACCTGCTTTAATGGCATTAAAAAAGCTTACATCTAAAAAAACAGAATCTTCAGGTAAGTCGTATAAAAAATTACTTAAGCAAATTAATACTGTTGTTTACAGGCAGCAGCAAATGTTTGGTGAATTATTTACAGATCATATTCTTTCTGAGCTTGAATTTGAAAATATAGAACTTGTTTATGACAGGCCAATTCCCGAGGTAATAAGTGTTCAGGCCGAGAATTATTTCTTCACGCGCGCTCTTGCTTATATTAAATGCATGGAGCTTAACACAGATACCGACTTTTTTACAGAAAATAATAAGCTTTATTTTTTGGTATCTATTACAGATAATAATGGAAATAATTGCTTACATATTGTAAATATTCCATCAGAGGAGATACCACGCTTTTTTAGTGTGGTAAAAGGAGACAAGCAATATATACTTTTTATTGATGATATTATAAAAGAGCATCTTGATGCAGTTTTTCCCGGATATACGATCAATGGCGCATACAGTTTTAAAATAACCCGAGATGCGGCTCTTGAATTTGATGATGATTATGAAGAAGGCCTGGCTGCCCAAATGGAAAAAAAAATTGCAAAACGTGATTTTGGTATTGCAACCCGTTTTTTGCATGACAATAAAATGCCATCAGAATATCTGGAGGTCCTTATAGCCTTACTAAACCTTAAAGGCGCTAATGTAATGAAGGGTAGCAGTTATCATAATCTTAAAGATCTTTCAGAATTACCGATTCACAGAAAGGCACTCGAATATCCTGAATGGCCTTCTGTTCCTTATATTTTTTCGGGTAAATTATTATTAAATGATATAGAAAAACAGGATGTGATAATACACACGCCTTATAATTCTTATGATACAGTACTGCGTTTTTTTAACGAAGCATCTGTACATCCGGAAGCAGAGGAGATTTATGTAACCGTATATCGTATGGCATATGATTCACGTATCGCCAATGCTTTAATAAGCGCTGCACGTAATGGAAAAAAGGTTACTGTTATTGTAGAGCTAAAAGCCCGTTTTGACGAATCTAATAATATTAAATGGTCTAAAAAACTAAGTGATGCGGGAGTAAATATTATTCATAGTGTGCCTTCACTCAAGATACACGCTAAAATTGCCCTTATAAAGTTTAATAAATCTCATAATGTAAAAGCTTTAGGGCTGTTGGCAACGGGTAATCTTAATGAAAGCACGGCTCGTTTTTACACAGATCATATATTGCTTACAGCACATGCAGGAATTACTTCAGAACTTAAACAGGTATTTAAATTTCTTAGCCTGATGAAGAAACCTGAGAAAGAAGATCATTTTAATTATAAACATTTACTGGTAGCTCAATTTAATCTTAGGGATAAATTTATAACACTTATAGATAGGGAAATTGAAAATGCAACAAAGGGGCTGCTTTCAGGTATTACAATTAAGCTTAATAATCTTGAAGAGAAAGTATTGATAGATAAACTTTATGAAGCATCATCGGCCGGAGTGAAAATACATTTAATTGTGAGGGGTATTTGCTGCCTATTGCCGGGTGTTGCCGGTTTAAGCGAAAATATTACTGTAAAACGAATCGTGGACCGATACCTTGAACATGGTCGTATTTTTATTTTTTGCAATAATGGCAATCAGGAAGTATTTCTTGGTTCTGCTGACTGGATGAACCGGAATATATACAGGCGAATAGAAGTCTGTTTTCCCTTATATGATGATAAACTTAAGGAGGAAATGATTAGGCTTATGGATATCCAGCTTGAAGAAGCTGATACAGATGAAAAGCGCTCACAACAGAAAATATATGAGTTTTTAGCGGCTAAGAGCTAAAGATCAAATTTCTGTATTTCCTTAACTTCGCCGGGCTGTAAGTTGCCCAGCAGCACATTGCCAACACGTACTCTTACTAAACGCAGGGTAGGAAAGCCTACAGCGGCTGTCATTTTGCGTATCTGCCTGAATTTACCTTCGGTAACAGTAATAGATACCCAAGAGGTAGGACCGTGGCGTTCATCTCTTATTTTTCTTCCCCTTTCAGGGAAATCGGGCTTAGTTTCTATACTATGTGCTTCGCAAGGGCGTGTAATATACCGCGTGCCTTTAAAGCCTATTTCTACGCCTTTTTTAAGCTGTTCTATGGCTTCAGGGGTTATAACCCCATCTACCTGGGCATAATACTCCTTTTCTACTTTTTTACTTCGCACAATTTCACTCATCATGCCATCGGTAGTAAGCAGTAATAAACCCTCAGAATCTTCGTCAAGCCTTCCTATAGCCATAGTTCCTTCCGGGAAACCATAAAGTTCTCCCAGTAATTTTTTATTGCGCTTAAGATTGTAGATAAACTGGCTCAGATAACCAAAAGGTTTATATACTATGAAGTGATGGAACTCATTAGGTGTAATCATTTTGCAAAGATAATTTTTTATCAGATTTCCTATATTTGTTAGTAACAAACAATAAATCAACAAAAAATGAAACCTCAAACCCTTGAAATTAAGACTGGTATTCAAATACAGAAACCGGTAAATGAAGTTTTTGAAGCTATTGTGGATCCCTCCAAAATGTCTAATTATTTTATTTCAAGCGGTTCTGGTCGTATGGAAGCGGGGGCTGAACTTATATGGCGTTTCCCTGAAATTGATGTGGATGTACCTGTTCGAGTAGGTAATGTAAGAGAAAATGAATATATATCTTATTATTGGGATAATGACAAAAATGAAATGTTTGTAGAAATGACACTTACATCACGTGGAAGCGACACTATAGTTATTGTTACAGAAAAAAGTGCTGCGAACGATGAAGCGGGTATAAAGTGGTTTGGTAGTAATACTGAAGGCTGGGCAAACTTTTTGGCTTGTTTAAAAGCATGGCTGGATCATGGTGTACACTTAAGAAAAGGTGCCTTTGATTATAGGTTTGATAAGAATAGTAAATAAAGCAAGGGAGTGTATCAAAAATGTCATTCTGAACGCAATGCAATGAAGTGAAGAATCTCAACCATCTAATGTATAATAGATTCTTCCTTCGTCAGAATGACAAAAAGCGCTTAAATAAATACTTTTAAGACAACACCTTTTATTTTTCTAATATAACGGTCATTCCCTGTCCGCCTGCAGCACAAACAGATACAAACCCGCGTCCGTTGCCTTTTTCGTGAAGCAGTTTAGCCATAGTAGCAAGTACCCGCCCACCGGTTGCAGCAAACGGATGCCCTGTTGCAAGGCTGCTGCCGTTTACATTTAGTTTAGCCGGGTCTATAGCACCTAATGCCTCAACTCCAAATTCTTTAGAAAGCTCAGGGCTCTCCCATATTTTTAATATTGCCAGTACCTGTGCTGCAAAAGCTTCGTGTATTTCATAAAAATCAAAATCCTGAAGCGTGAGTCCGGCTTTTTTAAGCATGCGCGATGCAGAATATACGGGGGCTAAAAGTAAATTATGCTTGTTTTGCACATACTCTATTGCTCCCATTTCAGCATAGGTTATGTAGGCAAGTATAGGTAAGTTATGTTCTTTAGCCCATCCTTCACTGGCTAATAAAAGACAAGATGCCCCATCGGTGAGCGGTGATGAATTACCTGCCGTTAATGTACCATGCTCTTTGTCAAAAGCAGGCCTTAACCTTGCAAGCTTTTCCATAGATGTATCACGTCTCATATTATTGTCCTGTTCAAGGCCAAGAAAAGGAGACAGCATATCGTTAAAAAAGCCCCTGTCTGTAGCGGCAGCCATTTTTGAATGGCTTTGCAATGCATAAGCATCCTGTTCTTCCCGTGATATTTTATAATATTTAGCTGTAAATTCAGTATGCCCGCCCATAGAAAGGCCTGTACTGGGCTCAAGATTTTCCGGAGCTACGGGTATAAAATCTTTCAGCTTTATTTTGGCAAGCTGTTTTAATTTATCAAAAGTGCTTTTTGTACGTCGGACTGATAAAAGTATCTTTCTGATATGTTCATTGAACTCTAAAGGAACATTACTTGTAGAATCTACACCTCCGGCAATACCGCATTCTATTTCCCCTAATGCAATTTTATTTGCAATATACACAGCCGATTCAATACCGGTATTACATGCCTGTTGAATATCGCATGCTGGGGTTTTAGGATCTAAGGACGTATGAAGCACGCATTCCCGCATTAGGTTTATTTCCCAGCTGTGTTTAATAACAGCGCCTCCTGCCACTTCGCCAAGCTCTTTCCCCTTAAGGTTGTAACGGTCTATAAGCCCGTTAAGTGCTGCTGTCATCATGTCCCTGTTGTTGGCGCTGGTATATGCGGTATTATTGCGGGCAAAAGGAATACGGTTGTACCCTACAATAGCGGCCCTGCGTAGTGGTTTGTCTGTTGGCATGAGGAATGGTTTTAGACTGACTAAGTTACAAAAATATGCTGTAGGTACTACATTAGTAATGTTGTAATATAATGCAATGATAATATTTGAATAATACCCACTACAATTAATGTTTTAAGATTTGCATTACCAAAAACAACATTATGGGACTATTTGATAAACAGGAAAAAAAACTTAGAAAAGAGTTTAATAAAAAGAATAAAGCCTACTGTGAAGAGGGTTATAAAGAGCTGGAAGAATTATATGAAGAATTAAGAACAGCGTATAAAACACTGGATGATGTAACTGAACAATTTACTGCTTTCAGGCAAACAATTGCAGAAAAATTAAATGATGGAGAAAATGCCAAAATGGATTCTTTTTTAAAGCGGTTTAAGTAGATAGATAAAATAGCTCGGGATGCTGTAAGAGATGTTCATGATTTGCTAAGAAGCCAGAAGAAACGTTTAAGAGAAGTAATGAATGATGAATAATTATTCAAAAAGAAACAGGCTCCCAATCGGAAGCCTGTTTTTATATTTAAAAAGGAATTGTTTTTAAACAGTTCTTTGTACAACTTCAAATATTGTACCGCCTTCGCATTTTAATGTTTTGCTAGGAAATTTCATTAATAAAGCATAGTCATGCGTTGCCATGATAATAGTTTTACCATTTTGATTTATCTGGCGTAATAATTGCATCACCTCAACACTGGTTTGGGGATCTAAATTACCAGTTGGTTCATCGGCAAGAATTACTTCAGGGTCATTAAGCAGGGCACGGGCTACAGCTATTCTCTGCTGTTCTCCTCCAGATACCTGGTGTGGCATTTTATGAACGGCATTTTTAAGTCCTACTTTATCCAGTACCTCATTAATTTTTACATCCATTTCCTGTTTTTCACTCCAGCCGGTAGCTCTAAGCACAAATAGGAGGTTGTCATAAACATTTCTGTCAGGCAAAAGTTTAAAGTCTTGAAATACAATGCCTATTTTTCTTCTTAGGTAAGGTATGTCGCGTTCTCTTAGTTTTCTAAGGTTATAATCTACAAAATTTCCTGCACCTTCTTTTAATTTAAGATCGGCATAAAGCGTTTTCATAAAACTACTTTTACCTGATCCTGTTTTACCAATTATATAAATAAACTCACCGTGGTTAACATTAAGGTTAATGTTAGACAATACGGCATTGTTATCCTGGTAAATGGTAACATCTTGTAATGATAATACAGGCTGCGACATAAATTTTAGGGTGTTTGTTTTGGTAAAAGTAATAAGTTAAAGGCGGTATTCAAAATTTTATTTTAAAGGCACTGAGCTTTAAGTTATAAAGCTTTACAAAGCACGGCATATTGTTTTTTATAACGTGTTATCATTTTCTTAAAACCATACTAAAGGAAAATAACATCCGTTAAAATAGAATAAGAATTGATATATTTGGCTTACCATAAAACACAATACACATGCGCAGACTAAACAGGCTACTCCTATTTTCTGTACCCCTTTGGGGCTTAAGCCTTTCGGCACAACAATCTACAATTTATACACACGAGCTTAAAGATTTTGACAAGGCAGTTACGCTTTATAACGATAAACAATATCAGGCAGCCCAGATTCTTTTTGAGAAAACAAAAGAAGAAAACAAAGAAATGGATGTGCAGGCAGATTGTGCTTATTATATTGCTAATTGTGCTATACGACTGGATCAGATGAATGCTGATATGCTTATGGAGAATTTTGTTGAAGATTATCCTACGAGTACGAAGCAAAACCAGGCTTATATTGAAGTTGCGGGCTATTATTTTGGACAGGGTAAATATCCTCAGGCATTGCAATGGTATGATAAAGTGGATGAAAATAATATGAGCATTGCCGAAAGGGAGCGTTATAATTTTCAGAAAGGTTACAGCTATTTTAGCGCCGGCGATAAAAAACAAGCCGACAAATATCTTAATAAGGTTATAAATTCAAAAGAATATGGCTCGCAGGCAAAATATTACCTTGGATTCATGTCTTATGAAAGTGATGATTATAAAAAAGCAAATCAGTATTTTGAACAGGTAGAAGATCAGGATAAGTATAAAGAAAAGATGTCCTACTTTCAGGCTGATATGAATTTTAAACTGGGTAACTTTCAAAAAGCTATTGATCTTGGCGTTGCCCAATTGCCAAAATCTGATGCCAATGAAAAATCTGAACTTAATAAAATAATAGGGGAAAGCTACTTTAATCTTGGTAAGTATGATAAGGCACTTCCGTACCTTAAAGAATACCGTGGTAAAAAAGGAAGATGGAATAATACTGATTTTTATCAGTTAGGATATACTTATTATAAGCAGGGAGATTATGAAAATGCTATTGCTCAATTCAATAAAATAATTGAAGGTAACGATTTTGTTGCTCAGAACGCTTATTACCATTTAGGAGAAAGCTATCTTAAAACCGGTAAAAAACAACAGGCACTAAATGCATTTAAAAATGCATCGGAAATGGAGTATGACCTGAAAATTCAGGAAGATGCTTATTTAAACTACGCTAAGTTAAGTTATGAGATCGGTAACCCGTACCAAAGTGTACCTGAAGTTTTAGGATCATTTCTTCAAAAATATCCTGACACCCCTTTTAAACAGGAGGTACAAACATTACTTATCAATTCTTACATAACCTCTAAAAATTATAAAGAGGCTTTAGTTTTATTAGAAAAAGATAAATCGGCGGCAAACAGACCTGCTTATCAAAAAGTAACTTTTTACAGAGGTTTAGAGCTTTATACAGATGGAAACTATCAGGAAGCTATGGCAATGTTTAAAAAATCTATTGCTGAACCCCGCGATGCAAAGATTACTGCACGTGCCACTTACTGGAAGGCTGAAACAGAATACGTACTCGATGCATTTAGCGAAGCTCTTTTAAGCTATAAGCAATTTGGTGGATCTGCCGAGGCTAAAAATACACCGGAGTATAAAAATTACAATTACAATCTTGGCTATACTTATTTTAAGCTTAAAGAGTATGATAATGCTTCAAAGTATTTTCAGGAGTATGTGTCATCTGCCGCAGCTAAAGGAGATGCTGTAAGGCTTAACGATGCTTATTTGCGTTTAGGTGACAGTAACTTTGTTAATGGCAAATACTGGCCGGCAATGGAAGCCTATAATAAGGCTATAGAAATGAAGGGTATAGATGCTGATTATGCTTTCTTTCAGAAAGGTATAAGTTATGGGTTTGTATCAAGAAACGAGAAAAAGATAGACGATCTTACAAAATTTGTGGCTACTTATCCTAAATCGAAGTATGCAGATGATGCTCTTTATGAGATAGGTAATACCTATGTAGCCGAAAAGCAGGACAATAAAGCAATAGCTGCTTATGACAGGCTTATAAATGAGTATAAAGGCAGTTCATATACTTCAAAAGCTATAATGCGTCAGGCGCTTATTTATTATAACGCACAAAAAGATGACCAGGCATTAGCTAAGTTTAAAAAAGTTGTAGCAGAATTTCCTAATACACCGGAGGCTATGGAGGCTGTATCTACTTCACGCCTTATATATGTAGATAGTGGACGCACAGATGAATATGCTTCATGGGTAAAAACATTAGATTTTGTAGATGTATCTGATGCTGACCTGGATAACACTGCCTTTGAAGCTGCCGAGAAGCAATACCTGCAAAATAATACTAAGCAGGCTATATCATCACTAAGCAGCTATGTAGCAAAATTTCCTAATGGAATATCGTCATTGAAAGCTAATTTTTATCTGGCGCAGTCGTATTATGCAGAAGGACTTGAAAATAATGCAATACCACATTACGAATTTGTTATAGCTAAGCCAAGAAGTGAATATAGTGAACAGGCATTAGCAAGGCTATCACAGATATTTTTAAAGAAAAATGATTACGATAAAGCAATATCGGTACTTAAACGCCTTGAATCAGAAGCTGATTTCCCTCAAAATGTAACTTTTGCGCAATCAAACCTTATGAAGTGTTTCTATGATAAGGAAGATTATGCCAATGCAGTAGCATATGCTGATAAAGTACTTGCCAATAGTAAAACTGAAGACAGGGTTAAGAGTGATGCACAGATAATCGTTGCAAGATCTGCAATTAAATCAAACAATGAGGCTAAAGCCAAAGAGGCATATGCTAAATTGCAGACCATTGCAAAAGGAGAACTTGCTGCCGAGGCTTTATATTATGATGCTTATTTTAAAAACAAAGATGGTAAATATGAAGCTTCTAATACCACCATACAGAAGCTTTCTAAGGACTATTCGGGATATAAATATTTTGGAGCCAAAGGCTTAGTAGTTATGGCTAAAAACTTTTACGGATTAAAAGACAGCTTTCAGGCTACTTATATACTGGAAAGTGTAGTTAAGAATTTTACAGATTATCCGGATGTTGTTGAAGAAGCACAAAAAGAGCTGGATATTATTAAGTCTGAAGAAGTGAAACGTAATTCATCCATCCAAAATTAATTTAAAAAAGCCATGAAGATTAAATTTCAATATATAGCCTTAATTTCAGTATTGGCGTTGGTAAATGGAGCCTTTGCACAAAAGAAAGATGAGAATCTGGGTACAGAAGTGGTAAATGTGGTAAAGCCATATACACCTACGGTATCTGATGCTTTTAAAGTAAAAGAAACTCCTGTTATGGAGGATGAGGACAATACACAAAAAGAAACGATAGAATATAATATATTTTCGTTTCCGGTAGCCTCTACTTTTACCCCGTCTAAAGGTAGGGCAGCGGGAGTAGACAGACCTAAACGCGAAACATTATATAATAATTATGCTACCTTGGGTGTAGGTAATTATGGTACTATTAACGCTGAACTTTTTGTAACCGAAAACCTGAACCGAAATGAATATGTTGGCGGAATGTTACGTCATCTTTCGTCTCAGGGTAATATAGATAATGTTAGGCTTGACAGTAAATATTACAATACATCTATTGATCTTACATACGGCAACCGCCAGAAGGATTACAGCTGGAATACCGATCTTGGATACCAGAACCAGATATATAACTGGTATGGACTGCCATTGGAATATCAGGATTTTGACAATGAAACAATAGCAGGTATAGATCCTCAACAAACTTATCATTCATTTTATATTGGTGGTAAGATTGCCGCAGAAGACAGTTTTTTCAGGGATGCATCGGCACAATATAAGCGTTTTTGGGATGCTTTCGGTTCTGCAGAAAACCGCTTTTTTGTAAAGCCATCACTGGATATAGATGTTATGGATGAAAAAATTAAAGTAGATTTCATTGCTGATTATGTTGGTGGTACTCTTGCAGATGATACTGAATTTCCTAATGAATACAGTAATTTTAATTTAGGAATACAACCAAGCATTCTTTACCAGAAAGATGATCTGTCTGTACAGTTAGGTGCAGGACTTTTTTACACTATGGGCAAACAGGGAGATGAAAAAGATAATAAATTCCATGTTTATCCTCATGTAAAGGCTTCTTATAAAGTAGTAGGCGATCTTATGATTGCTTACGCAGGTGCTGAAGGTACTTTACGTCAGAATTCATATGCCGATTTTGTTTCTCAAAATCCATTTATATCGCCTTCTCAAATTGTTACACCTACAGATCAGAAATATGATATTTATGTCGGACTAAAAGGGAAACTGGCTAATACTGTAGCCTATAACATCCGTGGGTCATATATGAATGAAGATAATAAATCATTATTCTTAAACTTTAACCCGTCAGTACTTCCGGGGCCCGGGGCAGACCTGAATGGTTTTCAGTATGGGAATTCATTTAGTGTAATTTATGACCAGGTACAAACAGTAAGTTTCTTTGGGGAGTTAAAAGCTGATTTTTCTAAAAGTGTAACTTTTGGTATTAATGGTACTTTCAACAGCTATTCTATGGAGAATCAGGCAGAAGCCTGGAATCTTCCACAAATAAAAGTAGGTGCTACACTTGATGTAGATATTAACGAGAAATGGTATGCAGGTACTAATGTGTTTTTTGTAGGTGATCGAAAAGACCTTGTGCTGCCTGATAATACTTTTGTAGATTCAGGTGCACCTTTTAATACAGAAGTAGTTACTTTAAAAAGTTATTTTGACTTAAATGCTCATGTAGGCTATAAATACAGCGAACGCCTTACAGGTTTTCTTAAACTGAATAATATTGCCAATCAGGATTATCAGCGTTGGGTAAACTATAACGTGCAGGGCTTCCAGTTTATAGTAGGAGCTTCATATAAGTTTAATTTTTAATAGAAATTCTAATAACATTTTAAATTGAAAGATTTAAAGATTGGGCCGGTTCCGATTTTTAAATCTTTCAGTCGTTTAAACCTTCAATACATTGCAAACACTAAAACACAAAATACTTAATTACTACAAACAACAAGTTGAAGATCGTATTGACGCTTTTAGAGATATGATTGCTGCACTGACAGAAGATGCAGCTAATGATGCAAAAGGGTCGGCAGGGGATAAGCATGAAACAGCCTTGTCTATGATGCATTTAGAGCAGGAAAAACTCAACCATAAATTGGGCGAATTTATCGCGCAGAAAGGAATATTAGAAAAGATAAATCCAGATGTTAAAACCGTTAAGGTCGCTATTGGGAGCCTTGTAAAGGCTAATGATATGTTATTGTTTGTAAGTGCTGCATTACCTAAGATTATTATTGATGGTACCACGGTAATTGCATTATCTCCCCAATCGCCATTGGGCACAAAGCTGATGGGGATGGAAGAAAAAAGTGAATTTGAGATAAGCGGTACAAAATATAAAATTGAAGAAATCGCTTAATTAAAAAAATATGAATTAAAATAATAGCCATCCTTGCGGATGGTTTTTTTATGATTTGTAATCACTTACTAAAGAAACGCCTTACTAATATTATAAATTTATACTATCTGATATTTTTGGGTTTAAATATATAAGTTAAAGCACTATATGTGTTTTATAATTGAAACTAAAAGCGAAAATTTGTCTTATCAAAAATAGCTGAAAGGACTTTTTGGTGATAAATTTTAAGTATCAGGTATATGTGTGGAATATTAGCAATTATAGGTAAGGGTAAAGATGAAGGATTAGTAAAGCAGCTTTCTAAAAGGATGTCCCATAGAGGCCCGGATGAAAGTGATATATGTATAACAGAAAGAGGGCATATCTTAAGCCATGAGCGTTTATCTATAATAGATCTTACCACAGGAAGACAGCCCATTCAGGGAACGTCTAAAGCCTGGATGGTACACAATGGAGAGATTTATAATCATCAGCAGCTTCGCGATACGGTGTTAAGTCATCATTCATTCAGAACAAGATCTGATTCGGAGGTTATAGTGCATTTATATGAAGAATTTGGATATGATTTCTGCAATATTCTTGATGGTATTTTTGCTTTTGTTGTTATAAACGGTGATGATTTTATTGCCGGTCGTGATCCCCTTGGCGTAAAGCCACTTTACTATGGTCTTGATGAAAGAGGCAGAATATATTTTTCATCCGAAATGAAGTCTATAAACGACCAATGCCAAACATTCTCTACATTCCCACCGGGACATTATTATACTCCACAAACCGGTTTTGTTAAATACTACAGACCTGAATGGGAAGTTGCCGCTAAAGCGATAGAGGGAAGCGATTTTACTGCCATAAGGCAAACGCTTACGAAGGCAGTTGAAAAAAGACTTATGAGTGACGTGCCTGTTGGTGTATTGCTTTCAGGAGGGCTGGATTCATCCATTATATCTTCTATTGCTGCCAGATTATTAAAAGAATCAGGGCAAAAGCTGCGTTCTTTCTCTATTGGTCTTAATTCTGATGCGCCTGATGTTGTGGCTGCACGCAAAGTAGCTGAATTTTTGGGAACTGAACATCATGAATTATACTTTACAATAGAAGAGGGAATTGAAATTCTGGATAAGCTTATCTGGCACCTTGAAACGTATGATGTTACATCTGTAAGAGCAAGTACACCAATGTACTTTTTGAGTAAGGCAATAACAGAGATGGGTATAAAAGTGGTACTTTCCGGTGAGGGAGCGGATGAGATATTTGGAGGCTACCTTTATTTTAGAAATGCTCCATCGGCGGCAGATTTTCAAAAAGAAACTATTGAAAGGGTGCAAAAGCTTTTTACGGCTGATTTATTAAGGGCAGATAAAAGTACAATGGCTCATGGGCTGGAAGCGAGAGTGCCATTTCTGGACAAATCATTTTTAGAATTGGCTATTAAAATACGCCCCGAAGAAAAGCAGCCTAAAACATATAATGATATTGAGAAATATGTTTTAAGAAAAGCTTTTGACACCCCTGAATTTCCCTATTTACCGGATGAGGTTCTTTGGAGGCAGAAAGAACAGTTTAGTGATGGGGTAGGGTATAGCTGGATAGATACATTAATTGAATATTGTGCTTACCGGGTAACGGATGAAGAGCTTAAAACAGCAGAAGAGCGTTTTCCTTACAATACTCCCGCTACTAAAGAGGCTTATTTTTACAGGACATTATTTCATAAACATTTTCCTCAGGTTAGTGCAGCGCAGACAGTGCGTAAATGGATACCTAAATGGCAGGAAAATACGGATCCGAGCGGACGTGCAAATACAGCGCATGTTCAGGCAGATATGAGTTTAACCCAAATTAATTTAGAAGTTTAATTTCAGGGTTATTTTTGGAATTTAGTTTGTTTGTTTGTAGAAAAATGCTCCGCAAGGAGCATTTTTTATGCAATGTATTTAACAGTATAAGGGCTATCTTTTAAAGTTAAGGATGTTTTAATAAATTGTTGATAACTTAGGTGCTAAAAAGGGGCTTTTAATAGCTTTATCCTTCCTGTTTTTATATATTTGTTCGTTAAACTTAAAATTTCGTTAACAAACAGTTTTATGAGTGAAGAAATAAAGAAAAACAATTATTCGGCAGACAGTATTCAGGCCCTTGAAGGGATGGAGCACGTTAGGATGCGTCCTTCCATGTATATTGGCGATGTGGGTACCAGAGGGCTTCACCACCTTGTGTATGAGGTAGTGGATAACTCGATTGACGAGGCTCTTGCCGGACATTGTGATACTATTTATGTTGCCATTAATGAAGATAATTCCGTTACTGTAGAAGATAATGGCCGTGGTATACCGGTAGATATACATAAAAAAGAAGGAGTTTCTGCACTTGAGGTTGTAATGACCAAAATTGGAGCCGGTGGTAAATTTGATAAAGACTCTTATAAAGTGTCAGGAGGTTTACACGGTGTAGGTGTATCGTGTGTTAATGCACTTTCAGACCATTTGAGAGCTACTGTTTACAGAGACGGTAAAATTTACGAACAGGAATATGAAAGGGGTAAATCGCTTTATCCTGTAAAACAAATAGGCGAGACCGAAAAAAGGGGTACTACTGTAACTTTTAAACCGGATACAACTATTTTTACGCAGACAACAGAATATTCTTATGACACCCTTGCTGCACGTATGCGTGAGCTTTCTTTCCTTAATAAAGGTATAAGTATTACGCTTGTTGATAAAAGGGAAAAAGATGATAAAGGAGAATTTCTTTCTGAAACATTTCATTCCCAGGAAGGTTTAAAGGAATTTGTTAAGTTTCTTGATGGTAACCGTGAGCCTATTATTACTCACGTGATAAGTATGGAAACTGATAAGGGTGAAATACCTGTTGAGGTTGCTCTTATTTATAATACCAGCTACTCAGAGAATATTTTCTCTTATGTAAATAATATTAATACACATGAGGGGGGTACACACCTTTCGGGTTTCCGAAGAGGGCTTACCAATACTCTTAAAAAATATGCTGATAACTCAGGGCTTCTTGAAAAGCTTAAGTTTGAAATTTCAGGAGATGACTTCCGTGAAGGCCTTACAGCTATTATATCGGTTAAAGTAGCAGAACCTCAGTTTGAGGGTCAGACTAAAACCAAGTTAGGTAACCGCGAGGTTGTGGCTCCGGTAAGCCAGGCAGTGAGCGAAATGCTTGAGAATTATCTTGAAGAAAATCCTAATGATGCCCGTATTATAGTACAAAAGGTTATACTTGCTGCTCAGGCACGTCATGCTGCTAAAAAAGCACGTGAAATGGTGCAGCGTAAAACTGTAATGGGTGGCGGCGGACTTCCGGGTAAGCTTTCTGACTGTTCTGAGCAGGATCCTGCTAAATGCGAGGTGTTCCTTGTAGAGGGTGACTCTGCGGGTGGAACTGCAAAGCAGGGACGTGACAGAGCTTTTCAGGCTATTCTTCCTTTAAGGGGTAAGATACTTAATGTTGAAAAAGCCATGCATCATAAGGTTTTTGAGAATGAAGAGATACGTAACATATTTACAGCTTTAGGCGTAACTGTTGGTACGGCTGAAGATAGTAAAGCGTTGAATATTGAAAAATTACGTTACCACAAAGTAGTTATTATGTGTGATGCCGACGTCGATGGTTCTCACATTGCTACACTTATTCTTACTTTCTTCTTCCGTTTTATGAAGGAGCTTATAGAAAATGGGCACGTATATATTGCTACCCCGCCATTATATATGGTTAAAAAAGGTAATAAAAAAGAATATGCCTGGACAGATGCCCAGCGTGATGAAATTACCGAAAGGATGGGTGGTGGTTCTTCTGTGCAGCGTTATAAAGGTCTTGGAGAAATGAATGCAGAGCAGTTATGGGATACTACAATGGACCCCGAATTCCGTACACTTCGCCAGGTTAATATTGACAGCCTTGCTGAAGCAGACAGAATATTTTCTATGCTCATGGGGGATGAAGTACCGCCAAGAAGAGAATTTATTGAAAAGAACGCCGCTTATGCTAAAATTGACGCTTAAGCGCTATTCTATAAACAAACACACAAAGCAGGGCATTCTGAAAAGAATGCCCTTTTTATTAAGTAATGTTTAGAAATTGATAATTGTTGAAAAATTGGACGATTATGTTTAATATTGATAAGATTTAATGTGCAACTTATTATCCATTTTGATAAATTTGTAAGGAGCAGCTTAAAAGCATTATTAATAATTTAAAAAAACTAACCTAATAAAAATAATAAATTTATGAAAGTAACAATAGTAGGTGCCGGCAATGTGGGTGCTACATGTGCAGATGTTATATCGTACAGAGGAATTGCCAGCGAAGTGGTATTGCTGGATATTAAAGAAGGATTTGCTGAAGGCAAAGCAATGGATATTATGCAATGTGCCACCACTACAGGTTTTAATACACGTGTTTCAGGAAGTACAAATGATTATTCTAAAACAGCAAATAGCGATGTTGTAGTTATTACGTCCGGAATTCCAAGAAAACCGGGTATGACCCGTGAAGAGCTTATAGGTATAAATGCAGGGATTGTAAAATCTGTAGCAGAAAATGTATTACAACATTCACCAAAAGCAATTATAGTAGTAGTGTCTAATCCTATGGATACAATGACATATTTAACTCTTAAAGCTACAGGTTTGCCTAAAAACAGAGTTATTGGTATGGGCGGTGCTCTTGATAGCTCACGTTTTAAATATTATCTTTCTAAAGCTTTAGATAAGCCTTCTAACGATGTACAGGGAATGGTTATAGGAGGCCATGGAGATACAACAATGATACCGCTTACGAGGCTGGCTTCTTACAATGGAAGTCCTGTGTCAGATTTTCTTTCTCAGGAGGTGCTTGACAAAGTAGCCGCAGATACTATGGTAGGCGGGGCTACACTTACAGGTTTACTTGGTACTTCGGCATGGTACGCTCCCGGTGCTTCTGTTGCTTACCTGGTAGACAGTATTTTAAACGATCAAAAGAAAATGATTGCTTGTTCTGTACTGCTTGAAGGTGAATACGGGCAGCAGGATATCTGCGTTGGAGTACCTTGCATAATAGGTAAAAATGGTGTAGAGCAAATACTGGATATTAAGCTTAATGATACTGAAAAAGCACAGTTTTCTAAGAGTGCTGATGCAGTAAGAAATATGAATGCCGACCTGAAATCAGTATTGGCGTAAATCAAAACACCAGCAAAATAAGGAGACTGCTAACAGCAGTCTTTTTTTTATGATATAATTAGTAAATAAATTGGTTAATCTTATCGTAAATTATATATTTGCTCGTTTTAAAAAAATTGAACATAATTAATTTTTACAAATAATGCAGAATAAGGGACTCATTAAGTTTTTCGCAATACTATTTGCGTTAGTATGTATTTACCAGCTTTCCTTCACATTTGTTTCAAATGGCATTGAGAAAGATGCTAAGGCTATTGCAGCCGGCGACTCTGATAAAGAAGTTGCGTATCTTGAATCAATGAAGGATTCAGTTGTTTATCTTGGTTATACATATGATGAAGTAAGAAACAAACAAATCAACAAAGGTCTTGACCTTGAAGGAGGAATTAATGTAATGCTTGAGATATCTGTAAAAGATATCCTTAAAGGTCTTGCAAACAATTCTAAAAATCCTGTTTTTAATAAAGCTTTAGAAGAAGCTAAAAAGAACAGGGAAGGTAATCAGGACTATCTTGACGCGTTTTTTATTGCGTTTGATAAAGAGTCTAACGGTTCTGTAAAACTGGCTTCACCTGAAATATTCACTAACAGGATAATGGGTGATGCTGTTAATACTAAAATGACTGATGATCAGGTTAAATCTGTTATCAGGAAAAAAGTAAGCGAGTCTATAGATAGTGCTTTTGGTGTATTAACTGAGCGTATCGATAAATTTGGTGTTGTACAGCCGAATATCCAGAAACTGGGTGAGTCGGGTCGTATTATGGTTGAATTACCGGGAGCTAAAGATATTGACCGTGTTAAAAAATTATTACAAAGTACTGCCCAGCTTGAATTTTGGGAGGCTTATAAAATAAACGACCTTCAGGGCTTCCTGATGGGAGCTAACGAGATTCTTAAAAAAACAGAAAAATCAGAAGTGAAAACTGCTGAAACTGCTGTTGCTTCTCCTGTAGATTCACTTCTTACAGATAAAGCTAAAGATTCTGCAGCTCCTTTAAAAGGTGCTAACCCTTTATTTGAAAAACTTACTCCTGGTCAGGGAGGTCCGGTAATTGGTTATGCTTCTGTAAAAGATACAGCAAAGATCAATAGCTGGTTCAAAAGAGACGATATCCGCTCATTGCTTTCAGGAGATCTTCGTTATGCACGTTTTGCGTGGGGTAAAGAAGATGCTAAGAAATCTAAAGGTATTCTTGAACTTTATGTACTTAAAACTAACAGAGAAGGTATTCCGGATCTTGCTGGCAATGTAATTACTGGTGCTAATGCGGCATTCGACCAAATGGGTAAACCATCTGTAGAAATGCAGATGAACAGTAAAGGTGCTCAGGTTTGGGAAGAAATGACAGGCAAAGCATATAGAGAACAAGGTTATATTGCCATTGTGCTTGATAACATTGTTTACTCTGCTCCGGGTGTATCTACAGGCCCAATTGCAGGGGGTAACTCACAAATATCGGGTGCGTTTGACGTAACTGAAACAAAAGACTTAGCAAACATTCTAAGAGCTGGTAAACTTCCTGCATCTGCTGATATTGTTCAGTCAGAAGTGGTAGGTCCGTCTCTTGGTCAGGAAGCTATTGATAATGGTATTCTTTCATCTATTGCAGGTTTACTTTTAGTATCTCTTTGGATGGTTGTTTACTACGGTAAATCAGGTTGGTATGCAAACATAGCGCTTATAGTTAACTTACTGTTCCTGTTTGGTTTCCTTGCAAGTTTAGGTGCTGTATTAACATTACCTGGTATTGCAGGTATCGTATTAACAATGGGTACTGCTGTAGATGCTAACATTATTATTTATGAGCGTGCTAAAGAAGAGCTGCGTCATGGTAAATCATTAGATGAAGCTATCAAAACTTCATTTAGCTGGAGAGGTGCGATGTCATCTATAACTGATGCAAACGTTACTCACGTACTTACAGGTTTAGTGCTTTTAATATTTGGTACTGGTCCTGTAAAAGGTTTTGCTACTACATTACTAATAGGTATTTTCACTTCATTGTTTACGGCGATCTTCATTACAAGAATATTCCTTGACTGGAGTGTGAGAAGAGGGGATAAGCTAACTTTTGTTACTTCACTTTCTAAAAACTGGTTTACTAACTTCCATTTCAATTTCCTTGGAGCGAAGAAATATACTTATATTATCTCTTCTGCGGTTATTATAATTAGCTGTGTGTCTTTTGCTTTAAACGGACTTGATCAGGGTATTGACTTTGTTGGAGGTAGAACTTTCCAGGTTAAATTTGATAAATCAGTTTCAGCTGAAGAGGTTAAAGATGTTCTTGGAGGTCCTGAAGTTTTTAATGGTAATGTTGATGCTAAAGTATTTGGTAACGATACTCAGTTAAGAATTACTACTAAATATAAAATCGAACAAAATACAGTAGAGGCTGATACAGAGGTTAATAAGTTATTGTATAAAGGACTTAAAAAATACTATTCTGAAAATCTTACTTATGATCAGTTTGTAAATACGTATGAGGGTAAAACTCTTGGTATAGTACAGGCATCTAAAGTAAGTGCCGTAGTTGCAGATGATATTAAAACTAATTCATACTGGGCTGTATTAGGGGCTATGGGTATTGTTTTCCTTTACCTAATGGTAAGTTTCAGAAAATGGCAATATAGTTTAGGTGCTATCGCGGCAGTTGCTCACGACGTTATTTTTGTATTGGGTATATATTCACTTTGTTATAAATTTATGCCTTTCCATATGGAAATGGATCAGCACTTTATTGCTGCAATCCTTACAGTAATTGGTTACTCGATGAATGATACAGTAATTGTATTTGACAGGGTAAGAGAATACCTTGCAGGAAAGACTAAAGGTAATTTTGAGCAGATTGTTAACCAGTCAATTAATACTACAATGTCAAGAACTGTAAATACCTCGTTAACTATGATAATTGTATTGGCTATCATGTTCATTTTTGGTGGTGATTCAATACGAGGATTTATATTTGCAATGCTTGTGGGTATTATTGTAGGTACTTATTCATCGTTATTTATAGCGACTCCTGTACTTGTTGATACAATGCCTAAAAAAGATAAAGACCTGATTGTGAAACAACACAATGAAGAGGTTTAGTATAGGTCTGTTAAATTATACAAAACCTGCTCATGAAAATGAGCAGGTTTTTTTATTTTCGATTCAAACTTGAGTTTTTGTTGTACTTACAAAAGCAATTTTTAAACTATATTAGCGTTAAATTTTAAAGAATACATTTTACAAAAGATAATTATTTATGCTAAACATTCAGAATGCCGATAGCCTGGCTACTGCCCAGCAAGCTTTATTAGAAGATGCTCCTGTTGAAAAAACGTTGTCAATTTGGGAACTGCTTACAAGTGGAGGTCTTGGAGGACAGTTGATAATGATAGTACTTGCAATTCTGTTTTTTGTTGCTATTTATCTTTATATAGAACGAATGATGGCTCTTAAATCTGCCTCTAAAGTAGATAAAGGATTTATGAATCAAATAAGGGAGCATGTAATTCATCGCAGGTTTGATAATGCTAAACTTCTTTGCCAGCATACTAATTCCCCTGTTTCAAGGCTTATTGAAAAAGGTATTTCCAGAATTGGAAAACCATTGGAAGATATTAATACCGCTATAGAGAATGCTGGAAAGCTAGAGATTTATGCTCTTGAAAAGAATGTTAGTATTCTTGCGACTATCTCAGGTGCAGGACCTATGATCGGTTTCCTGGGAACGGTTGTTGGTATGATACTTGCTTTTCATGAAATTGCAAGCGGCGGAGGACAGATTGAGGTTGGTGCTCTTGCAAGTGGTATTTATACGGCAATGACAACTACAGTTGTTGGTCTTATTGTTGGAATTTTTGCTTATATAGGATATAATCACCTTGTTGTTAAGACTGATAAAATTGTTAACCAGATGGAAGCTAATGCTGTAGAGTTTCTGGATTTATTAAATGATCCCGTATAATTATGAAGTTTAGAAGCAGAAACAGGGTTACACCCGAATTTAATATGTCTTCAATGACAGATATTGTTTTTCTGTTGTTGATATTCTTTATGCTTACATCTACAATGGTTACCACTAATGCTTTAGATCTGAATTTGCCTAAAGCAAAAGGGAAAACTGAAAACACAAAGAACGTATCTGTAAACATTAATAAGGAGCTGGAATATTTTATTGATAAAGATCCTATTGCAGAAAATGCTTTAGAAGCTCGCTTAATAGAATTGTTGTCCGGTGATGAAACTAAAGCTATTGTTTTACGTGCCGAACAGGGAGTGCCTATAGAAAAAGCAGTAGCCGTAATGGATATTGCATACAGGAATAAATTTAAAATTGTTTTAGCGGTAGATCCAAAATAAACAATCATGAAGTATTTAGAAACTGAACATGAAAGAAAGTCATTTGTAATCACAACTATCATTTTTGTGATTATACTGCTTTTGTGTTTTTTCTTTGGAATGACATATCTTGATCCGCCGCCTGAAAATGGTATTGCCATAAATTTTGGAACAACAGAATTTGGATCGGGAGAAGTACAGCCTACAGAACCTATACAATCTGCTCCTCAGGCTGTACAGGCTGCAGCACCGGTTACCCCTGTAGCTGATGAAGTTGCTACTCAGGATGTAGCGGATGCACCTGTTATTAATAATAAAAAACCTCAAAAGGAGACGCCTAAGGAAGTTGAGAAACCAAAAGAAGTTCCTAAGCCTAAGCCGTCACAAAGTACCACAGATGCGCTTAATAGCTTAATTAATGCTCCTAAAAGTAATGGTAAACCAGCGGAAGGGCAGGGTAGGGACGGAAAACCCGGTGATGCAGGAGATATTAATGGCGACAGAAATGCCGATGGTGATGGAAAAGGTGCAGGCAAAGGAAATGGAAGAGGTACGGGTGTAGGTAATTATAATCTTGCCGGACGAAAAGCTTTAGCTATACCTGAACCTAAATATACCTGTAATGAACAAGGTACTGTAGTTGTTCAGATTGCTGTAGATAGCAGTGGTAAAGTAATATCTGCTACCCCGGGAGCCAGGGGTACTACCAATACAGCTAAATGTCTTTTAGATCAGGCTAAGGTTGCAGCAATGAATGCCAGGTTTAATCAGGGAGAGTCTGAAAAGCAGGTGGGAACAATAGTTTATAATTTTAAACTTACTGACTAATCAGAAAATATATAAACAAAAATTCGGCATTTGCCGGATTTTTTTATAATACCTCATTTCAATTCTTTGATGTAAAACTAAATAGCCCCCTAAGGATAAGATGATTTTTCTATAGTTAACAATTTCTTTGAGCAGCTTTATGTTCTTTACAACTAGCTAACTTTTGATGTATCGAAAAAAAACCGCCACTTGGGCGGTTAATTATTATAATGTTTCTGTTCTCTTATTTGCAGTGAATATGAGATAGAATCCTGCTATTATAAATGGTATGCTTAGCCATTGTCCGGTTAGCAAACCTCCTGGCAGATCAGTTTCAAATCCACCCTGACTTTCCTTAACAAATTCTACAAGGAATCTTACCGTCCATAATAAAACTAGAAATACTCCGAATATTAAGCCATGTTTTTTACGTGATTCAGTTTTCCAGTACATGAAGTAAATGATAGCAAAAACAAAAATATAACCGAAAGCCTCATATAACTGGGCAGGGTGCCTGAAAGGTATGTCGTTTAATATATTAGCAAACTGAGGATTTTTTTCAACAGCTTCGTATGCAAGATTATAATCGGGTATATGTGTTCGTTCTACAACATCATGCTTATTCAGCCAGTCTTCGCCTCTAATGAATTTTACGGCTGTAGGTGTATCTCCTGATGTTTTTTTACCTAATATTTCACTGTTGAAAAAGTTGCCTAACCTAACAAAAATACCGCCACAAGTAACGGGTATTACAACTCTGTCTAACATCCATAACAGTGGGCGGTGAATTATTTTTCTGCTATACCATATCATGGCAAGGATTATAGCTATTGCAGCACCATGACTTGCCAATCCTGCAAAGCCTGTAAATTCAAACTTTGGTGAAAAACGAACCGGTAGCAGAATTTCTTCGAGATGATTTTTAAAATAATCCCAGTCATAAAAGAACACATGCCCAAGTCTTGCTCCTAATAGAGTCGCTATAAGTGTATAGATGAAAAGTTTGTCAAGTTTTTCTACAGGCTCACCTTCACGATCAAATATTTTTTTCATTAAGAACCATCCAAGTCCAAAAGCTATAACAAAACCAAGACTGTAATAACGTAGTGTAACGGGGCCTAATTTAAAACCTTCTGTCTGGTTCCAGATAATACTTAAGCTGTGTATCATTGATAGATTATTTTAATGAGGTGTAAATTTAAAGAAATGTAAAAGATTCCCAAGAAAAATCACGTTAATTAATGTTTGTGATTACAGTTTTTTCCGGGTACCGGATCATAACCACTGCCTCCCCACGGATTACAGCTGACAATTCTTTTTATAGCAAGCCAGCTTCCTTTAAATAAACCATGTGTCTGCAACGCTTCTATTGTGTATTGAGAACAGGTGGGCGAGTAGCGGCAGGCTCCGGGAGTTAACGGTGATATTGCTACCTGATAAAAACGTACAAGCAGTATAAATGGAGTCGTTATTATTTTTTTAAACTCCAAACTTATATTAATTTAATGAAAAAGTAGTTCCTTCTTTATTGTCTTTAAGCTCAATACCTAAATCGGTAAGCTTATTTCTTATCTGATCTGACAATGCAAAATCTTTATTGGCGCGGGCTTCATTACGCATAGTAATAAGCATATTCACTACACTTTCCAGCTTTTCATTTCCTGTTTCGTTTGCAATATCATCTTTAAGCCCTAAAACATCAAATACAAATGTATTGAGTGATTTTGAAAGAATATCAATATCCTGAGAAGTCAGGGTTTCTTTACCGTCTCTAAGCAGATTGATATATCTAACGGCTTCAAATAACTGAGCTATTAATATGGGGCTGTTAAAGTCATCATTCATAGCATCGTAGCACGATTGTTTCCATGCTGAAATATCAATGCTTGAAACATCAGATGGTTTTATGTCTTTTAGGTTTTCTAAAGCTTCCATAAGACGGTTAAAGCCTTTTTCAGCAGCAACAATAGCATCATTAGAAAAATCAAGTACACTGCGGTAGTGGGCCTGTAAAATAAAGAAACGTGTTACAGCCGGAGTAAATGGCTTGCTAAGTTTGTCGTTATTGCCGGAAAATATTTCTCTTGGTAAAATGTTATTTCCTGTAGATTTAGACATTTTTTTACCATTAAGCGTAAGCATATTGGCATGCATCCAGTAATTAACCGGCGACTCACCGGTGCAGGCTTCATTTTGGGCGATTTCGCATTCATGGTGAGGGAATTTTAAATCCATACCACCGCCATGTATGTCAAAATGATTTCCAAGATACTTGGTACTCATAGCTGTACACTCAAGGTGCCATCCGGGGAAACCATCACCCCATGGAGATGGCCAGCGCATTATATGTTCAGGTTCAGCTTTTTTCCATAAAGCAAAATCCTGCGCATTTTTTTTCTCGTCCTGGCCGCTAAGGTCACGGGTGTTAGAAATCATATCTTCAAGATTTCTGCCGCTTAGTTTTCCGTAGTTATGTGTTTCATTAAATTTTACTACATCAAAATATACAGATCCGTTAGATTCGTAAGCATAACCATTATTAATAATTTGCTTCACTGTTTCAATTTGTTCTATTATATGTCCCGTAGCAGTTGGTTCTATACTTGGAGGAAGATTGTTGAATAATTCGAGTATTTGATGAAAATCTACCGAATACTGCTGAACAATTTCCATAGGCTCAAGTTTTTCCAGCCTTGCTTTTTTTGCAATTTTATCTTCTCCTTCATCAGCATCATCTTCAATATGTCCTACATCGGTTATATTACGCACATAGCGAACTTTATATCCTAAATGTTTAAGATATCTGAAAATCAGGTCAAACGATATAAAAGTTCTACAGTTTCCTAAGTGAACATTACTGTATACGGTAGGTCCGCATACATACATGCCTACAGCGCCTTCATGCAGAGGTATAAATGTTTCTTTTTCGCCACTTAATGAATTGTAAAGCTTTAAAGCCTGATTTTGATATAAATGCATAATTATTAATTTGAAAGATGTTACTTTTCAAAGATATTTAAAACTGGGTATCCAGCTTAATGTAATCTAAAAATTCTCTTCTTACGTTTTCTTCTTTGAATCTGCCTCCAAATTCTGAAGTTACTGTACTGCTTTCAATATCACGGATACCTCTTGAGTTTACACATAAATGCTTGGCATCAATTACACAGGCTACATCTTCAGTATTTAATACTTTTTTAAGTTCCTGTACAATCTGAATAGTAAGCCTTTCCTGAACCTGGGGCCTTTTTGCAAAATAATCCACAATGCGGTTCATTTTAGATAAACCTACAACAGTACCATTAGATATATAAGCAACATGTGCACGTCCTACTATAGGTAATAAATGGTGCTCGCATGTAGAGTATATGGTAATATTTTTTTCAACCAGCATTTCACCATATTTATACTTGTTGTCAAAGGTAGATGATCCTGGTTTTTTTGCAGGATTAAGGCCTCCGAATATTTCTTTTACAAACATTTTTGCAACACGGTTTGGTGTACCTTTTATACTGTCATCAGTAAGATCCATGCCAAGAGTGAATAAAATATTCTCAACATCCTTTTTTATTGCCTCAATTTTTTCCTCGTCTGTTAAAACAAAAGCATCTGTACGCAAAGGAGTTTGTGCATTTGTAGCTATGTGGTTATCTCCAATTTCGTCTTTGGTATCGTCGTTATGGGTCATTATATCTTATTTATATAGAGTATTAAAAAATTCAGAGCGCAAAGATAACTATAAAAGTTGATTTTAAATTATTGCAGCTTATACGAAATACTTTTTAATGATAGAAATTTAGATATTTATTTCATTCAGATTAGAGTGATGATAAAAAATACAGATTCAATTGAAAAAAATAAAAAAATATAACTTTTTATATAAAGAGGTAGGGTAAATTAAAATAAACCTGTTATAAACTAAAAAAATAAAACTTTCTTTGTTTTATTGAATCAATTTTGTGTAATTTTCGCGTTTCAAAAAATTAACCCATGAATAATAAGTACCTATTATTACTGCTTTTATGTATTTTCGGTTTTAATAGCTTCGCACAACAAGGACCTGCGGTTCCTTTTGTTACAGCTGTTGACGGAGATCCTACCTGTAATCCAGGTGAATGCACTGATTTAAATGCACTTTTTTTTGACACTGGAGAGACATCATCTTATATAGTCGAGTCTATACCTTATAACCCGCCTTTCGCTTTTACTGGTGGTAATGTAATTGATGCTTCGGAAGATGATAAATGGTCCAGCGTTATTGATATTTTTGACTTTTGCTTTTACGGGCAGAAATATAATAAAATACTCATAAACTCAAATGGTGCCATTACTTTTAGCGTGGCAGGGGTAGTTCCCGGAGGACAATACACTCAGGGAACATTTGCTTCATGGGTTTTAGACGGTACTCCAATTCCTACCGCCTCGGGTGGTGCGGGAGTTAGTAATTTGTCAATTTTTGGTGTATTGCAGGATACCAATCCCAATGACACAACTAATCCTGCTGATATGAGTATAAATTACCAGGTTTTCGGAGCAGCTCCTAACAGGGTGCTTATATTTAATATATACAATATTAAACATTATGCATGTGCTAGTGGACCGACGCAAACCAGTCAAATGGTATTATATGAAACTACAAACATAATTGAAGTATATGTTAGGGATAGAGAAACTTCTTGTACATGGAATCAGGGGAGAGCACTTATAGGTCTGCAAAAAGATGCAACAACAGGTATTGCTGCCCCAGGCAGAAATAACGTTAATTTTACAGCACATAATGAAGCCTGGCGTTTTAAGCCAAATGGTCCAAGTGTTGTGAGTGTAGACTGGTATGATGGCACCACGCTTTTAGGTTCCGGTGTTCCTTTTCAGGTATGTCCGGATGAAACTACTACTTATACCGCTGTTGCTAAATATACCATGTGTGATGGTTCACAGGTAACAGTTTCTGATGACGTTGATCATGTTGTTCCTGAACCGCTGCCTTTAGTAGATGTAGGGCAGGTGGTGTTATGTGGTGATCAGCCTTCTTTTACGGTTGATCTTACTGAAATTAATGATGAAATACTGAATGGGCTTGATCCGGATGTTAATATGTTAACAGTGTATCTTGATCCCGACTCTGCTAACGGAGGATATGATAATCTTACTACGAGTGAGATGACTAACTTTGTAATAAATCAGGGTGAGGAATATACTATTTACGGAAGGATAGAAAATTATTTTACAGGGTGTTTAACCTTCTTCCAATATATTGTTAAAGTTGGCGTCCAGCCTACTGTTACAGAGCCTGCAGATATGCAGGTGTGTGACGCTGGGGGCGATAATATTGAAATATTTGATCTTACAAGTAATGATGCTGTGATTCTTGGTACTCAGGATCCTGCAGATTTCCCTGTAACTTACCATACAACTTCAGCGGGAGCTGATGCAAATGATAATTCTATTCCTGATGCTACAGCATTCAGTTCTGGTAACACAACGGTTTTTGCGCGTGTTAGCAATGCTGAAAATGAGGATTGTTTTGCCGTGACTTCATTTGATCTTATAGTTACCCCAAGCCCTCAGGTTACTGTACCTGCAGATGGCTTCGCATGTAGTAATGTTGGTTATACTTTACCTCCGCTTACAGTTGGTAATTATTACACAGCATCGGGAGGTGCAGGTACACAATTAACTGCCGGAACTGTTTTATTTGCTTCACAGACAGTTTATGTCTATACGGAATCTGGTACCTCACCTAATAATTGTTCTAGCGAAGGAAGTTTTGAAGTAACTATTTACCCTTCACCTGATGTTGATGATATAGCAGACCTTCAGGCATGCGATGGTTATGAGCTTCCGGCCCTGACCGAAGGTAATTACTATACAGGCCCGGGCGGAACAGGCACCCAGCTTTTTGCGGGCGATATAATAACTACTACCCAGACGATCTATATCTATGCTGTAAGCGGGGATTCGACTACGGTATGCGAGGATGAGTCAGACTTTTTAGTTACCATCAATTACGCCCCTGCAGTTTCCCCTGCCACGCCATTAGAGCGCTGCGCGGACAATGCCGATGAGCAGACCTATTTTGACCTTACAGTTGCCGGAGCTGAGATCTTAAACGGCCAGACAGGCCTGACGATCACCTACCATGAGACCCCTGAGGGTGCAGAGTTCGGCACAAACGAGATCCAGAACCCATCAAACTATGACAACCTTGTAAGCCCTGTGTATGCAAGTGTTATCCAGAGCGGCACTACAACCAACTGCCGCAGCGTAGTTCCTATTGAGCTTATCGTGCACCCAAGGCCTGCAGTACCTGTACTGAGCGATTATGTGCTTTGCGATGACGATACGGACGGCGTGCAGGTATTTGACCTTACCACAAAAAACACAGAAGCCAATGGTGGAGACACCAGCCTTACCGTTGCCTATTACATAACTAAAGAAGATGCCCTTGCCGGGCAGGCTCCTATCAGCCCGGATACAGCCTTTAGCAATACCGTAGCCGGCACCCAGCAGATCTGGGTTGGCATAGCCACTACTTTTGGCTGCCGCAGTGTAGCCCCGCTTACCCTTAGGGTAAACCCGCTTCCTGTGCTTAGCGACGACCCTAATGCGTATATCGCTAATGAATGTGAGGAAGTACCGGGCCAGGCTGAGTTCCACCTTGAAGAGATTGCAGC
>NZ_JAMXLA010000001.1:2549344-2551439 GCF_024054175.1 Flavobacterium sp. NRK1
GACCCCTGAACAGGCGGAATTCGGCGGCACTGATTATTTACCTACCCCGTACCTTTCAGGAGACACGACACTTTATCCGAGGATAACCGATGATATCACAGGCTGTTATACTACCGGGGTAACAGTAGATCTTAATGTGATCCCTGCGCCTATCGCCACCCCTCCGGCACCAATCGAGGAGTGTGACTTCAACAATGACGGTTTTGCACAGTTTGATATGACAGGAGCTATGGCAGCCATAGAAGCAGCCCTTGGCAATGTTGAAGTAACGGCCTATGAAACCCCTGAGGATGCCGAACATGATGTTAACCCTATCCCTAATCCGGATAACTATACCAATATCAACCAGCATGGCCAGACGATCTACCTAAGGGTGCAGTCTACCCTTACGGATTGTTATGACCTTGTTACCCTCCAGCTGATCGTAAACCCTGTTCCTGAGGCCACCGAGCCATCAGACTATGCATTATGCGATGACGGGGCCAGCGACACCGACGGTATCGCTACCTTCGACCTTACTATAAAAGCAGCTGAGATACTTGGCAGTTTAGACCCTGCCCAATACAGCATAAGCTACCACGTTAGTAATGATGATGCTGTAAACGGCACCCCTTCGATAATAAATGCAGCCAGCTACCCATCGGGTACAGCTACCATTTATGTAAGGGTAACCAATAACACCACAGGCTGCTATGATATAGTGACCCTTGAGCTTATTGTCAACCCGCTTCCGGAGCTTATCACCAACCAGTCGGTATATACACTGTGTGATACCACCGCCCCAATGGACAAAGAGGTATTTGACCTTACCAGCAGGATCCCTGACTTTATAGCCGATGCCAGCGGCATGACCATAACCTTCCACCACAGCTTTGCTGATGCCCAGGGCGATACCAACCCTATAAGCGAGACGGATGCCTTAGCCTATGAGAACCAGGTACCGCAGGTAGAGACGCTTTTTGTACGCTTTGAGGTAACAGCCACCGGGTGCTACAGGATCGGTTTCTTAGACCTTAGGGTAGAGCACCAGCCGATCATCCTTGAGCCGACCCAGGACGAGCTGACCGTATGCGATACCAACGGGCAGGGCATAGGCGAATTTGACCTTGCAGCCCTTGAAGAGAGTATGGCTAACGGCGATCCTGACCTTGTGATCACTTTCCATGAAACAGCGGAAGATGCCATAGCGGGTATAAACCCGATACCAACAACAGAGAACTATGTAAATGCCGTACCTTACATCCAGGATATCTATGTAAGGGTAACCGATACCCGCAGCGGGTGCAGCAATACTGTACCTTATGTGCTAACGCTTATTGTCTCCCCTGCACCGCAGGCCCCATCACTGGAGGACCTTACCTTCTGTGACGATGCCGACAACAACGGACAGGACGGCAAACGCAGGGTAGACCTTACGGTACAGAATGCCGTAATTGCCGATGCCCTTGGCCTTATCATACCGGATGATCTTATTGTAGAATACTATACCACCGAGACAGGAGCCAACAGCGGCCTTGCCAACAGGATCACCAACCCTGCCACCTATATGGGCTCAGACCAGCAGGTGATCTGGGTAAGGGTGGAAGACCCTGTAACAGGCTGCTACAGCGTAGAGAGCTTCATGCTTATCTTCAATGCACCGCATGCCCTTACCACACCGAGCCCTCTTGCCATCTGTAACGAAGCCCTTCCAAACGACGGCCAGACAGAGTTTGACCTTACGGTAAGGGAAGACCAGCTTTTAGGCCCATCAGGCATCGGGCAGGGGTATACCGTGGAATACTATGAATCCGACCCAAGGGTTGATACCGGCGCAATAGCCATAGCCGACCCTGAGCACTATACCAACCCCGCACCACCTGCAGGTAACCCAAAAACATTGTTTGTTAAAGTTACCACCCAGGATGGCTGTGTTAGCTATACGACCCTTACCATCAAGGTACTTCCGCTGCCAACACCGGATACTACCCCTGATGCTTTGGTGCTGTGTGATGACAACGGAGACGGTGACGGCGTAGAGGAATTTGACCTTACCCAGGCCGCAGCCGATATAAAAAACAACGGCAGCAACTACATACTTACCTACTATACTACA
>NZ_JAMXLA010000001.1:2551676-2670672 GCF_024054175.1 Flavobacterium sp. NRK1
TGACGGTATCATCAGCACCTGGGACCTTACGGTTGTAGAAGGTGAGGTACTGGGCACGCAGGACCCTGCAGGCTATGAGGTAACGTATTACACCAGCCTGGAAGATGCAGAGAACTATGAAAATGCCATAGCCACCCCTGAGGCCTATACCAATACTATAGCCGATGACCAGACCATCTGGGTAAGGGTAACCAATACCGCTACACTAAGCAAATGCCATGATATCACTACCTTCACCCTGCATGTAGAGCGCCTTGCAGAACCTGTGATCACAGGGGAGAACGGCAGCAATACGGTATGTGTCGATGTAGACGGTACCACAGACGGCCTGCTGCTTGACAGCGGTGTAGCCCCTGCAGGGCACAGCTACCGCTGGTTCTTAGACGGAGTGGAGCTTACCGACGCCGATCCGTCCTCAGGTACTTACCTTGCCGTATCGGAAGGTGATTATACGGTAGAGGTAACCGGGCCGCTTCCCAATGCGTGTGTATCTGACCTTTCAGCAGTATTTACAGTGATCAAGTCGGGAATGGCAAGTCCTGTAGGAGCAGGTTATTATGTAACCAACTACTTCAGCGACAACCAGGTGATCACCATCACAGTGGAAGGGAACGGAGAGTATGTGTACCAGCTTGATGAAGGCCCTACACAGACCAGCCCTGTATTTACCAATGTATCTCCAGGCCCTCACATGGTAAGGGTATATGATGTGAAGACCGAGTTCAGCTGCGGAGTACTTCCGATAGAAGGTGTTAGTGTTGTAGACTATCCTAACTTCTTTACCCCTAACGGTGACGGCTTCCACGATACGTGGAACATCATCGGGCTTCAGAACACAGGATCTGTAATTTACATCTTTGACCGCTATGGCAAGCTTATCAAACAGATCAGCCCTGACCTTGAGAGCGATGGATGGGACGGTACCTTCAACGGTACACCGCTTCCTGCCGATGACTACTGGTTCAGTGTAACCTATCCTGAGTTTGATGGCACCACAACGGTAACAAGGGAGTTTAAAGCGCATTTCTCACTTAAAAGATAAGAAGTGAATCCATAATAAAGAAACCGGGCAGCCAATCAGGCTGCCCGGTTTTTTTTATGTTATAACTTTATCATATAGAATAACTTGTATGCTACAAAAAAAAGCCTCACAAGGTGAGGCTTTATATGGATATTAAAAAAATTACCTGGCTTTATATTTTTCTATAGCATCAGCCAATATTTCTACTGAACGTATAAGGTCTTCTTTTTTCAGTACATAAGCAATTCTAATTTCATCCAAACCTACATTTGGAGTTGAATAGAACCCTGCAGCGGGAGCAACCATAACCGTTTCTCCGTTTAAATCATATGATTCAAGCAGCCATTGTGCAAAATTATCAGCATTGTCAACCGGTAGCTTAGCAATACAGTAAAAAGCTCCTTTAGGGGTTGCTACTTTTACACCTTCTATTTTATTAAGTTCGGAAATAAGTGTATCTCTTCGCTCTTTATATTCACCAATTACTTCATCAAAATAACTCATAGGAGTTTCCAGAGCAGCCTCGCTGGCAATCTGGGCAAAAGTAGGAGGGCTAAGGCGAGCCTGGGCAAATTTCATTGCAGTAGCCATTACGTCTTTGTTTTTAGAAACAATGCATCCGATTCTTGCTCCGCACATACTGTAACGTTTAGATACTGAATCGATCATAATAGCATTTTCTTCAATACCTTCAACATTCATTACCGAATAATGCTTATCACCATCATAAGTAAATTCGCGGTAAACTTCATCGGCAATAAGAAAAAGATCATGTTTTTTTACTAATTGTGCTAATTGCTGAATTTCTTCCTGAGTATAAAGATATCCTGTGGGATTGCCCGGATTACAGATAAGTATAGCTTTTGTTTTTGGTGTAATAAGCTTTTCAAAATCAGCAATAGGAGGAAGTGCAAAACCTTCATCTATAGTTGATATTACGGGTACTACTTTCACGCCCGAAGCTACAGAAAATCCATTGTAGTTAGCATAAAATGGTTCAGGAATTATAATTTCATCACCTGCATCCATAGTGCTTCCTAAAGCAAAAAGCAAAGCTTCAGAGCCTCCGGTTGTTATTATAATATCCTGTGTATTTACATTAACGCCATGGTTTGTATAATAAGCAGCCAGTTTTGTCCTGTAGCTTTCAAAGCCTGCAGAGTGGCTATATTCTAATATTTTAATAGAATTGTTTTTTATAGCTTCCAGCGCCACTTCAGGAGTTTTAATATCCGGTTGTCCAATATTCAGGTGATATACTTTATGGCCTTTCTTTTTTGCCATTTCGGCATAAGGAACCAGTTTCCTGATGGGAGATTCAGGCATTTGCCTGCCTTTATTAGATACTTGAGGCATTGTATTTTAGATTTTATAATGAATGGCGCAAATTTGCGACTTTTTTTAGATATTTAATAATTTTATAATAAGCAAATTTACTGTTGTAACAGTAAATGAAACTTCTTAAAAACGAAAAAGCCCTGCATTGCAGAGCTGTATTGATTATTATTTTCGGAAGTTTACTGGTTTGGAAGACTTTTTTTCTTTTCCAGGATATTGACTTCCTCTGTTTTTACTACTTCTCCTTTTAATTTTAAGGCTACAACACCATCAGGATAATTAACAGCATTTGATTGAACGGTTATTGTTTTTCTTATAGGGCCGGGACTCATATTATATTTAACCTCTATTACACCTGTTTTTCCCGGAGCTATAGGCTCTTTTGGCCATGAAGGCACTGTACATCCACATGTTGATTTTACATTTTTTATAATTAAAGGAGCATCACCTGTATTTTTAAATTCAAATGACCTTTTACCACTATCATCATTCTTGTTGGTTGTACCATAGTCTACAGTATCAGTTTTCAATTCCATTTTTGCACCTGATTGGGAATGTGATACTGTGGTTATAAAGATAAGTGTAATAAGGAGTAAAATTTTTTTCATGGTAGTAGTGTTTGGATTAAGTAAAAATACAGACTTTAAATTAAAGTGCAAATATTGACATATGTTTTTTTAAAATTGTACTTATATGGTTACTTTTGCTTACATTTTAAAAACATACACCAATATTTTTGGAGTAATTATATATAGCACACTAAATTATGACGATTCCATCGCAATTTGACGCCAAAACAGCAGAAAGTAAATGGTACGATTACTGGATGAAAAACAATTATTTTCATTCTGAACCTGACCACAGAACACCTTATACTATTGTAATACCTCCACCTAATGTAACAGGTGTGCTGCATATGGGACATATGCTTAATAATACTATTCAGGATGTGTTAATAAGAAGAGCACGTCTTAAAGGGTATAATGCATGCTGGGTGCCGGGTACTGATCACGCATCTATTGCTACCGAAGCTAAGGTTGTTGCTAAACTTAGAGCAGAGGGTATTAATAAGAATGATCTTACGCGCGAGGAATTCTTAAAGCATGCATGGGAATGGACCGACAAATATGGAGGTGTTATACTTGATCAGCTTAAAAAGCTTGGAGCTTCCTGCGACTGGGACAGGACCAAATTTACAATGGATCCTGATATGTCGGCATCGGTTATAAAATCGTTTGTAGATTTATATAATAAAGGGCTTATATATCGCGGTTACCGTATGGTAAACTGGGATCCGGAAGCGAAGACAACACTTTCTGACGAAGAAGTTATCTACGAAGAAAGACAAGGTAAGCTTTATCATTTAAAATATCAGATTGAAGGTTCTCAGGATTTTATAGTAGTTGCAACAACTCGTCCTGAAACTATACTTGGCGATACTGCAATATGTATTAAT
Source organism: Flavobacterium sp. NRK1 (assembly GCF_024054175.1). Lineage (GTDB taxonomy): Bacteria > Bacteroidota > Bacteroidia > Flavobacteriales > Flavobacteriaceae > Flavobacterium. The sequence goes on from NZ_JAMXLA010000001.1 coordinate 2,555,492, forward strand.
CCTAATGATGAACGTTATATACATCTAAAAGGGAAAAAAGCTATTGTACCAATTGCAAACCGTATTATACCAATTATTTTTGATGAATATGTTGATATGGAGTTTGGTACAGGCTGTCTTAAAGTGACTCCTGCACACGATGTAAATGATAAGGAACTTGGTGAAAGACATAATCTTGAAATTATAGATATCTTTAATGAAGATGCAACTTTAAATAGTTTCGGACTTCATTACGCAGGTAAAGACCGTTTTGTGGTAAGAGATGAAATTGCTAGGGAGCTTGAATCGATTGGAAATCTTGAAAAAATAGAGAACCATATTAATAAAGTTGGTACTTCGGAAAGAACTAAGGCGGTAATTGAGCCAAGACTTTCTGACCAATGGTTCCTTAAAATGGAAGAACTAGCTAAACCTGCTATTAAAGCTGTATTAGAAACAGAAGAAGTAAAGCTTTATCCTAACCGTTTTAATAATACATACCGTCACTGGATGGAAAATATCCGCGACTGGAATATATCACGTCAGCTATGGTGGGGGCAGCAGATTCCTGCTTATTATTATGGTGAAGGCAAGGAAGATTTTGTAGTTGCTGAGACTGCGGAAGATGCTTTATCTCTGGCTAAAACAAAAACAGGAAACCAGAATCTTACAGATGCCGATTTGAAACAGGATCCTGATGCATTGGACACATGGTTTTCATCATGGTTATGGCCTATGGCTGTTTTTGGAGGAATACTTGATTCTGAAAATGAAGATTTTAAATATTATTACCCTACAAATGATCTTGTTACAGGGCCTGATATTCTTTTCTTCTGGGTAGCAAGAATGATTATTGCAGGTTACGAATATGCAGGAGAGAAACCATTTACTAATGTTTACCTTACTGGACTTGTAAGGGATAGTCAGCGACGTAAGATGTCTAAACAATTAGGTAATTCTCCTGATCCTTTAGATCTTATTGAAAAATTTGGAGCCGATGGAGTACGTGTCGGTTTGCTTTTAAGTGCTTCTGCAGGTAATGATATATTATTTGATGAAGAACTTTGTAATCAGGGCAAAGCATTTACAAATAAAATATGGAATGCTTTCCGACTTATAAAAGGATGGGAGGTAGCGGATATTGAACAGCCTGATTATGCTAAGAAGGCGGTAAACTGGTATGAAGCAAAACTAAATAAGACCTTAACTGAAATTGAAGACCATTTTGAGAAATACAGAATATCTGATGCTCTAATGGCTATTTATAAGCTTGTTTGGGATGATTTTTGCTCATGGTTTCTTGAAATGATCAAACCCGGCTACCAACAGCCTATTGACAGAGCTACATTTAACAGTGCTATTGAAATGCTGGAAAATAACCTTAAGTTACTGCATCCTTTTATGCCTTTCCTTACCGAGGAAATATGGCATCATATTGCAGAAAGAAGCAAGGAAGAAGCGCTTATTGTATCTGAATGGCCTGTAATAAAACAGGCTGATGAAAGACTTATAGGCGGATTTGAGATGGCTTCTGAAGTTATTGCAGGTATACGTACTATAAGAAAAGAGAAAAATATCCCTCAAAAAGATGCTATAGAACTTAGGATTATAAATAATGAGGTGATTTCGGATGAATATGATAGTGTAATTGCCAAACTTGGCAATATATCCTCTCTTGAATATACAGCAGAAAAGATTTCGGGGGCACTTACGTTCAGAGTACGTTCTAACGAATATTTTGTACCGGTTACCGGAAACGTAAATGTTGAGGAAGAAATTGCTAAACTTACTGATGAACTTAACTACAACCGCGGATTCCTTAAATCAGTTCAGGCAAAGCTGTCTAATGAAAAATTTGTAGGCAGCGCTCCTGAAAAAGTAGTAGCAATGGAAAGGCAGAAAGAAGCAGATACACTTGCTAAAATCGCCACTATTGAACAAAGCCTTGAAAGCCTGAAATAAATTTTCATGTTATAAATACCAAAAAAGGCTGCCATATGGCAGCCTTTTTTGGTATTAGTCATAATAGGTAATTTGTCTTTCTTCAATAAACTGAGGGACATTTTTAATTTTTATCGTCTTCTTTATCCAGTTTCCATTTGAATCATAGTCATAAGCATATTCCCGCTTGTCTACTTCTTTTCCGGAATTATCATTAACAATAATAGATGTTGTGTTATTTTTACTGTCATATGTATAATTGGCAATCATGAAAAGTTTGTCATTTTTAACTACTTCCCATTGAATTTTATTACCATTGTCATCATACTTATAGGTATTTAAAGTGTTTGAATTATCGTACTTCTCAAATATTGAATGTGTAATCATGTTTCCTTTAGCATCATAAGTAAATTCTTCAGAATAATCAGTTTCACCTTTTTCATTAACAGTGTGTTTCTTTACCAGATTTTCACCTTCGTATTTTGAGATAGTTTCATAGAGTTTTTTTGAAGCTTTATCGTAACGGGCTTCAGAAATTTTCCTGTTTTTTTTATCGTATTTATTTATGCCTTTATATTGTATATATTCTGTTCCAAGGTAAATATTCTCTTCATTTACATTTCCTTTGCTATCGTACAGGTAGGTTATTTTATCTGTAGGATTGTTTTGAGAATTATAAGTGATTTTCTCCGCTAATTTATTGCCCTGATATTTCATTTCAATACGGTCAATCTGCGTATTATCTGCATTACGTCTTGTTATAGAAGTATTATCTTTACCAGACTTGTCCCAGTCATACTCAATTTTAATACCTACTTTTCCATTAATATACTGAAGTTTCTGTTGTTTTTTATCTTTCCCTTTATAAGTAGTTTCTTCATAAGGTATATTATTAAGATAAAGTTTTTCAGAAATCAATTTGCCTTCCTCATCAAAAAGCATATCGTTATCATGGTTACTCATGTCTTCATACTGGTTTTTTTCTTTTTCTAGATTTTCATTTACATGCCATGATTTGGTAGATATATTTTTTACATTTCCTTCAATCTTATAAAATGCCCAGTCTGTTTTTGAGTGGTCTACAGCTTTTCTATCTTCTTTTTGGCAGGAAGCTAAAATAAATAAAAGGGAGAGGGGGTATAAGTATTTCATTGGTCAATATTAAGTTTATAGTTTAGTTTTATGCTTCAAATGTGGCTCTTTTTTTTGAAAGAAACAAGCCTTAAAATTGCTTATTATTTTAATAACTGCATTCTATTATTCAATGGGGACTTCTAATATAGAGGCATAAAAAAAATCCGCCTTTTGGCGGATTTTCAATCATTCTATATTGCTATTACATGGCAGCAAGTGCAGCATCATATTTTTTACCAACAGCATCCCAGTTAATAACATTAAAGAATGCTGTGATATAATCAGGCCTTTTGTTTTGGTAATTTAAATAATAAGCATGTTCCCATACATCAAGGGCTAATACTGGCTTACCTTTAACTATAGCATTTGGCATTAAAGGGTTATCCTGGTTTGGTGTGCTGGTAACAACTAGTTTACCCGAACCATCTAATACTAACCATGCCCAGCCTGAACCAAATTGAGTAGCGGCAGCCTCACTAAATTGTGTTTTAAATGCATCAAAAGAGCCAAAATCTTTATTTATAGCTTCTGCTAAAGCACCTTTTGGTGCACCTCCTGCATTAGGCCCCATAACTTCCCAAAAGAAAGTGTGATTATAAAAACCACCTCCATTATTTCTTACAGCTTTATTTTCCATATCAAGGGTACGGAAAATTTCTTCAATGGTCTTATTTTCAAGGTCAGTTCCTTTAATAGCCTTGTTTAAGTTGTCAATATATTTTTTATAATGCTTAGAGTAATGAATTTCCATAGTTTTAGCATCAATGTAAGGAGCAAGAGCATCATATGCATATCCTAATTTCGCTACCTGAAATGGACCTTCTTCAGCTTTTACATCATCAGGATTGCCCATAGGTGCAGCCTCTTCTTTTTGAGGTTCAGGTACAGCTACAACTTCTTCAAGGTTGTTTTTGTCTTTACAGGATTGAAGTGATGCCATTATTACAAAAGCGGAAAGCAAAATCTTTACTTTTTTCATAATTGATTAGTTTTTTATTTGATTAAAGAATTTATCGTTTCTATATATAATTTTTTTGCTTCGTCAGCAGTTAAATGTCTCACCTGCATCCAGGCATTCATTTTAAAAGCATTGCGAAGATCAAAATTCTGATAATGATTCCTATAAGCAATTCCCTGTGTGGCTTGTTTATAATAAGCATAAATTCTCAGCATGACATCCTGCGGAAGCGATTCTGTCATATTTGAGGCTTTTTCATAAGCTTCATTAAACAGGGTATCTAAATCTTTTTCCTGCATTAAGCTTTTGTTGCAATTATTGTTTTACCGCCAATAGCTTTTTCTCCCAGTTTTACATTTACTTCAGTACCTAAAGGTAAAAATAAATCTACCCTCGAACCAAATTTTATAAATCCTGCATCAGTACCCTGTATTACCTGCATACCTTCCTGCGCATAATTTACAATTCTTCTTGCCAAAGCACCGGCAATCTGTCTGTATAATATTTCTCCAAAAAGCACATTTTCAATAACAACAGTTGTACGCTCATTTTCTTCACTTGCTTTTGGATGCCAGGCTACAAGGTATTTTCCGGGATGGTATTTACTGAACTTTACGAGTCCGTTTACAGCATAACGTGTTACGTGTACATTAATTGGAGACATAAAAATAGATACCTGAAGGCGTTTATCCTTAAAATATTCAGGCTCATATACTTCTTCTATTACAACAACCTTTCCGTCTACCGGTGCTATAATATTATGGTCGGTTGCCTGAACTATACGTTTTGGATTTCTGAAAAACTGCAGTATCAGTACCAGAAAAGCCAGTGCAACCAGCTGTACAATAATTTTAAGCGTTGCGCTCGGTATAAAATTGTCTGCAAGCAATGCTATTGTTACTGTTACAAATAGCGCAATAAAAATGATTTTAGCTCCTTCTTTATGAAACATAAGTTAAAATTTGGTAATACAAAAATAGAAAAGGTATTGCAAATATAATACTATCCAGCCTGTCAAGTATGCCTCCATGTCCCGGCATTATGTTTCCGCTGTCTTTTACACCTGCTTTTCTTTTAAGCTGCGATTCTACCAAATCGCCCAGCGTGCCAAAGATTACAAGTATTATAGCGGCTCCCATCCATATATATGCTGAATGGAATACAGGTGTTAAAAATATATCGAAAAGACTGATTATGTAAGCCCCAAGTATAGTAAAGATCATTCCCCCTAAAAAGCCTTCTATTGTTTTTTTTGGAGAAATGCGCTCTAATAATTTATGTTTACCCATAGTTTTGCCGACTATATAGGCAAAGGTATCATTTGTCCATATAAGAATAAAGCTGCCTATTATTATATAAGGTGTATAAGTGCCCTGTATTAAAAAAGGTAATCTGATGATAAGAAGAAAGGGAAGGATTACATAGCCTGTTAGCCTTGCAAGCTTTGCAGTCTTATCCTTAGGTATAGGGCCTTTATAAAAAAGTTCCTCCAGTAACATAAAAGCAATAAAAAGGGCACCTATATTTAGTAAAAGATTAGTGTAGAGTGTAGTATCTATTAAAAGGCAGAATATTACAAGTCCTGCGACTCCCATTATTAATGGAACCATTTTATTAAGGTTTGCTAATTTGCAGAATTCAGTAATGGCGATAAGCATAAAAATGCCGAACAGCAGTACAAAACTAATAGGGGAGAACAGGGTTGCGCCTAAAAGGAGTAGGATATAAACAACTCCCGAAAGCGTCCTGACAATACTTTCATTCATACTACAGATCTTCTAAAAGAAGCAGGTAAAGATTTTTTGCAGAACTGCCGTAGTGCAGGAAATCTTCTTCTTTTACTTTTTCAAAATATTTAATTGTGGTAATATTGGTAGGATAATCACGATCATATTTTTTTTTGATCTCCCTTAAACCATCACTTTTATTGCCTAAAATCTGGCTTGTTGTGGCAAAAATAACAATGTTTGCCGGCAGCTCATTTGGTTTATTTTGTTTGATTTGATTGGATGAGAATAAAACTGAACCTTCATCGGCAATAAGGTTTTCGCAGGATGCCAAAAGGAATTTTGGATTTGGAGATTTTGTATATGTAAGTTTATTTTCTTCTAATAAGCCATAAAGTTTAGGCTCAAGGCACATTGCCTCACACTCAAACCAGTCATTTTCTTCAAGAACATTTAAAAACTGCTCATGAACTTCATTCATATTGTCGCAGTAGATAAATTTACCTCCGTTTTTTCGGAAATTAAGCATAAAAAGTTCGTCGACAGGGAGTTGCTTTTCCGGAAGGAAAGGACTCGTTTCCGAGTTTTTTTCTTCGTTAGAAACATCGTTTACTGCGCCAAAAATTTTCTTGAAAAGACTCATATCTTACATTACCTTATTTCTCCTGATATGCTCAAAGATAAAAAAATCTTAATTCAATTTAAGTATTGAATTAAGATTTTTATAAATATTGACAATTTTTTTGTCTAAGCCTCTGTAATTACTTCAAAATCTGGTTTGTCAAATAATCTTTTGCCAAATATATCTTCAAGATCATCTTTAAAAATAACTTCTTTTTCAATAAGTATATCGGCTAATTTTATTAGTTTATCTCTGTTATCTTCCAGCAATTGTATAGCCCTTCGGTATTGTTCTTCAATAAGAGCAGAAATTTCCTGGTCAATCAATTTTGCTGTATCCTCAGAGTACGGTTTAGAGAAGTTGTATTCGCTTTGTCCTGAAGAATCATAATAAGTAATGTTACCAAGCTTATCATTAAGTCCGTAAACAGTAACCATAGCGCGTGCCTGTTTGGTAACTTTTTCAAGGTCGCTTAATGCTCCGGTAGAAATCCTGTTAAAAATTACTTTTTCAGCAGCACGGCCACCCATGGTAGCACACATTTCATCAAGCATCTGGTCAGGCCTTACAATAAGCCTTTCTTCCGGTAAATACCAAGCGGCACCAAGGCTTTGGCCTCGGGGCACTATAGTAACTTTTACAAGAGGGGCAGCATGTTCAAGCATCCAGCTTACTGTAGCATGGCCTGCTTCATGTATAGCAATCGCTCTTTTTTCTTCAGGAGAAACAATTTTATTTTTCTTTTCAAGACCACCTACTATACGGTCTACCGCATCCAGAAAGTCTTGTTTGTCTACCATTTTCTTGTCTTTCCTGGCAGCTACAAGGGCAGCTTCATTACAAACATTTGCTATATCTGCTCCCGAGAAGCCAGGTGTTTGTTTAGCCAGGAACTCTGTGTCAAGATCTTCAGATTTTTTTAACGGTTTCAAATGCACTTCAAAAATCTCTCTTCTTTCACGAATATCCGGTAAATCAACATAGATCTGTCTGTCAAAACGGCCTGCACGCATAAGTGCTTTATCAAGCACGTCGGCACGGTTGGTCGCAGCCAGTACAATTACGTTAGTATTAGTTCCAAAACCATCCATTTCCGTAAGCAGCTGGTTAAGGGTGTTTTCACGTTCATCATTAGAACCGGAAAAGTTGTTTTTTCCACGGGCACGTCCTACAGCGTCAATCTCGTCAATAAATATAATAGCCGGAGATTTTTCTTTTGCCTGTTTAAAAAGGTCTCTAACCCTCGATGCACCTACACCAACAAACATCTCAACAAAATCAGAGCCTGACAGTGAGAAGAAAGGCACTTTGGCTTCACCTGCTACAGCTTTAGCTAAAAGTGTCTTACCTGTTCCGGGAGGCCCTACAAGAAGAGCTCCTTTTGGTATTTTACCACCAATATTTGTATATTTTTCCGGATTTCTAAGGAATTCTACAATTTCCTGAATTTCTTCTTTTGCACCTTCAAGGCCGGCAACATCTTTAAATGTTACTTTTATATCATTCTTTTCATCAAATAGTTTGGCTTTAGATTTACCGATATTAAATATCTGGCCACCGCCACCGCCTGCACCGCCACCGGACATTCTTCGCATCATAAAAATCCAAAGAGCCACAATAACAAGTATTGGTAATAGTGTAAATAACAGTTCGCCCCAAATTCCATCCGGTTGAGGGTCGTAATCGTTTAGTTTACCTTGTTCACGGGCTTCATAAAGCCTTTTTTGAAAGTCTTCTGTATTGCCGGTTTGAAAAGAGTAATGAGGCCCTTTATTTGGTTTACCTAAAAAATCTTCTCTTACCTTTTCATTTTCAGGAAGTTTTAAAGCTTCCTTTTTAAGATAGACTTCTGCGTTAGTTTTATTATATGTGACTTTATCTATTTGTCCTTTATCGAGATATTCGTAAAACTTAGATAGAGATATAGACTTAGGGTCTTTCCAGTTGGAGTCTCCTGACAGCCAGCTTATTGCTAAAAACATTAATAGAATGCTACCATAAATTAGCCATGGGCTAAATTTAAGCTTCGATGGTTTATTATCTTTTGACATGAAATTCGATTATTAATAGTTGTTTCCTATTGATGTAATGCGGGCATCTCCCCAAAGGCTTTCAATATTGTAGTATTCACGTATGTGTTTCTGGAAAACATGTACTACAATGTTTACATAATCCATCAGAACCCATTCGCCGTTTTCTGTGCCTTCAACATGCCATGGCTTATCTTTTAATGATTTGGAAACTGTTTTTTGAATAGAATGAACAATAGCGTTCACCTGAGTGTTTGAGGTACCGTTACAAATAACGAAATAATCACAAACTGTATTGTCTATAGCCCTAAGGTCCAGAATGTCAATATCATTCCCTTTTACTTCTTCAATACCTTTGATGATATTAGCTAACAGATCATCATTACTTATATTTTTTTTAGCCATTTAAAATTATATGTTTTCGCAAAGTTATCATTTTTGTATTTACTTTTGAAGCTTCTACGCAGATTACTTGCATTTAAAAGTTACTTAAAGTTGTTTTAATGAATATTATCAAACTCAGTGCCATTAACTCTACTAACGACTATCTTAAAGAATTATGTGCATCACAATACGTTGAAAACTTTACTGTTGTAGTAGCAGAACATCAAACAGCAGGGCGTGGGCAAATGGGAGCAAAGTGGGAAACAGAGTCAGGTAAAAACCTTACTTTTAGCATATTGATTAAAGATTTATTACTGGGTATCAATGAAATTTTCAGCCTTAATGCTGCTGTTGCTCTCAGTATTGCTGAAGCTGTGAAAACTTTTAAGATCAATGACGTTTATATAAAATGGCCTAACGACATTTTGGCAGGCAATAAAAAAATTGCTGGCATACTTATAGAAAATAGTATTAAAAATAATGGGGAAATTTTTTCTATAGTAGGTATAGGGGTTAACATAAACCAAAAAAACTTTGAAGGGCTTGCTAAAGCCTCGTCTTTATCTGTACTGTCAGGCATAGAATATGACAAAGATATTGTTATGCATACTATTGTTAAAAATCTACGGTTAAACGTGTCGGCAATTATGAATAAGAATACCGTTAATATATGGAAGAAATATATTGATATGCTCTATAAAAAAAACGTTCCCATGCCTTTTGAAAAAGATGGGAATCGCTTTATGGGTATTATAAAGGGAGTTTCAAAAAATGGAACTCTTATGGTAATGCTTGAAAATGATACTGTAGCCGAATATGGAATTAAAGAAGTACAGCTACTTTATTAAGTAAAGATTAATCTTCTTGATCAAATTCTTCTTCACCTTCAGGGTCAAAATCATTTATTAAAAAGTCTATCACAAGTTCTATTGTGTCACCTTCTTCATTTAAGCCCCAATATGCCGGATAATAGCCATCACCCCAACCTGAGGCAAACATTATAACATTATTATCGGAATCTGAATCAGGATGATGATCATTCCAGTCGCCTAATTCTCTTGAAAAGTTATTTTTACCCGAATATTCTCTAAATTCTTCAGACAGTACATCATCATAATAATTCGATTCCGGATTTTTTTCCTGCAATTCGTCCATTTTTGCTGTGAACCTGGTATTTGTTTCTTCATCAAGAAAACATGCAAGCCCCGATTCTACAGGGAAGCCATAAAACTCATCTTCTCCAAGATCATTAAGCTCCTCACGTGTAATATCATCTGTAATCGCCAATATCCATTTTGATGCTTCTTCAGGCCTGAATTTAATTTTTGCGTAGGCAATCCTGTGATGGAGAGGATCAATTTCTGACATATAAATGAAAACAGGATATTTGTCTGGCTCAACAGTACGTGCAAAAGGACGTTGTTCTAAAGAAAAAAAAGGATCGGCAACAATAATTTTTCCGGTAGGTAGAGTAAGGTCGCCAATATGTATTTCTACAAGTTCCTGTGAATTCATTTCATCCTCAAGGTCATAGTGCAGTTCAAAGTCATTTATATCTTTCATGGTTTGTTGTTTTAAGGTTTAAAATTAGTGAAACCTTTATGGAGTGAGGGCGTTTTATAAAATCTTTAACGGCTAAATTTTTATTCTGGTTTTTTATCTTCTTCAAATATAGGATCTGATGGTATTGGTATATCAAGTTCATCGGACAGATTTGGTAAAAGCATCTTCATGCTGTAAAGATTATTTCCACCTGTATCTAAAAAATACCAGTTGTTACCATTGTCAGTAGATATTGCAATTAGAGTTGTAGTAGTTGTGAGTTTTCCTCCGGTTACCTGCATTTCTATCATTTCAGGGAAAGTGCATTGGAGCTCATTTTCAATAGTGATAATTTTATCCGGGGCACCAAATTTTATAGATAAAAAAGTTACCCCTTCATTTTCAAGAGATTCGATTTCTTTTTTAGTATCTGCAATCATTTTTGCCTCACCACCCATAGTTTTTACGACTTTTGGATGGCTGTATTTTAAAAAGCCCGAATAATCTTTTGCAATAAATTTTTTCCCCATATCATCAGCCTGCTCAAGAAGTTTGGTTGTAAGATTATTGTTTTGGGAAAAAGTATTTCCTGCTGTTAGAAGGAATATAAACAGAATTATATAAGTTTTCATTTTGACGCCATTAGAGTATAAAAATATAAAAAAAGCCTTTTAGTAGTACTAAAAGGCTAAGTTTGGCACAAACTGATATTACAGTTTGTGTATATTGTTTGCAAGAGTTTCTATAAATTTGGTAATAGGCCCTTTAATCATCATTGCCATCATAGCATTAAATTCACCTTCAAAAAAAAGCTGAACTTCACTTGAAGTGCCTGTTATTGCATTGATGTTTCCTGTAAGGGTAAATGGCAGTTTATCACTTGCAGCACCCAAAACAACCTTGCCGGGAGCAACTTTGTCTTTTAGTTTCAGTTTTATTTCCGGCATACCTTTAAGAGCAAAAATGAAAGATTCCTCTCCGGTTACTTCAAATTTCGCAATATTGTCGGGCATCAGTTTCTCAAAGCTTCTTACATCAATCAGCTGGTCGAAAATATATTGTGCCGGTTTTTGTACGGTTACTTTAGGACTTTCTAAATTCATTATTTATAGATTTATATCTCTGCTAAAGATAGTATCTTTTGATTTTTATTTTTTACCAAAAAGTTTTTCGATCTGTTTTTTTGTAAACATGTTTGAGGTGCCTTTATGCAGGCTCTCATTTTTTCCTTCTATAGATGAAAATGAAACTAACGTCATGCCGAAGCTTTTTACAAAGTTTATCCAAACAAAATTGGATTCAAGTTCTAATTTTATAGACTTTTTTTCCTTTTCTTTAAGACCGTCTATTATGGTTGTATATAAGGTTTCAAAATCATTTCCCGTATCTTTAAACATAAAATGCTCATATTGTTTTAAAGTTTTATATTCAGTATCAAGATATTTAAAAATGTAAACATTTGTTTCTTCATCCTTGTAGCAAACCATATGCATTGGTTGTCCTAAAGGAGAAATTGTTCCAATTTCGGTAAGAGAACTTTCTTCTTCCTGTACCTGTTTAATTTGAGCGTTAGAAACTACAGCTGTTAACAGCAGTAAAAACAGAATGATTTTTTTCATTGTGGTGGTTGTTAAAATTGGTTAATTATTATGGATTATTTGTTAAGTGTTTATGGCGTATAATATGTATTAAACAACCTCCTGTCCCCAGGTTGAAGGGCTTTTACTCCATTCAATAAGGGTTTCCTGTTCTTTTTCAGTAATATAGTTTTTAGATACAGCAAGTTCTAAAAGAGTTTTATAATTTCCTAATGTATGTAATGTTACATTAGCTTCTTTAAAGTTTTCTACGGATATATCAAAGCCATATGTAAATATGGCTACCATGCCTTTTACATTTGCCCCAGCCGCTTTAAGTGCTTCTACAGCAAGAAGGCTGCTTTTTCCTGTACTTATCAGATCTTCAACAACAACAACATTTTGTCCCTTTTGCAGAAAACCTTCCACCTGATTCTGACGGCCATGCTTTTTAGCCTCAGGACGTACATATACAAATGGCAGTCCCATATATTCTGCAACAAGCATGCCTATACCTATAGCACCGGTAGCCACACCTGCAATTACATCTGGTTTGCCAAATTCTTTTTCTATATGCTTTGCAAATTCCTCACGTATGTAATTTCTTATTGGTGGGAATGAGAGCGTTATCCTATTATCACAATATATAGGCGATTTCCATCCTGAAGCCCATGTAAAAGGATTTTTAGGATTTAATTTAATTGCGTTTATTTGTAAAAGCAATTCGGCTGTTTTTTTGGCGGTGTCTATATTGAAAATCATATTGCAAATGTATAAAGTTTTTGTAAACGATAAACCACTTTTTTTGACTAATACTGTTGAAAAAGAAACTGATTTCAGAATGTTTTTACTGGAAAGCGTTGATATTGAACAGTTAATAGTAAATATGTTTAATAATAAAATTCAAAAAGCTTTTCTTTACCATCCTGATGAAAAAGAAACATTAAAAAAATTAAAAGAAAAAATCCCGGTGGCTAAAGCCGGGGGAGGACTCGTTTATAACAAAAGAGGGGAAGTTCTTTTTATTTTCAGGAATGGTAAATGGGACCTTCCTAAAGGAGGTATAGAGAAAAATGAAGACATTGAAGACACAGCTATAAGGGAAGTAGAAGAAGAAACAGGTGTAAAAGGACTTAAAATTACTCAGAAATTGCAAAAAACATATCATGTTTTTAAGCGTAACGGTACTTACAGGCTTAAAGTAACACATTGGTATGAAATGAAAACCGATTATAGTGGTAAACTTTCAGGACAGCTTGAAGAAGGTATTGAAAAAGTAGCATGGCTAAACCCTGAACAAATTAAAGAGGTACTTACAAACTCTTACGAGAACATAAAATTACTTTTTGAAACAGTAGAGCTGGATAAATAGTGATTTAATCTGCTTTAAAAACCAATAGCCTGTTAAGTATTTACAGTTACTTAACAGGCTATTTTAGAATTTTAAGTCAATTAATTTTTAATCAATTTATAATTCAGTATCTGATTTTCAATTTGGAGTTTTACAATGTAAATTCCATTTTGTAAATCGGAAATGTTTATCTTATTATCGATTGTTTGCTTTACTAAAGCACCAGTAACCGAATAAAATGAAATATCTTTTAAAACCTTTCCCGAGTTGTTTTCTATATTAAGAATACCAGATGATGGATTAGGATAAAGTGAAATAGGATTTTTCATTAGATTATCAGGGATTGATGCTGTTGCATCTGTTTTAAAACGCCACCCTTCACCAGTTGTTACTTCCCATGCGCCGGTGTTACGTCCTTCAGGGCTATAAGCTATTGTTCCTGTGGCGTCTATAATTCCAACTACTGTATTTCCATTATTCCAGTCGAGGCATAAATCTTTTTTTGTTATCTGAATATCTATATAATTAAGTGTTTCATGCAAAATTATCTGAAATGAACTTGATGCACCAAACTGACTACAATAATACTGTGGCATATCATTAAAAGCAATTACAAATTGCCTGTAGGGCGCTTCACCCAAAACAGTCGAGGTACGGCTTGCCTGAGAACCTGTTGCAACAGAATTCATATCATGATAACATCCCAGTATTACATTTTTAACAGGAAAATCAACATTGGGTATAGTATTGCTGAACTGCCAGGTAGAAAATGTATTAGCCAGTTCTGTATTAAAACTTATAAATCCGTTGCCGGATATTACAAATTGGTTATAGGTTTGTCCAAAAAAGGTAAAGTCAAAAGGTATTTCAATTATATCTGAATAATAATCATCAAAAGTACCCTCAATAGGTACTGTTGTCTCATATATCTGATATGGTATTGACTCTACAACATAGTTAATTTGAGCATAACCCTGACCCTGACCTGAAAGCAAAATTGCCAGCAATACTATTGCAGACTGCATTTTTTTTAAGTAAGTAAATTTCATAGTTTAATAAGTTTAGTTTGAATAAATTTACTTAAAAATCTTACATATTGTGCATTTTATTTAAAACATTCTTGATTTTTTTCTATATATAATATTGTAATATTATTAAAAATAAAGTTATTTTAATATTTGCATATTATTGAATTTGTTTTTTTAATTATTGTTATTCGATTTCTATTTTTATTATTTTTTTTGTAAAAATCATATGTTTTTTTTTAAATATTTTAAGTAATCATATAACTATTTCATTTTTATTTTTACCAAAACTAAAATCTTAATAATATGAGAAAAAAATTACTTATTGGTGCCTTTATACTGGCAACTTTCTTTACATCTAACGCACAACAAAAAATTTCACAAAACAATGATGAAACTACTGTAGAATCAGGAGGGAATCTTGGATGTCCTACAGCACCCAATGTTTACAGTAGAAGTTTTGTGCTTTCAGATTTTGATATTACTGAAGATTGGAACGTTACAGAAGTAGAATTTGGTTTGCAGGATTATATTACAGCAGGTTCTCCTTTAACAATAACTTTATCAACAACTTCACAGGCTTATCCTGGCGGATATCCTGGTTCATTAACGCAACTTGCAACTATTACAGTAAGTTACACCGAAGCTGGTGAAACATTAAATGTACTTAAGCAAGTTCCAATTACGGCTGTTGTACCTGCAGGTTCTGAATTGGTAGTTGAAATTTCGGGTGATTTTTTTATAGGAGGTAATACTGCTGGCGCTTCAGGCCCTTCTTATCTTATGGCTGTAGGCTGTGGAGCTACTACTCCTACAGATGTTACCGAGCTTGGAGATTTTGGTGATGTTAACTTTGTTATTAATGTAACAGGTAGCTCTGAAACTGCCGGTATTAAGTCGAATTTAGTAGATAAAGTAACGTTATTTCCTAACCCAACTAACGGTATTGTAACTATTAAAGCTCCTGGTACAATAAATATTGCCGGTGCTACTATAACAGATGTTGCCGGAAAAGTTTCTAACGCTGATCTAAACGGTAATACCGTTAATATGACAAACTATGCAGCAGGAGTATATTTTCTAAATATTTCTACTGATTCAGGGAAAATAACTAAAAAGATAGTTAAGCAATAAATTGCTGAAGAAGATAGTTTTTATTTTTTAGCCGGACGATATATCTTATCGGTCGGTTTTTTATTAATACAAAGGGGAGTAAATTTACTTTACTATTCTGTAAATGGGATATTCCATATGTGATTGTTCATAATATACAGAATTACGATAAATCCAGTCTAATTGTGCATCTGCATCATCTGCAAACGGTTTGTTCTCTTGTTTTTTCTTTTCGAAGGCTGCTTTAAGGTTTTTATCATTTTTTAATAGATTAGCAGCGGTGTCTTCAAAAACATAATTAGAGAAATATTCTTTTTGCTGGAGTATAGGATCAAAAAAGTTCCAGTTAAAATACGAGTCTATAGCTTGAGGTTCTAAAGTTTCCAATAGATATTTAACACCTGGCTGTTGTGTGTTTATTACAAAATCGCCTTCATGAAAAGCAATTTTTTTGCTGCTGATTTCAATATTTATGTTATGATGAGGGTAATGTCCTTCATAAGGCTGTTTACTTGTTTTATAGTCTTTTATACGATAGCTTTCCACTTCAATTTCAATATCTTTAGCTAAAGGTTCCATTTCTATATTGTTGATTTTTAATAACTCTATTACATTCCACCATGATTTCGGAACAATATAGGCTTTCGGTATCGTTACTTGTAAAGTTGAAAGATAACTTTGATAGTAAGGAACCATTTTATTGAAGGGTTTACTGCGGTCATAATATAATCTTTGTTTGCCGGTTACTTCACTGGTTTTGTAATCGCCGTTATAACCTAAGAAGGGCAGGGGAGTAACCTGTGTAGAATCTATTTTCCATTGAAGCGTGTAATGCTTACCTGGGATATAATTTTCTAAGTTGGCAGAACGTAAAAGCTTAATTCTATTATAATTTTGATCAATAAATTTTATTGATTCGGCGATATATTCATAAGTGACTTTTACTCTGGAGCTATATTCTTTTAGCATATGTGTTTCGGGCATACATCCCAATACATTAAACATAGACGCATATCCTGTAGAATATCTTGGATAGTCCATAAATTGGGTAAAACCTGCTGTGTCAGGTTTTGTGTCATGCACGTTTACATAAGGAGTAGCTTCTATTCCTTTTTCTTTTAAAGAAGCCAATATTTCCGGCATCATTTCTTCTTTAAAATAAGAACCAAGTTCACCTCCGAGCTTTTGATGATGGGTTGCAATATAAGTTAAAGTGTATTGATAATCTGCCCCATTACTCACATGATTGTCAATAAAAACATCGGGATTTACAAGATGAAAAATCTGTGCAAAACTTTTAGCATTTTTAGTGTCACTTTTCACAAAGTCCCTATTTAGGTCATAATTACGGGCATTACCTCTAAAACCATAGCTTTCAGGGCCATTTTGGTTCGTTCTTGTGTGAGAATTTCTGTTTAAGGCACCACCAATATTATATATAGGAATATTTACAATTACAGTATTTTGCGGTGCTTTTAATTTTCCGGTTGCAAGATCTCTGTAAAGCATCATAGTGGCATCAATCCCATCAGGTTCTCCGGGATGAATACCGTTGTTTAATAATAGTACAGCTTTATTTTTTTTAATTTGCTTAAAATCAAAATTTTTATGGGGATTGTATATAACAATATGTAAAGGTTCTCCACTATCTGTAAGTCCCATTTCAACCATCTGGATGCTTTCAAAATCTTTATCCAGAAGCTTGAAAAAAGCTATAGTTTCAGCATAAGTAGCTGTCTGGTTTCCGTTTCCTTTTTCGTATGGAGTTTGATACATTACTTTTTTTTGTGCAAATATGATACTACTAAAAAGCAGTAATGGTAAAATTTTCTTCATACAAATCATTTTACCCTTACGGCATCAGGTACCAGTATAGTATAATCTCCGCCATTGCGTAAAACATCGCGGACTATGCTGGAACTTATATATGATGTACTGGCTGCCGTAAGTAAAAATACGGTTTCAATTTTAGATAGTTGTCGGTTTGTGTGCGCTATAGCTTTTTCAAATTCAAAATCGGCAGGGTTACGAAGGCCCCTTAAAATAAATCCTGCGTTTACTTTACGGCACAGGTCAATAGTAAGTCCCTCATAAGTTACTACCTCTACTTTTGGCTCGTTTTTAAATGATTCTTCAATAAACCTTTTACGTTCCTCTAATGAAAACATATATTTTTTTTCGGCATTAACTCCTATAGCAACAATCACTTTATCGAATAGGCTTACACCACGTTTAATGATGTCATAATGACCAAGAGTAATGGGGTCAAAAGACCCGGGGAAAACGGCTATTTTCATTTCTTTGAATTTAGAGATTTAATAGGACATCTTACTAACTTAATATAGTGATGACTTTTTTCAAATCTAATTTACTATTTCTTCCAGAGTACTTTACGGTTCAGTGCAAGTTTTATTTCATTATCCAGTAATTCAGACATAGGTATTCCTGCATGTTGTGCCTGCTGTGGGAAAATGCTCTGAGGAGATAATCCGGGGTTGGTATTCATTTCTATAAAATGCGGTTCACCATTACGAATAATAAAATCAGTACGTGAAAACCCACTCATGCTAAGTGCATCATAAGCTTTGGCTGCTACTTCCTTTACTTTTCCTTCTGTTTCAGCATCAATTCTTGCAGGTGTTATTTCATCTGATTTGCCGTGATATTTAGCTTCGTAATCAAAAAAGTCATTATGCGATACTATTTCTGTAATACCCAGTACGGTAGTTTTATCATTAAGGTTAAGTACACCTACTGAAACTTCTGTACCCTTAATAAATTCTTCTATCAGTATGTCAGAATCTTCTGCGAAAGCAAATTCAAGTGCTTTTTCAAATTCATTAATGTCATTAACTTTAGAAACACCAAGGCTGCTTCCGCTTTGATTTGGTTTTACCATAAATGGTAGGCCTAAATTATCAACAATCTCCTGTGCTGTA
Source organism: Flavobacterium sp. NRK1 (assembly GCF_024054175.1). Classification (GTDB taxonomy): domain Bacteria; phylum Bacteroidota; class Bacteroidia; order Flavobacteriales; family Flavobacteriaceae; genus Flavobacterium. Next base: position 2,573,814 of record NZ_JAMXLA010000001.1, read on the forward strand.
ACCCTGTCTCCTTTAGAAAGATAAATAGATTTTGCTTTGGGAATATTAAATTTTGAAAGTACCGATAAAGTATCTCTTTTATTAAAAGTAAGTGCAGACTGATAGAAGCCACAACCTGTATAAGGCAGTTCGAGTAATTCCCAATACGATTGCATATGTCCGTCTTCACCCGGAGTACCATGAATTGTATTTACAGCAACATCAAAAGTTACTTTTTCTCCATCTTTTTCAAAAGAAAAGTCACCTTTATTAACAGGGAATTTGTGTCCATCTGTTAATACATACCAGCCCTCAGGCAGAATATGTACTTCAAACGGAGTATATTGTTTGCGGTCAAGATTGTTTAATATAAGCTGACCACTTTGTATAGAAATAACGGATTCATCTGAATATCCGCCCATTACTACTGCTACATTCATTTATTTACAAAGGTTATTGTTTATTGATCTTACACGAATTAATATATAAATGCGTTATAATTAACAGGTATAAAGTCCACACAAAAATATCATTATTTGTGTAAACTTATAAAGTTTAGTATTATTTATATCTTTGCCAAAATTTGTAATAGATGAGCCTTAAAGATTTTCTACAGAGTAAAGTTTTTTTCAAGCAGTTAATAATAGCATTGGTTATTATAATAGTAATCGTTTTTGCATTACTGCAATACCTTAGCTATGCTACAAATCATGGTGAGGAAATTCCTGTGCCGGACCTTCGCAAAATGACTGTTGATAAAGCAGAAGAGACTCTTGAAGCTGCTAAACTGGAATATGTTGTTCTTGATACTGTAGATTTTAAAGCTGATTACCCTGCCTATACCATAGTTCAGCAGGACCCACTGCCTAAGGTGAATGTGAAAAATGGCAGAAAGGTATATGTAAAAGTTAACTCTGCCGGATATGCTAAAGTTAGTATGCCCGACATTATCCAGAAAACATACAGAGCTTCATTACCATTGCTTAAATCTGCAGGGCTTGAAGAAGGCAAAAAAACTTACAAACCTTATCTTGCTAAAGACGTGGTACTTGAAGTATGGCAAAACGGTAAAAAACTAAAAGCAGGAGATAAAATATTAAAAGCATCAAAAATAGACCTTGTTCTGGGTGATGGTAAAACAGGTTATGAGGAACCGGAAACAGAAGATATAATAGAAGACAGGACAGAAACAGAATAAAAAAATGAGTAATCCAATTATTGAACAGGAGCCGGACGAGGAGTTATTTGAGCATTACCGTTTTGAAGCAGGCAAAGGACAGGCACCACTGAGGGTGGACAAATTTTTAATGAATCTTGTTGAGAATGCTACGCGTAATAAGATACAAAAGGCAGCAGAAGCGGGCAATATATATGTAAATGATGTACCTGTTAAATCTAATCATAAAGTTAAGTCTAACGATATTGTAAGGATACTTTTAGAGCATCCGCCATATGAATACCTGCTTGAGCCCGAAAATATACCTTTAAATATAGTTTATGAGGATGATCAGCTTCTTGTTGTAAATAAAGAGGCAGGTATGGTTGTACACCCGGGGCATGGTAATTATAGTGGTACGCTGGTTAATGCACTGGCTTATCATTTTGATAACCTGCCTATGAACAGCAGCGAAAGGCCCGGACTTGTACACCGAATCGACAAAGATACATCAGGTCTATTGGTTATTGCCAAGACAGAATTGGCTATGACACATCTTACCAAACAGTTTGCAGACAAAACTTCTGAGAGAGAGTATGTAGCATTAGTTTGGGGGAATATTGAAGAGGAGGAGGGAACTATAGAAGGAAATATTGACCGTCACGTTAAAGACCGTATGCAAATGGCTGTTTTTCCTGAAGGAGATCAGGGAAAACATGCGGTAACGCATTATAAAGTATTAGAACGTTTTGGTTATGTTACTTTGGTTTCATGCAGGCTTGAAACAGGACGCACACACCAGATACGTGTGCATATGAAACACATAGGGCACACCTTATTTAATGATGCCCGCTACGGTGGCGACCATATTCTTAAAGGTACAACTTTTACAAAATACAAACAGTTTATAGATAACTGTTTTAAAATATTACCGCGTCAGGCACTGCATGCTAAAACATTAGGTTTTGAACACCCAACAACAAAAGAGTTTATGCGTTTTGACAGCGAAATACCTGCCGACATGCAGGAATGTATTGAGAAATGGCGCACTTACTCTAAATCTCATACCGTAGAAGAGGAAGAACAATAGTTATTTGGTAATGTGTTGATTTGATTATTTGACAAATCAATCTGAATATAAACGAATCCTGTAGTGAAAACTTCGGGATTTTTTTATGGATGATGTACATTTTAGTTACTATTTTTCGTTATTTTTATATACTAACCAAATGAATTATTATGAAAGTAATGCTACTCTGCCTGTTGTTTACATCGTTTGTTGATAGCGAGATTGCGATGCCTTTTGAGGAAGCAAAACAAAAAGGAATAAGCCCTGAAGTAGATAAAGTATACAAAGGAGCTTTGGGAGATGATGGTGTGTTTAAAACTGAAGAAGACCAACAAAAGCATATTGCAGCCTATCAGAATTTTCTAAAAGGACTGGGAGTATACTTAGATTCACACAATTTTAAATGGGATGCTGTTACCAAAGGTTTCAACAGGATTTACATGAGGCCTGATGGTACTATCGATTATTTTCTTTACGCATTTAAAGACCTTCCGGCAGACAAGGAAAAACAATTCAGCTTTTAAACGAATACATTAAAACCCATAAATTTGGTATTACTGCTCAAGTTAAATTTGCACAGTGCAGCCCGGTTACCTATTCTAGGACGCTATAAATGGAATCCCAAAGAATTAACTTGAGGATTCTATTTATATTTAAATACTATTTCGACATTAGCGTTTACGGGTAAATTAACTGAATATGCTGATGGCCATTTTTCACTACGTATTAAATGACTAATATAATCATTGAAATATTTTGAAAACTTAGCGTTATAAGCATTATTAAATGTTGACTTTAAATTCAAATTTTTGATAGTACCATTTTTTAGCAATATAAAATTGGCTGTAGTTTTTGATTTTTTTTCATTATCGGACTTATAATCTTCAGGAAAAATAAAATCATAATTGAATTTTAATCGAATTTTATTTAGCAAGTTATCAAAATCTGCGGCACCATCGTTTGAATAAAAGCTATCAAGATCTCTCATGGAAGCAATATATTTAGGGTGATCTATAATATATTGCTGCTCTACTGTCTCTGCAATAGAGTCTAAAAATAAAGTGTTATATTTATATTTTTGTAATACATATTCCTGCATTACAGATTGATAACATTTTTTATGGAAATACATTAGATAGCCGTTTGAATCTCTAATATCCTCTCTAGAAGTAGTATCTGGGATTATTTTTAATGCAGCAAATTTTTGTTGTAATTTATTATAATCGTAAGGCTTATAAAGCTTTATGGAGTAATAGATTTTGCCTGTGTTTATATCATTGTAAGCTTTTTCTTTTGCGTTAATGCAGGCAGTGTCTACAATTTTGACCTTACTCCTGAAATCTTGATAGTTGTATATTTTTAAAGCTTTTGATTCTTCTTTTTTATCACAGGATAAAATAATGAAGAAAAGTAATAACAAAATTGATCTGTCAAAATTCATAAAATAATTATTTATATGAAACTCTAAACTCCATTTCATTATTTACAATAATTCCTGCATAAGTAGGGTGTACCCATTTTTTTTGGCTTTTAATAAAATCAGTAATTTGCTTTTCAAAATATGATGTAAACTTTTTATTGATAGGGTTTTGAAATGTAGTTTCAATAGATAAATCCTTAATAGACCCATCCTTCATCAAGATAAAACGAGCAGTCGAATATGAATAGTCGTCCGGTTTCTTCTTTTTTATATTATAACCTTCAGGATATTTCATTTGTAATGTAAAGTCTATACTTAATTTACATAGAAAGTCGTAAGCAGGGTCATCACCTTCAAAATCATCGAAACGGGGCTGATCACGACCTTGAAATGAAAAGATATCATTGTTATTTCTTAGAACATATTTACTTTCTATGACCTTTTTAATAGAATCTATGAGGTCATATTTATAGTGTTTTAAAATTTCATTTTCTAATGATGACTGATAACAATCTGTTTTAAACATATTATTTCCTAACAGAGGTATGCAGGTAGGGTAGGATACGTCAAAGTCTGGTTTAATTTTAAATTTTGCGAGTTCATAAGCCAAGTCCTTTCTGAAAACTGTATCGGAAAAATGATAAAAATTACTTTTTATAAAGTGATTTACAATTAATGAAGATTTACCATTTTTAAAATCATTAACCGCTTTTAGACTATCGTTGATACATACTGTATCTATAATCTGAATTTTTGTTTTAAAGTCCTCCTCACTATAGAGCTCTATTACTCTTGACGTATTTACGTCATATTCTTCTCTTTTGCCACAAGACAAAAGAATAAAAAAGAATAAAAGAATTAAAAATTGGTTGATGCGCATAAGTTGATTGTTATACAATAGTAACGCTAAACTTACAAAATTTAATATCACAGCATAAAAAAACCTGCAATGCGTAAGTATTGCAGGTTTTTACGAAACATATATTTGGACTAAAACAATTATTGTTTTACAAACTGAAGCTCTATAGCAAGCTTCACTTCTTCGCCTAGTAATACACCACCTGTTTCAAGGGCGGCATTATAGCTAAGGCCAAAATCTTTACGGTTTATTTTACCTGTAATACTTAAGCCGGCTTTTGTATTACCCCAAGGGTCTTTAGCAATACCACCAAATTCTACATCAAGGCTTACCAGTTTAGTTTCTCCATGAAGGGTAAGGTTTCCGTTAAGTGTATATTCTCCTTCATTCTTTTTATCAAAAGAAGTTGATTCAAAAGTGATTTTTGGAAATTGTTCTGCATTAAAAAAGTCTGCACTCAATAGGTGACTATCACGGTCAGCGTTTGCTGTATTTACAGAATCGATATCACCGCTAAAAGAAAATTTAGCATTATCAAAATGATCTCCTTCAGTTTCTGCTTCCGCAGTAAATTTTGTAAACTGGCCAGATACATTAGTAAACATCATATGTTTTACTTTAAATCCTATTTCTGAGTGGGTTGGGTCTACTGCCCATTTTGTTGTTGACATATTATTTATTTTTAAATTTTATTATTATTAATTGTATCTACAATATTTGTATATACAAATGTATGAATTAAATTTTGTTTTGCAACATTTTTTAGAAAAAATTATATTGCCATTGGTACTTCGATTAAAAGAAGCTCTGCATCTTGTGTATTTGCTGTTATTTTTATTGCATTGGTATCCCAAATACCAAGAGCATCACGCTGATTAAGTTTAATGTTGCCAATATTTACATCGCCTTTAATTACAAAAGCATAAATACCGTTGCCGCTTTTCTTTAGTTTGTAATTAGCCGTAAAATTTTTATCAAATCGTCCTAAGTGAAACCATGCATCCTGATGTATCCAAACGCCTTCATCTTTAGGATTAGGAGAAAGTATTTGTTGCAGTTTGTTATGTCGGTCAGATTCTTTAAGAGTAATCTGATCATAACGCGGGGTAACATTCTTTTTGTTAGGATATACCCATATTTGCAAAAACTTGGTAAGCTTATCTTTGTTTTTATTGTATTCGCTATGATAAATACCGGTTCCGGCACTCATTACCTGTATATCACCTTTTTTAATAATCGCAGTATTGCCCATGCTGTCTTTATGCTCCAGATCGCCTTCCAGCGGAATGGAAATAATCTCCATATTATCGTGTGGGTGAGTACCAAAGCCCATTCCGGCATCTACCCGGTCATCGTTAAGAACCCTAAGCACACCAAAGTGCATCCTATCCGGGTTATAGTAGTTAGCAAAACTAAAGGAATGATGAGAGTCCAGCCAGCCATGATTTGCATGACCACGGGTTTCTGCTTTATGCAGTACTGTGTTTTCTAATATCAGCGAACTTTCGTTAGGCAGGTGGTTGTACCCTATAGGTTCTAACGGAGTTATCTCGTCTATATCATTATTTAAAGTATCGCCTATAGCTGCCGAAGTAATAAACATCCCGGTACCTAAAAGGCCTTTTTTAATAAAATCTTTTCTGTCCATACTATGCTTGTTTTAATATTACTATGCAAAGTTGCGGCACATAAAACATTAAAACATTGAACTAGGACAAGAAAAACGTAAAGCTGATTTTTTAGTAGTGAGATATTATATTTTAGTATTTAGAGCATGTACAGTCTAATGTCTCAATATTCATTACTGTTTGGCTATTTTGGCTCTTACTTTACTTAAAAATTCTGCTGAGATCCCAAGATAAGAAGCTATATAGTGCTGGGCAACGCGTTGTGGCAGGGTAGGGTATAGCTCAAGAAATTCAAGGTACTTTTCCATAGCTGTTTTCGATATTGTATTAAAAAGCCTGTTTTGTGTTACCGATAAATGGCGTTCAAACAATATCCTGAAGGCCCTTTCAAACTTTGGTGCTTTTGTAAAAAGTTCTTCTTTTGTTTCGGGATTAAAGATTAGAAATTCACAATCTTCCATTGTTTCAATAAAAATCTTGCTGGGTTTGGTTTCATAAGAACTAAAAGATATATCACTAACCCAGGCATTTTCTATGGCAAATTGTAAAATCACTTCAAAGCCATTATGATCTATAAAATATTTACGCACGCAGCCTTTAACTACAAACGCTTCAAAATTGCATACTTCGCCTTCATGCAGCATAATAGTTTTTTTGGGTACTTTTCGATATTCCAGTAATGAATTGAAGATGTCAAGTTCTTCTTTTGTGAAGGTAACATAGCGGCTGATGCTGGCATCAATTTGTTCATACATGTCCATAAATATAGGCTTTACACAAATATAGTCGATTTGTTAAAATAAAATAGCGCCCTTAGGCGCTATACTTAAACTGTTTTAGGTTCCTTTTTAAAACTGCTGCACTAATTAATGACACTACAAGGCTTAGTGGAAGTATTTCTGAATATGTCATAAGAATAATATATAAAGGGTTTTTGTAATATACTTTCATTTGTTCCATTTCGGCCGTTTTAGCATCAATTACAGCCTGGGCTGCACCCTCCGCTTTTAATTTGTCAATAACGCAAGCCGAGTATTTTTCCATAAAGTCAGGATGAAAGTTATAATAGGTAATCAGCCATAGCCCCACATATACTGTAGAAGCAATAAGGGAAATATAAAGGCCTATTAAAAAGGCTTTCCTAAAGGTTAAAGTTCCTCCATTTTGTTTTCGGTATTGAATAGTAGCTACAAAAATTAGAGAAAAGGCTAGAATCATAGAGGCGAAACCGTAAATCATGCCCTTATCAAAATCCATTTCATCACCCATTGTCAGAAAACCAATACTGGTAATGAACCCTGCAATTAATCCGTAAATAAGTACAAGTTTTTTCATATCGTTATATTTTATGTTTTGTCTGTCTATTCTTTATCGTTAGCTTCAAATAATTCAATTTTATTACCTTCCGGATCAAGAATGTGAACAAACTTTCCATAGTCATATGTCTCTATCTTATCAAGTATTGTTACTCCTTCTTTTTTTAGAACTTCCACCAACGCTTCTATATTATCAACACGGTAATTAATCATGAAATCTTTTTCTGAAGGAGCAAAATATTTGGTATCGTCAGGAAAAGGACTCCATAGTGTGTAACCATTTTTTGATGATTCTGACTGGTCTTTCCATTCAAACTTTGCGCCGTATGGAGTAGTGTCTAAGCCAAGATGGGTTTTATACCATTCGTTAATCATTTTAGGGTCTTTGCATTTAAAGAAGATGCCGCCAATTCCGGTTACTCGTTTCATATTTGTCTGTTTAGTGTTTACTTTATATAAAATTGAATTGAATGCGAAGCCAAAACTGAATGATATTGCCACCGCAAAAAATAAAATTTTTGTTTTTATCATTTTGTAATGTTTTTGGTTTTTCACTGGACAAAATTGATAAAATTGAGTAGTTTTTAACTCATACTTTTGGGTGATTTATGCAATAATACCCCTCTTTTTTGCTTTTTCTACGGCTTGTGTCCGGCGTTTAACTTCCAGTTTTTCAAATAATTTAGAAGAATGCGTTTTAACGGTATTTAATGACACAAAGAGTTTTTCGGCTATTTCTTTATTGCTTAGTCCCTCCGCCATAAGACTGAGTACTTCCAGTTCACGTTTACTAATAGAAAGATTTTCTATCTCTGCTTCGTTAGGTATAAAATTACTGGCAGCAGAAACATAAACAGGCTTTTCTACAATTATGGTTTCAATTTTTGGTTTCGCCAGTTTTATTGCCAGCCATATACCCAGTCCTGTAAACAAAAGAGCAATGGCTCCTATGTAAATATCCTGTGATTGCGGACTGTATAAAACAAAAAGTTCCAGCCCGCGTAGCAATAAAAGCAAAAGCGCCAGGCCGGAACCATATAGTAGTATCCATTTATATTTAATAATTGCCCTTATCATTATTCAAGCGTTTGGGCAAATATAAAAAACTATTTTTCTTCAGGTAGGTTAAGAGCTGTTCTTATAGTTTCTTCAAACGCAGGCTGGTCTGCATACGGCATGTGCGAATTAACCATATTACCTTTCGGATCTATAAGTATAAATTTAGGGATACCTTCTACATTATAATCTGTGTAAAATTTATCAATATCGCTGGCATGAAGCTGCAATACCGATTTAGATTTTTCTTTTGCACTTACCAGCCAGTTGCCAAAATTCTCATCAACGCTTATTGCTATAAATTGTATGTTCTGGTCTTTATATTTAATAGCTGTTTTTTCAAAATACGGCGATTGTAACTTACATGGTGCACACCAGGTAGCCCAGGTATCTATAGCAATATATTTTCCTTTTAGATCATTAAGGGTAACAGGGTTATTGTTCATATCCACTGTTGTAAATACAGGTGCAGGATTTCCTTTGGTAAGGCTTTCCAGTATCCTTTTTTTGTTATTAATAATAAGTGTGTATCTTTTATTATTAAAACCGGCTATATAATCTGATGTAAGTTTATTACGTTCTTCGGTGGAAGATGCTTCTTTTATACTCTTTTCCAATTGCCAGTATAACATTTTGTCTTTAAACATACCCGGACTTAATTTTGCAATAGCGATTAATGTTTTAGTATTTTCATCCAGGTCAGATTTATTCTCACTGATCATTTTGTTCCTTACATACGTAAAATACTCTTCATTACTAAGCATGCCGGCATCATTTAGTGGCACTGTTTCTATCATTGCTGTAATTTCAGGTGTAACAACAGTTTTTTTATCAGGATACATGACAGCCCTCTTTTTAAGAAAAGTATTCCAGTAATTCAGGTATTGTATGGTTAGAAGTTTGCGCCTGTAGTTTAGGTAATCTTCACGCGGTATATAATTATCTACAGTTTTAAATCTGTTTGTTTGAGACATTGCATCTTTCCATTCATCAACAAGCATAGTAATAAATGAGTCGGCATCCTCCAGATCGTTATTCTGCTGAAGCTTATAAGCCGCATAACTCCATGTGGCATTATTTTCTTTGTTCTGTGTATTTTCAGGTGCACGTGTTCCTGTTATTTTTAAGTCATTACTTGCTTTATATATTTTAACATCAATAAAAAGGCTATCCTTATTGCCAAGAACTATTTGGGCTCTTTGTCCGTCAAAACTAAACATATACCTGTCAAGAGGTATATCCTCTTTTACTGCATAATTAAACTTGTTGTTCTTAATAGGTATTACAGCAATGGTATCGTAAATAAAGTTATCAAGAAGATATACATTGCTGAATGTTTTGTGACTCTCAATTTTGCCACTTATAACTGTTTTGCCATAAGGCTCATTTATATTTGGTGTAAGTACATACCAGCATAATCCGCCCAATACTACAACAGCAGCAGCTGCACTAGCTGTTCTGGTACCTTTACCCAAAAAAGCACTTCTTAGTGTTTTATATTTATACCACTCAAAACCTAAATAAAGTAGGAGCAGACTCATAATAAAACTTACTATTTCAGAATAAGTAAGCAGATATCCCAAATCACTTCCCTTATTATATAAACTCACTTTATTAAGTATTTCCATAGGATACCAGTCCGGTATTGTTACTTCAAATGCCTGAAGGAATAAATAGGTAATAAGTATGGCAAAGCCTATAAGTATAGACCATATAAAACTTGGCACTATAACAGAGAGCAGGTACTGAAAAGCTGTAATTGCCAGTCCGGCAATAAACAAACGCAGTATGATAGATAATATGTGGACTAAATCAAACGGAGCAGTAGCATGTTCCGGTATGCCTTTTATTGCACCAAGTAATAAGCCCGAAAAGTACCCGGCCAGTATCATAGAAAGTATAGCAATAAAATTTGCTATAAGGACAACCGAAAATTTAGAAAAATAAATATTGAATTTTTTTATTGGCTGCGTTTCCATCAATTGCCAGCCGCCATATTTATGGTCAAGCTGTGTAATACGGCTTACCATTATTATTATAAACAACGGGAAAAAGAAAATGGTAAATGCTTCAAGAGAATCTTCTATTGTGTTAACATAAAAGTTAACAGGTATGCCGCCGCTTTGGGGTATGCTATAGTTAGTTAAGCTTACCAGTAGGTTTATAAATGGAGCTATAGCACCAAGTATAATGCCCATTACATAAATACCTGTTCCTTTTTTTTTGATATGTTCTGCTTTTAAGACAGTTATAAAATTTTGCATTATATAGTAAGTTGTTGGATTGTTTTAGTTAACTAATGTCATAAACCATTCTTCAAGGCCATCAAGAATCCTGATTTCATAAATATCTGCACCCTGTTCAACGAGTTTTTTTGTAAAGGCAGGTATATTTTCCCTGGAAGAAAGTTCAAGGCTTATTTGTGTTCCGTTTTCAACTTTAGCATCGGGAAATTCGGGGCGGAGTTTATCGTGCCATACACTTGCGTCTTTTAGTGTAACCTGTATTTTGCATATCCCTGATTTTCTGGAAAGTTCCTGCATAGTACCTTCAAATTGCAGCTTTCCATTATTAATAATACCAACGTGGGTACACATCTTTTCTATTTCAGCCAAAAGATGGCTGGATACAAAAATAGTAACACCTTTTTCGCGGTTAAGCTTAACAAGTAACTTTCTAATGTCCTGTATTCCGTTGGGATCAAGACCATTTACTGGCTCATCTAATAACAGTAGTTGCGGCTCACTAAGCAATGCCATTGCTATTGCAAGACGTTGTTTCATCCCCAGCGAATATTGTTTTGCCTTACGTTTAGCATCTTTTGTCAGCTCAACCAGCTCAAGTACTTCGGCAATTCTGCTTTCAGGAATATTGCGAAGTTTTGCTATATATTTTAAATTGTTATATCCGCTGAGGTGGAGATAGAGTGCGGGACTTTCTACCAGCGAGCCTATGTTTTCAAAAACTCCAGGCAGCTGATTTTTTAAAGGCTTACCAAAAATGGCAATAGACTCATCCTGCTCTTCAAGTATGCCGGTAAGCAGCCGCATTGTGGTAGATTTTCCTGCTCCGTTCGGGCCGAGAAAACCATAAATTGAACCTTTAGGAATATTTAGTGAAACGTTATCAAGTACTTTATTGTGTTTTGAATAACGAAAATTGAGTGATTTTGTCTGGATTATAAATTCAGCCATTTTATAATTGAGTTGGTTAAGTTTATGCAATATAAGAATTTACTCATAACGATTAAAAAGCGGTTTTGAGTATAAGAGTACAATTATTAACTTTGAGGTATAATATACATTTTATGAAAATCGTAATCTCTCCTGCAAAATCGCTGGATTTTGAAACTAAACTACCAACACGTAAACGTACTGAACCTTCCTTTCTGACTAATGCCGAAGTTGTACATAAGGCGGTTAAAGAAAAATCACCGGCACAGCTGCGCGAGCTTATGGATATATCGGATAAACTTGCCGAATTAAACTGGCAGCGTAATCAGGAGTGGACAACTCCCTTTACACCTAAAAATGCGCGTCCTGCCATGTATGCTTTTAACGGCGACGTTTACACTGGCCTTGATGCTTATACAATACCAACCGCTAAATTGGGTAAGCTACAGGATACATTAAGAATATTATCCGGTTTGTATGGCCTCTTGAAACCACTTGACCTCATACAGCCTTACAGGCTTGAAATGGGAACTCATCTTGCAGTAGGAGACAATAAGAATTTATATGAATACTGGAAAGAGATGATTACGAATACATTAAATGACGAACTTAAAGATGGAGAATTGTTTATTAACCTTGCCAGTAAAGAGTATTTTGATGCTATAGATGCTAAAGCACTTAAAGTACCTGTAATAACTCCTGAGTTCAGGGATTATAAAGATGGTAAGTTAAAAATGATAAGCTTTTTTGCAAAGAAGGCGAGGGGTATGATGGTGCGCTATATAATAGATCATAATGTAAAAACGTTAAAAGGACTTAAAGGTTTTGATTATGATGGGTACAGATTTGATGCAAAATTATCTAAAGGAAATATATTAGTTTTTACAAGATAAGTTAGTATATGAGGATAGAAGATTTATTTAAGATAGAAAATACAGAGCGGGAATATAAACAGTCGGTTCTTATTAACTTTTATTATGGCTACCAAAGTCTGGATGAACTTCATAATCTTGAAAGCAAATTAAGAATATTGCTTTATAATAAAGGAATAGGTGTGCTGGATGGCCATGAAATTAATATGGATAATTCTGATGGTACACTTTATCTTTACGCGCACAATGCTGAAGAGTTGTTTAAAACTATAAAACCAATATTGACTGAAACCCCGTTTATGAAAAAAGCTGAAGTATATCTGCGTTTTGGGGATATTAGCGATAAATCTGCACCTGAAATTGATTTTATTCTTGAATAGAAAATAAAAACTCCGAAGATAGCTTCGGAGTTTTCTTTTGAATTGATGATTTATATAACTAATTACGCATTTATGCTAAGTAAGAGTAACATTGTTTTTGCTTAGGGCCAGGCAAATTGCGAAAGATCATGAATATCAGTCTGATTTTTGTCTTTGCCTATAAGCTTTTTTAGAACATTTAATAGCCCTTCCTTTTTTTTAAATTCAACACTTATAGGTTCTTTTTGGTCTTCACCAATTTCTTCAAGTGTTATTTTGTAATGATTGTAATTGTTTTCCATTTTGATTTATTTGATTTGATGATTTTGTATATGAAGCCTGTCATTTCTGACAGGCCATAACTATATATAATTAATGCATTGCATCGCTCATATCCACTTTGTTTTTACCTTGTTTTACCAATAATATAAAAGGAATGCAGATAAGGAATAATATGCCCAGATATAGAAACACATCCATATAAGAAAGAACAGTTGCCTGTTTCATTACAGCTCCTTCCATTGCTTTATATGCCTTTGCGGTTGCTTCACTTACAGAATAGCCTTTAGACATAAATCCCGCTGTAAGCTGCTGAACCCTTTGCTGAACAGCAAAATTTGTTACCTGCTCATGGCTTACAAGGTTTACCCTGTGCGTTTGTGTAAAACGGGTAACAAAGGTACTTATCAATGCAATACCAAACGAACCGCCTAACTGGCGCATCATACCTGTAAAAGCGGCACCCTCTCCAATACTTTTCCCTTTAAGGGTAGAAAGTGCCATTGTAGTAATAGGTACAAAAAGTAAACCTAATCCCATACCACGTAAAATTAATGGCCAAAACATATGTTCGCTCCCTGTATCCGGTGTCATAATGCTGAACATCCAGAAGGTAAAGCCAAAAAAGATCATGAAACCTGTTGCCACCATATAGGTTTGCGGTACACCACGCTGTATCATTTGTCCTATAATCGGCATCATAAATGCGGTCATTAACGAACTTGGTATAAGCAACAATCCTGCATCAAGCGCTGTCCATCCTAATATTGACTGTGTATATATTGGTACTATAAATGTAGATCCGTATAAGCCAAACCCCATTATAAAACATAATATAGTACCTATTCGCAGATTACTGTCGTTTAGAACCTTCAAATTTACAATAGGGTGCTTGTATACCAGTTCCCTCCATATAAACGCAAGAAGGCCAAATAAACTTACAATACTCAGGGCTATAATCAAATGGTCTTCAAACCAGTCGTCCTGCTGGCCATGCTCAAGTACAAACTGAAGTGAACCAATAAATGTAGCAAGAAATACTATACCCCACCAGTCTACCTGATTAGCTTTTAGCTTTTCACCATATTTAGGACTTTTTACAAACATTAAGGTAAGTATTGTAGCAATAATACCTAAGGGTACATTGATGTAAAATATCCATCCCCATGAGTAATTATCTACTATCCAGCCTCCAAGAGGAGGACCAAGGGTAGGCCCTACAATTACTCCCATTCCGTAAATAGCCTGCGCCATACCACGTTTTGCAGCAGGATAGCTTTCGGTAATAATGGTTTGTGCTGTTACAAGCAACGCACCACCACCCATACCCTGTATAAACCTAAAAGCTACCAGTTCCCAAATGTTTGTGGCATTACCACACATAAAGGACGATACTGTAAATATGATGATAGATGCTGCAAAATAGTTTCTACGGCCAAACTGCATAGATAGCCAGCTGGTCATAGGTATTACAATTACGTTTGCAATTGCATAGGCGGTAATTACCCAGGCAACATCTGTAAGTGTTGCACCAAGGGTACCGCGCATATCGTTTAATGCAACGTTAACAATAGTTGTGTCTACAATTTCAAGCAGGGCACAAAGTACCGCTGTTATAGTGATAATAACACGCCTGAAGCCATATTCAACTAAACTGTCGTCGGCTGCTGTTGCTGCTCCTGCCATAATATTATTTTAAATGTACGTCTACATCCACATTCATTCCCGGACGCAGCAGTTTTACTTTTTCTTTATCGTTATTTTCTGTAAGGCTTATTTTTACAGGAAGCCTTTGTATTGTTTTTACAAAGTTACCTGTAGCATTATCAGGAGGTAGTAATGAGAACCTTGCACCTGTAGCAGGAGAGAAGCTTGTTACCACACCTTCAAATTCAACATCAGGGTAAGCATCTGCTTCAATGCTTACTTTCTGGCCTTCTTTCATTTTTGTAAGCTGTGTTTCTTTAAAATTAGCAACTACCCATGCTGCTTCGTTGTTTATAATATAAAACAAAGCTTGCCCCGGTTGTACAAGTTGCCCTGGCTGAATATCTACTGTAGAAACCTGGCCGTCAACTGCCGCAGTAACTACGGTATAGCTAAGGTTAAGGTTGGCAGCGTCTAATGCTGCCTGTGCTCTTTTTATGTTAGCAGAAGCCACCTCAGTTTGTTTTCCTGTAACATTAGATCGTGATATACTAGCATTTCGCTGAGATCTGCTTGCTGCCTCAGCCTGTTGTAAAACTTTAAGCTGGGCTTCTGCTTCCTGCTTGGCTGCCTGAGCCTGCTCAAACTGTTGTTTGGTTATTGAGTGATTTTTGTATAAGTTTTCAAAACGTTCAAAATCATTATTAGCTCTCCATAACCTTACTTTGGCAGCTTCAATATTTCCTTTAGATGATTGTATGTTGGCTTCAGATACAGAAACATTTGCTGTTGCACCGCCAATATCTGCTTTAGCAACTTCATAACTTCCTTCCGCTGCGGCAAGAGCAGCTTTTGCTTCTTCAACTTTTACAACATAGTCTTTGTCATCAATTACAAAAAGAGTGTCACCTTTTTTAACAAAGTCGTTATCTTTTACATAAACTTTAGTTATATATCCTGTTACACGGGGTATAATAGGGTTCATATTTTTTTCTATCTGTGCATCATCAGTTGTTTCATGAGACAGCGATTGTATGTACTTGTAAACACCATAGCCACCGCCTATAATAACCAGCGCAGCAAGTATTACAATAAATTTTTTATTTGTTTTTTTCTTACTATTATTTTCCATGATCGGACTATTATTTGTTTTGAGTGATATTAAAAGAATTGGTTAATTTTCCTGAAGCATTAAGCAGTTCATAATAGCGCTGCGTAATATCGGCTTTAGAGAATGTTTCGTTTATTTTTGCTGTAAGCTGATCAACATCTGCTTCAAGTAAATCGTTAGTGTCTACAAGGCCATTATCATATTTGTCTTTAACTATTCTGTAATTTTCTGCAGCCTGCTCCACAGCTTCTTCATAAACTTTATTTTGTTTCAGGCTCAGGTTATAGTTCTCAAGAGACTCCTGCACCTGTATTTTAATACGGTCAGTAAGCAGTTCTACCTGCTGTTTTGTTTCTTCAGCGCGGCTTTGGGCTGCTTTTACTTTTTTACCATTTTTAAAGATTCCGGAAAGATCATAAGAGATACCTACACCAAAGTTTACAGCATTATATACCTGAACTACGTGTTGAATATCCAGAGCTACATAACCGGCAGAAAGAGCCAGAGAAGGGTAGTAGTCTGCTTTTGCTATTTTAACATCAGCCTCCGAAGCTTTTTGCTGCCATCTAAGCGCTTCTAAATCGTTACGCTGACTGATAGCCTCACTTTCGGTAACCGAAGGCGTTATACCGCCTGCATTTTTGAAATAAGCATCGCTCGGTTCTACTTTTGTGCCGTCAGGTAATTTTAAAAGTGTTACCAGCTGATAATTTATTGTAGATTCCCTTTTTATGGCATCATCAAGTGTGATCTGAATGTTACTAGCCTGTAATTGCGCTTTTAATAAATCATTACGAGCCATAAGTCCGTTTTTCTCCATTGCAGTAAAATCTGTTACACGCTGGTTGGCACTTTTCAGGTTTTCCTTTATCAGCTCAATAGATTGCTGTGCTTTGTATAAATTAACATATAATGCCACTGCCTGCATGGCTAATTGCTCTTTAGTGTTTGCAGCATTATAAGTTTGTGCTTTATACATATTTTCAGATGCATCTATGCTGTTCTTGATTTTAAAGCCGGAAAACAGGGGCAGACTAAGGCTTGCCTGGGCAAACATTATCTGATTCACGCTTGGAGATGATGATGAAGATGTAGTACCTCCGTCATCAGATTCTGAAGAATCACCAAGCGGTATTCTGAATTTTACGGTCGGATCCGTAATTCTCATATACTGGCCTGAAACTTTAAAATCAGGGTACTGGTTGTTTTTGGTATTATCCAGGTCAAATTTTGAAGTAGTTACTTTAGTGTCCGCAAGCGTTGCTTCCGTACTTTTTGTCACAGCCAGATTAATGGCTTCGTCCAGCGTAAGCTGTTTCTTTTCCTGAGCTTGCAGGGCTAAGGCAAAAAGTAAAAAACCGCCATGCAGTAAATGTTTAATTTTCATGTGCTAAAAGCGCTTTAATGGTTTGTTTAATATGAGCGGTAAGCTCGTTTTTGATGTAGTTTTCAAAATGCTCTTCAGTATTAATACCTAATAACGGCTCAAAATACTGTCTGTTCATCTGAAAATGTATAAGTGTACCCATAATAGTAGCAGGAATAAGAGGGATTGCTACATCTTTTCTGAATGCTCCCATTTCCTGCCCTTCTTCAATAATTCTTTTAAATGATTCAAGATTCTGCCTTTTTATATCTATAAAGGCCTGCATATCCATTATCCTCTTTTTTGTAGAAAGTTCAAAATGCAGTATCTGGTACATACATTTGTTTTTATTGATTCGGGATATGTATAGATCTATAAGGCGGTCCACTTTCTCAAAAGGGGCAAGGTCTTCCCTGAAAATGTTTTCGAGTTCCATTTTCATACCTCTTGAGCGATGAATAATGAGTGCTTCAAGCAGCTTTTCCTTTGAGCCAAAATAGTAAGATATCATAGCGATATTTACATTGGCTTCTTTGGCTATAGTCCTGATGGAAGCACCGTCAAATCCTTCTTCAGCAAATAGCTTTTCTGCTGCCTGCAGTATATCGGTTTGTTTATCGTTAAACTCCGTCATAACATTAATTGTTAATTACGGCACAAAGTTAAACACTTGTTTAAATTAAACGTTTGTTTAAAATTGATATTAACATTTTTTTAACAAAAAACGATTTAGGAATCGGCTATAGTTTTTTTCTATAGTGTTAATTTATAATATTAAATTTCAAATATTTAATAGTTTAATATTAAAGTTATACTTTACGTTATTTTACGAATTGATCCAGTTTGATAAAATTAGCTTTCCCTGAGGTGTTAATACAGATTCCGGGTGGAACTGTACTCCTTTAACGTCTAAAATTTTGTGTCTTAAAGACATTATGTAGCCATTTTTATCTTTTGATGTTGCTTCTAAAACGTCCGGAAAATTAATATGATCTACGCTCCAGGAATGATATCGGCCTACAGATATTGTATCCCCTATTTGATTAAAAAGAGGTTCATCATCCACAATTATTTTAATGCTTTCAGATATGCCGTGATACACTTCATCCAGATTAATTAAACTGCCTCCGAATGCCTCTGCTATAGCCTGCTGGCCAAGGCAAATTCCGAGTATGCTTTTTGAAGGAGCATACTTTTTTATGATGCTTTTTAATAAGCCGGCTTCATCAGGAATACCCGGTCCGGGAGAAAGAAGAATTTTGTCATAGTCTGCAGGTTCTTCTAAGGTAATTTCATCGTTTCGTATTACAGTAACCTTGCAGTCAAGGTCTTCTAGGTAATGTACAAGATTGTATGTGAAGCTGTCGTAGTTGTCTATAACCAGTATGTTTTTCATAAAATAAAATATGTGTTGCAAATGTATGAAAGATTTAAGGTGAATTATTAATCTATTAAATCGGTAGACTATTAATGTTTTTTATTTATTTTTGTTATGTAATAATACAAATTATGAAGGCCTTAAATCAAAATATTGCTATGTGTCTGTGTTGTCTTTTGCAGAAAGAAGCATTTGCCGTGGCATGATTTTAAGGTTTAAACTTTAATTATATAACAGCAAAAGCTTCTCGTTAACGGGGAGCTTTTTTATTTTTTACTCATCATGAAACATCCGGTTTATACTGCAAATTATTTAAAAGCAGGTATTTTGCCAAATAGGGAAAAGACTGAATATTGGATAGAAGAGTTCTTTAAATGGCTCTTTTGCATAGGTGAAGAATATGCAGATTACGCCTATTTTAAGGTTAAAGAAAAAGAACTTCAGGAAAGTCTTTTTGGCTTGCTTACTATTTCAGGTTTTGATACTAATAAAATTGAGTTAATAATTTTATATTTAAATGATAATATAGAATTACTTCATCAAAAACTTGAAGATGATTTAAAAGCTATTTTTGAGTTTGATCCTGCCGCAAAATCCCGAGCTGAAGTGCTTGTTGCTTATCCTGGATTTTTTGCAATTTCCGTCTACAGAATTGCTCATGAACTATGGAAAAAAAATGTACCCTTACTGCCCAGAATGCTGAGTGAGTATGTGCATAGCAAAGCAGGAATTGATATTCATCCCGGGGCAGAAATAGGAGATCGTTTTTTTATAGATCATGGCACTGGTGTTGTAATTGGTGAAACAACTATTATTGGTAATGATGTTAAAATATATCAGGGAGTAACCCTGGGCGCTTTAAGTGTGAGCAAGGCTGATGCATCTGTTAAACGGCATCCAACTATTGGTAATAATGTCACAATTTATGCAAATGCTACTATTCTTGGCGGCCATACAACTATTGGTAATGGCAGTATATTAGGTGGTAATGTATGGATTACCAATTCTATTCCTGATAACTCGCTTGTATATCATAAAAGCGAAATAACTATAAAAACTAGGGAAATGTTTCCCGAACCATTAAATTTTGTAATCTAAAAATTCACTATATATGAAAGCCAACAGCATTTTAGAAACTATAGGTAAAACGCCGCATTTAAAACTTAATAACTTATTTCCTGAGCGAAATGTATGGATAAAGCTGGAGCGTACTAATCCGGGTAACAGTATTAAAGACAGGATTGCACTTGCAATGGTAGAAGATGCCGAAGCTAAAGGGATTTTAAAACCTGATAGTGTTATTATTGAGCCTACATCGGGTAATACAGGTATTGGCTTAGCTTTGGTTGCTGCTGTAAAAGGTTATAAGCTAATACTTGTAATGCCGGAAAGTATGAGTGTAGAGCGCAGAAAGCTAATGTCTATCTACGGAGCGGAATTTGAGCTTACACCGCGTGAGAAAGGCATGAAAGGAGCGATTGAAAGAGCTGCTGAACTTACTGCAAGTACACCCAATGCATGGTCGCCAAGTCAGTTTGATAACCAGGCTAATGTAGAGGTACATAAAAAAACCACCGCTAAAGAAATACTTGAAGATTTTCCTGATGGAATAGATTATATAATTACAGGCGTAGGTACAGGAGGGCATATAACAGGTGTAGCATCTGTTTTAAAAGAAAAATTCCCTAAACTGAAGGTATTTGCTGTTGAGCCGGAATTATCGCCTGTGTTAAGCGGAGGTACTCCGGGCCCGCATCCACTTCAGGGTATAGGGGCAGGTTTTGTGCCATCAATTTATAAAAGTGATCTTATTGATGGTGTAATTCAGGCAGGGAAGGATGAAGCTTTTGAATTTGCCCGCAATGTTGCAAAAAAAGAAGGTTTGCTTGCAGGTATATCAACAGGTGCCTCATTGGCAGCAGTAAGTAAAAAGCTTGCTGAAATTCCTCAAGATGCTGTAGTGCTTACTTTTAATTATGATACAGGAGAGCGCTACCTTTCTATTGAGGGGCTTTTTTAATACAATATTTTAGAACTTTATAAAAACAAAACCCACGCATTGCGTGGGTTTGTAATTCAATTTAAACACTAAGATTATTAGTACACAAGATTTACGTTAAGAGTAAACTCATCATAAATAGCTTTGTCTCCAATGCTGTCAAAAAAACTTTTAGAACCATATGTAATATCATATTTAGTTCTGTCTACTTTTAAAGTAGTTGTAGCAGTATTTTTACCAACTGCAAGATCAAAAGTAATTGGTTTAGTTGTTTTTTTGATTGTAAGATCACCGGTTACAGTATAAACACCTGCAGATTTTAATTTTACAGATTTAAAAACAATTTTTGAAGTTGGGTATTTATCAGTACCAAAGAAATCATCAGCTTTTAAGTGGCCTTCAAGTTTCTCTTTACCTTCACCGGCCTTAAGATCTGTTGCCTGAATTGAAGTCATATCTACAGTTACATTACCGCCTGTAAGTTTACCGCCTTTGAAAGTAAGAACACCATCTTTAATATTGATAGTTCCTTCGTGCTGGCCCGTTACTTTTTCACCCACCCAGTTGATTTTACTCTTAGCTGCGTCGATTTTTTTGTCCTGAGCTGTAGCTGATAAAGTTGTAAACACTGCTACTAATGCAATTGCAATTGATTTTAGATTCTTCATTATTTTAAAAAATTATTTGGGTTATTAAATTACGTGATTAAATATTAGATGGTAACAAAAAGTTCTTCTTTAGGTTTTCTTACTTTTTTAAGATGCTGATTAGCGTCTTCTTCATGCCTGTAGCCAATAGCAGCAATTACAGCAGCATTAAGTCCTAGCTTGTCGAAGCCTAAAATCTTATTGAATTCTTCAGCATTAAATCCTTCCATTGCTGTAGTATCTATTTTTAAAACTGCAGCGCTGTTTACAAGGGTAGATAAGGCTATATAAGTTTGTTTAATGGTCCATGCATTTTTCTGTTCCGGAGTAAGGCCTTTTAAAAATCCGGAAATATAGTCACTGAAACCTTTAAGGTTTTCAGGTTCTATACCCCTTGTTTCACCTATGTTTTTAACATAATTCTCAACTTCTGTATCTCCGGGATTAACTTCGTTAGCAAATACAAAAAGATAAGATGAGTCTGCAATAATATTTTTATTATTACCACCTGCAGCTTCAATAAGTTGTTTACGAATATCTGTATCTCCTATGATAAATACTTTATAAGGCTGTAATCCGACCGATGATACGCTTAGCCTCACAGCATCTTTAAGTGTTTCAAGATCTTTATCTGATACTTTTTTTGAAGCATCGTATTTTTTTGTGGCGTACCGCCAGTTTAAACTTTCTATATAATTGTTCATAATGTTTTATTTAATTATTGGTCCTGTATTTTTCTAACAGGTTATTTAGTAATTCAAGCTCTTCTGCAGTTAAGTTGCTTGCAAATTTTTCTTCATGATTATCAACTAAAGGATCAAGTTCTTTTAAAAGTTCAAGGCCTTTTTCGGTTATTAAAACTTCCATTTTCCTTCTGTTGTTCTCGCATACTTCACGTGTTACTAAGCCCTTTAGTAATAATTTATCAACCAGTCGGGTAGTGTTGCTTGTTTTTGCAATCATACGTTCCTGTATAATTCCCATATTAGCAGGTTTTCCCTTTTGGCCCCTTAAAATCCGCAGCACATTAAACTGCTCGGATGAAAGATCATACTGCTTCATAACCTCATGGAAATTCTCACTTATAATGTTTTGTGTGTACAAAATATTTAGCATTATCTTCTTGGCAGGAGATATTGCAGCAGTTGATTTTATTATATCTTCTATTTTCATATTTGTAATTACAAAATTTGTATGTACAAATGTAGTTGGTTTTATATTTGTATATACAAATAAAATGTTAAAATTTTCTTAATTTTTTTTACACGTTTAATTAGGGCTTAATTTTAGGGGGATAATTTCAAATCAAACTTAAAGTATGATTATACGTCAAAGCAAAATGTTGTTATTACTTTTTACGGGGATAGTATTTACATCCTGTATAAAAAAAGAGGAGGAACCGGCTCCGCCAAAACCATTAAAGGTATATAGTAAAGATGGAGTGAGTGTTAATGCTTATGATTTTGATAAGCTCGAATATTTTCTTACCCGAAACAACGATACTACCTACGTTGTGAATTTTTGGGCAACATGGTGTATACCATGTGTAGAAGAATTACCTCATTTTGAAACAATAAATGCTAAGTATAAAAAAGACAAAGTAAAAGTAATGCTCGTTAGTCTTGATATGTATAAAATGGTAGAAAGCAGATTACTGCCATTTATCAAAGAAAAACATCTAAAAAGCGATGTAGTATATCTTAGAGATCCGGATCAGAATACATGGCTGCCTAAGGTAGATTCTACATGGAGTGGCGCTTTACCAGCTACATTAATCTATAATAAAGATAAGCGTAAGTTCTATGAGCAGTCATTTACTTACGAAGAACTTGAAAAAGAAGTAAACAATTTTAAATAACTAATAAATATATGAAAACCGTAAAAATTTTAGGAACAGTAATGCTTGTTGCATTATTAAGTGCATTCGGAATTAAAAATGCACCAACAGGTTACAAGGTAGGAGATATAGCTACCGATTTTAGCCTTAAGAATGTTGATAATAAAAATGTATCTCTTAAAAATATTAAAGATGCTAAAGGTTACATCGTTATTTTTACCTGTAACCATTGT
The DNA here is from genome assembly GCF_024054175.1 of Flavobacterium sp. NRK1. GTDB lineage: Bacteria > Bacteroidota > Bacteroidia > Flavobacteriales > Flavobacteriaceae > Flavobacterium. The sequence continues at coordinate 2,597,198 of NZ_JAMXLA010000001.1, forward strand.
CCATATGCGCAGGCGTATGAAGACAGAATTATAGCACTGGATAAGAAATATAAAAAACTTGGTTATCCTGTAGTGGCTATTAATCCTAATAACCCTGAAAAAGTAAAAGACGACAGTTTTGCTAAAATGCAGGAAAGAGCAAAAGAGAAAGGATTTACTTTTCCTTATCTTTTAGATGAGGGACAAAAAATATTTCCTCAATATGGTGCTACAAAAACACCACATGTATATGTATTACAAAAAACGGCTAAAGGTAATGTGGTAAAATACATAGGTGCTATTGATGATAATTACGAAGATGCAGCAGCTGTTAAAACGAAATATGTGGAGAATGCTGTAGATGCTTTATTAAAAGGTAAAGAAGTAAGTGTAAAAGAGACAAAAGCTATTGGCTGTTCTATAAAAGCATAATACCTTTGTACAAAATTATTAAAAATGAATATATCTCAGGAAGAATGGTGGACTCAGGCACAGGCAGACAATAATGCTGTTGTGCTTGATGTAAGAACCGAAGACGAGTGGAACCGAGGAATTATTCCCGGTGCTATAAACATTGATATTTATAAAGGACAGGGGTTTATATATGCTGTTGAAGAGCTTGATAAAAGTAAGAATTATTATGTTTATTGTGCTGCGGGCGCCCGCAGCGCACAGGCATGTAATATAATGAATCAGCTTGGTTTTGATAACACCTTCAATCTTATTGGCGGAATATCCCAATGGGATGGGCCTGTGGTGGCTCCTGAATAAATAATAAAAATATTTTTATGTGAAGCCCGGTAAATGCCGGGCTTCTTTTTTTTAAGATAATATTAACTTTATTTGATTTATTATCTGAAAAATGAATTTTATTGAGTATTTATAGGATTTTTTTTCTTAATTTCTTAAATTTGCATTTCTAAATAGATGAGATAATCTCATTTTCTTTAAATGCCTTCTCTGAAGCGTCATATTTCTATTTCCTGTTTCATTGCATTGAAATAGATATGATTTACAATCATTATAAGTTTGCGTTCGCTAAATTTAAGAGGTGGCTATTAATTTTTTAAAAAACAGATATGGAATCCCAGACAATTAAATTGTGCTCTTACGAAAAAACAGAATTCACTAATGATCAGATTGCTTCATTTTTACACAAACACCTTGATCAATTTGGTGATGCTAAAGAAGATATTTTGAAATGCATTGCTTTCGCTCAGGATAAAAATAAAGGAGGGCAAATTCTTTTAGCTATACTTGATAACAAAATTGTAGGTGCCGTAATTTTGAATAATACAGGAATGAGTGGCTATATTCCCGAAAATATACTTGTTTATATTGCAGTTGACAATAGCTACAGAGGCAAAGGTATAGGTAAAAAACTTATGGAACTTGCAATACAAACTTCTGAAGGTAATATAGCGTTGCATTGTGAGCCTGATAACCCCGCACTGCATTTGTATGAAAAATTAGGCTTTAAAAGCAAATATCTTGAAATGCGTTTAAATAAGCAGGCTTAAATTAATTACACTTCAAACAAAACAAATGGCTTTTATAAAATTAGACCGTAAAAAATTAAAACACAATTACCTTTATTTGCAAAAATTATTTCAGTCAAGAAATATAGAATGGGGTGTTGTGTCAAAGATTTTGTGTGGCAACAAACTATTTATTAAAGAGATAATAGATCTTGGAGTACGGGAAATACATGATTCCAGAATCAGTAATTTAAAAACGATTAAAGAACTATGTCCTGAAGTACAAACGGTTTATATAAAACCTCCTGCAAAAAGGAGTATTTCCAAGATTGTAAAATATGCCGATGTTAGCTTTAATACCGAGATAGATACTATTAAAATGCTTTCGGAAGAGGCTGTGAAGCAAAACGTTATTCATAAGATCATAATTATGATTGAAATGGGCGATTTACGTGAAGGTATTATAGGAGAAGATCTTATTTATTTTTATGGTGAGGTAACAAGATTGCCCAACATTGAAATAAGAGGAATAGGAACTAACCTGAATTGTTTGAGTGGTGTTATGCCTAATCAGGATAAACTAATTCAGCTAAGTCTTTACAAGCAATTAATTGAGGCAAAGTTTAATATTTCTATTCCCTGGGTTTCGGGAGGTACTTCAGTAGCAATTCCTTTAATATTAAAAAATGCTCGCCCTATGGCTGTAAATCATTTCAGGGTAGGAGAGGCATTGTTTTTTGGTAATGACTTATTTACCGGAAAGATAATTGAAGGAATGGAAAGCGAAGTTTTTAAACTTTATGCCGAAATAATTGAAATTAATGAAAAACCTGATGTACCAAGTGGTGAATTGGGAGAAAATGTTGCCGGTAATACTTTTGAAATGAATGAAGGACAGGATTTAGGCACTTCGTCCCTCAGGGCTATTTTAGATATTGGCCTTTTAGATATGCAGCCACAATATATAGAACCTGAAGATGAGAATATTACACTGATTGACGCAAGTTCTGATATGCTGGTTGTAGATATATCTAACTCTAACGGTGATTATAAAATTGGCGACTTAATTTCTTTCAGAATTAGGTATATGGGAGCTTTATATTTATTGAACTCTGATTATATTGAAAAGATAGTAGTGTAATATAGAATTATATAATAATAAAAGAAGGCGCAATTTAATGCGCCTTCTTTTATTATTCCTTATTGCTTTATGATTTTTTATTCTTTCCATTGTTGAATTTTACTTTTTCTACAACGGGAGCCGGTTTTTTCGGCTTATTTTTTTGAGGAGGCCCTTTAGGTGCGGGCTTTTTTGCCACAGGCTTTTTAGGTTTGTCAAAAGTTGAAGCTGTCGCTGCGCGTTCTTTTTTTGCCGCAGCTACAGCTGCTTTATTCTGATTAAGAACATCCTGTGCATTTTTAGGCTCTTCTTTTGTACCTCTTAAATGAATTATAAGTCCGTTTAAAAAATTACGTAGTACCTGGTCACCACATTCCATGTAATTAGGGTGGTCGGCATTACGGAAAAAAGCACCAAGCTCAGCCTTAGATATCCTGAAATCTACCAGTTCAAGTATTTCTACAATCTGGTCATCTCTTAACTGAAGCGCTACTCGTAGCTTTTTAAATACATCATTATTATTCATTCTACTTTATTTTTGGCAAAAGTAATGTTTTTTGACGGATTTGGTTGTTTATGTATTTGGTTATTCGCTCATCGTGTGGCAAACAGGCAAATTATTCAAATAGCCAGGTGTACGCTTCCGTAAATTCTTTACTCCATAAAGTTTCATTATGTCTCCCATTATGAACTATTTTTTTATGGATGCTTTTGTTATCGGTTTTGGTGTGTAAAATTTCAAGCATTCGTTCAAGATCCTGTACCATTTCGGTGCTTTCATGGTCTCCACACATAAAGTAAAGTTTTGATGTTATTCGGGGAGTATTAATAGCTAAATCATATATACTCTCGCTAAACCAGAATGAAGGTGAAAAAATACCAGCTTTACCAAATACATTAGGGTATTTTAATACTGCATAAAAAGATACCAGCCCGCCAACTGAACTGCCAAATATTGCCGTATTGTCTTTATCAGTTTTTGTATGAAAGTGTTCATCAACATACGGTTTTAAAGTGCTAACTATAAAATCTAAATATTTATCGGCATTTCCGCCGCCATATTTTTCATTTACATAGGGTGTAAGCTCGTCTATACGTTTTTCGCCGCCGTGCTCAATGCCTATTACTATAGTTTTAGCCTGTAAACTGTCAAGCTGCTCGTCAATTCGCCATTCCCCTGAAAAAGATGAGGCAGTATCAAAAAGGTTTTGTCCGTCATGCATATAAATTACAGGGTACCGTTCTTCATTTTCTTTATAATCTGAAGGTAGGTAAACCCATATTTTTTTATCGGTTTCAAGTTCCGGAGAATTGATTGTAAAAACTGAGACGTTTTTAGAGAAGGTGTGTTCCTGTGCATTAGTATTCATAAATGTAAGATATAAAAAAAGGAGCAAAAATTTGAAGCCCATATATTTGTTTTATTTACGCAAAAGAATAATTTAGCTAAAATTACCAATTCTTATGAATACACACGAAGAAAAACTAAGCTTACTGACAGAAATGATCGCATTTGCAAAAATTGACGGGCAGGTGCACGAAAGAGAATATCAGTTTCTTACAATTGTGGCAAAGCAGCTTAGAGTTGATAAGGATATTTTTGAGAGCCTTTTTAATCAGCCTGCAGATAAGGTAGTAATAAAATCCGAGCATCAGCGCATATTACAATTTTACAGACTGGCGCTTCTTATGCAGGCGGATGGTATTTTGCATGATAATGAACAGGTAGCTATTCGAGAAATGGGTATTAACATGGGATTAAGCCCCTTTGCTATGAAAAGTGTGCTTGTGGAAATGCAGCGTTCTCCCACGGGAATGATAGACCCTGATATGCTGCTGGCCCTTTTCAGGGCACAGCAAAATTAATCGGCAGCTTTATGTATGACCCTTTGAGGAAAAGGGATAGATATATTGTTTTGTCTAAATTTTTCAAGTATGAGGTATCGCACCTGGCTTCTCACACCTTCAACCCTAAAAACATCTTCAACCCAAAAATATACTGAAAAATTAAGAGACGAATCGCCAAAATCATTAAAACGTACAAAGGGTTCGGGTGTCTCTAATATTTCTTTATTCTCTGCAACTGCTTCTTTTAATAATTGGCTTACCAAATTTACATCAGAAGAATAATCAACACCTACAGCTACTTCAAACCGGGAGGCTTTAGTATTATGTGTCCAGTTTATCAATTCGCTGCGTGTAAGGTCAGAATTTGGAAGAATGATATATTTATCATCGCGCGTTTGCAGGGTAGTAGTTCTTAATGTTATTTCCTGCACCGTGCCTACAATACCGTTTATTTCAATAACATCATTCATTTTTACGGTTGCGTCAACCAAAATTACAATTCCGGAAATATAGTCACTAAAAAGATTTTGAATACCTAAGCCCAAACCTACCAGAAGTGCCGCAGAGCCTGCCAATAATACTGACAGGTTAAAACCAATTATTTCCATAGATAAAACAAGCACTACAACCAGTAGTATATACTTTATCAGGGTAAAAATTGAATATTTTTTAGCATCGTCAAAATGATTAATGCTATATATACTTTTCTTAATTATTTTCAGGATAAAAGCAACTACTATCCAAAACAATATTAAAGTAACAATTGAGCTTACTTTTAAATGTGTTTTACCTATGGTAATCAGCGTTTCATTAAGAAGGTCTTTAATATGCTCCCACATAGCTCAAAATGTATTATGGTTTATCTTTATCTACTTTTACGTTAAAAGATGGTGCTTTATAATCCTTGTCCAGATAATCTGAAGGAATAGTTGTCATATTACCATCTCTTGCAGCTCTGTAGTGAGGAGAAAGTATTTCAATACCCATCTCGTTACAGCAGTTCTGAATATTTTTATGAAGTTCAGAATATATTCCGGCCTGTTTATTCGCTTCTTTTGTATAGGCATTTATCTGGTAAGCAACATAAAAATCTTCAAGGCTGGTTTGCAGTACAAAAGGTTTTGGCTCCTTCAATAAATTTTCAGTCCTGTCTGCAGCTGTAAGCAATGCCTGATGGATATCTTTCCATGGTACATCATAGCCTATGGTTACTGTTGTATGCAGTATCAAGCCGTTAGTTACAGTATCACTACTATAATTAATAGTGTGGCTGCTCATTACGGTTGAATTTGGTATTGATATAATTTCATTTTTTATTGATCGTATACGTGTTACAAGTAATGACTTTTCAATTACGTCTCCGGTTACATCACCTATTTTTACACGGTCGTTAATTTTAAAGAGGCGCATGTATGTAAGCACTATACCGGCAATTACATTAGATAAAGACCCCATTGAACCGAATGTAAACAGAAATCCTAAAAATACAGATACTCCTTTAAAAACAGGAGAATCACTACCTGGCAAATAGGGAAATATAACAATTAATAAAAAGGCAAGTATAAGCACACGTACTATCTGATAAGTGGGATTGGCCCAATCAGGATAAAAGCCATCTATAGTCAGATTACCACGTGCAATTTCATTTTTAAGAAAACGTGCGAACCTTAATATATACCTGAAAATTATAATTAAAACTATTATCGTTATCAGGTTAGGCAGATAAGCCCATATACCGAAAGCTACTTTTTTAACAGGATTTAGAATGTAACTGAATAACGTTTCAGCAAAGTTTTGTGTCCATGGAAATATACCAAATAAAACAGGTAAGGCAATATAAATTAATAAGGCAATAAATAACCATTTTATAAGCGTATTGACTAATATTAAAAGGTTAACCTGCCTGTCAGCATTAAAAAGTTCATAGTTTTTAATTTTTATGCCTTTTATACGTTTGCCTTTTTGGTCTCTTATTTTTGATGCGGTCCAGTTAAATAGTTTTCCTGAAAAATAAATTAAAAGCACAAGTACCCCTAAAACAAGTAAGGCAAGCGCAATTTCTTTAGCTAAGGTTTTAAAGCTGGTTTCTTTTCTGTAACGCGTAATTTCGTCGGTAATTATTTTTTTATAAGTTTTTGCAAGCTGTAGTTTCGAGGTATTATTCCATATAGCATCATTTTCAGAAATACTTGTAATAATACTCTCATTATACATTAGGTCAATAGTATTTTCAGCCTCAGTAATTTTTAAGGAATCTGTATTAAAAAGATAATTATCGCCAAGCACTTCCAGACGGTTTGAAATTGCAGCAGCACGATCATGTGCCGAAAAACTCCCTAATTTGCTGTAAATAAAGAAAAGTGTATCATTAAAGAAACCTTTTACCGGGTGGCCTTTAATTTTAGAACGTAAGGCATCAATCTGTGCTTTTTTTGAAGCAATTCTAACAGAATCACGGCTGTTTAGCTTTTCAAGTTCTTTTTGAAGTTCTTCTTTTTTTAGGTTATCGGTGGTTTTAAGCGACTTTAAACTTTTTTCAAGTTCAGCACGCTTTACAGAATCGCTTATACGCTGCTGCTCTATCTCTGCAAGCTTAGTAGTATATTGAGCAAGTGTAGCTGCTGTAACAGAATCATTTTGCTTATTGGTGATACTGTCTTTTTGGGCAAAAGCGTTACCCCAAAATAATATAACAACAAACAGGATTAAATAGCAGTAATTTTTCTTCATATACAATATATTTACAGGCGTAGTCTATAATATAAATTTAGAAAAATTATTTAGTATAGTATGTATGATGGAATGATTTGTGTAAAAAAGCATTTATATAATTTACACCTTTTCCTGTAATGCTTTAATTTCATCTCTTAGTTTGGCAGCCTGTAAAAAGTCAAGTTCTTTAGCAGCTTTCTCCATGGCTTTACGTTTATCGCGTATAATTTTTTCAATATCGCCTTTTGCCATATACGTAGTATCAGGTTCGGCGGCAATTTTAGGAGCATGTTCGAGTTTATAAGCCTCGCTTCTTCCTAAGGTGTTTTTTTCTATCTTCTTATTAAGGGCTGTAGGTACAATATTATTAGCTACATTAAAGTTGTGCTGCTTTTCACGTTTATAATTGGTTTCATCTATAGTACGCTGCATACTGTCAGTAATTTTATCGGCATACATTATAGCTTTACCATTTATATTACGGGCTGCACGGCCTACTGTTTGGGTTAGTGAGCGGTTGCTCCTTAAAAAACCTTCTTTATCAGCATCTAATATTGCAACAAGCGATACTTCGGGCAGGTCAAGTCCTTCTCTTAAAAGGTTTACACCAATCAACACATCAAATAACCCCCTGCGTAAATCCTGCATTATTTCTACGCGTTCCAGCGTATCTACTTCAGAATGTATATAGCGGCATCGTATAGATACTTTTGTAAGGTATTTTGCAAGTTCTTCGGCCATACGTTTGGTAAGTGTTGTAACAAGTACACGTTCGTCAACTTCTACACGTTGCTGTATTTCTTCTATAAGGTCGTCTATCTGATTAAGGCTAGGCCGAATCTCAATAACAGGGTCAAGCAGTCCGGTAGGGCGGATGATCTGCTCTACATATACACCTCCTGATTTCTGAAGTTCATAATCAGCAGGTGTGGCACTCACAAATACTACCTGATTCTGCATAGCTTCAAACTCTTCAAACTTAAGAGGTCTGTTATCCATTGCAGCAGGGAGGCGGAATCCAAACTCAACCAGATTTTCTTTACGAGAACGGTCACCGCCATACATGGCATGCACCTGGCTTACGGTTACGTGGCTTTCATCAATTACCATAAGGTAATCTTTAGGAAAGTAGTCTAAAAGACAGAAAGGGCGTGTGCCCGGCAGCCTGCGGTCTAAATAACGTGAGTAATTTTCAATACCTGAGCAATAGCCTAATTCGCGGATCATTTCCAAGTCAAAATTGGTACGTTCTTCAAGGCGTTTTGCTTCAAGATGTTTACCAATTTCTTTAAAGTAATCTACCTGCTTTACAAGATCCTGCTGAATTTCCCAGATAGCTCCCTGAAGCACATCGGGGCTGGTAACAAACATATTGGCAGGGTATATATTTAATCGGTCATAGCGTTCTATAACTTTAGCTGTTTTGGCATCAAAAGCTTCGATCTCTTCGATCTCATCACCAAAAAAGTGAATACGGAAAGGTTCATCTCCATAACTAGGGAAAACTTCGACCGTGTCACCTTTTATCCTGAAAGTTCCCGGATTAAAATCGGCCTCGGTACGGGCATAAAGGCTTTGTACCAGCCTGTGTAATAATTTGGTACGCGAAAGCATTTCTCCGCGTTCTATAGATACTACATTCTTTTGAAATTCTACAGGGTTACCAATACCATACAGGCAGGAAACCGATGCTACCACAATAATATCACGTCTTCCTGAAAGTAGGGAAGAAGTAGTACTAAGCCGCATTTTTTCAAGTTCTTCATTTATGGAAAGATCTTTTTCTATATAAGTTCCGGTAACGGGTATGTAGGCTTCAGGCTGATAGTAGTCGTAATAAGATACAAAATATTCTACGGCATTATTAGGGAAAAACTGCTTAAACTCACTATATAACTGGGCTGCAAGTGTTTTGTTATGTGCCAGTACAAGTGTGGGTTTCTGTACTTCCTGAATTACATTTGCCATGGTAAAAGTTTTACCCGAACCTGTAACCCCAAGAAGTGTCTGAAAACGTTCTCCTGATTCAATTCCTGCGCTTAGCTCTTTTATAGCCTGAGGCTGGTCGCCCATGGGTTTATAGTCTGATACTACGTTGAATTTCATTTCTTTTCCTTGCTTTTTACAAAGATAGTGAAATGATTATATGTTTTATTCGTGAATTTATTTATCCGGAGTTACAAATGGATCAATTTACCAGATTGCAAGAAGAGTCTGTAAATTTCCCTCACTTTCTGTGCTAATTGATTTAAAGTATAAGTGATTTGATACCCAAATTCACGAATAAACCAAATCGACAACTCTCTAATCAAAGCATTCCATCATTAGCAGATCACCTTCTTTGTGCTCAATAAGTACAACCCCGTCTGCAAGGGCTTCATTACTGCTTCCGGTCCGGTAACCAATAGTAAGTTCGTCATCATTCAGTTGATATTTCAGGTTTTTGCTGCTGATGCCTGATACTTTTCCTATTGGTATCAGTGACAGGGGAGTGCCGGCAGGATACCATTTTTCAAATTTTTGGGACAGCAAAAATACTTTAGAATGATCGTCAAGTAGTACTATTTTCAGTTTATCACGAAACCTTACAATATTGGTAATATTGGTAATGGTATGATCGGCCCGGCGGCCTGTCGCCCAAATAACATTAACGGCAGGTATTTTACGGTCAATAAGATATTCAAATGCTTTTTCAAGATCGGTCTTATCCTGGTCGGGAGTATGAACAATTTCTAACGGATATTGTTGGCTTTTATAATATTCAGGATCAAAATCACGGTCAAAATCCCCTAAAAGGACATCTACCTTAATGCCCAGTTCCATAACGCGGTTCATAGCACTGTCAAGCACAATCACAAGGGGCGACCATTCCAGGAGCTGACCTAAAAGCTCTTTGCTGCATTCAGCACCGTTAGCAATTATTAAAGCAGGTTCCTGATCGTCGCGTACAATATGGTGTGAAGACATGTTTTGGATCTAAATTTGAAGACTAATCACTAAAAAGTCCTCCATTGAGGAGGACTTCAAAGTTACATATATTTTGAACTTAATAAATTACTGTATTGTATAATTAACAGAAGATACTTCACCCAGCCTGAAATAGCCTAAAGCAAAATTATCTTCATTCGTCTGGTTTATAATATTGCCTCTTGCATTTACCGGTGGTGTCTGAAAAGGCCCACTGCCGGCTCCGCCTTCAACCATAGATATAAGTATGCTCATGTAGTTATAATAACGCTCTGAAATACCATACAGCTTTAAACCTACAACATCTCCTGCTTTAAAGTCTTCATGATCTATAAAGTCAAACATAAGGTTACCCTGAAAAAACTCATCTTTAAGTGCATCATAGTCAGGATAAGGCAATACATCAGTATCAAATCGCACAAGATAAAAATTATCCTCATTGCCATTGTCCATAAAAAAGAAACGTACTTCTATATTATCATTAAGAAAACCACCTTCATTATCCTGAATTATGTTTTGAATATCCGGAGCCGCATAAAGCGTATCGGATGCCTTATAAGTTTGTCCGTCATACTCAACTGTAAGTGTATAGTTTTCTCCTATAACCGGTTCAAAATTAGTGCATACATATTCCCCTGTACCAGGTGTTTCAGCAAAATTAAAAACAATATTTTCACTATTTGTAATAAATACAGTAGCACCCGAAACTGCCGGTACGGTATTTTCATAGTAACTTCCGGTAGTGGTAAGCTTTATTTTTTGCTGGCTTCCATCGGTACCCTTTATCCAGTTTATAGAGGCATCTATAACAAGTTTAGGAGCAGCAGTGTTAAGGTCTACATCTACAACTTCCTCGCAAGAGCTGAGCAGTAAACCAATTGTCAGCATTATTATATATTTTATACTTTTCATTATGCTTAAAATTTAAAATTATAAGTAACACTCGGTATAATGCCAAATATAGAAAGCCTCACGGCTTCATTTCTTCCGGTGTCTTCATTTTGCCTAAATGTCATAGAGGCTGCGTTAGACCTGTTGTACAAGTTATAAATACTAAATACCCATTCACCCTGCCAGCCTTTGGTTTTTTCTGGCTTAGGCACATAAGTAGCTGAAATATCAAGGTGATGGTACATAGGCAAACGGTCGCCATTTCTTGAACCAAATACAGGAACATTTATATCGCCATACTGATACTGTCCGTTAGGAAAGGTAGCAGGCTGGCCGGATTGCAGGGCAAATATCGCCCCGAATGACCATTTGTCTGTATAATCATAAGAACCTGTTACAGAAAGGTTATGTGTTTTATTATATCCGGCACTATACCATTCGCCATTATTAATACCTGTTTCTCCCGTTGCTCTGCCCGGAGTTTGCTGTTCAGTACGGGAAAGGGTGTAAGATACCCAGCCTGTAAGCTTACCTTTGTTTTTACGGAACAGTACTTCTAAACCGTATGATCTTGCTTTACCATTTAGCAATACCTGCTCTATGGCTTTATTGGCAATAAGATCGGCACCGTCTATATAATCAAGCTTGTTTTTTATTTTTTTGTAGAAGCTTTCTACTTCAAGTGTATAAGTGTCATCTTTTAGATTTCTGAAATACCCAACCGCTACCTGATCTAATAATTCCGGCTTGGTAAAATTGTCACTTGGTGCCCAAACGTCAAGTGGAGTGGGTGATGAGGTATTAGATATTAAATGCAGGTATTGTGCCATGCGGTTGTAACTTGCTTTTACCGACTGATTGTCGTCAAGTTTATAAGCAATAGCTACACGTGGTTCCAGATTGCCAAAATCAGCAATGGTTTCGCCGCTGCTATAATGTAGTGTACCAATTGGAGTTGCTTTTTCGTAAATTTTCAGCTCGTTATCAAAAGCCACAGCCTGATTGTTGGCATAAACATTCATATTTTGCTCTCCTAAACGATAAAACATACTATATCGTAAACCATAGCTAACAGTAATTCTGTCACTCAGTTCATGTTCTGCATCTACATACAGGGCGGGTTCAAAAGCATGTTTCTTTTCGAGCTGGTCGTGGTTTATAGCCGAATCTTCTCCTGTTGGGTTTACAGTTCCCGGATTAAAATCGTAGTATATGGCATTAACACCATAGTTCAGTTTAAATTTATCCGTAAGGTAATGTTTCAGGTCATATTTAAAATTATAATTTTTAATGCCTGAATCCCATTTAAGGCCAATAAAGCCTAATTCGAGTCCGTAATAGTAATCACTATAAATAAGACTCATATTAGAGAATAGCTTTTCACTAAATAAATGGTTCCATCTAAGGTTTAAAACGGCATTACCATATACGTTATTAAAACTTTGGCTTATATCCAGTAAATCACGGCCAAAGTAGCCAGAAAGGTACAGGTTGTTATTTTCGTTGAGGTTATAGCTAAGTTTTGTATTAAGGTCATAAAAATAAGCAGAGTTGTCATTGTCTGCCAGTTTAAGAAAAAGATGTGCATACGATGCTCTTCCTCCAATGAGGAAAGAGCCTTTGTCTTTTACAATAGGGCCTTCAGCCAATAATCGGCTTGAAATTGCACCAATACCGCCTTTCATGTGAAACTCTTTCTTGTTCCCCTCTTTTTGGTAAATATCCAGTACAGATGACAGTCTTCCGCCATAACGTGCCGGGATACCTCCTTTATATAATTTCAGGTCTTTTATTGCATCTGCATTAAAGACTGAAAAGAAACCGAATAAGTGGGATGAGTTGTAAATAGTTGCTTCATCAAGAAGTATAAGGTTTTGATCGGCAGATCCTCCGCGGACATTAAACCCTGAAGCGCCCTCGCCGGCATTAGTTACACCGGGTAATGTAAGTATAGATTTTAGTACATCTACTTCACCCATTACAACGGGCATTTTCTTTATTTCTTCAGCAGAAAGCCTGTTTACACTCATTTCAGGCTTTCTTATGTTGGCTCTTTTTACGTTTTCAGAAATTACTACTTCATCAAGCACTTTGCTATCGGTAGTAAGGCTGAAGTTTTTACGTATGTTGCTGTTTAATACAATTGTTTCTTCCTTAGTACCAAAGCTTACATAGCTTACCTGTACTGTGTAGGTTCCTGCGGGAAGTGAGATAGAGTAAAAGCCATATTCGTTGGTTGAAATTCCTTTTTCCAGTTCTTTTATATATACACTGGCACCTATAAGGGTTTCATTGCTGCTATCGTCGGCAATAGTGCCGCTTAGTGTAAATTTCTCCTGTGCAAACACAGCACTGAAAAAAAACAGAAGGAATACCGAGAGGCATCCTTTTTTTTGTAAGGTCATTTGTTTGATTGGTTTTGTGTTGATTGATCGATGATTGGACTCCGGTTCAATACTATTATTTAATGAACAAGTAGATTCAGGTTTACATTGTTTAATTCATAATTTTTATATTTTCTTATATAACGATATTAGACGAATTAAATTACTTCTTGTTACAAGAATTTACAATTTTTTCATACAAGAAATAGTGTTTTTAATAACAGACCCCATTAAAATAGGGGTTGCTGCTAAAATTTTAAAATTTAATTTAAACTACTGCTATAAAAAAAGCTATCCCTAAGGATAGCTTTTAAGTATAATATACGACTGGTTTTAAACCAGTTTTGCAAGTATAGTATTTAATGTTTCACTTGGCCTCATAGCTTTGTCGGTTTTTGCAAAATCAGGGTGGTAGTAGCCGCCTATTTCCTGTGGCTTGCCCTGTGCACCTATAAGTTCAGCATTAATCTTAGCTTCATTTTCAGTAAGATCTTTAGCAATTTCTTCAAACTTAGCTTTCAGTTCAGCATCTTTAGTCTGAGCAGCTAGAGCCTGTGCCCAGTATAATGCAAGGTAGAAATGAGAACCACGGTTGTCTATTTCGCCTACTTTACGTGCTGGAGATTTATCATTCTCAAGGAATTTCTCATTAGCAGCGTCAAGTGTTTCGCTTAATACTAAAGCTTTAGAATTGTTCAGAGACTGACCAAGGTGCTCTAAAGATACACCAAGTGCTAAAAACTCTCCAAGTGAATCCCAACGAAGGTAGCCTTCTTCAACAAACTGCTGAACATGCTTAGGAGCTGAACCTCCTGCGCCTGTTTCAAATAATCCACCGCCATTCATTAACGGAACGATAGAAAGCATTTTTGCTGATGTGCCAAGTTCAAGAATAGGGAACAGGTCAGTTAGGTAGTCACGAAGTACGTTACCTGTAACAGAGATAGTATCTTCTCCTTTACGTATTCTCTCCAAAGAGAATTTAGTAGCGTCGATCGGGTTCATGATACGAATATCAAGTCCGTTTGTATCGTGATCTTTTAAATATGTTTTTACTTTTTCAATTATCTGTACATCATGTGCTCTGTTTTCATCTAACCAGAATATAGCCGGTGTAGAAGATAACCTTGCTCTGTTTACAGCAAGTTTAACCCAGTCCTGAACAGGAGCATCTTTAGTCTGGCACATTCTGAAAATATCTCCGGCCTCTACTTTTTGCTCCATGTAAACAGTACCGTTATTATTATCTACAACTTTTATAACGCCATCAGCAGCTGCCTGGAATGTTTTATCATGAGAGCCGTATTCTTCAGCTTTCTGAGCCATAAGCCCAACGTTTGGTACACTACCCATTGTTGCAGGATTAAATGCACCGTGTTTTTTACAGTCTTCAATAGTTGCAACATATACGCCTGAATAACTTCTGTCCGGAATAATGGCTAAAGTATCCTGTGGTTTTCCATCTGCATTCCACATTTGCCCCGATGTACGTATCATAGCCGGCATAGAAGCATCTACAATCACATCGCTAGGAACATGAAGGTTGGTAATTCCGTTATCAGAGTTTACCATTGCAAGAGCAGGGGCAGTAGTATAAACCGCATTAATAGCTGCTTTTACTTCCGCTTCCTGAGGAGTTCCTGCTATTTTAGCATAAACATCACCTAAGCCATTACGTGTATCTACACCCAGTTCGGCGAATAATGATGCGTATTTTTCAAATACATCTTTATAAAACACCTCCACAATAGCTCCAAAGATAATAGGGTCAGAAACCTTCATCATTGTAGCTTTAAGGTGAACAGAGAATAGTATACCCTGTTTTTTAGCAACTTCAATTTCTTCAGCAATAAATGCTTTAAGTTTTTTAAGGCTAAGTGCAGAACTGTCTATAATTTCACCTGCTTTTAGAGGTGTACTTGCTTTAAGTACTGTAACAGTACCGTCATTAGCTGTAAATTCTATTTTAACATCGGTAGCCTCTTTTACGGTAACAGATTTTTCACTGCCGTAAAAGTCGCCTTCTTTCATGCTGGCAACACTTGTTTTAGAGTCAGGCGACCATTTACCCATAGAATGAGGATGTGCCTTTGCATAATTTTTAACTGCTTTAGGAGCCCTACGGTCAGAGTTGCCTTCACGTAGTACAGGGTTAACTGCAGATCCTAATACTTTTGCATATTTAGCTTTAACAGCTTTTTCTTCTTCTGTTTTAGCATCTTCCGGAAAGTCAGGAATGTTATATCCCTGTCCCTGAAGTTCTTTTATGGCTGCTTTTAACTGCGGTACCGAAGCTGATATGTTTGGTAATTTGATTATGTTGGCTTCCGGCGTGTTTGCCAGTTGGCCAAGTTCTGTAAGGGCATCACCAACTTTTTGGTTTTCAGTAAGATGTTCCGGGAAGTTAGCAAGTATCCTTCCGGCAAGAGATATGTCGCGGGTTTCAACTTCTATTCCGGCAGGTGCAGTAAATGCCTGCACAATAGGAAGTAATGAATGGGTGGCCAGCATAGGGGCCTCATCAGTTATCGTATAAAAGATCTTTGATGTTTTGGACATTGCGATTGTTGTTTAATGACCCTTTCGGCAAACGCTGAAAGGCTGATTATTAATATGTTATTTGAGTGTTTGTTTGAGCTGTTTACTACAAAGCGCATTTATCAGCCCCTTACTGTAAACAAGGCTCGCAAATATAGGAAAATCTTATCTAACAGGGGGTTGGTATATCGGTAAAAAAACGTTGTCGTAATTTTACTTTTACAATTTTAAAGGATAAGATTTTACAGTGTCAGTTAAGGTTTCTCCTTTAACTGGTTGATCCTTTCCAGCACAGAAGTTGAAAATTCTTTTGTGATTACTTTATTTATCTGTCCCTTGCAATCAGGAATAGAATAGTAGCGTATATGTGTAAGTTTAGCTTTTGCGCTGGTTACTTCTTCTACCTCATAAATATGCTTAATATTTACAAAGTGCACGCCCCCGCGTATGTCAGCTATTTTTATAAAAATCGGATCCATGCCCAAAGATAATTAAATGTGTTGATTTTGTTTAAAAGTATACGTTTAAATCGATATAAAACATTTCTATAAAAACTCTTGCTGTTTATATTTGTATATATAAACTAATATTATGAGAATTACTTTTTTAATAATAGTGTTTTTATTGTGTGCTTGTAACAACAATAAAAATTGTAGTTATAAGGAAGCGATACAAAGAGGTGAAATAAAAGATTATAAAACATCTTTTATTCGTATTAATGACAGTCTGGATTTTAAACTGGATTATGTCCGGGATCAGCTATATAAGGAAAAAGAGCCTTTTTGTTATGGAAATATGGAATTAAATAATGAACGTTTTTCTGTACTGTGTAATGCTGTCGCACCTTATTATAATTCTGCGAATGTCAGAATACTTGACCTTTTATGTGCAAATAAAGATCTTTGTGAAGGTGAAGCTTTAGAATTTCAAAACATAAAAGGATATTTGATATACTATATTAACGATGAAAAAAGATTGTCCTTAGATTATGTAAATCTCATAACAAGTGAGAAAGAAACCTATCCTGTAAGTGATGCTTATGCTACTGTAAAAGGCACTTTCTGTTTGAAAGAAGCGGTATTGAGCTAAAGCCTTCTATTGTTGAATTAAAAAATATGGGATTTAATTTCCAGCCTGATGATATTTTAATGATAAAAAAATCTGAAGACAAGCTCTATAAAAAAATTAATGGAAAGTGATTGTAAGTGTAATATAGTCAGGTTATTTGCAAAAAAAAATCCCATGCCGTAGCTATGGGATTTTGTATTTGTGAAAAAGAAAAGATTATCTTCTTCTTTCTTTGATTTTTGCTTTTTTACCTGTAAGGTCACGGAAGTAGAATATACGTGCTCTTCTAACTTTACCTCTTTGGTTAAGTTCGATTTTTTGCAGCGCCGGCATATTAAGCGGGAAAATACGCTCTACACCTACAGCTCCTGACATTTTACGGATAGTAAATGTTTGAGAGATACCTGCACCTCTTTTTTGGATAACTACACCTTTAAAGAACTGGGTTCTTGTTTTCTCACCCTCTTTAATTTCGTAGTAAACAGTAATGGTGTCTCCTGAGTTAAATTCAGGGAAATCTTTTTTTGTTACAAATTCGTCTTGTACAAATTTTACTAAATCAGACATGATTTTATTTTTAAGTGTTTGATTCAAAGCAACATTCACGATTTTCGCCAGAGGTTAGTCCGAATAAGGGTGCAAATATAAAATTTTTTTTGTTTCAGGTTTAAAGTTTCAGGGTTTTTTTAAATTCTATAAGTAGATTTTTTTTATTTAGGTACTTAACTATAAAAAATTATGTCCTAAACAATTTACAATCAACTTATTCTAAAAGATCCGGCCTTCTGTTTTTTGTGTGTTCAAGTGCCTGGTCTTCCCTCCATTTGTCTATGTTTGCAAAGTTGCCGCTAAGTAATATATCGGGAACTTTCCATCCTTTATATTCTGCCGGGCGCGTATATATGGGAGGGGAAAGCAGGTTGTCCTGAAAACTATCTGTTAAGGCAGAGGTTTCATTGCTTAAAACACCGGGTATAAGGCGTATGATGCTATCGGCTACTACTGCAGCAGCAAGTTCACCACCTGACAGCACAAAATCGCCAATAGAAATTTCTTTGGTTATAAAATGATCGCGTACACGCTGATCTACACCTTTATAATGCCCACACAGTATAATTATGTTTTTAAGAAGCGACATACGGTTTGCCATGCCCTGATTGAGTGTTTCTCCGTCGGGTGACATGTATATTACTTCATCATAGTCGCGTTCTGCCTTAAGTTTAGATATGCATGCATCTATAGGCTCAATCATCATCACCATGCCTGCGCCACCGCCAAACTGATAATCATCTACATTTTTATGTTTGTTGGTGCTGTAGTCTCTTAAATTGTGCAGGTGTACTTCAACCAGTCCTTTGTCTATAGCGCGTTTAAGTATAGATGCTTCAAAAGGGCTTCGCAATAATTCGGGCAGTACAGTAATAATGTCTATTCTCATCTAATAATTATTCAATGTAACAATTGCCTGTTATAGCAATTATACAGGACTGCAAAATTAAACTTTTTTAATGTAATAAGTAATTGTTACATTATTTATGCCCCGAATTGTTTTAAGTGATGGTCAAGATGCTTCCATTGCATTAGGTCCCATTCATGCATTGTCATTTTGCCAAAAAAAGGATGTTTGTCTATTTTAATGGCATCATGGCCTTCTTTGGCAAAAATACTAACCAGTTCTATAAGTTCTTTTTTAGAAGTCTCAAAATCAGGTTCATGGGTAATTTTGAATTCTTTACTGGTGGGCATGCCTTTGCCAAAAGGTTGTTTATTTGTAAGTTTCTTTTTTGCAGACTTACCAAAAAAGAAAGCCAGTAAAGGTTTTGGTTCAAGCTGTAAAGTGCCATAAGCAACTTTTATTGGCTGCTGGCAGTGCAGCAGCATTTGGCTTACAGTCATTTTTCCCCATTGCGAAAGTGTTATTGGGGTTAAGGTATGAATACGGTCTATTATATTTTTATTGCCTTGTGGGTCGAATATGCTTTCCATAATTTTAGGTTTGATGCAAAAATAATAATAAATCCGCTTACTTTTTCGTGGCTTTCACAGAGTATACCATCGGTATATTATTGCCTAAATGGGCTATTCGGTATTTGTAGGTTTCCAATGCTTCGGTGTTCCTGAAACAATTGTAAGGTGAATAATCGTACTCTTTAAAAGAGTTTATTTGCAGACCTGCATTTATAAGATTATTTAAAACTTCGCTCAGGCTGTGGTTCCAGGTTATCATTTCATATTCTGTTACAGATGCAGGGTCAGCATAGGTGCCAAGTTCGGTTTCAATAATAGCATCGCTTTTAAAATAATTATAAGCAATTTTATTGAAATCGTTGTCAAACATCCATACTACAGGATGAAATTCAGCAAAAATGAAAACTCCTTCCTGTTTTAAAAAATGTGAGATTATATGTGCCCATTTTTCTAAGTCAGGTAACCATCCAATTGTACCATAGCTTGTAAAAACGATATCGAATTCTTCATGTAGATTATCTTGGAGGCTGTATATATCAGAACAGATAAAGCGTGCATTTGCTCCTGTTTTTTCAGTTAATTCACGGGCTGTTTTAATAGCTTTTTCTGAAAAATCTACTCCTGTAACTTCGGCACCCATGCGGGATAAGGATATAGTGTCCTGTCCGAAATGGCATTGCAGGTGCAGTATCTTTTTTCCTTTAACATCACCCAGTAAATCAAGCTCTATACTATTAAGGCTCGATTTACCTTCTAAAAAAGCAGGTATATTGTAAAATTCAGAGTTTATATGTACATCTGTTTTATCGTTCCAGGCCTTTTTATTTATAGCGAGATAATTATCTTCTTTTTTCATTTTTAATTGGTTTGATATTCAAATTTACCTTTTTGTTATGAAAGTCCTATATCTTAAATTGTGAATAAATTTGTAAATTTGGCACTTCAAAATAAACAACTACAATAATGGAAAACGGAATTTACGCAAAATTCAATACTTCAAAAGGCGCTATACTTGTTAAACTTACCCACGATTTAACTCCGGGTACAGTTGGTAACTTTGTAGGCCTTGCAGAAGGCAATTTAGAGAACGAAGTGAAGCCGCAAGGTAAACCATATTATGACGGACTTAAATTTCACCGTGTTATATCTGATTTCATGATTCAGGGCGGATGCCCGCTTGGAACAGGTACAGGTGGTCCGGGTTACCAATTTGATGATGAGTTTCACCCATCTCTTAGACATGATGCTCCCGGTGTACTTTCCATGGCTAATGCAGGGCCTGGTTCAAACGGATCGCAGTTTTTTATAACTCACGTAGCTACGCCCTGGTTAGATGATAAACATACTGTATTTGGTAAAGTAGTAGAAGGGCAGGATGTAGTTGATGCTATTCAGGGTAATGATACTCTTGAAAGTGTTGAAATTATCCGTGAAGGTGAAGAAGCTAAGAAATGGAATGCTGTTGAAGCTTTCAGAACATTTGAAGGTTCTCGTGAAAAACGTATGGCTGAAGCTAAAAAACAAGCTGAAGAAGCTATGGAAAAACTTGCTGCAGGTTTTGATAAAACTGAAAGCGGACTTCGTTATAAAATGATACAAAAAGGTACCGGTAAACAGGCTCAGAAAGGGAAAACAGTATCTGTTCACTATACAGGTTCTCTTGAGAATGGACAGGTATTTGATTCTTCATACAAAAGAAAACAGCCTATTGATTTCCCTCTTGGGATGGGTCATGTTATTGAAGGATGGGATGAAGGGATTGCTTTACTTCAGGTAGGCGATAAGGCCCGCTTTGTTATACCATCTCATTTAGGGTATGGCGAACGTGGCGCAGGCGGTGTTATTCCTCCGGGAGCTACACTTATTTTTGATGTAGAACTTATGGATGTAAAATAGTCTCTGTATTGAGAATTGATATATTTGAAGGCCGGGAGATTTTTCTCCCGGCTTTCTTTTTTGAACAGATTATTACTGTTTTAAAACAGGTGAATTAATAGCGAGATTATTGGTTGTGTTTTTTCTGTCAACTGTGAACTGTGAACTGTGAACTGAAAACTGATAATTAAAAGTTGGAATACTTTTTGAAAGTAATGCTGTATAGTTTTACTTTTGCGCTAATTCTTTTAGTTATGAAATATACTTTACTGATTATAGTTTCTTTATTAGGTTTATCTGCTAAAGCACAGCTGCCGGGTGGTAATTCCATGCACTGTGGTTATGATTTTACATCCTATATAGTACTCGATGTGCATGAATCAGGTAAAAAAGAGAATATCAAAAACCTGCGTATTACTGTGGTAGATAGTCTGGGTAAAGATCTTATTAATATTAGTAACCTGTATAGTTTTAAAAATGCTAATCAGCCGCTTGTATTTACATCTAACTATCTTATAGGTGATGACAATAAAAGACTTGAACAAGGGGCTGTTGCTAAAAAAGAACGCTATTTCTTTCCTTTTGCAAAAGATAATTATCTGCTGTCTGTAGCTAATACTTTCAAAGCAGACAGTTTTGCTGTGAAAATTCAGGATACCGATGGTGAAGAGAATGGAGGTAAATTTAAAACGGTAACTATCCCTCTGCACAGTTATAATATGTATGTTTTATGTTCTAATGAAAGTCAGCAGGCAGCTATTAAATTTGGTGTAAAAATGAATAAGCCTATTGATATAGTGCTAGAACAGGAATAATATAAACGTAATAATTTGTTATTTTTTAATGTAACAATTATCGCATCTACAGATAATCGTTGCATTCTTATATTAATTGTATATTAAATTTTCCACTTGATATTACATCCTAAACTTGGCTTTTGATTTTTAGGTATTGCACGATTGTATAAAACACCATCTATAGCGTTTCGTAAATCGCTTCCGCTTAGTGGAATGTTATTGCCAGGGCGGGAATCATCAAGCTGTCCTCTGTAAACAAGCTGGTCACTGGCATTGAAAAGATAAAAATCAGGTGTGCATGCGGCGTCATAAGCTTTTGCGGCTTCCTGAGTGTTGTCGAATAAATAAGGGAATTCCATTTTGTTTTCAAAAGCAAATTCACTCATTTTTTCAGGACTATCCATAGGATATTTTTCAATATCATTACTGCTTATAGCTATCATGCCAATGCCCTGTACTCTGTAATCATTTGCAATCATAACTATTTCATCGATCACATGGTGTACAAAAGGGCAATGATTGCATATAAACATAACTAATGTGCCTTTTTCACCTTTTAATTGAGCAAAAGAGTAATAGTTATTAGAATTGGTATCCTTTAACCAAAAAGCAGGAGCGATGGTACCAAGAGGCAGCATATTTGATGGAGTGTTTGCCATTTTATAAGAAAATATTACTTTAGCAAAGTACGGATTTTTAACCCGAAACTTTATAATCTTAATCAAAATTAAAATAATGCTGACCTGGGAAGAATTTGAAAAAACTGAAATGCGTGTAGGTACTATTCTTGAAGTGAATGATTTTCCTGAAGCCAGAAAGCCGGCATATCAGTTAACTATAGATTTTGGTATTGATATTGGAGTTAGGAAATCGTCTGCACAAATTACAAAGCGATATAAAAAGGAAGATTTGGCAGGAAGGCAAATTATTGCCGTAGTAAACTTTCCTAAGAAACAGATCGGTAAGTTTATGAGTGAATGCCTTGTTCTTGGAGCAGTGGGGCAGGAGGGTGACGTAGTTTTGCTGGCTCCTGATGTTAAAGTTGAAAATGGCTTACGAATAGGGTAGCCATTTTATTTTAAAGATTTCTGTTTTATAATGAGTGATTATATAGGAAGTAAAAAAAAGTCCAAAACCTTAAAGATTCCGGACTTCATAATTTTTTAGTTTTTTGACGGGTTGATTTGATTAAATATCGTCAAAATTAACATCGGTAAAGCTTTCACTGGTTACAGCTTCTTCGCCTTTTTCGCCAAAGAGCTTTCTAAAGTCTTTTTGGTGTCTTTCAGAGATTACTTCTTCCCCTTTGTTGCTAAGTACATACGATGTCATTTCATCAAGTATGTCTCTAAAGGCAGCAAAATCTTCTTTGTAAAGGTAGATCTTGTGTTTCTTGAAGTGGAACGAACCGTCTTCTTCTGTAAATTTTTTACTTTCGGTAATGGTAATATAATAATCATCAGCCTTAGTAGCCCTTACATCAAAGAAATATGTCCTTCGTCCTGCCCTCAATACTTTCGAGAAGATCTCTTCCTTTTCAAGCATGTCATTTTCTCTCATAATCCTTGGTTCTTTTTATTTGGTTTATGTGCAAACCAAAAATCTAAAAAAAATCTAAATTAACCAACAAATTATTGCAATTCTTTTTCAGAAAGTTGTTTTAAATACAATTCTTTATAATATCCCGGTTCGTTTATTAGCTGATTATGAGTGCCTTGTTGCAATATTTCACCATCATCTAAAATTATTATCTTATCTGCATTTTTGGCTGACGACACCCTGTGACTTACAATAATAGTAGTTTTGTCTTTACAAAATTCAAGCAGATTATTAAGTATAGCTTCTTCTGTTTCAGTGTCTACAGCAGAAAGGCAGTCGTCAAGTAATAATATAGGTGCATCTTTTATCATGGCTCTTGCAATAGATACACGTTGTTTTTGTCCGCCTGAAAGTGTTATACCTCTTTCTCCCAATATGGTTTCATATTGTTTGTTAAAAGCTATAATATTATTGTGTACCATTGCTTTTTGTGCTACGCTAACAATTTCGTCATAGGAGGCTTCTTCTTTTCCAAATTTTATATTATTACTTATGCTGTCAGAAAACAAGAATGCATCCTGGGGTACAAATCCTATGCTGTTGCGTAAGTCGTAGAGGTTTAAATCTTCAACGTTTTCACCATCAACTGTTATAGTACCTTTATCAACATCATATAACCTGCTTATTAGAGAAAGTATTGTAGATTTTCCTGATCCTGTCCGGCCTAAAATCGCTAATGTTTCTCCTTTATTTACAGAGAAAGTCACATTTTTTAGTGCAGTTATATTGGTGTCATCATATGTAAAAGATACATTATTAAATGCTATATGTCCTAATACAGGAGTATGAATTTCATTATTGTTTTGTATATCGGGCTGTATCTTAAGAAATTCATTAATTCTTTTTTGTGAAGCCTCGGCTTCCTGAATCATAGATGATATCCATCCTAAGGATGCTACAGGCCATGTAAGCCGGTTTATGTATAGTATAAATTGAGCTATAATACCAATTTCAGCTATATTACCTTTAATATACATTATTCCCCCTACATATATTACTACAAGGTTGCTTATACCTATTAGTAGTATCATAAAAGGTCCAAAAAGAGCATTTACTTTTGCCAGGCTCAGATTTTTTTTAACACTGTCCCTTGAAAGTTCTTTAAAATCATCACCTTTTTGTTTTTCAAGCGAATAAGCTTTTACTATTCTTATACCTGAAAACATTTCCTGTGTAAAAGTTGATAGCTTTGACAAATTTTGCTGATAAAGAGTACTGCGCTTATTTATTTGTTTGCTTATCCAGAATATAGAGTACGCAAGTATAGGTAAAGGCAAAAGTGTATAAAATGTAAGCTTTGGCGAAATAGTAAACATGTGTGTAGTAATAACGGCAAAGCTTATAACTGTATTGAGAGCATACATAATGGCAGGGCCTACATACTGGCGTACACGGCCAACATCTTCACTAATACGGTTCATCAAGTCTCCGGTACGGTTTTTTTTGTAAAAACTGGATGAAAGATTTTCATATTGACGAAACACCTCATTTTTAAGATCATACTCTACATGCCGGGACATTACAATAAGTGTTTGTCGCATAAGGAAGGTAAGAAACCCTGCAATCAGAGTGGTTCCAATAATCATTAATATACTGGTTAGCAACTCAGATTGTACTTCTGCTGTTGTAGCAGTTCCGTTTTTAAAATTTTCAATAGCCGTAATTGAATCTTTAATATATTCAGGAGTGAATAAAGAGAAGATTTGAGCTACAATTGTTATTAAAATACCTAAAAGAAATTGAAATTTGTATTTTATAAAATATTTATTTAAATATTGAAGTTCTTTCATCTTATTAATTGAAATGCAATTTTATTATTTAGTTTAGTGTTAAAATACCTTTCTGTCAGGTTATATTTAACATGTTGAAAACACCTGCCTTTAATTATGGAATATGTAAAAAAAGACTTTTATTTTGTCTTATCTTAATATTATATGTAATTTTACAACCTGTTTTTGAATAAATTTCAAATTTAAAATTATTATTATGATAACAGAAGTTATTAAGGCTAACGAGCTTACTAAAGTCGATCCGGTTTTTGGACAGCCATCTTTTAATGACCATGAGCAGATCGTTTTTTGCCATGACAAAGATACAGGTTTAAAAGCAATAATAGGTATTCATAACACAGTTTTAGGGCCTGCTTTAGGAGGTACAAGAATGTGGAAGTATACTAACGAATGGGAAGCCTTAAATGATGTTTTGAGATTATCAAGAGGTATGACCTACAAGTCTGCTATTTCAGGATTAAATCTGGGTGGTGGTAAAGCTGTTATCATAGGCGATTCTAAGTTAGATAAGACCCCTGAAATGATAACAAGGTTTGGCCAGTTTGTAAACTCTCTTAGCGGTAAGTATATTACTGCTGAAGATGTAGGTACTACAACTGCTGATATGGATCTTATACGTGATGTTTCTCCTCATGTTACCGGTATATCTGTAGAAAGAGGCGGTTCAGGCAATCCTTCTCCTGTAACGGCTTATGGTGTTTATATGGGTATGAAAGCTGCTGCTATGCATCAGTTTGGAAGTGATAAGCTGGAAGGTAAAAAAGTATTAGTTCAGGGTACAGGCCATGTAGGTGAAACACTTATAGATTACCTTACTAAAGAAGGAGCTCTTGTTCAGATATCAGATATTAATGAAGCGAGAATGCAGGAAGTATCAGCCAAATATGGTGCTGCTATTTTTGCAGGTGATGATGTTTACAGTGCAGATGTTGATATTTATGCTCCATGTGCTCTTGGTGCTACAATTAATGATACTACTATTGATAAAATAAAAGCAAAAGTTATAGCTGGTGCTGCTAATAATCAGCTTGCTAACGAGGTTGTTCATGGTAAAATACTTCAGGACAGAGGTATTCTTTATGCTCCTGACTTCCTTATTAATGCAGGTGGTATTATTAATGTTTATTCAGAGATAGTAGGCTATGATTCAGCTGAAGCAATGAGGAGAACTGAAAACATATATAATACAACGCTTGAAATATTCAGTCTTGCTGAAACTCAGGGTATCACAACGCAACAGGCTGCTATGGCAATGGCCCAGAAGCGTATAGATGACAGGAAAAAAGAAACCGCTAAATAATTAGCGTACAAAAATATTATTCTTAATTTTGCGGAGCGAAAGAGTTATTCTTTCGCTCCCTTAATTTTTTAAAGTTCTTATAGACGGATGTTAAACAGAAGACATATTCGGGTTAAAGTGATGCAGTCAATATATGCTATGCATCAAAATGATTCAGACAATCTTGAAAAGGAAGAGAAATTCCTTTTTAATAGTATTGAAAACATTCGTGATTTGTATCTTATCATGCTTTCTGCACTGGTAGAAATAAGAAATAGTGAAGAAGATTTTATCGAAAAATCATCAAAAAAACACCTTGCGACTGCCGAAGAACGCAATCCTAACAAAAAATTTATTAATAATCAGGTACTTCATATGCTGGCAGAGAGTAATCCGCTTAATATTGCAATGGCAGACCGTAATATTAATAACTGGAAAAATAACGACGATTATATATTACTTCTTCTTGAAGATATTAAGAAAAGTGAGGTGTATCAAAACTACATGCACAATAACATCAATACCTTTGAAGAAGACCGTGATTTTGTAGCGGATCTTTTCACAGATGTTGTTGCACCTAACGAGAAGTTGTATGAATACCTTGAAGATAATAAGCTTACTTGGGTAGATGATATTCCTGTTGTAAATACACTTATAGCAAAACAATTAAGATTGGTAGAGCCGCCTAAAGAAGGAAAAGAAACATTTAATGTTCCAAGGCTTTATAAAGATATGGATGATAAAGATTTTGTAAAAGATCTTTTCCGAAAAACGGTATTGAATAATGTAGAGCTTGCAAAAGAATTTATAGATAAAACACCAAACTGGGATACTGAACGTATTGCAGAGATCGATGCAATTATACTTAAAATGGCTATTTGTGAGTTTCTTAAATTTCCATCTATTCCGGTTAAAGTTACAATTAATGAATATCTTGAAATTGCAAAAGAGTATTCTACGCCAAAAAGCAGTATTTTTATCAATGGAATTTTAGATAACCTTGTAAAAGATTATCAGGCTAATAATAAATTAATAAAAGCCGGAAGAGGCTTAATGTAAAACAGTTTAAATTTTTTAAGTTATGTTGAAAAAAACAGCAGCTATGTTTGCCATAGCGTCTTTAATGCTTACAGCATGCAAAAAAGAAAATGCAGCATTGCGTATTGATGATGAAACAGCTAAAAAAGCTGAAATTGCCCATGCGCAGTCAGGTAACCTTCCTGTAGCTAAATTTGAAAGCATGGAGTATGACTTTGGTACTATTACTGAAGGTGATAAAGTAGAGCACGTTTTTAAAGTTACTAACGATGGTACTGCAGATCTTGTAATAAGTGAAGTTAAGCCTAGCTGCGGATGTACTGTACCTGAATATACTAAAACGCCTATAGCACCGGGTGCACAGGGAGATATTAAAGTAATTTTTAATTCTACCGGAAAAAGCGGTAATCAGGAAAAAACAGTTACAGTAACACTAAATACTGAAAAAGCAACAGAAATTCTTAAATTTAAGGCAAACATCACACCTAAAGCGGGTGGTATAGGTGTTACGCCTGCAGCACACTAATATATGGGACAATTAACGCAATTTGCGCCAATAATTTTAATGTTTGTGGTAGTGTATTTTTTAATGCTTAGACCACAGCAGAAAAAGCAGAAACTTGAAAAAGAGTTTGAAGCTAATTTAAAAGTAGGAGACAAGATTATCACTAAAAGTGGTATTCACGGAAGAATAGCCGAATTAGCTCAGGACTCTGTTGTAATAGAGACAATGGCAGGAAAGCTTAAAATGGAGCGTTCTGCAATATCTCTTGATCTTAGTCAGAAACTAAATGCTCCTAAACAGGAAGTAAAATAAATAAAAAATCCCAATCGAAAGATTGGGATTTTTTTTATCTGTACTTATCATTAAGTCCTCTCCCTTCAAGTATCAGGGGCTTAATTTTTTCAAGCCTCGCTAGTATAGTTTCTTCCCGCTTTGCAGATTCTATAAGTTCTGCAAATTCTTTTTGTTTATAAGGAGAAAACTTATCGAAAGCTTCAGCTAATTCAGGAGATGCTTTAAGTTCGGTTTTTAGTCTCTCGGGAATTGTAAAAGCTTTCTTTTCAGGCTTTACGGCTAATCCGGCTTTTTCAACTTCAATAGCTTCGTGTATATATTCAAGTACCAGTTTTTCATCTACTTCTTCTTTAGAAGTGAAACGCCACTGGCGTAACGACTTGGTTACGCCTTCTTGCGCGTTCACTAATACTTTATTTTCATCTTTAAGAAAAACACCTTTGAAAAACCAAATGGCAAAATAGTCTTTAAATCCACCTATGCCAACTACGTTTTTGTTATTATACGTATAGGCTGTACCTCCCCATTTTATGGTTTCAGTCAGGCCGGTTTTGTTTATTATAGACTTTAATATATCTAATTCTTCAGGCCATTGACTGTTTTTGTCCCAAATGTTTTTCTTTTCAGACTCCATTGGCTTTTTACTTTTGTGCAGTCAGCTCGGCAATTTTAACAATAACCTCTACAGCCTTCTGCATGCTTTCCACAGGAACATATTCATATTTACCATGAAAATTATGCCCGCCCGCAAAAATATTTGGACAAGGTAATCCCATATATGAAAGTTGAGAACCGTCTGTACCACCACGTATTGGCTTAATAATCGGTTCTATACCAAGTTCTTTCATGGCTTTTTCTGCAATATCAACAATATGCATTACAGGCTCTACTTTTTCCTTCATATTAAAGTAAGAGTCTTTTATTTCGGCGGTAGCAATATCTCCGCCAAATTGCTCTTTAAAGCTATTGTTTATGTTGTCAGTGATTTTTTGAACTAACTGTTTTCTATCTTCAAACTTAGCACGATCATGGTCGCGAATAATAAGCTGAACAGTAGTTTCTTCAATGCTTCCGTTTAAGCCAACAACGTGAAAGAAACCTTCATAACCGGTAGTTTTTTCAGGAACTTCACCTTTAGGAAGTGCAGAGATAAAATCATTAGCAATAAGCATTGAATTGATCATTTTACCTTTGGCGTAACCGGGGTGTACGCTTTTACCTTTAAAAGTAATTTTTGCTCCGGCAGCATTAAAATTTTCATATTCAAGTTCACCTATCTGGCTGCCGTCCATAGTATAAGCCCACTCTGCACCAAATTTTGCTACATCAAATTTATGAGCACCGCGACCTATTTCTTCATCAGGTGTAAAGCCTACGCGTATTTTTCCATGTTTGATCTCAGGATGCTGAATTAAGTATTCCATAGCAGTTACTATTTCAGTAATACCTGCTTTATCATCAGCACCAAGAAGGGTAGTACCATCTGTAGTTATAAGGGTCTGACCTTTATATTGAAGCATATCTTTAAAATAGCCTGGAGAAAGTACTATATCAAGTTCTTTATTTAGAACAATATCACCGCCATCATAGTTATGTACTATTTGTGGTTTTACATTAGCGCCTGTAAAATCCGGAGTAGTATCAAAATGAGAAACAAAACCTATTACAGGAACTTCATGATCTACATTTGATGGAAGTGTAGCCATAATATACGCATTGTCATCTATGGTAACATCTTCCATGCCTATTGCTTTAAGTTCTTCTACAAGCTGATTGGCAAGATCCCATTGTTTTGCTGTGCTTGGTGTTGTGTCAGAGTTTGGATCAGATTCAGTATCAACAGTAACATAGCTGATAAAACGGTCTATAATATGCTGCATGTTTAATTTTTATTTAAAATGAAGCACAAATTTACGATTTTACAATATTTTTTATTGCATTTTCAAGAGTTTTATAATCATTTTATAATAAACTTTTGTGGACATATTTAAGACAAAAGAGAAAGTTCAGCGGATAAATTTATCTCAATCTTCTCATATCCGGTCATAATAACTTTTACAGTTTAATTTTTAATATGATATGTTATTCCTAAATTTGCAGCTACCAAACAATTTTATATGTACAAATCCTTAATAAGGCCGATACTGTTCCGTTTTGATCCGGAAAAAATACACCATTTTACTTTTTCCACAATTCGTTTTCTTGATAGTATCCCGGGATTTCCGGTACTGTTCAGATCACTGTATGAAGTAAAAGATCCGCGTCTTGAGCGTGAGGTATTCGGACTTAAGTTCAAAAACCCTGTAGGACTGGCAGCAGGTATGGATAAAGATGCGAAGATGTTCAAAGAGTTTTCAGACCTTGGATTCGGATTTATAGAAATTGGTACACTTACGCCAAAAGCACAGGAAGGAAACCCTAAAAAAAGATCATTCAGGTTAAAGGCAGACAGTGCTATTATTAACCGTATGGGCTTTAATAACGGGGGAGTACAGGAAGCTGTAGAACGCCTTAAAAAGAACCCTGCAGGAAAAGGACATGTACTTATTGGAGGTAACATAGGCAAAAATAAAGTTACTCCTAATGAAGAGGCAGTTAACGATTATGAGATATGCTTTGATGCACTATATGATTATGTAGATTATTTTGTGGTAAATGTAAGTTCGCCAAATACACCTAATTTAAGAGAATTACAGGATAAAGAACCGCTTACAAGGCTATTGCAAACGCTTCAGGATAAGAATGCCGTTAAACCAAAGCAAAAACCTATTTTACTTAAAATAGCACCGGATCTTACTAATGAACAATTACTGGATATAATAGATATAGTTAAAACTACTAACATTGCCGGCGTTATTGCTACCAATACCACTATTTCACGTGAAGGACTTGTATCTCCTGATAAAACTGAAATGGGAGGATTAAGTGGTAAACCACTTACTAAGCGATCTACAGAGGTAATCAGGTTTCTTTCGGAGAAAAGTAATAAAGCATTCCCGATTATTGGGGTAGGAGGGATACATACTCCTGAAGATGCCATTGAAAAACTGGAAGCCGGTGCGAGCCTTATCCAGCTTTATACAGGTTTTATTTATGAAGGCCCTGCACTTATAAAAGCTATTAATAAGAAGCTTTTAAAAGATGCATAAGGTACTTTAAGCCTGAATTTTTTAACAACAGCAATTACAAGTCTTAAAGAAAACGTTTTCGTAAATAGGTGAATTCTTATTATCTTTGAACCTTTATGGAAAAGATTAAAATTATTGAATGTCCAAGAGATGCCATGCAGGGCATCAAGGCATTTATACCTACCAATAGAAAAATAAGCTATATCCAGTCTTTATTAAGAATAGGATATGACACCATAGATTTCGGAAGTTTTGTATCACCAAAAGCTATCCCGCAGATGCAGGATACCGCCGAGCTGCTTGCGGGACTCGATCTTTCTTCAACCCAAAGCAAACTTCTGGCTATTATAGCAAATATACAAGGGGCGCAAATGGCAGCGCAACATGCAGAAATTCGTTATTTAGGTTACCCTTTTTCTATTTCTGAGAATTTCCAGATGCGAAATACCCATAAAACCATAGCAGAGTCAATAGTTACATTACAGGAAATATTAAACATTGCCGATGCATCCAATAAAGAAGTTGTTGCTTACCTTTCTATGGGGTTTGGTAATCCTTACGGTGATCCGTGGAATGTAGAGATAGTAGGAGAGTGGACTGAAAAACTGGCTGCTATGGGAGTAAAAATCCTCTCTTTAAGTGATACAGTTGGAAGTTCTACCCCCGATGTTATTGATTACCTTTTTGCTAATCTTATTCCTAAATATCCTGAAATCGAATTTGGAGCACACCTGCACACTACTCCTGATAAATGGTTTGAAAAAGTAGATGCAGCCTACAAAGCAGGATGCAAACGTTTTGATGGTGCCATACAAGGCTTTGGCGGATGCCCAATGGCTAAAGATGATCTTACAGGCAATATGCCTACAGAGCGTATGCTATCCTACTTTACCGCAGCAAAAGCAGATACCAATATGAACCCAATGAGCTTTGAAAGTGCCTATAACGAAGCTACTAAATTATTTGGGGAGTTTCATTAAAGTATAAATCATGACTATATGATCATAAAAATATTTTATGGTCTTATCTATTTTACAATTCCTAAAAAAGTGTTATATTTGCACGCAATTTAACTACAAATTGCAGCATGAAAGCACATACAAATAAAATCATCGGCGAAGGTCTTACTTACGATGATGTTCTGCTAGTACCTAACTACTCTGAAATATTACCTCGCGAAGTTAGCATTCAGTCTAAATTCTCAAGAAACATAACGCTAAACGTTCCTATTGTATCTGCCGCTATGGATACTGTTACCGAAAGTGCAATGGCTATCGCTATGGCACGCGAAGGCGGTATAGGGGTTTTACATAAAAACATGACGATCGATCAGCAGGCAGCTGAGGTTCGTAAAGTTAAAAGGGCTGAGTCGGGTATGATTATCGATCCTGTAACGCTTCCACTTACGGCTAATGTAGGCGATGCTAAAAATGTAATGCGTGAGTATAGCATTGGCGGTATTCCGGTAGTGGATGCAGACGGTACTCTTAAAGGTATTGTTACTAATCGTGACCTTAGGTTCGAAAAAGAAAACAGCCGTTCTATTCTTGAAGTAATGACTACCGAAAATTTGGTAACTGCCGCCGAAGGTACTACGCTACAGGTTGCTGAAGGCATTCTTCAAAAAAATAAAATTGAAAAACTACCTGTTGTAAACAACGATTACAAACTGGTTGGGCTTATTACTTTCAGGGATATAACTAAACTTACCCAGAAACCAATAGCTAATAAAGATAAATTCGGAAGGCTTCGTGTTGCTGCTGCTCTTGGAGTTACTGCCGATGCAGTTCAACGTGCAGAAGCGCTTGTAAATGCAGGCGTAGATGCTGTTATTATTGATACAGCTCACGGACATACCAAAGGTGTGGTAACTGTACTAAAAGAGGTAAAAGCTAAATTCCCTGAACTGGATGTAGTAGTAGGTAACATTGCAACTCCTGAAGCGGCACTTTACCTTGCTGAAAATGGTGCTGATGCTGTGAAAGTAGGTATCGGACCAGGTTCTATATGTACTACACGTGTAGTTGCAGGGGTTGGTTTCCCACAATTCTCAGCAGTTCTTGAAGTAGCTGCTGCTCTTAAAGGTACAGGTGTTCCTGTAATTGCAGATGGTGGTATTCGTTATACAGGTGATATTCCTAAAGCACTTGCTGCCGGAGCCGACTGTGTAATGTTAGGCTCACTGCTTGCAGGTACTAAAGAATCTCCTGGTGAGACTATTATATTTGAAGGAAGGAAATTCAAATCATACCGTGGTATGGGTTCTGTAGAGGCTATGAAAGAAGGTTCTAAAGACCGTTACTTCCAGGATGTAGAGGATGATGTTAAAAAACTAGTTCCGGAAGGTATTGTTGGTCGTGTACCTTACAAAGGAGAGCTTTTTGAAAGCATGCTTCAGTTCATTGGAGGTCTTCGTGCAGGTATGGGATACTGTGGTGCTAAAGATATACCTACACTACAGGAATCAAGCCGTTTTGTTCGTCTTACATCAAGCGGAATTGCCGAAAGCCATCCTCATAATGTAACCATTACAAAAGAGGCTCCTAACTATTCAAGATAAATCATAAGATAGTATAATAAATGAAAAAGGCATAAGAAAGAAGTTTAATAGCTTCGGTCTTATGCTTTTTTTTGTTTAATCTGTTGTTGCGTTATTTTCTTCCTGGCGCTCTTTTCTTAGAGCGGTACTTTCCCAGGCATGGTCATTAGCACCAAGTTGTGCATAAAGGTCATTACGTAACAATTGTTCCTGCATTTGAATTTCTTCCATAGCAGACATAAGGAAAGCTTTTTTATCATGACGCTTTTCTGCAAGCCTGAATATAGACTGTTCATCATATTTTATAAATCGCTGTCCCTGTCGCGTAGCTGTATAACGCCTGTGGCCCATTTCTACAAGTGCATCAACACCTAAGTGAACGGCACTGTACATATTTTCCCTGTAAAAGTCTTTTACGCCCATATCGACCAATTCAAAAGCATCACTGCGGTTTCTGGCACGTGCAAGTACTTTGAGATCAGGAAAATGCTTTTTTATCATCTCAACCACATCAAGGTTTACTCTCGGGTTGTCTATTGCAGCAATAAAGAGCTTGGCATTCTCACAGCCTGCTGCTTTTAATAGTTCTAGCCGTGACGCATCGCCATAATATACCTTGAACCCCATTTTTCTGAGCGAATCTACCCTGTCAGAGTCCATGTCAAGTACAGTTGCCGATATACCGTTTGTTTTTAAAAGGCGCACTATAGTACTCCCAAAGTTGCCAAACCCTGCAATAATTACATCGTTTTGCTCATCAATATTGTCAAAATTCTTTTTAGAAGGGTTTTCTTTAACCCCAAAGAAAGGATCTATCCATTTTTCATTTATAAGTAATAAAAATGGTGTGCCAAGCATGCTTATTGCAATAACCGCCATCATTTGGTTAGACAGTTCAACAGGCATAAGGTTAAGCTGTAGTGCAAAACCAAGAATTACAAACCCAAATTCTCCTGCCTGGCTTAATGCAAATGAAAAAAGTATATTCTGATCCTGGCTTTTTTTATAGAATTTCCCGATAGCCAGAAGAACAAAGAATTTTATAGTGTTAAAAATGGTGGTGAATATTATTATAAATGCCGGATCGGCTATTATAAGTCTAAAGTTAATAGACGCACCTACACCAATAAAAAATAATCCTAAGAGCAGACCTTTAAAAGGAGCTATATCTCCCTCGAGCTCGTGTTTAAACTCGCTATTGGCTAATACCATTCCTGCCAAAAATGCCCCTAAAGCCGGGCTTAATCCTACAATCTGCATCATGAAAGAAACTCCCACAACCAGTAGCAGCGCTGAAGCAGTGAAGAGTTCCTGAAGCCTTGTTTTTGCTATTATATGCAATAAGGGTACTATAAGGTAGCGTCCTCCTAAATATACCACGCCAATAGTTCCCAATACTATTAGTGTTTGTAACCAACTCTGTAGGTCTGATATTAACGACTTGTCTGTCTGTTCTGTAACAATGCTTCCATCGGCAAGCAATGGCAGAATGGCCATTATTGGTATTACGGCTATATCCTGAAAAAGCAATACTGCAAACGATGAACGCCCCATTGATGTTTTGCTGAGTCCCTTTTCCTTTAATGTCTGCATTACAATAGCTGTAGAAGATAATGTAAGAGCAAGGGAGATTACAAGTGTAGTGCGCCATTCCCAACGTAACACGAACGAACACGCAATAAAAAGCACTGCAGCCGTACCCACAACCTGCATAGTGCCCATACCGATAATAAAGCGGCGCATACGCCAAAATTTATGAGGCTCAAGTTCGAGACCGATAAGGAAAAGCATCATAACAACACCAAATTCAGCGAAGTGCATAATATCTTCTCCTTCCTGTCCGATTAAACCCAATACATATGGGCCAATTATAATTCCGGCAAATAGATAGCCCAATATAGAGCTTAAACCTATTTTTTTGGCAATAGGCACACATACCACAGCAGCAGTAAGGTATATAATGGCCTGAAAGAAAAAGCTTTCCTGCATAATTTTATCCTAATTGAGTTTTAAACCAGTCATTAAAGTAATGAAAACCTGTAAGTTCTTTTGGGTCAAAAGGTTTGTTTTCCAAATATTCCAGCACCTGCCCGTATAACTTTGCATATTTCTGATAACCATCTTCATTCATAGAATGTGTACCGTGTATTACGAAGGGCGGAAGGTATGTCATATTACATACTTTTGCCGTTTGGCAGAAGGGTTCCAGTAATTGCGGAATCGTGAAAAAATCGCGTCCGGTAGGGCTGTAGTTTTCTTTTCGTCCACCAGTAGTTATTGCTTGTAATAACAGTTTTCCTTTTAAGGCAAAGCCTTCTTTACCATATGCCCATCCGTGCTCTAAAACAATATCTATCCATTGCTTTAAAAGAGGAGGGCAGCTATACCAATACATTGGATGATGCCATATAATTATATCGTGAAGCATTAATAATTCCTGCTCCCGTTTCATATCAATATCGAATTCCGGATATTCCTGATAAAGGTCGTGAAAAGTAATATTTGGCGAGTCGGGTATATGACTTACCAATGCACTATTAGCATTCGATTTTTCGAATAAAGGATGTGCAAATAATATCAGGATTTTATTGGGCATAGAAAAGCCTGTTTAAATTTGTGTGAAACGTTGTTTTTAGTCTTTAAGGTAATATTGCAATATAACAAATATAATCCTTCAAGATTTTCTTGTTAGCCCTAAATATAGGGCTTTATACAGGTGTTTCAGTAAAATTTAAACAGGCTTTAACATTTATGGTTATATGCCTAAATAGTTTGCAGGAGTTATCTGCATTAGCTCAGCTTTTATATCATCATTTACATTCAGGTTGCTTATAAATGTATGAATAGCTTGTTTATTTATAACAGTATTTGTTCTTGTAAGGTCTTTAAGAGCTTCATAAGGATTTGGATATCCTTCCCTACGAAGTATAGTCTGAATAGCTTCTGCAACAACAGCCCAGTTCTTCTCAAGATCTTCAGCAAACTTTTCTTCATTAAGCAATAGCTTATTAAGGCCTTTTAATGTTGCTTCAAAAGATATTATTGTGTGTCCCATTGGTACACCTATGTTTCTAAGTACAGTACTGTCTGTAAGGTCACGCTGTAATCTTGATATTGGCAGTTTAGCGGAAAGATGCTCAAAAATAGCGTTTGCTATGCCCAGATTGCCTTCAGAGTTTTCAAAGTCAATAGGGTTAACTTTATGTGGCATTGCCGATGAGCCTATTTCCCCAGCTTTAATTTTCTGTTTAAAGTAATCCATAGACACGTATGTCCATATATCCCTATCAAGATCTATAAGTATGGTGTTGATGCGTTTAAGGGCATCAAAAAATGCTGCAAAATGGTCATAATGTTCAATTTGCGTAGTAGGGAACGAGTGTTTAAGCCCAAGAGTCCCTTCAACAAAATCGGCACCAAATTTTCTCCAGTCATTTTTTGGGTAAGCTACAAAATGCGCATTAAAATTACCCGTAGCGCCACCAAATTTAGCTGCAAAAGGCACATTGAAAAGTAAACGAAGCTGTTCTTCAAGGCGTTCTACAAATACCAGAATTTCTTTTCCTAAACGGGTAGGAGAGGCAGGTTGCCCATGAGTGCGGGCAAGCATTGATATATCTTTCCATTCTACGCTAAGCTCTTTTAGCTTGGCTATAACAGCAATAATCGATGGCAGGTATACATTTTCAAAAGCTTCTTTTGTAGAAAGCGGTATTGCAGTATTATTAATATCCTGAGACGTAAGTCCAAAGTGAATAAATTCTTTGTAAGCCTCAAGGCCCAATTTGTCAAAACCTGCTTTTATAAAATATTCTACAGCTTTAACGTCATGGTTTGTTGTTTTCTCAATTTCTTTTATCTGAAGTGCATCTTCGGTTGAAAAGTTTTGGTAAAGGTCACGAAGTGCACCGAAAGTATTTTTATCTACACCTGCAAGCTGAGGTAAAGGCAGTTCGCAAAGTGCAATAAAGTACTCAATTTCCACAAGCACGCGGTATTTTATAAGGGCTTCTTCAGAGAAATAAGCTGCCAATGGAGCTGTTTTGTTTCTGTATCTACCATCAATAGGCGATATGGCATTCAGTTCAGATAAATTTTGCATTGTTTTTAAGTGTCAAAATTAGAAGCCGCGAAGGTAAGAATTTTGAGGGGAATAATGAAAAGGATTGTTAACTATAAAATTATAGCGTTTTCAATCTCTCTCTTACAACCGCCATACCCTCACTTGCTGTCATGGGTATATTTTCAATGTGGTAATGCATGATTGGTATTTTCCCCGGATTGGGATCAATATAAAATATAGGAGTATCTGGTTTTGCATATTCTACCAGCCCAGCCGCAGGATATACCTGCATAGATGTACCCACTATAATAATATAATCGGCTTCTTCAACAATATCTATAGCATCGGCAATTGCCGGAACAGCTTCGCCAAACCAAACTATATGCGGGCGTAGCTGATAGCCATCAGTATGCAGGTCGCCAATATTAATATCGGTTTTCCAGTCTATAATATCAAATTCGTTGTGAATACTGCGGGCTTTAAGTAATTCGCCGTGCAGGTGTAAAACGTTGGTACTTCCGGCGCGTTCATGCAGGTCATCTACGTTTTGGGTTATGATGTGTACATCAAAGTCTTTTTCAAGTTCGGCAGCAACTATATGTCCGCGATTAGGGTGTACTTCAAAAAGCTGCTGGCGGCGTTTATTGTAAAAATCCAGCACAAGCGCCTGGTTTTTACGCCACCCTTCAGGCGATGCTACTTCCATAACATCATGTCCTTCCCATAATCCTCCGGCGTCGCGAAAAGTTTTAATGCCGCTTTCGGCACTCATCCCGGCACCGGAGAGTATGACAAGTTTCTTCTTCATGTATTGCTTATACTTTTCCTAAAGTATATAATTGTTCCATAGTAGGAGAAGGGCTTCCGCCTTCCGGCTCAAGTGTGATACCAAAAGCCTGGGCTCCTTCAAAATTATCAACCGCTATAATACCTTTGCTGTCTGCAACTTTGTTTTTGTCAAGCACACCTATGCTTGTTGGTGTGATAGGATTTAGCATTAATGCCCAAACCTGGTATACTTTGCCTTCCGGTGCTTTTGGCAGTCCGGCAATATCTACATATATCTGGTTTTTATCGTCATTAACATACACTTTAGCAAATGCATTTGGTGCTGCCTGTTGCCCTTCAAGCGTAACAACTGTGTTGCTTTTTTCACGAACTATGCTAAGTGCTTTTTCGTTTTGTGTATTTTCTTTAGTAACACTGGCAAGCATCTGCTGGTATTTATCCCTTTGCACTGATGCAGACTGTACTTCCTGAGTTGCCTCGTTGTATTTATAATACTGTATGCCTAAACCAAACATTAAAATAACTGCAGCTGCCCATCCAATATAAGACGTAGTACTGCTTCTGCGCGGCTGCATCTGTACAACGCCCGAATGCTTATCTATAAGCTCCTGGCGTATTCTGTTATATACTTCCGGAGACAGGTGTGGAGACACGCTGTAAGACAGGTTTACAATAGCTTTTTCTATTGATAGTATTTCGGCCTGTACTTCCGGATGCCGGCTGGCCATTTCCTGTACTGCTTTATTTTCTTCTTCGGTAAGTACTCCAAAGATATAAAGCTCTAAAATTCCTGATTCTATATACTCTTCCATTATACCTCTAATATCGTTCTTAAATCTTTAATGCAATTTCTGTTTTGTGTTTTTACCGTACCTAATGGCATAGCTAATTCTTCAGAGGCTTCCTGTTGAGTATAGCCTTTAAAGAATAAGAGTTCAATAATGCGCACGCAGGTTGGTTTTAACTTCTTAATGAACTCACGAATACCTATGGCGTCTATCTTATTGACTACCGTTGCATTGTGGTCAAGAATATGTACGAAATTATCAACGGAGAGGTTTTTTAAATTTTTATTATGATCTTTAGAGCGAAGCCTGTCTATAGCAGCGTTTCGGGATATATTAAGTATCCAGGTAAAAAACCGGCCTTTAGTATCATTATAGGAATCAATGTTTTTCCAGATTTTTACAAAAACTTCCTGTAAAACATCTTCGGCTTCTTCTTTGTTTTTCAGAAGGTTGTAAATAACGCCGTATAGGCTTTTAGAATACATGTCATACAGCGTGGTAAATGCATTGCTGTCTTTTTTGTAGATTTGCTCTAGTAATTCTTCCTGTGTCATTCGGTTTTAAAGTTAGTTTGGCACATCTAATATAGTAAAAAATTCTAAAGGCAACTCTTACGCAATGAAAAATGCATCAGACATAAATTATCTTACTTATCTGGAAACAATAATAACAGAAAGCAGAAGAGATAAATTTATAGATATACTTTCCCGCCGTACAAAACATTTTACAGTAGCAATGGAAGATGTGTACCAATTACATAACGCGAGTGCGGTAATGCGCAGCTGTGAGATTTTCGGTATTCAGGAAATGAATGTGATTGAGGAGAAGTACGGTAAAAAAATTGATAAAGAGATTGCTATGGGCGCCCAGAAATGGGTAGATGTTAACAGGTATAGTACTACAGATGCGTGTATAAAAGATTTAAAAAGTAAAGGTTATCGTATTATTGCCACTTCACCCCATGAAAACTCATGCTTTCTCGAAGATTTTGATATAACACAACCGGCGGCATTATTTTTTGGTACTGAAAGGCTGGGGCTTTCAGAAGAAGTACTCAGCCAGGCGGACGGATTTCTTAAAATACCCATGTTTGGGTTTACAGAAAGTATTAATGTGTCGTCATCTGCAGCAATAATTATACAACATCTTAGCAGTAGGTTACGAAACTCTGATATTAAATGGCAGCTTACTGAGGAAGAAATACTTGAAAAACGTATTGACTGGGCAAGAAAATCTATAAAAGATATTGATTTTATTACACAGCGTTATCTTGAAACGGTATAAAAGCTTTATTTTCTGTTAAGTGCTTTGTACTCTTCATAACACCCTGATATGGCATCCATTATCTGCAGGTCGTTAGAGTTTTTTATAAAATCTTCAGAGTAGTTGCATCTTTCTAAAATATCGGCAATATCATCTTTGCTTACACCAAGCAATGCGGCAAGTGTTTCGCGGTCATATTTTTCGGCCAGGGCATTACGAACGCTGTCATCTTTTTTCATTTCCTTAAGCCTTCGCATTTCTGCAGGTTTTTTACCAAATATATTATGAAGCAAATCGGCCGGATTAAACATTGAGCTTATGATCTTCTTAAATGCATTGGGCGAATTTTCGCCACTTTCATAACCCTGTGGCAGGCCTGAAATACTATAACGGTAATTTTCTCTTACAGGTGCAAGTTTAGAGTCTATTTGCAGATAACCTGTAAGATTGTATTTGCTTATAATTACTTCCTCAAGGGTATAAGCTTTCTCAGTCAGGTTGATTTTTGTAACATTTTTGAATTTTATCCAGTCACTGGATACGCGGACTTTTATAGGCTGATAACCTACCAGCGATACATGAAGTGTGTCATTGGCTACAGCTTCAATAGTAAAATTTCCACGGCTGTCGGTAACCGTACCTTTTACGCGGTTAATATTAATAATGCTTACTCCTGCAACGGGCTGAAGTGTTGCCTCGTTTAAAATTATACCCGACACTTTTTCAGGGTTTGTATTGGTACCCTGTGCAAATGAGTTTAAGGAAAGTAAAGCAAATAAAAAAACTACAAAATATCTCATTGACTGTTTATGTGTTGTAAAAGTAATAAACAAACGGGATATTTTGTAGTTAGTATAAAATTATATAAAATAATTTTTAGCTTCTTCTGGGTCTTCTTTCTCTTGAAGCCGATGAATCACGGTTAGAATCGCCTCTTCTTGGCGGGCGCCCGGCAGATCCGGCACTTCTTGCACCGCTTCTTCCGCCACCAAATGATGATTCGCTTCTTCTTTCTCCACCTCTTCCGCCACGGTCAGAGTTTCCTCTAAAGCCACCGCCGCCTCTGTTGTTGTGGTCTCTGCGTCCGCTATTGTCTCTGCCGTCATTTTTAGATATCTCTACATTAATCCTGCGGCCATCCATCTGGAAGCTGTTAAGAATATCTAATACTTTTTCGCTATGTTCAGCATCTGTATTAAAGAAAGAGAAACCTTCTTTTACGTCAACTTTAAACACGTCATCACGGCCAAGTCCAAGCGTATCACGTAAGAAATCTTTAAGACTCATCCAGTCATAATTGTCTCTTGACCCGATATTGATAAAGTAACGTACTGCGCCGCCATCGTTAATTCTTGGAGAGCTTTCACGTCTGTCACCAGCCGATTGAGAAGAAAGATCCCTGTTTTTCTTATAGTAGTTTATAAACCTGTTAAACTCTACCGATACCATTTTCTTGATAAGCTCTTCTTTAGAAAGATCTTTCATTACTTCATAAATAGCAGGAAGATAAGAGTCTATTTCATGATCTACTTCTACATCTTTAATTCTGTTAGCTAAATGGAAAAGCTGAATTTCACAGATCTCCATACCTGAAGGGATTGTTTTTTCTTCAAACTTCTGTTTGATGATTCTTTCAATAGCTGATATTTTACGTAATTCACTTTTTGTGATGATAACTATAGATGTACCTAATTTACCCGCACGGCCTGTACGCCCGCTTCGGTGGTTATAGGTTTCTATTTCATCTGGCAACTGGTAGTTAACCACGTGAGTTACGTTATCTACGTCAATACCCCTTGCAGCTACATCGGTAGCAACAAGCATTTGTATCTGCCTGTTACGGAACGATTTCATTACAGAGTCACGCTGCGCCTGAGAAAGGTCTCCGTGAAGTGCTGCTGCATTGTATCCGTCTTCAATAAGCTTTTCTGCAACTGCCTGAGTGTCTCTTTTTGTACGGCAAAATACAACAGAGAAAATGTCCGGGTTAGCATCTGCTAAACGTTTAAGTGCTTCGTAACGATCACGTGCATTTACAAGGTAAAACTCGTGAGAAACTGTAGAAGAACCTGAGTTTTTATGGCCAACTGTAATTTCAAGTGGCTTTCTCATGAATTCTTTTGCTATTCTTGCAACCTCCTGAGGCATAGTAGCAGAGAAAAGCCATGTGCTCTTTTCGTCCGGCGATGTAGATAAGATATTTACGATATCATCATAAAAACCCATGTTAAGCATCTCATCCGCCTCGTCAAGAATACAATAATCTATTTTTGAAACATTTACAAGG
This sequence comes from Flavobacterium sp. NRK1, assembly GCF_024054175.1. GTDB lineage: Bacteria > Bacteroidota > Bacteroidia > Flavobacteriales > Flavobacteriaceae > Flavobacterium. The sequence goes on from NZ_JAMXLA010000001.1 coordinate 2,640,185, forward strand.
CCACGGTTTATCATGTCCTGCATTCTTCCCGGTGTTGCAACAATAATTTGTGCACCACGTTTTATTTCTCTTGCCTGTTCAGTAATACTTGCTCCACCGTAAACGGCAACAGTATGTATACCTTTAATGTATTTAGAGTAAAGCTTAATTTCGTTTGTAATTTGTAAGCAAAGCTCACGGGTTGGCGATAAAATCAACGCCTGTGTGTTCCTGTTCTCAGGATCTATTTTCTGGATAAGCGGAAAACCAAAAGCAGCGGTTTTCCCTGTGCCCGTCTGGGCTAACGCTACTATATCTGTATCTTTTTCCAATAATAGGGGAATCGCTTTCTCCTGCACTTCTGACGGATTCTCAAATCCTAGATCGGTTATCGCCTTCAGAAGCGATTCATTCAATCCTAATTGTTCAAATTTATTCATATATACTTTTAAAAATAGGTGCAAAGGTACTGTTAATTAGCGAGATAAACTAACAGTATTTGTAGTTTTATTTTAATAAATATATTTGAAAATCAGAAAGTTAACTTTTTAAAAAATCTATAAGCTTGCTTACAGCACGGCCACGATGGCTAAGCTCTGCCTTTTGGGTGAGAGAAATTTGCGCAAAAGTGAGGTCTAAACCTTCCGGTTTAAATACAGGATCATAACCAAAACCTTCATTTCCTGCTTTTTGAGTAGTTATTGTCCCATTTACTATACCTGTAAACAAATGTTGCTCTCCTTTAAGGTTTAAAGCTATAACGGTTTTAAATCTGGCTTCGCGGTTTGAGCTGTCTTTAAGAGCTTTAAGTAACTTTTTCATATTATCCTCCGTACTTTTCTGTTCTCCGGCATAACGCGCTGAATATACTCCCGGTTCACCGTTTAAAGCAGTAACTTCAAGTCCGGTGTCATCTGCAAAACAATTAAAGCCGTATTTTTCAGTTACATAATTGGCCTTAATAATAGCATTGCCTTCAATAGTATCGGCAGTTTCAGGTATTTCTTCAAAGCAGCCGATATCTTCAAGGCTTAAAAGCTCAATATCCTTTGGTAGCTGATGTTTTATTTCCTGTATTTTGTTTTTATTATTTGAGGCAAAAACAAGTTTCATAGTTATATTTTATACGGGTTACGGTCTTCTTTACTGCAAATTTTATCGGCTATTGCTGCTATGCCAAACCAGCGCACATTATGCCCTTTCTTTACTTTTGAAGCTGTGGCTATAACCACAATGAATTCTGATATATTCAGAATAATTATAAAAGCAATATATAGCCAGTAGTAAAGAGTGACACCGGAATAATCATCAAATGGTAAAGCATTATGACTATAATATCTTCTTGGTATATCTGTTAGGCCTAAAATACCTCTACCTCCAAATAAAATACCTAATGTCCATGCCAGTGCTATGCTGTTAAAAGGAACAAGTGCAATTTGCCCTAAGCCTGCCTGTATGCAATGCCAGCGTACAAAGTAAGATGATTTCCGTTGAGCCATATAATAGCCTACGGTTGCAATGAGGTTTATTATAGGTAATGGCAGGCCTGCTATTACCGCAACTACAGCCATTAAATAACTATTACCTGCCTGTTCATATTCATAAGGATGAATAAACGGCGTGCGCTCATTTGCTGAATTCTCTTTTATAATCCCTTCTGTATATTCCATAACCAGTTTAAAAGTAGTAAAATAATAAGGGTAATAGCGACCCATTTAGTTTTAATGATATTTTCAGATGTCCTGTAACTTTTATATAGGCTGTCTTTTTTAAAGATGGTATCATAAAACAGCCAAAAAGGAGCTATCAGCATAATGACAGCCATAAAAGGGCCAATAGGGTTAAGTAAAATGGCATCAGTAATATTTCCCTGTGATACTAATACCACTGAGCGTGTAGAACCACAAGAAGGACAGGCTATACCCGTTACGCTTTTAAAAAGACAGGCAGGGTAGGTGTGATTTAGGGTACTATGGGATGAAAACCATATAATCCAGCCATATCCGGCCAACAATCCAAAAGCTAATAATAGATATAGCCTGTTTCTTGTCATATTATTATAGGTAAGCCTGAAGCTTTTCCATGTTTTTTTGACGGGTAACATCCATGATAAGGAACCAGTCTACTATTGTCCATATACCTGCACCACCACAAGTTAGCAATTTAGCAACTCCCAATCCTGTATCGCCAATCAAAAAACGGTCAATACCCCATGTCCCTGCAAGAATTGATACAATTAAAATTGTAGTTGGGTCTTTTAGGTCTATTGACTGAATAAGATCCCATTTAGAATCGTCAGCAGCAAGAAGCCTTTCGCGAACGTATGGTAATTGTGAAGGTTGAAAAAATTTTGCATTACTCATTAAGTACATGTCTACTTTTTGTGAATCCATTGGTGATTTGTTTTTGGTTATTAATATCGTAAAACTATAATTTTTTTTTAAATGTGTATTAATTTTGTTTTATTTAACAATATTGCCCTGACAACTAAAAATATGCAATATAATTTTCAGATTAATACATTGCTTAAGAGTTCTATTGTATTAGTCGCAAAACTCACATTTTTATTACACTGATTGTCAAAAATTATTATGATGTGAGTAATTTAATAATTACTTTTGGTGCGTTTTTTAAAGCACAAAACTAGAATTATGGTAAAAGATCTTTTTGAGAGGATACAAAAGAATAAAGGCCCTCTGGGAAAGTGGGCTTCGCAGGCTGAAGGCTATTATGTTTTTCCTAAACTGGAAGGACCTTTGGCAAACAGAATGCAATTTCACGGTAAAGAGGTTATTAACTGGAGTATAAATGACTACTTAGGACTGGCTAATCACCCTGAGGTGCGTAAAGTTGATGCGGAAGCTGCTGCAGAATACGGAGCTGCTTATCCAATGGGGGCGAGAATGATGAGCGGGCATACCTCATGGCATGAAAAACTCGAGCAGGAACTTGCAGCATTTGTACAAAAGGAATCTGCTTACCTGTTAAATTTCGGTTATCAGGGAATGGTGTCTATAATTGATGCACTTGTTTCTAAAAATGATATTATTGTTTACGATGTAGACTCTCACGCCTGTATTATTGATGGTGTGCGCCTTCACATGGGTAAACGTTTTACCTACAAACATAATGATGTAGAAAGCCTTGAGAAAAATCTTGAGCGTGCTACTAATATGGCAGAAACTACAGGTGGAGGTATTCTTGTTATTACCGAAGGTGTTTTTGGTATGAGAGGCCAGCAGGGTAAGCTTAAAGAAATTGTAGCCCTTAAAGAAAAATATAACTTCAGGCTGCTTGTAGATGATGCACATGGTTTTGGTACACTTGGTAAAACAGGAGCCGGAGCAGGGGAAGAGCAGGAATGCCAGGATGGTATAGATGTTTACTTTTCTACTTTTGCAAAATCTATGGCAAGCATAGGTGCTTTTGTAGCTGCTGATAAAGATATTATAGATTTTCTAAAATATAATCTTCGTTCTCAGATGTTTGCAAAATCTTTACCAATGCTATTGGTTAAAGGAGCACTTAAACGTCTTGACTTGCTTAGAACTACACCGGAGCTTAAAGATAAGCTTTGGGAAAATGTAAACTACCTTCAAAACGGACTTAAAGAAAAAGGATTTAATATAGGTGATACTAATACTTGTGTAACACCTGTATATCTTGAAGGAAGTATTCCGGAAGCTATGGTAATGGTTAATGATTTAAGGGAGAATTACAGTATATTCCTTTCGATAGTTGTTTATCCGGTTATTCCTAAAGGTATTATACTTTTAAGAATGATTCCTACGGCTACCCATACAAAAGCTGATATTGATGAAACACTGGCAGCTTACGAAGCTATTCGTGAGAAATTAGAAAACGGTACTTATAAGAAAATTGCTGAGCAGACAACAGTAGATGTTTCTGCTGAGTAATAAGCTAAGTTTTAAATATAAAAAATCCCATGCATTTAAATGCATGGGATTTTTTATATAATCATAATATCCTATAGGTCTTTCTTGTAAGTTCTTCTGCGTTTGTGTATAATTGGATCAAAGTTTTTCCACATATTATGTATGGCATGGTTTTCTTCCAGTTCTGGAGTGCGGATACAGTTTTCTATCTTATTGTTTTTAAATGTTTCATAATATTCATCAAAAACAATAGCTGTAACACCTTTATTTTGGTAATCAGGATGGATACCTATTAAATAAAATACTACCTCTTTACTGTTTTTACGGGCTTTTAGTAAATGAATAAACCCAAAAGGGAATAACTTGCCATTAGCCTTTTTTAATGCTTCAGAGAAAGACGGCATAACAATACTAAAAGCTATAAGATTATCATCTTTATCAACAATAAATTTTATATATTCAGGATTAATAAGGCTTATGTATTTTTTCTTGAAATATTCTTTTTGTACTTCTGTAACCGCCACAAAAGATGCCAGTTTTTCATAAGTAGCATTAAACAGGTCAAACATTTTATCCACATAAGGCATAACTTCCTTTGTAGAGTTAAAAGAAAGAGGGGTAAGACTGTACCTTTTTTTAATAAGCTCACTTGCTTTAAGAAAAAGTGCAGGATCTACGTTGTTAAAAGAAAACCTGCTTTCTATATATTCTTTTTCTTTAATAAAACCTAATTGCTCTAAATGCTCTTTATAATAAGGTGGGTTGTACCATGTTATCATTGTACCTATCTGGTCAAAGCCTTCTGTAAGCACACCCACTTTATCAAGATTCGAAAAGCCCATTGGCCCCTCAATATATTCCAAATTATGTTTTTTACCTAACTCAGTAACTTTTTCCAGAAGCGCTTTTGTAACTTCAATATCATCTATAACATCAAACCATCCAAAACGTACTTTTCTTTTTTTCTGCTCATTAATTTCCTGCCAGTTTACTATTGCGGCAATTTTACCTACAATTTTCCCGTCTCTATAGGCCAGGTAAAAATTAGCTTCTGCATGTTCAAAAGCAGGATTTTTAGTTTTGTCAAATCCTTCAAGTTCATCATTTATGATAGGAGGAATCCAGTAAGGATTATTCTTATAGAGTTCAAAAGAAAACTTTATAAAATCTTTGAGTTCTTTTTTTGTTTTTGCTTCCTTAATTGTAATCATACTTATTCTACAGGTACATTATCAAGTCGTTCTTTTTCTTCTCTTTCTTTCTTTTTCTTCATTTTTTTATCCATTTCACTCTGATTTTTTTCTGCATCGGACTGGCCAGGCAGTAAAATATCATGATAATCAGCATCAAAACGCCATGAAAAGCCTATGCTTCCATAAAGAATTGACGGGGTGTCTTTAAAGTTTTTACTTATAGAAGCATCAAGCTGCATGTTGTCATTTAATAAATAAGCCACACCGCATCTACCAATAATATCTGCATAATAATCACTTTTATAGCCCTGTAATTCTACAAAACCCGACCATTTAGCAGCAAAAGCCCTTGTCAGGGTACTTATTATGCCATAGCTGGGATAGTCAGTAGTAATTTTGTCAGCTATAAAGTTATTAGTCCATATAACGTTATTAAATCTGTTTTGGGTTATAGCCATCACTTTAGGGCTGAAACCATCATCAGGAAAAGTGTATGGATTATTTTTACCTATAAGATTTGCTCCTGCGAAGATAGATACCGATGGTAAAAGATTATGCCACTTGAATTTATGGTTTTTCTTCCAGCTGTAAATATCTACTTCAGGATGGTAATTTTTATTAGGATCGTAAATAAGATATTTAGCACCAATGGTAAATTGCCTGAAATCATTGCGGTTGGTAGTATAAATAGCATCTTCAAACTGATCGAACTGATACTGCATATCAACAATAAATTCAAGTTGTTCTAAAAATGCGCCATAACGCAGCATAAGGTCAACACCAACCCCTTTGGTTTTGTTATTTAATACATTATGCTTCTCTTTTATACCGTAAATACCACTTTCTACCTGCATCACGGTTTTACCTACGGAAAAGCTTCCCATAGATTCACCCGGACGGTTAGAGTTTATCTGGTCTGTATATTGTGCCTGGGCTAAGCCGGCGCTGAAAAGCAATGTTAGGGAAAAAATTTTCTTAAAAACGGTCATATTTGGCTCGTTTATTGGTTGTACTTATACGTATGGTTTTCCAAAAGTAGTATATTTTATTATTAATTTAAGAGCCATCGTTTAATTTTAAATAACAGATTACGTATTTTTGACAAAATTTTAAGCCCATGGAAACTGCATCGTTAACAGGAATTATAAGAACATTATTTTGGTTACTGATTATATATTACGCAATTAAGTTTTTTTTCAGGCTTTTTGGTCCGGTTATATTTCAGCAGGTAGTTAAAAAGGCAGAACAAAATTTTCAGCAGCAGCAAGAGCAATATCAGCAGCAACAGCAAACATATAGCGCTCCCAAACAAGATAAGCCCAAAGAAAAGAAAAAAGTAGGTGAATACATTGACTACGAAGAGATTGAATAACCATATATAGAGCCTTTCTGAAAAGAAAGGCTTTTTTATGCTTTGTCAGTATTAATTACATTGCACTATCAGGGCAATTGTAGAAAATTAAGTATCTTCACGGCGTTTTTTACAAAATTTATTTATGAAAAATATCAATAAGCTTTATCCGCATTTTCTTGCTGTTTTAGGATTTGTAATCGTTTCTTTAATTTATTTTTATCCTGTTCTTCAGGGTAAAAAAATATACCAGTCAGATATTGCCCAATATACGGGAATGGCTAAAGAACAAAACGATTTCAGGAAAGAAACAGGAGAAGAGCCTTATTGGACCAACAGTGCTTTTGGCGGGATGCCAACCTATCAGTTAGGCGCTAAATACCCGCATAACTATGTAAAGCAAATTGATGAGGCTATCAGGTTTCTGCCACGTCCGGCAGATTATCTGTTTATATACTTTTTAGGTTTTTATGTACTTTTGTGTACATTAAAAATAGACCCTCTAAAAGCTTTTTTCGGAGCACTGGCTTTTGGTTTTTCAACTTATCTTATTATAATCCTTGGAGTAGGGCATAATGCAAAAGCACATGCCATTGCTTATATGCCGCTTGTTATTGCAGGCTTTTTAATGGTTTGGCAAAAGAGATATATAGTTGGCGGACTGCTAACAATGTTTGCTGCCGCTCTCGAAATAAATGCCAATCACATTCAAATGACATATTATTTATTCCTGTTACTATTAGTTATGGGAATATGGTTTCTTGTAGGTATAATTAAAAGAAAAGACTACAGGCATTTAGGTATTTCTTTGGGCATTTTGGCAGCCGGCGCTTTAATTGCTGTAGGAACAAATGCTACTAACCTTATGGCTACTGCCGAATATGCTAAATACAGTACACGCCATAACAGCGAGCTTACTTTTGAACCAGATGGCAAACCCAAAGAGAGTTCAAATGCAATGTCTTATGAATACATTACAGATTATAGTTATGGCATTGCAGAAAGTCTGGATCTTATAGTACCAAGATTATTTGGGGGATCATCAGGGCATGAAAAACTGCCGGAAGACTCGCATCTTGTAGAATATCTTCAGACACAGCAAATTGCCGAGGGTCAGTACGTGTCTAAAGAACAGGCTGTGGAAATAGCGAACTCAGGTATTCCTACCTATTGGGGTGACCAATATAGCACTGCGGGGCCGGCTTATATAGGAGCAGTAGTATTCTTCCTTTTTGTACTTGCCATGTTTGCAGAAGAAAGGAAAATAAAATATGCCTTTTTAGCAGGTGCTATTATGTCATTATTACTTTCATGGGGTAAATTCTTTCCGCTGCTTACTAATTTATTTATAGATTACTTCCCTATGTACAATAAGTTCAGGGCGGTAGCATCTATTCAGGTAGTACTTGAAGTTTGTATTCCTGTTCTGGCAGTTTTAGGGTTAAATTCATTCTTTACCCTTGATAAAGATAAACAATGGAATGCCTTGTGGAAATCGGGAGCAGTAAGCCTTGGGGTTATTGTGTTGCTTTTCATCTGTAAAGGTATGTTCAGTTTTTCAGGATTGAATGATGGCGCAATTATGAATGCTTACGGTAATGAATTTATGGATGCACTTAAAATGGATAGGAAAACCATGTACAGTGCTGATCTACTTCGTTCAGGATTCCTGATCTTAATAGCTGCGGGTGCATTATGGTTGTTTACAAAACAAAAACTGTCTCAAAATACAGCTATTATTCTTGTGGGACTGTTTATGGTAGCCGATCTTTTCTTTGTAGATAAGCGATATGTTGACGAGAGCAGTTTTCAGAGTGCAAGTAAGATAGATATGCCATTTCAGGCTACGGTTGCCGATCAGCAAATTATGCAGGATACAACACATTACAGAGTGTTTGATATTGATGGTAGTCTTAATAGTGCGCGTGCTTCCTACTTCCATAAATCGTTAGGAGGGTATCATGCAGCAAAACCGAGAAAGCTTCAGCAATTATTCGAATATCAGCTTGCTAAAAATAATATGGCAGTACTTAATATGCTTAATGTTAAGTATGTAATACAGTCAGATGAACAAGGGCAGCAGGTGCCTACACTGAACAGCCAGGCTAATGGTAATGCATGGTTTGTGAGCAAAGTAAAAATTGTGAATAGTGCCGATGACGAGATGAAGGCTTTAAACAATATGGATACTAAAAATGAAGCAGTCATCAATAAATCCAGATTTGCAGATGCGGTTACTAAAACCACATTTGTAAAAGATAGTACCGCAACAATAAAGCTTACTGCTTATGAGCCGAATTATCTTAAATATAAATCCGATAATACTAATGATGGAATGGCTATATTCTCGGAAATGTATTATAACCCGGGATGGAATGCATATATAGACGAAAAACCAGTACCACATTTTGAGGCAGATTACACACTTAGAGGGCTTAAAATACCTGCCGGTAAACACACTATAGAGTTTAAATTTGAACCTCAGGTAGTTAAAACAGGAAGTACTATTTCACTGGTTAGTTTTATTCTTATGTTAGCTTTAATAGGATTTGGTATTTATACTGAAAGAAAAAAGAAGCAAACACAAGCTAATTAAACGTTTGCAATAAAATTATATAATAAGAAGTTAAATGAAGGTATTAATTATAACATACTATTGGCCTCCTGCCGGCGGACCCGGAGTACAGCGCTGGCTTAAGTTTGTTAAATACCTTCCTGATTTTGGTATAGAACCTGTAGTTTATATTCCCGAAAACCCTACATATCCACTTATAGATGAAGGGCTTTTAAAAGAGGTAAATCCTAATGTAACACTACTGAAACAAAAGATAACGGAGCCCTATGCATGGGCTTCAGCATTTTCTAAGAATAGCACAAAAAAAATAAGCTCAGGAATTATTCCGCATAAAAAGAAACAGTCTTTTTTACAACGGATTATGCTTTGGGTACGAGGTAACCTGTTTATACCTGATGCACGTGTGTTATGGGTGAAACCATCGGTTGCGTACCTCTCAAAATATATAAAAGAACAGGGCATAACTACTGTAATTACTACAGGACCTCCACATAGTCTTCATCTTATAGGTTTAAGGCTTAAAGAATTGCATTCTATAAAATGGATTGCTGATTTCCGTGATCCGTGGACTACAATTGGTTATCATAAAGCTTTAAAGCTAAGTGCTTCTGCAGCCCAAAAACACAAGGATTTAGAGAAAAAGGTGTTAAATTCTGCCGATACAGTTTTGGTTACCAGCCCAACAACCAAAGCAGAATTTGAAGCGTTAACTACCAAACCTATTGCAGTTATAACCAACGGCTATGATGTTGAAACAATAGCCAGACAGCCATTAGATGAGAAATTTACCATTGCACACATAGGTTCGTTTCTTTCAGAGCGTAATCCTAAAATGTTGTGGCAGGCACTTACAGAATTAATTGAAGAAGAACCTGACTTTAATAATGACTTTCAATTAAAGCTTATAGGTGCTGTAAGTAATGAGGTACTTGAAGCTATTAATCAGCACGGGCTTTCCAAGTATGTAAATATGCTGGGCTATATATCACACGGCGAAGCTGTTACTGAGCAAAGAAAATCGCAGGTATTGCTTTTGGTCGAGATAGATTCTGAAGATACCAAATGTATTATACCGGGTAAATTATTTGAATACATGGTTTCCGAAAGGCCAACTTTGGCTATAGGGCCACATGGCGCAGATTTTGCCGGAATTATACAAACTACAAATACGGGTGTTTTTGCTACTTATGAAGATAAGGAGAAAATTAAAAACACTATAAAGAACTACTTTACTCAATATAAGGAAGGTAATCTTAAATCGCATCCTGTTGGTTTACAGCAATATTCACGTAAAAACTTAACCGGACAACTGGCACAGCTTTTAAAAGTATAATTATTTAATGCCAGTATGTCATTTGTAAAATACTTCGCTTTAGTGTGAATTGGTATAAAAAGTAAATCCCGCCACCCTTATGAAGTGACGGGACTTAACAAACCAACCAACCAATTATTAACAAACCTCAAAATCGAAGATTTATGAGATTCATAATGGCAAAGGTACAATTAATGTGCCAAAGTTGGTTTAGTTATGTAATTTTTTTTCTTGCAGTTTCTTGATTTTTAGCTTTTAATAAACATCATATGTGTGTTAAGCTATTGTAAAGACTGGATTTTTCCAGTATTAGTTTATTCTTTTTCTATGTTTAATATTTTAGAAAAATAAATTCGTTTATGTCCGGCAGGAAAATTTTCAATAGTACCAATAGGAGTGTAACCGTTTTTAAGATAGAAATCCTCAGCCTGAAAATCAAAAGTGTCCAGCATAGCTATAGTAGCTCTTCTTTGTGCAGCAATGGTTTCTGTGTATTTAAGTAGCTGATAACCAATTCCTTTATTCATGCATTCTTCTTTAACCCAAAGAATTTTTATTTCGAGTCCGTTCCAGTAGCCAATGTCGGCAAGTATTCCGCCAATTTCAGTACCGTTGTCATCTTTGGCTACATATTCCAAAGATGTCCAGTTATCAGCCAGTGCAGCAACCTTGTTAAGGTTGTAATTGTTAATACCATCAACAATTTTTTTAATGTTTTCCTTGTTACAAGGTTCTATAGTCATTATAGTAGTTTATTTATTAAACTCTCCAAAATGCCATAAAATACCCGACGGATCGTGTACGAAACATTCTTTACCCCAGTCAAGATTACGAATAGGAACAAGTTTTATGCTCTCATACTTTTCGGTGAGGTTTAAAGCTGTAAGTTCATTCCAGAAATTGGAAACATTTTCCACTTCCATGAAAATCATAGTATTGTCTATCCAGTCTTTTACATAGGCATTCTGAAGATAAAAAGCCATAGTGCCTGTTTTGAAAACCGACATATCCGGAGATAAAACCGATTCTTCAAATCCAAGGTCACTATAAAAACTACGCGATACTTCGAAATTTTTAGCACCGATGAAAGGACGTATTGATTTGGCGTTGTGGTTCATATTTATATTATCTTTTTAATAAGTACTATTTGTCCTAAATGGTAATGAGTATGTTCAATTAAGCCATGAAAATTTCTATAATAGCTACCATATTTTTCATCTGAAAAATTTTCTGCAAGCATGTTTTCCGGTAGTTGCTCAATAAGGTCTGCCATGCGATGAGCTTCCTGCCATTTTTGAGTAAGAAAATCATCCCAGTCTTTTTGTGATTCAATAGGAGGATGATTAAAACTCAGCTTATCGCTGGCATCCAGCGGACCTCCTTCCAGGACTTTTGTAATAGCACTAACATAATAGGTTATATGGTAGGTAAGTGTTGCTATAGTATTAAAAGAATATTTTTTAGCAATAGCTTCCTGCCATGTAACATCTGCCAGAGTGTCTTTTAAGTTTACAGTAGTCCAGTTACCACCAAAAAATACTTCTTTAAAATGTTTTGCTATTTGTTCTGACATGTTCATTTTTAGACGTTTTAACAAAAATTAAAAATACTAAAAAAATCAGCAAATCATTAGATTATAAATTGGTTACAATACCGCAAGGACTATAAGAAAAATCAGCAATAAGATCAAAAAGAAAACAGGTTTGCCCGCTTCACTTTCTGTAGGATACGCCGTTGCTTTCTGGCCAAGGCGTTTGACGTTGGGCTTAGTAAGTCCGCTTATTTTTTCAATTAAGCGATGGTCGCCATTTGCCATTTTTAGTAATTTTTCATGAATAGCATAGCGTGACTCGTCGGTAAGGAATATGGCAGATACCAATATTTCGTCCACTATCATTGTATTAGTCACCACATCATTTACAACAACTAAAAGCCTGATGGTTTCGTCAGATAACAGATCGTTCATGACTGTAAACAGCCTATATTCGTTAATATGCCCGCCTGCATTAAGTACTTTCGTTTTAATTCTTTTGAAAAGTATAAGAAATGTAGCCGGTGTTGCCTGTCCGGGTGTCGAAGTATTTTTACCGTTATAATGAATTTTATTATCCTGCGAATAATCGTACGCATTGCGTTTCGGTAAATCGCCAAGAATAATATAAGATTCTGATATTGCCTTAAAACGTTCCTCGCTTTCTATATCGCCGTTATTGCGGTCGGGGTGGTATTGCAGGGCAAGCTGCCTGTAGGCTTTCTTAATCTCGTCCTGTGAAGAATCGCGTGTAACGCCAAGTATTTTATAATAGTCCGTCATTTAGGCAACCGTTGGAACCGTAAAAATAAGATAATAACAACGTTGGCAGAAGCTTTTTTAAAGTTTTCTTAGCGGCTGGCGCGAGGCTCTGGCTCGTGTCTCGTTAAGTTGTGATATTATACCACAGGTAGTTTTAGCCTTACTTCGGTAAACCTGCAGATTACCTACATAAAACACTTTGATGCTCTTTTTAAGAAGAAGTAAGGAGTATATTTTGGTACGAGCGTGACGCTCGCACCATCTTAGAATATTATTGATCAGCCATTGAATCCCAAAAGTCTGTATCCATTTTTTTTATTTCAATAGTTTGCTCTATTTGCATTCCCAGCCCATAATCATATATAAAAGCAGCAAGGTCTTTTCCATCAATAAGAACTACTGTTGTATTACCAAAAAGACTTTATACATATTCAATTGCACCTTTTGAAAAATATGATGTTGTTATAAAAACACCTTTGTTTGATTGAGCGACAGCCAAAGCACCAACAAATTTTTGAATTTCTTCACGGCCAATTCCTATATCTAATCTATATCTCTTTGCTTGAATATTTATTCTCCCAAATCCAAGAATATCTTCTTTAATTACTCCGTCTATTCCTCCATCATTAGATTGCTTAGTTACTAATCCTGAATTTTTTACCTCTCCTCCATATCCCATTTTTTGTAGAAGTAAAACCACTAACTTTTCAAATGCTGCCGGAGTTTTGTTTAATATAGTTATTAAGATTTCTTCATATACTGAATTGCGTATATTGTTAAATGAAGTATATAATTTTTCTTGTGGGGTTGATCTATCATTTACCTCCGTAATTTTTATTTCAGGATTTTTATTTTGTTTTTTAGATTTATCTCTTTTCGAAACTTCTTGATCAACATACTCATTTATTTTTTCTGGAGTTTTTAGCATCAGAATTCCTTTTTGACTTATGCGATATATTCCTCTGCCTGGTTTATCTAATAATCCTGCCATATTGAGATAACTTAAAGCCCAAGAAATTCTATCATAAAATATATGTCCGTTTCCAGACGGGTACATTTCATTAATTTCTTCATCAGTTAAATTAAACTCTCTAGCTAAAGGTTCAAGAAATTCTCTTAATTTCATTGACTTTCCATCCATTAATAGATTTAATGCAGAAATTCTTATTTCATCATATTTAGGAATTGCCATATGTTAATCAATTATTTTTTCAAATTAACAAAATTAAAACTTGTCCTACAATACCTGACGATTAACAGGTAATTATACCTAGTCACAAAAAAGCCCCATCCATTCAAGAATGAGGCTTTATATATTTATTTTTACTTATTAATCCTGTTGTAAAACAAACATTGTGGACTGATTGCTGTTAATAACAATTCTTTGTATTGCATTCTGTTCGCAAATTTTAAGTACATCTTTTGATTGAAGCATTTTATAAGGTGTTGGCTGCTTCGCCCAGGTAAATAGTGCATTTTCATCTGTAAATGCACCCAGTACGGTTATGCCGTCAATATTAAATACACTACTTAGTTTAAGGGTTTTGGTTTCGCCTTGTTGTGTATCGTTATTTTCTGCACCGTCATTCGGAGATGGAATATACAATAATGATTCACCATTCATTAGCTCTAGTATTACATCTTTATAGCTATCATTGTTTCTGTCTTTTTCGTGGTAGATGTTTATCAAATCTAAAAGTTTACTTGTACTCACTTTGATAGTTTTTTTATTAGGTAATTTATTTTAATAGCCTTATTGCTTTTCAGGTCTCAGTCATTGCGAGTGTAGTGTAAAGGAGCGCGGCAATCTACATAGGATTGCTTCGTGCCTCGCAATGACAGAACGTGTGGATGAGCACTTTGTACTTCTGGCAACCAGCACCCATCAACCGACAACCAATTACAGTTTCTCCCGAAGGTATTCACCCGTAACCGATTTAGGGTTCTTAGCTACTTCTTCCGGTGTGCCAAAAGCCACAAGGTGACCACCATTCTCACCACCACCGGGACCAATATCTATAATATAGTCGGCACATTTGATAAGGTCAAGGTTATGCTCAATAACAATAATAGAATGTCCTTTATCTATAAGTGCTTCAAACGAAGCCAATAACTTTTTAATATCGTGGAAATGCAGACCCGTAGTAGGCTCATCAAACACAAACAGGGCTTTTTCTTTGGTGGCTCCTTTTACAAGGAACGATGCCAGCTTGATACGCTGTGCCTCGCCACCCGAAAGGGTAGAGGACGACTGACCCAACTGTACGTAACCCAAACCAACATCCTGTAAAGGCTGTAGTTTTGTCATTATTTTGATTTGCTTGTGCTCGGCAAAAAAGGCTACGGCATCATCAATGGTCATGGTAAGGATGTCATCTATATTCTTGCCTTCAAAAGTTACTTCAAGTACTTCTTTCTTAAAGCGTTTGCCGTTGCAGGTTTCGCACTCCAGGTGTACATCGGCCATAAACTGCATCTCTATCGT
The DNA here is from genome assembly GCF_024054175.1 of Flavobacterium sp. NRK1. GTDB lineage: Bacteria > Bacteroidota > Bacteroidia > Flavobacteriales > Flavobacteriaceae > Flavobacterium. The sequence goes on from NZ_JAMXLA010000001.1 coordinate 2,655,269, forward strand.
TACTTCACCTTCACCTTTACAGGTTTCACAGCGTCCGCCATCTACGTTAAACGAGAAATGCTTGCTCTGATACCCTCGCATTTGTGACAGTTTTTGTTTGGAGTACAGGTCACGAATATCGTCGTATGCCTTTATATACGTCACCGGGTTAGAACGCGAGCTGCGCCCAATAGGGTTCTGGTCAACATACTCAATGTGTTTAATGTGTCCGTAGCTTCCCTGTAGTTCAGTAAACTGCCCGGCTTTTTCGCCTACACCATCCAGTTTTTTCTGTAGGGCTGGAAATAATATTTTTTTAACCAATGTACTTTTACCACTACCCGAAACCCCTGTAATTACAGTAAGGCAATCTAACGGAAAAGTAACATCTATGTTTTTAAGGTTGTTTTCGCGTGCGCCTATAACATCTATATGGTTCTTGAACTTACGGCGTTTTTTAGGAACACTTATTTCAAGGTCGCCATTCAGGTATTTTGCCGTAAGCGAATCCGATTTTAATATCTCGTCAAAAGTACCCTGTGCTACAAGCTCACCGCCATACGTACCCGCTTCGGGGCCAATATCAATTATCATATCGGCTTTTTTCATAATGTCTTCATCATGTTCAACCACAATAACGGTATTGCCAAGATCCCGTAGGCCTATAAGTACATCTATAAGCCTTTCGGTGTCTTTCGGGTGAAGACCAATACTCGGCTCATCCAGTATATACATAGAACCAACAAGGCTGCTGCCCATAGAGGTAGCAAGGTTAATACGTTGCGATTCACCGCCCGAAAGGGTGGCTGAACGCCTGTTTAATGTTAGGTAATCAAGTCCAACTTCCTGAAGAAAACGCAAACGGTTATTGATCTCAACCAAAAGACGTTTGGCTACTTTAAGGTCAAATTCAGACAGTTCAAGTTTTTGAAAGAAATCAGCAAGATTTTTAATAGGCAGGTCAACCAGATCAGAAATAGTGTGGTTGCCTACTTTTATGTAATTCGTTTCCTGTCTAAGTCGTTTGCCTTTACAGGTAGGACATTTGGTTTTACCGCGGTAGCGTGATAGCATTACGCGGTTTTGTATCTTATAGTTTTTCTCTTCCAGTTCGGCAAAAAAGTCGTTTAGTCCGGTAAAGTATTTATTACCTGTCCAGATCAGTTGCCTGTCTTTTTCAGAAAGCTGAAAATAAGGTTTGTGTACAGGGAAGTCAAATTTGTGGCCATTATTTACCAATTGATCGCGGTACCAGCCCATGCTTTCGCCACGCCACGGAAAAATAGCATTTTCGTAAACAGAAAGTGCCGTGTTAGGTACAACCAGTTCTTCGTCAATACCAATAATACTTCCGTAGCCCTCGCAGGCAGGACATGCCCCATAAGGGTTATTAAAGCTGAAAAGGTGTACGTTAGGCTCGGGAAAGGTAATACCGTCCAGTTCAAAATTATTGCTGAATACCAGCCTGTTGCCATTGGCTACATCCTGCAGGAATAATTCGCCCTTACCTTCGTAAAAAGCACTCTGAACAGCATCGGCAAGACGATTGTAAAATTCTTCCTCGTCTTTAACCACCAAACGGTCAACCACTAGTAGTACTTCTTTATTGGCAAGGTCTGCACCTGCAAGTTCGTCAAGGCGGGTCGTTTCGTTATCTACAAGTACACGTGCAAACCCCTGTTGTAATAATACACCAAGCTTTTCGTCGAGTGTACGGCCTTTCTCAATATGAACGGGAGCAAGCAGTAGCCAGCGGCTGCCGTCTTCAAAAGCTTTTACCTCGTTCATAACATCGGTAACGGTATGCTTTTTCACTTCACGACCCGAAACAGGTGAGAAAGTGCGCCCTATACGGGCAAAAAGCAGTTTCATGTAGTCGTAAATCTCGGTACTTGTACCAACGGTAGAACGGGCGTTAGTGGTGTTTACTTTTTGTTCAATGGCAATAGCAGGGGCAATACCTTTAATATATTCTACTTTAGGTTTATCCAGACGGCCAAGGAACTGGCGTGCGTAACTGGATAAGCTCTCTACATAGCGGCGTTGTCCTTCGGCATAAAGGGTATCAAATGCTAAGCTCGACTTACCCGAACCCGAAAGCCCGGTAACCACTACCAGCTTATTACGCGGAATGGCTACGTCTATATTCTTGAGGTTGTGCAGCTGCGCACCTTTTATAAGTATGTTTTTCTTAGGTTCTAATTTAGAAAAATCGGTCTTTATCATGGTAAAAATTGAATAGACAAAGATACGGATTTACAGGGAGAATTTTGTTAAGGGAAATGAAAGGGATTTTTTATATTTGAATCTTAATTACCGCTTAGTTTAGAGTGTGAATGAAACTGTTCCCCTCTTGATAGTAGAGAAGAGGTGTTATTGATAAGCTTTGATCGATAGCAAACTATGAAAAGAAAAATCATTCCATATAATCCTAATCTAAAAGAATTTGCAAGGCAACTTCGTAATGCAAGTACAAAAGCTGAAATTTTACTTTGGCAAAAACTAAAATGCAAACAGATGTATGGGTATGATTTTGACAGGCAAAAACCTGTAGATAATTATATATTGGACTTTTTTTGTTATGACCTAATGTTAGGAATTGAAGTTGATGGGTATTCTCATGAATTTCTGGAGGTATATAATAAAGATGTTATTAAAGAAGCGAAGATGAACGAGCTTGGAATAACTGTTTTAAGGTTTAGTGATTTTCAGGTTATGAAAGATAACGAGAATGTGATGCGTGCAATTGAACAATATATTTTAGATTTCGAGGGACATAATCCATTGTCTTAATGTCTTAAAAATTGAAATTTTAAAATTATAAATATCTTTGAATTACTATTATATAGAATAACACACCCCTAACCCCTCTCAAGAGGGGAATAGCTTCACTCATACTCATTAGTAATGTATTAATCGGCAAGAGTAAGAGTTCCCCTCTTGAGAGGGGCTAGGGGTGTGTAAAATTAGAAATCAATGACACCAGATTTTAAAGCAACTTTAAAATATAATACACATGAAGAAGGTGGACGAAGTATGCCCGCTTTATCAGGCTATCGTCCCGATATTAAATTTGATTTTGATGAAATGATAACCTGTGGTATACAAACTTTTTTAAATAAGGAAAAAGTGTATCCTGGAGATATTGTTGAAGCTGTTATAAATATTTTTTCGGTTCCACACTTTAAAGGGAGATTAAACAAAGGTATGGGATTTACGTTTTGTGAAGGACCAAATATAATTGGCACAGGAATTATAGATGAGATTTTGAATCAAGAATTAAGAACCATAGACTGAATCCAATTATGAAAATATATTTCGCTTTATTTTTATGTTTAGTGCTTGTTTGTTGTAATAAACAAAAAACTGATGCTGTAAAGACTGCAAATGCTCAAACAACAACTCTTGCAAAAGATTCTCTCACGGAAGTAAAAAATGCAGTGGTAGATTCATCAAAGTTGATAAAGGTAATCTATCTTAATGACAAAGGTAATTATTATGATAAGGAAGCTTACAAAGCATTTGGTAAATGGTCTAACGCTTTAAACCCTAATTATGTTTGCGCGCCTGATGTAGCGGAAGAAATATTTAGAAGAGAGAAATTTTACAAACAAAAATCTAATCCGATTAGTAAAATCCAGTCTGGGACACATTTTTTATATCTCTATGCTAATTTTTTGCAGAAAAAGAATGGTATAGAATCAAACGTCGAATTACGAAAAAAAATATTTAGAATTTGTACGCTTATAAATGCTGTCCATAGCAATATAGATTTTGATGGCGGTATTTATTTTTCTTATCAGAGGACGTTTAGTGCTGCATACACCGAGTTTGCTTTGTACAATTATATTAGGTATAATATGGTTTTTAAAAAAGAGTATAGCATTCAAAAACAAAAATCCTTATATATACAATTATTGAAGCAAAAGGTTGATGATGAGCTGAATGAAATGATAAAGAAACAAAGAGGTCAATATTGGTATTTAAATACTCCAGAGAAACGAAAGGAATGGCGAAAAGAAACACTTATTTTAATTAAAGAACTTGACGATTTGATTGAAACATATTACGATCTTAAAATTGCAGAGCAATTCCAATACAGCCATTATGTGTAAGATTTAATTGAGAAAATGTGCCACTCAACCGCCTCAAAATATAAAAAAATGACACTACCACCATACCTTTCCTCCGGCGATAAAGTCGGGGTTGTTAGTACAGCAAAACGTTGCGAACCGCACGAAATAAATGACGGACTCGCCCTGCTGAAAAGCTGGGGACTTGAACCTGTACTGGGAAACAATATTTTTGATTCTGATGGTTTTCTTGCGGGTACTGATGCACAACGCCTTGCCGACTTTCAGCAAATGCTGGATGATACATCTATAAAAGCCATATTTTTTACCAAAGGCGGTTATGGTACTATGCGTATTATAGACAGTATTGACTGGACAGCTTTTAAAGCAAGTCCGAAATGGCTTGTAGGTTATAGCGATATCACGCTGCTGCATTGCCATGTGCATAATTTTGGAATACTGAGCCTGCATTCAGTTATGTTGCAGGGCATTCCTAAAAGTAATGTAGAATCATCTGAAACGATGAGGAAGGCACTCTTTGGCGAAAGCCTGAGCTATACAATTGCGGTTCAGGCTGAGAATAGGGCAGGAGGTACTATTGAAGGTACTTTGGTAGGTGGCAACTTATCTATGCTATATGCTGTTATGGGATCGGCATCGGATATTGATATGACCGATAAGATTCTCTTTGTAGAAGATATTGATGAATACCTGTACCACTATGACCGTATGCTAATTTCGTTGAAAAGAGCCGGTAAACTAAATAACCTGAAAGCTGTCATTATAGGCGATATGATAGATATTAAAGATTCTACTATTCCCTTTGGCAGAAACGACAGAGAGATCGCTTTAGAGCATTTTAATTGTCCGGTGTACTTTGGTTTTCCGGCGGGGCATTCAGAGGATAACAGGGCGTTAATTATGGGACATACTATCAGAATATCTCAAACTAATAATAAAATTAACTTTGAAATGTAATGGAAGAAAGTAATATTATATATGAGCTTTGTGAAAAGATAAATACCAGATCTGATTTTGAAAAATTCCTTGAGGAACTTCGATATAATTACGCCACTTATAAATCAGATGTATGGGATAATCATACTTTAGAAGCATTTTTAGAAGGCTTATATGGTTTTAATTATCAAGCAGATAATGATAAACCTTCCTGGAAACTTTTTGCTCGAATTTTATTAGCTGCTAGAGTTTATGAGTGATATATTACTCTTAGTATATGTATGCAGAGTGGATTTTTTCTGCAAAAAGAAAAGAAACTATTAAGTAAAGGATTACTAAAACGATATATAAGCTAAAATGCAGAGAACGAATTGTTTAACTTTTATTTTGTAATATGCTTTAAACTCATCAGAAAATGCTGAGTTTACCTCAATATTGTGCTAATTGTGTTAAAATTTAAATTAAGTATTGCATTTTAAACTTTTTTTATATTATATTTGGCTTATAATTAATTCAAAATTAACACTGCCTATACAAAAAATTACTTTTTAGGAAACCCAAGTTTCTGAATTTATTAACCGAGACCAAATTCAAAAAACGCTAAAAAGTATTTGCTATGGCTAATGTTATCATCCCCGACGCAGTTCTGGTTAAAAATTATGTAGATGGAGACGAAAATGCTCTTGCTACTCTAATTAACAGACATCAATCTAAAATTTACGGTTTTATTTACTCTAAAGTTACCGACAGGGATATTTCAGATGATATCTTTCAGGATACTTTTATCAAGGTAATTAAAACGCTGAAATCTAATTCTTATAATGAAGAAGGTAAGTTCCTTCCGTGGGTAATGCGTATTTCGCATAACCTTATTGTAGATCATTTCAGGAGAAACAAAAAAATGCCGATGTTCCGTGAAACGGAGGAGTTTTCTATATTCTCTATAATGACAGATAACAGCCCTAATGTTGAGAACAGGATTATTACAGAACAGGTAGAAAATGATTTGCAACGCCTTATAGAGGAACTTCCTGAAGATCAGAAAGAAGTACTTCAAATGAGGATTTATCAGGACCTTAGTTTTAAGGAGATAGCCGATTTGACTGGGGTTAGCATAAATACTGCTCTTGGCAGGATGAGGTATGCACTAATGAACCTGAGAAAAGTTATAGAAAAAAATAAAATAATTTTGACGAATTAAACAATATTGGAATGCTGCTTTGCGTTGTATAGGAAAATAAACAACCTATTCATGGCAAAACTCTACTCTAAAAAGAAATTAGCAGAAGCTCCAAAAGTGTTACCTAAACAAGATACAATTGATTTTATACTTAACTATTCTAAAGCATTGAAAATAGTTAAAACATCTAACGGTACATACGAGAATATGTCTAATTAAGAAAAACCTCCCGCAGATTAACGGGAGGTTTTTTTATTTTCATACTCATCCAGCACAGATTTACGACCAATAGTTGCGGTAATAATATCTTTTTTCAGATCCCAGCCACGCGCAGGCGAATACTCACGGCCATACCATATGATCTGTAAATGAAGTTCATTCCATTTTTCTTCCGGAAATAATCGTTTTGCATCTTTCTCGGTCTGCACTACATTTTTGCCATTGGTAAATCCCCATCGGTACATTAACCTGTGTATGTGTGTGTCAACAGGAAATGCAGGCACGTCAAAAGCCTGGCTCATTACTACGCTGGCTGTTTTATGGCCTACGGCAGGCAGTTCTTCCAAAGCCTCAAAACTTTGCGGAACCTGTCCGTTATGCTTGTCTATTAATATCTGTGAAAGTCCGTGTATACCTTTTGCTTTCATTGGTGAAAGCCCGACAGGTTTAATAATTTCCCTTATCTCTTCAATAGTTAGTTTTACCATATCATACGGGTTATCTGCTTTTGCAAACAATAGAGGAGTAATCTGGTTTACCCGAACATCGGTGCTTTGAGCACTCATAAGTACTGCAATGAGCAGGGTGTAAGGGTCTTTATGGTCTAAAGGGATTGGAATAGTTGGATATATCTCATTTAAGGTGTCCATAACGAACTGTACCTTTTGTGCTTTGGTCATTTTTAGGTATATTTTGCTTTACAAATATACGTTATGCCCAGCCATTAAAGTGTACATTATAGCATTGATTGGTGGTGAGATTTATTTTCATTTGCATATAACAAGACCCCTCATCATTTACAAATAATATTCGATTCTGAAAATCGGAAGAGTTTTTACAGGTACAATTCACCCAGATTTCCTTTTCACCATTCGCATTTATTACTGCTACAATTTGTTTCTTATAGCCTTTAGTATCAAGAAAACCGTCTCGTGTAGGACAGGAATTAAAAATTCTTTCTATTTGCAGAATGTCTTTTTCAATAAGATCATAAGGTTTCGCATTTTTATCGAAGATAAAATAGAGGTATTCAGGATTAAACTCAAAGACTGCAATATCAGGATGCTGTAAAAGATTTATTCTAGTATTTATTTTTAAAGAAGTTTTAGTAATTAAAAATCTAACACCGTTATTAAAGTCTATACTATTATTTTTTAATATTGCTTTTTTTGTTTTTAATAAAGGTATTTCGTCAGGAAAGTAAAGCGTGTCGTTTTTCAATATATACTTTCCTGTGTATGTATTTTCAATCGTATCTAATGGTCTTTTTTCTATAAGTGTGTATAAACTATCTGAAGTTAATGATAAGTTTGCATTGATGAAAATATCATTTTCAAATTTAGCTTGAAGCAGTTCTTTAGGTAATTTTTGGCTGCATCCGGTAATTATAACACAAATGGTTAATAATTGTAATATGGTTTTATATATCATTTTGTACATTTAGCTTTACAAATATACACTTATGACAACACTTACAAAAGGAGATAAAGCGCCTGATTTTTCGGGAGTTGACCAGGATGGGAAAACGCACAAATTATCAGATTATAAAGGAAAGAAACTTGTAGTTTTCTTTTATCCAAAAGCAAGTACTCCGGGCTGCACTGCCGAAGCCTGTGATCTGCGTGATAATTACCATCGTTTTCAGTCTCAAAATTATGAATTACTGGGTGTTAGTGCTGACAGCCAGTCTAAGCAAACTAAGTTTAAAGAAAAATATGACCTTCCTTTTCCGCTGCTTGCAGACGAAGACAAAAGCGTTATTAATGCATTTGGTGTATGGGGGCCTAAAAAGTTTATGGGCCGCGTATTTGACGGAATTAACCGTACCACGTTTGTAATAGATGAAAATGGTATTATTGATGAGGTAATTACAGCTGTAAAAACCAAAGAACATTCAGCACAACTATTAAAATAAAAATAACCGCTTCATACCCGATGCAGGTTTTCCGGTAAATGCAATCATGCCTGAGCCATTTCGTTCAGGTGTATTGCTGTTTACTAAAGTAAAGTTTACATAGCCATTTTCTGAATCACCTGTAACTCTTCCTCTTACTGTTAGCGTTACATTGCCATTTGCATTTGTAATACCTAAAACATCAGGCATACTGAGCCATGAGGGTAAGGTAGGTACAGAAAACTTTACTTTTTCGCCGGCAGCAGGCTGTCCGCTATGATCTTTAATATTAATTGTTACAGTAAATTTAAATTCACCATTAGTTGACAAATCCGATGCTTCAATCGTTGGATTGGCAGGGGAAAATCTGAAGGTGCCTTTGGCCGAGCCGATTTGTCTTGTAGTTGCCATAGTGGTAGATTTTAGGGGGATAATCTATATAGCAAATATCGGAAATTTTTAGAATAGGAACCACGTATTTTTACCTGTTTTTCAAATAAATATTTAATACGTAAATATTTATCTTTTAGTGCTCTTGTGCTTTAATATTTCTCATTTTTTTAACAATTTTTAAAATATTAATTAGATAAAGTGATTGATATTGTCGATGAAGTACACTGAAGTTATATTTAAATATTAAATAAATGCTTCCAAATTCTTAATCAATTTTTTGTAAAAATGCAGACTATATTGCATAACTATAGTAGTATTATTTAATAAGCCTTATAGGTATTATTCTTATATGACTTAAGGATAAAATCTATATAAATGATAGGCTTTTCCTGAATTTTTATTTTACCAGGATTGTGTTAATTTGACTTACTAAATGTAATAGTTATGACGCTGAATGTATATGAAGAGTTACAAATGATATGGAGCACAATATCTACAAATCAACCAATTAAAGATGCTTCTTTTGATATAAGTCTGCAAGAGAAATTACTTGATATTTTTCAGGCAGGGGATTATTATTATTTTATCGTAAATGTTAGAAAATCTATCATAGAGGTAATGAGTCCTGAAGTTGAAAATGTATTGGGTTATCCTTCCGGTGAGCTTACATTACCCTTTGTAATGAATATAATGCATCCGGAAGATCTGCCTTATTACCTTAACTTTGAATCAGCGATTACCAAATTTTTAAACAGCCTGTCTGGCGAAAAACTTTTTAAATATAAAATACAGCATGATTTCAGGCTTAAAAAAGCAGATGGTAATTATTTAAGGATACTAAATCAGTTTATAATTATTCAACATGAAAAGGACAATGTGCGCACATTTGTTATAAATACAGATATATCGCATTTAAAAAAAGATAACATTCCTGTTTTGTCTTTCATTGGTATGAATGGAGAGCCATCTTATAGTAATGTGAATGTAAAAAACATATTTAAACTTTCTAAACCTGTTCTTACCAGGCGTGAAAAAGATGTACTTAGAGCTCTCGCTAGAGGAATGAATAGTGCAGAGATAAGCGATGCATTATGTATAAGCAAGTATACTGTAGATTCACACCGTAAAAACATGCTTAAAAAAACAGAAGCAAAATCTACTACAGAGATTTTAGGTATTGCTTTTAATAATGGGTGGATGTAGCATTATCTTAAGATAACAAATGCTCAATAATGCATACAGAATATTTACTTGATACTTTTTCAATGAACTTAGGGAAATCCACATGTGATTGTTCATCGGCAGTATCAGATATTGTGCGTATTATTATAAACGGAATTTTATGTTCAAAACACACCTGTGCTACAGCAGCTCCTTCCATTTCAACACAAAGTATGGTAGGCAGTTTATTATGGAGGTTAAGCTTTTGTTCATTAGTTGCAAAAAACTGATCTCCGCTGGCAATATCACCTATATGCAGGTTAGGGGTGGTAATATTAAACTCAGCCAATATAGCTGCATCGATGTTGTTTTTAAGCATATTATTAACAACCAGAGGACTAATAGTATTTTTTACTTTTTCGAGTTCGTCAGTATCACACTCAAAGAATGTTTTGCCTAATAACGGAATTTCGAATTGCTGCATTAGTGGGCGGGCATCCATATCATGCTGATAAAGCCTTTTAGCAATTACAATATCACCAATGTTAAGCGTTGGGTCTATTGCACCTGCAACTCCGGTAAAAATGAGATCAGTTATATTAAAAACATGAATTAGTGTCACCACAGTAGCCGAAGCTGCTACTTTACCCCAGCGCGAAAATACTACTACTGCATTTATACCATTTATGGTTCCGGTAGTATAGGTGCGCATACCTATTATTTTACGAACCGGGTTTTCTAATAGTGCTGTAACACCTTCTATTTCCTGAGGCATAGCGCCCATGATGCCTATTATTTTATTGGTCATTTACTTAATTATAGGGTTTTTGGAAAATCTTTCAAATCTTTAAAAAAAGGTTTGTTGTTTGCTTTGCTATCTTTAATGGCCCATTCTCCCATCCCATAAAGAACGGGGCCTAATGCATTACCCATTTCAGTAAGGCTATAAGTTACATGAGGTGGAACAACAGGGAGTGCAGTGCGCACTATAAGATTATCTCTTTCTAATTGCTTTAAATGCTGTATCAGCATTTTTTCTGTGATAGCAGGAATAGCCTTACGCAATTCTCCGTATCTTTTCGCTCCATTGAGCAGATGGAATAGAATAATAGGCTTCCAATAGCCGCCTATCTTTTCCATAACGTAGGTTACAGGGCATTCTTCATGTGCAAAGCGCTTATTCTCCTGTATGGTTGAGCTTTCTTTAATTTGTGTCATATATACATACTTTAGGGTAAGTACTTGTGTAAAAGTAAGTACAAATATACATTTGTTCTAACATTAATTAAAATTTAAAAACAAATGAAAATTACAGTTACAGGTTCTTTAGGCAACATAAGCAAAAGGCTTACAGAACAATTAATATTGAAAGGGCATAACGTTACCGTGATAACCCAAAGCCCTGATAAAGTTACAGCTATAGAGTCACTGGGGGCGATTCCTGCTGTTGGATCACTATATGATTACGATTTTGTAGTGAAAGCTTTTACCGGTGCTGATGCTGTCTATGTTATGATTCCACCCAATGCAAAGACAGATGACCTTAAAAGAGAAATGAAAATATTATCAGACATCTATGCCCGCGCTATTGAAGCTGCAGGTGTAAAATATGTGGCTAATCTAAGTGGAATAGGAGCACAAAGTCCTGAAGGCAATGGACCGTCGAGTGCCTTTTATTTTTCGGAAGGCAGATTGAACCAACTTGAAAGTGTTAATGTATTGCATTTACGTCCGGGTATGTTTTACACTAATCAGCATGGCAATGTAGGGATGATTCAGCGTTTGGGTTTTATGGCTAATAATTTTGAAGCCTCGGCTACAATAGCTATGACACATCCGCATGATATTGCAGATGCTGCTGCAGAAGCATTAGATACACTCTCTTTTAGCGGAAAGCAAATTAAATATGTAGTGAGTGATGAACTTACCGGCGGACAACTTGCACAAGCAATGGGAGAGGCTTTAGGTAGACCTGATTTGCCATGGGTCATGCTTCCGGATGATCAACTGAAGCAGGGCATTATTCAGGGAGGTTTTTCTCAGCATATGGCTGATAATTTTGCCGAAATGGGCAGGGCAATAGGAGAGGGTAAGATTTGGGAGCAATATTATGCTGATAAAGCAAATGCTTATGGCACTAGAAAATTTGCAGACTTTGCAAAAGAATTATCTTTAATTTATAACAAGTAATAAAGCAAGAGCAGCCTTACGGCTGCTCTACTAATTTTTTAGGATCATAACCAAATAAATGGTTTTGTTTTATAACTTCTGCAATACCTGGTGGAAGCATTTCTTCCCATCCCGATTTGCCTTTATTTATCATTTTTAATACTTCACGAGAGAAGATGTTAAGGTTTTCAGGATCTACATCTGTAATATCAATTACTTTTCCATTAAATTTAAAGAACTTGTAAAGTTCTTTCATTCGTGGATGAACTTTAAGGTTTTCTGAATCAATAACCTCTCCATCTTCGTCTTTCATTGGGTAAAGAAATACTTTTAAATCGCGGTAAAATAATTTACCGAATGCTTCCAGAATACCCCCGCTAAGGTGTCGATAATATTTTTCATCAAAAATATCTACAAGGTTACTTACACCCATTGCCAGTCCCATACGGGCTTTGGTATAGCTTGAGAAGTATTCAACCACTTTATAATATTCCTGAAAATTGGAGATCATTACGGTTTGGCCTAACGAACAAAGTAATTCGGCACGGTCCATAAAATCGCGTTCATCTATTTCACCTTCAGAACGCAGGTTAGATAAAGTGATTTCAAATACTACAAGGGCTTTATCTTTATCTACCTTATTTTCTTCAAGAAACATTTTATATGATTTCTCATACATATCCATGTTTACCTTGGTTACAGGACGGAAACTTCCTCTTAGAGCAAGGATATTCTTTTTATAAAGTACGGCAGCAGGTAATACATTATGCCCTTGAGGGTCGAACATTACCGCGTCTGTCATTCCGTTTTTAACCAATTGCAGGCTCATAAGCCTGTTATCTACATCTGCAAAACGAGGACCTGAAAAATTGATGGTATCAATTTCAAGCTGGTCTTTATCAAGATGGTCGTATAAATAGCGTAAGAGCTTTTTAGGGTCATTGTATTTATAAAAAGCTCCATATATAAGGTTTACCCCAAGTATTCCAAGTGTTTCCTGCTGTAGGCGTGCATCTGTTTCTTTAAAACGTATGTGCAGAGTAATTTCGTTATAATCTTCATCAGGTTCAACCTGATATTTAATGCCTACCCATCCGTGGCCTTTAAATTGTTTTGCAAAATCTATAGTTGCTACAGTATTAGCATAACTAAAAAATACTTTGCTGGGGTGCTTATCGCGTTTAAGTCTGCTTTCAATAATTCTAACTTCGTGCGAAAGCATTTTTTTAAGCCTGCTTTCGGTAACATAACGGCCATCTTCCTCAACACCATATATTGCATCGCTAAAATCTTTATCATAGGCAGACATCGCTTTTGCAATGGTACCTGAAGATCCTCCGGAACGGAAAAAGTGGCGCACAGTTTCCTGTCCTGCACCTATTTCAGAGAAAGTTCCGTAGATATTTTCGTTAAGATTTATGCGTAGGGCTTTGTCTTTTATAGAAGGTACGTGCTCTATTACCCTGTCGCCCTTAAGGGTTATGTCGTCTTCAGTTAATTTCATAGCAGAAATGATATGTTGCAAAGTTAGGAAAACACTACGTTTTATAAAACAAATAATGTTATTTTTGTGAAAAAATAACCCAGTTTTGAAAGTTTGGTTTTTAGGTACAGGAACATCTCAGGGCATACCGGTAATAGGGAGTACACATCCTGTATGCCTTAGCAGTGATCCCCGCGATAAACGCCTGCGCGTATCTGTCTGGATACAGTGGGATGATGCTTCGTACGTAATAGATTGCGGACCCGATTTCAGACAGCAGATGCTTACCTGCAAATGTGTAAAACTGGATGGTATTTTATTTACTCACGAACATTCTGACCATACAGCAGGAATAGACGATATAAGGCCTTATGTGTTTATGCAGGGCGACATGCCTATTTATGCTCATAAGCGTGTAATAGAAAGCTTAAAAAAGCGTTTTGAATATATATTTGAAGAAGAGAACAGATACCCCGGAGCACCATCGGTACATGTAAATGAAGTAAAAGAAAATCAAAATTTTATTTTAAAAGGTAAAACAATAATACCTATAGGCTTAATGCATGGTAAACTTGATATATTTGGTTACAGAATTGGCGATTTTGCCTACCTGACGGATATAAAATATATTGCAGAGGAAGAAATTGCAAAGCTGAAAGGTGTAAAGGTATTAGTAGTAAGCGCTCTTAGGGAAGCTCAGCATGATACGCATTTTAACCTTAAAGAAGCTCTTGAATTTATTGAATTAATAAAGCCTGAAAAAGCCTATCTTACTCATATTAGCAGTCTTATGGGATTTCATGCCGAAGTCCAGGAAAAACTGCCAAATAATGTATTTTTGGCCTACGATAATTTACAAATAACTATATAAGATTATTATAAAATGAAAAAGAACCTTTTCTTATACCTTTTTATTTTCGCATTGCTTATCAATGTGTTCACTTACATGTTTTTTACCAATAAGCAAAAATATGAGGATGATCGTATCCAAAAAATGGAAACAAAGGTAAAAACTGCTAAAGACAGCCTTAAGGCAGAAAAAGAAAAGATAGCAAATGATAACTATTTTTCTCTTGAAAATAATTATAATGCCAAGATGTATTATGAAGGTCAGGATGCAGCTGCTATTGCTATTAAAGTGAGAGATGAGATGTATAAGCAAAATATCAATCCGGCAGGTAATCCTCTGATAGGCTATCCTGCAATGGATGGAAGGCCCTTTACAATAGCGAAGATAAAAGTGTTGAACCATAGATGGGTTATAGCCGATTTTTCTAACGGATTACGCTGGGGAGAAGTTATTTTAAAATACTTTCCTGAAGAAGATGGTTCGGTGTCTTTTGAGAGAATCGATTCAGTTTTATATGAGTTTAAACCGTATTAATATTTTTTGTACATTAGTTTCCCTTTAATAATTTAAGGTCATGAAAAAACTGATTTTACTTTCGGCTTTGATGATGTTTACACTTTCATGTGAGCAGATGTTAAAAGACCGGAAAAATGAAGATGAGGAGGTTAAAGCCGATAAAAATGTTGTTTTAGGTACTGTTAAAGATTCTCATGGCTGTGTGACCTCTGCAGGTTACAGGTGGTCACAATTAAGGAAGGAGTGCCTGAGACCTCTTGAGGAAGGATATAGATTAAACACAATAGATCAGCTTGAAGGAGAGGGAACCAGTAAAAGTGTTTTTGTAGTTTTTGAAGATGATGGCAACAGGGCTGAATTGTTTTTTCCTGATACTACCGAATCGATACTTATTAAAAAAGAGAGCAAAGACGGAGTTTATGCCAATGATCACTGGAGTCTTGAGCTGGACAAAAAATATAGCCTTAAAAAAGACGGGGTATTGCTGTATGCAGGAGCCGAAATTGAAGAAGGGCAAATAACAGGAGATG
>NZ_JAMXLA010000001.1:2670738-2713246 GCF_024054175.1 Flavobacterium sp. NRK1
AGCAATTCTAATTAGAATATACTTTAACATAATCAACAATAAATTCCTGAGGGAATATACTGTCATCTACTTTTGGTCCACCAAAATTGCCTCCTACAGCTGTATTTATTATAAAGTAAAACGGCTGGTTAAAAGGCCATATTTCTTCTGTTTTATTTTCAGGCATAAATTTGTAAACTGATTTGCCATCTACATAAAATTCAATAAAATCAGCGGTCCAGTTAGCACCATAAGTATGATAGCCTTCTTCTATATCAGTGAATTCAGTTTTCTTAGAACTCGCATGATCGCCATGATTAGCTTTGGTATGCAGCGTTGTATAAACCATATCAGGTTCTTTACCAACATATTCCAGTATGTCTATTTCACCTGCTAAAGGCCAGCCAGCCTGTATGATATTTGAACCCAGCATCCAGAAAGCAGGCCATATTCCATAACCTACAGGCAGTTTTGCTCTGGCTTCCATGTAACCATATTTAAACTCTTTTTTTCCTGCCGTAGTAATACGGGTAGATGTATATTTATCATCCTCTTTTTTTATGGTAATTATTAGCTTACCATCTTCCAGCCTGTGATTTTTAGTGGTATATATCTGACGTTCATTATTACCCCAGCCACAAACATTGGGGCAGCCATCGCCCAATTCATAATTCCAAACAGATTCGTTGAGGGTTTTACTGTCAAAGTTTTCCTCCCATAATAATTTTCCCTTTTTTACTTGTGCTGAACAAACTGTAGCGGCAAGCAATAGTACTACATATATTTTTTTCATTGTATTTTTATTTTGTATAGCTAAAAGGGGCTTCAAGTTTTGTAATAGAACTTCCGCCTACAAATACTTTAAAATCACCAGCTTCTGTTTCCCATTTTTTATTGGCGGTATAAAATTCAATAGTTTTTTCATCAATAGTAAAAGTTACAGTTTTAACCTCTCCGGCTTTTATTTCTGTAAGCTCAAAACCTTTAAGTTCTTTTACCGGCCTGGTTACAGAACCTATAAGGTCTCTTATATATAGCTGTACCACTTCTTTACCATCAATTTTACTTGTATTTTTTACATCTACGCTAACTCTTATTTGACCATTCTGTGCAAATGTATTGGTGCTAAGTTTTAGGTTTGAATATTCAAACGTCGAGTAGCTCAATCCATATCCAAAAGGATAAACAGGATTATTGTCAATATCTGTATAATGTGACCAAAACACACTTTCGGTGGGTGATTCTCCACCCGGCCTTCCGGTACTTTTATGGTTATAATATAAGGGAAGCTGGCCAATCGCTTTTGGAAAACACATTGGTAATTTACCACTTGGGTTATAATCGCCATATAAAACCTGCGCAATAGCGTTTCCGCTTTCTGTGCCTAAATGCCATGCTTCTACAATTGCCGGTATATTTTGCGCTGCCCATGGTATAATAAGCGGCCTTCCGTTGGTAAGAACAAGTACAATATTAGGATTAGCCTTATAAACTGTTTCAAGTAATTCCTGCTGAACTCCAGGTAAACCTAATTCAGCACGGCTACGGCCTTCGCCGGTTTGTAAACCATGCTCCCCTAAAACCATAATTACCACATCAGCATTTTTTGCTGTGTTTACGGCTTCTGTAAAACCGCTTTTATCGGTCATGTTTATTTTGGTTTCAACAGTAAATGTTGGTTCGCCAATAACTACATCAGCACCTTTGGCATAAGTTATCTGGTTTCCTTTGTACGCATTAAGCCCTTCTAAAACAGATACGGCTGTATTATCATCAGCACCAATTCTCCAGCTTCCTAACGGACTTGTTTTGTCGTTCGCCAAAGCACCAATTACAGCTATTCTTTGGCCTTCTTTTTTTAATGGAAGAAGATTGTTATTGTTTTTAAGTAGTACGATTGACTTTTTTGCAACATCAAGTACTCCCTCATGAAATTCTTTTTTTCCAACTGTAGCAGCTTCTCTTGCCTCGTCACAGTATTTATAAGGATTGTCAAATAATCCTAATTCAAATTTGACTCTTAAAATACGGCGAACAGCATCGTTTATTTTATCTTCAGACACTTTCCCCTCGCGCACCAAAGCTGCAAGATGCTCCACATATCCCGACGATTCCATATCCATGTCACTGCCTGCATTAGCAGCCTGCTCTGCGGCCTGCTTTAAATCTTTTGAATAGCCATGAGCTACCATTTCACCCATTGATCCCCAGTCGGAAACTACAAAACCCTGAAAATTCCAGTCTTTTTTAAGTATATCCCTTTGAAGATAGGCATTACCGGTTGCAGGAATACCGTCAAGCTCATTAAAGGAGTTCATAAAGGTTAATGCTCCTGCCTCTGCTGCTGCTTTAAACGGAGGAAGAATAATGTTATGTAATGTATTGTGGCTTACATCAACAGTATTATAGTCTTTACCTGCTTCGGCAAAAGAATAACCTGCAAAATGCTTAACACAGGCTGCAAGGTTAAATTCGCCTAAATTGCCCTGAAAACCTTTTACTCTTGCTGCAGCAATTACGCTGTTAAGATAAGGGTCTTCTCCGGCACCTTCCATAACACGGCCCCATCGTGCATCTCTTGATACATCTACCATGGGTGCAAAAGTCCAGTTTAGTCCGGATGCTGCCGATTCTGCTGCTGCAATTTCTGCTGATTTTTTTATAGCTTCCAAATCCCAGCTTGCGGCTTCCGCAAGGGGTATAGGGCTGATAGTTTTATAACCGTGAATAACATCATAGCCAAAAATTACCGGAATACCTAGTCTTGTTTCCTCCACTGCAATTTTTTGCAGTGCTTTTACATCTTTTACACCTTTTACATTAAGCATGGAGCCTACCCATCCTTTTTTAAGATGTTCATATTTTTTTGCGGCTGAACCATCTTTTGGTACAGGGCCGGTTACATTCCAGAAACCGTTGTACTGATTCATCTGACCCACTTTTTCTTCAAGGGTCATGAGGCTTAATAATGAATCTACTTTACAATCTATGGACGAAATGTTTTTTGTTGATGATGTTATATCCTGTTTAGCAGTACTACAGCTAATTGCAAGCACAATTAGTGCAGGCAGGATATATTTTGGTAAATTATATTTCATTATAATTTTTTGAAGATCTAATAGGAGAGAGCCCTGCTATTGCAGGACTCTGATCCATTAGAGAATAGTGAATTTATATAGAATAGATGTAAAATATTATTGGTAAACCTTTACATAATCTACTTCCATTGTAGAAGATACAAAGCCGGGAGCAATTGTTCCTCCAAGATTGCCACCCATGGCAACGTTTAATATTAGGAAGAAGTTAGCATTAAAAGGTGTAGAAGCTGTGTTATCGAATGTATGGAATTTTGTACCATCTACATAGAAATTAATCTTTGTATCACTCCATATTACACTATAAACATGGAAATCTTCTGATGCACCTTCAACTGTAGTTGAGCCGCTTATACCATTTCCGCCAAAGTTTCCCGGAAGGTGCAATGTTCCCATTACATGGTCCTGATTATTTCCAATATGCTCCATAATATCTATTTCACCACATGCTGGCCACGGATTAGTTGAATAATTAGCTCCCAACATCCAAAGTGCAGGCCATGTACCACTGCCGGTTGGCAGTTTGGCTCTTATTTCTACTTTTCCATATTTAAAGTCATATAAACCTTCAGTTTTTAAGCGTGCAGAAGTATATTCTTTACCACCAAAAGTTTCTGCTTTTGCAGTAATTTTAAGCGAACCGCCTTCTACAACTGCATTTTCTGCTCTGTAATATTGTTGTTCATTATTACCCCAGCCATTATCTCCAATACCTAAGTCATAAGTCCATTTAGAGGCATCCGGAGCTCCGTTAACATTAAAGTCATCAGACCATACAAGATTAGTAAAATCAGGATCGGAAGGAGCAGAGGCGTTAGGGTCTGTAGTTGTAAAGATGTGATACCATGCTAAAGCAGGGTTACCACCCATTACAGCTCTTACCTGCATTTCAGTATCTGTAATTTTTAATATTTCGTAGGTTGAAGTACCTATATAATAACCCATAAAACCGCCATCACTAAAATTCATTTCTGTACCTCTTTTTTTGTCGGCAGGTACAACTGAACCTGATGGCCCAAGTGTTACGGTTTTTATTCCTGAAGTATCATAAGGCAGACATTGATCATCAGGGGCAGTACTTCCGCCCACACTATTGAATGAAGCATTAAAGAAAACACTTCCGTCTGTATCAAGTTTATACCTTATAGCTTCACCATCTAATGTGAAAACAAGTTTTTCTTTATAAAAACAACTTGCAGCACCACTAGATTTTTCAAAAGGTGCAGCAGCATAGTATTGTGGCACATAACCATTATCTGAAGCATCATTAGGACCTACTCCAAGGTGGCCTTGTTTAGCCGCTGCCCAATACCATGTTTTTGTAGAACCTCCTGTTAAAAACTGTACTGCTTCCGGATCAGAAAAATCACTAAATACAGTTACTTCAATGGAAGCTGTTGTAGAATTTCCGCCTGTACCATATGCAACAGCAGTTACAGTATAGGTATTAATGCCGTTTTTTGTGAACTGTTTGGTATATTCACCACTAGGTGCATTTGCTTCTGTTTCATCACTAAAGAAAAACTTATAACTTGTCGCATTATCTGCTGTAGCTTTAAGTATAACTTTTCCTGAACCGTCGCCATCCGGATGCTCGGCATCAACACCTACAATTGTATAAGAAATGTCAAGATTTGTAGGAGTAACTAAGCCACCAAATGTTTTATCATCTTCCTGGCAGCTGCTTACAAGTATAAGCAGCATCAGGAATTTTGCTATATTTTTTAAATTCTTTTTCATAATTAATCAGCTTGTGTTATATCGTCAAAGTAATAAGTTGTACCAGTACCTGAAACGTTAAAGTCGCAGAATAAAACTACATTTTGATAGTTAATTGTAGTACTAATGTCACTAAAATCAAACGTAAGTTCTTCCCAGGCGTTAGCTACTGTTGTGAGCGCACTCTTTTCTATTGAAGTTCCATCTACATTAGGAATACTCTCAAATTTTAAAAGAATTGTTTTTCCAACAGCAGGAGACCATACTTTAATTTTTATTTTCTTTTGTACGGTAAAGTCTATTACGTCATCAAGAGGCATAGCTACGCCTGCATAAATACCTGCTCCATTAGTTTTGATAAATTCAACTACATTTCCACTGGTATTAATTCCTTCCGGGTGCGGATTGGCTATCTTCTGAACTGCTGAGCCTTCAAAAGTATTAAATGTGTAATCTAAAGAAGATGTCTCAAAAGTCAGGGGAAGTACAATTGCATTTTCACCTGCTGATTGAGAAATATCATCAAAATAATAAGTATCTCCGGTACCCGGGCTACCTGCATTAAAGAAAAATACAAGTTTAGAATATTCCTGATCCATATTAGCTCCTGAAAAATCATATACTAATTCTTCCCACTGGTTGCTTACAGATGTTACTCTGTCAACCTCATAACTCTGATTACCATCGTTCAGATTTTCAACTTTCAGTTTAACAATAATTCCGGCTTGTGGCGACCATACTTTTACTTTTATATTAGTTAAAGAAGAAAGATCAAGCGGGCTATCAAGTGTTAAAAGACCTCCTGTCCATGTACCTCCGGCAGCAGGAGTCATAAAAGCAACTTTATCGCTTGTATTTATGCCAGATGCATCAGGATTATCAATTACACCTGCGGTTGCCCCATTAAAGTTTGTGAATTCATAATTTAATGTTGGGTTTTCAAAATTTATTGGAAGCAATAGCGGATTTGTTATTGTAACATTCTGAGTGTATTCAGTTGTTGCAGCTCCGCCACTGTAAGCTACCACTTTTACTTCATAAGTACCTATTGCTGCATAAGTATGCATAATAGTTTCACCTTCATTAAACTGTACAGGTTCTTCATCTTCGCTTTCTCCAAACCATACTTCAAAAAAGGCTTCAAGATCTGCCTTGGCACTTACGTTTATAGATAAAGGATCACCTACTACAGGAGCTATAGTTACCTGAAGATTTTCCGGTGCTACAAATGATACTGCTAAATCGTGAATATATTCTGCGGTTTTACCATTGACAGATTTACCAACAATTTTCACAGAGTAATTACCTTCAGCATAAGTATGGCTTATGGTTTTACCTGCAAGAACAATTCCTGGTTCTTCGGTAGTATCGCCATAATATACCTCATAACTGCCTACGCCTTCGCCTCGTGGGGCAATAGTTACTAACCCTGTATTATCCTGAGTTATGGTAAATAATGCAGAAATATTAGAAGGAGCAGGGCCATTAGCCACATCATCAAGGCTGTCATTTTCATCTACAGTACAACTAAACATTACTGTAGCAAGAACAAACGTGATTAATATTTTAAAATTTCTCATATTTTTAATTAATTAATAGTTAGGATTTTGTTCCCAGTTTCCGTTTGAAAATTTAATTTCTTCAATAGGAATAGGGAAAAGGTTATTTTTGCCTTCAACATATCCCGGAATTTTACCTTCTGCCTGTTTTGTTCTCACAAGATCAAAGAATCGGTGACCTTCACCCAGTAACTCTCTTCTTCTTTCATCCAGAATATCCTGCGTTAACTGAGGACCTGTAGAAGTAATATCGTGGTTTTCATCTCCAAAAGCCCTTCTTCTTACCTCATTTACATATTCCTGTGCTTTAGTAGGGTTGTTAGTATGGCTAAATGCTTCCGCAGCCATTAGCAACACATCTGCATATCGTATAGCACGATAGTTATTAGGATTGGTAAGATTAAGGTCACCTGCTGCCTGAGCGCTTCTTTTTCTAGGGATATATTTTCTGTTAAAAAGTTTAGTATCCTTATAGCCAGGTGTATATGTGGCTCCTGTTTGCGCACCCCATTCGGTCATATTAAGAATGGTAATATCTTTACGTATATCACCATCTTCATAAATTGTAAGTGACTCCTGAGTAGGAACATTAAAACTAAAACCTGAAGTAAACAAAGGTCCGTCATAACTTCTTGGTCCGCTAAAACCTACAGCTACATTTCCTTCACTACATTGAAGGCAGCCAAATCCAGCTCCTTCAACATCAGTATATTGAACTTCAAATACAGATTCAATGCCATTTTCGCCAATTTCTTCAAAAAGATTACTGTACTGATCTTTTGATTCTGTATTAGAATCTTTAGTCAAACGATACATACCACTATTAATCACATTGTCAAGCATAGGGCCTGCAAGATCAAATTTTTCCTGATACAGGTAAACTTTTCCTAACAATGCCTGTGCGGCACCTTTTGTTACTCTTCCTATCTGCGGTGCAGTAGGAGAAAGGTCTTCAATAGCCAGTTTTAAATCATTTTCTATAGCAGCATATACATCCTCTTTTTTAGATCTTGGTATTGTAAGTTCATCACCTAATTCAAATCTGGCATCACCTTTCATTGGTATTCCACCAAACCATTTTACTAACTCAAATTGATAATAAGCACGAAGAAAACGTGCTTCTGCAATAATTTGTGCTTTACCTTCAAATTCTGTTTTATCTTTAAATTCAAGAATATAACTGGCTCTGTTTACACCGGCAAACATCCATCCCCAAACATCATTAAGATTTGAGTTTACAGGGGTATGTATCATTTCATCAATTTGCTGCCAGCCGATAACGTCATTAGCATCTCCGCCACCGGATAAAGTATTATCAGAAGCAATCTCACCAAGTATAACATTTACGTAGGTAGATTGTAAAATGTCATAAGCAGCTACAAGAGCTTTATAATATTCTTCTTCAGAATTAAAATAATTGTCTGACCCTATAGCATATACAACATCTCTTTCTACAAAATCATCACTACACGATACAGATATTGTTGCTATTATACTGAAAGCCATTATGGCTGTTATTATTTTTCTTTTCATTTTTTTAGAAATTAAGATTTAAACCTAACATATATGTTCTTGGAACCGGATAGAAACCAAAATCGATTCCGGAAGATAGGGGAGCATTGTTAGTTGCACCCGGGTCAAATCCTCTGTATTTGGTAAAAGTGTACAGGTTATTAACTCCTGCATATAATCTTACTTTTGTTATGCCTACTTTTTTAAGAAGATCTTCATTCAATGAATATCCTAACTGTACATTTTGTATTCTTAAATAAGAAGCATCTTCTACAAAGTAATCAGAGAAAATATTATTAGCTGTAGCTCCTGTAGTTACTCTTGGAACAGTATTGCTTGTACCTTCACCATGCCATCTGTCTAATGTATAATTAGATCTGTTAGCGTCAGTTACAGTTCTTTCATAATTTCTTACCATATCATTCCCTATAGATGCAAATGTGTAAGCTGCAAAATCCCAGCCTTTATAATTTAACTGTAAATTAAAGCCCATTGTTGCATCAGGTATAGCATCACCTATATTGGTTCTGTCGGCAGCAGTTATCTGTCCATCGCCATTAACATCTTTATATCTTATGTCACCCGGTTGTGCAACAGCTCCTAAAGCCTGTTGTGAAGGATGGGCATCAACTTCAGCCTGATTCTGAAATATACCATCTGTTTTATAACCATAAAAATATCCAAGCGGCTGACCTTCTTCCATTCTGGTTATAGCCGGTTGCCCAACTCCAAAACTTCCACCTTCGTAATATCCTGTACCATTATTAACCTCTGTTACTTCATTTTTAAGGAATGTAACATTGTAACTTGCACTAATACTAAAGTTTTCGGTAATTCTGTCTTTATAAGTAAGCGCAAGTTCAAGTCCTGAATTACGTACTGTACCGGCATTAATAGTAGGGTTTTGCCCTCCTGGGCCATAAGTACCGATAATTCTAGAGATAGGAATACCCGGTATTAAAAGATTTGCTCTTGTATCAATAAAATAATCTGCGTTAAGTTCAAGTTTGTCATTAATAAATCTTAAATCTGTACCAACGTCAAATTTTCTCGCTTCTTCCCATTTAACATTAGGGTTTGCAAGTGTTCCAGTAGCAGACCCTATAACTATTTGGTTATCGAAAACATACGTACCTTCACCATTCATTAAGCCTACATATTGATTTGAACTAATATTATCACTTCCTAAAACACCATAACTGGCTCTAAGTTTAGCAAATGTTACTGCTTTAGACTGTCCATAAAAAGGCTCGTCTGATATTAACCATCCACCTGTTACTGATGGAAAGTAAGCTACACGGTTAGCAGGCCCAAATTTTGTAGAAGAATCTCTTCTTATCATTCCTGAAAGCAAATATCTTCCTTTATAATCGTATTGCAGACGTGCAAAATAAGAAAGCCTTCTTTCATCATAACCATATGAGCCTACAGATTTGGATGCTGAAAGCCCATTTGCAAGGTTAATATCGGCAAATTCCCAAGAATTGTTTGGTACATCAAATCCGGTTGCATATAGCCCTTCACCCCATGTTTTAAAGCTGGTCATACCAACAGTAAATGTAAAGTTATGAGCTTCATTAAGTGACTTTTTGTAAGTAGCATACATGTCATATGTATAGCTGTTATCCTGAAAAGAGTTCTGGTTTACACTGCTTCTTACATTATCAAACACTTTACCGCCATAAGAAATTTGTTTATTAAAAATTCTTTCTCTGGCATTTTGTGTACTAAAACCAATGCGGCTAGTTACAACAAGATCTTTAATTAGTTCATAGTCAAGTCCAAAAGTACCATTGAGCTTTTTGAAATTGTACTCGTTAAAAGTATTAGAGATTTGAGCAAGCGGATTAATTATTTCATTACCAAGGTTACTTCCCGGGTTAGCGTTACCTATAGGTAAAACCGTATAATCTCCGTTAGCATCACGTGGTGTATAAATTGCAGGTGTATTAATCGCATTAAATAGTACTGAACCTAAAACATTCTCATTAAAAGATCTTCTGTTGAAAGTTGTATAAATAACGTTTGTATTAAGTTTTAATTTATCTGTAAGATCGCTGTTAAGGGCTATTCTGGCAGTATTTCTTAAAAAATTAGATTTATAACCTCCAATAATACCTCCCTGATCCACATGAGAGCCACTAACACTATATGTTGTTTTCTCACCACCTCCGGATATACTTGCATCATGGCTTATAATAGGCACTCCTTTATCAAATACCTCATTCTGCCAGTTTGTGCCTTTGCCTAATCCTGAAACATCAGGGAAGGGAATGTTTTTACCACCATTAGCGTAACTTTCATTCAGCATTAATGCATATTCTGTAGCATTAAGCAGGTTCATTTTTTTAGATGTCTCCTGAAATCCTGTATAAGTATTATAAGAGAAAGTGGTTTTACTGTTTTTTCTACCTTTTTTGGTTGTTACTAAAATAACGCCATTGGCACCAATAGTACCATAAATGGCTGCCTGTGCATCTTTAAGTACGGTAATACTTTCAATATCATTAGGATTCATAAGTCCTAAATCTGCAGTATTGTTTAAAACGTTACCATCTACTATAACGGTAGGATCCGGATTACCATTTGTACCGATACCCCTTATACGTATTGTAAGATTTGCACCAGGAGCTCCCGACTGAGTAGTGACATTTACACCGGACACAGTACCCTGTAAAGCCTGTTCTACTTTAACGGGTTTTAATTGTTCTAATGTTTTACTGTCTACAGTGCTCACAGCACCAGTAACCTCTTTTTTCTTCTGGCTGCCATAGCCAATAACCACAACCTCGTCAAGGGTTTTGGCATCTTCCTGAAGGCTGGCGTTTACATTTGGGCCTGTAACGCTTAATTCAAGAGGTTTAAATCCAATAAAGGTAAAAACAAGTGTAGCACCCTTAGGAGCTAAAATGGTATAATTACCATCCATGTCTGTTACTGTTCCTACCGTTGAATTTTTTACAGTGACATTAACACCGGGCATAGGTAATCCGGTTGCCACTTCGTTTACTTTTCCGCTAACTTCTATATTTTGGGCAAACCCAAAAGTTGAAATCAACAAAAAGGCAATCAAGAATAGTTTTGACTTCATATAAAATTGTTTTTTGTGATTATATAAAATTAAATCACAATTATTTAAACAGAATAAAATTAACCTCTACAAAATATATACATTTCGAAATTATTTCTGTTTTTATACAATTTTTTTGAATAAAACCACTGTTAGCAGCAATTTAGATTTTTAGAAGTGTTAATAAGATAGTTACGAAAACCTTGTAAATCCGTAGTTTGTTGTGGTAATGTATAGGTAAAAATTAACTTTGATGTAGTTTGCTAAATAGAAAGAATATACTCAACAAGTCCTAATTCATGGGATAGCTCCATTTTTTTTCGCAAACGATATCGTTTTATCTCTACACTCCTGACTGATATATTTAATAAAGGAGCTATTTCCTTAGAAGAAAGGTTAAGGCGTAAATAGGCACATAACCTTAAATCGTTTGGTGTGAGTAACGGATGTTCTTTTTTTACTTTTTTAAGAAAGTCTTTATCAGCATTATTAAATGCTTCTTTAAACATATCCCAGGTGTCATCCTCATTAATATTTTTATTTATAGTTGTAATGACAGATTTTACGCTTCTTTCATTGCCTTCAGATGTTTTCTTGAGATCTTCCTTGATCATAGACAGTAATTCATTTTTCTTGATAAGATTCATTGTAGAAACTGCCAGTTCACGATTTTTGCTTTCAAAATCCTGTTCAAGTTGCTGATTTCTTATTTTCATAAGCTCCTGCTCATTTTCCAGTTCTTTTATTTCTAATAACCGGTTATTTTCTTCTATAAGCTTTTCTTTTTGCCTGTGGTAATAATTTTTATAGGTGCGGTTTATAAGATATGCTGCAATAATAGCCAGTATGAAATAAATTAAAAGAGCTGCATTAGTAAAATACCATGGTTTAAGAATAGTAAACTGATATTCTGCTGTATTTGAAGATATTGAATTTCCGGTTTTTGCACGCACCTTAAATACATAATTGCCCGGAGGTAAATTTTTAAAACTGGCCAAAGATTTTGTGTTCCATTCGCTCCATTCATCCTGCATGCCCTGTAGCAGGTATTGAAACTCAGCATTTACATATTTGCTGTATTCGGGTACCGTGAAACTAAAATTTAGATTGTTTTCTTTATATTTAAATTCGCCTTCCTTACTAATGGCTCTGGGTATCATATTCTCATTGAGCCTGTTTGTTGTAATATTAGTTATAATAACATTATATATATTAAAATTTAATTCATTAAGGTTTATTGTGTAATAGCCATCGGTAGTACCAACCAAATAAGTATTAGTAGATATTTGGGTAATGTTTTCAAATCCCAGCATTGAGTTTGTAAGCGAGGAAGGGATAGGGATAATATTATGCTTCAGCTCTGTATTTAATTTTCCAGATGAAAAATAATTAATATAGTCTTTTGTAAAAAACCATAATCTGTCAGAGCTATCAGCGGTAAGTTTGCCCGATGTATATTCATCCTTTACAAATACTTTTGAAAGCTCCGTCTGTTTTATAAATTCTTTGGTTTTTTTGTTTACTTTAAAAAAGCCGTCTTTAGAAGCGTAATAAATATCATTATTAAATTTGCTTAAACTCGCATTTTTTCCTTTTAAAGGTGACTTATAAGTAATAGATTTAACTGCTTTTGTAAAATCTTTATCTACTACAATTCTAAAAACTCCTTTGTATTCATGGCTTATATAAATATCATTATTACCTAAGGTTTCAAAATAGCGGCTGGAATAATCAAAACCTTTTATCCAGTTCCTGAACTTCCATCCGACAGCTGTTTTTTCCAGTACAGAGATGCCATGATAATTTCCCTGTAAAAGCAGATTAGGGTTATAAGGATGTTTCTCAAATTTCCAGGTTCCTGAAGCCGAGAATATCTGGTTTGCCGAAGTACCGTTAATGATATAAGTACCTGAGTCATGCCCGCAAAATAGAGTGCCATTATTATTGTATAATGACCAAACCTGCCCCTTTGTACCAGCTATAAATTTGAACTCATCATTTCCTATGTATTTTTTATAAAACAACCCCTGATTTGTACCAATGTACAATAAACCATTGTAAAGAATTGAGGTATATACAGTACCTAAAAAACCTGTATCATCTACAAAACTTCTTACAGCTGATTGCAGATTGATACAGTTTATTCCATTATCAAGGGCTACCCATAAATTTTTATCTTTATCTTCATATAATGATAAGGCTGTGTTATTGCTTAAACCTTTATTTTGGGTAATATGATATTTTATTTTACCGTCTTTATTAAGTATAAATATCCCATTTGACACAGATCCAAGTGCCAGGCTTCCGTCCTTAAGCATTTGTCCGCTATAAATACTACTATTTACAAGTTCTGCATCCGCATCAGTATTCCATTTCGAAATGAGTCCGTCTTTATATTCATAAATACCGTTAAACTGGGTTTGCAATAATAAATTCTCATTCCTGTCGTATATGTTTACAATTTTATTGTTTTTTATTACTGCATCATCTGAAACCAGTTTGCTTCCGCCATTTTCAATCTCAAAAAGTCCTGTACCAAAAGTTTGGTAAAGTATTTTATTATTTACCATAAAAACCTTATTTACACCGGTTTCTGGTTTTAAAATATTATATTCTTTAGATTTTGTATCATATATAAATATCTGACTTAACGACTGGAATATTATCCAGTGATCATATTGAACAATATTCCAAAACTGTTCATCATCAAGTATTTTGTTTTTTATTGATTTGCTAAGGGAATAATATTTCAATATTCCGTTTTCCTGCCTTTCCCAGTAACCAAACTCCATGTAGCATCCTGTGTATATCCTTTTATTAATAACCTTAACCGATCTTAGAATGGTTTCATTTGGAGATGGATATAGTTTCCATTCGGTCCCATTATATTCAAGCAGGCCTTCATTGTTGGCAAAATACATATATCTGTTGCTATCCTGAGATATCATCCAGCTCTGGTTGCCACCATTATAATTGCCGGCATTAAATTTTAAAATAGGAGGGAGTTCCTGAGCATTAATAAGCAATGTTGCTAATGCTATATATAGGCAGAATAGTTTTTTTATCAAGGTACTTTGAATTTTGATTAGAATGCTGTTACGAATATACAATTAGTACAAAAAACACTAAAATATGTTTATAAAAACTACTGTTATACTTATGCTCTTCAGAAAGTATTTTTTTCTTATTTAATGCATTTAATTCAATATTGTGTTCAATGTAGTTAAATTACATGTTAAATTAAAGGCTTATTTTATCATACACTAAAAATTATACAAATCCGCAATTATTCTTGAATTGCAGGTAATTACATAGATTTATTTTTATATGTACGTTAAAATAAAATTAAATGATTGTTTTTAAAAAAACATTAAGAATCCTCATTGTTAGATTTGCGGTACTAACATTCACTTAATTAAATTTTAAAAACATGAAAAAGATCAAATTTAACGTATTACTATGTTCGCTGGCAATTGCAGGATTAACTTTTACATCGTGTAGCGATGATGATAGTAACGGCACAAGCGATGATACGCGTATAGAGGGAACATACAATCTGGAAGAAGTAAATACTGCAGCTTCTACTGATTTTGACGAAGATGGAGATGCTCATATTAATCAGATGGAAGAGTCAAGCTGTTATAACAGCGGAAAAATAATATTAAATTCTGACAATACTTTTGAATATACTGTTGTTGGAATTTTGATAGATAACGGTGAAGCCGGTTGTGCTGAAAGTTATACTGTAAACGGTGTTTATACTGCAGAGCCTGCTTCAAATCCTAGCAATGCACTTATTACGCTTACTTATAGCAGAAATGGTGAGACCATAACACGCCAGTTTACTAAAATAGGAGATGAGCTTTCTTGGAATGATGATACAATACTTTCTGCTTATCCAGACAGAGATAGCGAAGGAACAGCAATAATGACTCCCGGAAGTGTTGAATATGTTTATGAGAGATAAGAAATAACGGGACTTATTAACCAAAAAGGATGCCATTGGCATCCTTTTTATTATTTATATTATTTCAGCACTTAAACCTGCTTCCAGCAATTGTATACACTGGGGCTTAAGATCTTTATATTCTCCCGTTTTAACGGTACACTTTCCATTATAATGAACAATAAGTGAACATTGTTCTGCCTGTTCTGCCGTGTGTCGGCAAACTCTTATTAGTGTATCTATAACATGGTCAAAAGTATTTACTTCATCATTATATAACACTATCTCATTGTTAGCTGTAATAACTTCTTCTAACAATAATTCTTCTAATACTTTTTCTTTGGTACTCATATTCAAATGCTTAATCTAAAATGCTAATTTACATATTTTAGCGAAACCCAATTATTCCTGCTTAATTTTTTTGCAAATGTAAGGCCTTTTTCAGTACACGATTTATTGATAGCTTCAATATCTTCTTCATAAAAACCGCTTAAAAGTAAAATACCTTCTTTGTTTAGACACTCTACATACTGCTGCATATCATTTAAAAGTATATTGCGGTTTATGTTAGCAATTATTACATCATATTTTTTATTTTTTAATAATTCGGCATCACCTTCATAAACAGTTATATTGCTACAGTTATTACGTTCTGCATTTTCTATAGAGTTTAGGTAGCACCAATTATCAATGTCAATAGCATCAATAGGCTTGGCGCCTCTCATTTCAGCAAGAATAGCTAAAATTGCAGTTCCGCAACCCATATCAAGAGTTTTTTTATTTTCCACATCAGTTTCCAATAGATGCTGGATCATCATAAAAGTGGTTTCATGATGTCCGGTGCCAAAACTCATTTTAGGCTCTATAACTATATCATATTTTACATCGGTCTTTTCATGAAAAGGAGCGCGCACTCTACAGGTGTTATCAACATCAATAGGCTCGAAATTTTTCTCCCATTCTTCATTCCAGTTTACCTGTTCGATCTCTTCAAAAGTATATTGAATATTAAATTCCGGAGATTCAAGTATTTGAATGTCTTTTAAAATGTCTTCTGCCCAGTATTGTTTCTGTATATAAGCAGAAATACCGTTTTCAGTTTCAATAAAACTTTCAAATGGGGTTTCGCCCAGTTCGGCAATAAGTATTTCAGATCCTAATTCTTTTGGATCAACTGTAAAATGATACCCTATATATATGTTTGACATTTTTTAATTTTTTGCAAAGGTAGTTATTAGCAGATAAAAAAACCGGGATTTAATTTCCCGGTTTAATCGTTTTTTCTTTTTTTAAAAGTTTACCTGAGCCTGAACTCTAAGGTTATTTCCTGTTTGGTGATTTTTTTGAAGCGCAAAATCTTCATATCTTCTGTTAGCAAAAACATATTCGGCTGTAAATTCAAAATGTTTATTCATTTGCCATTCTATCCCAAAATCAACCTGGTGAACGGTGTAGCTTCTTGCATCTGTTTCAAATTTCTTACCTCCTGAATAATATTGATACCTGGCATAAGGAAAGAAATATTGATTTTTAAAAGGAAGCCTGTAGTTTACTAAGGCATAACCTCCCTGTAAGCTTTGTACTCTTATAGATTGAGTAGCTTTATCAAATTCAGGGCCTTCACCTATGTTATACTCCACCTGAAAACCCAAAGGTTTAGGATATAAAATGAATGATGCACCTGCACGTCTGTCAGTATAATTTTTATCTGCATTTGTAATTACACCCGGTGTTAACTGGCTATCATACATAACATATTTACCTGTATAAGCCTGAATTCCCGGTTCTATGATCTGGCTACCTATTTTTATAGGATAAGAAGCCCTTGCAAAAATGTGCTGTTTCTTATTCATTTCCGGCCTATTGGCTGTTTGGCCGTTAACAATACCTATTCCTATTACACCATAATCTCCGGAACCTTTATAAATTGGATTTGATAACTCTCTGTATAGCTGGCGTATTTCTTTTGGAGCCCAATAAAACATAGCACCCAGGTCACGTTCAGTTAAAGAGGCACTGTTTATAGCGTCGCTACGATCAAGATTACCTCTTGTCTGGCTGGATTGTAGTATTTCAAAACCATAAGGTACTTTGCTTTGCCCTATTCTTACCCAAAATTCGTTGTCTTCATCTAAGCCTATATCAAAATAGGCATCACGAACCTGCGCGAAGTTTTGACTTGCAGGGCCGGCAGGACTAATTCCTGTAGCAACATCAGTTTCAAACTTAAAAAATACATTTTTGTATACCTGACCCGAAAGAACTATACGTGCTCTTTTTAAAGATACACCACCGTTACCTCCCCATCCATTATCACATTGTGCACAACCTAATTTTTCATTACTCATCACAATATTATTGTGCCTAACCTGCATGTAACCTCTTAGGTTTATGGTTTCATACCATTTTTTTACGGGTGTGGTAGTTTCGGTAGCAGTCTCAGTTTTTTCCTGAGCATAAGTTGTATAGCCAATCGCTAAAAATATGCTCAGCACAATCGTTCGTACGTTCATTATTTTTTTTCGGCAAAAATATTATGTTACCTCTGTCAGTGTGTTAACTTATGGTTAACAAGTTGTGTTCTTAACATTAAATCAAACATTTATAAATGTTTGAGTAACTTTTTAATAACATTGAATAATGTTTTTAAATTTAATGTATTGTATTTTAGATACTTAATTTTTAATGAATATAGTTTTTTATGAGTTAATAAATATATTATAATGTTTACTATCTTTACAAAAGATAGTATAACAAGGAATGAGAAAACCCTGCATAAGTGTAGGGTTTTTCATTTTATAAGGTATGTTTGGAGAGAGGTATGATTTAATAAATTGGAATTTTACTTATCTTGATGATTTTAGTAATTAAACATATGAAAAATGTTATAACGCTTTAATGGATATAATAGACGATGCAAAACAAGCAATTATTAATAATCCAAATGTTCATTTAATAATTTAATTTTTGATATGAGATTTTACAGAATACGACATAGCCTCAATACTAAAGTTACAGGGAAATATCCTCAAATTAAAGATGTTATTTATTCTGGAAATGTTTATAATAACCCTAAATTTATTAATGCATTACGTTTTAAAAAAATTGAGTTTGAACCAGAAGTACCTAAACCAATCTTAGATAATAAAGCTAAAAAAACAGATTTAATTGAAGCGCTTCCAACTGCTCCTTTTAATTTTCTTATTTCAGGTAAATTAAAAACAATATTGCAGGCTAATCGTAAAGAAGGCTTACAATTTTTTAAGAGTAGTGTTTATAAGGGAATTGAAGACACGGATTATTGGTTTTTGAATTTATATATTTTTAGTAATGAATATATTGATTACAAAAAATGTGTACTTATGTATAAAAAAAAGAAAAAGGAAAAATATGGAACAATTCCAATATCAATGAATTTTGAAAATAAAACTTTTTTTATTCTTGAGAAAGAAAAGGCAAAGATTAATATGGAGGCATTTTTTATTGAAAAATTGGCTTTACAAAATGTAGAAGAAAATTTTTTTGGAATTAATGATGTTGAAGGAGGAGTCGGTTTTTATGTATCCGAAAAACTTAAAAATGAAATTGAAGAAGCAGGATGTACAGGAATTGAGTTTCAACCATCAGAGTTATCATATAATGATTGGGTTGCTCGTGGAGGAGAAAGAGAAATAGTTTATGGTAGGTCATGGTAGTAAAATTGCCTAAAAATTTTTATATTTTATTATATGGGAGAAGATTTTTTAAAAGACTGGGTAGAGAGTGATCCTCAGCTTAATAATATTCTTATTGATATTGAAAATACTGATCTTTCCGCTGAGGAACAGGCAGAAACTATGTTTTTAAGAGTATCTGACCTTTATAATTTACCTAAAATGCCTGAAGATATAAACTATGATAATGAACTTGCTGTAGATGATGACTATGAATTAAATAGTGTTTTTATGGAATTAGGTTTGTTGAAAATTCTTTATCAAGGAGAAGATATAAGAACTTTGGTTTTATTAGCATTGTACTATGTAAGAAATAGAATTAATGTTAATACAGATGAAGTATTTAAGGTTATAAATAGTAATAGGCTAAAGGATGTTGGTATTGGTTTTAAAGGTTCAAATAGTTATGTTCAAACATTGATTATTTCACGAGGGAGTAAGAGCTGGACTGAGTTAGGGTGCATTGCTTTTATAAAACAAGCTTAACTTACATAAAAAATAACCCTGCATTAATGCAGGGTTATTTTTTATGTAAAATTGAAGGATATGTATTATTAGTGAATTTATTTTACTCAGCTTAAATAGTTTTATTCTAATAAAAGCACACAAAAATGTTATACAACAAAGAAGATGCACCTATATCGTTTTAATTTTAATAAATTTGCAGTGTTTAATAATTAAGTTATGTTGCAAACAGCAGATATTACTGTTACAGGAGAATTAGAACAATATTTTCAAAAATTCAGGAAAAACATTGTAGGTATAGATCAGGAATTTGTTTCACCTTTTGGCCTGCAAAAAATTATTTATACTGACTGGACTGCAAGTGGCAGGCTTTACAGGCCTATTGAAGATAAACTATTGAATGATTTTGGCCCTTTTGTAGCTAATACTCATACTGAAACTACTGTTTCAGGTACTGCCATGACTAATGCTTATCATGAAGCAAGGCATATTATTAAACACCATGTTAATGCCAGTGCAGATGACATTTTGATAACCGATGGTTCTGGTATGACAGGGGTTATAAATAAATTCCAGAGAATTCTTGGGCTTAAAGTGCCCGAAAATCTTAAAGCTTTTACTACTATTCCCGAAGAAAAAAAACCTGTGGTTTTTGTTTCTCATATGGAACATCATTCTAACCAGACATCATGGCTCGAAACTATTGCAAAAGTGGTTTTGATACCGGCATGTCCTGAAGGACTTATCTGTCTGGATAGTTTTGAAAAATTACTGGAAGAACATAAAGATTACACTTTAAAAATAGCCTCTGTTACGGCATGCTCTAATGTTACGGGTATTAAAACTCCTTATTATGAAATAGCAAAGCTAATTCATCAGTACAATGGTGTTTGTTTTGTTGATTTTGCCTGTTCTGCACCGTATGTAAAAATAGATATGCACCCGGAAGATACTGAGGCGTATCTGGATGCTATTTTCTTTTCACCGCATAAATTCCTTGGCGGCCCCGGTACATCAGGAGTTTTAGTGTTCAATAAAAAACTATATAAAAATATGGTACCCGATCATCCTGGTGGAGGAACAGTAAGCTGGACAAACCCGTGGGGTGAACATAAGTACCTTGATAATATTGAAGAACGTGAAGACGGAGGTACTCCGGGCTTCCTTCAGGTTATAAAAACAGCTCTTTCTGTTAAGCTTAAAGAGCAAATGGGTATTGATAATATTCTGCAAAGAGAAAAAGAAATTGTAGATTATGTTTTTGACTATCTTGGAGCCATTCCTAATCTGAATATTCTTGCTCCGCAGCATCAGGAAAGATTAGGGGTAATATCTTTTTATATAGATAATATGCATTTTAACCTCGGGGTTAAATTACTTAATGACAGGTTTGGTATACAAACACGTGGAGGATGCAGCTGTGCCGGAACTTATGGACATTATTTATTGCATGTAGACCAGGAACAGTCTAACTACCTGACAGATAAAATTACTTCAGGAGATCTTATTCAAAAACCGGGATGGATAAGAATGTCTATTCATCCGACTACCACAAATGCAGAAATTCAATATGTTTGTGAAAGCATAAAAGCTTTAGCTGAGAATTTTGGTGAATGGTCTCATGATTATAATTATAACAGGTCAAGCAACGAGTTTACTCATATAAACGCTTCTAATGAAGAACAGGAAAGAGTAAAAAAATGGTTTACGCTTTAGGAGGATCGTTTTTACGGTGTTTGAAGCGTTTGTGTGTCCAGAGATAGTATTCAGGAGCTTCAAGTATTTGTTCTTCAAGCATTTTCATGAAGTTATCGCTTATTTCAAAGTTAGGCACTTCTTTAATGTTTTCATCTACACCTACAAAAGTGCAGTTATAATAGCCACGGCTTGTTTTGCTTACCTTGGCGTACATCATGTTCATGCCTATTTTTTTAGCCAGCATTTCGCCGCCAACATGAATGGGTACTTCCATATCAAAAAAGTTACACCAGTGTATAGCACTGCTTAATTTAGGCGACTGATCGGTTATAAAGCCATAAAAGCCTAAAACCCCATTGCGTTCATTTTGACGCATGGTAGGTATAGTTTGTCTTGCACCTATAAGTTCCGCATTAAATTTACCCCGAATTCTTTTAACAAGCTGGTCAAAATACTTATTTCTTATTACTTTATAAATACCAAAGCCTTTGTGTGTTGTAAGCTGCCTGTTCATATATAGCAGCCATTCATAACTGGCATAGTGTCCAATAAGCAATACTACACTTTTTCCTTTGGCTTCGTATTCATGAACTAAATTTATATTATTAAATACAAAACGCTTTCTAAGTTCTTTATCGCTAATTGTCATGCTTTTGGCCATTTCAAAAAAACTATCGGTAAAATGATGGTAGAATTTTTTCTCAATAATTCTGCGCTCACCTTCATTAAGATGCCTTAATGTAAGGAAAAGATTTTGACGGACTGTTTTTTTACGGTAGCCAACTATATAATATATAATTACATAGCTAATATCTGAAAAAAAATAGAGTACCCTGAACGGTAAAATAGATATAAACCAGATTATGGGGTAGGCTAAGATATAAGCTAAAAGCTGCATTCTATTTTTTTATGCAAATATACAATTTATGTTTGTTAAGGTGTTTCTTATAGAATTCAGATTGACTAAATTTACAATAAAATATAATATATGAATATGCCCTTGGTTCTTTTGGTTTTAATGCTGATTAATGCATTAGTTAGTTATAAAGGTTTAAATGATATGTCTTTTTTCAGGAAATATGAATTTCATATTGGCAGTATAAGGGTAGGAGAGCAGTACCGTATGTTTACCTCGGCTTTTCTTCATGCAGACTACATGCATTTAGGCTTTAATATGCTCACGCTTTACTTTTTTGCTCCTGTGGTAATTTATAATTTTGGTGCACTGGGCTTTCTGCTGGTTTATTTTATTAGTATGGCATTTGGCAGCCTGTTAACGCTGTACTTCCATAAAAATGAGTATTCTTACCGGGCAATTGGCGCATCGGGGGCAGTAACGGGAATTTTATTTTCATCAATTTTAATTTATCCTGATATGGAAATAAATTTTATACCGGGTTACATATTTGGTGTTTTATATTTATTGTTTACCATTTACGGAATGAAAACAAGGGCGGGCAACATTGGCCACACTGCACACTTTGGCGGTGCTATTGGCGGATTTATATTTACGCTTATAAAAATGCCTCATATTATATATGATAATACTTTGATAGTTATATTTTTAGCTGTACCAATAATAATTTTATTTGGAATGGCAAAAGCCGGAAAACTTTAGGTAAGTAAAAACTGGCACGTAATTTGGAATTCTTGTAAAAAAATAAAATCAATTATTATGAAAAAAATTGCATTACTAGTATTTGTGTTTGTAACTACGCTGGCATCTGCACAGGCAACCCAGCAAAATCAGCAGCCACAGATAAACGTTTCGGGAGAAGGAAAAATTATGGTAACACCGGACAGGGCAGATATAACAATAGGTGTGGAAAATACAGGAGCCGATGCTGCCGATGTAAAAAAGAAAAATGATGCCGCCATAGATGCCGTTATAAAATATTTAAAAAGCATTAAGCTGCCATCGGAAGATTATCAGACTCAAAGAGTGAATCTTAACAGGAATTACGATTATAACAAGAAAAAATATAGCTATGTAGCTTCACAAACTATTGTTATCCATCTAAAAGATATTTCTAAATATGATGCGATGATGATGGGGCTTGTAGATGCCGGAGTAAATAACATTGAGGGAGTGCAGTTTAAAACTTCTAAACAAGCTCAATATGAGTCTGAAGCTCGTATTAAAGCTGTAGAACAGGCAAAGCAAAAAGCAAATGATTATGCCGGTGCTTTAGGACAGAAAATTGGCAAACCAATTACAGTTACAGATAATACACAGTCTTATTACCCTCCTGTAATGAT
This sequence comes from Flavobacterium sp. NRK1, assembly GCF_024054175.1. Classification (GTDB taxonomy): domain Bacteria; phylum Bacteroidota; class Bacteroidia; order Flavobacteriales; family Flavobacteriaceae; genus Flavobacterium. Next base: position 2,693,754 of record NZ_JAMXLA010000001.1, read on the forward strand.
GCGGGCTATGAAATTTGAAGACGCAAGTGCAGCTGATATGCCAAAAGAAACATTAGCAATAGGTGAAATAACAATTACGGCTAATGTAAATATTAGTTTTGAATTAAATTAATTACCATATTATTTAAGGTCCCGGACAATGTCCGGGATTTTTTTTTAATTTTGTTTACTTTTATTTATTTATGTAACTTTGTAACTAAAAGTAACAAGATAGTAACTTAATAAGTTATGGGAGAAAATATTTGCCATAAGAAAGAAATTTCGGCTATTCATGATACAATGGATGTGCTGGGAGGTAAATGGAAGATATCTATTATATCTACTATGTGTTATTACAATAAAAGAAGATTTTCTGATATTCTTAATGATCTTGATGGTATTTCTAACAAGCAATTAAGTAAGGAGTTGAAGGAATTGGAGCAGAATAAGCTCGTAAAACGGACTGTAATGGATACCCAGCCCATATCAGTGCACTACAACCTGACTGAGTATGGATGGTCTTTACAAAACCTTATTTATGACCTTGCTGCATGGGGAGTAAAACACAGAAGCAGAATGGCAAATAAATAACATTTGTTCATAACATAGTCATGATGCAATACTTTGCAATTACATCTCTTTATAATTACAAATTAGTTACTATAGATTTTTCAATATAAACATGCAAACAGCAAAAAATAAAATTGCTTATTCAATACTCGATCTTGCAATTATTGCCAGGGGGGTATCTATACAGCAAACATTTAAAAACAGTGTAGATCTGGCCCAAAAAGCAGAAGCAATGGGCTACAAGAGGTTTTGGCTGGCGGAACACCATAATATGCCGCATGTTGCAAGTGTTGCCACTTCGGTACTTATAGGCCATGTAGCAGGTAATACCAACACTATTCATGTAGGTTCGGGTGGTATCATGCTTCCTAATCATTCACCGCTTATAGTAGCAGAACAGTTCGGCACCTTGGGCACTTTATATCCCGGCCGTATAGATTTGGGGTTGGGCAGAGCACCGGGTACAGACCAGCTGACAGCACATGCTATAAGAAGTGACAGGATGCAGGCGGTAAATAACTTTCCAGGTGAAATTGAGCAGATACAGGCATATTTTTCAAAAGAGAATGAATGGGAGTCCGTAAGGGCAGTAGTAGCTGAAGGGGTTAATGTTCCTATCTATATTTTAGGCTCCAGCCTGGACAGTGCACACCTTGCAGCAAAAATGGGACTGCCATATGCTTTTGCGAGTCATTTTGCAACTGGGCTGCTGCAGGAGGCTTTGCATATTTACAGAAAAGAGTTTCAGCCTTCAATATATCTTGATAAGCCTTACACAATAGCAGGTGTTAATGTTATTGCTGCTGAGACAGATGACGAGGCAGAAAGAAATTTCACATCGGTTATCAGAATGTTTTTAGGAATACTTACAGGAAAAAGAGAACCTCTTCAGCCTCCAATGGAAATGACAGATGAACTTATGATGATACAGCACAATCCTTCTGTGAGAGAAATGCTTAAATATTCTTTTGTAGGGAGGAAACAAGCTGTGGCTAAACAAATTGATAGGTTTTTAAATGAAACCGGTGTAGATGAACTTATGGTAGTATCTAACATGCATGCCCATAATGACAGGATTAATTCATACAGGATTTTATCTGAGGTTATAAAAGAGCGAAACAATAAATAAGAAGGTTATGAAAAAAATAGGATTTTTATCGTTCGGTCATTGGGCCAACCATCCTTCATATCAAACCCGTACAGCGGCTGATACATTGCTTCAGTCGATTGACCTGGCTGTTGCGGCAGAAGAAATCGGTCTGGATGGCGCTTATTTCCGGGTACATCATTTTGCACGTCAGCTGGCATCACCTTTTCCATTACTTTCAGCTATTGGTGCTAAAACACAAAAAATAGAAATAGGCACCGGGGTAATTGATATGCGATATGAAAACCCACTGTATATGGTAGAAGATGCTGGTGCGGCTGACCTAATATCGGAAGGGCGTTTGCAATTAGGAATAAGTAGAGGTTCACCGGAGCAGGTGATAGAAGGCTGGCGCTATTTTGGCTATCAGCCGGAAGAAGGTGATACAGATGCTGACATGGGGCGGAAAAAAGCTTTGCAGTTTTTAGAGAGATTAAACGGAAAAGGCTTTGCACAGCCAAATCCTCAGCCTATGTTTCCTAACCCGCCGGGATTATTGCCGTTAGAACCATATTCTGAAGGATTAAGGGAACGTATCTGGTGGGGTGCTGCATCAAATGCTACTGCTGAATGGGCGGCCGAGAATGGCATGAACCTTCAAAGCTCTACCTTAAAGTTTGACGAAAACGGTAAGCCTTTCCATATTCAGCAGGCAGAACAGATCAGGTTATATAAAGAAGCCTGGAAAAAAGCCGGACATAAGAGGGAACCAAGAGTTTCGGTAAGCCGTTCAATTTTTGCAATCGTCAATGACCAGGACAGGTATTATTTTGGGCAACAGGGAAAAGAATCGGACAGTTTTGGATATATTGAAAGTGATAAACGTGCAGTATTTGGCAGAAGCTATGCCGCTGAACCGGACAAGCTTATTAAGGAGCTCTCACAGGACGAAGCGATTAAGGAAGCTGATACGCTGCTGTTGACTATACCTAATACATTAGGAGTCGACTATAATGTACATGTGCTTTCCGCTATTTTAGAACATGTTGCACCTGAATTAGGTTGGCGTTAAGCTTTTTATTCGAAATATAAATATCTTAAATCCCGAAATCCCTTGATTTTGGGATTTTAAATATATAGATGTGTTATATCAGGGTTCGAATATGTTTAAGAACATCGCATTTTTGCACAGGTAAAAGTATGTTCTTTATGCAATAACGATAGAGAAGAAAGCATTGCTCTTAGAGAGGAAAAAATGAATTAAAATAAAAAACCTGCAAATCATTTGAAGTGCAGGTTACTTTTTCAGGATTATTGAGAAAATAAAAATCTTCCCTTATTTATCCTTTTGGTGGGGAGAGCAGGATTTGAACTTAGTCGCTCAAACCCGCGTCATTCCTGCAAATGCAAATCCGGGAAATAAAATTGCCACGATTTTGCCACAGATTATATAATGATAGCAAAAGCTAATTATCCGACTATTCAAGAACACTAATTCTATATATGCAAATGTATAAAATTATTCCTTCTAAGGAGCTGTATAAAATGTTTAAAAGATAACATTATGTTTGAAAACTTCGTTTAATTTCCCGATACAGAAATTAGCAAGCTTTTACACTGCTGAATTTCAGGGTGGTGAGGTACAATAGGGATACAAATTTTATCCAAATATCTACAAACATCACAAACAAATCATTTGTTTGATTTTCAAAGACATATTAGCGAAAGGATGCTGGTTAGGTCGCAAATATAAAATATTTCTTGAATGAAAAAGGGCAAATTTGCTAATTTTTGAGGTGCTGAAAAACCGATAACATAATGAGGTACAAATTCATTGTTAAGATATTAAAATGATTTACATATTCCAGTATACCGGTGTGCCCCTAAGCCTTTTGTTTTTACCTTTTCTAATATCCAGTCCAAAACCATACGGTATATCTTTTCCCGCGCTTGTTTGCGTGATTTCAGTCATTTCTCTGAATTCTTTTTGTGTTAACAATGCATTGTTTTATCATGATAGTATAGAAGACAGGACTATCATTATACTCGAAAATTTCCACCAGAGTACTAATGCAGTTATAATGTTTTTGAAATACTCGACGGGCGTCCACTTACAAGGGAGTATGAAAAGTAGATAGTATTGAAAGAGTCCATTTTTATGAAATTCACAGGTACATATACAGATGATGCCGGAAATCAACACATTATCTCCTATAAAGATATGCACCTAATCTACAACACTGATAAGATCCAGTGGGACATGAGGTTTTTTCCATATTCAGATAGCGCATTTTTTGCCATAAGGCAGGGTGGCAGAAATGGTGTATTACAATTTAAATAGCTTGATAATGGTGATATGCAGCTTGAAATGCTGGAGTCCGGAAATGTTATTGGGCAGGGCATAAGAAAGATTAAATTATGATATTTATCTTGTGGGAGTTTCATGTGTTATTGCTTAATTTCAGTGTCTAGAGGTACATAGGGATACAAATTCTATTCAAATATCACAAATATCCTATTGTTTAATGTCAAGATGTGCCTGCAAAATGGTTCTCAAAAAAAATGAGATAGATTACAAACTTATTTAAAATTGCAAAAAAATGGTAATGCCAAATGATAATATTTAGTTTTAAATGTTAATAAGATCTGGTTTTATTAACTGGATACTGCCATTTGCTGCTGAAAGGTAAATACTATAAATTCAGCCGGCCTTACCACTGCTACTTTTACTGTAACATTCATAAGCCCATTGAGGATATCATCAGATGTCATTGTACTGCCAAGCCCGCATTCCACCGAAAAAGCATCTGATGCCGACGCGCCCTGAAGTCCGCCTTCTTTCCATATAGAGGTAAGAAAACCGCTAATCATTGCCTTTACGGCTTCCCATGTGTTTTTTACGTTAGGCTGAAGCGCATAGGGCTCTACTGCCAGTTTGCAGGATTGTTCCAAAAATGTCATGGTCCTCCGTACGGAAAGGTACCTCCAGTCCTGGCTATTGCCATCGAGTGTACGGGCACCCCAAACCAAAATACCAACACCGTTAAAGAAACGGATTGCATTTATTGACTTACCAGAAGTAGCATCCATATTAAGGTTAGCCTGCTGACTATCCGATAATCTTATAGGTAATGATACTGCACCCACTATTGATGTGTTTGCAGGTGCCTGCCATACACCCTCCTGGCTATCTATAGTTGCCATAACACCTGCCATACCCCCACTTGGAGGGAGAATGTTCATATCAGCTAATATATGTTTTATGATCTGGCTATACGTTTTACTGGCGTTAAGCAAAGCATTGTTATATTGAGTGACCGTTTGCGGGTTTGCGCCAGGGTTCTCAATCATTTCCAATATAGTAATTACAGCTGTATTGGGATTGTTATCAGGGCAGAGCAGCGGTGATAGCTGTTTTATATCGCCACCGAAGAGGTTGGTGTAATCAACATCCTGGTTTTGCATTATGGTTGTGCCGATGAAAGGGTAGTAGGCAGTACCATAATTAAGACCCTGTGAGCCTATATTGTTACGGAAATTTGTAATATCATCTGTGTACATAACAGGATCTGGATTTCTCCCACCGATTATATCAAATATTGCTATTGCAGTTTGCATTTCTTTACACTGCAACAGCATGTGCTGCATAAGTGCACCATTATCTGCTACAGGAAGAAGTGTGGCTTCGGGGCATATATACATGGTAGGCTCCTGCTCATTTAAAAGCAGTGCCAGGCCATTGGTAAGGTCGTTCAGATGCACATTAAAGTTTATAATTTGTGTACCGGGCGTAATTGGCTTGCCTGATGGTGCACCGTAGCTCCCGACGGAAACAATATAAGCATCTCCACCGCCATTTTGATAAAACAGCTTCACACTATTATATAGGTAGTAAATTGTATTAGGGTCAGGTAACAACGCATAGTACTTATCATCAATTATCATATAATCTTCATTATTTGGCTTGCTTTTTTGCTGTACAAGATAATATTGCGGGCTATATTGTTTAGAAGGACTTGCAGGGGGTGGCTGGTCTGGTATGCAGTATATAGCCTGAAATTCGGCAAATGAGGTAATTTTTTGCACTACGTTTGTATATGATTTACCCTCAAAATGTGCCTGAGGTGTGTAGCCGATAAAGGCCGGAACTGCAGTAGCTACCGGAACTATCGAGTTGGCAAAAGCATTTATTTCATTGATATAAACACCTGGAGATTGAATGTTCGATATGGGCATGGTATTTGTTTAAAATTACTGATTTTGTACTATAATTAATTGTATATGATATGTTTGTGTTTAAATTATTTACGCCAGACAGCCCTAGTGAGCCGGCTGCTGTCTGTAGAATTTCAAGCAGCCTAGGTTAAAAATATAAATATAAATTGTCTGCCTGGTCACCCTTTAAAGGCTATTATACAAGGCTTAGGCGATATTTAGCACTTAGAAAGTACAAGGTATTAAATCCTGTTGGTAAAAATCCAGGTATTTTTACGTGATTTAATTTTCCACACATCATTTTATTTTAAAATAGAAAACCAGCCCTAGTATTAAATATGAAATATAATTGAGCTGATGTTTACATCTGTAAAGCTGTGGTTTTTTTACATATAGCCTCAATGGATAAATTATACGATACAAAGCTTCTTTTTTGCAATTTTAGGACTACATTTTACAATTTCTGTTTTGGTGTTGTTTACTAACTTTGGTAATTTCTTACTAAAAGTTATGGAGAGATATCCTCTAACATATGCGGGATGGAGCGCATTACAACATAAGCTTTTCCAGTGTGATGATGAACAGCTTGTAACAGAAGCTTCTGCAATTGCAGAAGACTGCCGCGCCTACATTGCCCAAAAATTTGAAATTGATGTTTTCACATTCGACCTTTACAGGTCGCTGGACATTAGGTCAGCAAAGACAATCGGTTGGTTGCTGGCAGCTGCAATAATCAACAGGCAGCCGTTTGCCATAAAAGGTTCACAGTTCACTGTCAGTATCCGATTGGAGAGTAACCTGCAGGAATTACTAATCGGGCTCGATTGCCATATTATATTCAAAGGCTTATGAGAAAATATGAACTCGAAGGAGCTTTTCCAAACTTATTGTAAATTGTTTTAGCAAAAAAAAGACATTCTGGCTCATTTGAAAATCCCCCAACTTTTGGATGCTTTTAAGGTAAGAGTAGCTGCAACATCATCTGAAGCTTATTTAGTATTCATCCGTATCGTTTTTTTCCTTACTGCTGTCTAAATGTTTCCAGTCAAATGCTTTCGGAATATCGTCACCCAAAAGATAACCCCAGGGTTCTAATGATTGGACCCGGTCAAATATAACCTTGAGAATCGCCATTACCGGTATTGCAAGGAACATTCCAGAAATGCCCGCAATTGCGCCACATATGATTATACCTGCAATTGATGCGATTGAATTTATCTCCACCTTTGAACTGACAACAATTGGAACCAGTATATTATTGTCAATAAACTGAACCACAATATTTACTACCAAAATACCCAATATAACCGTTAAGTCGCTCGTCCCGGAAAGGGATGCGATAATGGTCAGTACACCGGCTATTAAAATCCCGATGTAGGGGATCAGATTTAATAAACCGGTTATCACACCCAGTAGTACAGCGTACTTTACACCGATAAGCATGAGTCCAAATGTGGTAAGCAGGGAGACTATAATAAATTCAAAAAGCAGGCCCAGGATATAACTTTGAACTGATGTTTTAATCGTCTTTAGGATGTCTTCCAGTTTGGGATGGTGATGTACGGCAAATAATCTGCAAAGGAATTTTAAGAAATGTGTTCTGTATAGCAATATCAGGAACATGTAAATAGGGATGAGCACCAGATTCATTAGGGAATCCGTCAGTGACAACAAAGTGCTGCCCATTATCGATTTGCCAGTATCTGCTGATCCCGATGTAGCTTTCGAGACCATTTGTTCCTGTTCCCTTTTACTTAGCTGAAAGGTATCCTGGACATACCCCTGAAAGCTGTGCCAGTGGCTTAGCAGGTTGGTTTGTATTTTGTCCCAGTCTTCTGCCATACCCGCAATCTGATAGGTTATGAAGGTAAAAAGTATGGCGAAGAAAATAACAAATAATAAGACGGCAATCAGTGAAGCGGCAAGATTAGGCATTTTAAGGCGCTTTTGCAAAAAGGCAGCCACAGGGCGCATCATTATAGCAAACAGGAGCGCCAGTAAAAGTGGCGACAGAATACCTTGGCCCAGGTAACACAGGGTTATAAGTGCAGTTATTATAAAAAGGATATAGGCAAAACGTTTGTAGAACGGCAGATTTTTAGCGGATGATCTCATACTTTATCTATTTAGCTTAAAGCCGGCGGTTGGTGAAGCCATCATAATATACATAATTTGAAAGCGAAAATACTATATCGCCATTTACATATAACACAATTAATTCTTAAAATATAAATTATAATTTATATATTTAATTAAAACATTCTATTTAATAAATTTTGAGATTAATAGATAATTAGTAGCTGTATATAATTGTACCACAATGGACGCCTGTCCGCGCACTAGCCTCTACCAGGATTTCCTTGACAGGAATTCCTGAACACTGGGAAATCACCCGAGATTGCGTATGGTTTATAACATGTTGGATACAATTTAGCACTAGGAGAGTGAGGCAAAAATGTGGCGGGCAGCTTTCTGCCTTGAAATATAGAAAATCTGAAACATAGACTATTACAAAGTTAAGTTAATACGTTTTTATCGTGAAAAGGAAAACTGTAGCTTTATAAAGGTTTTTATAATACCTCTTACTGCGTTTTAGTAAAATTTATAAACAACATTAACCAAGCTAATGAACATTAATGGACCAATTGTACTGATCGAAGATGATGCAGATGAAGCGTTCATCCTCTGCGAGTTAATAAATGAAATAAGCCCTGCTAATAAAGTAATAGTGATCGCGGACAGTAGGAAAGCCGTACAGGTGTTGTCCTCTTGTGAAAAACCCTTTATTATCTTTAGCAGCATCAACCTGGCAGCATTAAACGGATTCCAGCTCCGTGAGCAGATACTCGTCAATACGGCCCTGGCGCGTAAGTGCTCCCCGTATATTTTTTACGCAGCAAGCAGTAATGATGAGATGCTCAGGCGTGTTTACGATGTGAAGGCCAGCGGTTATTTCCACGATATTGCCGATTACAATCAACTGGGTCAAACCCTGTCCGGTATAATTGATTACTGGGTAAAGTGTGCAGTTTAATATTCCTCAAAGCACGAAAAATGAGGTATGGCTTGTATAATTTATGTTATCGGTCAAGAATGTTGTAAAGTACTGCAATAACACGTTAATAGCTAATTTACTGTTGCAAATTGGAGTATATTTACCAGTTAATTAAAAATAATTGTGATCTATGAGCAAACTATATAAACACGTGCTGTTGGCGGATGATGACCATGATGACTGTGATATCTTTTCAGAAGTGTTCGCAGCATGCTTTCCCAACACTAAATTATCAATATCCAATGATGGTGGAAAACTGATGGACCACCTCAATCGGCCTCCAGAGCCCTTGGCCGATATTATATTCCTCGATCTGAACATGCCGATACTTACAGGCCCTGAATGCCTCCAGCAAATAAGGGATTCCAAACGGCTGAGTAATCATATTGTTATAATCTATACTACCAGCAGCAGTCCTGATGATGTTGAACGCATGTATGCTTTGGGAGCAAATTTCTTTATTACCAAGCCCACTGATTTTATGAAAATGGGAAAGCTGATTTCAAAAGCGATGGCCATGGCCAGTGCCACGGGCAGCAAACAGCCCGGTTACGATGACTTTTATATCACAGCTTAACATCTAATTCTGACTCTAATGACTATCCCAAACTCAATACACAAAGCGGTTTTAATGGAAGTAGTTAATACTGCACCCTTTCCTATCGGTGTGTATACCGGGTATGAGATGAAGATTGTGCTGGCTAATAAATCCATGATCAAAACTTACGGCAAGGGTGAGGACGTACTGGGCAAAAATTATACAGAGCTACTCCCTGAACTCGAAAACCAGGCCATTTTTCAACAATTGAGGACTGTCTTGTCTACCGGTGTTCCTTTCGAAGCTAAGAATGCGCGCGTCGACATCCTGGTTGACGGGATCTTAAAACCGCATTACTTTAACTATGATTTTACCCCTATTTTTGACCAAGACGGCCACGTGTATGGGGTGATGAATACCGCAGCGGAGGTAACAGCGCTGAACATTTCGCGCCTGCAGACCGTTGAGGCAGAGAAAAAACTCCGTATGGCAGTAGAGTCAAGCCAGCTTGGCACTTTCGAACTCGATCTGTCCACTGGGGCAGTTACAGCATCGGTACGTTTTTTCTCTTTATTTATATACAAAGGTGACTTTTTTAACCTGGCAAAGCTGACCCAAAATATTCTGGAAGACGATATACCCCGGTGGAATTCGGCGCTGGCCTCAATTACGGTTAAAGGACAAATGACCTGCGAGGTACGTCTAAAAATTAAGGATGGTCTGCGGTGGGTCCGCTTTTCCGGCGCGCTATCGGAAATTCCCGGCAGGGATGATACTCTAACTGGTATTGCACAGGACATTACCGAGGAAAAAAAACATTCGGCAGCACTCTCCAAATTAGTTGAGGACCGTACCAGGGATCTTCGCAGGTCCAACGACGACCTACGACAGTTCGGACATGTATTGAGTCATGACCTGAAGGAACCCGTACGAAAAATAGCAATGTTTGCCAACAGACTGAGGGAAGCAATCAATACGGGCGATATAAGCAGGCAGGTACAATACACTGAGAAAATCCAGCGGTGCTCACACCGGACTACTGATATGGTTGATGCCATATTGTTGTATTCCTCCAGCGACCGGGAGGCGATTTTTGAGCCTGTTGACCTTCATCTGGTAATGATAGCTGTACTAGAGGACCTTGAGCTTACCATACAGGAGAAAAAAGCTAAAGTTACCTATGAGGACCTTCCGGTTTTCAGAGGGTCTGAAATCCTGCTGTACCAGTTATTCTACAACCTGATCAGCAATGCATTAAAGTTTACGCGCTCCGGAACCGCTCCGGAGGTAAGAATATATACAAGGGAGGATAAAAATTGCTTGCGGCTCTACGTTGAAGATAACGGTATTGGTATCGACGAACAATACTTCCAGAAAATTTTTAATACTTTCGAGCGGCTACACTCAAAAGATATGTATGAAGGAACCGGTCTGGGGCTGGCACTTTGCAAGAAAATCGTCGAAAGGCACAATGGTGAAATAAAAGCTGTGAACAAACAAAGTAGTGGGGCTCTTTTTGAAATACTCATGCCTTTGACGGCATAATGATATAGAGTATACAAGTGGCCTAATTCTGATAGGGAAGCAGGAAAAGGAAGTGAAGGCCACAATGGCTCAATATTTATTATGTTGACATACTTACTCCTGCAGCGCCAGCTTACAATTATCGTATATTGTTTTCACAAATAACACCTACAGCCTTACTTAAAAACGAAACCAGGAGCGTACAATTATGCAGCCACCGGGTTTTATCTGCAACACATCACAACCTTTCTGAATGTGAACCAAAAACCTTCGCTAAATTCAAATCTATAATAGCAAAAATTTACCTGAGCTTTATTTTTAGCTACTGTTTTGTACTGAACCAGCTCTTTCACCATCCCCAAGGACGTCCCTTTCAGGATGAATTAATATTCATTCAACAAGGCTTTTAACGCTCCACCCACAGTTTATTCATGCGTTTAGGGCCCTTAGGCACAGTAAAGAGTTTAAGGTATATTATAATACTTGTGATTACCAGACCCAATCCCGCAAAATTAGAGATCGTAGTAAAGAGGCCGGCAAAAAGCAATACCATTCCAAAGATAAGGGTCCGCTCAAAATAATATAAAAGTTTAACTGGTGAAAGGCTGTGCAGTCCGATAGAATGTTTAAAAATTTCCTTGTCTATATCCAGCTGCGCTATAATAATCCAGACCAATGCCAAACCCATAATCAGTAATCCCATTATATTGACAAAAGGTTTGTCAAGCTGTGCTATCGGAATAAAAATGTAAATAAACCGGGGGAAAATGCTGTATGTTAAAGCCATAATGCCAAAACAAAGATAGAGTAGGGTATACCAGAATCCTGCTCTTTTAAGTTTTTTGTACTCCTTTAACTCCTGTTCCGTTGTAATATGAATTTTTATCTTTCTTTGCCGCAGTTGCTTCCATAAAATAATCAACCACACAGAAACCAATATAACGGCAAGTAGGTGCTCCTGTAATGTATAGTAATAGATCTGATTCATATGGCTGTCTCCCTAAAGTTCAATTTATTGATAAAATTTAATAACTGGGCTTTCATACAAGAGCGCTAAAGGCTGTTGTGAAATTTTTTCCCGTTGGCTCCTGGAAGATATCTATACCAAAGAAAGGCGCGGTTGAGTACAGATGATCAAATATGTCCGCCTGTACCACTTCATATTCTTTCCAGTCCACAGTATCGGTAAAGCAATAGACCTCAAGTGGTATACCGCGGCTTTCATTGGGAAGCTGCCGGACCATGACGGTCATGTCCTGTTTTATCCTGGGGTGGCTCTCCAGATAATTTTCAATGTATCTTCTAAAAACCCCAATGTTTGTCATCCGGCGGCCATTGATTAGTACGGAGGTATCAATATTGTGCTTGATATTGTATTCTTCAATTTCCCCTTGGCGGTCCTCAATATAATCTTTGACAAGATGGTACTTTTTATAATCTTCCTGCATTGCAGCATCAACCAATTTTACGGAATGGACATCGGCAAATAGCGCTCTTTTGATTCTTCTTCCGCCGCTTTGCTGCATGCCCCTCCAGTTCTTAAAACTATCGGTAATAAAATAATAGGTAGGTATGGTAGTAATTGTCTTATCCCAATTCTGAACTTTTACCGTATTCAAATTAATGTCCAAGACATCACCATCAGCGTTAAATTTAGGCATTTCCACCCAGTCCCCCACACGTACCATATCATTTGATGACATTTGTACGCTGGCTACCAGACCTAAAATAGTATCTTTAAAGACCAATAACAATATAGCGGTCATTGCGCCAAAGGCGCTTAAAAAATATATTGGTGATTTATCCAACAGTATAGAGAGTACCAATATGAGCGTGACAATATACAGCAGTATCCGCACAAGCTGAAAGTAGCTGGTCAGCGGCTTATCTTTGAAAGCAGGATGCCTCGAGAGCCCATGTTCGATAACTTTCAGCAATGCAAAGAATATGGTCATGCTTACCACTATGAGATAAGTGTCAGTCAGCCTTATTACTGTGGGTAATATTCCGGTGTAATCAGCGAAGATTCGTGGTGCAACTATACGTACAACGATTGCCGGTGTAATATGGGCGAGATTGTCAAATACCCTGGTATCAGCGAGCCAGTCATCCCATGTAAAAGAAGTTTTTTTAAATGTTCTGTATAAAAAATGGACAATTAGCCACCGTGTTATTAAAAAGACAATTGAAGAGAAGAGCAGTAAGACAATTAAAAAAAGCAATAGCCTGGCAAAGCTGACCCATTGTTGTGAAATCCCTATATTTATTAATACTAATTCTGTTTGGTGCTCAAGGTTATCGATCCAACTCATAATTTGCAATTATGTAAAATTTCAGGCAAAGTTAGCCAAAATGATATGCCTGACCCAATGATCCGTATTCTTTTTGACAGGCTTAGTAGCTAAGCATTGCCCTGGTGCTTTTAAAAATTTGATCAAATACAGAGCTGTTTTCTGCAGCAAATGCCGGCGAATATAGCTCTTGTCACTGACTGGCCGAATAGAAATACGTGACATTATAAAAAAAATTTTATCTTTGAAAAATATGAAGAGGCTCCAATATGTACTACTAACTGTATTTATCTGCTTTGCTGTCCACTGCTACAGCAGGTCAGACAACAATGTTCACTACAGTTATACGGCGCAAAAGGAGCATATTTTCAGTTTTGACCATACCGCCTCCCAGGCAGTACAGGTTACTTTTTATACCGGCTTGAAAGATATACAAAATGGTAAGGACAACCCTGTACATGCTGTCTTTACAACTATTTTTTCCAATGGTGGTAATGCCGGTACTTTACAGCGGATTGTTATTTCTTTAATGGGTAAAGTACCTGATAATATTAAAGAAAAACTTTTAACACTACTGTATCCCTTTCACAATTTCTGGTAGTTGGTATTTCCCTGCAGGATATGCGTCGCTGTATCCTGCCGAAGAATTAAATACATTACTAACTATCTAAGAAAATTACATTGGATTCATCATCTCTTTTTATAGGGCTCATTATAGTCCTGGTATGTCTGTTGCCTTTATTGTTCGTTATACGTTCAAAAAGGAAAAACAATTTAAAAATCAATACAATCTTCAATAGCATCGGAACGCCTTTCAGGCCGACGATTAAAGAGCTTCATGTTAATAAGCTATTTGCCCTGGACAGGGAAAATAAAATCTTCCTTTTTGCCAATATTGACCGCGGCCGGGATGTGCATATTGTCCGCCTTGACACTGTCGGAAAGGCTGCTTTGGAAGAAATTACTATCGGTGTCGAAAAAAAGATATTTTTCGTATTCAATATACCCGGTGGTACTGACCAGAGAATCACTATATATGACACTTCAGTAGACGCTTTACATGCTACGTACTGGCATGAAAATAAAGTTATGGCCCAAAGGTGGTTAAAGCTGCTGGAAGAACATATTGCTTACTAGGCCTTCCTTTATCCCGGGTCAGGAGGAGAAAACACTTTCAATATACTATTTAGTTGTGCCGGCATCCTCAAGCGGTACAGCCCGCTTGAGGATGCCGGCACAACGGGCGGTAAAATAGAACTTCGTCTTAAAACAAGGCATAAAAGTATCTGTTGCTGGCTCTGATGGCCTGCCGGCCCTGGTGCTTTGGGCAGTTATTGCAATATTACCCGATTAAATTTAAAAGAAATCATTATGAAAAAATTTCTAATACTACTAATACTACCTGCGTTCTTACTAGTTATTGGCTCCTGCGACCACAGGAGGGAGAGCGACTTGCTGCAAAGAGAAGAAGCCGTTAAAGCCAGGGAACTTGAATTTGAAGAAAAAGAAGCGGATTACAAATCCCTTTTGAAAATGCGCGACAGCCTTTTGACTGCAAAAGTCAGAGCCAAAACCAATGATATGGTTACCGATGCACCCATCTTACCCGATAGTTTGGCCCAGAGCTGGAACAGTAAAATGGTCTGCAGGGAATCGAATTGCGGGACTTATGTAATCGGCGACCAGCGCACAGAAATCTGGAAATTTACCTCTGATTCTGCGGGCAGCTATGCAAATGTTATCAGTAATAATAAGCTACTACGCAGGTATACAATTAACTATAGCAGTGATAAAATATTCCTTGAATCCACAGGTGACAGCATTTCAGAAAGAAAGGCAAGGGTCGATATCGTACTTGATGATATTAGGAAAGACATAATGAAAGGTACACAGAAAATAAAAGGGGAAAAAGACTGTACAACAACATTCTCGGTAGAACTTACCCCCTCACAAAAAAAATAATTTATGCTGTTAAGTATACATCATATCAGTCTTCCGGTAGAAGACCCATTATTGAAATTTCTTATAGAACTAATTATCATCTTATGTATTCCTTTAGTACTCAATAAAATAAAAATACCGCATTTGCTGGGCCTGCTTATTGCCGGTGCTGTTGTTGGCCCTAACGGATTAAATATCCTTTCCAGAGATTCAAGTGTAGTGGTTACCGGCACCACCGGACTATTGTATATCATGTTCCTGGCCGGACTGGAGATAGACATGGGTGATTTTAAAAAGAATAAATGGAAAAGTATTACTTTTTCGTTTTATACCTTTACAGCCCCTTTTGTGCTGGGCCTTGCCGGGGGGTATTATATCCTTAAGTTTTCACTATTGACCGCAGTCTTATTTGCCAGCCTGTTTTCCTCCCATACCCTAATTGTATATCCGATGATAAGCAAATTAGGAATAGCTAAAAACCGTGCGGTAAATATAACTGTAGGAGGCACTATGATTACTGATGTGCTCTCTCTGGTCGTTTTAGCAGTTGTTGTAGGTATGTCCCAGGGAGCTGTGGGTACAGTATTCTGGATCAGGCTTTCCATTTCGATGCTTGTATTTGCCCTTATCGTATTGTTTGTTTTTCCGATCCTCGGACGATGGTTTTTCAAAAATGTTGAAGACAAAATTTCGCAATATATTTTTGTCATTGTAATGATCTACCTCGCTGCGTTGCTGGCTGAAATTGCAGGTATTGAAGCTATCATCGGAGCATTTTTTGCCGGATTGGCCTTTAACAGGCTGATACCCCATAGCTCTTCGCTTATGAACAGGGTAGAATTTGTCGGTAATGCTATATTTATACCTTTTTTCCTTATAAGCGTTGGCATGCTGATCGATTTCAATGCATTTATCCAGAGCTGGCAGACTTTAGGCGTCGCAGCTGTGATGCTTATAGCCTCTATAGGGGGTAAGTACATTGCAGCGATTTTGACAAAAAAAACATTCAGGCTTACCAAAGATGAAGGACAGCTGATTTTTGGTATGAGTGCTGCCTCTGCTGCAGCGACCCTGGCCTCGGTAATGGTGGGCTACAATATTATCATAGGGGAAAATTCAGCAGGAGAGCCTATACGTTTACTCAATGAATTTGTTCTTAACGGGAGTATACTGTTAATATTAATTTCCTGTACGATCTCTTCCTTTGTTGCAATGTCAAGCGCCGAAAAGATAGCGGACAATGATAAGGAAGAAACTGTATCGGGTACTAATGAAAAAAAAGAAAATATTTTGTTGGCAGTAAACCATTTCGAAACGGTAGACCAGGTTGTTAATCTTGGCTTGCTGGTCAAGACAGTGTCCAATAAAGACCGTCTTTTTGCCCTTAATATTATTAATGAAGACGAAAACGAATCCTCTTCCCGAAACGCTGAAAAAATATTGGGTTCCGCTGTGACAATGGCCGCCGCCGCCGATATTGCACTCCATCCTATCACCAGGCATGATAGTGATGTTGTTACAGGTATCAACAATGTAGTGAAAGAAAAACAGATTACCGACCTGATCCTGGGGCTCGTGCAGGAAAAGGGATTTTCTTCCTCGTTTATATATAACCTTTATAATGGCTTACTGCAAAATAAAGATATAAATGTGATCGTATACCGTGCTGTACAGCCTGCAGCAACTATCAAAAAGTATGTGGTATTGATCCCTGCTAACGCGGAACGGGAATCCGGATTTTTTCTATCGTTGTTAAGGGTATGGAATATTGCAAAAAACTCCGGTGCAAAGATGGATTTTTACTCGAATGCCAAAACAATGCACATCTTAAAGCGCATAGCCAAGAAGGTCAATATTGATGCAAGGTTTTGGATAACGAAAAGCTGGCAGGAAGCGCAAAGTGCTGCCTATGGGCTGGGAGAGGACCAGGGATTGATACTGTTGATGGCAGAAAGAGGTATGCCTTCCTACTTTTCGCAAATGCGTACCGTCCCGGAACTACTGAACAAAAATCTTAATGATAACAACTATATATTGATTTATCCATCCTCAGAAAACGAAAACCTCTTTAGTGAAAAACGTGCAGTCAGCAATAATGATGATTTTGTTGAGATCGGAAAAATTATAGGAAAGATTTTCAGGTAGTACGCAGGCACGTTAAAAAGGGTTCCGGGTAAATTAAACGGGAAAGTAAATTTCATACTACAATAAAAAGGTAATTTCAGGACCTTTATTTATTAATTCATATTTTTAAACTGTATAAATGCTATGGGGAAATTAGGTGCATCGGAAATCATTCTGATAATTGTCGTGCTATTGCTGCTTTTCGGTGGCAAAAAAATACCTGAACTTATGAAAGGTTTGGGTACTGGGATCAAAGAATTTAAAAAAGCGGCAAGTGAGGCAAAGGACGAAGAAACGTCCAGCCATTAAGCAAACCAGGGGGTATTATGGCCTGTTAAAGGCAGGTCAATGATACCGCTGGCTATTACTATGAACCTTTATCGGGCCAGAAAATGGGTTATGGCTGTCAGGAATCTATTCTTTCATTACAACTTCTCAATAGCTGCAAAGGTTACGCTGAGGGATTAGGTCAAGTGATTTATAGTAGTTAAACTATTCTGAAGCATTTACTTTATGTACCTAATTCCAATTGATTTCTGATCAGGTTATAGTATATTTCTCTTCTTGCCACAAGGTTATTATGGGAATCCAACTCAACCAGACATCCGTTTTGCAGTACAGCAATTTGATCAGCTTCTTTTACGGTGCTGAGTCTGTGTGCAATAATAATAACGGTTTTTCCTCTAAAAATCCGTTGCAGGTTATCGTGTATAATTTTCTCATTTTCGGAATCAAGAGCACTTGTTGCTTCGTCCAGTATTAAGTATTCGGGATCCTTGTAAATTGCCCTGGCAATGAGGATGCGCTGTTTCTGACCACCCGAAATTCCATTTCCTGAAGCGCCTATCTTTGTTTTATACCCTAATGGCAGCGACTCAATGTAAGAATGGATATTTGCGATTTTTGCCGCAGTAAACAATTTAGCCTCATCGATATTTTCATCTCCTGTGGCAATGTTTCGTTCTATGCTATCAGAAAAAATGAACCCATCCTGCATCACAATCCCAAATTTATTTCGAAGGCTTTTTGCCGATATGTTGCCCAAGTCAGTGCCATTGTAGAGAATTTGTCCCTTGGTAGGCTCGTAAAATTTAAGCAGCAATTTAAGGAGTGTGGTTTTTCCGCTTCCGCTCGCACCCACAATCGCTGTTACCGTTCCTTTAGGAAAGGAAATGCTTATATCATTTAAAATCATATTGGATTTGGCACCTTCATACTGAAAGCTCACATTTTTAATTGCTATGCCGGCTTCTTTTTCCGCAATTGGTAAATTGTCAAGATGTATATCGTCTTCGGACTCTTCTTCCTTCAGGTCCTGCACATCAGCTATTCTGTCAAAGCTGAGCCGGGCATCCTGAAGTGATCTGAAGAAACCCACAAGCTGATTTACCGGAGAGTTCATTTGTCCGACAATATAGGAAACACTGAGCAATTCGCCCAAGGTCATTTTTCCTTCAACAACCGAAACAGCCGCGAGATAGGTGACCAGGATATTCTTTACCTGATTAACAAATTCATATCCCGAGATCTGGATCTGATTTAATTTAATAATCCTGATATTTGTCTTATACAGTTTGTACTGAATCTTCTCCCACTGATCGGTCTTGTATTTCTCCAAATTGTTTAATTTCATTTCTACGACTCCATTAAGAATTTCAAAAAGGGATTCCTGGTTCTCGCCCCTGTGCTGAAAGAGAAAATAATCCAGTGCTTTCCTTTTACGAAGCCAGTACATCGCCCAAAGCACAGCTATAAGGGTCAGGGAACTATATACAATCAATATTTTAAAGTTATACAGTGATAAAACAATAAAAAAAACAGAGAACACGATTAAAGAGAAAAAAGTAGTTATGCTTTGCGAGGTGAGAAAGTTTTGTATCCTGTCATTATCATTTATTCGTTGGTGGAGATCGCCAATCATTTTAGTGTCGAAAAAGCGGACTGGCAGGTGCAGCATCTTTCCCAGAAAGTCAGAAACAATCCTGATACTAAGATGAGTGCCTGTAACTACAGTGATCCAGTTTCTCATAAACTCCAGGCCAAGCGTACTCATGTAAACCACAATTTGTGATAACAACAGTATCTTGATCAGATTTATATTTTCTGATTCGATACCCTGGTCGATAAGAGCTTTATTAAGCGCAGGAAACAGCAATGATAAGCCGCTGC
>NZ_JAMXLA010000001.1:2713289-2732727 GCF_024054175.1 Flavobacterium sp. NRK1
TTTTTTTTCTCATAGGGCAGTCGCTCTTCTACGAATCCCGGGACCGGATCCAGGAACAATGCAATTCCCTTGTCGTTGCCACTGCACCAATGCTTGCTCATATCTTCTACGGAGACTTTTAATATTCCATAAGCAGGATCTGCAATTTTAAACACAAGCTTGTTGGAAAAAGGCCTTTTTTCGATTTTTAGCAATACAACAAAGTGATTCTGATCCCAATGCAGGATACATGGTTTTTTCTCGACAAGGCTAATTAGCGCACCCAGGGCTACTTTTACAGGAATACTTTCAAAACCTATGGTACCAGCGGCTTCTGCAATGCTTAAAAGCGAAACGCCTTCCCGTGTAAGATAGGATTTTTCCCTAAGTGAAGACAATGAATACTTTTTTCCATAATACTGGGAAATCATTGCCAGGCAGGCCGGGCCGCAATCCATCTGATCTTGCTGGGGTACAAATTTCACTATATACTTATATTGTGGGTAGTAATAAAATAATTTTTTATTAAATCATAGCACTCATCGGCTTCATTGACGGAATTTACGAATGTACCCTCAATGACAGGTGGCAGATTACTGCTTATTATTTGTGAATAATCTTCTATCGTCAGCGCTCGGGCAATATACCGTTCGATCAATGATTTTTCGTTACTGTAGAATACACTGTTTTTTAATAAGTTGATAAGAGTCTTAAGAAATGTAGCATAACTTCCTGCATGTTCTGCATAAACTTTCAGCATTATCATATCAAGAAAATTGTTTACTTGAAAATGTAATTTTTGTGGACAATTTTTGCCCAGCGTTAACAGCAAGCCCCCTGCTTCCTTTTCATCAAGAACGGATTGTAGTACTGACATGGCACTGTCAAAGTAACCAAACCGAAGGTGGATTAAGATACTGTTTTTATACTGTTCCAGTAGGGCAGGGACAGCATCTTCTTTTAAATACCCGCTTAGGTCTTTCAAATTTATCAGGGTTTCGGCCATCTTATCCGTTGCCAACTTATACTCTCCCTTTCTGTAATAGTAATAGGAATACATCGGGTTTGCAATAGCACCTATGCCCGTCAGGGCCTCAGGGCCGGCTATTTTTTTCAGATACCGCCCGATTTTATCTGAATACAGTTCAACCAGAGAAAAATTATCAAACCTTACTGCCCGCAGGCAGTCCTGGCAGGCATTAAAGATCAGCATGCCTGTTATCTTTTCTTCCGCGGTCTTAAAAATAGCGGAATTCTCCAGTATCGATATAAAGATATGATCTTTTGCCAGATTTATATTGAATGCTTTTATTTTTTCATCTTTAATTTTGATGATATTTTCTAAATTTTGTGTCATGGCTTATTGTTTAGTGTTACGTATTGTAGTAACATCCGGTCTTTGATGTTATATTTAAACGTCGGGCATGCATTACCGCCCTGCATCCATATTTTAGGGCAGCTTCCGTGGCAGACCGGCAGAAGGTTGCAGTCAATGCAGTACGAGTATTCTCTCTCAGGTAGTGTTTCTTTAAAAGAACGGATTTTCGCAGGGCGCTTATCTTTAAAGTCGGTATCCTCCAGCACATTCCCCTCAATACAATCATCCGTCTGGTACATGGGAGTATACGGGAACTCATAACAGGGATAAACGTTGCCATAAGCATCATAAGCCTCGGAATTAATATCGTCAACCATGCACGAATAGGATTTGCGGTCAGGGATTAATTCCTGAGGCATTTTTCCATTCTGATATAAGCTGATCATCCAGTCGATCTCCTTTTCGGCGAATTGCTGTTTTGTTAAACTTAATTTGTCAGCGTTATTGTCTCCCCATTCGACCACCGGGGCGAAATGGACATTTACCTTATTAAATATCCCTTCCTCTTTTAATAATTCGATCAAATTATCGACTTCCCCGTAATTAGTACTGTCAATATTAATACGTAATAATATTGAAGGCTTATAGGTTTCAAACTCTTCGCTGTTCAGGCAGTTTTTTAAATTCGCCATGATAACATCATAGGTCCCTTTTCCACCTTTGGTTATACGGCGCTGGTCATGCGTGCTTTTCGGGCCGTCGATCGTAACCTGAATGGCCCGGACCTCAAATTCCATAAGTTTCTTAAAGTAATCCGGCTTCAACAAAAGCCCGTTTGTAATAATATCCGAGTCATAATTAATATTCGTTTCAACACAGTATGACTTAATCTGGTCGTAAAACCTTTCAATTAATGCGAGTGCCATTAGCGGTTCTCCTCCGTACCATGTGATTTTCAGATCACGATATTTTTCAGCTTCGATTATATTTTTGATCCGGGTAATGGTTTTTAACATTACTTCGTCTGTCATCTTGTTTTTAGAGTGTACCTGTCCACAGTAATGGCAACCGAGCTGGCAGTTGGCCGTTGGCTGTATGGTTACGCCAAGTACTTCCCTGCTTGATTCCGTATATCTGTCATACGCCATTATTTCGCTCAGCTCATCTTCATCTTCGGGCACCAGTATTTCATTTCGGGTAAGTTGTAAGAGTTCGTTCGTACTTAACAGATGCCATTGTTTGCTGTTGATGTGTTCCGTGATTTCAGTGCGCATCGCTACCATTTGTCCGGTCCGGGTTGAATAGTACAATGTTTTTGCCTGATCGGTCGGAAGCTGCTGTGTGATTAGGTATTTTGAGATTTTAAACATATAATTGGTTTTTAGTGGTGACTGAAACTAATTTTCTAACTGTATGCGCTCCTGCTCATCGCCGGTTTCCATTTCCACCGGAGTTTGTTCGGCTTTCTTACCCCATCCAAATGAATGCCTGTAAGAGAATGCGATACCCCGTGCGGAAAAGTCGCTGTAACGGTAGGAGCGAAGCCCGTTCACATCTCCTTTTAACTTGTTGTAATAAGTGTTGAACAGATCAGAAAGTATTACGGATAAATTTCCTTTGTTGTTAAACATTTTAAGGGAATAGCGTAAGTCGGTACGCCATCCCTGCGTTATTTTATAAAAATCGGATAACTGGGGAGAATAGTAGTTGGACTGCAGGGTAAAGCTGTTGCGCCTGTTTAGTTTGTACACCTGTGAAAGATTTAAGGAGTACTGGAAAAGCGAATTGTCCATTTTGATACCGTTGATAATGCCTCTGTTTACAGTTTGTTCCAACATTATCTTGTTAAATAAAGCCATTTTTTTATCAAACAGATTGAAGTTATATCCTGTAGAAAGCCCCAGCGTAGCAACATCATAGTTGGCAGGATACCATATTAGCCTGTTGTCATTCTGGATATTTACCTGTTCTATGTAGTTGTTTGAATAATTATAATACGGTATAACATAAAGTTTGCGCTTATATAAATAGTAAAGCTGCACCGAATGAATAATTTCATTCTTCAGATAGGGATTTCCCCTGTAAATAGTATTATAGGTGACGTTATATTCAAAAGGTGTAACAGCACTGAAATTGGGCCTCTGAATTTTCTTAGTATACGATAAGCTTAGATAATGCCTGTTATCGGGGCCGTTGTACGATAGATGGGCCG
The DNA here is from genome assembly GCF_024054175.1 of Flavobacterium sp. NRK1. Lineage (GTDB taxonomy): Bacteria > Bacteroidota > Bacteroidia > Flavobacteriales > Flavobacteriaceae > Flavobacterium. The sequence continues at coordinate 2,716,799 of NZ_JAMXLA010000001.1, forward strand.
AGGGAAAAATATTGCCTTTTTTAGTCCGGTAAGATTCTTCCGTGTTTAAAGAAACATTTCGGATAAAATATTCATAGCGCGAACCAAGCGAAAAACTAAAGTCCTTATACTTCTGGTTCAGGACTGCATAACCGGAATAGATATTTTCCCTGTAATCAAATACTATGTCGGCTAACGAATTTGAAAAATTAGAATTTAACAGGTGGTAGTTACCGTCAAAATTTGAAAACCTCATGCCAATATCAAAGTCGCTTTGACTACTCAATTCCTTTGTAAAATCCGAATTGAATATATAAAGGTTATTGGCATTTTTTGAATCTACCTGCTGGTCGATTATCAAGGTACCGGAATTTAAGGATTCAATGGTATTGAAGAACCCTGTGCGGTTTGAGAGTACCATCAGGTACGTATTCCAGGAAATTGTTTTTTTATTATAAGCGTGGTAAAGGTTTGCATTGAAGCTTCTGAAATCATTATTTTTTGTTGTGGCGGAAGAAAGTATTGAATCTAAAACTATTTCCTGATTAAAGAAATTACTTCTGGTAAAGGCAGTATTTTTGCTAAGGGGATTATAAGCAAAACTGAACTCGAGGCCTATATCGTTAATGGTATCCAATTCGTAATTTGCAGTTGTATTTGCCTCGATGTAATTTGACCTGGCTTTATATGTTGTAGTATATTCCTCATATTTATTAGAGTATTGCTGCCATCCTGTATTGTACACCAGCCCGTTACTATAATTATACAACCCGTTGGCAGTAATACTCAGTTTGTTTTTAGTGTAGGTCAGGTCCAAAGCAGTTGAACCGGAGCTTTTACGATTCACGTTAAAACTTTCATTGGCATTTAAATAGAATCCCTGATAAAGGCTTTTTACAAGCGTTACGTTGATGACGGCATCATAACTTGACTGGTATTTTGCAGGAGGGTTGCTTATGACCTCTATCTGTTGTATCTGATTTGCTTTTAGTGTTGTAATGTCCCGGTTTGTTTCGCGTCCGTTGATCAGGTACAGAATTCTTGATTTTCCCAGTATACTGATCTTCTCACCATTGGTGTTAACTTCCGGTATTATCTTAAGGGCTTCTGTAAATGTTGCATTCTGAAATATTGGCGAATCGTCTATTTTAAGTATAGTGCTGGCGTAGCTTCTCGAGATATATTTGCGTTGCGCTTCCAGGGTAACGTTTTCCAATTGTGTAGCTTCTTGAAGATAAAAATTTCCCAAATCTTCCTTAAGCCTTATATTTTGAAATAGCACAGCGTGCGATGGCTCAGTGATGGTCAGTTCATAATCTCCGGTTTCTAAAACACCGCTATAGCGGCCGTCGGCAGCTGTAGTTATGCAGAGTGTATCGGAATTTTTAGCAAGGCAGACCTCCGCTTTATAAATGGGCAGTGAATCAAGTGCGGAGAGCACCCTTCCTTGAAAGGGCATGTTCTGCCCAAATGAAAATGCACTGATCAATACCAGAAGAAAAAAAGAATTTTTATACATAAAAAGTAAGTAAGATTAGCTACGGAGGTGTTGCTCCGTAGCCAAAATGTTTATGGATGAGTAAACCCTAAATCTTTAGGAAGTTCGATAGTAGGATCAACCGTAGTATCTCCATTATCTCCCCCGTTATTATCTCCATTCTGGTCATAGGTGCCGGTGCAGCTCACATACCCACCTTTTTTACACGTACATCCCCCGCCTTTTACTGCCAGGGACTGTTGGTCTGTAAGAATTTCAACTTCGTCGTTGTTCTTAATTTTGCTTAACATGTGATTAAAAAAATCTTGTTTCATGACTTGTTAGTTAGATGATCCTCTTCTTTAAGGCGTCAAGGTTTTTCCTTGCCTGCATAAGCCTGAGGCGGGCAAATTCGTAGCTACTGAACCTATCCGAATTTAGAAATTCAAAAAAAATTAACAAAATATTACTTATAAAATTTAACAAGTATTGCCAGTCAAACGCAAATAATGTTAAAAATAACCTAAAAGCATTATTAGTTAGTTTTTTTGGGTATTTTTCAGAATCTTAAAAGATATCTTACTTAATTAGTTATCGAAGTACTATGTTACTTCAAGAAAAATTATCTTGCTTTTTATTAATCTTTATTCTCAATGCAATCAATGAATATAGTTATTGTTGAAGATCACCCCATGACAGCGGACTTGTATGAAAACCTTCTGCTCAATGACTTGGAAGGCCTAAGCAGAGTGAAGAAGGCCGACAGTTGCAAAGCTGCTTACGAATTTGTTCAGGAGGCAGTTGATAACGGTTATAATTATGATATTGCAATAGTGGATTATAACCTGCCAACGTACTTTGACAAAAAATTATTTTCAGGAAGTGATGTAGCCTTATTATTGAAAAATACATTTAATGACTGTAAGATCTTTATGATAACCTCGCATACAGAAGTACTGGTGATTTATGATTTGATAAAAAAGGTCAAACCTGAAGGCATTACATTGAAGAGCGAAATTACCTGCGAAAGCTTTGTAAGTATAGTTCAGGATTTATCTTATGGTAAAATGTACAAAAGTGATCATGTAAAACAGTGTGTCGATGATATCTGGGAAAAAGATATTATGGTTGACGATTATAACAGACAAATTAGTACCTATCTCTCGAAGGGTTATAAGCTTACTGAAATTGAACAGATTGTACCGCTAACCTATAGTGCTATTCAAAAAAGGATAGCCCGAATGAAAGACATTTTTAATGCTGAGGATAACAATGCACTTATAAAAAATATGATCGAGAAGAATTATTTATAGCTAAATCGCCTCGCCTTTAAGGTATAAGCAGAATTGGTTATACTGCCGGCTGAACCGTAATTTTTGACGAATGTTCAGGAAAACAAATGCTCTATAAAAATGCAGGACTAGTGCCCGTAACGCTCAAAAAAACATCGACCTATTCATTTAACAGGGGACAGTGGTAGCAGGGAGGAGTATTGCATAATTCTACACCCTTTTAAAGTACTTGTTTTTGAACTATTGTATCGCTGATCGGCTAAAGTTCATCTTTAGCATAGAGTTATGGGCATGATTTGAGGTCGCCGGAGATTTTCTGTAAAGGGTGAAAGGTGGCAGGGTATCACCCGCCAATACGCTGTCAGGCAGCTTATTCCCGGAAATTTTACACATCCTCACCAATTACTACAATGCTATAACCTTGTATGCTGCTATTTACTTTGCTGATACCTAATTTATCCGTTTAATAAGTCGGGCATTGCAAAGTATAAAATCTACCTTTTCATTAACTACTATGCTATAGTATTTAAATTCGATTATTTTTGCTTTGAGCTATTTATTATTTAAATAAATGGTGCATACGCTTATATTTGAAAAATGAAACAGAAATATAAACAATATTGGCTTTCAATGGTATTTCTTTCAGCACTATTTCTTTTACATTCCTGTACAGAACAGGAACGCAAAAAAGGATATTACCCTACTGAAGATACCAACGATTTTGAAAATGTAGCAAGCACGGATATAGCAAAGGCGAGGACGATTACAGATAAAACGATAAGAGCGGCTGAATCTACCGGGAATGATACATTATTTTTAAAAGGGTATTATTACAGGACACTGCTCGATGTAAATACGGGCCTTACAGACAGGGTTATAAAAGACAGTGAACTTGCCCTGAAGTATTCAGAAAAATTAAATGATGAATATTATAAGTACAAGATATTTTCAATGTTAGGTAAATATTATGTGCTTCAGAATGAGTTTACCGTGGCGATGAATTATTACCTCGAGGCCCGTGATTATTTTGAGAAAAACGGCGATCTGGCAAATCTCTCCTTTACCTATAACGGTTTGGGTATCCTGTTTTTTGAAATGGGCAATTATGATAATTGTATAGCAAACTTTAATAAAGCTTTCGATATTTATAATAAAACCGGAGATAAACGGGGGATGGGTGTGTTTTACGGCAATATGGGCAATATATATATGGTCAAAGAAGATTATATAAAAGCGAAAAAGTATCAGCAAAAATCGCTCGAGACATTTAAAAATCTTAAAGATACGGTCAATATTGTCAGTATAATGATAAATTTAAGCAATATTGAATCCAACCTTAAAAATTATGATTCTTCCTTTAAAATGTTAGATGATGCTCTTACACTCTCTGAAATTATAAAAAATAAGAGACTTAAAGAAAGGATCCTTCTTAATTATGGGGTTATTTACGCTGCAACAAATGAGTTTAATAAAGCCAAAGCCTATTTTAATGAAGAGATTGAAGTTTCAAGAAATATAAATTTTCCAAGAGGAGAACTTGATGCATTGTCAAAATTATCCGAAATCGCTAAAAAAGAAAATAAATATAAAGAGTATGCTGACTACACTATAGAATATTATAAACTAAAAGACAGTGTATTTGGCAATGAAGTAAAGCAGAAGATTGAAGAATTAAAGTGGGCCAATGAATTTGAAAAATCCGAATTAGAAAGAAATCTCCTCAAAAGTAAATATTATGTAGAGAAGGAGAGAGGCAATTATCTTATTTTTTCGATTATTCTTACCGTTTTCGTGTCCTTGTTAATTATAGGCCTAATATGGCTTTTTTATAGAAATAACAGAAAAAATCTTCAAATCAGCGAATTTGAAAATGAAAAGCTCCAGGAAAGTATATTGCGTGAACAGATCAGCCATGAAAAGGATAAAGCAGAAAATGAATTGCTCAAACTTAGATCAGAACAGCAGGAATTAGAGCTTGACACCAAAAACAGGGAAATAACCGCTATAAGTGTTCAGCTCATAGCAAAGAATAAACTAATGTCTGAAATTTCGGAGATACTGCAAAATAGTAAAAATTCAAAGTCCAATATTGAAACCGATTTAAAATCCATTTTATTCCAAAACCAAAATCAGGAGAAAGACTGGGAGCAGTTTAGAGAAATTTTTGAAAAAATTCATCCCGGTTTTTTTGAGCGGATTAAATCGGTATATCCTCAGCTTTCAAATACCGATATCAGGATTTGTGCTTATATTAAAATAAGAATGTCTCTTAATGAGGTGGCAGGGCTCTTAAATATTTCACTGCAAAGCTTGCATACTTCCAGATACAGGATCAGGAAAAAGTTAAATTTATCACCGGATCAGAATCTTGATGATTTTATCTTTAAAATACAATGATACGTTAACACTGTTCATTGGTATATTAATCATTTATTTTTTAATCATTTTATTTTCAGTGCTTTAATAAATATTTTATTTTTCGTTGTACAGTATTTGTCTAGGAGCATAAAATCTATTTTTCTTATATAAAATTTATTTTTGGGTTCTATTAACTACGCTAAAACTAAATATTAATTAACTATGAGAAAAATTACATTACTATTTCAGGTAATGTTCCTTTTCACTTTTGGAATTTCCTTTGGTCAATGGACTGAAAACTTTGAGAACGGAATACCTTCAAACTGGGAAAAGTTTACATTACTTAATGGCGCACCTGGCACATTGCCTGAATGGGTTAATTCGACAGGCACAACCTGCCAGGGAACCACAGGCGCTTATGTATCCAATGCACTTATCGGTGCCGGAAATACTTCGCAAGCCTGGTTAGTTACGCCGCAGGTAGCCATACCAGCAAATGCAGATCTGTCATTCTATGGATTGCAAACCTACCCTTCACAAAACGGGAGTATATATCAGTTATGGGTATCTACGACCTCACAAACCGATGTTGCAACATTTACTTTGATAAAATCTTGGACGGAAAATGAAATGAATCCAGGAAACCAGATTGCCTGTTTCAAGCAAAAGGTGGATTTAGCGGCTTATGCCAATCAGAATGTTTACCTGGCGTTTGTAAAGAAAGACACGCAATATGCTAATGCAATACAGGGTGATAGATTCACCCTTGATGATATAAGTATCATTGCAAGATGCCTGCCTGCAACATCATCATCTGCAGTGGCCACGGGAGCGACTACTGCTAATATTACCATTACTGGTACTGCTACCGGTACATGGGAGATTAACCTTATTCCGGGCAGTACAAACGCACCTAATACTGGTGCCGTAACCCATACAGGAACTTCAAATGTTATTGCAATTGCCGATTTGCAACCTTCAACACCCTATACCTACTATATTAGGCAAAATTGTGATATCAATCAAAGCACATGGATAGGCCCATATAATTTTACAACGTTTCAACAGGCGGCGCCACTTCCATTTTCAGATAATTTTGAATCCGCAACTGTTGGATGGTCTATGAGCACAGGAACGCAGCTTAACAAGTGGTTCGTAGGCGATGCTGTAAATAATGGTGGTGAAAATTCACTTTATATAAGCAATAACAATGGAGATACAAATGATTATACTATTACGCAAAGCTCTATAGTTCATGCTTATCGGGATATAGTTATTCCTGCTGGCACCGTTAATGTTGGTATTTCTTTTGACTGGAAAGCATTAGGAGAAACTAATGATTATTTTTATGTCTGGGCAGTGCCTGCTACCTTTAATCCTGTTGCCGGAAACGGTATAACTACAGCTGCTGACAGGATAAGGATTGCAGATAAATTTTATAATTCGGCAAATTTTCAACCATATGCCTATATGCTAAACGCTTCGCAGTTTGCAGGGCAGACAATGCGTTTGATTTTTGAGTGGAGAAATAATGCCACAATTGGCGGAACACCACCTGCTGCTATAGATAACATAACCGTAAATGCTGTGGACTGCCAGGTTCCGGCCAATATTCTGTATTCAGATATAACAACTGACAGCGCAACTGTAAACTGGCAGGAAGCAGGTTCTGCATCGTCCTGGGAGATACTCATTCAGCCCTGGGGCACACCGTTCCCAGCGGCGACTACTTCGGGTGTTACAACTACACAGCCTACCTATAATGCAGGTAACCTTAATTCAACTTCTGCTTATGATGTATATGTAAGGTCAGTATGCTCTGCAACTAATAAAAGCTTTTGGGTAAAGGCTGCTACCAGATTAGTAACTGCATGCGGAACTATAATTCCGCCTTTTACCGAAACATTTAATTCAACTTCGCCAAGTAAATCCTGCTGGACGGTAATTGATGCAAATGGAGACAATTTAACATGGAATCTAAATACAACTTATCTTCCTTATGAGGGGGATCAGTTAGCTTCTCTTCCAAAATACTGGAATTCAACGAGTAATGATGATTGGTTGATTAGTCCCGGTATACAGTTAAATGGAAATCAAAGACTAAAATTTCGTTACAGGGTTGTTTCTACTTCTTTTCCTACACAACTGGAAGTAAAATTATCTACTACAGGAAACACAATAGCTGATTTTACCAATGTAATAATGCCTCAGCAGGCTATAAATAATAATGTGTATGAGCAAAAAGTAATTTATCTGGATAGTTATACCGGCATTGCACATATAGCATTGCATGTACCAAATGTTACAAATAACAGCTGGACGCTTTGGATAGATGAATTTATAGTTGAGGACATACCTGCCTGTGCTACGCCTACAGGTCTTGCAGTATCTGACTCTAGTAATACAACAGCAACCTTGTCATGGACTACCGGCTATCAGGAGACTCAATGGGAAGTTAAAGTGCAAACAGCCAATACAGGTGTACCGACAACAGACGGAACGCTAGTTTCTTCGCCTACTTATAATGCGGAAAACTTAAACCCTGCAACACTTTATGAATATTATGTAAGGGCATACTGCTCATCAACAAATAAAAGTGAATGGGTTGGTCCGTTTGTATTTAATACAACGGTATGTCCGGTTGAAGATAGATGTGATTACAAGTTTACTATTACTGCTACCTCAGGAAACGGAACATTCTCTAAGCTTAATGTTTATCAGAACGGGATTTTAGTAGGTACTGTAAACGCTTCATCGGGATTGTCTAATACCGGAACAGTTGCTATGTGCCCAGGTATACCATTTACCCTTAATTGGGATTATAATAACTGGAGTACTTATACACAGGAAGTAGTTGTTTTGGATTCGTATGACGAAGTAGTGTACAATTATGTTAAAGATGTAACTCCCGTTATTTTACCTATTACTGTCCCTGTATATTCCGGTACGGCTACATGTACGCCCGTTGCATGTCCGAAACCGCAAAATGTTAATTCTACAGTAAATACGTCAACTTCTATAACAGTAGACTGGACTGAAGCTGGAAGTGCTTCATCTTGGGAAGTATTTGCAGTGCCTACAGGAGAGCCTGGGCCAACAGAAATGAGTGTAGGTGAAGTTGTTACAGAACATCCTTATACGTTATCTGATCTTACACCAGGAAAAAGATATTCATTTTATATAAGGTCTGTTTGTAGTGATACAAGTAAAAGCTCATGGACTTTAGAAGCTGCTTTTTATACCCAGATAACCAATGATAATTGTGACACAGCCTATGTATTACCGGTTAGTGCTACCGGTTACTGTGATACACCTTATCATGCTACTTTGCTGGGAGCAACTGCCTCACCTCAGGCAAATGTATGTGGTATTGCTGCTTATGCTAATGATGATGTTTGGTTTGAGTTTACAGCTACATCTGCATCACATATACTTTACATAAATAATAGGGAAGGTTCTAGTACAAATACTCTTAATCTTAGTAAAGTATTATATAGTGGTGATTGTGATAATTTACAGCAGGTAACCTGTATTCTGGGATATAATGTGCAGTATAACACTACATATTTTATTACCGGTAATGGTGCCAACAATAATGATGTATTATTATCTAACCTTACAGTAGGTACAACCTATAAACTAAGGATATTCTCAAACTATGCTACAGCTAACGATACCCGTTTTGATATCTGTATAGCTACACCTGCTACACCTATTGCTATAGATCAGACTACATACACTGAAGAGCAGTTGATAAGCGACATACTTGTAAACGAGAATTGTGCACAGGTTTCAAACCTTAACTACTCTACAGGTACAAACTATGGTGCACCTCATAATGGTATCGGTTATTTTGATGCTAACGGATCAGATTTCCCTTTCCAAAATGGTATAATACTTTCTACTGGTAAAGCACAAACTGCAGTAGGACCCAAAACAATCATTCAATCGTCTAGTTATCAACAAAATGTATCGCCGTATAGTATTTTATGGTTAGGAGATCAGGATTTGTATGATTATGTATCGGCATCTGGTGCAGTGCCTGGGTTGGTAAACTTTTACAATGCAACATCTATAGAGTTTGATTTTACTGCTTATGGTACAGAAATGTCATTCGACTTCTTATTTGCATCGGAAGATTATGGATTGTTTCAATGTAACTACGGAGATGCATTTGCATTCTTTTTAACGGATGAACAAGGAACTACTGTAAACCTTGCAACATTGCCAGATACAACATTACCTGTTTCTGTTAGTACTACAAGAGACAGTAAAATGAACTACAGCGTTAACGGTAGCAACTGTGAAGCAGGTAATCCTGAATTTTTTGATAAGCTTTATGATGGTTACAAAGGAGTTTCAAGATATGCCGCTTCAGACAACTTTATGGGGCATACTGTACCATTACAAGTAAAGTCTCCGGTTGTTCCCGGAGCTACTTACCATATTAAAATGGTAATTGCTGAAACAAATGATGGGAACTACGATTCTGCGATTTTCCTTGATGGAAACAGTTTTGATGTGGGGCGTATTAATTTTGGTGATGACTTACTTGTAAGTACTAATAACGCTGTATGTTTTGGTACTCAAAAAGTACTAGATTCAAAATTAAGCGATACGTACTTTAATTTTGTATGGCGTAAAGATGACGTAGTTATTGATGGTGCTACAGGTGCTACATATACAGTTACAGAACCTGGTAATTATAAAGTTACTGCTACTGTAATTACAACAGGGTGTACAACAAGTGATGAGATAGTAGTTGAGTTTAACGAAAACATTGCAACTACTGTAAACAGCCCTGAAGACTTAACTTTATGTTCTCCTTCAACTGAAGCATCATTCCATCTTGATCTTAACACAACAGTAATACTTGAAAATGTTGCTAACGCTGCAGATTATGCTGTTAGCTATTTTGAGACTCAGGTTTTAGCAGAAACTGGTAATGCTGAAGATGCAATTTCTGATACATCTGTTTATACTGCTGTAAATGATCATATAGTTTATGTTCGTATAGAGAATACTATAACAGGATGCTTTACAACAGATTCTTTTAGAACAGTTGTCGTACCAAACGATATTGCAGTAATTGAATTCTCTTATGCTACTGATATTTGTAGTATTGCAACACAAAATCCTGCACCAATTAAGGCTACAGATTTTGCTGAGGGAGGTACTTACAGTACTACCGACACCAACATTACTGTAGATGCTGTAACAGGTGTTATCGATCTTACAGCAACCTTACCGGGTAGTTATACAATAACTTACACATTAGCAAATTCAGATTGTACAACAGGAGGTGTTTATGAGGCAGATGTTACAATTAACGCAACAGTACAACCTACAATAACATTTAGTTATGCTGATGCGTGCGTATTATCTACAAATGCATTACCTGTATTATCTACAGAATTTGTAGCAGGAGGTACATATTCTTCTATTACATTAGCTGTTGATGCATTAACAGGAGAAATAGATTTAAGTACAGCAACTGTAGGTAGTCATGATATTACTTATGCAGTAGTTGCAGATGCGGCTAATTGTACAGGTGCTGATAGTTATACAGCAACAATAACGGTAATAGAACCGGCACAGCCTGCAATAAGCTTTAGTTATGCTGAGGTGTGCGTATTATCTGCCAATGCATTACCTGTGTTACCAACAGAATTTGTAACAGGCGGAACCTATTCTTCCACTACATTACCTGTTGATGCTCTAACAGGAGAAATAGATTTAAGCACGGCGACTGAAGGTAATCATGATATTACTTATACAGTAGTTGCAGATGTGGCTAATTGTACAGATGCTGATAGTTATACAGCAACGATAACAGTAACAGAAGCGGCACAGCCTGCAATAACCTTTAGTTATGATGACGTGTGTGTATTATCTGCAAATGCATTACCTGTCTTACCTACAGAATTTGTAACAGGGGGTACATATTCATCTACTACATTAACTGTTAATGCCCAAACCGGTGAAATAGATTTAAGCACAGCGACTGAAGGTTCATACGATATTGTTTACTCGGTAACCCAGGACGAAACTACCTGTACAGCAGCAGATAGCTATACCGCTACAATTGTAATAACAGCAGGATTTGAACCTACAATAGCATTTACTTATCCTCAGACTTGTATTAGTGGTGATAACCCTGAACCAGAGTTATCGGCAGGCTTTGTAACTGGGGGTGTGTATTCTTCTCCTACATTAACTCTTGATGCGCAAACAGGCGAAATAGATTTAAGCACAGCAACAACAGGTACACATGATGTTATTTATGAAGTAGCGGCAGAACCATCAACCTGCAGAAATGCAGGGAGCTATACTGCAACAATTGTAATTACGGAGGGCCTTATACCGGTTACATCATTTTCTTACGAAGAGGCCTACTGTATGGGAGCTGGTATTATTGAGCCGGAGCTGACAGCAGGGTTTGCTGTTGGAGGTACTTTTAGTGCAGATAATCAGGGGCTTGATTTAAATGCTGCAGACGGATCTGTAAATGTATCAAACAGTCAGCAGGGGACCTACGTTATAACCTATACCTACCAATCACAGCAGGAGTGTGAACAGGACGGAAGCAGCACCTTCACAATTACACTTCAGGACGGATTGGAAACTACGATAGAAGATTCATGTATTGGTAATGCTTTATGGCTTGATGCTGTACCTGTCAACAATTCTTATGATGCTACTTTAGCTTCTTATACATGGAAAGATGGGCAGGGAGTAACAGTTGGAAATGATAGTGCTATGCTTAATGTTACAGAGTACTATAATGCCAATCCTAACGCAACACTTCCTATTGTATTTACGGTAACGGTGACATCCGGAGAATGTTCTGTATCAAAAGAATTTGAAGTATTTAATATTCTATGTGAAGTTCAGCGCGGTATTTCTCCTAATAATGATGGCAGGAATGATAATCTGGATCTTAGCGGTATGAATGTAAATAAAATAACGATTTTTAACAGATACGGGCATAAGGTTTATGAGCAAAGCAATTATACAAACCAATGGTTCGGGCAAAGCGATGATAATAATGATCTTCCAACCGGTACTTATTTCTACATACTAGAGTTAAAGAATTCAGAAAGTAAGACAGGATGGATTTATATAAACAGGCAGCAATAGATTATTAAAAGTAGTTTGGGTAAGTTCATTGAAAATGCACCGTTTATAGATTAACCCAAATAGAATTTTATTGCTGAAAAAGGTTACGATTTTTTATTGAGTGAGGCCGGTAAATCGGCCTCACTTTTATAGTTATTATTAAAGACTGATTTACTTATGCCTTTTAGTTTAAAAGTAAATGATATTTCAGTTTTTGCTGATTTAATTGAATTGATAAAAAAATGCTGATGAAAATGAAATTTAAGTTTTTCCTAATGCTGTTACTGCTTTCTTCTGGATACAGTCATGCTCAAACCGGCTGCGATGAAATTCCGCCCTACCTTGTAGCGGTAACTCCTTCGGATTTTGCAGATACTATTTATACAGTCGATTTTGCGCGTAACCTCACGCTGACAGCCGGTGCCGATACAACGGGAATTGACCCGAATGCTATTGTATACCAATGGGATTTTGCAAACGGAGCTGTTTTATATGGGCAGACCATAAATTACAGTTTTATTCAGGAAGGATTGGTAACTCTTACATTATCTACCATTTATCAGGGATGTACCACCACTGCAACCTTTACATTTAATGTACGGAAGGGAGTGCCGTTTTCATTGTACAGGCAGTTTAATGGAAGATATGATTATACGGCTATTGGCAATACTTTGAACTTGCAGGAAAATGCAGGGATACTCGAAAGCGATGAGTGTGGTATTTTAACAGAATCTTCTGCCGCTCTGAGCCTTCAGCCTTCGCAGAGTATAGTTGCCGCCTATCTGTACTGGTCGGGTTCCGGTTTGGGTGATTTTGAAGTAAAACTGAATAATACCGATGTTACAGCACAACGGACGTTTTATTCTACGATAACACTGGGTGCCAATAATCATAAGCCTTTCTTTGGAGCCTTTGCAGATGTTACTGCAATCGTTACCAGCAGCGGAACCTATACAGTATCGGACCTTGATATTACAGCCACGCTTGCTAATGACACGGACTATTGCTATTCTGCCGTAAATTATGGGGGATGGTCATTGATTATAGTTTATAATGACAACACGTTACCTTACAATCAGGTAAGCGTATATGATGGTTTTAAAACCATGGATCAGCAAAATCCACTGGTAAATATTTATCTGGATAACCTTAATGTTATAAGTAACATTGGTGCAAAAATAGGATTTTTAGCCTGGGAGGGGGACGCAGCAATTGCAGTTAATGAAGCTGTAAAAATTAATGGATTTACACTCAGCAATCCGCCTCTTAATCCGGCTAATAATGCTTTTAACGGAACTAATAGTTTTACGGGCGCTTCGGACCTGTGGAATATGGATATCGATTTTTACAATATACAAAACTATATCAGCGTTGGTGATACCGATCTGGACGTATCGCTTACTACCGGGCAGGACGGTGTAATTATGAATAATATTGTAACGGTAGTCAATAGTGAACTACCCGATGCGAGTATAGAGATGATTTTTTACACTGGCAATGAAATATGCGGCAATAGGGATTTGCAATTGGTCTATATCGCTAAAAATTATAACAGTACGGATGTGCTTCCTGCCAATACGCCGATTTCTGTTTACGCTGATGATATTTTAATTGGAAGTACTTTTACTATAGCGGATATTCCCATTGAAAGTTCTGAGACAAATAGTATAGCAGTGTCACTGCCACCGGAAATACCTGCAGAATTTGTATTAAAAATAGTTATTGATGACAACGGCGACAGTACGGGCATCGTTCGGGAAACCGACGAGGATAATAATGATTATACAGAAAACATTGTACTCAGGGTAGGTATTGAACCTCAAACAGTAACTTCCTTGTATAGCTGTTCTTCAGGAGAAACAGGTTTGTTTGATCTCAGCCGGGCCGTAACTTCATCAGAAGGCTATGATTATGATTTTTACAGCAGTCAGGAAAATGCGGAGATGGAGACCGGTGCAATAGCTGATTTTGAGAATTTCATATCCGGTAATACTACTTTATATGTAAGGATTTATGATATTCTTTCGCCAAGCTGTTACAGTATAGAGCCTTTTAGCCTTACAGTGCTGCGTTGTCAACCCAATAAACCGGAGGATATACTGGTTTGCGCTGAAACTGGGGAAAATACTAAACAATTCAACCTGACAGGCCTTGAGGCGGAAATTCGTGAAGGTACTGATCCGGATGAGAATATGGTAACTTTTCACAATACCTTACAAGGCGCGCAGGACGGGAATGATTTAGTTTCCGAACCTGAAGCATTCACAGTGACTGCTGGCAGCGAGGTTACTGTTTATATACGTATGGAAAATATCCAAGATCCTGCAGTATTCGGCACCACCAATGTTACAATAACAGTTACTTCTCCGCCTGCAGTTTCCCCTGCCACGCCATTAGAGCGCTGCGCGGATAACTCTGATGAGCAGACCTATTTTGACCTTACAGTTGCCGGAGCTGAGATCTTAAACGGCCAGACAGGCCTGACGATCACTTACCATGAGACCCCTGAAGGTGCGGAGTTCGGCACAAACGAGATCCAGAACCCATCAAACTATGACAACCTTGTAAGCCCTGTGTATGCAAGTGTTATCCAGAGCGGCACTACAACGAATTGCCGCAGCGTAGTTCCTATTGAACTTATCGTGCACCCAAGGCCTGCAGTACCTGTACTGAGTGACTATGTGCTTTGCGATGACGATACTGACGGGGTGCAGGTATTTGACCTTACCACAAAAAACACAGAAGCCAATGGGGGAGACACCAGCCTTACCGTTGCCTATTACATAACTAAAGAAGATGCCCTTGCAGGTCAGGCTCCTATCAGCCCGGATACGGCCTTTAGCAATACCGTAGCCGGCACCCAGCAGATCTGGGTTGGCATAGCCACTACTTTTGGCTGCCGCAGTGTAGCCCCGCTTACCCTTAGGGTAAACCCGCTTCCTGTGCTTAGCAATGACCCTAATGCGTATATCGCTAATGAATGTGAGGAAGTACCGGGCCAGGCTGAGTTCCACCTTGAAGAGATTGCAGAGGCTATTACCGATGGCGCCCCGGGCTACAGCGTAGTTTTCTACCTGACCCCTGAACAGGCGGAATTCGGCGGCACTGATTATTTACCTACCCCGTACCTTTCAGGAGACACGACACTTTATCCGAGGATCACCGATGATATCACAGGCTGTTATACTACCGGGGTAACAGTAGATCTTAATGTAATCCCTGCGCCTATCGCCACCCCTCCGGCACCAATCGAGGAGTGTGACTTCAACAATGACGGTTTTGCACAGTTTGATATGACAGGAGCTATGGCAGCCATAGAAGCAGCCCTTGGCAATGTTGAAGTAACGGCCTATGAAACCCCTGAGGATGCCGAACATGATGTTAACCCTATCCCTAATCCGGATAACTATACCAATATCAACCAGCATGGCCAGACGATCTACCTGAGGGTACAGTCTACCCTTACGGATTGTTATGACCTTGTTACCCTTCAGCTTATCGTAAACCCTGTTCCTGAGGCCACCGAGCCTTCAGACTATGCATTATGCGATGACGGGGCCAGTGACACCGACGGTATCGCTACCTTCGACCTTACTATAAAAGCAGCTGAGATACTTGGCGGTTTAGACCCTGCCCAATACAGCATAAGCTACCACGTTAGTAATGATGATGCTGTAAACGGCACTCCTTCCATAACCAATGCC
>NZ_JAMXLA010000001.1:2732742-2733421 GCF_024054175.1 Flavobacterium sp. NRK1
TATTGTCAACCCGCTTCCGGAGCTTATCACCAACCAGTCGGTATATACACTGTGTGATACCACCGCCCCAATGGACAAAGAGGTGTTTGACCTTACCAGCAGGATCCCTGACTTTATTGCCGATGCCAGCGGCATGACCATAACCTTCCACCACAGCTTTGCTGATGCCCAGGGCGATGCCAACCCTATAAGCGAGGCGGATGCCTTAGCCTATGAGAACCAGGGACCGCAGGTAGAGACGCTTTTTGTACGCTTTGAGGTAACAGCCACCGGGTGCTACAGGATCGGTTTCTTAGACCTTAGGGTAGAGCACCAGCCGATCATCCTTGAGCCGACCCAGGACGAGCTGACTGTATGCGATACCAACGGCCAGGGCATAGGCGAATTTGACCTTGCAGCCCTTGAAGAGAGTATGGCTAACGGCGATCTAGACCTTGTGATCACCTTCCATGAAACAGCCGAAGATGCCATAGCGGGTATAAACCCGATACCAACAACAGAGAACTATGTAAATGCCGTACCTTACATCCAGGATATCTATGTAAGGGTAACCGATACCCGCAGCGGGTGCAGCAATACCGTACCTTATGTGCTAACGCTTATCGTATCCCCTGCACCGCAGGCCCCATCACTGGAGGACCTTACCTTCTGTGACGATGCCGACAACAATGGACAGGAT
>NZ_JAMXLA010000001.1:2733431-2734986 GCF_024054175.1 Flavobacterium sp. NRK1
CAAACGCAGGGTAGACCTTACGGTACAGAATGCCGTAATTGCCGATGCCCTTGGCCTTACCATACCGGATGATCTTATTGTAGAGTACTATACCACCGAGACAGGAGCCAACAGTGGCCTAGCCAACAGGATCACCAACCCTGCCACCTATATGGGCTCAGACCAGCAGGTGATCTGGGTAAGGGTGGAAGACCCTGTAACAGGCTGCTACAGCGTAGAGAGCTTCATGCTTATCTTCAATGCACCGCACGCCCTTACCACGCCAAGCCCTCTTGCTATCTGTAACGAAGCCCTTCCAAACGACGGCCAGGCCGAGTTTGACCTTACGGTAAGGGAAGACCAGCTTTTAGGCCCATCAGGCATCGGGCAGGGGTATACCGTAGAATACTATGAATCCGACCCAAGGGTTGATACCGGCGCAATAGCCATAGCCGACCCTGAGCATTATACCAACCCTGCACCACCACAAGGCAACCCAAAAACATTGTTTGTTAAAGTTACCACCCAGGATGGCTGTGTTAGCTATACGACCCTTACCATCAAGGTACTTCCGCTGCCAACACCGGATACTACCCCTGATGCTTTGGTGCTGTGTGATGACAACGGAGACGGTGACGGCGTAGAGGAATTTGACCTTACCCAGGCCGCAGCCGATATAAAAGACAACGGCAGCAACTACATACTTACCTACTATACTACGCAGGAAGATGCGCAGAATGAAGTAAACCCGATAGCTGACCCTTCAGCCTATGAAAGCGGGACAGGTTCAGTGTGGGTACGTGTTGCCCTTGATACGCACAACCCTGCAGAGCCGATGTGTGCGCAGATCGTTGAGCTGCCCCTTATCGTGAACCCGCTTCCGCCGGTAGCCGACCTTGAGCCATTTGCGCATTGTGAGCAGAATACCGACGGTGCCTATGATTTTAACATCCAGGAATATGTAAACAATGCCCTTGGCGGCAATGAAGCGGATGAGTATGATGTTGACTTCTTTGAAGATGCCGCACTTACCACCCCTGCAGTACCGGTAACAGCCTACCCTGTAACAGGAGGCAGCGGTACGGTATATGTAAGGGTAACCAATAACGATACAGGCTGTATGATCGTAAAAGAGCTTAGCCTGCTTGTAGAGGAAGGTGCGATTGCCAATCCAATTACTACTGTATTTGATGAATGTGACTATGACGGTGCCAATGACGGTATCATCAGCACCTGGGACCTTACGGTTGTAGAAGGTGAGGTACTGGGCACGCAGGACCCTGCAGGCTATGAGGTAACCTATTACACCAGCCTGGAAGATGCAGAGAGCTATGAAAATGCCATAGCCACCCCTGAAGCCTATACCAATACTATAGCCGATGACCAGACCATCTGGGTAAGGGTGACCAATACCGCTACACTAAGCAAATGCCATGATATCACTACCTTCACCCTGCATGTAGAGCGCCTTGCAGAACCTGTGATCACAGGGGAGAACGGCAGCAATACGGTATGTGTTGATGTAGACGGTACAACAGACGGCCTGCTGCTTGACAGCGGTGTAGCCCCTGCAGGA
>NZ_JAMXLA010000001.1:2735165-2941323 GCF_024054175.1 Flavobacterium sp. NRK1
GAAACGGAGAGTATGTGTACCAGCTTGATGAAGGCCCTACACAGACCAGCCCTGTATTTACCAATGTATCCCCAGGCCCTCACACGGTAAGGGTATATGATGTGAAGACCGAGTTCAGCTGTGGAGTACTTCCGATAGAAGGTGTTAGTGTTGTAGACTATCCTAACTTCTTTACCCCTAACGGTGACGGCTTCCACGATACGTGGAACATCATCGGGCTTCAGAACACAGGATCTGTAATTTACATCTTTGACCGCTACGGCAAGCTTATCAAACAGATCAGCCCTGACCTTGAGAGTGACGGATGGGACGGTACCTTCAACGGTACACCGCTTCCTGCCGATGACTACTGGTTCAGTGTAACCTACCCTGAGTTTGATGGCACCACAACGGTAACAAGGGAGTTTAAAGCGCATTTCTCACTTAAAAGATAAGAACCCACATACCGAAGGCAGTTTTTAGTTGAAAGCCCTGTTCGCTCTTAGAGCGGCAGGGCTTATTGGTATACTTGCGGTGGGGCATCAGTAAAGGTCTTAGTAGGGATCTGATTATACAACACATCTGGAATTATGTGTCTGTAAAAAGTATTTTACAAATAGCTATTAGGATAATAAAATTCTATAGGTAGCCCGATTGCCTTGTTTGTTTACATGAAGAAAGTAAGGCGTGGAACGAAGGTACCCTATAGATAAGTACCGTACCAATCCCGGAAACCTTAAATTTTGTAAATTAAGATCTAAGTCAGTGGTGGCCCTTAACCCTGATTAATGAAATGTTAGTATGAAGGAGTGGACGGAATACTATTAAGTAATTATTAAGTTTCCCAAATCCGCATTTTTGTAATTTTGTAAATCACTTACAGAGCATACTATGCAGACCAATCATGAGACCGCAGTCAAAGCAACTTATTTCAGTATCATCAGCAATATAGCTTTGGCAATTACTAAGGGTACCGCAGGTTATTTCGGAAATTCCTATGCATTAATAGCTGATGCTATCGAATCTACTGCTGATATCTTTTCCTCGTCCCTGGTATTGTTGGGATTGAAATACACCAACAGGCCGGCCGACAAAAATCATCCTTACGGACACGGACGAGCAGAACCGCTAGTTACCTTTATTGTAGTGGGCTTCTTAATTACTTCAGCCACAGTTATTGCATATGAAAGTATTCAAAATATAGGAACACCCCATAAAGGGCCGAAGGCATGGACACTACTGTTTTTAATTGCTCTTATCGCATGGAAGGAAATATCGTTCAGAAAAGTAATGAAGAAAGCGGTTGAGACCAAAAGCTCTTCCCTTAAAGCAGATGCCTGGCATCACCGAAGTGATGCTGTTACCTCTGTAGCCGCTTTTCTGGGAATAAGTATTGCTTTAATTTTTGGAGAAGGATATGAAAATGCCGATGACTGGGCCGCACTGTTCGCAGCGGGATTCATATTGTATAATTCCTATAAAATCTTCAGGCCGGCACTAGGGGAAATTATGGATGAAGACACGCACTACGAATTAGTGGCTGAAATCAGGCATGAATCCCTCAAGGTCGCTAGTGTTTTAGGTACAGAAAAGTGTCTCATCAGGAAAACCGGCATGCAATACCATGTTGATCTGCATATAATCGTAGACGGCAGTCTCACTGTTTATGAGGGACATAAAATATCTCATTTGCTAAAGGATGCCCTTGTAGAGAAAATGCCTGATTTGGGCAATGTGTTAATTCATGTAGAACCTGAAAGGCAAGATAATCAAAAAGAGAGCCATCACCGATCATAGCTGTATTGGATAATAAAGTGCGAAATAAAAATTCTTTATGGAATAGCTATGCTCGGTGGTCACTACAGGCTTTTTAAAGACCTGAAATGGAAGAAAAAATAATAGCTGCTAATTACATTGTAGTAAAATGCTGGTGATAAGAGCAGTCCGGCGCCCGAAGAAATCCTTAATAAAGTTCTCTGTGCACCCCTAGTCTAAAGTTTTAACGGCATAGCCCTGAAATCCCCTAAATTAACAAACACACCCCGCTGCTCGGTATAACCTTTCCGGAACAGCTGCCACAACAGGCTGCAGCCCATCTGCGCCAAAACCGAATTCACAAACAAGTCCTGTTTTTCGAGTGCCTCTGCAAGGGAGCAGCTTGGCGTATCATCATTGTTCGATTGGCGAAGCAGTTTCCCAAATTCCTCCGTTACAAACGGCAGGCTTTCCACAGTATCAAACTTCTCCGATTTCGGTTGCTTGATTTTTCTTATAGAGGAAAGGATAACCTGCCCTGTGTCTTTGCTGTTGCCAAAATCCATCCAATATCGGGGCGTATCGGCTCGGTGGGAGCTTAAATCCAAATCATTTAATACTTCGGCTATCACGAACCGTGCTGCTGCACTGTCCACGCAGGAAATATAAATCGCATTCCTTCCCGTTGCCATATCAACGGTAAAAGCCTTTTCAACGGCTCTCCACGCTGTGCCGAAAAAACGGTTGGTACGGGTAATGAGGGCGGTTGCTTTGGATAACCCGACTTCACACTCTGCAAATAACTGCCTGCCACGGTTGGCATCAGTGATAATATCATCATCCCACAGGCTGACCTGAAAGCCTGCGTGTCCCAATTGTTGCAGGCTGTGCGACATCCGTGCCAAGCCTGTCAGCACCTGCGAGCCTGTACCGCCTGCACCAATCAGGCATACGCTTATCGGGTTGGTCGGGTTCAATAGTTCGGGGGCTATAAAGTGGGCTTTTTTCGTTTCCATTACAATAGGTTTTTAAGGGTTATCGGAGTGGTTCTAAGGGTGTCGGTCGGGAATGGCTTTTCAGGGTCTGCCATCAGTTCTTTGTAAAGGTTAAACAGGTTTACGCCTACAGGGTTGTGTTCGTTGATGTGGTGGGAGAAATAACTCCCGAAAAAATACCCCTGCCATGCCGTAATGAATTCCTCCAAGGTGGCAGCCGATTTAATGGCAACATTTACCGTTCCCATACATACATTGCCTTTTTGGTAGAGGTTAAAAAACGGGGCGTGGAATAAAGGGGTTTCTGCTTTGGGCTTGGTCTTGCTTTTAAGCGCAAAGATTTGCAGTTCCTTTTTTGTGGCTTTCCAAACGAGCGCAGGCAGGGCAATCCTGCCGTTTTCCAAACCCAGGCTTTCGGCAAAGTAGAGTTTTTGGCGTTGGGGCTTGGTGTACCATATTACGCTGCCATTGTCGGACGGGTCAAGGTGCAGCACACTCGTAGGCAGTATGCCCTCGGGGCGCAGGAACGCCTTTCCCGCCTGCTCACGGGTGTCAAGGGCTTTGGCAAGGCTTTGTGCTTCCCGTACCGTTAACGGGTGCGGGTTTACGGGGCTGCCCGTTTCGTCCATATCGTAATACTCAATATAGGGTGCTGTAAAGCCGCTTGCGGTAAACACGACAAGGGCTGCTTTAGGTTGGTAGAGTTGTACGTTTGATGTCATAATCGTAATTATTTAAGAGATAACACAGTTCATTCAGGAGTGGGAACAAACGGCATTCGAAATCAAGGGTATCGTTGTCCTGCGACTGCCCGTCAAAGAAACGTTTTAATACAGGCTCTTGTTTTGAAAGGCTTTCATTAAAACAGGCGTTTACCGATTGTTGTACGTTTTCATACAGCCACCCATCGGTAGCTGCCACAAAGCCGACGTATTTTTCCATCGTAATGCATTCGTAATCATCGTAATCATCGTTTTCATAGTCGGGCAGGCAGGTTGTATCAGCGTGTTTGTGGAAGGAAGTTTCAGGATAGTCGTGCCACAGGGTGAAAAATTTTTGGGCTATGCGGTGGCATTCCCTGTCCAAATCATCACAGGGTGTAAAGGCTTTGAGCCATTCCCCGAAGTGGTCAAAGTGTATTGTATTCCAAATCCTGCGCAGCATGGTTTCCCCGTAATGCTGCGCAGCCCGTAACTGGCTTACATAGTCGTAATAGTCTTTATACTCCCAATCATCGGGGTCATTTTGTACCCATTCCGATACCATTTCGTAGTGCCAGTACAGGAAGCTGTCTTCGGTGTAGTACGGGATATTTACCGTATGAAACAGGTAGCTGAAAACACAAAGCAAGAGCCGTGCGCCTTTACGGTGTTTTTTGTCCTGCATTATATAATGCAGGGGCAGCACAGGGATATAAAACAGCGTGTTACCTGTGTAGCAGGTTTCTGTTGCCTGAATTACAAAGCTGCCATTATGCTCCAACAGTTCTAAGCCAATATGTTGGGAATACTTGTCGTTGAGCAGCCTGCCTGTTTCGTAGAGGGCAACCTCCCTGCCGTAGGGATAGGCAAACCCTTTGGTTTCTACAGTTTTTACCTTATAATGTTTACATAGCAATTTTAAGCTGCGGTAAAAATCATCCTTTTCTGTACCGCCTGCAATTGCCTGTCCCGTATAGTGGGGCAGGAAGCGGGTTTTTAGAAAACCATAGGCAGCAGCCCCGCAGGGGCTGACCTCGGGCGGTCGGCAAGTACTTCGGCGGTGTCTTTCCTGCGCTGCAAGCCCATCAGGAATTCGCCTGCGTTTTTGTGCAGCAGCTTTTGCCTTTTGTTTAGGGGCAGCCGTAACTGCCCCGTTAGTATACTTTGCATAGTTCATAGCATTAGGTTTTTACCATTATCCTTTAGTCCCCATAGTGGTTTCAAAACGGTACTGTACGGTATCGTTTGTAATTTCAGGGCCGACTGTCTTGGCAGTCGTTAGTGTCGGGTAGGTATTCGCATAGAAATTCATCACGGCTTCCACGCTCCATTTCGGGTCGGGGTCGGTAAGGGTAAACTCATTCCCCTTGTCTTTCATCAGGAATACCCTCGGCATCAATAAGGTCTGTAGCATCTTCTTTAGTTTTAGGTTCAACATTCGTTATAGCTGTAGCAGGCTGTCCTGCGTCAAACAGGTCGGGGCTGAATTGAGCCGACAGGCTTGACCTGCGGTTGCGCATTTCCTCGGATTTTTCAGGGAACTCCAAAGTTTTGGGAACTTTTAACCACGCTTCCCTGTATTTGCCTGCTGCTTCGAGTTTATCGACCTCCGCCATAATGCCCCTGTATTTCATTTCCTTGATTTCTTCGGGCGTGGTGGGCTTGTCTGATTTATCAGCTTTGTCCGCTTTTTCGGTTTTCTTCTTTTCCATTGCTGCATTTTTCCTGGCGGTTTCCTGCCCTTTAAGGTAGGCTTCCATATTCACGAGCAGTTTAGAAGTTTCAGTTAGCGGTGCGCTGACAGCATCAAAAAAGCCCTCACACAATTCCCTTGCGCTGCCTTTAAGTATCAGGGGTGGTATATGGTTTTTGGCTGCATCCCCACAGCCGTCATTTTGCAGCAGAATGGAGGTGGTCAGTTGCTCCCCGTCCTTTTTGACGGTAATGTTCAGGCAGCCCTCAAAAGGGATGGCTGCGATATGGGCAAAAAAATTGGTAACTGGCATAGCGTTTTATTTTTTGGGTTTACGTTTCGGTTCGGGGTTGCTCTCTATTACACGCCTGATCAGGTTCAGGGCGGTTGCGGTGTCAAAGGCATCGGCTGCGGTCATGGCAACGTGGTCAAGCCTTTCAAAATAGGGCAGTACTTTTTTTAGTGTTGTTACTGCCTTGCGTTCTGTGGTTTTTGCTAATATGCTCATAACTATAAATTTTATGCTGCACCGCTAAGCGGTGCAGCGGTTAACTATCAGTTGCATTGCAGGGCAACCGCCCCGTTTTTAGAGAAATCTCCGCACAGGTCAAAAGCTTTTTGCCCCCGTGCCTGTGCCGTACCGCCCAAACAAATGGATTTTAGTTTATCCTCACTCGTCTTAAAGCTGCGTACATTTTGGTAGTAGCCCGTCACGGCATTGTAGGCACCAAACAAAGTGCCTTTGGTGGTAACAAGGCTTTGCGTATCGTCTACCATAGCATATTCAAAGGCAGCATCACAGGCATTCTTGTACATCGTTGAAAGTTCCTCGGTAGCCCCTTTCTTTAAAAGGTTGTAGGTTTCTTTGTTCGGGCAAAGTGCCAACTGTATTAATTGCTTTACCTGTTTATCTTCAATACGCACGTTAGCCCACTCGTTGAAAATACCCTCTAACTGTAACGACAGTTTGTCGGCAACGCCCATTACTTTGTGCGCCTGTTCCAAACGTTCTTTTGCTCCTGCGGTGTGGCGTATGCGTACCACATTGGTGGCGGTTTTCAGGGCTGCATTAAGGGTGTTTTGGCAGACGATGCGCACGGGCGTAAAGGCTGCGGTTATTGACCCGCTACCATCGTGGGAGGTGGTTAGGAAAATGTACTTTTCGGTCACGTCATCCCCATTGCCCACACGGATATACCCAGGCAGCTTGGCGGTAATAAAAATGCGTTCCCCGTTGCCGAGTGCACCTGCGGTTTCATAGAGTACGCCCTCGCCACCGCCAACAATGGCATCGAAGAAAGCGAACGCATCCGTATTTTGTACAATTTGGTAATCCTTGCCTACCACGCCAAAAACGGCTTTGGTATCGGTTCGCATCGTGGCGTATTGGTCGGGTACGGGATAGGTATCGAAAAGCCCTGCGCCCCTCGCAAAAATTGGGGCTTTGGCTACCTCGTAGTCCAAGCCAGCAAAAGCTATGGCTTCACGGCTTGTCGGGTAGTTCTCTACTACCTGTCCAAGCCCGTGCCATGCGGGCTGCTTTACACTCATAAAGGCGTGTTGCCCTGTTGCTTCATTGAAATTTATATTATGTGCCATAATGTTAAAAATTAAAGGTTAAACGGTTTTAGAATGGGAGGTCATCGTCAGGGGCTGCACCATTAGGTACTACTTCGGCTTCGTACACGGGTGCTGCGCCTGCTGCGGTCTGGTTTACAGGCTGCCCTTTATCTGTGGCTGCCCCGCCACCGTGCAGGGTAATTTTGGAGGTGTGGAAGTTCAGCCCCGCCTTAGCGTTGCCTTCGCTGTCCACCCAAGCCCGTGCACTTACACGCCCTGCGAGTTCTACAATAGTTCCTTTGGTGAGGTACTGCGCTATGCCTGTGGCTATCCAGTAGGAACAGTCAAAGAATTCGGTCTGTGTGATACGTTCCCCGCTGCGCGCCTTATAGCTGTCACTGACCGCCACCGAGAAGTTCACTACCTGCCTGTTGTCGGACAGCGTACGCACCTGGGCATCCGCTGTCAGTCGTCCTGTAATTTCCATAATCAAAAGATGTTAAGTTTGACAAAATGTTCAATTGCTTTCCCCAATCCCGCATACATTTTCCAAAAGAAAAAACGGAAAAAAAGAAAGCCAGCCCAAAGCGGGCGGTAAGGGCGCGGCGTGCTATAAGTCCCGCAGGGTGGCCCGCGCGGCAGGCGGAGCCATTATGCGCACGGAGCAACCGCCGCCTGCTAGCTTAGCTGCCCTTTTTGGCCGTTTTCGCATTGGAAATGTTCGCTTAACAAAATCGTACACTGATGAACATATCAGTAGAAAAAAAAATGGGCTAATTCTAAAGGGCTATTTGATTTTTTCAGTTAATTCAAATGCTATTATACTTGCTGACCAATTAAGATTATAGCACAAAATGAGCAGGCTTAAAAGTATAGAAGAGGAGTTAACTGCAATAAATGTTACGGTATCCCAGGAACTCTGCAACAGTTTATGATGATTCGTATCCTGGATAAACTGCTTTAGCCGAAGTGGTAGCCAGGGGGCAAGCAGAAGACCACCATGGGGCCGCCGGATTCTTTCTTTCTCAAGCAGGATGGTAAATACTTTATGGCAGCGCATTCCACTAACAGCTATACGATTCCTTGTTGCTAAAGCATTTGATGCTAAAGCATGACATAGAGGTGTTTACGAGTATCTTGTGGCGCCTAAATGGCGCCGGGGGAAGAATGGGAGAAATAATTTCTGGGTACTATTGAAAGCAGCTGATTAGGGGAATAACCACTTTACAATATCCGGATAGGATATGGGCTATCACTGCTTCCAATCCGAAGACATACGATGCAGATACAGAGCGTGAATGGCGCTTTGCTGAAAGGAAATAGGAATGACGCGATCAGCCTAAAGGAGCAGTAGGAGTTAGGAGAATTACGATCTTTTTAGCAGGAATTCTTTATAGTTTACGTTTGCTATCAATGAGGAATAAGGTTTTCCTGTCCAATTGCCCATTATAATACTTTTCAAGAATATTTTTAAAAACGGGATTGGCACCATTGAAACGGCTAAAAAGTGTCATGCTTGATTGCAGTTTAAGATCGTCCGGATAGCCAAAGATGGCATTGGCATCAGCCCCTTCCAATTCCAGCAGCGCTTTACTGATCTCAACAAGCCTCTTACCCAACACAGGATGTTCCAGATAATGACGGGCTTCGTCTAAATCAGTAATCCCATAATACTCTGCGGTGGCACTATGTCCCAGCCCCTTAAGCTGAGGAAATATGAACCACATCCAATGGGACTGCTTTCTCCCTTGTTTGATTTCAGAAATTGCCTCCGCGTAAATGCCCTCCTGGGCTGATAAAAATCGTTCCAGTCCCATAGCCTCAATTTTAGTAAAAGACACTTTGCGCTTTCTCCAGCGCTTTTTCCATATCAATGCCTTTACCCAACGTCCCTTTAAAAAGGTCACCTTCGCTTTTTATTCGTGCAATGGCATTATTAATGGTAAAGTCTTTCATCTTCAAACCCTTCTTAACCTCTTCCCAATGCAGTGGCATGGATACGGTAGCCCCCGGCTTTGGACGAAGGGAGTAGGCGCAGGCGATGGTCGCACCGGGCCTGTTCTGTAGAAAGTCCAGATACATTTTACCCTCACGATCTTTTATCTTGCGCTCCAGCGAGGTGAATTCAGGAAGGTTATTGTGGACTATCGATACCAAAAGCCTTGCAAACATCTGTGACTGGTTATAATCATATTTGGCGCCCAGAGGGATGTAAATATGAATCCCGGTAGAGCCTGAGGTCTTCACATAGCTTGGCACATCGATGGCATCGAGTACCTTCTTGACTTCCTGTGCTGCCAGTATTACCTGCTCGAAAGTAGTCTTCTCTGCAGGGTCAAGGTCAATAACGCAATAATCGGGATTATCAGGATGCTGTATACGGCTGAACCATGGATTCATCTCAATACAGCCCAGCGATGCCATCCACAGCAATGTAGCCTTATTGTCACCGACAAGAAATTCCTTATCTTCATCATCACTTGTGGTGTAGGGGAACGTCTTTGCCCAGTCCGGCGCCTTTCTCTTGACATCCTTCTGATAAAAGCTCTTTCCATGGATACCGTTCGGGAACCGGTTCAGGGAGAGGGGACGGTCCTTAAGGTAGGGAAGGATGTAATCGGCAACCTGGAAATAATAGTTGAACATATCACGCTTGGTATATCCATCTTCAGGCCAGTATACCTTACTCAGGTTGGTGAACTTGAGGTTGTGGGCGTTTACGCTTTTTACCTGCGTTTCTTCCTTAGGGTTCAGCAGTGTCCTGGCACCCGCACGCTTCGGGGCTGATATAAGCGCCTTTTCACCTTTTGCCGGAGCTGGTGCCGCCGTAACTGATGAAGTATCGGCCGCGGTTTCCCTTACGACCTCTTTTGCCTTTTTATCAGAGCGCATTCCCTCGAACGAAGGGTGGCGGAAGACACCATCGCTGGTCACCTCGATAAAGCTTACTTCGCATACCAGTTCCGGCTTTAGCCATGTGGCTGTGGCTCGGGGCGGGTTAGGGCGGAAGCGGGAGGGCTTGTTGACATCAGGCTCTGCGCTAAAAGGTATCTTATCGGTAATAAGGGGCTTAAACAATTCCATCATCTCCTTTTGTTTCTTATCGGAGAACCCTGTGCCTACCTTCCCGACATATACGAATTTACCTTTGTCATAGACGCCTAAAAGGAGCGAGCTGAACTGTTTCGGGGAACCTTCATTCTTGGTAAAGCCTCCTATAACAACCTCCTGGCGCTGATTGACCTTGATCTTCAGCCATTTCTTAGACCGGCTGTCGATGGCATAGGTACTATCGGACTTCTTAGCCATGATGCCTTCCAGGCCCATTTTCCTTGCCGCCTTGAAAAATTCAAGGCCGCTGGCCTCGAATACCTGGCTCAGGCGGATATGGTCGTCATCGGTCGGCAGTATTTCCTTTAGGATAGCATGCCGCTCCGATAGGGGAAGGCCTGTAACGTCCTTGCCCTCATACCATAGTAAATCAAAGGCATAATAGACCAGCTCGCCATCAGCCTCGCTGCGCCAGTTCTGCAGGGCGCTGAAGTTGGCCTTGCCCTCCGGCCCTATAACGAGGATCTCCCCATCCAGCACGGCATTGATGCTCCACTTGTCCATTACCGCTGCAATAGGATAGTATTTTTCGGTAAAGGATTTGTTGTTGCGGGATGAGAGTTCGGATTTGCCCTTGTTTATGTAAGCAAGGGCGCGATAGCCATCCCACTTCACCTCGTATTGCCATCCCGGGTCATCGAAGGGCTCATTGACAAGGGTTGCCAGCATAGGCTTTACATCAGCGGGCATCCTGCTTTTCTTTCCTTTTTTCAGCAGGGCGTCAGGCTGGATCGCCGGTTTACCTTCGTCAGTGGAAGGAACTTTCTTTGAAAGGCTTTCCTGCTCTGATTCTTCTTTTTTCTGCCCATAGCTATTTTTGCTGGTCTTTGCCACCTGTTCCAGGGTTTTGCCTGAGAGGACCGATTTTTCCTTAAGGGTGATATCCTTGTCACTTGCGTACTTGTCCTCCAGCTTCATCAGCAGCCATCCATTCTCACCGCGGCCATGTGCCCTGACAAGCGCGAATGCCCCCTTGAGCTTTTTTCCCTTCAGGACGAATTTGATCTTGCCGCTGTGCAGCCCGGCACGCAATTCCTTATCCTGTTCTTTTTTTGCACCGGCATTGGATTCAAAAGGCTCATAATAGCCTTCATCCCAAACGATCACAGTACCCCCGCCATATTCTCCCTGAGGGATGATGCCTTCAAAATCCCTGTAATCATAGGGGTGGTCTTCAACCATCATTGCCAGGCGCTTCACCTCAGGATCCAGGGAAGGCCCTTTAGGTACTGCCCAGCTCTTGAGCACGCCATCCATTTCCAGGCGGAAATCATAATGAAGGTGGGAGGCCGCGTGCTTTTGTACTACGAACCTCAGTTTGTTTTCTGTGCTTTTTCCTCCAAAGGGCTCAGGTGTTTTACAGGCGTCACGCTTTTGTTTATATTTCTCTAATGCCATAGTGTTACTTCTTTACTGTACTTAAAGTTAGCTTAATAAATGCAGAACAGAATCCGATTTATCATAACTTTAGCTTCAAAACGACCTATATGACACTTGCCGGCCAAATCACGACACTTTTTATCCTGGCGATACCTATTGCCTGCATAGCATGGACTGTTACACACGAAGAGGTTTTCCGCGAACCCAGGGAGTACTGCGTCCGCTGCAGTAAAGATTCAAAGAAGCTGCTCAGGAGAAAATTTTTTTATCTCTTTACCTGTGAATACTGCTTTAGCCATTATGTGACGCTGGTTTTTCTGGCCTTATCACAGTTCCAACTGCTGCTAAACGGCTGGAGGGGCTATGTGATCGCGTGCTTTGCGCTAGTATATGTAGCCAATTTTTACATGAGTATCTTTGCGCTATTACGCCAGGCAATCAAAAAGGAAAAAGTGGAGATAGAGGTACTGGAGAAGGAAGGCGAACAGCCTAAAAACTGAATGTACCGCTTATGGATACCCCCAGCTATTTAGACTTCAATGCCGATGATTATCCCTGGAAAAAGGAGATTGATTACCGAAGCCATCCTGAACTGTATAGAGTAGGTAAAGGGGAGCAGGGCGTGCTGATATGTGAACCCTATAAATCTGAGATCGGTCAGTATTGGCGTTTCAGGGATACTGCCATTGCCAGGGAGAGCAGTGAAAAGATCTTTGACCTATTTTCAGGTTATCTCGAAAAGGGGGATTTTGTCGGTGCCGATATGGCGCGAAAATACCTGCAAATGGGATATACTAGGGCAAGGCGGTATGCCAATTATAAAGGCGGTAAGAAATATGATAAGGAAAAAGGCTATCTTCAGTTGGAAAGGGGAACAGGTGATCCCCGCAAAGCTGCTGCCGCGGCCCTGTTTTATCAGAAATGGAAACAGGCTGAAGCCAATGTTAAGTATGCTGACCTGAAGAAAGCGTGGAAATTGAAATACGGCTAATCACCTCTTCTAATTGAATGTAAGTGGATTTAAGCAACCCTTTCCCGGTTTTCCGCATCCTGTGCTGTGGAAAGGCGAAGCATATCCTGATAAAATTCCTTCAGATGCCACCACGCAGGGCATATCTCAATATTGCCTTTGTAATTTGCAATAGCGAGATAACAGCTGTTTAGCCCACGGCTTCCATCCCACCTGCTGCGGGGGAGGATTTTTCTTAAAATATCTTTTAATCTCATCGGGATTCATGCTGTAAATATAAGGGTGTATTTTGGAATAAAACTATGGCACAAACACATGCTGCCGCAACAGCTATCGATCGATGAACGGCAGCAATTGTTTAAGGAAATCATTAAATAAGTACTACGGCGATATTATTGAAAAGCGGAAACTGATTCTTCTCACCTGTTCAGAAATCTGCGACCTCTTAAAGGCTTTCAGCAGCACTTTGATGGCACCGGATCAAAAAGGCGAGCTGAAAACGTATGGCATCGGGCGCAGAGGTATTATAAAAAACAGGAAATAATAAATAGCCTGGTACTTTAAAGCCTTAGGATCTTCGTAGCTGCCGGAACGTAAGGTTGATCCTTGGCAGCATTTCTTTTGCCGACTTCGGTATATGGTGTTCCCAAAAGGTATTGGTCGTCCCATGCATCAGGAGCAATGTGCCGTGATGCAGTGGTATCTCCAGTTGCTGTATTGACTTATCAACCTTGTGCCGCAGCCGGAATGGCCTTGTCTGCCCAAAGGTTACCGAAGCGATATTGGGATTCTGCCCGATGAGGTGCTCCTTGTCCGAGTGCCAGGACACACTGTCGTTACCGTTGCGATACAGGTTAAGCAGCACAGCATTGAATTGCAGCCCTGTTTCCTTTTCAACCCTATCCCTTAGCACTTGCAATTCAGGTGTCCACGGTACTGCATTTTCCCCCGCCTCGTCGGTCATGCCATACCAGGCTACCATCCGTGGAGCGGTAACGATTTTATCATACATCGGCATCCGGTATTCCCGCCAGGGTGTATTACGCAGTAACGTTTCATAATAACTATCGGCTTCCGGTTTCGGAATAAAACCGTCATACTGCATTAGCCCCATATCCGGCAGGTCGTAATAGCGCCTGGGTGAGTTGCCTGAGGTAAACAATTCCGTATCATCAAATAGTGTCATCATAATCTGCTTTTCTTTCCTTCTCTTTCCTTGCTTTATCTTCGAGAGGTACTTCCGCCCGCAAAACTTTTCCGGGATATTTCTCCGCATAGCCCGTAATAAGCTGCATGATATAGCGGTTGCTGTGGTAGGGCGTTACATAGTCTTTTATCTGTAAAGCTGTAGTGATCCCCACATCCGATGGTATATAGCCCATACCGTAGAAATGCCCGTTTTCCACCCAGATACAGCTGCGTTCCTCACCAGAGCGCCCCTTGTCCACAATTCCGAAACTCAGCCTGCTATCAGCAATATAGTTCAGTGCCTGTTCGACTTTGCTGTTGTGCAGCTTTATATCGGGAAAGCCCTCATTGTCTTTTTTTAGGATAAAATCGCCTTCACCCTTAATCCCGTAGTGGCAGAACCGGGGGTCGATACCGAACTCCCCCGCCAGGGAAAGCAATAGGTTCACCCCCTCATAGAGGGAAAAGAAGTGTTCTTCGCAAACCTGTCCTTTGGCCAGTCTTCCGATGCCAAGGTACTTATACCCGCTACGCGCCTCGTAGTGGTACAGCCCGAACTTCGGCTCGAACTTTTTCAGTGCCCTGTTATGCTCCGGCCATAGCTTTTTGATCTCGCAGCATTCCAATAGCAGTGCCATAAACTCGGTGCCGCAGACCTCGTGGGAGATGGAGTGGATATCGCGCATAAAGTTCTGGCGCTGGGGTGTGATCTTATGCCCGGAAAAATGCTGTGCTACCCGTTTCTTGATATTCTTGGCCTTCCCGACATAGACCACTTTCCCCACCTGGTTATAGAAATAGTACACTCCGGGCTTTTCGGGCAGCTGCTCAACTTCGGACTGGGGCAGGTTTGGGGGCAGGTTCTGGTCGTGGGAATTACGCTTGATCATCCTGGCAATCTCGCCTTCCTCATCCCAAAGCAACAGGCGGGAGAGCAGTATGGCCGTGGCATCGGCATCCCCGCCGGCGCGGTGGGCGCGGGTAAGAGGTATATCCAGTGTGCGGCACAGGTTGCCAAGGCTGTAGGAAGGGAGTCCCGGCCGTACCTTACGGGCAGCGCGTACGGTACAAAGCTTCCGGGTGGTCCACTTCAGCCCGGCATGCTCCAGTTCATGCTTTACAAAGGAGTGGTCGAAATTCACGTTGTGCGCTACAAATATCCGGCCTTCCAGCAGCTCCAATACCTTTTCGGCTATGTCGTCAAAAATCGGCGCTCCGGCTACCATCCCGTTATTAATCCCGGTCAGGGCAAAAATCGGCAGGGGTATCTCCTTCTGAGGATTCACCAGGGTTTCCCAGCGGTCGATCACCTTTATCCCGTCATGGATAATGATGCAGATTTCCGTAATGCGGCTCCCTGAGGCATTACCGCCTGTGGTCTCGATATCAACTATGGCATACTCGTTCTTTCTCATCCTGCTTATCCTGTCGTTTTCTGATATGTTGCTGTATTCATCTTATGCCTTGGCAGGCCGATCTCCTGTTCCTGCGGATAGGGCGCACGATGGGTCATCGAAACATCCTCGCGTAATCGCGCTGCAGTTCGTGTACTTTCCTCTTCGGTTTCCCTGTAGCGCGGATCGGCAATGAAAGGCAGCTTCTCCATTTTGGATATGGTAATGGTAGGGAAGTGGTAATCCACCTCCACCGTACCGAGTAGCAGGTAACAGCCACCACCCTTAAAGGGGTACTGCTTCAGGCTGCCGGTAAAATGGGCGGTATCAAAGAATTCCCCGTTAGCATCGATCCATGTCCCGAAATACATCGCCCCCATTTTGGTGGGTACGTGCTTGCGCGAGACCAGGTAGGCCAGCATCCTTACCTGCCTTTTATGGTACTGTACCAAATCCCGTGCCATGACATCCCCACGGTAGCCGGTTTTCAAAAGGTTGAACGGGGTTACCGATACCGGGAACCCCAAAAGCTCAATTTCATCAAAAGCGTCCTCAAAAGGGGAGCGTTTGAGTTCGGGGAGCCTGTACTGCTGCACCGGTTCAGGAAGCAATTGGGGCTGGCGCTGTACCGGCTTAAAATGCATCATGATACGGCGGGCGGTAACGAGCAATTCGTTCTTGTTCTTTCCCGTGCAACGGAAGGCCCCGATATAGATCAAAAGCTGCAGGCCTTCAATCCCTATAGGCACCCTGTTGATGAAATCCTCCAGCGAACTATATTCTCCATTGTCACTACGTTCGGATACAATACAACGGGCAATTTCTCCCTGCAGCCCCTGCAGGTGCATAAAGCCCAGATAAATGTCTTTTCCGTAAAGGGTCGTCTCTACTTCGCTTTTGTTGATGCAGGGTGTATGGATAACAGCCCCTGACATCCTGGCCTCATGCACATAGACCTCGGTACGGTAGAAACCACCCTGGTTGTTGATGACCGCCACCATGAACTCAATGGGGTAGTGTACTTTCAGGTACAGGCTCTGGTAACTTTCCACGGCATAAGAAGCCGAATGCGCCTTACAGAAGGAATACCCTGCAAAGGACTCGATCTGGCGGTAAATCTCCGCGCTCAGCTCCTCAGGATGCCCTTTGGCGGCACAGGAGGCAAAAAAGTTGTCCTTTACTCTTTGTAATGCCGCTTTTGAACGCCCCTTGCCGCTCATGGCACGGCGCAGTATATCCCCGTCGGCAGCGGCCAGCCCCCCGTAATGCAGGGCAATCTTGATCACATCCTCCTGGTAGACCATAATGCCGTAGGTTTCCCCGAGCTGCTGCTCAAAGACCGGATGGAAGTACTCGAACCTGTCAGGATGGTTGTGACGGAAGATGTATTCCTTCATCATCCCACTCTGGGCTACTCCCGGGCGTATGATGGAAGAGGCCGCCACCAGCGTTTTATAGTTATCACACTTCAGCCTACGCAAGAGCCCCCGCATGGCCGGGCTTTCGATATAAAAGCAGCCGATGGTCTTTCCCTGGCCCAAATACGTATTGCATGCCTTTTCATCCTTGGAAAGTGAGGTATCGCGTATCTCCACGGTAATCCCGAGGTTCTTTTTGATCAGCCGTACCGATTCATCAATATGCCCTATACCCCTTTGGGAGAGAATATCGAACTTATCAAAACCGATATCCTCGGCCACATGCATATCGAACTGCACTATCGGAAAGCCTTTGGGTGGCAGCTCCAGCGCCGTAAAATCGGTAATGGGGTCTTCCGATATCAGTATCCCGCAGGAGTGCATCGAGCGCTGGTTGGGGTATTTCTCCAGCAGCATACCGTAGCGGTGTACCAGCTGTACCACCTCATTTTTATCATGCCGGTCCATGGATGTACCGGCCAAGTTATCCAGTTCCTCTTTGGGTAGCCCAAAGACCTTGCCGACTTCACGAAAGATGGATTTGTATTTGAACTCCACATTGGTCCCGCAGAAGGCGACATGGTCCGCCCCGTAACGTCGGAAGATATATTCCAGTATTATATCGCGCTCCTTCCAGGACCAGTCGATGTCAAAATCCGGCGGGCTTTTACGGTTCAGGTTCAAAAACCGTTCAAAATACAAATCCAGCTCGAGCGGGCAGATATCGGTAATGCCCAGGCAGTAGGCAATGATACTGTTGGCCCCGCTGCCGCGCCCGATGTGCAGAAAGCCCATGGAATTACTATAGCGGACAATATCCCAGGTAATCAGGAAATACCCGCTGAAGCCCAGTTCATCAATAACCTTCAGCTCTTTTTCCACGCGCAGCCGGGCAGCCTCATTACCACTCCCATACCGGCGCAGAAGTCCCTGCTCGGCCAAACTGGTAAGGAGTTTAAGATCCGTCTCCCGAGTTCCGGTATAGTGCTTTTTGTTGCGGGGCACCCCAAATTCATAGTGAAAATCACATTGCCCGATCAGGGCAAAGGTGTTCTCCAGCAATTTAGGATAGGAGCTAAAGCGCACCATAATCTCTTCGGATGGCAGCATCCGCTCATCCGGCCCGCAATAATCCGAAGGCGTAAGCTTACTGCCCAGGGTATTCAGGTCAATGGCCCGCAATATACGATGCAGGTTGTACTCAGTTTTGTCTCGGAAGGTTACCGGCTGCAGTACGACCATACTGTCTATCCTGTTTTTCCAACGCGGGTGTA
The DNA here is from genome assembly GCF_024054175.1 of Flavobacterium sp. NRK1. Classification (GTDB taxonomy): domain Bacteria; phylum Bacteroidota; class Bacteroidia; order Flavobacteriales; family Flavobacteriaceae; genus Flavobacterium. The sequence goes on from NZ_JAMXLA010000001.1 coordinate 2,752,584, forward strand.
TCAATTGGGACAGTTCTGTGCTGCGCACCCCGATGTATTCGAACTCCCGCAGGGTATCGGGCGCCTTATCCATTGGATAGATGACCATTACCTTCTTAAAATCGGGAGCCAGAGCAGGCACGGGAGTACCTTCCAGATTGTGATTGGTACGGTGACGGTTGATCTCCGCTATACCCGCACGGCTTTTAGCCAGCGCGATATACAGTAACTGATTCCCTTCACGGAATTCCATTCCCACAAGGGGTTTGATATTCACTTCCCTGCAAAGCCTGTAAAACTCATAAATGCCTGTTACCGTATTAACATCGGTTAAAGCCATAGCCGTTACCCCCAGGCTTTTGCCAAGAGCGACCAGTTCGGTTACCGGGATGGTTCCGTAGCGCAACGAGTGAAAGGAATGACAATTCAGGTACATACTACTACTGGCAAATAAATTAATTAATTCATCTTAGGTTTAACAAACGCCCCGCTGCAACGCATCACGGCGTTGGCCCCGAAGCGGTTCTTGATCTTATCCATAGCCTGATACAGGGACATCATTTCCTGGGTATCCTCAAAGAGGTTGATCTGGTAGGAGCCCCTTACCAGCCTGCCGAAACGCACCCCCACAAGGCGCAGGCTCATGCGGCGCTGATAGAGCTTCTCAAAAGCCTCCAGTACGGCACGGGTCAGGGTATGGTCGGCCGAGGTATAGGCGAGGGTCACCTGACGGGTTTCGGTATCAAAATTGGAATAGCGGATCTTCACCGTCACATTGGAGGTCAGCCAGCCCTCGCTGCGCAGCTGGTAGGCCAGCTTTTCCACCATACCCGAGAGTACCGCGCGCAGGAACACCATATCGGTGGTATCCTGATGAAAGGTATCCTCGGTGGAAAGGGATTTACGCTCCCGGTAGGGTTCCACCGGGGTATTGTCGATACCGTTGGCCTTTTTCCAAAGCTCCAGCCCGTTGAGCCCGATCATTTCCTGCAGCACCTTTGCGGGCATTTCGGCAAGGGTGCCGATACTGCGGATACCGATACGGGAGAGCAGGGTAAAGGTGGCATTGCCCACCATGGGGATCTTCCGTATGGATAAAGGGTTCAGGAATGGTTGTACCATCGCCTGGGGTATTTCCAGGTTGCCCTTGGGCTTGCCTTCCCCGGTACCGATCTTGGAAACGGTCTTGTTGACCGACAGGGCAAAACTGATGGGCAGCCCCGTCTCACGGGTGACCAATGAGGAGAGTTCATGGGTCCATTTGTAGGAACCGTGAAATCGGTCCATACCGGTAATATCGAGGTAGAATTCATCGATGGAAGCCTTTTCCATCACGGGCGCCTTTTCCTCAATAATCTGGGAAACGGTATGGGAATAACGCGAGAAGAGTTCCATATCCCCCTTGACAATACGCGCCTCAGGGCAGAGGCGGAGTGCCATTTTTATCGGCATGGCCGAGTGCACGCCAAAGCGGCGGGCTTCATAGGAGCATGACGCCACCACACCGCGGTCACCGCCGCCCACAATCAGGGGAATACCCTCTAAATCACTGTTCTGCAGCCGCACACAGGAGACAAAAAAAGTATCGAGATCCATATGTACAATCGATCGCACCATAATTATTCATATTTGTACTGAACAAAATTAGGATAGATATTCTCAAAAATATTTATATTTGTTGCGATAAATAATCCCAAAAGCACTATGTCTTTATTTTCCGACAACATCAGGCATCTCAGGATGAAAAAAGAAGTTTCCCAGGCGATCGTGGCAGAAAACCTTGCCATAACGCGCGACAGGCTTGCCAAATACGAGGAAGGCAAGTCTCAGCCGCCCTTCGAGATACTTATCAAAATCTCGCACTATTACCATGTGAGCATTGACCTGATTTTGACAGCCGATATTCGAAAAATAGATATTGATGGTTTGATGCAGCTGGAGGACAATCGTATACTTTTACCGATAAAGGTAGACAGGGAAGGGGAGAACACTATTGAGATCATTCCCCATAAGGCCAGGGCCGGTTACCTGAACGGCTACAGCGACCCGGAGTTCATCGAAGGCCTGCAGCAGGTCTCCCTGCCGTTCCTAACCAATGGCAAGTTCCGTGCATTCCCAGTATCGGGGGATTCCATGCCGCCCCACAGGGACGGATCGTTTATCGTAGGAAGGTATGTGGAGAACCTGGGCGAGGTCCGGGACGGAAAGACCTATATCCTGCTGACCAAGGAGGACGGTATCGTCTACAAGCGGCTGAACAAAAATGGCAAAAACAGCCTTACGCTTATCTCGGATAATACGTTTTATGCACCTTACACTATCAAGCTTTCTGAGGTATTGGAAATCTGGGAATATGCCTGCAGCATTGCTACCAAAGAATACGAACCGGAAAACCTCGGCCCGCAGAGTATCCGCGAACTGCTCTACGGCATCCGTGAAGAAGTAAAAGCCCTGAAGCCCTACAGGCAATAATCAAACTGTTATCCAAATTAGCACTCCATGAACACGACCATCCGCCTGAGGATAAGGAAAGAACTTGACCCTGCCACCGAAAAGAAAATAATCCGGCTGAAGGGCGGCCTTATTGCCCGAAACTTTACCGACATCATTTATTTTGATGATGACGGGGAGGATTTTTATATCCATTATTTCACTACCGAGACCAGCCGGAAATCAGAGGTTTCGGAGTATATCACAGCCTGTATTGCCAACGCTATGCTTTCTGATGTGGTAATGGTTTTAGGGTAAAATAGATATTAAAGTCCTGTTAAGCTGTTGGTTTTTTACTATAAAGTACTGTAATTTTAAATAAAAAATTAAATTATTATGAGCGATAATAAAAACAAAAAAGGCGAACCGGACCGTTCAATGATCAATACCAGTGAGCCCTATGAAATGCAATACTGGAGAGAAAAATTCGGGGTTTCTTCCCAACAGCTAACCGGTGCGGTGCGCGCAGTTGGCAACAAAGCCGAAGCGGTATCGAAATACCTTAAAGACAAAAAAAGTAAATAGCCCTTAAACCAATCACCATGAGCAAAATGAAAAACCTTTTGGCAGGACTTGGTGGAGCTATTGCCCTGAACCTGCTGCACGAATCCTTAAAAAAACAACATCCCGATATGCCGCGCATTGATCTTTTAGGAGAGGAGGCGCTTCACAAGGGCCTGCAATGCTGTGGTTATACTATAGCGGATCCGGCTACGCTGTACAGGGCGACCCTTGCCGGAGATATTATCAGCAACACCGCTTATTATAGTATGATTGGAAGGGGTAATAACAGTAACCTATGGACAAAGGCTGTAACCTTAGGCCTGGCCGCCGGGGTGGGGGCCGTTACCCTGCCTGAGCCATTGGGGCTGGACCCGCAACCGGTAGCCCGTAATGCAAGGGTAAAGGCACTGACTGTTGGCTATTACCTTGCCGGTGCTCTGGTAACGGCAGGCCTTTTACAGGTATTCGGTAACGATAAGCCCTAAAGTTTCCTGTCCGGGCTTTCCAATGCCCGCAGGATATCCTCTTTAATGAGTTCCCAGTAATAGCCTTTGAGGCTTACCGGGTCAAAATCATCATCGGCGAGTGTCAAATCTTTAAAATTAGCAACAATACGTTCTCTGTCATGCGTGTAGGGATAGCGCTTTTCATGGAGCGCTATCATATGGGAAACCGTATACGAACCCAAAAGCTCGTGCAGGTCCCAGAAGTCTTTTTTCCTGCCGCCGCGCTGCACGATGTCTACCTTCATAGCGATGATCTCTTCGAGCGTGGCCATACGCAACCCCTGAGAATCAAGCATAGGTGTAATAAAAGGATCGGTATAATACAGGTCCAGTTTTACAGCATCGTCCTTATCAGTTCCGATAAGATAGGATTTTCCCATACCGATGGCCCTACCAAAGCCTTTGTCCAGATAGGGGAATGTGGATTCCAGGAACGCCTCTATCACTCCAAAATCGACCGAACCGTAGTCCGCATCGGTAAAAAGGTCGATGTCCACTGATATGCGATGCCCCAGTTGGAGGCTGAGTGCCGTTCCGCCTACCAGACGGAACTCCTTAAGCGCATCGGCCTGCATCAGCAGGAGCAGTGCCTCACGCAATGATCCGCTTACCGTATTCCAGTGTATCATACTGCCTTATCCCATTGGACTGCTGCTGCAGTGTTAGTATTATCCGTGAGTACCTTCCGGATTTTCTCCGGCCCGTAGAACCTGAGGATTTCCTTTTTCTCGGTAAGATTACCTCTTTCGAACACGCGAAGGATCACCGCGCGGGACTGCCTTATCCAGTCGATAGCCTCACTGTCGGTATCCCAGAAAAGGCTTTTGCGCAGCAGCTGCATATCCGGCCTGTTATTCTGCAACAGTTTCTTTTTCTCTTTTTCGATTTCATAGTGTGTCTGCAACAGGGCCAGGGTACCTTCTTCAATACCGAGTTGTCGGTCAATTTTGAGTGCGGCAGAAAGGGGCAGGCTCCTCTTTCCCTTGATAATCTGGTTGAACGACTGACGGGCAAGCCCTACCGATAAGGCAAAGGGGCGTTGGGCAAGGTTCTTCTTGTTGAGTTCCCGCTCCAGTATAATGCCCGGATGAATGCCCCGGTATTTTTCAAATCGCTTTTCCATAATACAAATGTAAGCATTTTTGCTTACAAATACAATTTTTTCCGTTGTTATGCTTCGTAGTGATAAAATAATTAATAAATTAAATGTATATATATAAACTATTTGCGGATGACCAGGTAGGAGAGGGCAGGGTCGGCTAATAAGCGTTCCATTTCCGATTGGATGATCTCCTGCACATCCTGCTTTACCTGCACATAGTTTCGTTGCACCATCACGGAATCTATTTTGCGTACCGGTTTAATCTCCTCATAACCCGCTTCCTCTTTTTTAATGGCCTCATGGTCGTTAAGTATCTCGCAATGAAAGGCCTTGAGTACAATTTTATTTAAAGGGTCATCGGCCACCATCCCTACAAATTCCCCGGAGCTGAGTGCTGCAATCTTTGAGGCCGGTATGGCTGCCTCCAATTGTTTGGAACGGCTGATGGAGGTATCGCTGCTATTGATGGACAGGCTTTCCCGGTCCTGCATGATCTTGCCAAAGCGCTCGGAGAGCTGCTTGGCCGTATCCCCGGTGACCTGCCCTGAGATGATATTCCCGGTAATGTTCATGATCACATCCGCCTGTTCGCGCCCATAGTCCTTTCTAAGCTGGCTGAAATCCTGTATCCCCAGGCAGGTCGCCACTTTATTACTCCGCGCGGTGGCAATCAGGCTGTCCATGTTATTAAGGTAGATGGTAGGAAACTCATCGAATACCAGGCTGCTTTTGAGTTTCCCTTTTTTATTGACCTGTTTTACCAGCCGTGTTACGTACAGGGAAAGCACCGCCCCGTAGATCTGTATCTTCTGCGGGTTATTGCCCATGCAGACAATCTTAGGATCTTCGGGATTGTTGATATCCAGCAAAAAATCATTACCGGACAGCACATAATACAGCTGTGGCGAGGATAGCCTGGCCAAGGCTATCTTAGCCGAGGCAATCTGGCCCTCCAGCTGCTCCATAACATCCGAAAGATACGCATTGACAAAGGGATTGATCAGCACCTCAATTTCCTTTTCGCTGCGCAGCAGGGTAAAAAGGCTGTCGTAGTCCACCTGCATCAGTTCGATGACATGGGGCAGGGTACAGAACTGCCCGTCCTTGTATTTGCGCAGGAACCAGATGACGGCGGTAAGGAAATTGATAGGTGATTCCACAAAGAAATCCCCCTGCTTCTTGATCCACTCCCTATTCAGCCCCATTAGTATGGTACGCGCCGATTCTGCTGCATCGGTAATGTCGGTCATAGAAGAAGGCTCCAGCGGATTGCAGCGGTGGGAGCGGCTCAGGTCATCAAAATTGATCACGTAAAACCGTGCGGGTACCGGGTATTTGTCCCTGTTCCTGAGCCAGGCATTATAAGCGATTCGCGAGAGATCGTCAAATTTAAAATCATATACGAACATCGTAAACCCCTTGGCGATATGCTGCGTGATCACATGGCGTATGACAAAGTAAGATTTGCCCGATCCGGGCGTCCCGAGCACCATCAGGGCGCGGAAGGGATTGATGATGTTGATCCAGCTTTCCCGTACCTTATCCTTAAGTCGGTAGCGGGCGGGAAGGTTAACCGAATATTCGTTTTCCAATAGCCGCTCTTCCTGCGGGAAGGTCTCGTTTAGGGCATTGAAGATATCCCTGCCATCCAGCCTGCGGGTGATGATGCGCGAGAGCCGTATGCCCCCCGATAATACCAGCAGAAAACCAAGGGTACAGAGCGCCATATATAACATTGCCTTAGCAACGATTCCCAAATTCAAAACCATCACCGCTACTGCACCGAAATACAGCCCCAACCCGATACCGATACGCCAAAGTGCCGGCCTGGCTTTCAGCTTCTCGTTCTTACGGCCTTTCGCCCCCAAAAGGGATATGCATATAAAGCCCAGGGCAATGAGTTTGGGCTTGTGAAACCACCCATATAATCCTGTAGCACAAATATTGCCCAGTATCCTGTCAGTGAATCCACTATGGAGCCCGAAGTGGCTGAAAAAACCATAACACTCATAATAAAAATGCAAAAAAAGCAGTACCAAACTGATCAGCCGGGTCATGTCCAGAATCTTCCGTAATGCCTGTTCATTCTCTCCTGTACCCATTTCTAAAGCCTTTAAAATTGATTCAAAGTTAAATGTACAAACCCAGCGCGGCAATCATAGGTAAATTTAACCTATGGCTTTATTACATAAGAAATAAAACTGTTGATCTAACGGGTAGGTATGCAGGTAAAGGTTAACTGTAAATCCCATTAAGGATTTTGAAAATAGAGTGTGTATTCAGGATCGAGAGTAAGCTGTACGGCAAATGGGGCAGAAGGCCGATTCCTATAATTATGATAATCTCAACTTCAAAAAAAGTACTATTAATTTCAAAAAGCATATGATCTTGCTTTTGTTGCTTGGCGGTAGTATATTTCGTAGTCTCTATTACTATATTTTGTGTTGAAAACAACGCCATTGAAAGACAATAGCGTTGTTTGTCTATTCATAGACGATGGGGATTGCAGCCGAATGCTTACTACCTATCCTTACTTTTTATCTAATTTATTATTGAAGGCAGAATAAAATCTTTAACGATAATATCAGTTTGTGAATGTCCGTAAGGTCTATTATATGCTTTCGACGTTATAATAATCACAAGCGGAAAGTCGTTAAAAATTATGAATTCATTTCCGCCATTTCCGGCACAATAAAAAGTATCATAATTTTTACCTTTGTATAAAACTGTTCTATTCCAAAACAAATAACCGTAAAATTGTTGATCTCTCCCGGGAATTTGAATCTGACGGGTTAAAGTTTTTCGCACCCATGAAGCCGGTACTATCTGTCTGCCATTCCATGTTCCTTTATTTTTATACAATTGTGCGTACTTGGCATATTCTAAAGATGTCATCTGTAAACTGCCCGCCGTGTTGACGACCTTTTGCGGAGTATACTGCCATTCGTATTTGGTGATACCCAAAGGTGCAAAAAGTTTTTTCTCGGCGTATATTTCAAGACCATCAGGAACTTTTTTATCTAAAATATCACCTAAAAGCACCACACCCGCAGTAAAATAATCCCATTGGCCGCCATTTGTTTTTAATTTATCCATTTCAAGGTCCAGGGTAAATTTCACCCAATTATCTGTAGGGTACATATTCTCTTCATTGCCCGGAGATTCACTGTATGCATCAGAACCATTGAATGCCGCACTCATGGTGAGTAAATCTCTTATTTTTACACTATCTTTTTTAACTTCATAGTTTTCAAAAGTTCTTAAGTTGTAAAATTTATTCAGTGTTTGGTTTTCATCTTTAATATACCCGTCATTTATCGCAATTCCCATTAGGGTTGATACAAAAGATTTTCCTGCAGATCGCGTATCATGCAATGTGTTTCTGTCAGCACCATTAAAATACTCTTCAATGAGCAACTTTCCATCATGAATTACCACTATGCTGGTGATTTCTTTTAAAGTGTAATTGGCTATTTGTGTATTAAGCTGCTCAATTTTCTTTTTGTCAAATGCCAGATTAGAAATTTCCCAACCACTGTTGGGTTTAATACCTTGAATTTTTATCTGTTCGGTATTTATTTCTTGCTTTTTAATTACGAGTTCAACAGTTCCGTTGGCAATAAGGTTACCAACCTCAACATCGCTGTTTGCACTTATCTTTATATAGGGGCGAATCTCTACCCTGAGCCTGTGGGTACCTGTCTTTAATGCTTTTTCACCTCCATTAAGTTTAAACCTGTCCCAAAGGTATATCGCCCACCAATCTTCACCTTTAGTACTGGTAAACGGAACCCTGAATGTAGTAGAGGTTTTTTTATTACCGCCTGAACCAAAATTACAGCCCGGGTCAATGTTCTCTTTATAAATAAATTTATCGTCGACATAAAATGCGAACTGCAGGTTACCTTTTTTAAGTAATTCTACGGGCGATAGAGTGGGTGCTAGCTGATGAAGATAGTTGATTACCGAGTTATCCATAAAAACCCTGATATTTAAATCCGAGCGTGGAGTCAAAGGGAAGGATTTAAGAAAATCAGAGGTCGTATATTCACCTAACGAAATATTACCATTCATAAATGTTACCTTGCCAATATTGGATTTATGCACAACGTTGGTTATGCCCTCTGTTGTTACGAGATCTTTCGTTTGCCCAGAGGAAACCTGGTAATAAAGAAGCACTAAAAGTGTAATTGTAATTGCTTTCATCGTTATCTAAATACTTTGCTTCAAAAGTATAGCCAAATAAATTATGAAAATAGAACAGGATTAACATCCGGAAATTATTTATCGAGAAAGAATTTTTCGATGCAAGGATGGGTTAATTCCGTTTACTGCCTTAAAACAACGCGTAAAATGGCTTTGGTCTGAAAAGCCGCACTCATGCGCTATTGCTGTCAAATCAAGCTTTTTTTCTGAGATAAGCTGCAATGCTTTTTCCACCTTTAATTTCCGGATGTATTCTCCAAGACCTGAATTGAAGTATTTTGAAAAATCCCTTGACAGGTGGACAGGGTGAATATTCAGCGATTGTGATAAATATTCTAAAGTAAGATTATCTGAAAACTGGTCGTTTAATATCATTTTTACTTCAGACACCCAAGCAGGTTTTTTAATGGATTTGATTTTATCATGTTGCTGCATTTGTGCCAAACTTTCGAGCAATAATACCTGTATTGATAGTGGGGTTGTACTATCATGAAGTTTGGTTTCCCAAAAGATTTTATACATTAAAAATTTCAAATTCAGACTATCCAAATAATTACTGCCTTCTAAATCAGCTGCGTTGAATTCAAGTTTGTGAAACCAATTTTTTTCTATCTCTATATGAAAACCTCTTGTCAATCCTTCTGGTTTGATATTATAATGAGGTTCCTCCCAGTTATGGAATAGTAAACTACCGGCAGAGCAATTATACGTCTCTTTTTTGTTGCCCTCAATCACGCTGCCTTCAAGTATAAAGGTAAAATAGGCATTTTCGTGATAATGCCAATCTACCTTATCATGCGTATAGACAGTATCAGTCAGGATAATTCCTTCTAAGTTAATGATCTTATTGGTCTGCCCGTAAAATTCTCCTCTCCTTGATTGTATCATTTAATTACGATTGCCTGTTAGAAGAAAGTTTTTTCGCTAGTTATTTCATTTAATGATAATAAATATAGTGCTAAATTATTTATTTAATTTTAGATATGGATCGGTATAATAATACAATTTTTTAAATTGAAAATAAATACTTTATTTTGAGACGATGGAAATTTCGCTAAGCGATTTGTGAAGTATATCTGAAAAGAAAGGCATTGGATTCCTATGGTATTTATGTCTTTCTTTTGGGCGACAAGGGTACGAGTTATCAACTCCAATTGCGCAAGCAATATTCAATATTGCATTAATGAAATTTTAATGTGCCATTAATGTACATCAGATATATGCTCGCAATTTGAAAATATCAGAAGCGACTAAATAGATTATTGCGAAAATAAATGGCAGATTTAGGGTGGTTTATAATTGAAAAAGATAAATCTAATGGGAGGATGAGGGATTCGAACTTTTGCGCCAAACCCAGCTTCATTGCTATGTTTTCTAAAGTTCATTTTGGCTGTGCCACGAACTTTCTACACTATTTTTAAATCGTCTTTAAACCTGCTTTTTTCACAGAGCTAATTTCTGCTGTAAAGATACATATTTTGCACATTAAATTTCAGGTTTTATATACTTACCTGTTAAACCTGTCAAGACCATTATAATTTTTCAATATTTGCTTTTATACGTTCCAATAAATCATCAAAATCAGGTTGACCATTATAGTACAATGAAGCAGTTGCAGTATAACGTTTTCTAAAAGCTTCCCTGATTTCAGGATTATTTAAAAGAAAGGCCTCATTTTCTATGATCGGGATTTCAAAGTCGGCTTTGGGAAAGCGGGTTTTCTTATGTTCAAAATATTCTGGTGTACCGATGAATTCCTGAACCTCTTTATTGGCTAACAAAGAATATACATCATAATACTGTCGCATCAGGTTCGGACGAACTTCAGCACCGTTTTGTTCCTGCCTATACTTCGTTGCAATCGTCTGTAATTTTTCAACAAAAGTATAACCAGGATGATAACAGGCGACATCAAATGCTCTATTGTCGAGGATAGAAACTTTTGGATTGTTTTCAGCCTTGTCGTATGCCCAAGAACTTATTGAGATTCTTGAATTAGGGGTTACCGTATCAAAGCCCGCTTCCAGCAAAATACCATCTTTTAAGCCTTTTACATAACCTGTTTTTGATTCATAGTATAACCTGATGCCGCCGCTACGATAATAAGACTCGTCATCAAAATCATAGTCCCGCTCTACAGAAATAATACCATCAATTTTAATATTATTTGCAAGCCAATCATAATATTCTTTCCGGGACTGAACACTTTTGTCTTTAATCTTCTTTGGATTCTCATCTACTACTAAATCAGTAGGTGGTTTGATGTGTATATCGATGTCCTCCGAAAACCTGTCTATTATTTTATACGCTTTTGATAATGATGTACCTCCTTTTAATTCAAAATCTAAACCTTGCTTTTGCAGCCCATAAAGCACGTGCATGATCCAGTAATCTTTTTCGATTAGCTGAAGCTGAATTCCTGTGTCTTTTTCTATAATTTCCAAAAGGCTTACAAAATCAGGATGTTCATGCAGATACTTCTTAGGCATAGCTTTGATTATGTTGTGTGTTTAGCATCGGTAGAAATAGCTTTTTAGCTTTCACACTACCATAGGCTTTCACGTTTTGGCGAAGTTTTTCCATATCTAATGTCTTAACCTTACTTTGAACTTTTGATAAAACCAGGTTAGTGTCTTCGGCAAGCGCATCAAGATTATTAACCAAATCCACAAGTAAAAATTCCTGAGTTACTTCTTTCGGAAAACGGGGTTTTATATGAAAGAAAAACTTTCGACCTCCCAATTCAAGTTCGCCATGTCGTTTCTTGTTATAAACAACCCTTTTGTTGTAAAGCTGAGTTGTACCAACTCCAAGCCTGTTATAGTCGTTCGGCGATGTGAGGAGAAATTTACTATCCTTTAGAAAACTACGAACCAAAACTTTCTCATCAGGGGGGACTATTCCAAAAGCTGTTTCTTTTGGGTAATAATATAGGCCTTGCGAAAGCTTTTGTAACGTTCCTTCACTTACAAGTTCAGTGAGGTGTCTATCAACCGAATTAGACCATTTTTCAAGATCATTCCGTCTATATACGTTCCCTCGCCTAAGATGTTTTTTGAGTTCTGTTGATTTTTTCATCGTGTTATTCTTTAAATAAAGATATTGCAAATCACATACCGATGCAAGAAATTTAAATTAAAAATTCATGCAAATATAGATATAATAACTTTATATCAGCATATGAGTCAGGCGGTTTTATAGGATTACACTTCAAAAATACTCTCTAAAAGAAACGCAACAGGTTACTTTACATCGATTAGCCCTGCACACCTACCATTCGTTTCATAGTATCAATAAAAGCTTGCTTAAAGGCATTGTCTTTTGCTATTAAGCGGTATAAATCCAATTCGTTTTTACGCTGTTTAGCCATTACATCATCAAATATTTTATAAAAGGCTAATTCTTGAGTGGAAGCATCTTTATTGTCTGCCACTTTTGTCTGAAAATCGGGATGAGCCATCATCATTTTACTTAGGGAAATAAATTTTACCCTCTGATCTTCAGGAGTAGCTTCCCAGCCCTGGAACCAGCGTTCGTTGAAACTTTTGACGATTAGATCCAAAGGGTCTTCTTCCTCGTCTTTGTCGTGTGCTCCACGCGGATTTGGATTTTGAGGGTCTAACAAGGTTTCCGAATCGTCCAAACTAATTGATGAATTTAGAGTTACACGTTCTAAACCATAAGTAGCTAAGTCTATAGTGTCTAATAAACCATCCATGTCAGCATCTGGATCAGCTACGATAAGTTTTGGTATTAAAAATTTTAAAAACCAGTACAGCTTTTCCCAAGAAAGTATTTCAAAAGATAAAATGGAAGCCATTTGCCCGTAAATTTTAACAAACTGCTTTGCTTTAATTTTAAAATCGGCTTTTTGGGCATCTTCTAATCCCAAATCGTGATTAAAACGTTGAGCAGCGGTATCTATGATTGGACTCAAAAGCTGGGCATCTGCCTTATCGAAATATTTTAGGACAAAATCCTCTACTTCATAGCTTTCGTAAACACCAACATCATCCAACGAAGCCTTGAGTTCGTGTAGGACGTTTACATCGGTAGCACCGCTTAGTGTTGTTGAAGTGTAAAAAGGGTCAAACGCGTCTTTAATTTCTTCTGTAGAATTGAAAAAATCTAATACAAATAAATCTTCCGTTCGTTTACCTAATTTATTAGCCGAACGATTTAGGCGTGATAATGCTTGAACCGCTAATACTCCTTGTAGTTTTTTGTCTACATACATTGCAGTGAGTTTGGGTTGGTCAAAGCCTGTAAGGTATTTATTGGCAACCACCAATAAGCGGTAATGATCCTCATCAAATTTATCTTTGGTATCTTTTTCGGCAAAACCATTTAGTCCATCTTCGGTGTATTCGATGCCGTTGATTTTTTTTGTGCCCGAAAATGCGATGACTACATCAAATGGATTGCCTTTAGCTTTAAGAATATCTTTGATGGCCAGATAATAGTTAATAGCTGATTCGATACTTTGTGTAACCACCATTGCTTTTGCTTTCGCTTTTAGCAATTTTTTACTTACTACATGTGTAGTAAAATGGTCGAGCATGATTTCAGCTTTGGTAGAAATGGTTCTGGGATCACGTTCAACAAAGGCTCTTAGTTTTTTTTGGGCTTTAGTAGTATCAAAAAGCGGATTGTCTTCAATAGATTTAGAAATTTCATAATAACTACGGTACGTAGTGTAATTGGCCAGCACATCTAAGATAAACCCCTCTTCAATGGCTTGTTTCATTGAATAAAGGTGAAATGGCTGATAACTACCATCAGTTTGTTTGCTTCCAAACTTTTCTAAGGTGCTGTTTTTCGGTGTAGCCGTAAATGCAAAATATGAGGCATTACCTCTCATCTTTCGCGATTGCATCGCAGCTAGTATTTTATCTTGAGCGTCTTCTGTATCTTCTTCTGAAGGCAGATTCCCCATAGCCTGATTCATTTTGTCAGATGTGGTTCCGCCTTGGCTGCTGTGCGCTTCATCAATGATGACCGCAAAATTCTTATCACTTAAATCGGAGATACCGTCAATGATAAAAGGAAATCGTTGCAGAGTTGTAATAATGATTTTTTTACCACTCTCTAAAGCTGTTTTTAAATCTCTAGAATTGAAAGTTGCGGCGATAATGTTTTTAACTTCTGAAAAGTCTTTGATATTGTCGCGCAGCTGTTTGTCTAAGATACGACGGTCGGTTACAACAATTACCGAATCAAATAAAGGATTTGCGATTCCTTTGCTTCCCTGCGTATTTTCATTTACCGGATAAGTTTCGATTAGTTGATATGCCAACCAAGTAATAGAATTGGATTTACCGGATCCTGCTGAATGCTGAATCAAATAGGTTTGTCCTGTTCCATTTATACTGACATGACGGACTAATTTGCGTACAACATCCATTTGATGATAACGCGGAAAATAAAGCGTTTTCTTGCTTAGAGGATCATTCTCTTTACCATCAAGACGTACAAAATGCTGTATAATATTAGCAATACTGTCTCGCGTAAATACTTCGTCCCATAAGTAGGCTGTCTTATGCCCAAATGGATTAGGTGGATTTCCTTTGCCGTTATTGTTACCTAAATTGAATGGAAGGAAAAAAGTATTAGCCCCATCGAGTTTAGTGGTCATGTAAGCTTCATCAGTATCTACTGCAAAGTGTACAATACATCGCCCAAAATTCAACAAAGGCTGGGTTATATCTCTTTTAAATTTGTATTGATTTATCCCATGGACTTTTGCATTCTGACCCGTCCAATGGTTTTTGAGTTCCATAGTAGCAAAAGGAATACCGTTGATGAAGAACACCATATCGATTTCCTCTAATGGGTTTGCATTTGAGTACCTCAATTGACGCGTTACAGAAAACTCGTTTTTTTCAAAGTTATCTTTGATTGCCTGGCTGCTACTTGCTAGAGGTGCCACATAGAACAACGTAAAATGTGCATCGTCTACTTCCAATCCTTTTTTAAGCAAACGAAGGACACCATATTTTTTAATCAAACGGTCAAAACGCTCCAGGATTTTTAACTTCCAGTCCGATTGTTTTTGCAGCTTCGCTAACTCTTCTGCTTGCGTACTTTCCAGAAAGTGCCAAAAACGTTCTTCATCCAATGCGTATTTTGCATTGAAATCAGAGGGATAACCTATATAATAACCTTTGCCCGAACGGTATACTTCTTTTCGTTCGTTGAGGCTCCCTTCTTGTTTAAGGTCTTCTAAAGAAGTTCCGGCAAGTATTTTTTCTATTGAGGCTTCTAATGCTAGTTCGTTGGTTTGGCTAGGCATAATTTAATTGTTTAATGGAGATAGAAAGAATTGCATACCTCTGAAATCACCAGAACGGTCGCCTGCATTTCTATCATATGTATGTTGTTTAATCTGATATACTAACAAGTAACCATTCTTTTCTATGTATTCAATTAATAAATCTGTTCTAAAGTATTCAAAATTTTGAGCATAATAATTTTCCTCAAATTCAAATGATTTATGTGCAAGAGTATTATTATTATCAAGTACCTGCAACCTTGTCACATCTGCTCTCAAATCTAATTGTTTTCCAATATTTATATTAGGTATAGTAGAACTTATTGTTGGAATAATTTTCGAATTACTTTCCCACAAATAATCTATTAATGTTGGCTCATACTCAAAAGAAATCCTTTTTTTCTTTATCTTTTTCACGAATTTATTTAAGTCTTCTTCCTTGTATTTTTCAGGATAATGGAATATATCCATTGGGGTAACCATGTGATCAATTTCCACATCCTCTTCGGTAGGCAAATCACTATGATTTAGAACAATAGGTGGTATATTGTCTGCCCAATATAATTCCCCAAAATAAACTTTTGATAGAGAACTATTTGAAGTAATAACATCTTCTCTCCAGTCATATTCTCTATTAAATATATTTTTAATATCCCCTAAGATAGTGTCTTTTTTAACAAAGAAAGAATTAATTAATAGAAATGATCTACTGTCGTAGGATTCAGTTTCTCGTTGATTAATAAACCCTGATAATAATGTAAAGTCTCCATTCTCTAGCAAATCAAAGACTGAATCATACATTGGTTTGTAAACCCAATCTTGAGTTCTATCTTTATGAGAAAATAAATCGGTATCAGTTAGTTTTACATTATAGATGAGAGGTTTCGGATTAGTAATTTCGATTTCAATATCACCTAATCTATCATATGATTTTTCAAACTCAGAATCATCTTCTCTCCAAACGTTTAACCTACCCTGATTTAGTAAATAACCTGCATAATCAAAAAACGAAATCCAAGAATATTTTTTTCCTAATCTATCAATTTTGTCTTCAACCCCATAAAGGGAATCCCCTCTCCTAAATTTAAGGTCTTCTTGGCTTAAGCCTTCTACATTTGAATGATATCCTAAATTGATGATGTGCTTGTAAATATGAGCAGTATTCGCTAACCTGTTTTCGTTATCTCGCTCCTCCAATCTTGGGATTGTATAATGAACAAAATCACCTCTTAGTGGATCAGGATTGTCGTCCATTGTCCAATGCAAGTAAATATCCCTGACTTTGTCTTCATCTTGCTCATCAACGTCAAACCAACTGTCTAATTCAAACCTGTAATTATTGAAATTGTCAAATTCGTCTTCGTTAACTGTAAAAACTCCCTTGAAAATTGCCAAATCAACTATATGTTTTATACAGTCAATTACAATGTAATTATAAACTGGGCTTTTAGGATTTTTACCAAACTGTAATTCGTAGATTTTACTAATATTATCCTTTAAAGTAGTTTGTATAAATTCAACATTGTTTTGATTTATTAAACATATACCATAACAGAGAGACATTAAACGCTCATATATATATGGCCTTTCAAAATTAGAGTACTCGATAACTTTTTCAAAAATCTGATTAGGGTGTCGTTCAAAAAAATTAAGTAAAACAACATATATTTTATCTCTTAATTGTCTAACTGTAGTTTCGAAATTCCAAATTAAAAAATCAATATATAGCTCTTTATTTAGTAATTGTTCAAATACAAGTATGTCTTCCACAATATCGGACGCTATACTATCTATTTCATAATAATTATCATATATAAATTTTGACCATGTGTATTCAAAAACACTGCTTTCTAGTAGTATTAGCTGTGATTTTATGAAATCGAAGTTCAAAGGTGAATCAAGATCGAAAAATGTGCTGTATAATCCATTTAGTAGTTCATTAATTTCTTCTTTAGTTTTTAATCCACCACTAAGTTTCTGTCTTAATACTGATGTTTTGGAATTTAATTTTTCAGTTTCCAATGTAATTAAAGTAAAATTCTTTACTGTTGGATTATCAATGTATTTTTCAAAAACAATTGAATTTTCATTTGATTCGATTAGTAGAAATTTTAAAATATCATCTTTTAATTGATGTAATAAATCATGATCACCAATAATACTATCCTTGAAAAAATCTGAGTTAATTACATTATCAATAGAACTATGTTTCCTTACTAATTCCTTGGCAAGTAAATACCCACCAACTTCTTGCTGTGTATGAACTATAACATCTTTGCCTTTATGATTTTCATCAAGATAAATTAAATATTCAGATAATATCTCATCACCTATTGTCCCCCCAATTTTGACAACATTCTGGTTTTGCATTAAGGAATAAAAACTCATTTTTGGAATATTTGCTTCCAAATTACCCAACATTGCATCAGAGCATCTATCAATTCCTTCTATAATTTGGTCAGATGTTCCTAAAGTAAGTTTTCTTTTTACATTGTCTGAAAGATTTGAAATGTATCTCTCAAAAACATCTTTAAAACCATTTAATCCAAAAACTGCTATTACTCCAATATCTTTTTGGGGGTTCAACATTTGACAATATAAATCAATTAATAAAGGAGTTTTAAAATAAAAAATATCCCCTTTAACTAATTGATCGTAACCAATATTATAATAATCAAAGTATTTTTTTATTACTGTTTCTAAATTATTGTCATTAAACCCCGTTAATTCAAAATTTGAATAAGGAATTTGATTGTTATCCCAAATTCTGGAAATATATGAAGTCCTTAAAGTTGAAACGAAATAAATAAATCTATAGTTTTTTAATATCTCTATAAAAGTATCTAAGCTCTTTTCCCAAATTTTGCTAAAGCCCTCGTTAGCATACGTGGTTTCATTTAATCCATCAAATATGATTACTACTCTCTTGTTTAGAACTTTTCCGTAATTATTGATTTTTTTTAAAACTTCTTCAATTGTATAATTGTTTGGCACGAGTAATTGTTCCATAAGAATTCTATTAAATTCATCTGGATTTCCATCAAATGATTTTGCTTTTACTATGATAACCGGGTGGTTTTCATTTTTTAATGATGTAGTTAGATATGCCGAAATATTTGATTTTCCCATCCCTGCTTTACCGTGGATTATTTTTAATGTATTAAAAAAATCACTATCTAAAGAATTCAAGGTTTGAATTTGATTTATAATTTCTGATTGCCTTCTAAAAACTATTGCGACTGGGTATATTTCAGATGGGATTTCCTTTATGAATTTTAAATCTTCTCCATATTCATCAATTCTTCTAACATCAAATCCAATACTATAGTCATGATCAAAAGTTATTTTAGGTAATGATGTTTCCTCACTTTTAGTTCCATTACCAAGTATGTTTTTTTGTTCTTGTATTTTTGCCTTAATTGAAGGAATTCTTTGTAGTAACAATTCTAATTGTTCATATTGTTTTGAATTTGCATTAATTGTAATATTTTCACCACGCAAAAAATCTTTTAACTCCTTATAAACTTTAGGGAAGTCATCTAACCAATCAGATAATATTCTAAGTTCATTTCGATATTGTGAAATTTGGGAGGAGTTAAATTTAATTTCGTTTAATAGCTCTTCTGCTTTTCCTCTATCCTGATCTACAAATAGGTCAGGATTAAACTTTACTTGAAGATCTTTTGTGTAGTGTTTATCATATAGTTTAGCAAACCAATTCTCTTTAATTTTGAAAGGTCTTCTGAAAATCTTATAGTTTTTAATTAAATTAATCTGAAACCAACCTGAAAAAATATTACTCATCCTTATCGTAGTAATTAGTTTGATTATTTACTTGAAACCAACCTGAAAAAATATTTTTAATAGATTTTCCTTTTGGTTTTTCAGGCATATTAATTTTTATTTCAGCATAAATACAAAATAATATAAGAGTTGTCAATACTAAAATTGCAATGTAATTTGGACCACCACCAAATACATCAACAACATAACCTGTTAGTAACTTCATAGTTTCACCCTGTTCGTTAGCTATTTTTGAGTAATCCGGACTTGCTTCATCGGGGATTTTGGGTTTGTTTAATTCCAGATATAATATTGACGATGCGCTTAAACCAATGACATAATGAAGCCATCTTTTTTTCATTAAGTACTGAAAAAATAAATCAACATATTTCATATTCCTACATTTTAAAAACTAACAAACTTTTACCTTACCTGTTACCACCGAATCTATCAAACTCATTTTATACTCTTTTAATTTTTCTATTTCCTGTTCTTTTATGGAAACCACTTCGTCAATTTTTGAAGATTGAGTTTCAATATGGGAAACAATTGCTTGTTGCTCGACTATTGTAGGATACGGTAAAAAAATATTCCCAATCCACTCAGCATTAGCTCGAGGCATCTTCGCACCGTATGTTGATGAATCAACAAAATTTATGAAATCATTACTTAATAATACTTTCTGATAAAAGTTATTAAAAGGTGAATAATAAACAATGAATTCAGTAGAGCATATTCCTTCAAATTTTGCCAAATATACTTTAGCAAGGTATGGTCTCAATTTCCCAAATAGTATATCTCCTTTTTCAAAATAATTTGATAGTCCTTCGACGTCAGATAAAGTTTCAATATATTTTCCACTTTGAGACTGAATGTTTTCCATGCCAACATATTTAAAATCGGAATTTTTGCTTAAAATTTTAGTGTTTCTGATTTTCAAGATATACTTCAACCTCTTAACTTCCCAATGCTCCGGAATTTCTCCTATCCATTCCACACGCGAGTCTTTGTATTTAACCTTCTTATCCAAACCTTTGGTTACCGCATCCCGAATAATAATTTGTTTGCGTTCTTTCAGTAAAGCGATTTGTTGCTCTTTAATAGCAATGGCCTGGTTTATTTTCGCGGTTTTTTCGTCTAAGAAGTTAGCAATAGCGGTTTGTTCTTCTAAAACTGGGACTGGCAAAAAAGAATATGATAATTCGGGATAGCTAATATTTTTCCCTTCCCTAATTCCAACAATACTAGTTTGTAATTCCGAAATAAAGGAAAAAGATTTAAATAGGTATTTGTAATAATTATCAGCTATCTTTCTTTTAGTTTTGAGTACAGTATACGCCGGACTAATTATCCCATCGTGATAACAGTATTCTAGGCCCCCTTCAAAAGATCTTAGACTAATAGCAAAATCTCCTTTTTTAATGAATTTAAAGGACTCTAAAGCACCGGACGGCATAACCATTCTGTTTTCTACCCAACTTCTTGGAACTACACCTTGATTTTGAGTTACAGACAACAATTCTTCGTTAGGTTTATTTTTTTCCGAATGATCTTTAAATAAGTGTTTCATCCTAATGCACTCCCAATGCTCCGGAATTTCTCCTAACCATTCTACTCCCGAATCTTTGTAGCCACTATAAGCTTTCATAATACATTTTTATTTTAGTAGCTATTAATTCCTTTCTTCTTCGCAGAAACTCTTCATAATTATGATGCTCTCCATCATTTAATAGTAGAGGTATATCATTTAATCGGAAATTTTCCAACAAGCTGCTTTGGTCGTCTATGGAACTAAAGTCGTTTTTCCCTGCATTTATTTGGTCAAAGACCAACTTCATATAATCAACCGGTGCTTTAGCTCCAATCTTAATATTGGTAGCCTGTTCAGTAAATACAAAATTGGCAACCTGGTTGTATTCTTTAGGCGCTTTTCCGAATTTGGTCAAATATTGTTTAGGATATAAATGATGTATGTCTCCTCGTTGAGTTATTAGACTATTAATCGTCATGCTTTTTGAAAGAAATGCCGTTGTATTAAAATAACATTGGGCTGATAGGTAAACATTAAAAGAATTGTTATTTGTGCTTGAGGATTCTAAATTATCTACTAAACCATATTTCCAATAGCCATCACTTAGATGTGTTTGCTCCATCAGACTTAGATAAGCTGCAATTCCTTTTTCGTTAATTTGTTTTATGTCATCATCTAAAACAGATTCTACCGAACCTGAATAACGTGCAGTGAGTAGAGAAAATACCAGCCAACGTTTGATGTATTTTTGTATTTCTGTTTCTGGCATACGAAGAAAACGGAGATGCAGATACAGAGCATAGGCAAAATTTAAGCTGTTTCTTGAAGCAATAAGTTTTGAATCAATAAACCCGGCAGATTGCACAATCATAATAAACCTCTGATAGTTGGTTTGGCTTACAAAAGCTAACAATCCTTCCTCTAAATCAGAAAAACTTTTTGTTGCAATTTCTTCTTCAAAATCTCTTGTAATAAAATTTCTACCAGAAAGTAACGCGACCAAATCACTAAATTTACCTCTTTGAAACTTATAAGTAAAAGCAACGCGTAACATGTCTACATAATCGGGTTTATAAAGATTGTCTTGTTCACGCGCCATCCATTTTATAGCATTGTAATAAGCGTGCTCTGAAAATATCTTATCGTTATCGACAATGTGTTTATTAAAATCTTTGTCAACGATTAATCTACAGAAGTAGTCAATCATTTTTCGCATACGGTTACCTCCATGTTCTTCGTCTGCAGCAATTTTACTCATCACAAAGTCGGCGTTGCTTAATACAACTCCTTTTTGATTGATACGAATAAAAATTTCAGTCACTGTATTAATATCAAGTGAATGGTCAAGTTCTATAATACCCACCATTTTATTTTTGATACGTTTCAGATTTTCTAATCTTTCTTCTATTAGTTCTTCGGTGACAGCTGGATTATCTTCGTTCGCTTTTAAATATTCACGTATCGCTCTGGAAATCGTTATTTCGTCATTAATAATAGGATTGATGGAATTAATCCATTTAGAATCATTTTCATGCACTTTGTTTAAAACGTCAAATTCTTCATCAATTGGATTAAAAGCGATTTTAATATTAATTTCTTTATAATTGTCATTTAAAACTCTTAGCCCAACAATTGCAGCGGTTAAAGCTGTAATACGTTGCTGACCGTCAATCAACACTTTTTTGTTTCTTGATACGGAACCATCCTTAAGTTTTACGGTTGGGTTTTGCCAGGTAATAATATAACCCACCGGGTAGCCCTTATACAAAGAATCTATCAAATCTCTTACTTTTGTGGCTTTCCATACAAATGGGCGTTGTATTTCAGGAATTGCAATTTCACCTGACTTGATCCATGATAACAATGTTTCCACAGGATGTTGTAATACACTATATTTTGCCATAGTTAAAAGTTTAATATTTCATGAATTAAACCATCGCTTTGTTTTTCAAGTTCTAAAATATCGGCAGTTACTTCTTCTAAAGAACGTAATGCCTTGTGCTGGTAGAAGTATTTATTAAATGAGATTTCGTAACCTATTTTGGTAGCTTCAAGGTTAATCCAGGCTTCGGCTACATGGGGTTGCACTTCTTTTAAGAAATATTCATAGATGTTTTCTTTAAGCGGTACGTTTTCAGTATCGCGTAAATCGCTGTCGGTCTCATAGGTAATAAATTCACCTTTTTTAGCAGTTGGGTAATAGCCATAATTTGGCAAGTCCTCTACAGCACAGTCTAATTGGTAAAGCAATTGATCAAGCTTTTCACCCGAAAATTTAATGGTAGATTTTATTACTTTCTCGGCGATCTCATCGTACCAGCTTACAACATTTAAAATTTGGTTTTTCTCTGTAGCACTTAGTTTAATTTTCTCTTTCTTTAAAACGTCATCAACCTCAGTCTTAAATATATTAAAATCATTGTACTCTTGGTCTCCCAGCTTATTAAGCAATACGGTAGCAGTTTCTAATATAGCTAATTGTTTGGTCCAGGTATCTTTCTTTAAAAGCGTTTCTTCCTGTTTTTTATTCAGCTCAAAACCTTCTTTTTCAGCCCAGTCTAAAATTTCTTTTTTGTTAGCTTTTAAATCCTCATATACTCTCTCACCATATTTAGTGTAGACTTGTTGCATTACGTCTTTTAGACCTTTATCAAAACGCAAATCGGCAATTCGTTCCGCTGTAAATTGGGCTTTTAAACGTTTCGGTCGTTCTATAGTAACTTTGTAATACCCAAAATCGGCATTATCAAATACTTTTGAAGCGATGCTATCTTCGGTAGTTCTTTCTACCGCAGCCAGCGCTGTGTAGTTTTTTACAATGTCAGTAATATGCTCTGGCGCTAGCTCACAGTTTTTGTTTCCTAAGTTCTTGCGCAGTTTCCGGTACATTTGTCCGGCATCTATAAGTTGCACTTTCCCTTTACGGTTAGCGGCTTTGTTATTTGATAAGATCCAGATATAGGTAGTAATACCGGTATTGTAAAACAAGTTGTTCGGCAACTGCACAATGGCTTCTAACCAATCGTTTTCAATAATATGTCGACGGATGTTACTTTCGCCACCTCCGGCATCACCTGTAAATAACGAACTTCCGTTATGAACAGAAGCTATACGAGAACCTAGGTTGTTCTTTGAAAGGGGTTTCATTTTGTTTACCATTTCCATTAAGAATAACAACTGCCCATCCGAAGAACGGGGAGTAGCATCAGCCTCTTCCTCAATGCCCCAATAGTTTTTTAATCTTACTTTAAAACGGGAATCAATAACCTCTTTTCCGTCTTTAATATATTTCTGCTCACTTGCCCATGACTTACCATAAGGCGGGTTAGACAGCATAAAATCGAAATACTGCCCGGCAAATTCATCGGTCGATAAAGTAGAGCCTACGCGGATGTTCTCAGGATTGTTTCCTTTAATCATCATATCTGATTTACAGATAGCGTAGGTTTCATCGTTAATCTCCTTTCCAAACAAATACACATCAGAATTAACGGCTTTAATTTCTCCGTCCGGATCTACAATGAAGTTTTGCGACTCGGTTAACATACCACCACTACCACAGGCCGGATCATAAATAGTCATCACCGGTGGTAAATTGTTTTTTATGGGATCGAAAATAATGTGCGTCATCAAGTCGATTACCTCACGTGGGGTAAAGTGTTCTCCGGCCTCTTCGTTGTTTTCTTCGTTGAACTTACGAATCAATTCTTCGAAAACATATCCCATTCCTAAGTTGGTCAGTGCCGGTAACTTTTTACCATTAGAATCTAATTTTTCGAAAGGCGTAAGGTTTATATCTGGAGAAGTAAATTTGCCCAGCACATCATATAACACATCTTTCCCAGCCATGTGGCGGATTTGGGATTTTAAATTAAACTTCTCAATGATTTCTTTTACATTAAAACTAAACCCATTCAGGTAGTCTTCGAAATTAGCTAATAACAGCTGCTGGCTATTCGTGGTAGTATTGTGTAATCTTTGTAAAGTCCACTCGCTGGAATTGTAAAACACATAACCCGTTACATCAGTAAAACCTTTGTCATCCCACTCGGTAAATCCTGCTTCATCACGCTGAAAGGCTAATTCTTCTAATACGGCTTCTTTAGTATGTTCCAATAAAGCATCCAAGCGACGCAAAACTATCATAGGTAAAATAACATCGCGATATTTACCTCGGTTGTAAACATCTCGCAAACAGTCGTCTGCAATTGACCAAATGAAAGAAACTAATTTATTGTGTACGGTATGATCCATTATCGTGTAAAATCTATTAAGATTCCAAATATAAGGTTTTGCGGATGATTAAATTATAGGTGTTTTTAGGGATGAAAGTTGTATTTTTAATAACACCGATTTATTATGTTTAGCAAGACTATCTCTTCTTAGTATTGTAGGTTTTACTTTTTTTGTAAAATTAAAAATGTAGAAATACCGAATTTCAACAAGACACTCCTTTTATAGCAAAGAGGTTTAACCTAATATTTTTTTAATTCTTATTCGTTCCTTTTTATTATCCTTCCCTGGTAAAATTTCAAATAGCACTTTTATTCCAACTTGGATTTGGGAAATTGACTGATAACTTGGATTTACCGAAAAATAATGTTCTCTTCCTTTACATTTTATGAAGCCAACTTTTCCGCGTTCGTTGTCGTGTAAAATTTTCACTATTTCGCCTTCAGCTTGGCCTGTTTGTGAATGCTGATTTTCAGAGTCATTTTTTTGCGGAATATTCAATATTTCTATATGTTCAGCAATGTCTTTACCGTCAAAATTTTTCATTGAATAAAACGCAACGCTTACTCCTTTTAGATTGTCTATTGATTTAAGTTTTTTTACTAATCCCTTTTTAAGAAAACCTATAACACTTCCGGTTGAATCTTTTATTCTACCACCTTTACCATTTGGATAAATTGAAATTACGATACCGTTGGATTTTTGTTTATTACCGTATCTCTCATTTTGCCAAAATATTCTTGCTCGTTTTATTACTTCACCGACAGGCAATATAGTTGTTTTGTCAATTTTATAATATGCAAACAACTTGTTGTATTCAGCTTTTTCATTCCATTCCTGTTCCTTTAAAATGGACGCAATGAGTTCTGCAAGTATTTTCCCCTCGCTTGCTCGATCAAGTTTAAAAAGAATACGTGCTTGAAGAAGATATAATCCAATTAAAAAATGGGGTTCATTTCCATGGAATGCGGAATCAACAGCATACTTCCATGCTTTCTCAAAATTTCCTTGTTCATAATATACTTCGGATATATCTCGATACAAAAACCACTTGTCGTTACCTGCTTTACTCTCTAAAAGTTCTTTAAATAATTCCTCACTTTTTTCATGATTTCCAAGTCCATCCTCCGACAGAGCTATTCTCATCTTAAACCATAAGTCATTATTATAATGAAACTTCTCTATTAGTTCAAGACCTTTATTACAATACTCTATGCAAGCTTCAAATTCTGTAAGTTTTAAGAGAGCCTTGGTTTTGAGTGCAAAAAATTTTTCGAGGTCGGACGACAATTCAACATCTCCCCGTTCCTGTGTTTCTATAATTTTAGGCTTATTAGACAAAATGTTGTAGTCTAATCCTGAAAGCAACTCATTAATTTTTTTAGCGTTAAAAATATTTTCTGCATGTGCATCGCACAGCTTTAATGTTGAAATTGTGGTGGGACAGGGAAAAGTGTCATCCCCTCTCAAATTCTTTTGAGGAGCAAGATTTGTAAGACCTTCAATGAGCTTTTCGTTTTCCAATATTTCAGTTCTGCTTTTCCCTTTTATACATCGATCAAAAATTAGCCATCCGTATAGGTTACCAACCTTATCGCCGGCGAACTTTTCGGCGAGCTCATTTGCCCAACCTAAATTTGGAGAATTTGCAGCTCTCATTGCTTTCATGGAATAGAAAGCATCCCAAGCATTAAATTGATCAGAATAGGTTTCCCAAAGTTCTAGATAAAGCTTCAAAGCCTCATCAGGATTTGTGCCTAGCATTGCCTTCGCTTTTGCTTCAAAGTCACGTTTAGTTTCCATCGATGAGCCATTTTTTAAGATTTTGTCCTAATTTTTCATTGGACTTTTCTAAAATATTGAATTGACTTATAAAGCCATCATTGCGATACCACACTCGGAACTTAGCCTTTGCTTCACCTGATATTGCTTTGAATATATCTTGATTATTATGAGTTTCAACTATGGTCAAATTAAATCCTTTTTCGGTTAGTATTCTTTTCCATTTTTCATAAACCTTTCCTCTGAAGTCGGTTGGGAAACTCGACTGTTTCTCACTTTTAATTTCACTTGCTGAATGAAATAATACATCTATACATTCGTTGATCTTAGTCTCATTTTCACCTTCGCTTCTCTCAATTCTAATTGATGAAACTACCCAATTGTCTTTAGCACCTTTGTTGTTGATCGCAATAGTTAAATGCTTATTTATACTTGTTGGAGTTGAAAAATTTACCTTAGTCAGGTAATCACCGCTTACATTCACAGATTCTAGAAGATATCCTAATGATTCTAGTAGTTTTGTTAATTCGCAGATACTACCTATAATATTGTAGTTTAATAATGTTTCTGGTATCTTTTCTACAAATCTTTCTTCTACTTTGTAATCCTTAAATGACAAATGTTTCTTTTTGGTATTTGATGTTTCAATATCAGTTACGGTCGTATCTTCGAAATGAACTTCAATTAATGGGTGAAGGATTTGAGGATTAGCAAGTCGCAAATTACCTGATGTTGTTGTAATGGCTGAATATAACCAGCGATAATATTCTGCATTACTAGTTCCCCTGTTTTCACCTTGATATGCATTAAGAATAGAATTTGTAAAAGTTGAACCAATACATTTGTGAACAGTAAGCGACCATCCGTAATTTGCGTGAACAGCATTGACAAAAGGGTCTGTCTGTGTAATGTTAGATAGTATTCTATTTTTGAATTTATTTTTGAATTTACTTTCTATTTTTTTTACTTCTCTTTGCTTTTGGTCCAATTTTGTTTTAACTTTTTCTCCGGATTCATATTTAGCCTTTAAATCTTTCTCTTCAGAAAGTAGAAATTTATATTCTTTGTCTTGTGTAAGCAGGATATGTTCGTATGAACCTTCAAAGGTATGCTCCTTCATTTTGGTTGCAACAAGCATATTTACAAAAACACGAAAAGCAATTTGTTCTTCTTTTGAAAGCTTGTCTTCACTTTGAAAATAATTGTTCAATAACCAAACTTCGGCCGTTAATTTGTTTTGAATGCTAAGGCATTTTACCTTAACCTTTGTAAAATTTAATAATATCGGTGATATACTTTGTCTAAGCGGAATAGTTTTGGTCAAAGACTGTCCAACTTCTTCAACGAGTAGAAACATGCCGTTGTATAATTTGGTTGGCTGTCCAAAGCCAGTTTCATCTGGTATGTTTATGTTATTATTTACTAATAGTAAATCATTCTTGGCTAATTCCTTTCCATTTTTAATACAATTGGTTTTGATCCAATGATTAATTTTCTTAGCATCTTTATTTGAATATACCATAACAGTATTAGTTGGCTCAGAGTCAAATGGAGCAGAAAACCATTCTGTTAAGTAATGAGGTATATCATCTTTGTTTATCTGCAGAAGGTCATCAGCTTTCCATGTATATTCAAGTTCATTAAATAGTTTATTCTCAATGCTAGTCGCAAGATGACTTCTTAAACCTACTTTTCCGTCAATCTCATTTAACAATGGTTGTTGTCTATAACAACTTATTTGTCCGTCGTGCAATTCTGCCAATGCCCTCAAATTAATTGCAGATTCAGTATCTTTACCATATGTCAATGAATATGGGTCGCCAACGCAAATAAGTTTTCTTTTAGTTGTGCCAAGACTCAAAAACTTTAACAAATCTTCAAGCAATCTTCCAGAACCAAACCGCAACAATTCCGATTGATGCAGGCTTCTTGACACCAAATGTGCTTCGTGCAATATGATTACTGCCGACTGATCTACTGAATCATCGGAACGAATAGGAATCACTTCTTGCAATTGTTCTTCGTACAGTTTATCTTGTTGCTCAACATTTTCGGTTTCAAGTGTCTTTGGAGCACCACCATAAATGGTATTGAACAAACTTTGAAGTTCAACCCCTAACCGTAAAGAACATTTCCTTCCAATACGGGCGGAGTGGATCCATGTTTCAGTTTGTGGAATATTGAAATCTAAAGCCTCCGATAAAATATATTGTACCCAACTATCTCGATCCTTAACTGACATAGACTCAAGAACTAAAATATTACTTGTATCAGTTCTTAGAAAATCAGAAATTGCCGCTTCTACATTTTCATCTATCTTGACTGTTCGTTCTACAAGTGATTTAGCCCTTGGAAACTCGATATGCTCTAACCATTCTTCTGCATTGAAAATCCTTGATAAAGCATCTGCTGTTTCTTTCGAAAAAGTATTGTCGCTGGAATAGTCATAAAGAAATGTTCCTAAGTCCGATTCCTGTGTTACTTTGTAAAACGGAATTTCTTTAGGAACACTATTTTCGATTACTAAAGGTCCAGAAAATATATTTAATGCACATGTCTTGTTTTCCTGTATCAGGTTCAATAGTTGAATTTCGGAACGGGCGATCTCTTTAAATGCTTCACGATAGGAATTAAGCTGTTTGAATGGATTGATGAATTTGTTGCCGGCTTTTACAAGAGTTCGCTTTTTGTCATCATCAGATTCAGTATACCATTGCGATATTTCAAAATTATCTTTATCACTAGGCAGTTTAAGTGTCCCACCATAAACTTTAAAGTCAATAATGATAAAACCGTGATTATAAAGTAGAATTGCATCAGCACGAAAGCGAGAATAAATATCATTAAATGGATTTCCAATTAAAAGACCAGTCCAGCCTTTCTGCTTGAATAGTATTTTCAATGAAGAAGCTACTCGGCGAAACTGTTCGTTTTCGTGAGTGTGGTTTGCTCTGTTATGTCTTACAATTAATGCCATATTTTTTTAGTGCGTTGTGTTAATTTGGCTTTTTTGATTCGCGTATGACTCACTTACGAATTGTCCAAACATCAAAACTTTAAATATGTGAGAGGCTTTTCTAATTGGCTTATTTCTATTCGTTCTTTCTGTCACTTGTCAGAGCTGCTGGTCACCATCGGATGAGATAAATTGTTATATTTTACTCAACGCTTAATCAACTAAATTAACAAAATTTTTAGTTATTGCCGTAGGTAAAAATACTTGATTTTATTTTTTAAAAAAATACCTAAAAACGAATGTATTTATATAATCCAAATCAATTATAAACCTCTACGCAGACGTCTCTTCTTTATAAACTCCTTGGCTACATACTCATAATCATTTTCAGCTTTCATCAATAAATCCAGAAACTTAGGCAGTTCATTAAAATGGAGCATGCTCTTATTTTCTTCAAGGATTTCAATTAATTCCTGTTTTGAGAAAGCTATTTTTTCACCTTCAGCGGTGGTTTTAATTTGGTTTGCATTGCACTTTTCCTGAAGTCCTTTTACGCTGTATTCCTTGCCAATACTGCTACCATTAAAAACACAATGATTTTTGTGGTCTACGAAGGTTATACCATACACTAATCCGTCCGTATTCTTTCTAATTACCGTATCAATACCTTCTTTTTCAATTGCTTTTATAAGTTGTGGCAGCATAATAATATTAGACCTGAAAAATGCTTGGTCAATAGCCCTTTTTATATGGATTTTATAATCTGGTCGTACAGTTTCATTCCGCTTAAATAGCGTTTCAAGCCGCTTTAAATTTGGATTTGCGTATAACCTGCTGGCCTTAATCGGCACACCAACCGGATTTCCTTTAGCATCAAGAATATGATAAAGCAATCCGTTATGTTTGGCGAGCCTTGAATTTTCCGTTCCTCTATCAGCGGTTATGTTATACAATTTTAGTACTGCATTTAACTCCGGCAGGCTGGTGTAACGGTAATTGTTTATCACATACATCAAGGTACTCTCAATAGCTTTTTTAGTTTCTGCTTTGCCGTATTGTACTTTGGCTGAAACAGGATCAGGTCTGTAGAATATTTTTTTATGGTCTTCGGCTTTCACCAGGTTAAAACGTTGCTCGATTTCCTTACGTGCCGGTTCTGACTTATCCTTACCGATATTGTTCATGGAGATACGCTTACCTGTAGCCTGGACGTTAATGGTAGCAATATGCAAATGAGGATGCCCTGCATCATGATGTTGGTAGATTAAGTAAGGCTGCTGACCAAAACCTATTTTACCCATATAAGTTTCTGCAATCTCCAATAGCTTTTCTTTGGGCAGGTTTGCTTCGCTCGGGTCAAAGTTCAGGGAGATGTGAACGGTGTTGCGTTTCACGTTTTCATTAAGCTGCACCTGGCGTTGCATGAGGTTCAATTTGATCGCATAGGATAGCCTGTCGGCATCCAGTGGGTAATTGTGCTGGCCGATGCATTGGGCTTTGCCTTCTTTGACCTTGTTTTCGTTGTAATTGAGCATCCCTCTTATTGAATGTCCGGTCTTGATTACCGCAACCATTTTTCTGCCAGTTTTTGAAGTTCGTTTTTTATTTCTTCCATCTTTCTTGTAACAGCATCACGTTGCATCATAATAAGTCCTAATGTTTCTGAAAAACGGGCATATTGAAAAGATGTATTAATCCTTTTCACCAGCTGGTTAAAATTGCTTCCAATAGCATTCAATTCAAAGTTCATCTCGCTCATTTTGACAATCAAATCATCGGTAGCGGCATCCCTTGTAACGGTAGTTATTGGCTTGTCAAAAAGACAACGCCTTACATAGTCGCTCAGTTTGTTGCAAGTAGTGTTTTTTAGTCGGTTCTCAAGGGTCGTAAATTCCTTGTCGGTCAAGCGCACATAGATGCGCTTTTTGCGGTTGTTGTTTTCAGTCTCCATAGTATCCTCTTCATTATCATTTCAGCTTTGCAAACATTGTAGCAGTCCACCGCCCACGACTTCGGAGTAAGGGCGCAAGATAGACCGTTGTCCGACAACGGGACATCTTGCCATTGCCGCAGACAAGGCAATCACCTCTAAATACATTTAACGCTATCAACGAAAATAAGCCGATACAGAAAATAAAACAATCATGGGCAAATTTTGATTATGTTAGTTCAATACCCTCTTTCTAAATTTGTTTTTTCAGATGTCTAATTAAAAACCAAAAACGTATGCTGACAACAAATGAAGTGGGGCAGGTATTTGATACCATCTTAAGCAGCCCCGGAATGAATGATGCGGTACGAATCGACATGCGCATTTCAAGAAAAAATGTATTACTAATGACGCATGTCATTGAGTATGGACTTACTGAAAAAGGGGAGGGCAGTACCAGTCTTTTTGCCACAGCTTCCAAGGAAGCCCGTCAGGAGCTCATAGACATTTCCAATGAATTCCTTGAGAAGGCCGCACTGAGCGAACTCAGCGAAAAACTAAAGGCCCTTGCCACCTCAAAATGACTTTAGAACAGCTGCATTAGGCAGCTGTTCTGTATTTTATAATTGCCTGTTTTTTACAATTTTTGGACAGCTTTCTGCAATTAATCTTTATCAGGGCGTGAGTAATTTAGTCGGACAGTTTAATGTATATGTAACCAAATTCAAAATAAGCATGATACCCTGCAGAAAACTAAGCCTTACCATAATCACTACCTTATATATTTTATTATTTGTATATGCAGCGGTTAGTAAACTGCTGGATTTTCAAGATTTCCGTATACAGTTAGGACAATCCCCACTGCTCAGTGCATTCGCAGGATGGCTCTGGTGGCTCGTACCGCTTCTGGAACTTACAATTTCGTTCCTGTTGGCAACCGGTCTTGCCAGGACAATTGCACTGTTTGCAGCTTACACTTTAATGGTGATGTTCACCGCCTATATTTATATAATGATTAACTACAGCTCCTATACACCCTGTTCTTGCGGAGGTGTCCTCGAAAAATTAAGCTGGAAGTCCCATCTTATATTCAACCTTTGTTTTACCGCCTTAGGTCTGGTTGGTATCGCTCTTATACCAAAATCCATAGAATCTAAATCAACCTTATGAAATCAAAAACTAAATTTATGGCCGTGCTGCTGTGTTCCCTATTCGCAATCGGATCAGTACTTTTTCTCTTCCAATGGTCCGAAACAATCATGCATGCGGACAATCCTTTTATCCGTCGTTATGTTATGGGATGCATGAAGCTTCATCAGATTGACCTTAAGTATAATTCCTATTACTTTGCCGGTTCTTCAAAAAATAAGGTCTTCCTGGGCAACAGTGTCGGTCCACTTCATGTTACAACTGTGGATTCGGCATTATTGAAAAAGTCCAGTTTCAAACTTGAGCCTGATCGTATGGATCTTCCCTTTACTTCACCCGTACTGTCTGTTAAACCTCCACATCTCTACTTTATTGACGGCGGTATTCCCGCTGTTTTTAAAGGCAGGC
Organism: Flavobacterium sp. NRK1; assembly: GCF_024054175.1. Taxonomy (GTDB): domain Bacteria; phylum Bacteroidota; class Bacteroidia; order Flavobacteriales; family Flavobacteriaceae; genus Flavobacterium. Next base: position 2,785,414 of record NZ_JAMXLA010000001.1, read on the forward strand.
TGGACTCGCCAAAAGTTACACTATGCTGGAAGGGTACAAATCGTTTTTCCCAGCCACAGGTGCTAAATCAAAATACCCTGGCATGCAGGACTATCGATCCCGAGAGCAGGAACAGTGAACTGGCCTTGGTTCACTTCGGAGCCCGACCGCGATTCGAGGTACACCGAGACCTGCTGCAGAAACAGGTGGATGGGCTCTTTGATTCCGATGGCAGCCTAAATTTCAGCAGCCAATCGGCAAATGTGATTTATACTTATCTCTACCGTAACATATTTATTGTTGCTGATACCGCTCTGAAACTTCGCTACAGAGGAAGGACTATTGATACGACGACACATGCAAAAATAGAAGTTGCCCATCTTCCCGGCAGGGGTGAGTTGAAGCTATCCAGCCCTCCGAGGATTGTCAATCGTATGAGCGCCGTGGACCGTAACCTTTTATTTGTAGCTTCTTCCCTTATAGGAAGGTTTGAAGATCCGATGCTATGGAAGCAGGCTACTATAATTGATGTTTACGATACAGCAAATGACGACTATGTAGCGAGTTTTTATATTTATAATATTGATGGCAAAAGAGCCCGGGCCATAGCCGTGGACGAAGGCAGATTATATGCGCTGATCGGCACACAGCTTGTGTATTACCGGCTGGATGAGCTGATACGTAAACACTACCGGTCCCGTTAAATTTTACTGCAGTAGCAGGGGATGTCGAAAACCTGTAAATAGAGTAGACGCAATTATTAAATTATTAAATCATGAAAATTTTTTTAATGAAACAGATTATCCCGCTGGCTGCGTTCGGCGCAGCCGTGGCGGGTGCTTTTGGTACCGTAACAACTGAAGGTAAAGGTATGTTGCCTACACCGGTGGCGTCCTTTACAAAACTTAATCCTGCCGGTGCCTGTGGTTCCACTGAATATACCTGTGACCTGGATAATATCGGGCCTGTATGCCGTATCGGTGGAACGGGTGCACAGCTGTGGGGTAAAGATGCGAACGGTAATTGTCTTGTAGAGGTTCATATGGAGCCCAGATAGACTGTAGCCCATTACGAAAGAAGGCAGCTCCAGGGAGCTGCCTTTTTAATGTATTATCGGGGCCTGTTCGGTTTTATCCAAGATGGCTGCTGTTCATTTTTCAGGTAATAACCGAACCACTGTTCAACCTTTTCGGAAAGATCCTCTTGTTGTGCTGTGCCTGAAAGTGCGTGCCCCTGCTCAGGATAGACCAGGAGGATATGTTCTTTACCCACTCGCCTTAATGCCAGAAAAAATTCCATACTTTGGAAACGGTGCACCTGAGCGTCATTTTCTCCTGTCCAGGACAATAATGGAGTAGAGACCTTCTGCGCGTGATACACGGGTGAATTGGCTAAATAGCCGGGAAAATTATCAAAGAGGCTGCTACCCATCCGAAGTTGGCTGTATTCGTAGTGAAAGAAGTTTGGCTTCAGATAATTAGCAGAAGCATATAGGTAACTGCTCGGCAGGTCGGCTATGGCGGCACCAGCCACTGCAGCAGCAAACATGTCCGTTTGTGTAATTATAAAATCGGTTTCATAACCGCCAAAGGAGTGCCCGAGCAGGCCGACTGCCTTACTGTCCGCATATCCCAAATCGATTACATGCCGCGCTGCGGAGGTCACGCAATCGGCAGCTGAATACCCGGGACTTCCGATCTGATAAGCAATATCGGGCACCAGTACCAGATAGCCCTTGGTGGTAAAATTTGTGATATTGAATCCATTGCTGTTGCCGTACCCCGGATTAACGTAATCATGAACCCTACCAGACTGGTCTTCATAGATATAGACAATCATAGGGTAGCGGGTACCTTTCTTAAAACCGGCAGGATAGTACAGCGCTGCATCCATGGCTTTGCCTGTTGTATTACGGTACTCGATCAGCTCACTTTTGCCCCATAAAAAGTTGCAATGCTGGGGATTGCTCTTGAAAATATCCGTTTTCCTGGCCCCATCGGTGATAATCAATTTGGCAGGGGTATTGTAATCCTCCTCTGTGTATGCAATACAATTGCTCTCCTTCGCTTTTTGCATCCTGCCTATCCGGCGAGCTTTACTTATTTCAAAGAGGCATCCGGTTTTCAAACTGTATAAGCAGTATCCCGACCTTCCTCTTGAAGTGGTCCGCAACAAAAGTTCCCCGGCGCTTAACAGTGGGGCAGTGGCACCGTCGTAATTTCTTGTTATACCGGTTCCGTGACCATCATTTTCAACGCGATAGACCCTTTGCTGTTCCCTCCCGCGGGTAAGCCGTGCAACATGACGTAGTTTCGGGTCATACATCCACACATCGTAGCGGTCATAAAATAAAAAAGCCTTGTCGTCAGGCAGCCAACCGGCCATTCCCCAGGCTATCGGACCCGAGGTCAGGGCGGTATCGTCGCGCGTAAAATCCGTATTGATGGCGTCAGTAATAGTGCTTGTCGTGCCGCTATGGATATCGTAAAGCCACCAACGACCTTTCTGAAAGTAAGTGACATACCATGAACCCGGTGAGACCGTGATATTATTTCTTTCCGGGGAAAGTGCCGTGGTCATGATTTTTCTCTGCCCCGACTCTAAATTTAATATATAGTAGTCCCTTGGAGCAGTATATTTCCACTGCGGCTCATACTGCTCAGGATCGGACAGCAGTGCATAGCGACCTCCGCCGGCAAGCGCCACCTCAGAAAAAATAGTGTCGGTAACCCATTTAAAATCATTTTTTTCCGGCCGCCATACCGCAAGCCGCGAGAATTTAATACCACTGTCCGGCCTGCGCCGAACCGGATAAAGGTAGCTGTCTGCAGCATTCCATACCTGCACCTGTTTGGGATCATGGGCAGGGTTTTCTTTTGGAATAATACTGAAAAAAATGCGTTCTCCGTCCGGGGATACCTTCAGGCCTTGTCCCTTGGCTACCTGCCAGCCCTGCGGAAAGCCTGAGACTTCGTCGGGGTCAAAAGTGTCAAGGCGCCTCGTCTGTATATTGTACCGCTTCAGCTGCACCGAACCCCTGCCGTTTGCAGGCTGACAGGTAAAAGCCAGCGAACTTCCACCGGGTTGCCAGCTGATGTCATCATAGTCTGCCGGATTTCCCTCCGTAATACTATTTTCATAGCGATCGCTGCCAAGGTGTATGTACACCAATTTATTCTTTTTACCATCAGCCTTACTATATACTACACTATTCGATTCCCTATTGAAATTATAAGAAAATGCATCCCAGATTTTATGTACCCTGCCATTTCTAATATTTCTTATTCCCAAATAGTAACGATCACCTTCACTGGCGCTGTAAATCAAAAGGGCTGCCTTAGGGCTGTAGTCATATTTTACCACATCTGAAATTTCGAACCAGCCCTCGTCATGAAGGGAGGTTATCTTTAGCCTACCACCAGGGGAAAGGCAGCTAAAATAGTAGTTGCTAAGAAAACGGCCGTCCGATCCCCCTGGATAGGAGAGAAGTAAATTTTTTTTACTGTCTTTTACAAACAATGTGTCTCTTCCATTGGGATACTCCATGCTGAAAATTACATAACGCCCGTTATCGGATAAGGAACCAAGGCGAAGACTTCCCCAAAGTGCAAAGTCTTCTGTTTTCAGGATTTTTCCCGTTTCATGCTGCGCCAGTACAAAACAGGTTGCTGCCATCTCTATAAGTACAGCAAGCACTATTTTACAAATATATTTTCCAGATCTCATCATCAGTAACCGGGGTTTTGCGGTGCAAGATTCGGATTAAGGAGTAGCTCGGTCTCCGGCAATGGCAAGTTGGCATCTTCCGGATTCCAACCAGGCTTGGCAGCGCCGAGGACTTCATCGAGCCTGCCTGATCGTTTCAGGTCGTAAAACCGATGTCCTGCTTCGGCAAAAAGTTCGATGCGGCGCTCCCTGTAAATGGCCTCCAGCAGTGCATCCTTTGATACAGCATCCGAGGGCGGCAGCCCGGCCCTGTTGCGTATCCTGTCAAGATCTTCTTTTGCACCTACCAGTTCACCCTGCCTGGCCCTGGCTTCAGCCCGTATCAGGTAGAGCTCCGCCAATCGCAGCTGTACTGAATATTCGACACTGCTGGAAGTACTTGTCCTTTCCTTATACTTATAAGGGTAGTACCACGTCTGCCCGCCATCGCTAACTGATCCGACCCAATACTCTTTCCTGAGGTCACCCGGTTCAAAGGCATTCAGGAGTGACGCACTCAGGGCAACATCTGCAGGTGGGCCCGTGAGCAGGATAAAGGATGCCGCTTCGTTAGTGTTCCTCCCCGGCAGGGGCGGATAGTATTGCCAGATCGTAGCGGGGCTGTCCTTTTTAAAGACCTGGTCGATAGCTTCGACCCAAGTATAGAGAGCGGTAGCATTAATGACCTGTGAGGCCATATCTGAAGCCTCCGCCCAGTCCTTTTGGTATAGGTACATCCGCGCCATAATAGCCTGTATGGCAAAGCGGTTTGGGCGGGTACGGCCTGGGTCAGTGTATTCTGCAGGAACCCTTATGACAGCTGCCTGCAGGTCTTCAAGGGCTCTTGAGATAACCTGTGCCGCATCGGAGCGCCCTATGGCACTGTTTGCCTGATAATCGGTCGTGGTAACATAGGGTATGTTACCAAACGTTAAGGATAACTGGAAATGGAGATAACCCCTGATAAAAAGTGCCTCGCCGGCAATCCTGTCTTTTGCCTCCTTGGCTATGCTGCCGGAAGCTGACAGACCTTCCAGGATAGCATTGGCGGCATAGATCTGGTTGTATGCCTCTTTCCACCAGCTTGCCAAAACAGGATCGGCAGGCAAAAGGGCATTATTGTAGAAGTTTGCGGTAGAACTGACAGCGGGCCCGTAAAAAGCAAACTCATCAGCGTAGGCTCCCAGTTTCGTCGTTACTGACTGGCTGGTGCCGGTAAGCATCCCCCAGTCCCTCATACGAACATAAATATGCAGCAATGCCGCCTCTGCTGTGGCTGCATCTTCAAACACCGCATCCCTTGTCAGCTGGCCGGAAGGACGCTCCACTTCGGTAAAGTCATCACAAGCCGCTAATACTAACAATAATGCAGTACAACGGGTGATAAACAAAATTTTTTTTAGCAATTGTTTCATAGTATATGATTAAAAGGTTAGATTAACTCCACCGCTGATTACACGCAGGGGAGGAAGATAACCCGAAAAGCGAAATTCGGGGTCGGCGCCCTCGTAGGCCGTGAAGGTCAATAGATTTTGCGCCTCGATATGCAGCCTGCAGCCTACGCCTTTAAGAAACTTCCCGGGCAGTGTATAGGAAAGCGCGATATTTTTCAGGCGAATAAATGAGGCATCGTCCAGTATGGCATCACTACCAATATAGCGGTCATACGCACTGAGCACACCGGGATCGCTTCCAGCGGAAAAGCGTTGAAATGCAGCTTTATCGCCCGACTCTTGCCAACGGTTCAGCACACTTTCCGGCTGATTGGCCATTGTACCGGGAAGCCCTGAGTTATAATCAGCTGCGTAGTTGCGTTGGCGCACGAACTGGAACAGGAAATCCAGCTGCCAGTTTTTATACTTTAAATGGTTGGTAAGGCCTCCGAAAAAATCGGGGTTCAGATCAACTACCGCCCTGCGGTCTTCCGCAGCGGTAATCTGCCCGTCACCGTTAAAATCCCTGAAGGTATAAAGGCCTGTTTGCGGATCAACGCCAGTACATTGGTATACTTTGCGGATGTTTAGAGCCTGGCCTACCATGAGCTGGTTCCGATAGGTAGAACCGTCAAGGTCAGGGAAGGATAGCAGTTCATTGCGGGAAAATGCGATATTGAAATCGGTACGCCATGAAAAATTTTCTTTTTCGATGTTAACGGTGTTTAGGGAGAATTCTACACCCCGGTTTTCTACTTCTGCCTTCAGGTTGGCCTGTACCGAACTAAATCCTGTTGTTGCCGGCAGGGGTATTCCCACCAGCTGGCTTGAAGAGCGGTTGCGGTATCCTGCAACGGTCAGCATTATCCTGTCCCTTAAGAAACCCAGTTCAAGAGCGGCTTCGAGTTTACGGTTGGTCTCCCAGCTGAAATCAGGGTTGAGCAGCCTGTTGGGACCCAGGCCTATCGTTCCCCCGTAATTGGCTCCTGTGGCACCATAGGTGTCCATATACTGATAATCTCCTATCTGATCATTGCCACTGCTGCCATAGCTCCCACGCAGTTTCCCGAAACTCACTACGCTATTCTCACCCCAGAAACCTTCGTTGCTAAATAGCCATGCCGCTCCAACCGCACCAAAAGCCGCATACTGTTTGCCGGGGCCGAACCGGCTCGATCCGTCACGCCTGCCGGTCAGGTTAATGATGTACTTTTTATTCCAGTTATAGTTGATGCGCCCAAAGAACGCCTGGTAGCGGTAGTGGAGGTCGCTGTCCTGCAGCACGGCAATAATCCGTGCCGATGCTAGGTTATAGATGAGCGCATTGCTGCTAAATCCGGCAACTTCCTGCGATATCGTCCTGCCGCTTCTTTCCTGAAATGTAGCCCCGGCAAGCGCTTCAATTACACCCCGTCCTAAAGTATGGTTCCAGATGAGTTGCGGTTCGATAATCCATGACTGCCTCGCCGTGGTTGTCATTACCATCGTGGAAAAGTCGCTGGTCAGCTCATACACGGGATCGAACATGGTAGAGGGCTGTGTGCGTGTTTCCTGATAGCGCGTATCGGTATAACCAATACTTGCCTTTGCCGTTAACCCTGTTGTCAGTTCGTACGAAAGCACACCGTTGGCCAGCAGATCCCGAGTAGTGGAGCGCTGTTTGCCTTCGAGGGCACCCAGTGGATTGTCCCATGTACTGCCTTCATAGTTGAGGCTGCCGTCCGGATTATAGAGTTTCGGTGCATTGGGCGCCAGTGTCAGCGCTGTACTTGTGAGGTCCACTCCGGGCTGGTCATTTTTCTGTGCGGTGTAACCTGCCGAGAGGTTCATGTTAAATTTTTTATCGTCGGAGGTATGATTGATGTTCAGTCGGACGTTTGCTTTAGAGTAACCAAAATCACCCGGAAATACCGTTGTTTCTTTTCGCACTCCAGCAGTTGCCATAAACTGACTGTTCTCACTCCCGCCGGAGGCTGAAGCCTGAAGATCGGTGTATTCCATGGTTCCGCCCAAAAGTTCCTTCTGCCAGTCGGTATAGCGGTTGGGATCCCAGGTGCCATTGACATCATAGTCACCCTCACCGGGCTGGGTGCCGTCATTGGCAAAAGCCTCGCTACGCATGGCAAGGTACTGCGAAGTATCCATCAGGTCTGCGAAACGGGTCACACGCCCAAAACCTGTGGTGGCTCCTGCATTGTAGCGCGTTTTTCCCGCCCTGCCTTTTTTGGTGGTGATCAGCACTACACCATTGGCACCACGGGAACCGTATATTGCCGTAGCGTCAGCGTCCTTCAGCACTTCAATGCTTTCTATTTCGGAGGGGTTGAAACTGTTAAGCGGGCTTGCCGTATAGGGCTGTACCACATTACTGCGGGAATAACCCGTAGTCTCGGAGGCGTAGGGCACTCCATCAATTATGTAGAGCGGGCTGTTGCCATCGGTACGGATGCTGTTCTGACCGCGGATGCGAATATCAAAACTCCCTCCGGACACCCCGCTGGCCTGTACGATCTCAACGCCCGCCATGCGCCCCTGCATGGTAGCCAGCGCATTGGTAACCGGCTGGGTTTCGATATCTTTTGCCGTAATAGATGCGATGCTTCCGGTGCTTTCTTTTTTCTTCACGGAATAATAGCCCGCGTTAATGGTAAGCCCGCCGAGCTGGGCAACATCCTCCTTTAGGGTGACGTTTACAGTACTTTGCGTACCAACAGCCACTTCAACGGTTTTGAAGCCCGTAAAGGAAAAAACCAGCACATCACCGCTTGTGGCAGCAATAGAGAATTTACCTCCTGCATCTGAAATTGTGGATAGGGGCGTTCCCCTGACGGAAATTATTACTCCCGGCAGTGGCCCCGAAGCATCCGATACCGTTCCTTTAATGGCTTGCTGAAAAAATATGCTACCTATGGGTGAAGCATGTGCCCGGGCCAGGGCAGTGGTTGGCAGGGCAGCTAAAACTAATGAATAGAAAAGCACCCTTAGCCCTTTGTAATGAGAAATAAAATTCATAACATTGGTTAAGATTAAATGAAACTTGGGTTTTATTGGTCTGTAGCCCTCAGGTTAGTTTGCCGACGTCTGAGGGTTATTTTTATGTATGCCGGTAAAATACAACCCGGCCTTTCCTTAACTAACTCTGATAAAGGAATAATAAGAGAGGCCGGGACAATTTAACTATGAAAAAACTAAACCATACGCAAAACGGGTTAAAGGTTACACTACAACGTTTGCGAAAACCGCTAAAAAAATAAGAAGTGCGCTAAGAATACAAGCTGAGAGTGAAGTAATAACTCCTAAAAAGGAGGCGTGGGTTTAAACTCATCTTATTGCCATTGAGGTACTGGTATACCGTGCAACAATAAGTGAGCCCACGCCGTATGGCGTGAGCATTTGCACTTATCTTCCCGTTGCAAAAATTACCAGTTTTCAATGGCGGGATTCAAAGCGAATGCTTCTTATAATTATAGAAGTATCGCAAAATTAGTAAAAGGATACTGTTTTTCCAGTTTTCCGAATCAAATATATTAAAAATAATCGGTACGCCAAACCGTACCGATTATTTTTTCTACTTATTGTTAATTGCATTTGTGAAAAAAGAGTTAGAAGAAAATATTAAATTTAGAATTGCTGCAAGTTTACGTAAGCTTATCAATTGTGAAGACACTGAGCTTCTTTCTGATAGTTACAATAAAATTGCTTTAGCTATCGACATGCGTAAAGGAACAGTATCTGATACATTTAATGCAAACTCAAAACCTACTTCTTCCACATTATTAATGATAATTACTGCAATGGGCTACTCACTTTCAGACTTTGCAAAAATCTACGAATCAATAACAGAAATTGAAATAAGAGAATTCAAGAAAATCAGACAAAAGAAGTAGTTGTTACATTAAAGATGCGAAAGCATCTTTTTTTATGAATAAAGGAAAAATACTCACCCAAATAAAACAGGTATTTTTACTTATCTGTGTTATGTTCTTTTGACGTACTTTTTCAGAAAAATTATATAATATATGGATTTTTCAAAACAATATGATTTAGTTAATAATTCAGTAGTCCGTATCATATCTTTAATAAGTGATGGGGGGAAACCAAAAGCAGTAGGATCGGGGTCAGGAATACTAATAGGAGATGGTAGTTATATTTTGACTTGTTCTCATTGCATCATACAAGGAACTCAAACTGTGATATATTTAGAAGGAGATGAACATGGTCATGTTCCTGATGTTATATTTGATGATACAGATTTAGATATTACCTTATTAAAAACCAGAGTTATAATCGGCAAGGGTGCTAAGCTCAAAAATCTTGAAGACGTAAAAATTGGCTCCGAATGTTTTGTTTTAGGATACCCAGCATATAGTAACACAATTACTGCACTTGGAGCAAATATAGCAGGATATGAGTGGAAAAATAAAATTTTTAGTTTAAAGATTGATGCTTCTGTAAACCACGGCAATTCGGGCGGTCCCTTGTTTGATGCAGCTGGAAATTTAATTGGAATTGTTAATGCTAAAGCGGGTAAGATCGATACTTTGTTAAAACAGTTTCAAGATAGTAACACTAATAACATTGTGATGCAAATGAATGGGATGGATCACATTAAGGTTTTAAAGACTTTAGTAAATCAAATGTATAAAAATTTAAATTTAGGAATTGGTACTGCAATATCAATCGCCCAAATAGCTAAATTACATATGGAAGTTAGTGTATTAATGAGCCAATAAACAAATGTTTAGATATGAATGATCCTCTACATACAATTGCTATAAAATTAATTCGATAAATGACATCATCAAATGATGAAAAAATTAAAATGCATAAACATCTTTTTCTTGTTTAGCTAAATAACTAGTTATAGGTGTTTTAATAATTTTTTAAACTGGTATTTTTACTTAATTGAATGATTTATTTTTAATCTACATTACATGCTCAATAAAACAATCAAATAATTAAACAAGAAATTTTTTATTATGCTTACAATATACATAATCGCTGGTATACTAATTTTTATAATAGGATATAAATTCTATAAGAATGATCATACACTTTTAAAGGACACATCCTTTTTTGAAGCTGTTAGCTGCATAATTAGTTTTCTGGGAATAATACTAATTGTAGCAACTTTAAAGGAACAAATTATTCAAAATAATAGACAAGCTGAACAATGGCGCAATGAAATGCAGACGAATCAGGCTAATCGTTTCCAGGATTATTGTATACAAAGGTACGATGTCATTAAAAAAGATTTTAAAGAGTTAAGATTTGTCGACACGGACGGAAAAATTTACGAATCTATAGTAGCAGTCTCACATTTTGGTTCCTCGCAAAAATTACTTTTGGAGGAATCTAATAATATTATTTTACGACAATCAGTTTTTAATTTCGAAAATCAAAGCATTATAATTATGGTTGAGTTATTAGATTTACTGTTGTATGTTGGCGAACACATCAAAGAATATCCAAGGGAAGCTAAATTTATAGCAAAGACCATTAAAAATAATCTTAGCATATATAACGGCTTACTTATGAAATTAATATCAAATAATGTAAATATTGAATTGAGGGATCAAGCAAAATCCATTGCAGGAGGAATTGAAGATACATTGAAAATTATAGAAGGTTATCCAAATTAGAATAATAGTTATATTAGGCTGAATAAACTATTATTGTAAACCTTGAATTATAAACTTTACATAATATAGCAACTTGTTGAAAACTTCTTTATTCCTATCAATTAGAATACTTTCATATTATTTCTTGTATTTGTAAATTTACATTTGAGTTTATACACGTCAGTAATTTTGGATAGAAATTGAGACCCTAAATCGTTAGTAATTCATTATTAAATTTATTCCTAATTCTATTAATCATGAAGGAAATCAACTGTTTTAAATGTTCTACATCTATTTTGTCAACTGCTACTTTTTGTCATGAATGTGGTAATAAAGTTAAATGTCAATGTGGGACATTTATTGTTGAAGGAGCAAAGTTTTGCAGCGAATGTGGTATGAACTTAAGTGTAAACTTAAACGAATCAGGTTTAAACAGAAATACATTATCGTATCGCAGAAAAGGGGACGACATTGTTTGTGAAGTAAATGTGAGTGATGAAGTGGGAAAACAAGGTTTTCAAACTTTAATTCAAAGTATCACAGCACCGCAGAGCTATCAACTCTCCATTCCACAGAATGATGTCAAAGATATTGATTATCAAATTGATGATGATTCAAAGAATTTTGATAAATATCAAGGTGGCGTAACTGAACCTTTAGCATCAAAATCGAAAAATCAACAAGACACAGCTATTACTACATATCCTCATATCGAAGATATTTTAAGTAAAAGAAGTAACCTAAGCGAAATGGAATGGGTACTCATCTTCTGCTTTTATCAAAGCAATTATGGTAAAGATACTTTAGACAAAGAAGAGGTAAAAAGTGCATATTTTTCCAAAAGGAAAAGTGTTTCACGATCTAAAAACTTTAGTACTAATTGGAACGGTGTAAAAAAGGCTTTTTTGACAACAATAAGTGAAGGAGTTTACCGTATTGAATTTGATAAACTTGAAGAAGTATCAGATTTTGTGCTTGGAAAGAAATCAGGATTGTTTAAAGGTGCTTATGAAGGATCAAAGACTAAGAAGAAAAATAATGACGTTGAGAAGAAATCTACAGGTAAATCTAAATCATTGAGATCAGTAAAATCTACAAAGCAAATTCAATTGGAAGAAGTAGATGTAATCAAAACTTCTTCGAAGCCTTCATTACATGATTTTTATATATCGAAACAGCCTAAAAGCAATAGAGAAATTTTTGGTTTAGTTGCATATTACATTTGCGTTTACAATAAACAAGAATCATTTACTGTTGGCAATGTCGACTATGTATATAGAATTTTGAAATTAGGTAGAAAAAATAATCTTATCCAACAAATCAACAACGTAAAGAATGAAACTCAGTGGTTTGAAGGACAAGGGAGTGGGATCTGGAAATTAACAAGACTTGGGGAGGTTGAACTCGAAAAATTATTTGATCGATAATGATAGAGCTCAAAACGTTCGTAGATAAAATTGATAACTTTTATTCTATTGCGTCATCTAAACAGATAAAATACTTTGTATATTATTTGCAAGTAAATGAACATTTAGAGGCTGTGACCCCTAGAGATATAGCAAAATGTTTCGATTCATTACATATTAATCCTTATTCTAATATAGCGCAATACTTGAGAAGTTCCTCAAAAAAAAGCTCTAGTCAAGAGTTTTTGACTAAAAAAAAAGGATATATATTAATCGCAAGTTTACGTCAATTTATCGAAGCTGAAATTGGAAAAGAGATTGAAGTAGCAGCTTCAAATTCTTTGTATCCATTAGAGATTTTTGAAAACACTCCCAGTTATTTAGAAGCTTTTGCCCACGAAGCATCAATATGTTATGATTATAAATTATATAATTCATGTCTTTTTATGCTTCGAAAAATATCTGAAACATTAATAATTGAATTATTTGAAAGAAAGGGTTTACAAAATAAAATAAAAAATCCACGAGGAGATTACTTTCAACTTGCTGATTTGATTAAAACTACTGTTTCAGAAAATTCATGGAAATTGTCTAAAATAGTTAAGGAAAATCTACCAAAGATTAAGTTATTAGCAGATTCAAGTGTACATAGCAAGCGCTTTAAAGCTAGAAAAGCCGATATTGATACAATGAAAACTGATTTAAGAATTGTTTTTGAAGAGATAATTATTTTGATAGAATATCCTGGTAAATAATTGATTCAATTGATTTAATTTTCTGAACTTATTTCTTCAATTTATTCATACGCCTTTTTTCAATATATATAGTTACTATACAGGCGATAGTCCAAATTACAAGATTTCCAAGTATCTGTACTACACTAATTTTACTATCAAACCAGCCCAGCAAAGGAAAAATAAATGCCGTGCATAAAAACCAAGTAAAAAATATTACAATTGTTCTGCGTTTATAGCTTTCCATATTAAATATCAATAGTTTATTGTATAATTTTCGTAAGGTATCTAAATTTTGCAAGAAGAACAAAATTAACGCCATGAAAAGCGGTAGGAATTACATCCATTAAAAAGTACAGTCCAAACTTCACATGCAATATGCTACGATAACTGGCAATATTAAAATTTAACATAAAATTATGATAAAACATGTGGTTTTCCGTAAACAACTTTACAGGAATTTATATTAGATTTACTGAATAATAGCAGAATTTTATTACATAAGTTTTTAAAACAATTTAGTACACAATGTTTTACAAATTACCTTTATAGAAATCATAATTAAAAATTCAACTTCTAAAATTTACTTGAGGTCTATAAGTTGGATTCATGTTCATTACCATAGTTTTTAACGAGTTAATGTAACGTTATCAGTTTATGGTAATTAAAATATTTAGTCGCGATAAATTGCGGTCTTCTTTTGTTGGACCAAAGAAAAAATGGACAAAAGGAACGCTCAACCCATACGCGTTTAAGGGATATTTCAACCAAAGTTAATTATTAATATGAAAAAAGTTTTTTTAAGTGCTGGACTTATCCTAGCTTTAACTGCAACAAGTTTCGCTAAAAATTGTGAAACTATAGTGGATATCAAATCTTCGGACAAAAATACCTCAACAGATGAGGTGATGCCTTGTGTTTACAATATTTTGATCAAAAATTCAAGGGGTGAGGTAGTTAAAACTATTCCTTACAATGGGACTACTGCTAATTGGACAGATTGTTTTAATTGGGCAGCAAACAATGTTAAGATTTGGACCGCACAAATAGCTAATTCTCCAGGATATACTGCAGAACATGATCTATATTAATTGCTAATACAGTTCAATCAGGTGTGGTCTATTGACCGCACCTGTGTTTTAGGAAGTTAGCTTTTTATAAGTTTTATAGAAATGAATAAAATATGAAGTGAAAGAACTTCGCGCTTCGGTTGTACTGACCTTAACCAGCAAATTAAAATTATTCAAACGAAATTTAGTACACGGGAAATCTTATCTAAAATTAATGTGATTTTATTAGTGGGGTTGAATACTTTGGAGCCACTAATATTATTACGATTTAAATACAATTCCAATAATTAATACTAACGGTTGTGCGTCTATGTAGCCCATCTGTTTCTTATATCAAAAACAATTATGAAATTATTTTCTCTAATGCTGCTAAGTTTCTTTGGACTTAGCGCATTTTCACAACAGAATAATAACGCGGTTATAGATTATACAGAATACAATAATACTGAAAGTCCTAATACTTTAACTTCGACACTGTATATACAAAATTCTATTACAATTTTTCTTCCAAAATTTACCACACAAGTATTCAATAATCCGAAAGAGGAAGCGAATCGAACGAATCGGATAACTATGAATACGGATTACTTAAAAATAGATCATAGCAACAAGCAAGTGCTTTCTATTGAAGGTTTTCAAGCGGAGTATCTTCTTGTTAAAGATGAATATCCCAACCTTCAATGGAATGTATCTCAAGAAGAAAAAGTCATTGGTAAATATAAATGCATAAAAGCAACCACTAATTATCGCGGTAGGGATTGGGTAGCATGGTTTGCACCTGAAATCCCCCTTAACTATGGCCCTTGGAAGCTTTATGGTTTGCCGGGATTAATTGTTGAGGCATCTGATGCATCTAACAGATATGGTTGGCGAATTGAAAAAATAGAATTTAAAAATGACACGGTTTTTGAAAAGGATTTCAATACCTTAGTCAAGGTAAAAAGCAAAACCCCAATATCGAAAAAGAAACTGCTAGAAGATTTAGCTGAATATGATGCTAATCTTAATGCGCAAATGAAACAATTAATGCCGGATATGGGGGAGCCGGTAAATATAAGGACCGGTTATGAACTAAAATATGAATGGGAGACCAAGTAATTTTCCTTGCAAGTGTTCAAATTTTTAATTTTTTCTATTGTGTTTCTAATTTCTTTGGAAACAGAAGCACAATCGTATATTTCAGGTAAGGTTAGCGCGGAATCGGGAGAAATACTGCCGGGTGCCTCAGTGATGTTAAAAAGTGATGAAGATAAGCTTATTGCTTATACAATCTCCGGGGCGGATGGAAGTTATATTATTAATATCAAAGAATCAGGTGCTTATACTTTGGAAGCTATCTATCTGGGGTTTACAAAGCAAAAAAAAACACTAAAGATTTCGCAAGGTAATGTCAGCGTTAATTTTATATTGGAAGAATCCAAGCAAGTCCTAAGTGAAATTATTATAGAGCATGAACAGCCAGTAAAATTACGTGGCGATACATTGATTTATGATGCAAAAAAACTGTCAACTGGCCATGAATCAGTAGTGGAGGATTTATTGAAAAATATCCCTGGTCTTACGGTGTTAAATGATGGCAGGATTTTTTATGGAAAAACTGAAGTTGAAAAGGTAATGGTTGATGGTGATGATTTTTTCAGCAGGGGTTACTCGCTTCTAACCAAGAACATGCCAACACAACCTTTAGATAAAATTGAAATACTACAAGACTATTCCAACAATAAGCTATTAAAAGGAATTGAAGATTCAGGAAAGGTTGCCCTTAACCTTACTATTGATGAGCGATATAAAAATATATGGTTTGGTGACCTAGCTGTCGGATATGGTAACGATAACCGCTACAACATTAGAGGTAACCTGATGAATTTCAGTAAATTTTATAAACTATATCTCACTACCACCGGCAATAATGCCGGTTACGATAATGTTGGAAATATAAATGATATGATTTTTGATTCTAACGAGATGGAATCAATAGGAAGAGGCTACAGTACATCGACGGTAATGAGCCCAAACGTTGGTACGACATTTCTGGATCAGAAACGTTCATTGTTCAATAATGCCAAAATGGTTACGCTCAGTACAATCCTTCCGGTTACTACACAATTTAAGCTTCAAGTTAAAGGATATTTAGGTTCTGATGAACTTAAGGCATGGAATAGTTCATATTTCGCAGTAGAATTACCTGGAACGCACTTTAAAAATACTGAAACTGATGTCTCTGTAAACAAAATTAAAAAGGGGTATGTAAACCTCTTTGCAAATTACGATATATCCAAAACGATGATGCTCCAATCATCCTCAACTTTTAACAAGGGAACAAATGATTTCAGAAATGACCTTAATTTTAACACTATTACTACTCTCGAAGATCTTAATACCACGCATACTTATCTAGACCAGAAATTGACCTATACACAACAATGGAATAAGAATACTGCATTATTACTTAAAGGCAGGTTTTTAACCGATAAATTGCCTCAGCGATATCATATAAATGATTATCTACTTGGCGACTTATTTACAGTTGACAATATAACCGATGTTGGCAATGATGTAAGTAACAAAAGACAGTATTTTGGGTTTCAAGCTGACTTCAAGTTAAGACAAATAAATCAGGATCTTATAGCTTTTACAATTGGATATGACGACAACAGAGATTTCCTTAAAACAGCATTTAGGCTTTTCTCCGATTCCGGCACTGTACTTCCCGAGGATTATCAATCCAATTCACAACTCCATGTTGGAGATCTTTATGCTAGTAGTGCATATACTTGGAAATTAAGAAAGTTATCACTTACCGGTAATTTAAGTGCCCATCAATTTTTCAATAGATTTGAAAATATAAATAACATAATTAAAGCCCAAAATCCATTTTATATTAACTTAATGCTCGATGGGATATATGTAATAAATACAAAAAATACAATATTTGCTCATTACAATCACAGGGTACACAACAATACAGTATTACAAGTCAACGATGCCTATCTCTTATCATCCTCGCGAAGTTTTTCAAAAGGTCTTGGAGACTTTAATCAGCTCGAAAGTAGTTCGGTAGGTGCTGAATATACAACTAAACATTATCTTAACCGCTATAATTTTTCATGGGGTGTAGATTATTCAAAACAAAACGATGCAATCAGGTATCGTAACACCCTTGAGCAAAATAGTGCTCTTACAAATGCTTTTGCAATGAAAGGAGGTGACCGACTATATGGTAATTTCAGGTCCCACTATATAATAAAAAAATTAAAAGGCAGTATTATGCTTGATATTAAGGCCGGCAGGTCTATTTATTATAATATTGTAAACAATTCTGGCTTACGTAAAAATGCTGCTTATAATCAAAATTATACTTTAAGCTGGCGAAGTAATTTTAATGGCGCATTTGATTTTCATATTGGCACAGATTGGAGTTTTTCACAAACGAAATCCGAACAAACATTCCATAATACCACAAAAAACAGCTTTTTGGATTTGATGTATAAGCATGGAGATTATCTTACATTGAAAATTCGAACTGATCATTACAATTTTGGAGGTCAGGATAAATATAACAACTATTTTTTCAATGATATAGAAAGTAGTTATTTTTTTAAGGATAAAAAATATATAATAAGCCTTGATGCGAGAAACTTGTTTAATGTTAAAACTTTTACGTCTTACGCTATTTCAGACTATGGATATTCATCAACTTCATATCGTTTATTGCAGAGATATATTCTGTTTTCTTTCAAGGTTAGATTTTAAGGCAAAATTATTATTAACAGTGAATTTCAAAAATCATTTTTGTATATAAATCGACTGTAATTGTTGAGAATAGCACTATTTATAGCCTGGCAATTACTGTTTCATAATAGTCGCCTGTTGTTATTAAGCATACTAATCCTCTTTCTTCAATTTATTCATGCGTCTTTTTTCAACATATATAGTTACTATACAGGCAATAGCCCAAATTACAACATTTCCTAGTATCTGTACTACGCTAATTTTACTATCAAACCACCCCAGCAGCGAAAAAATAATTGCCGTGCATAAAAACCAATTAAAAAATATTACAATTGTTCTGCGTTTATAGCTTTCCATATTAAATATCAATAGTTTATTTTATAATTTTCGTAAGGTATCTAAATTTTGCAAGAAGAACAAAATTAACGCCATGAAAAGCAGTAGCAACAGGAAGTAATTAGGTTGTTAATGTAACACAGGTAAAAAAAAACCTCTCCGAACCACCAGAGAGGCTAAACCAACTAAGCTACCTTATCTAAAGATAGCAATCAACAATATTGCCTATTAAAAGGCGGTTGCGAATTTATACAAATAAGCGTTCGTTAGGAGGCAGTTTAACGGTATGGTAACAAATTATTTTCTCTTACGTAAGATGTAGTGGTAAATATTCTCGTCACCATCTGTAACGGTATAAGCTGTTGTAAAATCATAACCATTTTCGCTCATGAAATTAAGCGCGTCAATCATTGAATTGAATTCAACCACTTTACCATCGGCGTCCTTAAGCAGTGTTTCTTTACCAGAAGAAAACATCTTTGTATGCTGCCCAAAATCTAAGGCCACTTTTAGTTTGGTTGACATGAATTTTGAAGAGCCAACGATTTCGATATATTCAACATTTATATCTTTTAAAGGTATATCGTTAACCGTTTGTGCCTGAAAAGTTAGAGAAGCAAGTAGTAAAGCTGTTATAAAAAATTTCTTCATTTTAAATTAGTTGTGATTTGTAAAGTCACAAAACTAAATTAAACTATCAGAAAACAGCCATTTGTTACCCAGTATTTCTGCAAAAAAAAAGCCCCGACAACCACATCGGGACTTTTATAATCCACCCTCCTAAAAGGGTCAATAATTAATCAGTGCAAATATAATAATTAGGGAAGCTAAAAACAAGTTTTAATTCCTTATGCCAACGCTATCCATTTACTGCCCAGTAAATTTTAAGGATTGCATTGCTTTCTCTGTTTCATCCTGCTGCCACTCCTCTTACCATATTTCCTCCATGCTATCCGGCTACCTTTTCATTTCAGATTTATCATATTGCTCCACAAAATAACCTGGCGGCATTCCCGTTTTCTTCTTAAATTCCGTAACAAAGTGCTGCGCTGTGCTGAAACCTGCTTCCTGGGCCAAAGCTCCGTTGCCATATTTTCGGATCTGTGGCTCTGCTTTCAAACGGGCAATCAGGTAGTCTATCCTCAAATCATTTATGTAATGGGTGAAGTTCTTGCCCCGTCGGGCAGTGATCACCCGGGATAGGTATTTGCTGTTGGTCTCAAAAGCTTCGGCTAGTTTGGTTGCGGTAAGATCTTTTTTCAGGAAACCACGCTTGTCCTCAAATTCTTTCAGCTGCCTTGCAATATGGTTTACAATCACCGGATTGATATCCAGCGTCCCGGTAGGTGATTGCTTTTCGATAACTGTGGCAGGTTCGTTTTTTAATAATTCGTCGAACCGTTTGCGATACTGCTTTCGCAGCCTTTTGTGCCGGTAATATAAAACTGCCATACCGACAGCGAGAGCCAGTATCGCTGCCTTAAAGGCAAGGCTTAACCCTTCGCTGTGGTTAAGGCTGGCCTGAATTTGTTGCTTTTCCGATAGCAATTCCGTTGTGTCATATTCCTTATAGACTTTTTTAATCAGGTAGCGGAATTCCCTGCCTAACATACTGTCTGCCTGCAAGAGCCGATCGACATAGATGAGCTGCATGCCGGGCATCTCTTTTTGATGGTAGTATTTAATGAGGTACTCGTAACTACGCCTGAGGTCCGGCCGGAGGAAATTTTTGCGCGCAAAGATCGTATCCACTTTCCTGAAGTGGAGGGCAGCCAAATCGAAATTACCCAGTTCCCAGTAAGCTTTCCCCAAATTAAAGTGAACAATAGACTCGTTGGCATAATCCCCGTCTTTTTGTATCTCAGGCAGGGCAAAGGAAAGGTGCCTGACCGCGGTGCCGTAGTTACTTTTTTCCAGCTCAATAACACCCATCGCACTTTCCAGATAGGGCAGCAGGTCCCTAATGCCCAACTGCGCACTATGAGCCAGTGCAAGGCGGCAGGTTTCCTCCGCCTTTTCCAGATTCCCCACAAAAGTGTAACAGACCGTCAGGCAATGCAATGACTTAAGGTAGGGCAGGGATTCTTCTTTGCTGAAATAGGCAATGCATTCGTTGAAAAGT
Source organism: Flavobacterium sp. NRK1 (assembly GCF_024054175.1). Classification (GTDB taxonomy): domain Bacteria; phylum Bacteroidota; class Bacteroidia; order Flavobacteriales; family Flavobacteriaceae; genus Flavobacterium. The sequence goes on from NZ_JAMXLA010000001.1 coordinate 2,805,552, forward strand.
GCAATGGCCTCGTGGTAGTAGCCCAGATAGTATTTGATCTGTGCAATACTGTATTTTACCTTGTTCTTCAGGTAGTGGTCTTGGGTATTGACCAGGTAGCTATTGGCCTGTACATAATTATCCAATGCCATCCGGTGGCCGTTGCGCTTGTAGAATAGAATCCCACGTGTTAGGTAGGCGTCACCTATAAGGTCATTATCGCCGGACTGTTTTGCGGCAGTAATCAGGCTGTCCGCATACACCAGCCGCTGTGCTTCGGGGCATTCATGCAGCATTTCCCTGTAGGCAAAAACAATTTCAGTGGTGTTATTTTCTTTTTTTGCTTTCCTTAGGTACGCCTGCAGATACGGCCAGGATTTTTCTGTTCCCTGATAAAGGTCAATCTGCTGCAAAAGTGCCTCGTAAGAAATGGGCTCCGCTGAAGGCTGTACAGCGGCTAATGAAACAATCAAAACACAGATAATGGTTCCCGTAAATTTCATTTTCATAACATTTTTATATAGCTATACACTACAAAGGTGCATTTGATATAAATGGGAGACTGCTTTTCAAATGTACGTTATACTTTGTTAATAAAAACTTAACAATACGATAAAATTAGGCTGTGGAATTCCCGAATTGCACAGCCTGCTATACAGGAATGGCACAGCCAAACTGTTGTAGCCCTTGATGATGTAAAATAGATTTGTCCTGAATTCAAAGCGAAAGGGAATTAATTTCCTTGTTCCGCTCCCCGGGCGAATGGAACTGAATAACTGATTCAGGAACATTAAACGTTACATTATGAAGGTATTTGCTTCAATTACATTAGTACTACTATTGGCCAGTTGCAGCCCTGATGGCATTGCGCCTGCACAACAGCAATTCTCCGTATCCGGCCTTTCTTATAAAAACGGTGCCGGCTTACCGGCAAACCCGTCCAATCCCGAGGACTTTATCGGAACCCTCTATAGCGAACTGTTACAGGAGTATGAGCTTTTAAACACCAAACCTGCCACCTTGCCGCTATTGATACAACAGTGTGAGACCCTCGCATGGATCAATGCCGATTTCCTTGCCCTTGATGACTTTTCGGCGTATGACCCGATCAGCGTTTCCGATGTGCAGGTGTACCAGAATATCGATGCAGCCGACCTGCGTTCCCATCTTTCTTTCGGGTACAGCACAGCTGGCAAAGACCTGTATGTAGCACTTGCAGACGAACTGACGGTACTGAAAGCCAGTGACGGCACCTATCAGGAAGCCTGCCAGGCTATTATGGCGACCGAGGCATTGATTATTACCGCGCCCAACCTGACCGCTACTGAGCGCCATGCCATGCTTATGGCAACTTCTATCATGCGCAATGCGGTATATAACAACGGGCGAAAAAGGAAAAGGGACCGTGACTGGGAGTGGATGACCGGTCACTATGCCGCTGCGGCAAACGGCGCACTGGAATCATCGCCACAGGCCTTACTACTGTCCTTTGTGACTGATATTTACGACAACTGACTACTGCTCCCGGAGGTTCACTTCCGGGTTTTTATTAAAAATTACTGTGATGGTCCTGATTACATCGCTTGAGGATAACGGATTTCAGGTACGCCGCCTGCAATTGCGGGGCGATGCTTTTGTGCTGGCTTTTCTTTATGGGATGCAGTATTTCCGTTACCATATCATTGTGGTAACTGAAGGACAGCTTCACGTAAACAGCGGCACTCAGGGTTTAACAGCCGTGGCAATGGATGTCTGTATTGTACCGCCGGACAGCTACATGAAAGCTTCAGGCGGGAAGACGGTAATGGTCTGGCTGGTACGTTTTACCGAAACCTACCTGACACAAACGCTCTATGCTGCCCGCAACACTACGATTACAGCATTCCTGGAGCAGGAAGAGCTGTATAGCCTAATGGCCGATACGTTTCACTTCGAGATTATCTGCCAGCTCTTGCAGTTACTCGGGAAACACCAGCAGTCAGGCACACCCCATCACGCCGAAACCATAGTGACCCTTACCTTTAACCTGCTGCTGAACTGTTTGCTGGAGTTGCGGGCGCATACCGAATCCCGGTTCACGAATGCTGTCAGACGTAAGGAGCAATTAACCATCGCCTTTCTCCGCCTTGTGGAACAACAGGCCGGCATGCATCATGAGGTTGGCTATTATGCTGATGTAATGTGCATGACGCGTGGCAACCTAACCAAAACCGTCAGGCAGCTCACCGGAAAGAGCCCAAAGATATTGATTTCGGAAGCTCTTGTCCGTCTGGCGCAGGAACTGCTGGATAGTAGCGATGCACCCGTCTACGGCATTGCCGAGGCGCTTCATTTCAGTTCGTCCTCTGCCTTTGTCAACTTTTTCCGCCACCACAGCGGGCTAACCCCTGAAGCCTACCGTAACCGAAAGAACAGATAGCCATGAGTACCGCGCGCACCTATTCGCTGGAATGGCTGGATGCCCTGATCTCGGTCACCCTTAATCCCGCACGACAGTACCGTAAGGAACTGCGCGCGGAGGATATAGCCTTTTTGCTGGAGAATGTTTCCGTGGAAAGCCAGCAGGTGGAGCAGGAGCTTAACGATAAGGTATTTGCCCTTTTTAAAGACAACCAGGTACGCCACCTCGTCCAAAAATACCATACCGCCCTGACCCACCTTAAAGAACAGGCTATGGGCTATCTAAACAGGGCAGCTGCTGCCGGCCCGGACCCGTTCAGGGAACTGGAGGAGCGTATCGTGAGCTCCGTTAGTAACTTACTTACGTTTATTGAGCAGCGGTATTCCCATTACCTGTCGCCAGCTACTGAAGATTTGCCTGAAATGCCTGTAGTTCAATTAAAACCGTCCCATGACCGGATGAAAATATACTGCAACCTTTCCGGCGACCAGCTCGCCCTAATGTTGCGGGCTGCCGATGAGGCCCAAATCCTCAAAGCCCGCTCGATGAATGCCGTCTTCAAGGCTATCGTGCCGCACCTGGCCACTGCTCAGCGCAATGAACTTTCCGCCGACGCCATCCGCAGTAAGGCCTACAGTCCTGAGGAACCGGACCGGCAAGCATGTATAAGCGCTCTGGAAAACATGATACGGAAAATTAAGGACTACTGAGGAACAACTTGGGGCACAAGTGAAAGTTGTTCTTTTACAGGCCAATCCCAACATGTAATTTAGGTACTGTAAAATGAGTTTAGCGGTGTTGCCGCAATGAAGATGATGAATGTTGAACGAAAAAAACGATGCTTATGTTTACCGAATTTACATGGGCTGCCTACCTTAGGGTTACAGCCGCCGTACTGTTTCTCTACTACACCATCCTGCTGCTGAAATTTTACTTTCCGCAGATCAGGGCCGCTGCAGGTGCACCTTTCCATTCCATGGGCAATCCGGACTCGGCAGAACCCAACGCCACATCCGCCATTATGGAGAGCGGTGGTAACCTGACCCCAATAGGGGAATTCCAACAGACGGTTACCGATTATGAGATTATCGAGGAACTGGTCGACCGTGTCAAAAAGAGCCTTATAGAGTCCTTTGAAAATAAGGCAGACCAGCAGACCGTAACAAACGGCCTTAAAGCCATCGTAAACGATTATCCCGTCCTGGGCCAATCGACCTTCCGGCCTTCCATTAACGAGTTCATTGCCACGGAAAGCCAGCAGCACGGTTTCACCTTTATGAATGAAACGCTCGCCGAAACCCTTTGGCAGACAAAATAACCCAATAGCGAAGGCTATGCCCCTGTTCGTCCCGCAGCAGTAAGAGGAGGTGACAGAAAGAAGGGGATGGCAACGGCGGATGGCCTTCGCTTTTTTTTCCACTAAAAATCTTTTGTTATGAAAACATATATCAACAGGACACTACCGCTGTGTGTATTGCTTGTGGTGCTGGGATTCCCATATGCTTCTTTTGCACAGGACGGAGTCGCCGGTATCAACGAGGCCAACCAGCAGGTGAGGAGCTATTTTGATGCGGGCACTGACCTTATGTATGCCGTTGGCGCCATATTGGGGCTGATCGGCGCAGTTAAGGTCTATCAGAAATGGAACGCAGGTGATCCCGATACCGGGAAAGTAGCCGCCGCCTGGTTCGGCAGCTGTGTCTTTCTGGTCGTAGTGGCCACGGTTATCCAATCCTTTTTCGGGATCTGATCATGGGCAGCCTGTACAAAGTCAATAAGGGCATCAACCAGAGCATTGAATTCAAAGGGCTTAAGGCACAGTACATCTGGTACCTTGGCGGGGGCGTCATCCTTCTGATGATCGTGTTTGCTGCCCTCTTTATCGTTGGTGTTCCCTCACTTATCTGTGTGGGGATGATCGGGATACTGGGTGCCGTACTGGTCGTCAGGATCTATGCAATGAGCCGAAAGTACGGTGAGCATGGCATGATGAAAGCCCTGGCCCGGAAACAGCTTCCCAAAACGCTCAAATGCTACAGCCGTAAGGCCTTTATGCAACCATCCAAATAATATGTCATGGAGAAAACAATCGAACAGCTGCTGCCGCTTCTGGATGTGCGGCAGGGCATCATCATATCCAAACAGGGCGATGCTACCCTGGGGTTCCGTGTGGAACTGCCGGAGCTCTTTACCTTATCGGATCCGGAGTACGAGGCCTTCCACCAGGCATGGCTGAAAGCCTTCCGTGTATTGCCTAAGCATACCGTACTGTGCAAACAGGACCGGTTTATACACAGCGGGCATACCCCGGATTTTGCAAAGGAAAGTTTTCTGTACCGCAGCAGCGAGCGTTTTTTTAACGAGCGCCCGTTCTTGGACCACAGCTGTTACCTGTACCTGACCAAAAAACCGGCCGGCAGGAAAAATGCTACCTCGCTGTTTTCCAGCCTGACACGCCCTGCGCTGCTGCCCAAAGAGACCTTGGGGGCACAGGCCCTGCAGGATTTCAGGGATGCCTGCGGGCAGTTCCAAAGGATATTGCAGGACAGCGGCTTTGTCAGCATGTCTCCCTTAGGGGATACCGATATCTACAGCGAAGCCCACAGGGTGGGGCTTTTGGAACAGTACTGTACCCTGAGCGAGAGCAAGGGCGAATACCTCTATGGTGATGTCGCTTTTGATGAGGGCCTTTTGATCAACGGAAAATACGCCCAGTTGTATACCTTGGGGGAGGCTGCGAACCTGCCCTCACTATGTGGCCCAAGAATCACCTATGACCGCTATTCGACCGACCGTACGCCTTTCAGTGTGGGGTTTGCCTCACCGCTGGGGCAGCTGCTTTCGTGCAACCACCTGTACAGCCAGTACCTGTTCTTTGAGGACAGCGCCAAAACGCTGCAGCGCATGGAAAGCAAAAGGCTGCGCCTGCAATCCCTTTCGGCTTATAGCCGTGAGAACCTGATTGCCCGGGATGCCACCAATGATTTCCTGAACGAAGCTATCAGCAAACAACGGCTTCCGGTAAAGGCCCATTTCAATATATTGGTATGGACCGAGAGGAAAGAGGAACTGAACGATTTGAAGAACAAGGTGTCATCAGCCCTTGCCCAAATGGATGCCGCTGCCAAGCAGGAGACCGTGGGGGCGCCACAGATCTGGTGGGCGGGGCTGCCGGGCAACGCCGCGGACTTTCCCATGAACGACACCTTTGACAGCTTTGCCGAACAGGCCTCCTGTTTCCTGAACCTGGAAACCGGCTACCGCAGCTCTGCCAGCCCGATGGGTATCCGCCTGGGTGACCGCCTGACCGGACGCCCCGTGCATGTGGATATCAGTGATGAGCCCATGAAAATGGGTATCTGCACCAACCGCAACAAGTTCATACTCGGCCCTTCGGGCAGCGGAAAATCCTTTTTTACCAACCATATGGTACGCAGCTACTACGAGCAGGGCACCCATGTGGTGCTGGTGGATGTGGGGCACAGCTACAAGGGGCTTTGCGATATGGTGGGCGGGTACTACTTCACCTATGAGGAGCACAACCCCATCCGGTTCAATCCTTTTTATATCGGGGAAGGCGACCGCCTGGATACCGAGAAGAAGGAAAGCATCAAAACCCTGCTGCTGGCCTTGTGGAAAAAGGATACGGAGACTTTCCGCCGCAGCGAGTACGTGGCACTTTCCAATGCATTGCAGCTGTATTACGAGAAACTGGAGGCTAATACGGCGCTGTTCCCTGGATTTGACTCCTTTTACGAATTCCTGCGGGATGATTTTACCGCGGTACTGGAACAGGATAAGGTCAAGGAGCGCGACTTTGACATAGGGAATTTCCTGTACGTACTGCGCCCGTACTACCGGGGCGGCGAATTCGATTACCTGCTGAATGCTACGGCCAACCTGGAACTTTTGCAGGAACGCTTTATCGTATTTGAACTGGACAACATCAAGGACCATCCCATATTGTTTCCTGTGGTGACCATTATCATCATGGAGGTGTTTATCAGCAAGATGCGCAAGCTGAAAGGGATACGAAAAATGATCCTGATTGAGGAAGCGTGGAAAGCGATTGCCCGTGAAGGCATGGCCGAGTACATCAAGTACCTTTTTAAGACGGTACGTAAATTCTTCGGGGAGGCCATTGTGGTGACCCAGGAAGTGGAGGACATCATTTCCTCCCCCGTGGTCAAGCAGGCGATTATCAACAACAGCGATTGCAAGATCCTATTGGACCAGCGCAAATACCAGAACAAATTTGACCAGATACAGGAACTGCTGGGACTGACCGAAAAGGAAAAGGCACTGGTGCTTTCGGTCAATAAGGCGAACGATCCCGACAAACACTATAAAGAGGTATTTATCTCCCTTGGCGGGGTACTTTCCAAGGTGTACCGCACTGAGGTCTCCCCGGAGGAATATTATGCCTATACCACCGAGGAAAGCGAAAAGGTCAGGGTGCAGCAATACGCCGCCCGCTTTGGCGGGGATGTGCGTAGGGGTATCGCAGCCTTAGTGCAGGAACTACACGAGAATAAACCTAAATGAAACGCTATGAAAACAATTGGAAAAATAATGGTCTGCCTGCTGCTGCTCAGCAGTATCGAGGCACGCCCTGCGACTGCCGCGCCGCCCATTTTTGGGATTATCCGCGCCGCAGTGGTAAAAGCGATTAAGGCAATGGACCTAAAGATACAGAAACTGCAGAACAAAACCATCTGGCTGCAGAATGCTCAAAAGGAAATTGAGAATACCCTTTCGAAGGTAAAACTGGATGAGATCTCCGACTGGACCAAGAAGCAGAAGGAACTGTACCAGGACTATTACGACGAGCTCAAAGCGGTTAAGTCTATTATTACCCAGTACCAGCGCATTCGCGACATTACCGACAAACAGGCCCGCCTGCTCTCGGAATACCAGCGTGCCTGGCAGCTCTTCCAACAGGACGAGTATTTTACCGCGGACGAACTCGACTATATAGAGCAGGTGTATAGCGGCATCCTTGCCGAGAGCCTTTCCAATATGGAGCTGATCTTTTCGATTATCGAATCCTATACCACCAGCATGAGTGATGCCCAGCGCCTGGAACTCATCAATGAAGCGGCGGACCAGATTGACCGCAGCTACGACGACCTGAGACGCTTTAACGGGCAGAATGTGCTTCTGAGCCTGCAACGTGCCAAGACCTCGAAAGAAGTGGAGCAGTTGCGCAGGTTGTACGGCAGTGTACACTAAAACAATACCGCGATGAAAACACTATTGACCATAACAGCCCTGCTGTTGTCCTTTGTACTAGTTGCGCAGTCAAGCCGCGACCGGGTTATGCTGCAGCAGATCGCAGCCCTTAAGACCTACGGCAGCTACCTGAAAAAAGGCTACCGTATCGCCCGTGACGGGTTAAATTTTATCGGAGACCTGAAGGAAGGCGAGCTGAACCTGCACAGCTTGTTTTTTGATGGGCTGGATAACGTAAGCCCTTTTGTGCAGGACTATCCCAAAGCAGGTGCCATTATCACGCTGAATACCCGCATCACAGCGTTGCAGGAAAAACTGTCCGGCCAGCTCGACGGTGCCCTTTTCTATGGGAATGAGAAAGACTATATCCGAAGGGTCATCGCGCGCGTGTTGCAAGGTTGTGCCGATGACCTTGAGGAGCTGGAAGCTGTGCTGTCCCAAACCGGCTACACCGCTGATGATGCCGGGCGCATTGACCGTATTGACGCGCTTTATGCCAATACGGAAGACCGCTACCGCTTTGCCCGTGACTTTTACGATCAGTGCATGCTACTGGTAAACGCCAGGGCACGCGAAGCCCGAAACGTGCAACAAAGTGAACGCCTGTACAACCTAAATCCATAACTATGAAAGCACTTCGAAAACTACTGTTTGCAAGCTTAATGTTTTTAATTACCGTTCAGGGCAACGCCCAGGTACAGGAACTCAAGCAGCTCGCACTGAATATTGAAAAACTGGCACAGTTCAGGGCCATACTCAAAGACATGAAGGAAGGCTATGAGATACTCACCAAGGGGTACAACACCGTAAAGGACCTGACCGAGGGCAATTTCGACCTGCACAAGACCTTTTTGGATGCACTGCTGCAGGTCAGCCCTGCGGTACGCAATTACAAAAGGGTAGGGGAGATCATCGATTACCAGGTGGAGCTGGTCGGCAATTCGGGCCGCCAACGCAACAAGCTGCAGTCCAGCGGGCTTTTTGCCCCTGAGGAACTCGACTATTTCGCGCAGGTATACGACCGTATCTTTCGGGAGAGCCTGCGCGATCTGGAAGAGCTGACGGCGGTACTGACCGCTGGGGAGCTGCGCATGTCGGATGAGGAACGCCTTGCGGCCATCGACAGGATCTATCTGTCGGTACAGGACAAATGCCTTTTCGTAAGGGATTTCAATTCGCAGACCGGCATACTCGCCCTGCAACGCGGCAGGGAAGCCCATGATGTGGAAGCCCTTAGGTTATTGACCCAAACCAACCCTTAAACTGATTGTTATGGCTATTAAATATAAAAAAAAACTATGGGGCATGGCAGCAGTAATGCTGCTTCCCGCTGTAGGCTACAGCCAGTCCATGGCAGAGGAGATGAACGGCCTTCATGCCGTGCTGGACCAGTTGTACGACGAGATGATGCCCCTGTGCAGCGACCTTATCGGGATATCCCAGGGTATTGCCGGTTTTGCGGCCCTCTTCTATATCGCCTCACGGGTATGGCGGCACTTGGCCAATGCGGAGCCCATCGATTTCTATCCGCTGTTCCGTCCCTTTGTGATTGGTTTCTGCATTATTTCCTTTCCGCTGGTCATTGCCATTATCAACGGCATTATGAAACCCGCGGTCAGCGCTACCGATACCATGGTAGAAAATTCCAATGCCGCTATCGAAGAACTACTGCGCCAGAAGGAGGAAGCCATCAAGACTACGGATGCCTGGCAGATGTACGTGGGGGAAGACGGCAGTGGCGACCGGGAACGCTGGTACAAATATACCCACGAGGAGGATTCCGGATCCGGGGAAGGACTGATTGAGAGCATTGGCAACGACATCAAGTTTGCCATGGCCAAGGCTTCCTACAATTTCAGGAATTCGGTCAAGGAATGGATGAGCGAGGTATTACGCGTCCTTTTTGAGGCTGCGGCCCTTTGTATCGATACCCTGCGTACCTTCCAGCTGATTGTCCTGGCGATACTGGGACCACTGGTATTCGGACTGTCTGTCTTTGACGGATTCCAGCATACCCTGACCGTTTGGCTGGCCCGCTATATCAATGTCTTCCTGTGGCTGCCCGTAGCCAACATTTTTGGAGGTATTATCGGAAAGATACAGGAAAAGATGTTACAGGTCGACATCGCACAGGTCAATGAGTACGGGGATACCTTTTTCAGCAGGACCGATATTGCATACCTGGTCTTTATGATCATCGGTATCATCGGGTACTTTACCGTACCCTCAGTCGCTAATTACATTGTACACGCCGGCGGGGGCGGGGCTTTTGGACAGAAGGTAACCAGTATTTTCGGGGGTACCGCCACGGCCGCAGCACGTACCGCTTCCATGGGAGCCGGTATGGCAGCCGACGGGCTTGGGGATGCAGTAGGGAGGATGTCGGGGAGTTATTCCGGCCATGGCAGCAGCGGCCCCTATTTCGATAACGACAATTATATGAAAGATAAAGTAAAAGGCAAAGAATCATGATGTTTACAAAAATTGACAACCTTGAAACCGCTTTCCGCCATGTAAAAACCTTTACGATGGTCGTGGTGGTGGCCAGTGCCCTGGTGAGTGTCTTCGCCCTCTACCAGAGCTACACGACGGTACACCGCCTGCAGGACAAGATCTATGTGCTGGCCAATGGCAAGGCTATCGAAGCTTATGCCTCGGACCGCAGGGACAACATCGCGGTGGAAGCGCGCGACCACGTGCGCAATTTCCATCATTATTTCTTTACCCTTGACCCGGACGACAAGGTCATCCGTGAGAACGTGGCAAAGGCGCTGTACCTGGCCGACAACTCGGCAAAACGGGTGTATGACGACCTTAAGGAAGCCGGGTACTACTCCGGTATCATTTCGGGGAACATCAGCCAAGGCATCACCATAGACAGTATTGTGGTGAGCGTCGAGAACTATCCCTTTTACTTCCGCTGCTATGCCAAGCAGCAGATCGTAAGGCCGACCAGCATCCTTAAGCGCAACCTGATTACCGAGGGTAACCTGAGGAACGTATCGCGCAGCGACAACAACCCGCACGGTTTCCTGATCGAGCGATGGCGTACGCTCGACAATAAAGATATCGGAACCGAAAACCGCCATTAGCCATGATCGATAAAAATCAAAATAAAGTGTATAAGCCCAGCCTACCGCAGCACATTCACGCCTTGCGGCTCCGGACACAACTGGCATGGGTGGAATGGATGGAAGCCAAGGCAGCCCGCCTTTCCCGAAAAGGGCAGTACCTGGCCTTAAGCTTTTTTGTGGCCGTATCCGCAGGCTTTTGCATACTGATGCTCTTCGGAGGACTCGGCAATCTAATGGGTATTACTGCAAAACCGGATGCTGTCCGCAGTGTTGCCGCCCCGCGGATCAGCAGTCCCAAAGTGGCGTCTGATGATTCCGTGCTGGAGGAACGGCTAGCTGCGTTCCAGCATTACTGGGACAGCCTTTCAAGAACCGCATCCGGACGAAAGACCCGCGACAGTTTGCTGCAAGCCCGGCCCGGATTGCTGGACAGCATTCGCAGAGCCGAACAATTAATTGCAACTCAAAAACACGATTCCGATGAAAAACAATGAACCCGCACCGATGCGCAGGAAAAGAAAAATCCTTTGGCTCCTGCCGCTTTTACTGCTTCCCTTTACCACGCTCTTCTTTTGGGCCATGGGAGGGGGAACACCGACCACTGCCGAGGGACAGCCCAAACGCGGCTTTAACCTGAAGCTGCCTGCTGCCAACCTGGAAGATGAAGCATCCTTCGATAAGATGCAATATTACGACAAGGCCGCACAGGATTCCAGCAAGATCAATGACCTGAGGAAAAAAGACCCAAACTACTCGTATGACACGCTTAACGAAACGACCGATTCGGTTACCGGTAACGGCAGGCAGCGCAGCGGGCTGACCATAAGCAGTTTCCAAAGCCCTCAGGAGAAAAAAGTCTATGAACAGCTGGAAGCATTACAACGTGCTGTCAGCAGGCCACCTAAAGGCAAAATAGTACCACCTGCTGAACCTGCTGTTGAACAGCCTGCACACATTAACAGCCAGAGCAGGGCATTGGAAGAGATGTTGCAATCCATGGAAACGGCATCAGAACCAGACCCCGAACTGGCACAAATAGGAGGTATGCTGGAAAGTATACTCGACATACAGTATCCTGAGCGCGTACAACAGAAACTACGCGAACAGTCCAAAAGCAACAGGGGCAGGGTCTATGGCATTACCACACAACAGGACGAGGAGGTGGTATCCAGCATAGCATCACAACAGTCACATAAAATCACCTTTACACCCACCACTGTCCATACCGGTTTCTACGGCCTTGACGAAGTGACCACGGAAACCTTTCAGAATAATGCGGTATCGGCTGTCATTGCCGAGACACAGACCGTGGTCAACGGCGCTACGGTAAAAATGGAACTGGACCAGGAAATCTACATTAATGGTCAGGTGATCCCGAAAGGCACTTTTGTGGTAGGTACGGCTTCCCTGAAGGGGGAACGCCTTACCATCGAGATACAGAGCATCCGACACGGCAATTCCTTATTCCCCGTGGAGCTTGCCGTATACGACCTGGACGGGCTAAGCGGTATTTACATACCCGGAGCCATCAACAGGGATGTCGCCAAAACCTCGGCAGATCGCTCCATGCAGACCCTGGGTGTTACCACCCTGAAAGATTCCTGGAGTGCGCAGGCGGCAGGTGCCGGCATTGAAGCGGCTAAAGGACTGTTCAGCAAAAAAGTAAAGCTGGTAAAAGTAACCCTTAAAAAGGGCTACCGTATCCTGCTTAAAGATGAACAACAAGATAAGTAACCCTAATAATCAGACTATGAAGACAATGTTTATTTTAAGATGTGCGCTGATGCTGCTGCCTGTTTGCCTATGGGCACAGTACAGCGGTTCGGCCCTGCCGGTTAACAGGGAAATCGGCATCTCGGAACAACAGACCACCAGCCTATTGTTCCCGTACCGTATCCTGGGCGTGGACAGGGGCAGCAGGGACATACTGGCTCAAAAGCCCAAGGGCCTTGAGAATATTTTGCAGATCAAGGCGGTGCAGGAAGAGTTCCTGCAATCCAACCTGACGGTGGTCACCGCGGACGGGAAACTTTACAATTTCATGTTGTATTATGAACCCTGTCCCTACTACAGCGCTTACGACTTTACGGGCAAAGCCACGGGAGCCGTCGTGGCGGAGCAGACGGACAATGCCGCAATGCTTGATACCCTGGCTTCGAAAGCCTATCATGACCGGCATCGCATCCGCCTGAATGAAAACGACAATGGGATAACCCTGTCGGTCACCGGTATGTTTGTGGAAGACGAGTATTTCTTTTACAGGATTACCATTGAAAACGCTACCAATATCAGCTACACAATAGACCGGCTTCGCTTTCTGATCCGCGATCAGAAAAGGAGCAGGCGCACCGCCTCGCAGGATATTGAGATCACTCCCATTACGGTATGGGAGCCTACTGAAAAGGTACCTCCCAATACCCTGAAGACCTTTGTGGCGGTACTGCCCAAGTTCACCATACCGGATAAAAAAAACCTTTTTGTGGAACTGACCGAGGCATCGGGGGGCAGGCACCTGCAACTGAAACTACGCAACCGTAAGGCAACGCAGGTGGTACCACTGCCGACTTTTAACGAATAACTAAAATAATGTATTATGAACGAGCGAAATTATGATTACCTGAAAGACCAGGTAAAATACACCGGCTTCGGGGAGGCACTAGAGGGCGAACTGAAGCAGCAGATGGAAAAGCAGCAACCGACTTTCAGCCTGAAGCATGATGCTTTTTACGGCGAGGACAAGGTGAGTGCTGAACTGAGTTTCAGGAAATCGGAACAGACTGACCTTTATTTTTTCAACTCCTATAGGGTAAGCCTGCAGAAAGAAGGCAGGCCGGAATCCCTGGAGCAAACCTTTTATATCAATAAGGGCAACAACATTACCCTTAAGGAAGCATATAACCTGATGGAGGGCAGGGCAGTGAACAAAGACCTGACCAGCAGGGAAGGGGAAGTGTATAACGCGTGGGTTTCTTTGGACTTCAAAGATACCGATAACAACGGCAACTTCAGGCTGAACCACTACCACGAGAATTACGGCTATGACCTTGAGGCCGCAGTGGGCAAATATCCAATTAAGGAATTGGATAATCCGTCACATAAGGAAGACCTTATGAATTCCCTGAAAAAGGGCAACCTGCAGTCGGCTACCTTTATCAAGGATGGGCAGGAGATTAAGCAGTACCTGGAAGCCAACCCGCAGTTTAAGACGGTCAATGTCTATGATGCGGACAAAAACAGGCTGGACATGCGCCAGGGTAAATCGGAACAACAGTCCCAAAACGGAGAAACATCCAAACAGCAGAACACCCGGGCTAAAAAGTCCGCTGCTGAAGAAGACGGACCGGGTGAGAAGAACGAAAAAAAGCAACGTAAAAAACAATCGTTATAGTGATGGAAGCGGATAATCCACTGGCAGTATTTTTCCAGCGCAGCCATAATGACCGAAGGCTTGGTGCAACCCATATAAGCGTTTTTGCTGCGCTGGTACAATATGCTGCTGCCAGTGGCTTTTCAAATACTGTTATGGCCTATAGCTATGAGATTATGCCTATAGCCAAGATATCAGCACTTAAAACCTATAGCCGTTGTATGCATGATCTCAATGATTACGGCTATTTGAGGTATGAACCCTCAAAGAAAAAGAATAAGCCCAGCAGTATTTATTTTGCAAGCTGATATATTTAAAAGTACCCACTCAAACCTGTAAACCATCTTATTATTATGGATAATGGAGTAAGTAAGGAAGACCTGCAGCAGTTCGGCGCCTTGCTGATCAGTACTATACGCAAGATAATCGAAAGTGACACAGGTCCCGGGAAAGACCCTGGTCAGCCTGAATGGCTGAAAAGCAGGGCCGTACGAAGGATGCTTGACATCTCCCCCGGTACGCTACAGAACCTGAGGATCACGGGCAAGGTGCGTTTCAAGAAAGTTTTAGGCTCCTACTATTATAGCAGGTATGACCTTATGGGACTGTTCAATGAAAATCCGGACAAATGACTGTAGCAGAATTCACACGGTTCATTGCGACAGTAGAGAAGGACAGGAGGCTTACGGTATGGCATCTCTCATTACTTACGGCTGTACTCTTTCTTGCCCTGAAGCAGGGCAGGGCAGAAGCAGTTAAGGTCAGTCGCAGCCAGATTATGCGCCTAGCCCATATCGCTACCCTTCCGACCTATCACAAGTATTTTAAAAGCCTCCAGCAGTTAGGCTATATCGTGTATCGACCCTCCTATCATCCGGGCGTACGCAGTGAACTGGATATAAAAAAACAACCTTGTCGATAAGGTTGTTTTTTTATACCTGCATTATTGCCATAACACTCTAAGAGTTTGTGATTAAAGCCGGGTACCTGCCAGAATCAATTAGAAGGCTTGTAAACTAGTTGTACGACACCTGAACGGAATTGATGACTCCTTATTAATTCAAGTTTTTGGCGCTCCCGTAAGTTCTCAAACAGGGGTTTGCCAGTACCTAATGCTACCGGATGAACAGATATCATGTAGATGTCTATAAGGTTATTTTCTATAAAGGTATTGATTAGGCCAGCACCACCATATAGCCAAATATCATTACCCGGTTCCTGCTTAATCTTTTTAACATTGGCTGCAATATCATTGCTTACAAAAATTGTTGTATTGTCGTTTCGTTGCTCATGTGAAAATACGTATTTCTTTTTTGCATGTACCTCCCTCCACAATGCCTTATCAGCTTCATTGGAATAGTCTTGCGGATTATATTTTCCCCATGTATCGTAACTCACCCTTCCATAAAAAATGGTATCTATATTTGATACGAAATCCTCAAATTTCATGTCATCATCAAGGATACACCAATCTACTTCCCCGTTCGGCCCTTCAATAAACCCGTCTAATGTTACCGCTAAATTCAAGATTACTTTTCTCATATGCATTCTACAAATTTTGTTATTAGATATGCAAAAGTATGATGTTGCAAATGAATTTTTTTTGGAAATATGCGACAAAATCAGAGAAGTGAGGGTGTAAGCCCTGAAAACCTTTTTACGTCATTAGACAAATGCGCATGATCGTAATAACCGCACTCAAACGCAATTTCGGAAAGACTTTTTTCTTTGGAAGAGACGATATGTTTCATAGCATTCTGAAAGCGAATTATGTTGCTGTACTCTTTCGGGCTAAGGCCTATATTTACTGCGAACATCCGTTCAAGTTGGCGCACAGTTGTGCAATGCCGGCTTGCCAACTGGCTGATAGTATGTTGCCCTTTTGATAAACCTATATCATAAAGAACCTGTTGGAAATTTCCATCAATTTGTTTTGCCCGTTCAGTATAGAATTTATTGAAATACTGAACATTGTTTTTAAGAACAAGAGCGGTATCAAAAGATTGGCAGCGGTCAAATTCAATAGTCGAATTTACCAGTTCCTTTTGTGAGGCATATTTATATAAATAAGAAAAAATACCGGGCTTTAGACAAATCCCGACCAGATTTGTATCCTGATTTACAAAGCTTTCCTTGAAAGAAGTCATCGCTCCCACAACATATGTTTTACCGTGCTCCATTTTAGATGACCCATTATCAGTTAAGCAATTATCTCCGAGATTAATAACAATACCCGGACAGCCATCAGGAAATATACGTTCCCACTGATTGTCCGTTGTATCTCCTTTAAGTTGCCAGTAGGAGTGGATGTAGGGCTGCAATGCTGGTGTTGGTATTTTTTCGAGGTAGGTCATGTGGAGTAAGTTGTCTAGCAAAAATAAAGTAAAAATATTTAACTTAATATATTACCGTTCTAACCGCTGCTTTAGCCAGTGTACATTGTAGTAATAACCTTTGACTAATAAATTTAGGTTATTAGGTAGATTCAATTGTTTTAATCCAGACAGCTCTATGCTGTCCGGATATTATACTTTTCCTTTAATAGCCGTATCTCTTTTTCGAGCTTTCCCAATATGGCAATATCTGCCTGCGACATTTTAGCCACTTTCTTGTTGAGTCGCTTATCAAGGAGAGTCATTTCTCTCCCAATAGATGCCTGTTCTGTAATAGCATAGGCTTCCGTTTGTTTTACTGATGCATGCCCAAGCATTTCCTTTACTACATGGATCGGCACATTATTGTTTAATGTAACCGTGCTCCCAAAGGTCCTGCGTGCCATGTGTGTATTAAGCGTAAAAGGAAATCCGCAGAGGTTGGCTATTTCTTTTAGGTATTCATTCATCTTTTGGTTCGATGAAACAGGCAGGACTGTTCTCCGCTGAAGGCATAAAGGATGGTCTTTGTATTTGTCAATAATTCTTAAAGCTTGTGGCAATAGAGGTATATTAGTCTCTGAACCCGTTTTTTGGCGGGCAGAGATGATCCAGAGCTTCCCGTCAATACCTTTTTTTATTTCCGCCTTTTTCAGTTGATAAACATCAATGTAAGCAAGTCCTGTATAACATTGAAACACGAAAACATCACGTACCACATTCAGCCTGTCAGTTGTGAAGTATTGGTTCTCCAGCGCATACAGTTCCTGGCTCGAAAGCGGTTTCTTAATGACCTTAGTCTTACGGCCTTTGAAGTTCTTAAACGGATCCTTCAGTATTATTTCTTTGTCTATTGCGCGCAGTACGATTTTCTTGAAATTGGCAATATACTTTAACGACGTATTATTGCTGCAATTGCGCACTGTCCGAAGATAAAATTCAAAATCTTTAATGAAGGCAAGGTCAAGATCAGCGAATTCCATATCGACACGGTTGAACTTTATTCTGATGAACTCCCTTAAGTGGTTTATCGTAATCGTAAAACGGTCCAGCGTGCCTTCTGCATACCCTTTGCCTATCAGGGCAGCCATTTCCCGGTTATGAGATTCGAACTCTTCGAGGACCTTAACACGGGGTGTAAGCCTGCCAAGGATATAATCCATAATCTTCTCCGAAGTTACAGGCTTTCCGCTATACAGCAGTTCGGTCTTGCACTCATTCACTTTCATCAGCAATGAGTCCAGGAAAAAGTTTATTGCCTTAGCATCCTCTTTATTGCCTATTGCCCGTTCTGTCTTTTGGTCCCAGCGGCTTACTTCCCATTTTCTTTTAATCGACGTTTCCCTTGGAACGCCATCTACCGTGATCCTCAGGTAGATATTCCTGAGGCTGCCTGCATTGCGGGGTGTTTTCAAAAAGAAAGACAACCCAAAACTGTTCTCTAACATAATTCAACTTTTTAGATTAATAAATGTAGAAATACAGCGTCTTAAAATCAAGTCGTTAACCTGATTTACCTGTTGATATACAGGTGTTTGAGTACAATTCTGTGGCACATTTTTCTTAGAGGCAAATGTGCCACGATTTTGCCACAAAACTTTTGTGCCGTTTTATAAATTCTGATGAAGTGCAGGGAAATAAAAAAACCTGCAAATCATTGATTTTGCAGGTTTTACACGTTTTTTTACGGGTTTTTGAAAAACTTGGAAAAGCTTGATTTTCCTTATTTTAACCCATTTCGTGGGGAGAGCAGGATTCGAACCTGCGAAGGTTTCCCAACGGATTTACAGTCCGTCCTCGTTGGCCGCTTGAGTATCTCCCCATGCTCTTTTACGAGTCATGCATTGTTGTTTAATGCGGTGCAAATATAGAACTGTTTTTTAAGTAAACAAACATATTTGCTGGTAATTTTATAACTATTTTTTAAAGTGCTGTACACTAATAAAATAAAAAATCTCCCGAGGGAGATTTTAATTTTGTATAGAAAAACTGATACTTATTTTGCTAAAAGTTCAGCAACTTTTGTTTTAAGTTCTTCACCTCTTAAATCTTTTGCCACTATCTTTCCGTTTGCATCCAGTATGAAAGTAGCCGGTATAGATTGTACCCCATATTGAACTGCGATAGGTTCTTCCCAAAACTTAAGATTAGAAACATGGTTCCAGGTTAATTTATCGGCAGCAATAGCTTCTTTCCATTTGCCTTCTTCTTTATCAAGAGAAACACCAATAATATTTAATCCTTTAGGGTGAAGTTCATTATACATTGCAACTACATTAGGATTTTCCATGCGGCATGGCTTACACCATGAAGCCCAAAAATCTATAATTGTAACTTTGCCCATAGATTCTTTTAAAGAAAGTTTTTTGCCTTCAGGTGTAGCGGCAGTAAAATCCGGTGCTGTTGCGCCAATCTCTACATTTGCTTTTGCTACCGCAGGTGCATTTGCTTTTTCAATCATTTCACCAAGCTCTTTGCCTGCTTTTGTCTTCTTTACTTCAGGATCAAGAGCGTCATATCTCTTTTTCATATCAGCATAAGGAATTTTTTCCATAGAAAAAGCTTGTTTTAGTAGTAATACAGATATATAAGCTTTAGGATTTTTGTCAACAAAGTTTTTAGAAATTTCTTTCATTTCCTTACCTATAGCTTCATAGCCTTTATTAAGCTTATTCATAACAACAGTATCCTGTTTTTTATAAGCTTCCATCATTGCTGCCTGGTTTTCTTTTTGGAAAGCCAGTATTTTTTTTCTTGGAGCAGCTATTTTGTCATAATATTCACTAAGCTTTTCGTTGTTGTAGGTACCAGTTTTTTTTGATTTAAAAATTGAATCTTTATCTACTGCAATATCAATTTCTCCTTCTTCAAGAATAAATTCGGCTTTACCATTAACCCCGTCTACTTGTATAAAATGTAATTCAGGTTCAGTAACATTACCTTTAAATGCAAATTTTCCATTTTCAACTTTTGCGGTATCAACAGAGGCATATCCCATTGCACCCTGTTTTTCAAGGAAAACATTTTTACCGTTTAAAGAAGAATCTACTGTTCCGGTAATTTCAAACTGGTTGTCTGCCAGTTTATTGCAGGACACAACAAAAGCGGAAGCAACAGCAATTAAAAGAAATTTTTTCATATATTTTTTTGGTTTATTATTTTGTGTAAAAGTATTTAAAAATCAATTGCATACTCATAGCCTTATAGAATTTATTTTATTCTTACTATCAGGAGCATGTAGGTTGTATTGCGGTTGTTTTTACATTGGTATTTTTAATACCTCCAAAGCCTTTTTCAACATTAATCATGTTATGATAACCCCGTGATTTTAGTATAGAAGCCATAATTACTGAGCGGTATCCTCCTGCACAGTGAATATAAAATTCTTCTTCTTTCGGTACTTCGGCCAGTTGTTCATTTACAAAATCAAGAGGTATATTAACAGCATTTACAACATGACCATTGCCAAACTCACCTGGTTTTCTTGAGTCAACAATAATTTTTTCTTCTTTAGCCAATGCTTCTGCAAAACTTTCCGGAGATATTGATTGTATGCTGTCAGTTTCAAATCCTGCCTCTTTCCATGCTGCAATGCCCCCTTTAAGGTATCCCAGGCTAAAATCAAATCCTACACGTGCAAGTCTGGTAATGGTTTCAGTTTCTTTTCCTTCAGGGGTTACCAGTAAAAGAGGTTGGTTTACATCTCTGATAAGAGCACCTACCCAGGGCGCAAAATTCCCATGAAGTCCAATAAATACAGATCCGGGAATATGTTCTTTTACAAAATCATCTTCATGCCTTACATCAAGCACAATAGCGTCGGTTTCATTAGCTTTTGCCATAAATTCCTGTGCTGTAAAAACAGTTTGTCCTTTTTCTATAATAGTGTCAAGGCTTTGGTATCCCTGTATATTAAGCATAACATTTTGTGGAAAATAAGCAGGGGGGGCTCCCAATCCGTCAAGAAGTTCTTTAATAAATTCTTCTTTTGTCATATCTGCTCTGAGTGCATAATTCACTTTCTTCTGATTTCCCAGTGTATCAGTTGTTTCTTTACTCATGTTTTTACCACATGCGCTGCCTGCTCCATGACTTGGATATACAATTATATCATCAGCGAGAGGCATAATTTTATTGCGAAGCGAATCAAAAAGGTGAGAAGCAAGAATATCCTGTGTAAGATCTTTCGTTAACGCCTGAGCAAGATCCGGACGACCTACATCACCAATAAATAAAGTATCTCCGGTAATTATACCATGAGTTTTTCCTATTTCATCTATTAATAAATAGCAGGTGCTTTCCAGAGTGTGGCCGGGAGTATGTATAGCTCTGATAGTATAATTACCTACTTTAAATTCCTGCCCGTCATTTGCAATAACAGCTTCAAATTCCGGCCTGGCTGTTGGCCCATATACAATTTTGGCTCCTGTTTTTTTTGCAAGATCTATATGTCCGGAAACAAAATCGGCATGAAAATGCGTTTCAAAAATGTATTTTATTGCAGCATTGTCTTTCTGAGCCTTATCTATATAGGGCTGTACTTCCCTTAAAGGATCAAAAATTGCGGCTTCACCATTGCTCTCAAGGTAATAAGCTGCCTGTGCAATGCAGCCTGTATATATTTGTTCTATTTTCATAATAAGGATATTTAAGATATTAAGCCGGCTGTAATAAATAAACCAAAACTAGAAACCTATGATTTCTTTTGAAAGGATAAAGGCAGCCATAATCAGTACAAACCACCCAAATCCGCGTTTTAGCTGTTTTTCATTTACATACGTGTGCAGATAATTTCCTGCAAATATACCAAAAACAGAAATTACGGTAAAGGATAAAAGAAAATCCCATTGAATGTTTATAGTTTGCATGTCACCTGCAAATCCGGTGAGTGAATTTATAGCAATAATAAATAAAGATGTGCCAACAGCTTTTTTCATTGTAAGGCCTCCAAAAAATACAAGCATTGGTATAATAAGAAACCCGCCGCCTGCGCCTACAAGTCCCATAAAAAGTCCTACTACAGCAACTCCCGGTAAAGCATACAGATAGTTTATTTTTTTAGGTTCATCATTATCACAGGTAGTTTTTTGCGTAAGCATAGAAACAGATGCCATGAGCATTATAACGCCAAAAAGCATCATGATAAAAGTATCTTTACTTAAAGTATAAACTTCTGTTCCAATAATTTTCTCAGGTATATAAGGTAGTATATATCTGCGTGTAATGTAAACTACTATGAAAGAAGGCACTGCTATGATAAAGCCTGTTTTTATAGCTATATTTTTCTTGTAATAATTCTGAAAGCTTCCAAAAGCAGAAGTTGTGCCTACTGTAAAAAGAGAATAGGCTGTAGCTGTTACAGGGTTCACTCCCATAATATAAACTAATAATGGTACTGTAAGTATAGATCCGCCGCCACCCATAAGGCCTAAAATCAAACCTATTAAAAATGCTCCGGTATAAGCAATAATTATTTCCATTTTTTAGTTAAAACCTAAAATGAAAGCCTTAAGCCGAATATTATCCGCATGATTTTACATTATTTAGGTTAGGGTCTTGTATTTTACTGGTTATTAGTAAGTTGTCTTGTTGATATTATATTAATATTTACGATATACTCAGTTTGGTAGACTTTTTGCTATCTGATTTTATATCAAATGCAATTTTACGATTTAAATTTTGTAAAATTATTAATTCAAACGATTAAGTTATCACAAACTTCATATATATTTGTGATGCTTTTTTTAAAGCTAATGTAATTATAATTCAGTTGTAAGTTAAAATTTATGGCAACAGCAATAAAGCCCCGCGTGGGCATGTATGAAAACGTTAAAAACCAGTTTGAAAAGGCTGCAGCAGTTATGGGGCTGGATGAAAGCGTTAAAAAGATCTTATCTATAACTAATAATGAGATCGTGGTTCATTTTCCTGTAAAAATGGACAATGGTGCAGTAGAAGTATTTACCGGATACAGAGTACAGCATAACAATGCTCTTGGTCCTTATAAGGGAGGTTTAAGATACCATCCAACAGTAGATATTGATGCAGCCAGAGCTCTTGCTACCTGGATGACCTGGAAAACATCGTTGGCAGGCCTTCCTTATGGAGGAGGTAAAGGGGGGATTCAGATTGATCCTAAGCAATACTCTCAGGGAGAGCTTGAAAGAATTACAAGACGTTTTACTTTTGCTCTTGGAGATAATATTGGTCCTGAACATGATATACCTGCCCCGGATGTGAATACAAACGCACAGATGATGGCTTGGATAGCAGATACCTATATGTCTACAAAATCACCTGCTGAGCGTTCTAAAAATCAGCACGTTGTTACCGGTAAACCAGTAGGTTCGGGCGGGCTTGAAGGACGTGACAGGGCTACAGGTTTTGGTGTTGTTGTAACGCTTGAGTCTTGGGCTAAAGTAAAAGGAACTACTCTTGAAGGAAAAAAATATATTGTACAGGGGTTTGGTAATGTTGGCTACTGGGCTGCGCATTTTATGAATAAAAATGGAGCTATACTTGTTGGTGTTCAGGATGCTACTGGTACAATTTACAATCCTGAAGGTATAGATCCTGAAGCTTTATTAAGATATCAGAGTGATAATGCAACTATTACCGGTTATAAAGGAACCCAGAATTACAAATCTGATGAGTTTTTTGGAATAGAATGTGATATTATTATTCCGGCTGCTTTAGGAAATCAGATTACAGAAGAAAACGCAGCTAATATTAAAGCTAAAGTTATTGCCGAAGGTGCTAACGGACCTACAGATACTGAAGGCGAAGTAATATTACTGGCTAATGGTGTTGATATCATTCCGGATATCCTTTGTAATTCAGGCGGTGTGGTTGGTAGTTATTTTGAATGGCTGCAAAACCGTAACGGCGAGATATGGACAATGGATGATGTTATTATTAAACTTAGAAAAAAACTTGAAGAAGCTTTTAATAAAGTAATTACTTCTTCGGTTCAGTATAAAACAGACTGGAGAACTGCTGCATATATTGTAGCATTAACCAGAATTGAAATGGCTTACAAACAAAGAGGTATCTTTCCTTAATATACTCTTATATTATATTTCAAAAGGCGCTATATGGCGCCTTTTGTGTTTTTAAAATTATTATATTTGATATATTAAGTATCAGAGAGCTGCTAACCAGTAAATAGTTGTTGTATGAAAAAAGTTTTTTCAATAATAGTCTTTTCGGGTGTATTGTTTGCCCATGGCCAGCAAAAAGTTTTTTCTAATGAACTGGCAATAGCTAACAATAGTAGGGTAGAAGATAAGTTTAAACCATTGGATATAGATTTTGCTTACTTCTCAAAAAACTATAAAAAAGTTTTTGGTGAATATATTTTTATGCTTGACAGTAATAATTTTGGAGCAAGAAATGTATACGTAGGCTATGACAGCCGACTATATTATCAGGATAGATCTACGTTTATTATGGAATATCCGGGTCCTCATTCATCTAACTATAGCTGGAATGCTGATTATATTGGAGGGTTAATAGCAGGTGTTAAATTGTTATTCAGCAACGAAAAAGATTATACTAAAAATTATAGCGATTACCAGAAATAATAAAGGGCTTTTAAAAGCCCTTTTTTGTTGTTTTATCCTCCCATATACTCATCTCCGCCACCATTGTCCTGTTGTTCCCGCTGTTGTTTTTGCTTATCATTTTTGTTCATATTAAAACGATAGGTAAATGAAAGGGTAATCTGTCTTTGTCTCCACTGCATTTCGCTGTACGAGTTGGAAAGATTAGGTATATCGGTTTCATATTTCATTTTCCTTGAATTAAATATATCCTGTACATTTAATCCTATTGTAGCTCGCTCTTTAAGTATATCTTTGCTAATGGAGGTGTTAGCACTTGCTACACCAATTCTGCGACCCTGTGCCGTGTTTTGCGGAGCATTGTAATTTGCATTAAGCTGCCAGTCTATTTTTAAAGGCAGGCTTATTTTAGAATTTACCCTTGTTGACCAGCTATATGCGGTGTTATTGAAATTCTGAATTTCAGTGGTAGTATTGCCTAACTCATCGGGTGGGGTTATATAACTGAATTCTCCCTGCGTTTCATTTCTGTAAAAATTGAAATTACTGTTTATTCTCCACCATCTGAACGGGTTATAATTTACATTGAATTCAAACCCAAAGCGGTATTCTTTTCCTATATTTAATGGTGTTGTTTCTATAACAGGTGTACCGTTTACCTTAGTACCTGATGGTCTTTGTACAAACTGGAAAGGATCATTGGTAATATTCAGATAAGCAGAAGAGCTTAAAGTAATTTTATTCCATTTTTTAAGGAAACCAAGGTCTAACGAATTAGTTTTAGATGGATTTAAGTCAGGGTTACCACGGAAAATTTTAATGTTACTTTCAAGTCCTGAGAACGGATTTAAGAAGCGACCTCTTGGACGATTGATACGTCTGCTGTAGCTAATGCTTAAATTTGTGTTTTCATTAAATTCATAGGTTAAGAAAGCACTTGGGAAAAAGTTGTTATACCTTTTATTATTGTAATCACCTTTATTTAATAAATTGACATCTATATTTGAGTCTTCCCAACGAAGACCTAACAAATATGAAAACTTACCTACTTTAGATCCGAATTGTGAGTATAGCGCATTTACTTTCTCTTTATACTCTAAAAAGTTGCTGTAGTCACCATTGTTTACCCATATACCATTTTCATCCAGTATTTCTGCTCTTGCATCCGTTTCAATAGTTGCAAAGCTTCCACGATACCCTGCTTCAAATCTGCTTTTTTCGCCTATTGGTAAAACGTAATCTGCTTGCAGTAAAGAGCGGTTTTCTTTTTGGTTGTTCAGGGTTCTTTCATTACTGTTGGTAATGTCAGGAGTTCCCAATGTAATATCATCAATATTGGCATTGTCTTTATCCTTATCCATAGCTACAGATGCATCTATTTTTAGTTCGTGACCATCTTCATTAAATTTATGCACAAGGCTTGATGAATAATTTACATTTTGATCATCCGATGTTTGATAGTTATAACGGTAGCTTGTATCTATATAATCATGGTTAGCGTCAAAATTATCATAATATGTATTAGTAGGGTTATTACCTTTATTTCTTCTGAAAGATACAGAGTTGGTCCATGTAGTAGATTTGGTTAAAAACCAGTCCATACCAAAGTTTGCATTAAAACCCTTACGCAGGCGTACATTTGTCCTTCTTTCGTTTGTGTAATTTTTAGTACTGCCATCTTCATTTAAGTATTCATTATTTGTAAATGAATTACCAGGGTTTTCTCTGTAGTTATATCCAAGATTAGAGAACATATTAAACTGCTCGCTTCGGAAATTAAGATTGGCCATTACCCCATGATTGTCAGGGTTACCTGTAGTAGCAATTACAGATCCGTTAAAGCCATCTGCTTTACCTTTTTTAAGTATAATATTTACAATACCCCCGCCGCCTTCCGCATCATACCTTGCTGACGGGTTGGTTATAACTTCTACTTTATCTACAGAGTCTGCAGGTAAAAGCCTCAATACTTCCGCTACATTGCTTCCTGCAAGTGTAGAAGGCCTTCCGTCTATAAGTATAGTAACACTCTGGTTACCTCTTAGAGCTACATTACCGTCACCATCTACAGATAAGGATGGTACATTATCAAGTACATCGCTCACGGTTCCGCCTTTTACCATCATGTCGCTGCCCACATTATAGACTCTTTTGTCGAGCTTAATATCAACTGTAGTGCGTTCTGCGGTTATTTCTACTTCTTTAAGTAAAGTTGCATCAGGAGCGAGCACAATAACCCCCAGATTAGTATTTTCTGTAATCTGTTTATTTGTAATTACTGTGGGTTTAAAAGAGATATAATCAAATTTAATATTGTAAGTGCCCGCGGGTACTTCAAGGCTAAATTCTCCTTTGGCATCGGTTAATCCGCCATTTATGGTAACGTTATCAGGAGTTTGAATAACAACGTTTGCAAATTCAAGTGGTAATTTTGTGTCTTTTTCTATGAGTTTTCCACTCACTTTTACTTTGGCGCCCCCGGAACCTCCCTGGGCAAATGTGACAAAAGAACAGAATAGTAGTAAGATTAAAATTGATGATTGAAAATTCTTCATGTAATGTTAATTGGAACGGATATTTTTCAGGTATCCGGAATGATGTTTTTTGGTTATATTATTTCGTTTATCCTTTTAGCAGGGCGCGCTATAACGGCCTTATCGCCATTAACTACTATAGGACGCTCTATTAAATTAGGATGTTGCAGCATAATATCAATAACCTTGCCATCAGGCAAATCCCTGCCTTTATAATTTTTTACCCAAACCTCTTCTTTTTGTCTTACAAGTTCTATAGGTTTTATAATCAGTTTTTTAATTATTTCAGTAAGTTCTTCTCTGTTTAAAGGTTCATTTAAATATTTTACGGTTGTAAAAGGTTTATCCTGAAGTTCTAACAATTGAAGTCCTTCTCTTGACTTACTGCATCGTGGATTATGGTATATAGTAATCATTTTATTCTTTTTGCAAAGTACGTTATTATTAACCGAAATTTGAAGTAACTTAGTCCAAACAAAATCTTAAATTATATGTTTATTGAGCAGGCATACAGCAAAAAGTTCGATTTTATAAAATATCTTCCTATACCTATTGTTTTTCTGATGCTTATGCTGCTTAATTATGCCGCTGTAGTTTTAGTTGATATAGATGTAGATCAGCTTATACAGTCTGAAATTGCAAGAAAGGGAGCCAATCGCGTATTGTTCGAAACTATGCTGCCACTGGTTATTTTTTTAATAATATTATTGCTTTGGGTAAAATTTATAAATAAGCAAAGTATCAGAAGCCTTACTACTTCAAGGCTTAAAGTAGACTGGAAAAGAATATTCTTTTCATTTGGGCTATGGGCATTGCTCACTACAGCAATGACGGCTGCTGCTTACTTTATGAACCCTGAAAACTTTGAGATCAATTTTAAACCCGTACCCTTTGCTTATCTGGCAGCTATAGCTATTGTAATGATACCTATGCAAACCAGTTTTGAAGAATATCTTTTTAGGGGATATTTAATGCAGGGGATAGGAGTAGCTACAAAAAGCAGGCTTATACCTCTTATTATAACCTCCGTATTATTTGGGTTGATGCATATTGCAAATCCCGAAATAGAAAAATTAGGATATTTATTATTGCTGTATTATATAGGTACAGGTTTCTTTTTAGGAATAATTACATTAATGGATGAGGGTATGGAGCTGGCATTGGGTTTCCATGCGGCTAATAATCTTGTTACCGCTTTACTGGTAACTTCTGACTGGACTGCATTGCAGACAGACTCGGTATTAAAAGATAATTCTATACCTGAAGCAGGTTTTGATATTTTGCTGCCACTTATAATTATTTATCCGCTTCTTTTGATTATTTTTAGTAAAGTTTATAAATGGACTGACTGGAAGAATAAACTTACTGGCAGGGTAGTTCTTACATTGCCTGATCAGACAAATATTAATAAATTAGAACAAAGCCATGAATAACCCAGACTATCACTTTGTACATCCTCAATTTAAGCTGAACGGGTTTCATCTTTCTGAGGATGATTTGTGTCGTATTGCTTATAGTTTTATTAAAGAAGGAGAGCCTTTTGAAAGGGCAGTTGGTGATTTTTTACTCGATTGGTTTGACCAGAGAAATTATATAGAAATGCAGACATCCGGTACCACAGGAGCGCCTAAAATGATTCAGGTTGATAAGCAGGCTATGGTACATTCTGCAATGGCTACAGGTAATTTTTTTGATCTTCAGCCGGGTATAAGGGTATTACATTGTCTGCCTACACAATTTGTAGCAGGTAAAATGATGCTGGTAAGAGCTTTTATATTAGGATGGGATATGGATTTAGTTTCCCCTGCTTCTAATCCGCTGGAGCGTAATTACAATAGTTATGATTTTGCTGCTATGGTGCCGCTGCAGGCACAGCAGTCACTTGAAAAATTACAGCAGATAAAGAAAATAATTCTGGGAGGAGCAAAAGTCAGCGAATCTCTTTCTAAACAGTTATCGGTGCTTCCAATTGCCATATACGAAACTTATGGAATGACCGAAACAATTACTCATATAGCGGCTAAAAAAATAGGAGAAGAGGCTTTTACTACCCTTCCTGATGTAAGGATAAGTGAAGACGACAGGCATTGTTTAGTTATCGATCCGTATGTAATTTGTAACGAACCTGTTCTTACAAATGATGTGGTTGAAATAGTAGATGATAAACACTTTATTTGGCTGGGCAGGTATGATAATGTTATTAATAGCGGCGGGGTAAAATTATTTCCTGAGCAGATTGAGGAAAAATTATCATCTAAAATACAAAGGCGCTTTTTTGTAAAAGGTATGCCCGATGAAAAACTGGGGCAGAAACTTGTACTTGTTATAGAAGGTGAACCTATGGAAATTGATGATAAAATTTTCAGCAAACTGGGAAAATTCGAAAAGCCTAAGGATATTCTTTTTGTACCCCATTTTGCAGAAACTGTAAGCGGAAAGGTTATAAGAGATAAAACACTGGAAGAAGCTGTTTAAAGCTTCTCCAGTTTTACATAAAACTTACTTTTGTCCAGATTTACTTTATCAAGTCCTGATGCTTCTGTTTTTAAAGTTTTCCAGTTGTTGGTAGCTTTTAGACGCACCTCTTTATTATTAATTATCAGCCCTACGGGCATTACAAAGTGAGCAACATCAGTCTGCCATCGGTACTCAAGTTCGCTGCCATTTAATTTTACCTGAAGCTTTGGAATGTTTTCATAACGCAGGTACTGATTAAAAACAGGGGTAAGGTCCATACCTGTTTTTGCGTTAAAATATGATATTACTGTTTCAGTATCAATAATATCTTTTTTATACATAAGAGCATAATTCAGTATTAAATCCCACCACTTATCATCATTATTTACTACATGCCTCAATGTATTAAGCATTAATGCCCCTTTGTAATACATATCGTTAGAGCCTTCTTTATTAACCCCGAAAATGCCAATAACGGGCTTATTGTTAATTACACTATATTGCTGGCCTGTAATATACTGCATTGCTTTTTCGTAACCAAAACGGCATTCTACATACACAGTTTCACTATAAGTGGTAAAGCCTTCATGTATCCACATATCAGCTATATCTTTAGAAGTTATGCTGTTGCCAAACCATTCGTGCCCGGTTTCATGTATAATGATATAATCAAACTTTAAGCCTATGCCGGAAAGGCTAAGATCACCACCTAAATAGCCTTTTTTGTATTTGTTTCCATAAGCAACGGCGCTTTGATGTTCCATCCCCAGATAAGGTGTTTCTACAAGCTTATAGCCATCTTCAAAAAAGGGATATTTCCCAAATTTAGACTGAAAACATTCCATCATAGGTTTTACCTCTTCAAATTGCTTACGTGCTTTGTCTTCGTTTTTACGTAAAACATAATAATCAAGATCAAGTCCGTCCAGATTATCATGTATGTGTACATAGTCGGCAATGTTAAGGGTGATATTATAATTGTTTATGGGATTTTTTACTTCCCAATCCCATCTTGTATAACCATTTTTTAGATCTTCGCTTCCTGTTAGCCTACCGTTAGACACATCCATTAATCCATTTGGCACAGCAACTTTTATGGTTGCCCCTCTGTCAGGTTCATCGGTTTGATGGTCTTTAACAGGGTACCATAAACTTGCTCCTGTTCCCTGAACTGCAACACCTATCCAGGGTTTACCATCACTATCTTTTGTAAAAACAAAACCGCCATCCCAGGGAGCGTTTTTTGCAATAATTGGATAGCCGGAATAGTAAAATCGTAATATTTCTTCATTACCTTTTTTAAGAGGACTGGCAAATGTTATAAATACGGCATCGTTATCTCGTTTATAGCTTACTTTATTGTTACTAATAACAATACTGTCAATTTTCATATTCTCGAATAAGTCAAGTTGAATTTTAGAGGTGTTTTCAACAACTTTAAAAGTAATATCGTTATAGCCGCTAATAAATTTCTTATCCGGATCAACTTTAATGTTGAGGTCATAGCGCTGCACATCAAAACTGGTGCGTTCGGGTCTTAATCCGCCCTGAAGACTGTCACGCCTGGTATAGTTTTGTGCAATTGTATTCTGAAAATACAATAATAGGAATGCAGATAGTAAAACTGTTTTCATTTGACTAATGATTATTGCTATAAGTAACGAAAAGTAAGAAATTGTTACGAAATCATAACAATTTTTCCGCTGTCATTATTACAAATTCACGCTCAATTTCATTACCGCTATTACTCATAACTATTTCTGTTGCTGTAACAGCCGAAGTAATTTTAAGCCCTGTGCTTTCTATAAGGGCAGATACAGCGGAAATAGAATAATGAGTAAAACCATATTTAGCAAAAGGTATTTTTTGCATTGTAGTTTCTGGAATAAATCCAATTGCTAATTTGCCTCCAGGCTTGAGCACACGAGTAATCTCGGTTGCATATTCCTGAGGGTTCTGCCAGAAATAAATGGTGTTGACTGTAAAAATTTTATCAAATTTATTCGCCTTAAACTCAATTGTTTTACCATCAGTCAGATGAAAAGATACGTTTTTTAATCCGGAATTAAGTTTTTTAGCCTGGCTGATCATTGTTTTAGAAATGTCAATACCGGTATAGTTCAAATCAGGAATGATTTTGAAAAGTTCTGAAATATGTACCCCATTGCCAGGGCCTATTTCTAAAACAGCCTCTCCCTTTTTCAGGTTGAGGCTGTGAATAGTTTTATTGATGATATTATTGTTGGTAAAATTCATCATTTCGCCAACTTTAATTCCATCTTTCCCGCTTGGGCAATGTAATTGTTTTGCCAGCTCCTGTAATTCAGTTTCAGATAATTTCATACTACTAATTTACGTAAAAGCTGGACATTTATTATTGCCTGCCTGTCTTTGCAGTATTATGTTTGATCGTTTTTTTAGAAGACTTATTTTCCTTTGTATATAAGAATATTAATATCTGATTGAAACGATCAGCCCATGCTTTTTCAACATGTGCGGCCCCTTCAAATTTTTTAGTTTTCCAGTTTTTATCTGTATATCCTTTTGAGGCCATTATATTATCTACTGTTTTTTGATGTGGCTCATAATATTGATCTAGGGTTATTGTGCCATAGTCAAAGTATATGCGATGGTCTTTTGAAGAAGGAAGTTTTTCATATAGGTATTTTTTAAATGCTTCAGATGGCCCTGTATGATTACTGTCAAGTAATAAGGGCCAGTGGGTAGAAAGGCATGCAGCCTGCCCGAAAATTTCAGGGTACTCACAAATAGCGTATAATGATATTAAAGCTCCCATTGAGCTTCCGCAAATAGAAGTATTTTCTTTATCAGATTTCGTTCTGTATTGTTTATCAATATACGGTTTAAGCTCTTCAGTAATGAATTTAAGGTATTCATCGCCTAAAAAATCATTTCCTTTAATTTTAGACTGTTCTTTAGCTTTATTAAAAACTTCTATATCTGTTTTAGTAAAGTTTTTTGCAGCTTTTTCAGGAAAATACTCCATGTAGCGTTGGTTCGTACTCCATATAGCTACAATAATTACTGGTTCTACACGCTTAATGGCAATAAGTTTTGCAGCAGTATCATCTGCTTCCCATGCCATTTTATGCATGGAAGTTAAAGGATTAAAAACATTTTGCCCATCCTGCATATACAGTACAGGAAATGCTTGTTGAGGGTTTGAGGTGTACTCTGCAGGCAGCCATATTTCGATATTCCGCGCCTGAACGAATTTTGACTTAAAGCCGTCAATCTTTACAATTTTACCCTTAGGTTGGGCATAACAGCTAAAGACCGCCAGCAAAAGCAGCAGTTTAGTAGTTAATAGTTTCATTTAGTAGTTTAGTTTAAGTGCTTAAAGATAAGGTAAAAAATAATTTGCAATATTAATTTTACACTAAGTTGATATATTTATCACAGAGTTTTAGTGATAAATTGTGTTTTATAACAAAAAGAATAAGTATTCTATAATAACAAAGGCAATGCTAAACAGCATTGCCTTTGTTTAAAAATTATAAATGAGTAAAAATTATACCTGTATTACACCAAGATTGAATTTTTTCTCAATAGGAGCGTGGTTGGCAGCTTCAATACCCATCGATATCCATTTACGGGTATCAAGAGGGTCTATTATAGCATCCGTCCATAATCTTGATGCAGCATAATAAGGAGAAACCTGTGCATCATATCGGGCTTTTATTTTATCAAATAACTCAGCTTCCTTTTCGGGAGTGATTTCTTCACCTCTGGCTTTTAACGATGACGCTTCAATTTGCAGTAATACTTTTGCGGCCTGAGTGCCACCCATAACAGCAAGCTCTGCGCTTGGCCACGCAAAAATAAGCCTCGGATCATAGGCTTTACCGCACATAGCGTAATTTCCTGCACCATAAGAGTTGCCAATAACTACAGTGAATTTAGGTACTACAGAGTTACTTACGGCATTTACCATTTTAGCACCATCTTTTATAATACCCCCATGCTCTGATTTAGAACCTACCATAAACCCTGTAACATCCTGAAGAAATACCAAGGGGATTTTTTTCTGATTGCAGTTGGCAATAAAACGTGTTGCTTTATCGGCACTATCAGAATAGATAACACCACCAAACTGCATTTCACCTTTTTTAGATTTAACTACTTTACGCTGGTTTGCTACAATACCAACTGCCCATCCGTCTATTCTGGCATAACCTGTAATAATAGTTTGGCCATAGCCGGCTTTATATTCTTCAAAATCACTATTATCAACCAGTCGTGTAATAATTTCCATCATATCATACTGCTCAGTACGCAGTTTAGGTACAATGCCATATATATCTTCTTCAGGTAATGCAGGTTTTTCCGCTTTAACACGGTTAAATCCTGCTTTTTCATAATCACCAATTTTGTCAACTATATTTTTAATAGTATCTAAAGCATCTTTATCATCTTTAGCTTTATAATCTGTCACACCAGATATTTCACAATGTGTTGTAGCTCCTCCCAGCGTTTCATTGTCAATGGTTTCTCCAATAGCAGCCTTAACAAGGTAGCTGCCGGCAAGAAAAATACTTCCGGTTTTATCAACAATCAGGGCTTCGTCGCTCATAATAGGAAGATAGGCACCACCTGCAACACAGCTGCCCATAACTGCAGCTATCTGTGTAATACCCATACTGCTCATAATTGCATTGTTACGAAATATACGCCCGAAATGTTCTTTGTCAGGAAAAATCTCATCCTGTAGTGGAAGGTAAACTCCGGCACTGTCAACAAGATAAATAATAGGGAGGTTATTTTCCATGGCAATTTCCTGAGCGCGTAGGTTTTTCTTTCCCGTAATAGGAAACCACGCTCCGGCTTTAACAGTAGCATCATTAGCCACAACAATGCATTGTTTGCCTTTTATATATCCGATTTTTATAACAACTCCGCCTGAAGGGCAACCACCATGCTCTGCATACATTCCGTCACCAACAAAGGCGCCTATTTCAATGCTCTTACTGTCTTTATCTAAAAGGTACTCAATACGTTCGCGGGCGGTCATTTTACCTTCGGCGTGCAGTTTATCAATTCTTTTTTCGCCTCCTCCTAATTTTACTTTGCTAAGTTTTTGTTTTAATTCCGACAGCAATAGTTTATTATGATCTTCGTTCTTGTTGAAGGTGATATCCATTGTATGCTATATATTTGTAATTGAAATGTATTTTTAGTGGTGCTAAAATACGAAAACGTTTGATATTAAAAGAAATTATTGCGAATTCCTTTATTTTTGCTGTTTGCAATTTCTTTAAATTAATAACTCCATATTGATAATAAATTAATGATTTCTTAACATTGGAGAGGTACATTTGCGCCATAAAAAACCGAAAGTAAATGTCTATAAACAACATCTTCCAATTTCTTGTACCAAAAGATAAGAAATTTTTCCCACTTTTTGAGCAGGCAACCCAAAATCTGGTAATATTAGCAGAAACACTTCATGAGGCGGTTAATGCTCCTAAAGAGCAAAGGGAAGCATATTATACAAAAATAGAAGAGTTAGAAGCAATTATTGAAGAAATTGCCCACCAGACGAATCTTGAACTTAGCCGTAACTTTATTACACCTTTTGACAGGGAAGATATTTATGCTCTTATCACTGCTATAGATAATGTTGCTGATTACCTTTATGGGGCAGCTAACAGAATGAGACTATATCAGGTAGAGAAGATTACAAAGTCAATAAGAAAGATGACCGAGATTACGCTTGACGGATGTAAACTTATACAACAGGCTGTTGGAGATCTTAAGGATATGAAAAACCTTAAAGGTATTGCAGATGCCTGCAAAAAAATAAACAAGCTTGAAAATAAATCAGATAACGTATTTGATAAAGCTGTTGCTGATATTTTTGAGAATGAAACCGATGCTAAAAACATCATTAAATATAAAGAAGTATTGTCTGCTCTTGAATCTGCTGCAGATAAATGTAAGGGAGTTGCGAATGTACTGGAGTCTATCTCTGTAAAACATTCATAAACAAAACCCTCAAAATTATCTCTTATGATTTTACTTGGCGTAATTATAGTTTTAGCATTAATATTTGATTTTATCAACGGATTTCATGATGCTGCAAACTCAATAGCAACTATAGTAGCTACAAAAGTGCTTACACCTTTTCAGGCTGTTTTGTGGGCTGCTTTTTTTAACTTTCTTGCTTATTTTATTTCAAGATATTGGATAGGCGAATTCAAAATTGGTAACACTATCGCTAAAACGGTTAGCGAAGACTTTATAACCCTTGAAGTTATTCTTGCAGGACTTATAGCTGCAATTACCTGGAACCTTTTAACATGGAAACTGGGCATACCTTCATCTTCATCACATACACTTATTGGTGGTTTTATGGGTGCAGCATTGGCACATGCATTTACGGTGCCTGGTGCAGATCTTAGTACTGTAGTTAATTATGCTAAGGTTATTCCTATTATGTTATTTATATTTATGGCACCTTTAATAGGTATGGTTGTGGCTTATTTTTTAACCATTATCATACTAAACATTTGCCGTAAAGTAAACCCGTC
Source organism: Flavobacterium sp. NRK1 (assembly GCF_024054175.1). GTDB lineage: Bacteria > Bacteroidota > Bacteroidia > Flavobacteriales > Flavobacteriaceae > Flavobacterium. The sequence continues at coordinate 2,841,081 of NZ_JAMXLA010000001.1, forward strand.
TAAAGCTGATAAATGGTTTAAAAGACTGCAATTGGTTTCTTCTGCTCTGTTTAGCCTTGGCCATGGAGCAAATGATGCGCAAAAAGTTATGGGTATAATTGGAGCAGCTGTTATATTTTATCATACTAACATTGAGATTGATGTTAACTATACAACGGCAGCCGATCCGTTTAAATATTTTGTATCACACTGGGGATGGGTGCCACTTACCAGTTTCGCTATGATAGCACTTGGTACAATGAGTGGAGGATGGAAAATTGTTAAAACAATGGGTACTAAAATAACAAAGGTAACTTCACTGGAAGGTGTAGCTGCCGAAACAGCGGGTGCTATTACACTCTATACTGCTGAACATTTTGGTATTCCTGTTTCAACAACCCATACAATTACAGGTTCAATTATCGGGGTTGGTATTACTAAAAGGGTTTCGGCTGTACGTTGGGGAGTAACCATTAGTCTTCTTTGGGCATGGGTGCTAACTATACCTGTTTCAGCAGTTATAGCTGCCCTGATTTATTATGTCATTTCTATTTTTGGATAACTAACATTTTTTTAATAAAATTATCACAGGTATATAGGTATATTTGTTTATGAACATGACCTATATACCTGTTTTTTTACGTTTTGCACGTAAGTTTATCATTTTAATTTTCCTGTTTTTCAGTATAATATCCACCGCCCAGGTGGCTTCTTTATTTAATAACAGCAGGCCAAAGTCAATGGCACAACGCTGGGAACTGGATACACTGAACTCATCAGGTACTTTTGTAATCACTCCTTATAAACCTTTATATATCTTACCAGTTCGCTGGTCAAGCCAGCCTAATGGAATGCCGCATAGTGGTAATTCTGATCCCGGTTATAAGGTAGAAGATAACCTTAATCTTAACAATCTTGAAGCAAAATTTCAAATTAGCTTTAAAGTTAAGGTAGTGCAGGGAATATTTTGGGGACATGGAGATATTTGGGCTGCATATACCCAGAAATCGCACTGGCAGATATATAATAAAAGTCTCTCGCGCCCTTTTAGGGAAACAAATTACGAACCTGAAGTATTACTCAATTTTGCTACCAATTTTAAGTTTTTTGGTTTTGTAAACCGAATGGCAGGAATAAGCATTAACCATCAGTCTAATGGCAGGAATCTGCCTTTATCCAGAAGCTGGAACAGGGTAATATTACATACAGGTTTTGAAAGTGGTAACTGGCAGGTATATATTCGTCCGTGGTTTAGGCTGCCGGATCAGAATAATGAGGATGATAACCCAGATATTGTTGAATATATTGGAAGGGGAGATGCTACAGTTATTCATGCTATGGGCAAAAATGTATTATCTCTAACAGCAAGCAGTAATTTATCTTTAAATAGCCACTTTAAAGGTTATGCTGAGTTTTCCTGGTCCAGAAACCTGTCAGGTAACCTTCGAGGATATTTTCAGGTTACTCATGGTTACGGTGAAACTCTCATAGATTATAATAATAGGCAGACCACTATTGGGCTGGGAGTATCATTAGTAGAGTGGTTGTGATAACAAACTAAGTCTAAGCATTAAATTCTGCTACAGCTTCAATATCATTCACTTTGGTATATTTCAAAGGGAGTGAAACTATGAAAGTTGTTCCTTTGTCTTTACCGGGACTCATGGCGTAAATGTTACCACGGTGAAGTTCAATAAATGATTTTGATATAGAAAGCCCAAGACCGTTTGAAGTTTCTTTTCCTGTTGGTTTAGAACTTAGCTTTGCAAATTTGGTAAATAGCTTTTGTATATCATCAAAATTTAATCCCTGTCCTTCATCTTTTACTTCTATATGCATATAATTTCCTGCTTCTCTTGCCGACACTTTTATGGATGTGTTATGATAAGAGTATTTAATAGCATTGCTTAGTAAATTATGAAGCACGTCTGATATTTTAGATTTATCTCCCTCAAGAGGAGGCAGCGAATCATCACAGTGCAGTTCTATAGTTTGGTTTTTTCGGTTTGCTAATAACTCAAAGTTATTAAGCAGTCGTGTGAACAAATCTTTAAGGTTAATTTCTTCAATAGATAGTACAAGGTCTTTTTCTTCAAGTTCAGACTGCGTAAGAAGATTTGCCAGCCTTTTTTGTATCATACCGACAGAAGACTTTATCATGTCTGTCATCCGCGGAGCACTTGTAATGTCTTTTCTGATAATATCGTTGGCCAGATTTATAGAAGCGAGAGGATTTTTTATTTCATGGAGCGCTATATTCATCAGGTTTATCTGAGATTCTATAGATTTTCTGTAACGAAGCCTGCTCTCCAGTTTATCAATTATTATTTTTGACAGTGTTTTAAGCATGTCTAACTGTAAATCAGTTGCCTCTCTGGGTTTAAAATCTGCTACCACTAATACTCCTACATTATAACCTTCAGGAGATTTTAACGGTACAGCTGCAAAAAAGCGCAAACCGTTTTCTCCTTTTACAAACGGGCTGTTCATAAGTTCAGGTATCGCATTGGTATCATTAAATACTGTAGGGTTGTCCTGTAAAATAGCTATAGAAGAGAGCGTACCTTCTCTGTTAATCTCATTTACAGATAATGAGCTTAAATTAGACTTTACAAACGCAGTTTTTTCATCTATAAATGTAATAAAAGCACAAGGGCAGCTAAATACCTGAGATGCCATAAGTGCTATCTTATCGAAAGCATCTTCAGAATGTGTGCCCAATATCTGATAATCTCTAAGTTTTTCAACCCTAAGTTCGTCATTATTAGGTATGTAGTAAATTGGTCTTTTATGACTCATAGATGTAAGGAAGAGTTTTTTGAAAGGTATAAACCTACTTGAGATTGATGTGTGAAATTACGGATAAAGACTCCCAATTAAATGTTAAAACATAATGTTGTAACAAAATGAACATGATTTTATAAAATTAAAAAATAAATTATAAAAATAAGCCTCCTTTTAAAGGAGGCTTATTTAACTCTTTTATTCTTCTGTTCTTTGTCCCATCATCATAAGATAAGCTTTTAAAAATTCGTCTATATTACCATTCATAACACTGTCCACATCGCTGGTTTCATATTGTGTACGCACATCTTTAACCAGTTTATAGGGATGCATTACGTAATTACGTATTTGTGAGCCCCACTCAATTTTCATTTTGTTGGCTTCGATCTCATCACGTACCGCCTGACGTTTTTTAAGCTCAATTTCATATAACTGCGATTTAAGCAATTGCATGGCTTTGGTTTTATTATCAAGCTGAGAACGGGTTTCTGAGTTTTCAATAATAATTCCGGTAGGGTGGTGACGAAGTCTAACTGCCGTTTCTACCTTATTAACATTTTGTCCTCCTGCGCCGCTTGAACGCATAGTTTCCCATGAAATGTCTGAAGGGCTTATTTCAATCTCAATAGTATCGTCTGCAAGAGGATAAACATATACAGAAGCAAATGATGTATGGCGTTTTGCATTACTGTCAAAAGGAGAAATTCTTACCAGGCGGTGTACCCCGTTTTCACCTTTAAGGTACCCGAAAGAATAATCACCTTCAAATTCAAGTGTTACGGTTTTGATACCTGCAACCTCACCTTCCTGGTAATTAAGTTCTTTTACCTTGTAACCTTCTTTCTCACCCCACATGATATACATACGCATAAGCATTGAAGCCCAGTCACAGCTTTCTGTACCTCCGGCACCTGCAGTAATTTGCAGTACGGCACTCAGGGTATCGCCTTCATCAGACAGCATATTTTTGAATTCAAGGTTTTCTATATGTGCTACTGTAAGTGTGTACTGATTATCCAGTTCTTCTTCTGTAGCATCGCCTTCCTTGAAAAATTCATAAATTATCTGCAGCTCTTCAGCCATCGCATTGCCTTTTTCATAGTCTTCAACCCACTTTTTCTTCGTACGCAGGTTTTTTACAATGATTTCGGCTTCTTTTGCATTATTCCAAAAATCAGGTGCAAAAGTCTTTTCTTCTTCGTTGGTTATCTCAATTAACTTCCTGTCAATGTCAAAGATACCTCCTCAGCGCACCAAGGCGCTCCATAATACCTTTAATTTGTTCGGTATTTGTCATAAATAATGTAGTTTTGTATTACGCAAAAATAAGCTATCCTTTTCAATAATATGGAAATAAATTTAGTAAGTGACACGGTAACCCGTCCCGGACATGAAATGCTTCAGCAAATGTTCAGGGCTAAAGTGGGTGATGATGTTTATAAACAGGATCCTACCGTTGTAAAGCTTGAAGAAACCGTGGCCGATCTTTTTGGTATGGAAGCGGCATTATTTTTTCCATCGGGTACTATGGCAAATCAGACAGCTATAAAGCTGCATACTAATCCGGGTGATGAGCTTATTTGTGATAAATGGGCACATGTTTTTAATTATGAAGGAGGCGGTGTTGCGTTTAATAGCGGTGTTTCCAGCAGATTAATAGACGGGAAGAGAGGTATGATTACCGCTAATCAGGTATCTGAAGCTATAAATCCTCCGGATTTTTATCATAGCCCTTTAACTACACTGGTGTGTATAGAAAACACAACAAATAAAGGCGGTGGTGCCTGTTATGATTTGCAAACGCTTATGGAAATAGGAGAGGTGTGCAAAACAAATAAACTTAATTATCACCTGGACGGGGCCCGGTTATGGAATGCGCTGGTAGCGAAAAGGCAGCACCCAAAACAATTCGGAGAGTTATTTGATACTATCTCGGTTTGCTTGTCTAAGGGGTTAGGTGCACCTGTGGGTTCTTTGCTTGTTGGTAAAAAAGAACATATAAACAAAGCATTACGTATTAGAAAAGTTTTTGGGGGTGGAATGCGTCAGGCAGGATATTTGGCTGCTGCAGGTCTATACGCTTTGCAAAATAATGTAGGAAGACTTGAAGAAGATCACAGGCGGGCAAAACAGTTGGGTAACTTACTTCAACAAATGCCTTGGGTAGAAAAGGTAGAACCTGTAGAAACTAATATACTTATATTTTCGGTTAAACCCCAATACAGCGAAGCTGCCCTAATGGAAAAGCTAAAACAAAAAAGTATTTTTATAAGTTCTTTAGGTAAAGGTAAACTGCGTATTGTTACCCATCTTGATTATAAAGAGGTAATGCATAACTATGTTATAGAAACATTGCAGAAATTAAGTTTCTAAGCAGTTCAGTAAAAAGCAGTTCAGTAAAAAGCATAAAAGTTGCAGAGTAACAAAGTAAAGAACTTTGCCGCTTTGCAACTTTATCACTTTGCAACTTTATCACTTTGCAACTTCTATTTAAACATCCCGTCAAGTCCGGGAATATTTGGCATACCATCCTGAGCAACTGCTGCCAGTTCAGCTTCGTTTACAGCAGTGGCCTTTGCAATGGCTTTATTCATTACCAATACAAGATAATCTTCTAATTGCTCTTTGTCTTCAAGAAGGGCATCGTCTATTGTTATAGACCTTATATTTCGGTTTGCAGTAAGGGTAACTTTTAATAATCCGTCATTACTTTGCTCATCTACCAGCACGTTGTCAAGTCTTTTTTTTGTCTCTTCAATTTTTTGCTGGGTTTCTTTAAGTTTACCCATCATTCCCATTATATCTCCAAACATTTTTATAAAATTTATTATATTAATATATTGCAAAAGTATTAAATTGCAAAGTTATATGCTAACCCCAAAACAAATGAAAAAACACTTACTTTTAAGTTGTGTTTGTATTATTTTTGCGGCCAATGCGCAATCTAATAAAACTAAAATGACCGAAACCATTTCTCCGCCGCTTGCAGCCAGTAAACCTAAGCAATTAGAAAAACATGGTGATGTAAGGACGGATAACTACTACTGGCTTAACGAAAGGGAAAATCCTGAAGTTATAGATTACCTTACTAAAGAAAATGAATATTATAATGCCATGACTGTCGTTCAGAAACAGTTTCAGAAAGAGCTGTATGAAGAAATGAAAGGCAGGATTAAGGAAGACGATTCATCTGTTCCTTATTTTTATAATGGCTACTACTATATAACCCGCTACGAAAAAGGCAAAGGTTATCCTATCTACGCCCGTAAAAAAGGCAGTCTTGATGCTAAAGAAGAAATATTGTTTGACTGTAATGAAATGGCCGAAGGCCATGCCTATTTTAAGTTAGGCGGGCTGAATATTAGTGAAGATAATAAATGGGCTGCTTTTGCAGTAGATACAGTTTCCAGAAGGCAATATACAATACAGATAAAGAATCTTGTTACTAACGAAATACTTCCTTTTAAAATAGAAAACACAACAGGAGGTTCTACCTGGGCGGGTGATAATAAAACGTTGTTTTATACGCGTAAAGATGAAGTAACGCTTAGGTCTGACAAGGTTTATAAGCATAAGCTGGGTACCGATGTGAAAAATGATGTACTTGTATATCATGAAAAAGACGATACTTTCAGTACTTTTATTTACAAGGAAAAATCAAAAAAATATCTTGTAATTGGCTGCAGCAGTACACTGACAAATGAATTCAGGATACTTGATGCAAAAAAGCCGGATGGAGAGTTCATAATATTTCAGCCAAGAACCAGAGGGTTGGAATACAGCATTTCAAATTACGGCGATAACTGGTATATTGTTACCAATAAAGATAATGCTACCAACTTTAAGCTGATGGTTACACCTGAAAGCAAAACGGGAAAAGAAAGCTGGAAAGATCTTGTGCCTCACCGTAATGATGTTCTTCTGGAAGATATAGATATTTTTAAAAATTATCTTGTAATCTCTGAGAGAAGCAACGGACTTAACAAAATAAGAATTCGCCCATGGGATGGCAAAGGCGAATATTATCTGCCTTTTGACAGCGAAACATATACTGCAGAAACTTCTACAAACCCTGATTTTGATACAAACATACTCAGATATAGTTATCAATCACTTGCAGTACCTTCTTCTGTTGTAGATTTTAATATGAAAACCAAAGAAAAAACAGTTCTTAAAGAACAGGAGATTCTTGGTGGAAAATTTGACAAAAATAATTACATAGAGGAAAGGGTATGGGCAACTGCCACTGATGGTACAAAAGTACCTATATCAATGGTTTACCGCAAAGGCATTAAAAAAGACGGTAAAAATCCTTTACTATTATACGCTTACGGATCGTACGGGGCATCTATGGATGCTTACTTTTCATCAATAAGGCTCAGCCTGCTTGACAGGGGCTTTATATATGCCATTGCTCATATAAGAGGAGGGGAAGATCTGGGCCGTGAATGGTATGATAATGGAAAATTGCTTAAAAAGAAAAATACATTTACTGATTTCATAGACTGTTCTAAGTTTTTAATAGATCATAAATATACTTCACCTGAACATTTATATGCCGAGGGCGGCTCTGCCGGAGGGTTGCTTATGGGGGCTGTTATAAATATGGCGCCTCAGCTTTATCATGGTGTAATTGCACAGGTTCCTTTTGTAGATGTTGTTACAACTATGCTTGACGACAGTATTCCGCTTACAACCGGAGAATATGATGAATGGGGCAATCCTAATAAGAAAGAATATTATGATTATATGAAGTCATATTCGCCTTATGATAATGTTATAGCTCAAAAATATCCAAATTTATTGGTTACTACCGGACTTCATGACTCTCAGGTGCAATATTGGGAGCCGGCAAAATGGGTAGCTAAATTGAGGGTAATGAAGACTGATAATAATCTTTTGTTCCTGGATACCAATATGGAAGCGGGGCACGGAGGAGCTTCTGGACGTTTTGAAGCTTTAAAAGAAGTAGCTAAAGAATACAGTTTTTTATTAGATTTAGAAGGAATTAAAAAGTAATTAAAATTTTTTTGTTAGATTTGCAAGGTTTTGAGGTCAATAAACTTTGTAGCAGTTTACCTTACTAACTTATTTTTTATGAAAGAAGAGATAAAAGCCTATAATAATGTATTGGAATTAATTGGTAACACACCTCTAATTAAGCTCAATAAAGTTACTGAAGGATTAAAAGGAAATTTTTATGCAAAAGTAGAAGCTTTTAATCCGGGCCATTCCACCAAAGACAGGATAGCATTATACATCATTGAAGAAGCTGAGAAAAAGGGAATCCTTAAACCGGGAGATACCATTATCGAAACAACTTCGGGTAACACAGGCTTTAGCCTGGCTATGGTAAGCATTATTAAAGGCTATGACTGCGTACTTGCAGTGAGTTCAAAGTCTTCTAAAGATAAAATTGATATGCTTCGCGCAATGGGTGCTAAAGTATATGTTTGTCCGGCAAATGTTTCTGCAGATGATCCGCGCTCTTACTACAATGTTGCTAAAAGACTTCATGAAGAAATTAAAGGATCAGTTTATATCAATCAGTATTTTAATGATCTTAACGTAGATGCTCACTACAAAAGTACCGGTCCTGAAATATGGGAACAAACAAATGGTAAAATAACCCATCTTGTTGCCTGCAGCGGAACCGGAGGTACAATTTCAGGAGCAGCCCGTTTCCTTAAAGAAAAAAATCCTGCAATAAAAATATTAGGTGTAGATGCTTTCGGTTCGGTACTTAAAAAATACCATGAAACTAAAGAGTTTGACAGCGAAGAAATTTACCCTTACAGAATAGAAGGCTTAGGTAAAAACCTTATTCCGACTGCAACTGACTTTGATGTTATTGATAAATTTATCAAAGTGTCAGATGAAGACAGTGCACACGCAGCAAGACATATTGCTAAAACAGAAGGCCTATTTGTAGGTTATACAAGTGGAGCAGCTTTCCAGGCGATGAAACAATATTCTGAAGCCGGAGAATTTGATGAGAACAGTAATATTGTTCTTATTTTCCCTGATCACGGATCACGGTACATGAGTAAAGTATTTAGTGATGACTGGATGAACGAACAAGGCTTTTTTGACAGCATTAATATTGAAGAAGCGCAAAAAATTGAATTTATAAAGTAACATTATTTTACTTACACACATAAAAAAACTTCGGTATTTGCCGGAGTTTTTTGTTTATATAATTTTCCACTTATTAGTTGCAACCCATACTATCCATTTTAAGATAAGGCACTTTTTCTCCTACAACTTCATTTTTTATTTACAGCATCAACCAGTGCTTCTTCTTAATTTTCACCAGATCCTACAGCAAATTTGCTAAGAGTGCATTGCAGTCTTTTATTTCCGTTTGATATTGTATCAGTACTGATCTTGATTTTTCAGATGAATATAAAGTAATGTTGTTGTCAGGTACTCTATATTTCTACCTAAGCAATGTTTTTACGTAATTTGCAGTATAATAATTATAATTATTACTATGGTAGATTCCCAAGGCATATTTATATGATCTTGCAGCTATCATATAAATTATAAATAAACTCCGGAATTACTTCCGGAGCTTGTTTAACTAACTTGTTTGTGTGGAATAGATTGCTAATTTAAAGTGAAGAATTATTAAATACAATACCTAATAGTAGGTATTTAAAAGAACAAAAGCCCCATATGGGGCTAAGCATCAAAAAATCAGACTAAATTAATTTTTAGTGAAGCTTGCTGCTCCTAAATATTTTAAATCAGTTTGTTTCGGTTCTCCTGCAAAAGCGATGTTGCCGGTACCTATTATTTTACCTGTAATACTAACTATGCTGTTAACATTTATATTACCTGAACCCGATATATTAGCGATAACTTCATTTGATTCAAGATGTTTTGCCTTAATAATTCCTGAACCGATTACTTTGCAGGTAAGTTTTTCTGATGTTCCGTTTAAGTTAATAGTTCCTGAACCCAGTATCCATGCCTCAGCTTCGGTAGATGATAAACTTAGATCTATACTTCCGGGGCCATCTAAAGTTGCTTTTAGATATGGACTTTTTATAATGCCTTTGGATGTAACAGATCCACAACCAATAAGCGCTATATTTTCCAGTTGTGTATAAGGTATTTTTATCTTTACAGTATTCTTGCGGCTTGCTTTAATATATTGGTTGTTCTTTGTTGTAATATTTAAAGTACTATTATCTATATCTGTGGTAATTAGCGCTAAAATATTTTCATCGCCTTCAAGTGTAATTTGTCTGCTATTGCCTGAAATAAGTTTCACTTCAAAAGGCCCGATAATTTTAATTTTTTTAAATTCGGCTATATCACGCCTTTCAGTGATTATTTTACCATTTCCCTCAATAGTTGTTTTAAGTTCCTGTGCGGTTAAAGTCAGGGCATAAAATAACCCTGCTACAAGTAATGCGGCTTTTTTCATAATGGACCTGTTCGTTTTTTAATTCCGTTAGTTGCGGAAAAATTGATTGATGATTGATTTTAAAATCTGTGATGAGCAGATTTGCCTGATTAGGGCATGCTATTAAAAATTGATGATTGAACTCCCCGGCAGCTCCGGCTTTAATTTATAGACGCTTATTACTTAAAGAAGGTTGCATGTTTATTTAAATTTTTTTACAATCTACTTAAAACAATATTTCCAAACTCTGCCTTTATATAAATTCTGTTTTCACCTGAATTTAAATTGAAACCCTTATAATAAGAACTAAAATCTTTTTCTTTCTTTTCAGTAAATTTTAAGCCTGATGTACCGCTAAGATTTCCGTACTCCAGTTTATACTCAAAATCAAAAGGATAGGAATCATCATATTTTACAGCAACATTAGTGTAAGTAGAATTAATAGCAATGTTTTTAGTTGATTTCTCTACCCGTGCAATATTTATATCGCCATAATTTGTAGTTAAATTAAGCTGGCCACTAAGTGCAGCAATTCGGAATGATGAATATTCATTAGTGCCACTTACCTTATTGGCATTTATAATTTTTAAGTCACCGTAGTCAGTACGAAAATTAAGATCATTTATATCCGTTATATTCATATTGGTATACTCACCATTTATTTTAAGTATATTTCCCTTGGTAAGCATAAAATCAGAGTACGATGCTTTTACGTCACCCATCTTCATGTAATTTATTTTTGATTTACCGCAATATTCAATTCTTATAATATTGTTATTGCTGTTAAGTTCTTCGGCACTTAAATTACCATATTGGCATTTAATGTTACTATCTCCGTTAATAACACCAAGTTTAATAGCTCCATATTGATTATTAAGATTTATAGTTCCGTTTTTAGGTATTTTTATGGTGTAATTAATTTCCATATTAATATTTCTCCCCGAAAAATTACCAATAAGTGTTTTGGCTTTTATGAGTGTTTTAACCGCCTCAAACTCTATATCTATTGAGTTTAATCTTTTATCTACAATTTCTTCATTTTTAGCACTCACTCTGATAGTTACTTCTATAGATGTTTTATTTTCATCCCAGGTTGTAACATATATCTGTCCGTACTTGTTGCTAACGTCAAGCCCCGCATTAGAATTAACTATATAAGTTTTGCTTATTCTTCTTTCCTTAGTTATTTTCTCATCTTTTCCTGCTATTGCTGTTCCCGGGAGCAGCATTAGAAAAAGTATTATATTAAGACTGATTGCTTTCATAGTAAGTTTCTTTAATTTTTTTAATATTTTCAATCTTCACAAGTACATCTTCTAAAAAAGATATTCTGGTTTGCAGGTTTGTTATCATAGCGTGGATTAGCTGTCTGCTTTCGCCCTTATTAGCTAATTCATGCGTTATTTTTTCATAATCAGATTCAAGTTCCTGCATGTGAATAAGTGCATCCTGTACCAGTTTTTTAGTTTCAGGACTATTTTCCTGTTTTACTTTTTCCAGTTCAGTATTAATGATTGAAGCAAAATATACCTGTGTTTCCTCTGTTTTAGGAGAAAGGCTGGCAACTTTAGAATTTTTAGATGTTGGAGAAAATGTAAACAATAAGGTAACTATAACTGCAATTGCGGCTGCGGCAGGCATCGTAATCCAATATATAAGTCCCTTGCCTTTATTCTTTTTCTTTTCCAGTTTGTTTAGAAAACGGTCTTCATGCCCCACAAGAGGCTCTTCCGTATCCCATTGACCTTTGAAATGATTAAACATTTCATTGATGTTGTTGTTTTCAGTATTCATTTATTCTTTCAGTTTTTTCAGGAGGCTTTCCTTTGCTCTGCTTATTATCGTACGTGTATTGCCGGGAGTTATACCCATAATTTCACTAATTTCTTCCTGGTCATATCCTTCAATATACAAAAGCGTCAGTGCTATTCTGTAATTTTCCTTAAGCGATTGTATAACGCTTACTACCTTTTGTAATTTTAGTTGTTGAAAATCCAGTTTTTGTTCTTCTTCATTATCTTCAGTGTCAGGTACTTTATAAAGTAAATTTTCTAAAGGATCCAAAGCATTTTTATTTATTTTTTTATAGTTATCCAAACTGTGGTTTACCACAATTTTTTTTAGCCATGCACCAAAAGTAACTTCACCTTTAAAAGTATCCAGTTTTGTAAAAGCTTTTAAAAAAGATTCCTGCATTATATCTTCAGCCCAATGACTATCCTTTACTATCCGAAGGGCAGTATTATACATAGGCTTATAATATCTGTTATAAACCTCAAACTGTGCATTCCGGCTTCCCGTTTTGCATAGGTGCAGTAAAGAATTTATATCCTGGTTTGCGTTTGTCAACTTTTATCTGGCTGGTTTAATATAATGACGACGGGTAGCATTTAAATGTTACACTTTTGCATCACTTTTTTAAAATATTTCTATCTTTTTTATAAACTCATATTTTCAATTGTTTGTATATGAATTATTTATTGTATAAAAAAAGCGCCTTATAGGCGCTCTTAATATTTAAAATGCAATAAATTTATTCCTGCATTGTATGATAAACATTCATTACATCATCATCTTCTTCAATTTTTTCCAGTAGCTTTTCTACATCAGCAACCTGATCAGCACTAAGCTCTTTAGTAATTTGTGGGATTCTTTCAAATCCTGATGAAAGTATTTCTATATTTCTGTTCTCAAGCTCTTTTTGTATTGCTCCAAAACTTTCAAAAGGGGCATACATTACAATGCCGTCTTCATCTGCAAATATTTCTTCTACGCCAAAGTCTATCATTTCAAGTTCCAGTTCTTCAACATCCTGGCCTTCTGCCGGAATACGGAAATTACAGGTATGGTCAAACATAAACTCTACAGATCCCTGTGTACCCATAGTACCGTTACATTTATTAAAGTAGCTGCGTATGTTTGCTACTGTACGGTTATTATTATCTGTAGCAGTTTCTATTAGAATAGCAATTCCATGTGGTGCATAACCTTCAAATAAAACTTCTTTAAAGTTTGCAGTATCTTTATCCGATGCTTTTTTTATAGCCCTTTCAACGTTGTCTTTAGGCATATTGGCAGCTTTCGCATTTTGAATTACTGCTCTTAAACGTGCATTACTTTCAGGGTTTGGTCCGCCTTCTTTAACGGCCATTACTATATCTTTACCAATTCTTGTAAACGTTTTAGCCATTGCAGACCAACGTTTCATTTTTCTGGCTTTCCTAAATTCAAACGCTCTTCCCATAATTATTTTGTTAGCAGCACAAAAATAAACTTATTCCCTGTTTTTGCAAAATCAAAACAGGTCTTTATTTTTAATGTTTGTAGATGTGGTTTATATCGTTTAATATATTAATAGCTTCTTTTATATATATGTCTGATTTTGTAGTTTTAATTTTATAATCATTGGCATTCCTGCCGTACTCATCATGCTTTAGAATTTCTGTTGCATAAGTAGTATTTCTTATTGTAAAATCCTGTTCTTTTTCAGTAGCAGTATTTATTTCCTTCCATATGTCATCCATGCTGTGTGCATCGGTAAAAACACTATTAAATGTAACAGGTAAAGGAACTTTATTCACTGTGTACAGATCATTTATACGTTTGTTGATTGTATTAATTAAAGAAAAATCGGCACTGTTTTTAATTCTTTCTTTGCTGAGAGCTATAATATTTTTATTTTCAATATCCGGTAGTCTGTTAAAAACAAGTTTAATTTCTATACTGTCATTTTTTATTGCAGTTGGCATACTGCTTTCTCGTGGTAATAAATCATCAAAATATGTAGGTAGCTCTATATCAGGAATTATCCCGGTATACTGACTGCTTTTGCCGGTTACCCTGTAAAATTTATCAAGTGTAACTTTTACAAAATCTTCAGGATTTTTTTCATCATCATCAAGAGGCAGTATAGTTTGCATGGTAGCCTTACCTAAGGTAGTACTGCCTACAATAAGCGCACGGTTATAATCCTGCATAATACCCGCAAAAAATTCACTCGCAGAAGCAGAAAATCCATTAACTAAAATCACCATAGGCCCATTATACAGCATACCCCGGTTATAGTCTTTCACTATATTATAGGATTTGTTCTTGTCGGTAAGAATAGCAATAGGACCGAAGTTGATAAACATTCCTGCCATACGTATAACCTCATCCATTGAGCCGCCTCCATTAAACTGAAGATCTAAAACAAGGCCTTTTATATTATCTTTTTGAAGCCTCGCTACTTCTTTCGCTACGTCATCGGCACACCCATGGTCAGAATTATTATCAAAAGCAGTATAAAAGCTCGGTATTTTTATATAGCCTATAGATTCTTCATTGCCCACTATAAAGCTATACACACTATGGTCATCAGCTTTCATAATTGTTTTTTCGAGATTAACCGAATAGACTGTACCATCTTTTTTACGTAATGTAAGCTGTACCTGTTTATAGCTGTCAGAATATACTATATCAGTAATAGTTTCAATTGAAGTGCACGAAACAGTATATTCGGCATCGTTTGCTGCAAGTTTTATAACCTGATCACCTTTGTCTATCTTTTTGGCGCGATAAGCAGGTCCGCCGGGTACAAGTTCTTCAACAATTATTTCTTCGTTTTCATTTTGGCTTACATAAAGTCCAAGTGAATAATTTTCAGTAGAAATTGAAGATACAAAAGAAGCCCTCTCATTATAATTGAAATAGGTAGAATGAGGATCAAAATAGTTACAAAAGGTTGAAAAAAATAGATTATAAATGCTGTTTTCAAAGCCTTCTGCAGGAGATAATTCATTATCAATTCTGCAGAGATAACTTTCCAGTATTTTTTGTTTTGCTATTTTACCTAAACCTTCAAGATGTTGTTGAAGCGAATCTTTATTCCTGCTTATTTGAGCAACATCTTCAAGAATATCAAAGGTTATTTTTTTACGTAAAAAGCTCTTTATTTTTTGGGGATCGGTATGATATGGAAATGTTTTTTTAGAGAAGTATATAGTGTCCTTTGTTTCATAAGGCAAAGGTTCATTACTTATTTCTATAATAAAATCTCTGTTGCGCTGTAATGCCTTTTTATACGCTGTAATAAAATCGGTTAAAAAAGCACAGTCCTTATTAAGTATATAATTGTCTATTTTGTATTTATGAATGGCAAGTTCATTATATTCCTGCTCAAGAAAAAGATTTTTACTTTTATCCAGTTCTTCCATAACAGTATTAAAAACATAAACCGACAGACTGTCGTCTACCGGTTTAGGTTTAAAATGCCTTTTTTGAAGCAAATCGTTTATTTTAGAAAAAGTTACACACGCCTTTTCATGGTTTTGTGCCTGTACCATTACAGAAAACAATAAAGCCAGTGCAAAAATTTTTCTCATACATATTATTTTTTGTAGAAAGGCAGCTTCACCACCTTGGCAGGAATATCATTTTTCCTGATGCGGATGAAGATCTCGCTACCTTCCGGGGCAAATGCTGTTGGCACATAACCAAGCCCGATGCCTTTATTAAGCGATGGTGCCATAGTACCGGACGTTACAATTCCTATAACATTTCCATCTTTATCAGTTATTTCATAATCATGTCTTGGTATGCCTCTTTCAGTAAGTTCAAAAGCAACAAGTTTTTTTGTAACACCTTCTTCTTTTTGTTTTTTCAGCGCCTCAGAGTTCGTAAAATCTTTTGTAAACTTAGTTATCCATCCAAGTCCGGCCTCTAAAGGTGAGGTAGTATCATTAATATCATTTCCATAAAGGCAGAAGCCCATTTCTAAACGAAGTGTATCACGTGCGGCAAGGCCTATAGGTTTAATGCCAAATGAAGCACCTGCCTCAAATACTTTATTCCATATTTGCTCAATATCTTCATTTTTTGCATAAATTTCAAAACCTCCACTACCGGTATAACCTGTAGCTGAAATAATAACATGCTCAATACCTGCAAATTCTCCTACTTCAAAATGATAGTATTTAATAGCAGAAAGATCTATTGGCGTTAGTGCCTGCATAGCTTCTACTGCTTTAGGGCCCTGTATTGCAAGAAGTGAATAATCATCAGAAATGTTACGCATATCTACGTCCATGTCATTTTTAGATGAAATCCAGTTCCAGTCTTTTTCAATATTAGAAGCATTTACTACCAAAAGGTATTGTTCTTCTTTCACTTTATAAACAATAAGGTCATCTACAATACCACCATTATCGTTTGGCAGGCAGGAGTACTGTGCCCTGCCTATAGTAAGCTGCGATGCATCATTAGAAGTTACCTTTTGTATAAGGTCAAGTGCTTTAGGTCCGCTTAATAAAAATTCTCCCATATGAGAAACGTCAAAAACACCAACACCATTTCTAACGGTCTCGTGCTCTATGTTTACTCCTTCATACTGAACAGGCATATTATAACCTGCAAACGGTACCATTTTGGCTCCAAGCCCTTCGTGAATGTGCGTAAGCGCAGTATTTTTCATTTTATTTGTTTAAATGGATTGAAGGCGCAAAATTATTGAAATTTACAAATTATGCAGTGCATATTTGTAATAATTATTATTTATTTCACAATAAAAGGTAATCTTTTGATTTCTTATAACTTTTATACAGAACCTCAAAAGTAAGTAGTTAAATATTTGTTGCTGTTTTTTTACACCGCTTATAAATATGATAAATTTACATTGTATTATAAGTATGTTATACATATTCTGATTAAAAGTATTCTACTATGAAAATTTTTACTGCGCAGGAAATAAGACAAGCCGATGAAATTACTGTTTTAAGGCAGGATATAACTTCTCTGGATTTAATGGACAGGGCTGCTAATGAGGTTTTTTTGTGGATTAAATATAAATTTCCTGATAAAGAAACTGTATTTCATATTTTTTGCGGGCAGGGTAATAATGGGGGAGACGGACTTGTTGTAGCAAGGCAGTTGCATGAAGCAGGCTATTTAGTAATATTAGAAGTATTTGAGACCGGTAAGCCTGGTTCTGACTTTACAGTTAATCTTAATAAAATAAAAGATGCAGGATTAGCATATAACACAGGTGAGTCTTATAATTTTAAAAAAGGCAAGCTTGTTGTTATAGATGCTCTTTTTGGTATCGGACTTTCAAGAGAATTAAGTCAGGATATTAAAGAGGTGATTAGTAGAATAAATAGCCTTAAAGCTGTTGTAGTATCTATAGATGTTCCATCAGGATTATTTTTAGACAGGCCTACCAATTTTGCAGTAAACAGCGATATAGTGCTTACCTTTCAGTTTCCAAAGCTGGCTTTTTATCTTTCAGCAAACTGCAATTTTACAAAAGATATTGTAGTACTGGATATTGGCCTTGATACAGACTATATTAATACTACTAAAAGCAGTTATTATTTTACTGATGCTTTTGATGCTCATACGCGTTATAAGCCCTTACACCCGCATGCGCATAAGGGCACACAGGGCCATACATTAATAATAGGCGGCAGTTATGGAAAAATAGGTGCAGTATGCCTGTCTGCTAAGGCAGCATTAAAAAGTGGCAGCGGCCTGGTAACGGCGTATATACCCGAATGCGGCTACATAAGTCTTCAGAGTTCTTTGCCTGAAGCTATGGTGCTCACTTCCGGAAAAAATAATATTGAGAATATAAATTTTGAATTTAAGCCCTCGGCTATTGCAATAGGCATGGGGTTAGGGCAGGAGCAGGATATACAGAATGCGTTGGGTAATTTTTTTAAATTATATAATGCACCTATGGTTATAGATGCAGATGCACTTAATATTTTGTCTTACAATAAAGAATGGTTAAAACTTTTACCGGAAAACACCATACTTACACCTCACCCGAAAGAGCTTGAAAGGCTCATAGGAAAATGGGATGATGATTTTGACAAACTGGATAAAATAAAATCTTTTTCAAAACAATACAGGCTTATAATAGTAGCAAAAGATTCAACCACCATGATTATTAGTAATGATGATGTGTATATTAACTCTACGGGTAATGCCGGTCTGGCAACAGGCGGAAGCGGTGATGTACTTGCCGGAATTATAGCCGGATTACTTTCTCAGTCTTATAATCCGGTTGATGCGTCTATTTTTGGAGTGTATCTGCATGGGCTTTCTGCTGATATTGGTGTTAAGGAAATTTCCAGGCAGGCTTTTATTGCATCGGATATTATACATTATATTGGAGCTGCTTATTTAAAAATTGAGAAAGAAATCCATCAAAAATGAAAATTTACCAAAAATGTTGTTTTTTAATTATGGTTTATTGAATTTTGACCTTTCAAATTAACAACACTAATGGAAACAATACATTATATAAGTAGTGAACTCTTATCACTTGAAATTGTGCATGATATCATTTCTCAGGATAAGAAATTAGCCTTGTCTGAAGAGGCAAGGGTGAATATAGAAAAATGCAGGGCTTACCTTGATGAGAAGATGAAATCGCACAGCGATCCTATATATGGTATAAATACAGGATTCGGTTCACTTTATAATGTAAAAATATCTAACGAAAATCTTTCCCAGCTACAGGAGAATCTTGTAAAATCACATGCCTGCGGTACTGGAGAAGAAGTTCCCGAAGCTATTGTTAAAATTATGCTGCTTCTTAAAATACAATCCCTTAGTTATGGGCATTCGGGAGTACAGCTGGAAACGGTAGAAAGATTAATAGATTTTTTTAATAATGATATTTTTCCTGTTATATACAATCAGGGATCATTAGGGGCATCGGGAGATCTGGCTCCACTGGCACATTTATCCCTTCCGTTATTAGGTGAAGGAGAAGTTTATATGGACGGCTTCCGTCAGCCGGCAGGTAAAGTACTTGAAAAGATGGGCTGGAAACCTATTGTACTAAAATCTAAAGAAGGGCTTGCGCTGCTAAACGGTACGCAGTTTATGAGTGCTTATGGAGTATATGTGTTGCTTAAATCCATCAAATTATCTTATCTTGCCGATGTTATAGGTGCAATATCACTGGAAGGCTTTGACGGACGCATAGAGCCATTTAATGAGCTTATACACATGATTCGTCCGCATAAAGGGCAAATTGTAACAGCAAGACGCTTTAATGAACTTCTGGAAGACAGTCAAATTATTGCTCAGACTAAGCAACATGTTCAGGATCCGTATTCTTTCCGTTGCATACCTCAGGTTCACGGTGCAAGTAAAGACACTATTGATTATGTAAAGAAAGTTTTCCGTACAGAGATCAATTCGGTAACAGACAATCCTAATATATTTATTGAAGACGACCAGATTATTTCCGGTGGTAATTTTCACGGGCAGCCTTTAGCATTAACGCTTGATTTTTTAGGAATTGCCCTTTCCGAGCTTGGCAGTATCTCTGAACGCAGAACATATCAGCTTATATCGGGACTTCGTGGTTTACCCCCATTTCTTGTAAGCAATCCTGGGCTAAACTCCGGCTTTATGATTCCTCAATATACCGCGGCTAGTATTGCCAGCCAGAATAAGCAGCTGGCTACCCCTGCAAGTGTAGATAGTATTGTATCATCCAACGGACAGGAAGACCATGTTAGTATGGGATCTAATGCGGCAACTAAAGCTTTAAGAATAGTAGATAATCTTGAACGAATACTTGCTATTGAGCTTATGAACGCTTCTCAGGCTATAGAATTCAGAAGGCCATTAAGATCAAGTGAATTTCTGGAAATGTTCTTAAAATCATATAGGGAAGAAGTGCCTTTAGTAACAGAAGACAGGATACTGCATTATGATATTGAAAACACTATTTCCTTTCTTGGCAATTTACAAATAGACGAAACAGTATTTGAATAGTAAAAAAGCTCCCATGAAAATGGGAGCTTTTTAATTTATTTTTCAACTTTATCAAGCCATTTTTTTATTACTGCCTGTAAAGCCTCTTTCTTTTTAGTAAAGTCTTCCATACTCTTTATAGTAATCATGCGTCTTCCATCTGTATAATTTCCTTCAAGAATGCCAATAGTGTCCTCAATAACATCTCCCGTAGGAAATATTAGCAATATATGATCATCCTTTCGGATATTATAAACTACTATGTCTCTTCTATATTCTTTTGCATTAAATGCAGCCATTTCACCATTATAATAAAATGCTGGAGCATTCCATTTAATGTGTTCGGATATGAGATCATCTGTATTTAAAATAGTGTTTCGTATTGCCAGCATTACATCGCTAAGTGGGTGCCGAGAAGTTTTTATAAATTCAATAACCTCTTCAGCAGGGTTTAGTTTTTCCGGCATCATATATTTAGATTAAATTCATGTTTAAGCAACGAATACATAAAAGAATCTTCCATATTGCCATTTGCGTTATAATGTTCTCTTAAAATGCCTTCAAATTTAAAGTCGAAATGCTTTAAAACAGCTATTGAAGCAATATTGTCTTCAGATGTCAGTGCTTCAACACGATTAAGATTCATTTCATTAAAGCCATAACTTAATATAGCTTTCAATGCTTCTGTCATAAGGCCTTTTCTTTTATAGTTCTCATAGAATAATCCATATCCTAATTCTGCTCGGTTATGATTGGTTTGCCAAGTATGAAATCCGCAGCCGCCAATAATTTTATCAGTTTTTTTATCTATAAGCTGAAAATTAACAAAACTCCTATTAAAGGATGAAAGTCCTGAACGATATTTATTTTTTTCCTTTTCAAGAGATTGAAAATCTGACAGAGCTAAAAAATCAATTATATCGCTATCCTGCATGGTAGTAAAAACGTGATTCATTACCTCAGGGGTTATTTTTCTTAGTTTTAACCTGTTTGTAAGAAGATAATCAAAGCGCATTATTGGTGTTGTTCCTGTTGCTCCTGTTGCTCTTTTTTGCTTTCAACAACATATACTTCATCTACTCTTTTAAAATCAGGATTATTAGCAATAGTAATACTTTGTGTGTATGACTTATCCTGCGTTTTGATGATTTTTACAGTCATTGTACCTGTTTTAAGCACTTCTTTATTTCTTGCGGCTGTTGCTGCAGTAGGGGTGACCGTGTAAGTACAGTCATCTACCCAAACAATGTCAAAATCGTAGGCTTCTTCACTTTCTGCCATTTTTTCGGTTTGCTTATTTCCGTTTCTTGTAATAATACAAACCTGTTTGCTTTTAGGATCGGTTAGTTTAAAAGTACCATTTTTAAACTTTTTACAACTATCCTGGCTAAACCCTAAAGAGGCAACCAGAAAAAACAGTGATGATATAGTAATTTTTCGAATCATATTATGCCTTTTAATTGTTTGTTTTTAAAATAAGTATAATGCCGTTAATCCTATTAATGCAGGAACTGCCTGTATATATAATATACTTCTTTGTACTGTTAATGTTCCGTATGCACCGGCTATAAAAACACATCCTAAAAAGAAAGAAGCTACATTAATACTCCATACATCATTTGTTATAGACAGTGACCATATAAGCCCTGCTGCCAAAAAACCATTATACAGCCCCTGATTGGCAGCCATAGGTTTAGTGGCAGCAAAGAGTTCGGGAGGAAACTTTCTAAATACTTTTTTACCTCTTGTCATCCAGCCAAACATTTCCAGCCACATTATGTATAAATGTACTAATGCTATTATTGCAACAATTATTTGAGCTGTAATATTCATAAGGATATTTTTTTACGTTAATTTAAAGTTTTTTTCAATAGCTCTTATCATTTCACCTGCAATATCTTTATTTGTAGCACCTTCAATACCTTCAAGGCCCGGTGAAGAGTTTACCTCAAGCAATAAAGGCCCTTTTGATGAACGTATGATATCTACTCCGGCCACTTTAAGATTCATTGCTTTTGCAGCTTTTATAGCTATTCTTTTTTCCTCCGGTGTAGCTTTTATTACAGATGCCGTTCCGCCTAAATGTATATTTGCCCTAAATTCTCCCGGAAGTGCTTCACGCTGAATAGCAGCAACTACTTTACCATCTATTACAAAAAGGCGTAGGTCTTTTCCGTTAGCCTCTTTAATGAATTCCTGTACCAGTATGTTGGCATTAAGGCTTTTAAAAGCATTAATAACGCTCTCAGCAGCCTTTTTTGTCTCTGCCAATACAACACCTTTGCCCTGAGTACCTTCCAGAAGCTTTACAATAAGGGGAGGCCCGCCAACCATTTGTATCAGGTCGTTTGTGTCAAGCGGCGAACTTGCAAAACCTGTTGTTGGTATATCTACACCACTATTTAGTAGTAGCTGTAGTGAATATAGTTTATCCCTGGATTGGGTAATTGCCGATGATGAATTTAAACTGAAAACCTTTAGCGCTTCAAAATGGCGGGTAAGGGCACAGCCATAAAAAGTCATACTTGGGCGTATGCGCGGAATTACTGCGTCAAAATCATTCAATATCCTTCCACCGCGGTAATGTATTTCCGGGGTGTGGGCATCGAGTTTCATATAGCAATACTTCAGGTTTAGAAAGTGCATTTCGTGCCCTCTCATTTCTCCTGCCTCCATTATTCTCCTGTTACTGTAAAGATCAGGATTGCTGGCAAGAAGTCCTATACGAAGCCCTTTTTTGGTTTCCTCATTATTGTCATAGTATTCTTTTAGCTTTTCTATTGTCGGCTGGCCTAAAAGATATTTTTGTTCAGGATCTACCAATAAGCGCCCGCTCATCGCTTCACGGCCTAAAAGCATGCGGAAGCCCATTGAATCCCGATTAGTAAGTGTAAGCTCTACATCCCAATTAGTTTCGCCTATTTTTATACCTGTTTTTATAACATAGCGCTGTTCACGGTAACCGCTTGAGCTTTTTACCACACGTTTATCTACCAGGGGAGCCTGACAGTGTATGATTGTTTTTGAATTATTTTGTATAGGATTTATGTCAAATTTCACCCAATTTTCACCATCTTTTTGAAAAGGCGAAATGTTAATAGCGTGAAGCGCAGATGTTTTTGCACCAGAGTCTACACGTGCCTTTATGGCAGGTATTCCAAGCAGGGGAAATGCACACCATTCTTCACTACCTACAATTACTTTGTCCAGCATTTTAATAAGATTTGTTATCTAAATTACTACTTTTTTTAATTGTAAAAGATGTTACTGTCCTTTTTATGAAAATTTAATGAAATAGTAATGCCTGAAAAATTATAAATTACTGTAGGTTGTTTATTATCAGTTTTTTTCAATAAAATTGACTAATTATAAATTAGGTTGCCGACTTAAGGCAGAATATAAAAAATCCCCTAAAACTATATAGTCTTAGGGGATACTATTAAAACGAAAGATTATTTTTAACTGGCAGGATTTTCTGCTTTTTTAATGGTTACCGCAAGTTCAGTTCCATTAGCATCTAAATCCATAAAGATCTCGTCACCACTTGATATTTTCGAAGTAATGATCTCTTCTGCAAGCGTATCTTCAACATATTTCTGAATGGCTCTTTTAAGTGGCCTTGCACCATATTGTTTATCAAAACCTTTGTCAGCAATAAAATCTTTAGCTTTTTCAGATAATGAAATGTTATAGCCAAGATCTTTAATTCTTGCGTAAAGTTTATCAAGTTCAATATCAATGATAAGATCGATGTGCTCTTTCTCAAGAGGGTTGAACACGATAATATCATCTATCCTGTTTATAAATTCAGGTGCAAAAGTTTTCTTTAAAGCAGCTTCAATTACGCCTTTAGTATGTTCATCGGCCTGTGCTTTTTTAGCGGCGGTACCAAAACCAACGCCCTGACCGAAATCTTTAATCTGACGGGCTCCAACATTAGATGTCATAACGATGATAGTATTTTTAAAGTCTATTTTGCGACCTAAACTATCAGTTAAATAACCATCATCAAGCACCTGAAGCAGCATGTTGAATACATCCGGATGCGCTTTTTCAATTTCATCAAGAAGCACAACACAGTAAGGTTTTCTTCTTACTTTTTCAGTAAGCTGTCCGCCTTCTTCATAACCAACATATCCCGGAGGCGCACCTACAAGTCTTGAAATCGCAAATTTTTCCATGTATTCGCTCATATCGATACGCACAAGGGCATCTTCCGAATCAAATAACTCTTTTGCAATTACTTTGGCAAGCTGGGTTTTACCAACACCGGTTTGACCAAGGAAAATAAAAGAACCTATTGGTTTGTTAGGATCTTTAAGTCCTGCACGGTTACGCTGGATGGATTTAGCAATTTTTGCAACTGCTTCATCCTGGCCAATAACTTTACCTTTGATAAGTTCCGGCAGTTTAGCCAGTTTATTGCTTTCAGTTTGGGCAATACGGTTTACAGGTATACCTGTCATCATAGAAACCACATCGGCAACATTATCTTCAGTAACGGTTACACGGTTGTTTTTAGAATCTTCTTCCCATTGCTCCTGAGCAATAGCAAGGTCTTTCTCAATGCGTTTTTCATCATCACGAAGTTTTGCTGCTTCCTCGTATTTCTGCTTTTTAACTACAGAATTTTTAAGCTCGCGAACTTCTTCAAGTTGTCTTTCAAGATCAAGAATTTGCTTAGGAACATCAATATTTGTAATGTGCACGCGAGATCCTGCCTCGTCAAGAGCGTCAATAGCCTTGTCCGGAAGAAAACGCTCGCTCATATACCTGTCTGTAAGTTTAACACAGGCTTCAATAGCTTCCTGTGTGTAAATTACATTATGATGGTCTTCATACTTGTTCTTAATGTTGTTAAGTATTGTTATAGTTTCTTCTACAGATGTAGGTTCAACCATTACTTTTTGGAAACGGCGTTCCAATGCTCCGTCTTTTTCAATATATTGTCTGTACTCATCTAATGTAGTGGCACCAATACATTGAATTTCTCCTCTTGCAAGAGCAGGTTTAAACATATTGCTGGCATCCAGTGAGCCTGTAGCGCCGCCGGCACCTACAATAGTATGAATTTCGTCAATAAAAAGAATAATATCATCATTCTTTTCAAGTTCGTTCATAACAGCTTTCATACGTTCCTCAAACTGTCCGCGGTATTTAGTCCCTGCAACTAAGCTTGCAAGGTCAAGTGTAACAACGCGTTTGTTGAAAAGGATACGTGAAACTTTTTTCTGAATTATGCGTAGCGCAAGTCCTTCTGCAATTGCAGATTTACCTACACCAGGTTCACCTATAAGCAGCGGGTTATTCTTTTTCCTTCTGCTTAATATCTGCGAAACACGTTCAATTTCTTTTTCACGGCCCACTACAGGGTCAAGTTTTCCTTCTTCAGCAAGTTCTGTAAGGTCGCGGCCAAAATTATCAAGAACCGGGGTTTTTGATTTTTTATTGGCTTTAGCACCGGAAGAAGGGTTGTTGAAGTTGCTTTCGCGCATACTGTCATCTTGTCCTGCATCGTCATTATATGACTCTGCTTTAGGAAGGTTTTCCAGGTATTCTTCTTCGTTTGATGTCATACTGATAAATTGTTCTTTAACGGTTTCGTAATCAATTTTAAGTTTGTTAAGCAATTTTGTAGTAGGGTCATTTTCATTGCGTAAAATACACAACAGCAAATGAGCTGTGCTTATAGAGGTGCTCTGGAAAACCTTAGCCTCAAGAAACGTTGTTCTGAGTGCTCTTTCAGCCTGACGTGTTAAGTGAAGGTTTTTCTTCTCATTATTGCGCTCGGCATTAGGATTGGCGGGGCTTAATATCTCTACTTTTCTGCGTAAATGATCCAGGTCAACAGAAATGTTGTTTAAAATGGAAATAGCTTTACCATTTCCGTCTCTCAAAATTCCTAACATTAAATGCTCTGTACCAATGAAGTCGTGACCCAGGCGAAGAGCTTCCTCTTTGCTGTAGGTAATCACATCTTTGACTCTTGGTGAAAAATTATCATCCATAATGTTATTTTTGATACTGTAAATTTAACTATTTACATAAGATTTTACAAAAACCATACCTAATTAATGTGTTGACATGTGTTGAAAATGTCTGTCATGCTAAGTGACGAAAAAAAAGTGGGAAATAAAAGCGAAACGCCAAGAGTTTATTAACCATAGCGTATTAATCTTGTGTTAATAAAACGTGTAAATAATTCATTTTTATGGTTCAGAATCCTAATAAAAATATGTATATTGGCACGTTTTGTAATAACTATAATTTTTTAATATAACTACTTATGTCTGAAGGAGAAAAGTTAATTCCTATTAACATAGAAGACGAAATGAAATCAGCCTACATTGATTATTCAATGTCGGTAATCGTGTCAAGGGCGCTTCCAGATGTTAGAGATGGCTTGAAACCCGTACACCGAAGAGTACTTTATGGAATGTATGAATTAGGGGTATTATCAAACAGGGCTCATAAAAAATCTGCTAGAATAGTGGGTGAGGTACTGGGTAAATACCACCCTCACGGTGATACATCTGTATATGATGCCATGGTACGTATGGCTCAGGAATGGAGCCTTCGCTATCTTTTAGTGGACGGGCAGGGTAACTTCGGATCGGTAGATGGTGACAGTCCGGCAGCAATGCGTTATACAGAGGCAAGGATGCGTAAGATTTCTGAAGAAATTATGGCAGACCTTGACAAAGAAACAGTAGATTTTCAGTTAAACTTTGACGATACATTACAGGAGCCTACCGTAATGCCAACAAGGGTGCCTAACCTTTTAGTTAATGGTGCATCGGGTATTGCTGTTGGTATGGCTACAAATATGGCGCCCCATAATCTTACAGAGGTTATTGATGGTACGCTGGCGTATATAGATAATAATGATATTGAAATTGATGAGCTTATAACCTATGTTAAGGCTCCTGATTTCCCTACCGGAGGAATTATTTATGGTTATGAAGGTGTTCGTGAAGCCTTTAAAACCGGACGTGGACGTGTTGTTATTCGCGCTAAAACTAACTTTGAAGAAGTTGAAGGCAGGGAATGCATTGTTGTTACCGAGATTCCTTATCAGGTAAATAAAGCTGATATGATCAAGAAAACAGCTGATCTTGTTAACGAAAAGAAAATTGATGGTATTGCCAATATTCGTGATGAATCGGATAGGAACGGTATGCGTATAGTATATATACTTAAGCGTGATGCAGTTCCTAATGTTGTGCTTAATACCTTGTATAAATATACACAGCTTCAATCCTCTTTCAGTGTAAATAATATTGCTCTTGTAGCCGGAAGGCCGCAAATGCTTAACCTGAAAGATCTTATCCACTACTTTGTTGAACACAGGCATGATGTGGTTGTAAGAAGAACTCAGTATGAACTTCGTAAAGCTGAAGAACGTGCACACATATTAGAAGGGTTAATTATTGCTTCCGATAATATTGATGAGGTAATAGCCCTAATACGTGGCTCTAAAGACGGAGAAGAGGCAAGAGGTAAGTTAATGGAGCGCTTCAAACTTTCTGAAATTCAGGCGCGTGCTATTGTTGAAATGCGATTGAGGCAGCTTACTGGTCTTGAGCAGGACAAGCTTCGTGCAGAATACGAGGAAATAATGAAATTAATAGGCGAATTAAGAGCTTTGTTAGAAAGCAAAGAGTTAAGAATGCAGCTTATTAAAGAAGAACTTATTGAAATAAGAGATAAATATGGTGACGACCGTCGTTCTCAAATTGAATATTCCGGCGGTGATGTAAGTATTGAAGATCTTATAGCTGATGAAAATGTAGTTATAACTATATCCCATGCCGGCTATATTAAACGTACACCTCTTAGTGAATATAAAACACAGAACAGGGGAGGTGTAGGACAAAAAGGTGTAGCTACACGTGATCAGGATTTCCTTGAACATTTATTTGTTGCTACCAACCACCAATATATGCTTTTCTTTACCCAGAAGGGGAAATGTTTCTGGATGCGTGTTTATGAAATTCCGGAAGGAAATAAAACAAGTAAAGGACGTGCTATTCAAAACCTTATCAATATAGAAAATGACGATAAGGTAAAAGCATTCATTTGTACTCAGGATCTTAAAAACGAAGACTATATTAATAGCCATTATGTTATTATGGCAACTAAAAAAGGTATCGTTAAAAAAACACTTCTGGAACAATATTCACGTCCGAGATTGAATGGTATTGCTGCTATTACTATCAGGGAAGATGATGAATTATTAGAGGCAAAACTTACTACCGGTGAAAGCCAGGTTCTTCTTGCGGTTAAATCAGGTAAACTTGTACGTTTTGAAGAAGGCAAAACCCGTCCTATGGGACGTAGTGCTTCCGGCGTGCGTGGTATTACTCTTGCTGACGATAATGATGAGGTAATTGGTATGGTTTCTGTAAACGATATGGAAAGCGAAATACTTGTAGTGTCTGAAAACGGATATGGTAAACGTTCAAGCCTTGATGATTACAGAATTACAAACCGTGGAGGTAAAGGGGTTAAAACTCTTAATATAACCGATAAAACCGGCAGATTGGTTTCAATCAATAGTGTTACAGATGCAGATGACCTTATGATTATTAATAAATCAGGTTTAACAATCCGTATGATGGTATCAGACCTTAGGGTTATGGGGCGTGCTACTCAGGGAGTACGACTGATTAACATAAAAGGGAATGATTCTATTGCAGCCGTAACAAAAGTTATGCGTGAGGAGGATGCTGTTGAAGAAGGTATTGAAGAGCTTAATGCTGAAGAAGGAGAAAACGGTGTAACAGGCTATATTGCCGAAGGCGGAGAAGATGCTTCTGCTACTGATACTGAAGAACAACAAACAGAGGAATAATAAAATAATAATGACTATGAAAATTAAATATGCTATTGCAGCGTCTTTACTACTTTCCATAGGAGCTTATGCGCAAAAGGAAGAGTTAAAGGCATTAAAAAAAATTGATAATAAGGAAAGTCAGCTAACGGCTGATGATATTACTGAATTTAAAAGGCTTTTAACTGAAGTTGAGCCTAAAATGGCAAATGCAACAACGGAACAACAAGCTGAATATAATTACTACAAAGGAAATTATTCATTTGTCGAAATGATGATGAACCCTGCTAGCGCCAACTCTAATTTTTCTCAGGCAATAGATAGTTTTAATAAAGTTATAGAGCTTGAAAAAAACGGTAAGAAAAAATATACCGAAGAAATACAAAGAGATATACTGCCTGAAATGAAAACTGCAGCTGTAACTATGGCTCAGCAATTAGGTGAGAATAAAATGTATAAAGAGTCAGCCAGAGCTTATGCTGCAGCCTACAAGGTAGATCCTAAAGACCATATTTTGTTATATAATGCAGCAGCAGCTTCTGTTAATGCTCAGGATTGGGACAATGCTCTTAAATATTATCTTGAATTAGATAAGACCGGTTTTACTAATGAAGGAATAGTGTATACAGCAAAAAAGAAAGGAAACGGAAGTGTGGAAGGATTTCCAAATAAAGAAACGCGTGATATTGCTGTAAGAAGTGGTGAATATATTTTACCTAAAGATGAAAAATCACCTTCTATTAAAGGAGAGATTGTGAAAAACATCGCGCTTATCTATAATATGAAGGGAGACACAGAAAAAGCGAAAGCTGCTTTTGTTAATGCGAGAAAAGCTAACCCGGACGATACAGGCCTTATAATCAGTGAAGCCGAACTTTATCTAAAAACTAAAGATATGGCTAAATATAAAGAGCTTATTACCGAAGCTACTCAAAAATCTCCTAATGACGCGGTGTTATTTTTTAATCTGGGTGTGGTAAGTGCTGATACAGATACTGATGAGGCTATTAAATATTACAAAAAAGCACTGGAAATAAACCCTAATTATATTGATGCTTACATTAATTTAGGTATTCTTATGCTTAAAGATGAGAAGAAAATTGTAGATGAAATGAATAGTCTTGGAGCTAGTGCCAAAGATAATCAGCGTTATGATATTCTTAAAAACCAAAGGAATAGTCTTTATAATAAAGCACTTCCTTATTTTGAAAATGCTCATAAAATAGATCCTGATAACCAGGATGTAATTTCTTTACTTGCTAATGTTTATCAGGCTCTTGACAGACAGGCAGATTATAAAGCAATGAAAGCAAAACTTAAATAATTATTTAAGTTTTTTATAATAAAAATGCCCCAGTTTATAGGGGCATTTTTATTTAATATAGTAAAATATCTATCGTAGTTGAGCACCAGTTTCTTTTTCCAGGTTTACTCTTATTTTACCCATTATTTTATCTATTTGCTCGTCTGTAAGTGTTTTTGAGCTATCCTGAAGCACAAAGCTAACAGCATAAGACTTTTTACCTTCCGGAAGGTTTTGTCCTTCATAAACGTCAAACAGGCTAATGTCTTTAAGTAATGATTTTTCTGTTTGTCTTGCAACTTTATATATAGATTCAAAAGTTACATTTTGATCTATAAGCAGCGCAAGGTCCCTTCTTACTTCCGGGAATTTGGATATTTCAGTATACTTAATTTTTCCGCTTACCAGTTTTATAATTGCTCCCCAGTTAAAATCGGCAAAGAAAACATCCTGCTTAATATCAAAATGTTTAAGTAGAGCTTTTTTAATTGTACCAAACTCCGCAATTACATCATTACCAACAGTAATGGCAATTCCCTCTGCAAAAATATCATTAGTTACAGGCTGAGACTGTACTTTAGTAATACCAAGCCTTGTAAGTACTAAATTTACGTAGCCTTTAAACATAAAAAAGTCTGCTGGCTTTTGCTGGTAAGACCAGCTTTCGCTTAATCTGTTTCCTGTAACCGTAAGAGTTAAATGTTTATTTTCATCATAACCCGATGGCAGCTTATGATATGTTTTTCCGAATTCAAATAGTTTTAGATCTGACCTTTTTCGGTTGATATTAAATGATACTGCTTCAAGCGCACTGAATAACAATGATTGCCTCATTGCTGACAGATCACTGCTTAGCGGGTTTAGCATAAGCACATTGAATTCTTCCTTAAGGTTTTCAGATAGCTTCACATATTCCGGTGTGGTTAATGAATTAGCCATCATTTCATTAAAGCCAAGCGACACCATTTGTGCACCTATAATGTTCTGAAGTTTATAATCTTCATTACGTGCCGAGTTTGATATAGAAGCGTTAAGTTTTTGAGTAAATGATATATTGTTATATCCGTACACTCTTAAAATTTCTTCTATAACATCTATTTCTCGTGTAACATCTACACGATAGGCAGGTACTACAAGTCCAAGGCCTGCATCAGAGATATTATTGATTTTAATATCTAATGATACCAGTATTTTTTTTATATCTTCTTTAGATAATTCCTGTCCAATTACGCGCTTAACGTTATTAAAGTTAACTACAACAGGATTATCTTCAATTTTTTTAGGATAAATATCAATAGTGTCAGATGTTATTTCACCACCTGCAGTTTCCTGTATAAGAAGTGCAGCCCTTTTTAATGCATATTCTGTTATGGTAGGATCAATACCTCTTTCAAAACGGAACGAAGCATCAGTGCTTAGTCCATGACGTTTAGCCGTTTTTCTGATAGATACAGGATTAAAGTAAGCACTTTCTAAGAATATAGAAGATGTCTGTTCTGTTACTCCCGAATTTTTACCGCCAAAAACACCCGCAATGCACATAGGTCCTGTTTCATCACAAATCATTAAATCTTCTTCATGAAGTGTTCTTTCTATATCATCAAGTGTTATAAATTTAGTACCGGCTTCGGCAGTTTTTACAATCACTTTGTTGCCTCTTATTTTAGCAGCATCAAAAGCATGAAGTGGCTGTCCTAATTCATGAAGTACATAATTAGTAACGTCTACAATATTGTTTTTTGGAGCTATTCCTATAGCTTTAAGTCTGTTTTGAAGCCATGCCGGAGATGGTTTAACTGTAATGCCTGAAATAGTAACACCACAATATCTTGGAGCCAGTTTATTATCTTCAACTTTAACATCTATTTTGAGCGTACGCTTATCTACCCTGAAATTACTAACTGAAGGTGTAATAAGTTCAGGGTGTACATTTTTTTGTGAAAGTCCGGCACGAAGATCCCGGGCAACACCCCAGTGGCTCATTGCATCGGCACGATTAGGTGTTAGTCCTATTTCAAAGACTTCATCACTTTCTATATTAAATATTTTAGAAGCCGGTGTTCCCGGTTTAAGATCTTCATTAAGTACCATGATACCATCATGCCCCTGGCCAAGACCAAGTTCATCTTCGGCGCATATCATACCGTGACTTTCTTCTCCACGTATTTTTCCTTTTTTTATCTGGAAACCATTACCATCTTTATCATAAAGTGTTGTGCCAATAGTTGCAACAGGTACTTTTTGCCCAGCAGCCACATTAGGTGCCCCGCAAACTATTTGTACAGGTATGCCGTCACCCAAATCAACAGTTGTAATCCTTAATCTGTCGGCATTTGGATGCTGAATGCACGTTAGTACATGACCTATTACTACACCTTCAAGCCCGCCTTTAAGCGATTCAAACTTTTCTACACCTTCAACCTCAAGGCCAAGATCGGTAAGTAAAGCAGCTATTTCTTCAGATTTCCAGTCTAATTTTATAAATTGTTTTAACCAATTATAGGATATACGCATTGTTGTTTATTTTAAAAGCATGCAAAGATAAGGATTGTGGCTAAAAATCCCGATACTATTTAATGTGAATTTATGCGTTTAATAATTGATGGGCAGTATAAGTTATTCGTTATGATATAGTACAGTTAAATTCCTGTATGGAATGAAGGGTTATAATTGTATATGTTTTTTCTCTTCCTGTTAATATAAGGGAAAGTTAAACATACATAAATTCCTTACATTTGATATTTATAATATTCACTTCATGAAAAATATTTTTTTCACTATAACATTACTATTCACAATAGCATTACAAGCTCAATTAAAAAGTCCTGAAGAATTTTTACCAAGTTATGGCAAAACAGTAAGTTATTACCATCAGATTGAAGACTATTTTGAATATCTGGTGGAGAACTCCAATATGATCAGGCAAAATAAATATGGGCAAACTACACAGGAGCGTAATCTGAATGTTTATTATATATCTGCAACTGAAAACCTTCGTGAACTTGAAAATATACGCCTTACCAATCTAAACCAGATAGGTATGACTGATACTAAACCTGGTTCAGTTAATGAAAAAGCTATTGTGTGGTTAAGTTTCAATGTGCATGGTAACGAACCTGGTGCTACTGAAAGTGCTATGTCAGTAGCTTATGAGCTTATTAATCCTGAAAATAAAGTAACTAAAGAATGGCTGGAGAATACTATTGTAATACTGGATCCTTGCCTTAACCCTGATGGTTATTCACGTTACGGTAACTGGTTAAGAGATATTTCGGGTAAAAATACACACCCGGGTGTTTATGACAGGGAGCATATGGAACCATGGCCTGGCGGAAGGCAGAATCATTATGACTATGACCTTAATCGTGACTGGGCATGGCAGACACAAATCGAAACCCGGCAACGTATGGTTTTATATAATGAGTGGATGCCTATGGTGCATGTTGATGTTCATGAAATGGGATATAATGAGCCTTACTTTTTTCCTCCGGCAGCTGAACCAATGCATGATTTCATAATGCAGGCACAGCGTGATTTTCATAATACTATTGGTGAAATGACAGCTAAAAGATTTGATACCGAAGGTTGGAGTTATTATACCAGAGAGCGTTTTGATCTTTTTTATCCAAGTTATGGTGATACGTATCCAAGTTTTAACGGAGCAATTGGTATGACCTACGAACAGGGTGGCATTGGTGCCGGCCGTGCAGTTACAATGAAGAATGGCAGTCTGCTTACACTTCAGGACAGAATAGACCATCATACTGCTGCTGTACTTACTGCGGTAGAAACTGCATCCTGGAAAAAAGATAAATTAGTAAAGGATTTTAGAGAATATTTTAAAGACAGCCGAGAAAACCCTAAGGGTAAGTTTAAAACTTATGTTGTGAAAAATTCCGGTAAAACGGAACAGCTTGCCCGATTACTTAAAAGAAATAAAATACAGTATGCTTATGCAGCTGAATCTAAAAAAACATCAGGCTATCATTATCAGAGTGATAAAGACAAAGATTTTACGATAGAACCTAATGATCTTATAATTAAAGCCGACCAGCCAAAAGCCATTCTTACTCAGGTATTGTTTGAACCTTCACAAAGATTAACAGACAGCCTGTCATATGATATTACTGCATGGGCATTACCACATGCCTATGGTGTTGATAGCTACGCTTTAAAAAGGGAATTATCCATAGCTACCAGGCAGGAAATTTCGCGTAAGGGTAAGTTTGATTATGAAAAGGTATATGCATATTATATACCATGGAATGGAAGAGGGTCTGTAAAAACCTTAAGCTTATTATTAAAAAGTGGTGTTAAGGTCCGTTCTTCCAGGAAAGCATCGGCGTTCCGAGGTATAAAAGTTAGTCCGGGAGATCTTGTTGTTTTAAAAGGGGATAATCCGCAATTAAATGATTTTAAATATTCACTCGAAACATTACTTGACAAAAAGCAGGATTATGAGATAATTGAAAGTGGATTTTCATTATCGGGCGGTGATCTGGGCGGAGAAAACTATCCTTTGCTTGAAGCGCCAAAAGTATTATTGCTCTCCGGCAGCAGTATCAGCGCCACAGATTTTGGGCAGGCATGGTTTTATATGGATGAAATAGCTGATTATCCTGTAAGTATAGTTGATACGCAAAATTTAGGAAGGATAAATATGTCTGATTTTAATACGATACTATTACCTGATGGATGGTATGATCTTTCAGAAGCTTACAGAAAAAAAATAGATGATTTTATTGATAATGGAGGTAAGGTAATAGCAATAGCCGGTGCTCTTAATCTTTTTGAAGACAGGGCAGGTTACAACCTTACTAAATTTGCTACTAACGAGGCTAAAGAAGCAGAAAGCAGTGAGCGTGCGGAAGAAGAGCTTAAAGCACGATTTTATGATTATCAAAATGCAGAAAGACGCGCAATTTCTGCTTCGGTGCCCGGTGCAATTATAGAGAATCTGCTTGATAAAGGCCATCCGCTTTCTTATGGGCTGGGTGATACATATTTTAGTTTAAAAACTACTGATAGTCGCTATCAACTATTAAAAAATGCCTGGAATGTTGCTTATGTTCCTGCAGGCTATAAAAATTTTGGATTTATAGGTAAAAGCCTGAAAAAGAAACTTGTAAACACTGTCACTTTTGCTGTAGAACAAAAGGGCAGGGGATGTATAATTTACATGGTAGATAATCCGTTATTCAGAGGGTTTTGGGAGAATGGAAACCTGTTGTTTAGCAATGCTTTGTTTTTAGTAGACTAGTATTCCTAATTCTTTACAGATTTATAAATCATATTTGCAGTAAACAATGTAAATATGATAAAAATGAGTGTCCGTTTATACAGTTTGTTATTCAGTATTCTTTTTAGTGCTACAGCTTTTGCCCAGTTGAGTCCTCCCGGCATGGGAAATACGAAAACTGCATTTTGGTCTGCTATGGGTGTATCACAAAAGCTCAATGAAAATACTACATCTAAAACATATTTTGGTTCAGGTTATGTTAGTGGAAATAAAAATGATAATCCTTTTAATAATCCATCCATATTTGTTTTAAACGAAGAGTTATATCATAAACTGAATGATAACTGGAAGTACAGTTATGCAGTAAGTTACAGAAGGCAGCACGAGTATGATGAGAATTTTGAAATTCCTGCATCTGCCGGAATAAAACAGGAGTTTCGTCTATATGGAAGATTAGCTTACACTACTTATTTAGGTAGAACAAAATGGACTACCACATTTCGTCAGGAAATAAGAAAATTTTATGATGACAATTTTGCCCGTGTACCAGAAGATTTGCAATTGAGGTCACGATTAAAAACACAACTTTCCTTACCTTTAGGTGTTACTGCTGAAAGTAGTATAATGGGTAGTGCTGAAGCTCTGTTTTCTATTGCAAATGATAGTAACGAAGGCTGGGGGAGTCCTGATTATAAAGAAAGCCGTTTCTGTTTGTATTACTGCTATTCACCGGATAATTTGCCTGTTACTTTTGATATTGGCTATATGAATGACCTGATTGGTTATGGAGGTCATATTACTGATGCAAGCTATTTAGCTGTGGATATTATAATTAAAAACCCATTTTCGCATTCGTAAAGAAATCGCTGACTACCGATTATAAAGCATAATATGTACTAAAATATATTTTTTGAGGTTATATCAAAAAGAACAGATATGAAATATAACCTTTTTGTTTTATTGCTTGCCATTTTTACGGGGTGTGATACTGGTGATCCGGATACCAATTCGAATACCGAAAATCGTAATTTTAAGCAGGATATGCGTGATTTTGTTATAGGTATAAGCCAAAAAGGGAAAGCAGAGAAACTTGGTTTTATTGTTATTCCGCAAAATGGTATTGAGCTTGTAACAATAACAGGTGATAGCAATGATATACCTGACTTACATTATCTGTCTGCTATAGATGGCAATGGCCAGGAAGATTTTTTATACGGATATGATAATGATGATGTAACTTCTCCGGAGACCGTAACAGCCTATCTTAAAAAATTTCTTGACATTTCAAAAAATGCAGGAAATACAATTTTAGTTACTGATTATTGTTCTACACCGTTGAAGGTGTCAGATTCATATAATGGCAATCATTCATTTGGCTATGTTTCTTATGCGGCTCCTGAAAGAAGTTTAAATGTTATTCCAGCATCTGCACCACAAAATGTAAATGCACAGAATATAACAACTTTGCAGGATGCTAAAAACTTCCTATACCTTATAAATCCTGAAAACTTTAATACTAAGGCTGACTTTATAGCTGCAGTGACAGCTACTAATTATGATGCAATTATTATGGACTTGTTTCTTAATGATGTAGCTTTTAGTAGTGAAGAAATTAATCAATTACGTAATAAAGCCAATGGAGATAAACGGTTAGTTATTTGCTACATGTCTATAGGTGAGGCAGAAGATTACAGGTATTACTGGCAACAATCGTGGAACACTACTAAACCGGACTGGATTACTGCTGAAAACCCTGACTGGCCCGGTAACTATAAAGTAAAATACTGGAAT
The DNA here is from genome assembly GCF_024054175.1 of Flavobacterium sp. NRK1. GTDB lineage: Bacteria > Bacteroidota > Bacteroidia > Flavobacteriales > Flavobacteriaceae > Flavobacterium. The sequence continues at coordinate 2,878,177 of NZ_JAMXLA010000001.1, forward strand.
GCCGACTGGCAAGGTCTTATTTATAAAAATTCTGATTCTTATTTAGATAAGATCACCAAAGCAGGTTTTGATGGGGTGTATCTAGATATTATTGATGCCTTTGAATATTTTGAGTAAAACTTACTTAAACCATTCAATATTTAAGTTTTTTACCTTATTAAATTCTTCAAATTGAGAATTATCCATGTAGCTTATTACGGAACTCTGACCTATAATACATTGATTAAATTTACCTTTTGTTTTATATTTCTTTGCCAACGCTTGTACCTTACTAAACAAAGTTTCATCGGTCCAGTCATCATTTACTTCTAAACTCCATTTATAGGAATCTCCATTAATATCAAAAGATACCCATGCTAGTTCTTCGTCGATATCGACAAAGTCTTTTATATTTTCAAATTTCAAATCACCGTGAGATAGTCTTTCAAGATTTTTTATAATACTTACATAAGCACCATGATCTTCTATATATTCGTAATCAAAATGCCAGCAATTGTCAGATACAAATGTTCCATCTTCAGTTTCATTTCCTAATTCAGTATATAAAAGTTTATAAGGCTGTCTGTTATATTCAATTGTTTCATGTAGTTGTAAAATATCTTTTTTACTTATTCCCGGATTTAATTTAATTCCAAGTTTTATTAAGTTATCTAGCTGAAGTTCAGGGCTTGGAATTCGTTTTACATTTTCTTTTAAAAATTTATATGCTTTAGGTCCGTATAGGACGGACGCTGTCAGTAGAAAGATTAATAGATATCTCATGTAAAATATAGTTAGTCTTCAAATATAAAAATTGTTTGAATATATGTTGCATAAATGTCATCTTGTCATATTTTAATGTCATTTTATGTCTTGGCATAAAGATTGACTAATGTATAACGTCCACATAAATAATAAGAATCAAAAACAAAATAATAAAAACAGGAAAAGATGAGTAAAATAATCGGAATTGACTTAGGAACAACAAACTCGTGTGTTGCCGTAATGGAAGGTAACGAACCGGTTGTTATTCCTAATGCTGAAGGAAAAAGAACAACCCCGTCAGTAATTGCATTTGTTGAAGGCGGTGAGATCAAGGTTGGTGATCCTGCTAAAAGACAGGCAGTGACCAATCCCACAAAAACCATCGCTTCTATTAAGCGTTTCATGGGTAATAAATACTCTGAAAGCTCTAAAGAAGCAGAAAACGTACCTTATAGCGTAGTAAAAGGTGACAATGATACACCTCGTGTAGATATCAACGGACGTCTTTACACTCCACAAGAGCTTTCTGCAATGACATTGCAGAAAATGAAAAAAACTGCTGAAGATTATCTTGGGCACACTGTAACCGAAGCGGTTATTACAGTTCCTGCATATTTTAACGATGCACAGCGCCAGGCAACTAAAGAAGCCGGTGAAATTGCAGGCCTTAAAGTTAGGAGGATCATAAACGAGCCTACTGCAGCTGCTCTTGCTTACGGACTTGACAAAGCAGGAAAAGATCAGAAAATTGCAGTGTATGACCTTGGTGGTGGTACATTTGATATTTCTATCCTTGAATTAGGGGACGGTGTATTTGAAGTACTATCTACTAATGGAGATACTCACCTTGGTGGTGACGACTTTGATCAGGTAGTTATTGACTGGCTGGCAAACGAATTTAATAGTGAAGAAGGTGTAGATCTTCGTAAAGACCCAATGGCATTACAGCGTTTAAAAGAAGCTGCTGAAAAAGCTAAAATTGAGCTTTCTTCTTCTACACAAACAGAAATAAACCTGCCATATGTAACAGCTACAGCTTCAGGACCTAAACACTTAGTGAAAACACTTACAAGAGCTAAATTTGAACAATTGGCAGACAGTCTTGTTAAACGTTCAATGGATCCTGTTGCAAAAGCATTAAAAGATGCAGGCCTTTCTAAATCTGATATTGATGAGGTTATCCTTGTAGGAGGTTCTACACGTATACCTAAAATTCAGGAAGAAGTTGAGAAATTCTTCGGTAAAAAACCTTCTAAAGGTGTTAACCCGGATGAGGTAGTAGCAATTGGTGCTGCTATTCAGGGAGGTGTACTTACAGGAGATGTTAAAGATGTATTGCTTCTTGACGTTACTCCACTTTCTTTAGGTATTGAAACTATGGGTGGTGTAATGACTAAACTTATTGAAGCTAATACAACTATCCCTACTAAAAAGTCTCAGGTATTCTCTACTGCTGCTGATAACCAGCCATCTGTTGAGATACACGTACTACAGGGAGAAAGGCCAATGGCTACTGACAATAAAACTATCGGCCGTTTCCACTTAGATGGTATTCCGCCAGCACAAAGAGGTGTGCCGCAAATTGAGGTAACATTTGATATTGATGCTAACGGTATCATTAAAGTATCTGCTACTGATAAAGGAACAGGTAAATCTCATGATATTCGTATTGAGGCTTCTTCAGGATTAACTCAGGAAGAAATCGAAAGAATGCGTAAAGAAGCAGAAGCTAATGCGGATGCTGATAAGGCTACAAGAGAAAAAGTTGAAAAACTTAATGAGGCTGATGGTATGATTTTCCAAACGGAAAAACAATTAGCAGAATTTGGAGATAAACTTTCTGATGGCAACAAACAAAATATTGAAGCTGCCCTTAACGAACTTAAAGCTGCTTACGAAGGTAAAGATGTTGCAACTATCCAGCCTGCTTTAGATAAGATCAACGAGGCATGGAAAAATGCATCTGAAGAAATGTATAAAGCTCAGACAGATGGCGCTCAGGGTGGTGCACAACAGGCACAACCGGAAGGTAGCAATGCTGAAGGCGGAGACAACGTTCAGGATGTAGACTTTGAAGAAGTTAAATAATCTTTCTTTTAGATAAAAGAAAATAGATTCTAGATAATAGAAAACGCCGCACAATTTGCGGCGTTTTTGTTTTTTATGAAATTTCGCTGTCATTTGAGCGAAGAACAGCGGAGTAGAAAAATCTCTGATGAATACTAATCTCCATAATCTTGAAGTGAAAATCATAAAGAGGGGAAATTTCATTAATTTGCAGCTAACAAATAACGAATCATCAGATAAACAAATCCATACTATTCAACAGTAAAGCCCAATCCTCTTATATAGCCTTCGTTCTGGAAATTATTTTTATATAAACAGTTTTCCAGATACTCGTTAAGAGCTTTCTGCACTTTAACTCTGTCAGGCATATTTTCCCGTATCTTCTCAAAAGAACTGCGGTCGCTTTCGGCATATTTAGTAATTAACGGGTAATCTTCTGGCTGTTTAAAGTTCATAATACCCCTTGTATTGTCCATTTTCTTATAAGGCCAAAAAGCCCAGTTAATTTTGTTTTTATCAAGAAGCTTGCGGAACTCCATTACCCATTCATCTGTATTTTCACCTGTTTCGCCAATATAAATGGGTACATTATGTTTATTGCTAAAATCCAGATACTTTTGAACTGATTCCTGATTAATATCAAACCAATATTTATGGAATTCATAAACTACATTATTATCTAATATACTTTCAAAAACACCAAAATCCCCTGCCCAAACAGATCCGTTTAAGAAAATTGTATGTTTTTTGTCAACCTTACGAATGTCTTTTACCATGCGTTCATATACCATAAAAAGCCTGTGGTTGTAATCTGGTATCTCTTTAGTGAAATAATGAGCGAAAGGCTCGTTAATTACGTCATAACCTATAACAACAGGGTCGTTTTTATAGCGTTCGGCAATCTTTACCCATATTTCACTCATTTCATCCTGAGCTGTTTTACTGTAGTATAACCATGGATAGCCATAACTATCATCTATATTGTCACCTGTCTGCCCACCCGGAGCGCAGTGCATATCTAAAAGTACATAAAGGTTTTCCTTACGGCACCATTCTATAACACGGTCAAAATACTCGAAACCTGCATTGCGTTTACCCATATACAAGTCATTTGTAAATAGCTTGTAATGAAAGGGCAGACGTATATGATTAGAGCCTGTACGTTTCAGGTATTTAATGTCGTCCTGAGTTATATAGTTGTCAAGATACTTGTTCCAAAAAGCAGCAAGGCTGTCAGGTCCTATCATTTCATGAAATAACTGGTCAATCTGTCGGGGAGAAGCTACCTTACCTGTTTTAAACATATATCCTTCAGGAACCAACCAGTTACCCAGATTAGTACCTTTTAAAATAATGGAATTTCCGTTGGAATCAAGGATTTGCGTACCCTGAATTTTTACGATATCTCCTTTGTAATTTTTGGTTGCTGTACTTTGCGATTTACAGGATGTAAATATGCCTGCAAAAGCTATTACCAGAAACAGTAATTTGGTTTTGTTTGTCATTTAGCGTGAATTAGAATGTTTATTTTGGAACGCTAAAGATAACAAATTTGAGGAAAGCTATTTATCTGAAGATATTACCTATAGAATGGAAGATGCGGCCGAAGAAAGTTTTACGAACTATAACATTTCCATATGTGTCGAACGAAATATTCTCTGAATTATAAAATTCAATATCGTCTAATAAAACTACTTCATATGTTTTACTGCTGGTTATGGTTATTTCCTTAGTCAACATTCCAATAAATGAAATTTCAATAATTTGACCCTCATTTGCTTCAATAGAAAATTTGCCGTTAAGGTCAGTTTGTATTCCTTGTTTTAATCCTTTAATTATCACATTGACTCCAGGTATAACCAAGCCGGTAGAATCCTTAACAATACCCTTGATAATTCTGTTTGACATAGTCATTACAATTGTATCTCCAATTATATCATCAGTTTTTATATCTGTTTGTTCAATGTTAACAGGAGTTTGTGCTGAAATGGACTGATTTCCAATGGTCAGAAAACTGACTATTGCTGCACTGGCAGCTATCCATAATGATGATTTCTCTTTGGGGATTATTAGGTTTCTATTAAGTTGATTGTTTCTGAATCTGCCACAGGCATTATCTATTTTTTTAATACAGTGGCAATCTCCTGTCCGATGAATTGGTAAAATCAAAAACTGTTTTCTGGCATGAAGCACAAAAACGGCCTTTGTCGGCAGGAGTCATTGCATCCCAGTTTTCATGGCATGGAGCAGGGATTGATATCTGGATTGGTTTTTTCATATATTATATAGATGCAATAATTGTTGTAAAGGTTGTGTTGAGACAACAATTATTTTTTACTTAATAATATATACAAAAATCAGTTAATAAACCCGCCCTCTTTTATATAATCTTCTTAATTACCCTAAGCTTGTGTGAATGCCTCTTTGTGTCAATATTATAAATACCTAAATGGTCAAGACGGTCTATCCTTACTTTACCGTGTCCGTGTATTATATGATTATCTTCCATAATAATACCTACATGAACTATTCTCCCTTCTTCATTATCAAAAAAGGCAAGATCTCCGGGTTCGCTTTCTTCAATAAAGCTAAGGGCTTCACCCTGAGTAGCCTGTTGTGAAGCATCCCGTAATAATGAATATCCGTTTAGCTTATAGACCATTTGAGTAAAACCGGAACAGTCTATACCAAAAGGTGTTTTACCTCCCCATAAATAAGGTGTATTGAGGTACATAAAGGCAGTTTGAAGCAATTGTTGTTTGCTGGTAATGCCAGATGTTTTTAGCCCCTCGAATATAAAATTTTCAGTATTAATAGAAGGATGATCTAAAAAAGTAAGTGAAGAACCAATTGGTACAGAAATCAGTTGGTTATCAGGTGTTGTAAGATATTCAATCAGGTCGGCATTTAAAACAAGCGGGGTACTACTAAGTGTAGTATAATCAGCTTCACTTATAAATCGGTATTGTTTATTATCTATCCAACCATTATAACCATCAAACGCCAGCTCAATACGTGACCAGTTTTCGGTTTGCTCCAAAATTTTAAAATGTTCTCCAAACAATACCTGCGTAGTCATTTCGCTTCTGTCGCTTGGTTCTAAACGGAGGGGCACAATGGCAAGATTACAAATACCAAACATCCTTTAGTGATTGATTTTTTATTGATTATTTTCTATTTCTATTAATCACAGACAACTATAAAAAAAGATAACGCTGCTCTCAGATACCACAAATATAGCAGTAAAATCTGAAGCAGCGTTATATGCTGAAAGCTGTTTTTAGTAAGTTAATAACAACTTTTAATAACCTATTTAATTAAGGACGCTCAATAACAATTGCAGAAGCACCACCACCACCATTACATATAGCTGCGGCTCCGGTTTTTGCATTGTTTTGCTCAAGTACATTTATAAGGGTAACTATAATTCTTGCGCCAGAACATCCAAGAGGATGTCCTAAAGATACAGCACCACCATTAACGTTAACTTTAGCTGCATCAAGGCCTAATATTTTAGAGTTGGCAATACCTACAACAGAGAATGCCTCGTTAAATTCGAAGAAATCTACGTTTTCTTTAGTTATACCTGCTTTATCTAACGCTTTTGGAAGTGCTTTAGCCGGAGTAGTAGTAAACCATTTAGGCTCCTGCTCAGCATCTGCATATCCTTTTATATATGCAAGAGGTTTAAGTCCAAGTTCGTTAGCTTTTTCTTCACTCATAATTACAAGCGCAGCAGCACCATCATTAATGGTAGAAGCATTGGCAGCAGTAACAGTACCATCTTTAGTGAATACCGCATTAAGCGAAGGTATTTTATCAAGCTTTACGTTTGTATATTCCTCATCTTTAGTAACCATTACAGGCTCACCTCTGCGTTGCGGAACAGCAACAGGAACAATTTCATTATCAAATTTTCCTGCATCCCAGGCAGCAGCAGAACGTTTGTAAGATTCTATAGCAAAATTATCCTGCTCTTCACGAGAAATTTTATATTCTGCAGCGGTAGCATCGGCACAAACACCCATAGCGTTGTTATCGTATGCATCTGTAAGTCCGTCTTTTTGTAATCCGTCAACCATTGTAGCAGGACCAAACTTAACACCAGTTCTCATTTGTACATAATGAGGTATAAGGCTCATGTTTTCCATACCACCGGCAACAATAACGTCAGCATCGCCAAGTTGTATAGCCTGTGCAGCCTGCATAACAGCTTTCATACCCGAAGCACAAACTTTATTTACTGTAGTAGCAATAACCGAATCCGGTAGTCCTGCAAAACGAGATGCCTGTCTTGCCGGAGCCTGTCCAACACCTGCCTGCACTACATTACCCATAATAACTTCATCTACGTGTTTTGGGTCTAAATTTATTTTTTCAAGTGCACCTTTTATAGCTGCAGCTCCAAGCTGTGAAGCTGTAACGGTAGATAATGCACCCATAAAGCTGCCAATTGGTGTACGTACAGCCGAAACGATTACTACTTTCTTATTCATAATGTATAACCTTATTATTTATTGAAGTTGCGAATTTAATGAATTTTGATACAGATAAAAACAAACTGTTTAAAAATTATTGTAAAAACACCTGTTTTTTTGAGTATTATCCTTTATTAATTTTGAAGCAGGAATATTTTAAAAAAGAAAAACCCACTCAAAGAGCGGGTTTAAATATTGCATATAACAATTGACTATTTATTTTCTGCCATTCGTTTTAGCATGGCCCATTGTTTTAAAGCTGTTCTTGCTTCAACAGCAGGATACCCAAGCATTACTTTTCCGGCAGGAATATCGCCTGTTACACCAGAACCTGCACCTACGGTTGCACCGTTACCTATAGTTGTATGGTCTTTTATAGAGGCACTTCCGCCAATAATAACACCATTCCCTAAAGTTACTGAACCTGCAAGTCCGCTGTTACCGGCCATAATACAAAATTTACCAAGAACACTATTGTGTCCTATTTGTACGAGGTTGTCTATTTTACAGCCATCACCTACAATCGTAGAACTGAATTTACCACGATCTACACATGAGTTAGCACCAATTTCTACACCATTGCCAATTACTACATTTCCAATTTGAGGAATTTTTGCTAACCCTTGCTGCGGGCATGGCCTAAAGCCGAAACCATCTGCACCAATTGTAGCATTGGGATGTATTATACAATATGAACCGATATGGCAACGCTCTCGTATTACTGCGCCAGACCATATAATGGTATTGTTACCGATGGTACTTTCGTCAAGTATTGTAGCGTTGGGGTAAACAGTAGTATTATTGCCAATTTTTACGTTAGGACCTACGTAACATCCTGCGCCAATTTTTGTGCCTTCACCTATAACTGCAGTTTCATGAATTACCGCTGTACCGTGAATTTCATTATCAAAAGCGGGTGGGGCAGGAGCAAATAATTCAAGTACTTTAGACATTGCCAAATCGGCATTGGCTACTTTTATAAAAGCCCTGTTATCTCCTGGTTCTATAGCAATATCTGTATTCACTACAGCAACCGATGCTTTAGAATCTGCCCACAATTTTTCATACTTTTTATTTCCGATAAAGGAAATCTGGTCATTATTTGCCAGTTCAAGCTGTTCGGGAGAAAAAATATTGTGGCTGGTAAAGCCTACAAGCTCTCCATTCAGCTTTTCGCTGATTTCCTTTACAGAATAAGATTTCATATTTTAGATATTGTTTGTTTTTTTTTAAAAAATAGAAAAAAATGCCTTTGATTAAGTGCAAATTTTTTATGTAATGCGGGTAAATATAGAAAGAAATTGATAGGGAGGATAAAAAAACTGATTTTTATAGAAATAATAGTAGTGTGATTTGGCTGATATAATTATTGTAAGTGCCGCTATTAACTAATAACGGAATATTTAAACTATTAGTATAAAGATAGGTACATAAAAAAACCACCTCGTATAGAGAGGTGGTTTTTTTATAATAGCGATTTTGATTAAAGTACTAATGTAGCAGATAAAGTAATTTCTGCTTTTAGCAATTTAGATACAGGACATATTTCTTTTGCTTTTTGAGCTGATGCCTGAAAATCCTGCTCCGTTATTCCAGGTACGGTAGCTTCAAGCTTTAAATGGATTTTGGTTATTGTTCCGTCTTCAAATGTTACCTGTGCTTCAGTATCTAAATTATCGGCAGTAAACCCTGCTTCATTTAAAAGAAAACTCAACTGCATAGTATAACATCCTGAATGAGCAGCAGCAATAAGTTCTTCCGGGTTTGTACCAACGCCATCTGCAAAACGTGTTTTAAATGATAGTTGTGCTTTATCCAGTGTTGTACTTTCGGTAGATATAGTTCCTTTGCCTTCCATACCTGTACCTTTCCAGTTTGCGTTTGCTTTTCTTGTGAATTTCATAATATTAAATTTTAAAAGTTATTATTTTTTGTGTTATTAAAATTAGTTTAAATTTTTAATTGCTTTTTATTTATTACCATTTTCATAAGTATTTTAGTTTATACTTTCCTAAAACTCCATTGTTTCATTTTGACAAGACAAAGATATTTTAATAGCTATATATAAATCAAATTAATAATTTTATACCTTTATAAAATAAATTAATAATGTATGACTTTACAGCAATTGCGCTACATAGTAGCTTTAGATGAGCACCGCCATTTTGCTAAGGCTGCGGAGCAATGTATGGTTACGCAACCCGGACTTACCATTCAGCTTAAAAATTTAGAAGGAGAAATAGGAATTAAAATATTTGACAGAACTAAAGTGCCTTTACGTCCTACATTATTGGGCACAGAGATAATAACACGTGCAAAAAAAGTGTTGTATGAAGCCGAGGCTATTCGTGGTTTTGTAGTTAACCAGAAGAACGATTTAAAAGGGAATGTTACATTAGGAGTTATAAGTACATTATCACCTTACTTAATACCGCAGTTTATTAAGGCTATGAAAAGCATAGTACCCGATATGCATTTTACGATTAAAGAAACCGGTACAGGACAGTTATTACACGGTTTACAAACAGGTGAAATAGATATTGCATTAATGGCTACACCTACGGGTATGCCCGGATTAAGAGAATATCCTGTTTTTAATGAACCCTTCGTAGCTTTTCTTCATGAGAACCATCCAATGTCTGAGGAGGAATATTATGAAATAAATCAGGGTGATAAACCATATTTATTATTATTACAGCAGGAGTATTGTTATAATGCACAAATGCTCGATATATGTGGTTTAACAGATAGGTATGATAAGGTTAATGAACAGTTTGATTATGATATTAATTCTATAGAAACGCTTAAAAATCTTGTACGTGCTGAATTGGGTTTTGCAATTATTCCGCAACTATCTGTTATTAATGAAAAAGAAAGCACGCTTTTTAAACCCTTTAAAGATCCAAAACCTGTAAGGGAGATAAGTTTGGTAACATCCGATACTTTTTCACGAAAATTACTTCTGGAAAAAATGAGCCAGACTATATGGAGCTGCCTGCCGGATTCTCTTAAACAGGACTATAAGTATAAAAAAATACAATGGAATGATTCGCCTTATTTTATAAATGCTACAGCAGGGTCTTTATAAAAGCTTAAATGTTCTTCATAAAAGCAGTAATACTGGTTACCCATTGTTCTTTATGGTTTACCAGGTAATTTTCATGCCCTGCTCCGTGAAAAATAACCAGCTTCTTTTTGCCCTTAATGTTTTTAAATACGGTGTGTGTTTCTTCACGGCTTACTCTATTATCTTTATTGCCATATAATAGTAGTGTAGGGCAATTAACAGCTGCAGCATATTCTTCAGGATTGTTATTAAATGCCCAAAAGCCATTTTGTATGCCGCCCCAAAACATGAGTAAGCCTGCCATAGGAAATGTAGGAGCTTTCATTATCCTGAATCTTGCACAAACTGTTTTGTACATTGAGCCAAAAGGACATTCAAGCAGTATGGATTTTGGAGACAAATTGTAATCTTTTATAGCTTTAAGAATGGCAGCAGATCCCATAGAAGTACCAAACAGATGTATATTGTTTTCTCCTTTTGTTTTTAAATAATCATAACATGTTTTTACCTGTTGTGCTTCAAAATAACCAATAGTAGTGGTGTTGCCTTCAGATCCTCCGGAGCCCATAAAATCTACAAGTAGGGTATTGTAGCCAAGTTTTAAAAATTCATCTGATTTATCCAACATGTCTGATTTTTTACCTCCATACCCATGAAATAATATTATGGTTCCTTTTGGGTTGGGTACTTTTATACTCCAGCATTCTATTGCAACGTTACTCTTTAATTTAATGTTTTGATAGGGTTGTGAAGGTTTTTTGGTATTTACAGGACGTGGATTATTTACACCAAAGAATAAGATGCCTGCCTTTTGTGATGCAGTAAGATTATTTGCATCAGTTCTTGATTGGATTTTATCTGAAAAATGCGTGAATTTATAAGAATGGAAAATTGCAATTATGTTCATTAGTACAAAAATTACAATGAACAATCTTACAATGTGTTTTATAATTTTTTTATTATTGTTTCTTTCCATTATAAATATTTGAATACGAATATAATGAATTCAATACTAAACTTAAAAATAGAAAAGCCCTGCTAAATTTCAGAAATTTTAATGTATTGTTATACTTTCAGAATCACTTTCATTTACTGATGCTATATTTCTTTTGCCTATAAGTAAAATTAATAATGCTATTATGGTGCTTCCGGCCATAATTGCTATCATTGGCACCATTGATGTTTTTACAAAAATACCCACAAGCATAGAGGCTACTGCTCCAAGCCCTAATTGTAGCGCACCCAATAGAGCAGAAGCACTCCCGGCATTTTCTGAAAAAGGTGCTAACGACAATCCGGCAGTGTTAGGGTTTGTGAGTCCAAGACACCCTAAATAAAGAAACAACATAGCTATTGTGCTATATAGTGTAAGCCAGTTATTTATAGCGGCAATTAAAAAGCATATACTTATAGTACTTTGCAGTAATAGTCCTGCTTTAACCAGTTGTGCGCTTTTATATTTTCTTAGCAATATTGAATTTAACTGACTCGTACCTATAAAGCTGACTGACATAAAGGCGAATATCCAGCCGTATGTTTCTCCCGACACTTTAAAAATATCCATAAATAGTAGGGGAGAACCAGCCACATAGGTAAACAGGCCTGAAAAGGCTATAGCACCGGATATGGCATACGTATAAAACTGAGGATGGCTAATTACACTTATAAATCCTTTAATTATGGGTTTTGGTTTAAGAGATATAGAAAAATCAGATTTTCTGGTATGTTCCAGCCCAAAACGTGAAGCTAATAATATACTGAAGCCCATTAAGGCAAGAATTATAAAAATAGTATGCCAGCCAAATCCGGCAATTACATAACTGCCTATTGTAGGAGCCAGCATAGGTGAAAGCCCCACGACCAGCATAAGTAGCGAAAACACTTTCGGGTTGTCTTCTACAGGGAAAAGATCGCGAACCATAGCCATTGCGGCTACAGATGCAGCACAGCTTCCCACAGCCTGTATAAATCGTAACAGGATAAAACTATCAATATCAGTAGCTGCTGAACAGCCTATTGACGCCAGTATATACACTGCAAGTCCTGCATATAACGGATTTTTCCTCCCGTAACGATCCAGTAGTGGGCCATATAGTAATTGCCCTGCAGCTATGCCAATAAAATAACTTGACAGCGATAAAGAAACTTTATTTACAGTTGTATGTAGATCTTCTGCAATGGCATTAAAGCCAGGCAGGTACATATCTATAGAAAATGGGCCAAGTGCAGTTAAAGATCCTAAAATTAATATAAGCGAAATATATTTTTTGCGTGTCATGGTGTAATAAAGAAGACAGTAGAAATTATATAATATTACTTCTAAAATAAGGAAAGCAAAAAACCCACTCTTAGTGAGTGGGTTTTGTTTCGTGATCGCGTCAGGATTCGAACCTGAGACCGCCTGCTTAGAAGGCAAAATTTTAACGCTTTTACGGGGTTAAAAAACAGCTACTTATACAGGTAATCAAAAAACAAAGTCCAACCGAAGTGCAAAACAAGCGGTTTAAAAGGTCTTTTTTAGCCTTATTTTCGAGGTAATTATTTTTTTTTTAAAATTAAAGCAAATATATAGCTTTTCTGCAAAAGAAAAGCCTCCCGGATACAGGAGGCCATTCCAACCAACAAAAAACCAAATTATGAAAAACTACTCTTTACTTTACTTATAAGATACAACACTATAACCAGGAGAATAAACCAAAAGAACCAGCTATAAAAATTAATATCCCGTTCAGATGTTTTACTATCGCTACTGCTTTGCTCTGTAGCTTTATTATTTACCTCTTTTTTTTCAGTTTCCTGCTTTTTTTCAGTAACTAACGTGTTAGATGTTATGTTTTGTTTTTTACGCTCTATACGGGCGTTTTTTAATATTGTTGTTTTACCTGTATGATCTATGATCTCCAAAGGCTTTGAACTATCTACAGGCGTTATTACAATATCATCAGTATTGGAAACTAAAACCTCATTCGATTGTATTTCTGTTACAGCTTCTTTTGTTTCTGTTTTGGCAGTTTCTGTAACTTTAGTGCTTTCCTGGTGCTGCCTGTTTACTTTACGCATACCACACGATATAAACAATAAGGCAATCACTATGTATATAATATATTTCATAACTATTCCCTTATTTCAAAATGCATCCAGTCATAATCTTTCTCTACACCTAAGCTCACAAACCCATGCTTGTAAAAAATATCGATCATAGGTTTATACTCCGGACGTGCAAAACGTGCTGTGCGCTTGCTTTCCTTAAGCTTATTGCGTAACGGATCTAAGTCTATAGCAATACCCCAGCTATGGCGCGACCAGTCAGAACCGCCACGCATAGCCCTGAAGTTAAAACAGCCCCCAAAAAGGTCTATACCCAGTTCTTTTATTTTTTCGTATCCGTAATACGCCAGCAGGTCGGTAAAGACTGCTTTAAACTTATCAGCTACCAGCCTGTGACAGCGCATAGTTTTTACAGTAGTGTTTAAGTCCCATGCCAGCCGCATAGGGTATGGCAGTTGTATTGACGTTAAATAGGTTCCGTGTTCATTTGGCGTGCCGTATTTAGCTATCGCCTGTTTCGTTGTTATCATAATTATCTTGTTTACCGTTAATTAATTCATTCAGGTCGCCCGTTTTTTCAAAATTATACAGGCGGTTCATTACAAAACCGGGAGGGAATTTCTTTTCCGAAAGCAGGTAGGCGTTTTTCAAAGCTTTACTGCCCGGATACAGCAGCGTAGATATTTGCAATGTTATTTTAAAAGTTTCCGCAAGTATATTATTGCCCGCAACATGCGAAATCACTTCAAGGAACGGGTACACCAGCAGGATAATACCCCACATTTCTATATTCTTTAAAAAGAATTTCTTCCAGTGAAAATCCTTTATCTTTTTATGGTAAGCATAACCAAAGACCATATTAATAAACATAGCCATTATAAGCCCTGTAAAAAACATTTCGTTATCCTGAAACCATAATCCGCATTTATCCAGCAGCCAGGCAACCATACCAAACGACATTACAAGTTTAACCAGGTAACCTATCTTTTCCCAGAATGTTGGCTTATCGGCCGACAACAGGATTATGGTATAAAATATTTTTCTGAACATCGTTAGTAAGCTTATAAATTGGCACCACATGACTTTTTATTTTTATTTCCGTAAACAAGCATTAACCAGCATAGCAGCGAACACAGGCAGCATAGCTTTGTATAAAGGTTGCCATACAGATCATAACTGATTAACGGCCTGATCTCATACAAAACATGGTTAGCAATAAGTCCCGCAACTATGCAGCGTATCAGCAGGCAGTATTTAAGCCGGACATACGGACTGAAAAACAGGGCTGCATATACAAGATAAACAACTGTGCCTGCGCCAAACTCCGCACCCAGCCACTGCATTGCACCATCACCCACAGTAAAGAAAGCGAGATACAGCAGTACTGCCATCTGCATCACAGGTACTACAGCTACTAACTTCATATATACAGCCCATCCCCTCATAATTATTTCGTTCTTTTAAGTACGCCCGGTACTATTACCGCTTTGTTTTCGTACTTCGTATTCAGGAAAGCAGTTACTTCTTCAAGCAGTTCCGGCTGATCATCATAGACCATGGTAAAGATTTTTGATTCCATCTGTATTTATTTTTAATTATAAACTCTTATTTCTATTAAAGATGCTCCATTTAGAACCCCATCAGCAGCAGAATTTGAAGAATTAAAAGTTCTTATCCCTAAATCATTAGTATTAATCCTTGAGACTTTAACTTGATTCCCCGAGATACTGGAATCCCCAAGATTAATGAACGCCCATGTTTTATTTAACACAAAAGCAGCGTTTAGTGTTCCGGTATATAAACCAGTGCTTGTATAAACCCAAGATATAGGACCGGACAATGTGTTTTCTAAAATTGTTACAGTCGGTGCTGACGTACCACTTTGTGTAATTAGAGCCGTATATACTTTATAAGGCCTTGAGTCAATAACGAGGTTGCCGGAACCAATTAAGCTATTTCCATTTATACTCTTAATATTTGTTCCACTGACAAGCGTTGCCTGTTTTGCGTCTAATACTGCTTGCGTTGCCGTACTTACAGGTTTACTCAAATCACTTGTGTTATCAACATTGGATAAGCCAACATCAGATTTAGTCAGATCAATATTACCGCTACCCAGTAGCGACTGCCCTTCTATAGTTTTAATATTAGTACCACTAACCAACGCAGCCTGTTTCGCATTCCAGTTAGCTATATCTGTAGTTGTAAAATCTGAACTACTCCATGTTCTTTTCCACCCGCCCGTTGAAAAAGCAGCACCGTTCTTTATATTATAATATATACCTCCGGAATCTGCATGAAATATTAACAGGCCATAGGTTGTGCTTCTAAAATAGGAAACTAAAACACCGCTTTCATTCACGGGCAAATTTGAAGCAGCATTCGAAACCCTTACCACAAGTGTTGTTGCTATAGCAAATACATCGCCTGTATATGCAGTATTATTTTGTACACCGGTTCCCCAGCCTGAGGTTTTGTAATCACCCCAGCTAAACGCAGCGTTCCAGTTTGGCGAATTAGCCAATGCTGACGTTATAGCATTCTGAGTCATAGATCCATCGGTATTACTTCCGGTGCCGGTATATAATTTACCGATACCCGCAAGAACTGACGTACCGATACCTGAAGGTACCTCAAATCTCGCCCAGTTAGAAGGTGTCTGCCCGGGTGAATTTACTTTTGAGTAGAAACTATCACCCACTCCGTAAAAACTTCCGTTTATTGCACCTTCTACCGATACAATATAAGAATCCCCGCGCCTTACAGCACCTCCTGAACCGGTACCCGTTGTAGGGTACGTACCACCGGAAGCATCCCAGTCACCCGCAAGGCGAACAATACCCGTAACAAGAGCATCTACATAATCTTTACGCGCAAGATGCTCTGCGCTTGTTGGCTGCTGTGTTGAAGATACATTACCATCAATATTTAGGTCACCGTCAACATCCTGACTTGTTTCCCCTGTTTTGTGTACTACGTTGTTGTCAAGGGCGTAAGGTGAACTGCCCGCCGCATCATCAGTAGTAATAACAAACATCTCATCGGTAAAATCGGCAGTACCGCCATCACCATACGTGCCGGGTGTACCCGTAAACAAAGCAAACATAAGCTTGCCATCTGCCGTAAAGCTGAAGTAATGCTGTATGATACCCGTATCGGTTTCCTCACCGCTGTCGCTGAAATCCCACAGGCTTTCATTTGCCACATCAACAAAAGTCTGCCCGTCCGGTACCGTGCCAAGCGGATCAATTACAGCGTCAGGGTCTGACGTTATATCTTCCGGTTGCAGGTTAAGCACCGATATCAGGTAAAAGTTAGACGATACCGTATTCGTACCGCCAACGCCATACGTACCGGGCTCCAGGAAAGCAGCAAAAACATATTTTTTGGACGGGCTGAACGTTCCGAATATAGGCCCGCCCGTTTCACCGGGTGTAAATACAGGCGCATCGGTTATAACAATGTATAACGGACAGTCTTTTTCACCCACAACCGTTGTACGGGCATCCATTTTCGTTTCGATAAGCGCAGCGTTTACTACAGAGCTTGTAAAACCCAGCGAAATAACCTTGCCTTTTTTAGCAATGAAATCATACAGTTCGGTAAAATTATCGTTTACCTTTTCAAAACCGACCCTCAGTGTATCTGCTGCCGGATCATTATCAAATGCGCCGTTATTTATTAATTCCTGTGCCATTGTTTTAGCTTTTACTTGTTTTTACAATTGTGCTGCTGCACTTTATCACCGTGTCCGAACATTTACCGCTTGGCGCCGTAACCGTTGTGGTATATCTTTTTGGCCGTGCAAAAATGATATGCACTTTATTGTTATTCATAGGTTATATCATTTAGGTTCTCAAATAGCGCCTCGCAGGCAGTAACCGTGGTTTTCCCTTCCGTAAGGTCCAGTTCCAGCCGTGTAGGAATAAACACCCTGCCCGCGCCGTTATATGCAAACCCCACAAGTTCCTGAGGCCATACCAGCGCCAGTGCCGTAGCATTCAGCGCAAAGCTTACATCAGGGCGAACCGCATGGCAGGCTTTAGCCAGTGTTTTTACATAGCTGTCGGCAGTACTGTCAGGTAACCCCGATATTTTCCACAGGTCACGGTTGCGCCTGTCTTCCTCAGGAAACAGCGAAAGCATAACAAATAGCTTATCACCCTCTTGAGGAACCGGCAGTTCTTTATAATCTTCAGGAATATACGGCTGTGTAAATCCGGGAGGAGGCGCTATATATCCGTTATACGCAGCTATAAGCGGTACGCCGGTAATTGTAGCTTTTTTATAATATATCGACGGATACTCTATTGCCGTTCCGTCTGCCTTTATCATAAACAGGTTGTAATTCTGCTGCACTTTAAACAGCACATCACGAGTAAACGTATCAATACCCCAGTAAGTAAGTGCCAGGTAAGCAGCAACGGTATAACTTACCGACCATTCATCAAGTATCGGGTTATACACATCATAATCTATCGATTGATAATGGGTATCATAAAACTGGTTAGCGTCTGTTACGGGTACTTCCCTGAACCTTGCGAAAGCATTCTTAGCAATACCAAAACTATTTTTTACAGAACTGTCAACGGTACACGTAAAAGCAATATCCATATCCAGCTCCTGCGTATAGCTTACAGGCCGCACAGCAGAAACACTCTCAATATCCGAGGCGCTTTTCACCAGGGCTATTTTTAAGGTTTCAAGTGTGGCAAGAAAAGCCGTGATACCGTAATCATCAACAAAATCACCTATAGGCGCAATAAACCTGAAATCGGTAAATCCGCTTTTAGGCACAACAAATTCATATTCCAGCTTAAAGGTTGCCGACAGATCAAGATTTGTATTTACAGTAGTGGTTTTAGTAAACTGCAACAGCTTATTTACATAGTTTCCCGGACGGTTAGACAGAAATTCAGTACCATCTATTGCAAGCATCCATATTACAAGCCTGTTATAATTATCACCTGAAAGCAGTTCGGCAAAAGCACCCGGATTCGGTTTTACGATATAATCAAAATCAACAGTTACATCAAGCTCTATTTTATACCTGCGCCCTGCGACTACGTACGGATGCAGCGTACACTCAAAATAATTAAGCAGCGCCGAAGCTTCATTGCTGTTATAATTACCGTCATCAATACCATAGTAAAAAAACGGTTTTTCACTATTACTCCAGTTAAAAAAGCTCCCGCTTATTTTAGCCCATGCCGCATTGATACGGGTTACATAACCATTGGTATAATCAGCAAAATCAGAATCATAACGATAACGGGTAGAGTAGTAATCCTTACCCCCAACAGAAGCAGGAAACAACCCTTCATCAGCTTTTGCATCAAAATTAACATTCACCGCTTTCCATGGCGTTAACGCCGAAAGCACCGGAACCTGCTCCATAAAAAGCGGCGCTATCACCTTATGCCCGCCGGTTATCGATTTACGGAACACTCCGTCCGGGTGATACACTTCAGTAATACTTATACGGCTCAGGAAGCCTTTACCCTCATTTCGGCGTGTAACACCTTCAATAAACCACTTACCGCGGTAGCTGCTTATCTGAAGCCCCTGCGCTTTTAGTACTTTTTCAAGTATATCATACAGGTTAGTATATTTGTTATCGCTAACAAAAGTGCTTAACCCTACGTTCATAGCTTCCCAGCGGTAATCAGGATCACTTACATTTACCAGCGTAGGGCGTATATACATTTCCTGTACAAGCCCCGTTTCCGCAAGTATAAGCCCAAAAAGCTCCGCCATATTATACGTCTGCCTGTAATACCAGGGCTTAAATGTTTTTGTCTTTAACGATGCCAGCATATCGCTGGCGGTAAATTCAATGAACGATACCCCGTTTTTCCATGGTTCGCTGTACAGGTCGGGCAGGAGGTAACCCTGCCATAAAAGGTCGGCCGTACCGTTAGCCCCAACATTGCGCACCTTTACCAGGTAACGCTTTTCATCACCCGTAAGCAGGTGCAGGAATTTAGCATCTGCCGCATCGGTAACCGCTATGGTAAAACGGAAGCTTGACGGCATCATCGGCTGGTACAGGTCTTCACCGCCGTCCCAGGTAAGCTTTAACTGCGAAGGCTGTGTGAGTTCCTCTATAAGCGGTCGGTCATTATCATACGTATCGATAATCTCTATTACCAGCCCGTCAATAGTAAAAGTACCCGTACCGCGCATTTCAGGATCCTGCGGATACACCGAAATATAATCAGGCTCAGGAACAATACCCTGCACCGTTATATAAGCATCGCCCGCAACATCTACGTACACCGATGTACCCGAAGCCGTATAAGTAACCCCCGCAACAGCGTTATTTGCCATAAGGTTATCACGCAGTGCCGCAGCCGCCGTATTTATAGTAGCGCCGGGCTCAACAACATCAGCACCCGCCGACGCGCCGAACGCCTTGCTTACAGCAAGCAGCACCGCATTATCCGCCTGTACCGTAAAAGCAAAGCCTTTTCCGGCAGTAGGGTAGCGCAGTAATTTTATTTCAATACGGTAAGCCATTATTTTATACGGTTATCACGTTTATCAGTCCTGTCAAGAACCAGTTTTAATTTTGTCCCGTCTATCTCAAAACCACCCATTAAGCGCACCACCATATCAGCAGGTGTTACAGCCGGATTTATCATACCTAACAATCGTTGCTGTTGCTTTTGGTTCAGTATCACCTCACCGCTGTTTACACGGGCCAGCAGTTTATCACCCGTAAACGAGTTACCGCCCACTATACCGCCCGTTTCAAACTTAGGTATAGCCGCAAAGGCCGCAAAAACACCCGCAAGCGCCTCCGCTATAAAGGCAGGTGTAGTTACCACAGAAGCAGGCCCCGTAGCAGCACCTGCAGCCGTAGCACCCGCTATAGACTGCGCTAACGACTGTGCCAGCATAGTTGAAATAATTTTTATAACCGTTTGCGAAAGCACTTTAAAAAAGCCCTGAATACCGTCATTAGCCAGCCCCAGGCTGTCAACAAAACGGTTGGCCATACTTGCAAAAGCATCTGCCACACCATTACCAAGTAATTCAGCAGCTATTTGCAACTCCGCTATTTTAGCCTTACTTTCATCTACAGCCGTAGCAATTACACCCTGCGCTTTGATTACAGCACCCGGATCGGTATTCAGCTTAATAGTAAAATCAAGCCCGTCAATAACACTTTGTATCCTTTTAAATTCAGGTTCACCTTCCGCATAGGCTTTCTGCAGTTCAATATATTTTTGTTTATCAGCTTCAAGCTGGTTGATCCTTTTTTTGGTTTCAGACAGTTCCAGCTTAGGGCCTGAACTAAACCCGGAAGGTATAACAGATGTCACAGGCGCACGTTTACCCTGTATCGCATCGATTAGTTTCTGATACTGCTCGATCTGCATTTGTAGCTTTTGATACGCAACAGAGGTCGTAACCGTTTCATTCTGTATTTTTTTAAGACCATCTATCTGTGATTCGTAATAGCTTATAGTGCCGGATTTTAAACCACCGCTTATAACGCCGTTTAATTTTGAGGTAGCCAGTGCCGATTTATCCTGTGAATCAGCAAATTTTTCATTAGCCACAATTATACCCTGAAGCCACTTTTGTAAATCTTCAAGCGACTTAACCTCAGTAATATAATTATTAACTAATGTCTGAGCATTTTTTGCCGCATAAGAAGCTGCATTTCCCGCTGATAAAAAAGCATTACCTAAGTTTTGCCACACTGATGGTTTTATTAAATCAGAGTTCCCCGCTCTTAGGTTAAGTAATTTATCTTCAGCTTCCTGAAATTTTTTAGACGCAGCTATATATAATGCCCTTCCTTTTAAACTTTTAACATACCTATCAATAGATTCTTTAGCTGCATTAGTATTAATAGTTTCTAATTTTAAGTTATTAAGATACTCAGGAGATAAAGCATTAAGCTTAGAAATAGCTTTCTGTCTATCTTCTTTACTTTTAGTTTCATCTTTCGCTATATCAAGATTTATTTTTAATTCAGCACTTTCCTTAGATATACTTTCATTAGCCCCGATCATCACTTTATCAAGCTCTTTCACTGCATTGGTAAGCGGTGTAAAGCGGGAAGTTGCTACTACAGCATAAGTTGCCAGTGCACCCAGCGCCACAGCCGCAGCCGTTAGCGGGTTAGCCGCCAGCGATGCCGCAGCCGTATATGCTGCCTGTGCCATACTTGCGTATGCTTTTGCCGCAGTACCCAAACCGTACACCAAAGGCCCTACAGCTGCAGCCGCCGCACCCACCACAACAATAAAGTTGCGCCATTGCGGGTCAAGCTCTTTAAGCCAGCCCACCATACCGTTTACCTGTTTTATAACCGCCGTAAGCGCAGGCAGTATAGCCTGCCCGAATTGTACCGCAAGTTCTTTAAGCCCTTCCTGCAGTACACGCATCTGGTTAGCAGCACCGCCTCCCGTACGGGCAAAATCACCCTGGGCATTAGTGGTCTGCTTCATAACATACGCGTAGCGAAGCTGTACTTTTTCAGCCTGCGTGAAGTCTTTTATATTTTTGGTAATACCCTGAGACAGCGCAAACTGCTGCAGGTTCGCTTCGGTCATTACAATACCGAGCATTTTAAGGCTTTCGGTTTCACCCGTAAACACACCGTTCAGGGCTGTTGTTGCCTGCGCGATACCGATATTCTTAAACGAAGCAAGGTCGCCTGCAAGCCCCACAAGGGAGGTTGACAGCCGTGCCGCTTCCTGCTCCGGTATTCCCATAGAGGTTGCCATATCGCCAAAAAGCGCAGCCATATCCAGCGCGCTGCCTTCCGCAATACCAAAGCTCTTAAGGGTTGTTTTCGCAAATGCCTCTACCTGTGCAGCACTGTCTTTAAAAGACACCTGTACTTTATTCTGGCTTTCGCTGAAATCGGATGCGAATTTAGCAGAAGCGCCTGCCGCCGCCACAAGTGGCGCGGTAACATATACCGAAAGGCTTTTACCCACGTCCTGCATGGCATTGCCCCATTTCTTGATCTCGCGTACCGAGTTTTGCAGTTCCGTGCTTAACGATTTAACATCGACACCGAATATAATATTGATACTGGCTAAGCTTGCCATAGTAAATTACAGTTTAAGGTTATCAGCAATCGGGTAGTTTATTTCTTTTAGCGTCTATACGCTCCCAGAAAGCACGGTTTACCGTGTTTACTTCCTGTTCTATCTGTTCCAGGCTTAAAACATCTGCCTGTGAATGTTCTTTTTCCCAAGGAAAAACCATTATCCCCTGAGGCGATAATTTTTTACCTGCCTGTTGGTAAGGCGCAAGTGAAGACCACATTATCTGACGGGCTATTTCCCAGTTGTTCTTATAGTCCGTTTCCTGCCGCAAACGGAACCCTTTGGCAATATTGGCAAACTCACGGGGTGTAAGCGAATAGAAATACAATAGCTGCAGCCCCATTTCACCGCAGGCCGTAGCCTCTATATCATCCCAGGTAAGCGGTGTTTCAGGTATCAGTTCACCTGCGCCGGCACTTCCTTTGACGCACCGTTGTTTAACGGTACCGATTTAAGGAACAGCCGTATTATTTCAGTAGTTTCCGAAGGGTTCTTAAATATAAATTCGGAACAGGCATCACCATCGGGAGCATCACTGCCAACAGCCGAAAGCCTTATAATATCCGAAAACACACCTATTACCGAAAACGGTATCTCAAAATCATATACCTGCCCTTCAACAGCACCCGAAGCATCAAGCGCACTTAACGCAGTTACAAGTGTATCGGCAGCAGTGCTGAATGTATTCATAACCGCCACAGGGCCGTCACAGCCCCACGCGCCGCCAAGCTTACGGAGCAGGGCATAATCAAATTTTAAAGTGATCTCACGTCCTTCTATTGTAATTGTCCTGGTATTCATAGTCTGTAATTTTGTTGGTTTTATTTTATAATTGCGTTACACTTACAGCAGCGGTAAAAGCAGAATAGTTATCCTGCGCATCTTTCACACGGCACTTCCAGTCGGCCGTTGTACCCGCAGCCAGCCCGCTTATAAGTACGGTACCGCCTGTACTGTCTTCGCTTACAGCAACAGTATGGTACAATACATCATCCTTATAAATTTCAAGCTCCGTAACACCCACATTATCATTAGGTGATTCGAGCACATACGTCAGTAAAAATTCATCGGCTGTAATATCCGATACCGATATCGATACTATCGGTTCCGGTGCTACAGCATCCACAGCCATAAAAGCAAGGTCGCCGTTACCCGTAAACGAGAACGACCCGGATGCGCTGTTTTCCGTTGCCGCAGTAATATCGGACTGATTGATGTACACTTTCCCGGTATACAAAAAATCGCCGTTTACCCCTGTGGTAAAACTAAGGTCAAGCTCCGTGTTAGCAAGCTGGAAGGCTACCAGGTCGGTAAAGCTGTGCTGCGTAGTATTGTCTGCCGCCTTATCCGCTACCAGCGCACTAAGCGACGCACTCCACTCATATACTGAAGGCACCTGTATCTTACCATTGGTATCTTTGGTGCTTACAGCTTCGAGCGTATTGGTAATAGATACGGAGCATTCCGTAGCGTGCCAAAGTGTTTTACCACCCAGCCCGATACGGACGTCCTTACCTTTATATATTACACCTGCCGCCATTACGAAACAACTGCCTGTGTTAAGTCGCCATTACCCGTAAACGAGAACGACCCGGATGCGCTGTTTTCCGTTGAAGCGGTAATATCTGCCTGGTTAATAAACACCTTACCGGAAAACACAAAGTCACCTGTAGTATCCGTGGTGAACTCAAAATCAAGCTCCGTATTCGCAAGCTGCAACGCCACAAGCTCCGTAAACCCGTACTGTGTGGTATTGTCCGCCCCCTTATCTGCTACCAGCGCACTAAGCGACGCACTCCACTCGTAATTGGAAGGTATCTGTACCTTACCGTTAGTGTCTTTTGTAGCTATCGATTCCAGTGTCGTGGTTATCGATATACTACTTTCAGTTGCGTGGAAAAGTGTTTTACCACCGAGCGATATACGCACCATTTTCCCTTTATAAATCTGACCTGCTGCCATAACTAATCTATATTAATATTAATATTCACTACCATTGTATCATATTCCTTAGAATACCCTGTTTCTATATCCTGCACATCGTAAACACCCGAAGCATCAAGCACCGCCTCAATAGCATCGGTAAACTCCACAAGCTCCGTATAACCGTTGCCGTCATAATACACCGAAAGCAGTCCGTTGTACCCGCGCCCGTCTTTTGTTTTTGGTACAGAACCCACCGAGTAGATAAGGAACGGCTTTTGCGTACCCTCAGGAGCCACTACAGGAAATATCCTGCACGCATCACCATCACCAAGCGCATCGGTAATAAAGGACTGATCCTCTAAAAAAGCTACAAGCGCAATTAATTTATCTTTCATTTGCTTAACCGGTCAATAGATTTCTGAATGTATTTTACCACGCTCTTTTCGGTTTCGGCCGTTACAGCTCCTTTTGTTTCTGTATAGGTTTTTTTCATGAACGGGTTCGCTTTTGTTGTACTTGTAACACCTGACGCATTATGTTTTTTTGCTTTCACAGAAGCAGAATGCTTACGCTTAAAGCCACCCCTGTAGATATTGTGTCCGTACTCTACAAAATGCCCGTAAAACCCGTCAAAATTCCCTTTGGCACGAGGCCCTACATACACCACCGGATTACCATTAGTACGTTTTCCGGTTATCACTCCGATAGATTTTTTTAAAGCACCGGGCTGTATTACTTTTTTTGTACGGTTACCGCCCTGGTAATGCGCTTTTTTACTTTCCGGAGCGTTGCGCCGTGCTGCTTTAACCGTACCCTGCGCCACTTTACGCAGTATCTTAACCATTTCGGATTTTTTCTGCCTGTCATCCGCAAGCTGCATCAGTTTCTGCTGCAGTTCCTTAAATCCTGTTACTTCAATTAACGGCTTACTCATTTGCTCTTACAATTAATTTTAAGTGTGTCCTGCCGATCGCTGCAACGGCATCAATAAAGAACTTAACCCCGTTATGCATCAGGTGCATTTTCCGGCCTTCGGATGCTATAGTAACATGCCTGCGTATTATATACGCCCGGTTAACCACACTAATAAGCTTTCCTTCTTCTTCAAGGCTTCCGCCTGTATCGGTCATTTTTGCACGGGCATTAGCCACAAGCACATCAACTTCCTTACGCTCTTTAAGCTCGTTAACCACATAATCAGTCCTGTAAACCGATATGTACTGATCCAGTTCGCCTGCAAAGGGTACTTTATCCATAACCTAAAATTTAGAGCGGTAAGGCCGCATTAAACTAAGCCACGCCGTGTCGGCAGTTCCGGTACCGCGATCCTCACGCCTCATATAGAGGTCACCGATACGCAGCAGTATTGCCGATTTTACCGTATCAGGGCAGGCCGTAGCCAGTGTAACCACAACCGCCGCATCACCCGGATAATCAAGCGCAGGAAGGTCACCTTTAAAAGTGATGCAAACCGTGCTGTTATCTGTCTTATCAAGCTGGTAGTTGTCAGCAGGAAGGTCGGTATAATCCGTTTCACCGCTCAGGTATTGCACCGATACCACCGAAGCAACCGCAAAACATTCAACCGATACCACGTCAAAACCGTCAAGTTCATACACACGTTGACGGAACAGGTACCGCCCGCAATAACCTTCCGCTTCTTCCGTAGCAGCCTGAATGTAGCTCTGTATAAGCACATCGTCATGCGTAAAATCAGCCTCTATGTTCAGGTGCTGTTTTGCCAGTTCAAGTGTTACTGCTGCACCTGTTACGGCGCTGTTTTCAGAAGAAGTTACCATGTGTTTTACGATTTTTCAGCGCCTGCAGCACCTTTGTCTGCCGTGTTTTCAGATTCCTGCTTTTTTCCTGCCTGCGCAGCCGCTTCTTTTTCCTGGTCATTAGTAACCACAGTAAGCCCTCTCAGTTTATTAAGTTCTGCCAAAGCGTTCGCATGAGATTCATCAATTAAACCCTGTACCTGTTCTGCAGTAGCGTCCGCAGGTACTTCTATACCAAAACCGCCTGCTTTAAGGATAAGTCCTGCAAGCACAGCCGCTTTATTGTTTTTTTCTTCAGCTTTACCAAACTGGCCAGCCGCTACTGCATCACCGTTACTGATAAGTTCCAGTGCCTGTTTTTCTTCTATTTCAAGCACCTGTCCTTTATCGTAGGGTAATTTATATTTACCGGAAAGAGAACATAGAGCCGTAACAGCTACCAGCTTTGCGGATACATCTTTCGGTGTTGTTTGTTTCTTTGCCATGATAGTTTTAGATTTAAAAGAACGCCTGCAGCATTACTGCAGGCATATCTTCAATTATGCAGAAATGAAAGCGTTTTTAGCAAAAGCCTTAGGATTTGCAATAGCCACATCGGCATGCGTGTTAAGGGTTAACCTTACACTATCCGCTACATCTTCAGAGTACGGGTTAACTTTAATGTTAACTGCACCCCATTGTCCTATATACAATTGTGCCCAGTCACCGTATACAATTGGATATACCGCAGTACCACTTGCATCAAGCGTAGGCACTAACGATGTCGAGATGAATTTATCACCGTCAATAGTACCGTTTTCTAAAAGGAAACGGCCTGACCCTGAATCTTTGGTAATTGTTTTAAGCGCCGCTTTTACTTTAGGATGGATAAGATAACCAAGCATCATCTCAGTCGCATCATCTTCCTCGATCAAAGCCTGAAGCTCAACAATACGCGCCCACGTAGCAGCACCTGCCGCAGCCTGAGTAGAAACATTCACACCACTTACAGATAATAAACCTGTTGGAGCGGTACCGCCTGCACCGTTTATAGCAGCACTTTGTAAGAGGTTTACAAAACCACGGCGTATTCCGTTCATGATCATTGCCTGCGCATCTACAGAAGACTGCATTAAAAGCCTGTTAGTTATCGATACAGCACCTGCCGCACGTTTAGGGTTTAATTTCGGGCCTGCAATTGTTTTTTTCTGTGTTGACACAGAAGCACCTTCAGCAAGGAATTCCATTGTGAAGTCAGCACCTACAACCAAAGGCACATCACCCCCTGTTAAACCTGTCAGGAAGGTAGCACCAAGGTCCTCAAGGAAAAGCCTCGGGCGAAGCGGATCAACAATACGAGGCGCGTTATCCTGTACAAGCGCACCACCATAAGCGCCGCTATCCTGTGAAACAGTCTGCTGTGAAGCCCTCATATATGACATAGGAAGCGAGAAAACAGAAGAACTGAAGTCCTCATCACTGCCTACCTTAGCAGCGCGGCTTTCTGCAACACCTATTTCATGTACTTCTTTTTCTATACCATCCAGTGAACTTCTTGACTCCGGGTTAACAGATCTTAAAGCTTTAGTGATAGAAAAACGCTGGTAGATCTTTTCCTTTTCTTTATCCTCACCATCACCTCCGCCAAGCAAAGAAGGCGCTTTTGCAGCATCCCTGCGCTCATTTTCTTCAAATTTCTCAGCACGGACAATTTCTTCATCCATGTCGTCGATCTGCTTTTGCAGCTCATCGAATTCCTTTTTTTCATCTGCCGACATAGCCCTGTTTTCTGTTTTTAACAGGTCGGCGATCTTACGCTGCGAGGCTACTAACGTTGAGCGCTCCAGCTTTAACTCACTACTTTTTTTCATTGTACTTAATTATTTGCATTTATTAAAACCAGAGCTTCATGATACGTAAGCCCTTTATCTTTGTCAGCATTGCGTTTTTCCGCTGCCGCATCTTTTTTCTTTTGTTCCAGCCACATATCATGACTGCGCTTATCTACAGTAGTATCCTGGTAAGCAGGGTAGGTAACAGGCGAAACATCATACAATATCTCTACTTTTACAACTTCTCTTAAATCAAGCTGCCCTTCCTGTTCGCGCCATACTGTTTCCTTAGGGCGAAAACCGAAAGAAGACTGCGAAACATCACCGCTCGCAATAGCATCAGCAAGGTCTTTTGCAAAACTCCTGTCAGGTGTAGTGTAGCGGTATTTAAGCCCTATTTCATCAACCCAAACCTCCAGCGTACCCTTACCTTCTTTACATCTGGCCAGCACCTGGTTAGGGTCATGATTGAACAGGCAGCGTATATCGTCGTTAAGCACTTCATCAAACGCACCCGGAAGTATCACCTCACGGAACAACCCGTTTATTACCGCCTCGATATTGAATTTTGCCGCATAGCCTTCTATCACGTCTGCTGCCGCCACCGAATCGGTAGCCGCACGCTTTTCAATAGTCATATCCGCTACCGCATAACGGCGCACAGCACCGTCAATACCACTTATATAATCTTCTTTAACCATTGCCGTTATTTTTTAGTTCCTGATCGATCTGATCCTGTGTTTTTGTATTTACCGGGATGCGAAGGTCTTTACCGCCATCCATAGCATTATATTCCTCAAGCCCCCTTACTTCATTCGCCGTATACACACCACTATTAACCATTTTACTGTAATATTCGCCACGGCTTTTCATATCGGCGCGCAGCAGTACATTCATGTTACCGCGAACATAAAAACCTTCCTTACGCTCTTTAAGAGTGAAAAGCTTTTTACTTTCCTCTTTTTCCACCATAGTAACTAAAGGCTGCATACTATCCACCATATAATCAAGTGACTGCTGCTCAATATTATTATTGGTACTGGACTGCATTGACTTTATTTTATGCAGCGGTATATTAAACCAGCGCGCTATCTCTTCTATACTGAAACGCCCTGATTCAATGATCTGTGCTTCCTGAGGGGTAAGCATAATAGGTTTGAACTTAAGCCCGTCATCAAGCACCACGATACGGTCAGGTGATTTTTCCTGCATAGCCGAATTCCAGGCAGCTTTTATTTTATCTTTAGCGTCAGTTAATATTTTATCTGACTCGATAACCCCCTGACGCACGCCTTTGTTAAGGAAATTCACATAACTGAACTCCTGCACTTCCAGTGCCAGGTTAAGGCTCATGCAGCCGTATGTAATTGCTGAAATACCCACAATACCATCAAGTGTCATTCCCTTATAATGAAGCACCTCTGAAGACAGCAGCACTTTACCGCCCTTAACATGGTAAGAAACCTTACCTGAAACAGAAAGCTTAATATCTTCTACATCATCCCACGGGATATATTGCAGGTACATGGTACCGTTATAATTGCTAACGATCTGAAAAAGACAGTTACCGCGAAGTTTAACAGAAGTACCGATAAGCTTACGCCAGTGATAGGAATTTAAAAAACCATCTTCACCGTCAGGGTCCTGATTAAGAAGCCAGTCCACCGGATGATCGTTACGGCGTTCGCGTCCGCTATCTATCTTTTTATACACCCCAAAAGGAATGATACCAAGACTGTCGGAAAGCATATCAACTGCATTATATACAGCAGACAGACGCATTGATTTTTTATAATTTACAGTATTCAGCTTACCGTTTTTAGTCCCGGTAATATCCCAGAAATCAAAACTTTTAGATACGCCTGCCACATCAGCAGAACGGCTGACAGCAAACATATCGGTTAAAGCGCGGTTTAGTAAATTCATTCCTCATACTGATTATGAGGATAAAAGTAGTTGCAGTAAAAAACGTAGCGGTGTACAATTTTCCCGTTTTTTTTGATTTTTTTTTGAAGTAGGGTAGAGGCATAAAAAAACCCGCTCAATGGCGGGAGTTTTTTAAATTGGATTTTTAAGCCTGAAATTTGCTGCTAATCTTTTAGAAGCAGGAAACAATTTTAAGTATTGGCTTAGCGTTAGTTTTTCCATACCGTTTATTTTTAAGCTTTCACATTTGGGTTAGTAACCTGTGTGCATAAATCATGACCAAACAATCTAATCGCGTCACGCCTATTATATTCATCATTGTTTAGGCGCATAGCACATGATTTACAATAATGTTTTTGCGTGCTATGATTGTACCATGTAGCGTTTGTGTTGTCGCATCGTGTTATATTACACACGTCATTTAAATCTCCTTTTGCCATAATTATATTGTTTGGTTATTTTACTACGTTAAGGGTGTTTCTAATTGATTTAATCTGTAGTGTTACTGCAAACGATTTTTCAAAATTTTCAGCACATTTTTCAATCTGCAAATCACACATTTGTCTTGCGTAAATATTCATTGCTTCTTCAATAATAGATTCAACAAAAACTCTGACACAATCGCCTGTTTTGTATTTTAGCAATAGTTCTTTAAAGTTGCTGCTAAACTCTGATTTTAATTTAACTGCTTCATCTAAGCATTCTTCTAAGCTTTTCATTTTATTCTGTTTTAATTGGTTGGTTTAATCGAAGTGATTCTTTTTTAGCCATATTTAAGGCTGTTTTAAAGTCTATGCCTTGTACTCCGCATTCATGAAAAAATTGGCATATTGCCTCAAATTCTTCTGCTGTTAACGCTGTTGCCATACTTCAGTTTTTAATTGGTTGGTTTAACCATATATAATATACTCCTTGTATCTTCCTTTTTCCTTAGCGATTTTTATAATTGTCTTGTTTAATTCTGATGTGCTTTCGCTCGAAAGTTTTTTATCAATAGTATTATTACAATCCTCCACATCGTTACATTCCCAAATATGACCTGTAGCGTAACCGTGATGCACCTCCCCAACCGCTTTAACCGCTTGGTCTGTACTCCTAACACGTAAACACATCCTGCATTTACCTTTTTTTGCTTTTTTACTTAATCCATCTGATGCCATACTTCAATTTTTAATTGGTTCTACCTTGAAAATGATTAGTCTTTGTCTTTAAAATAATCAGGATTACAGCCTTTAATTATTTCTATAGCGTCTTCGTAAAAGCGGGTTCCCTTAGCTAATGTCAATAGTGAAAAACAAAGAATGTCTATTTTTACAGATTTTCGGTAAAAAGCATCCCCTACACATTGGGCTATTTTTTCGGCTTTTGTAGTTCCCATAACTGTTAATCGATATTAGAAATTATTGTGTTTTTTATTTGAAGCCTTTTTACTTCAAATGCGGATTTTTGTATAAAGTGCCAGTTTATTTGATATGTATGTAAAAATCTATCAGGATAACACCAATAATAACCGAAGTGTCCCTCTGTTTGAAGTTGATATTGATCCGTTACACAATCATACCCTATTACATTTTTTTCTGTTGGCTCTCCAAATTCAAATACAACTACTTTTTTACCTATTAGATCATGCCTCATAACTGTATGATTAAAGGTTGTTCGTAAATAATTTTATCAACAATGTCTGTAGCAGAAGTAATAGGTATCATTCCGTATTTCTTTTCTAAAATGGATAAACCTTTTTTACAGAACTTCTCTATTTCTTCTATTAGTTCGTCAATCTCTTGTTCTGAAAGTCCTGAATCGTCTAATGCGAATCCATCAAAAGCAAGACCTGATGTAAAAACTAATGCTTTAGCTGTATCTTTAAAGAATATGCTTGCCATAACTGTACATATTAATTAGGTTCTTCTATTAACCTTGTCTATTATATCATCCACTTCTTCATCTTTGAGTTCGGCCGTTGAATCATACCCAACTTTTTTAGCATAACTTAAAACAGCTAATACTTGTGCCTTAGTCATGGGTTTTCCTCTATGGATAAATGTTCTCCAACTCTTGTCTATGGCAGCAAGAGCACCATTAATATCTGCATGCATAATTTTATAGTTTAATTGGTTCTTCTTCTTTTACTGGCTGTTCCGGTTGCTGTGGTGCTTCAGGCTGTTCCGGTTCCTGATCGGCAACCTTAACCAGCCTGATTATAAACTGGCCTTTAACCACAAGCCTGATCTCATTACCCCATACTATCCAGTCGTTGATCTCGATCATAGTACCATCCGGGAAATATATCCTCAGGTAGCAGTCAATCTTTACAAAAGTGCTATAGTTATTACTGGCAAGGTCGATGCTGTAAACATATCCCGGCACATCTATAACCACGCTTACAGGGGTAATCTCAATAGTTCCGGGTAAGTAATTGGTTTGCCCTTCAACAGATATATACCTGCCTGTCATGTATTCCGGTACCGCATCATGATTTTTATGTACTGTTTCTTTAACAGCAGGACCCCGGTTAAACTCATCCGGAGAGCACGACATAAATAGCAAGGCAAATAAGAGTGTGATCGTTGTTTTCATAAATTTATTTTTTGTTTTTACTTTCTTTTGCATATTCCCTGAGATAGAAAATTCCTGCTATCAGTACTAAAAACACCAGGATCACAACCAAGCTGTATCTAAGCCAGTTTTTTGCTATAAAATCCAGCTCAAGCAGTGTACTCAATCCAAAGGCAATAAGGAAGACTATTATTATTGTTATTATATACCGCATAATTATTTTTTCTTATAATGATAATACCTCGATCTTCTATAGCTCTCAAAATCTGAAAAACGGTACTGTCCCCATATTTCAAAATACTGATCATTTACAGCATTAAATGCTTCCTCATTAGTACGGGAATGCTTAACCATATTAAAGACTGCTGTAAAAAAACCGTCCAGCGTACCCAATTGCCGCATTATTTCATTTTGGCGCTGCAGCTCGCCAACCTTTTTTTCAAGCATTATTTCTATTGGTTCTTTTTGGTCTGCCATGATATCTGTGTTTGTTTATTTTATTAGTTAACATTCAAAAGGCACATCGTCCCTGTTATAGATACTTTCATTAGTATCTTCAGGCTCTGAAAGCGAACCCCCAAGCGCATTTATAATTGCAGGTATCCCATCGATACGCCTGCCGTTGGTGTTACTTTTACCTTTATGCACTTTAATATTCTCATTAGCATCGCTGATTATCTGACACCCGGCAAGCATCCACGCCAGTACAGGGTTACCATCGTGCCATAACTTACCCTCATAAACAAGTTTTTCAAATTGTTTTGTAGGTTTGGATAACTTCGTAATAGATTGGCTGAAATAAGAAACATTAATACCTGAATCCATAAGGTTAGTGGTTATATTAGCGGCGTTCCACTCATCTATCTCTATCCTTATTGTTTTGTGCAAGGTATGGTTTACCTGTATATAGTCGTAAACAATGTTATAATCTACCACTTCGCCTTCAGTAGCCACTATATACCCTTTATCCGCCCAGAAGCGATACGGTACACGGTCAACTTTACTACGTTTATCTATTCCTATTTTAGGACAGAAGAAAAACACCTTTACATACCTATCACCATCATCATCAGGCTCACTCACCAGGGCATAAGCGGTAATATCTGTAGTTGAAGACAGGTCAAGTCCGCCGTAGCACCCGTATTTTTGGAATTTTTCAAGAACCTGCGCATCAGTCATTTTCCTGTCTTTATTATGCCGGTAGCTTTGGCGCATCCAGGTATCACTCATTATCCATACCGTAGGTGCATCTACCCACATATTAAGGTGTTTTGTCTTGAAATTCGGAATTTTAGACGGTTGCAGCTTCGCTTTTTCATATTCCTCACGGATACGATCAATATTAAGGCCCTGATCAAGAAGCGGGTTAGCTTTTATCCACACATTTTCATCTTCCCAATCATCTTCCTCGTCAATATCATGTATCATAATAAAAATATGATCCATTTCAGCGCGGCCTTCCAGCACTTCAACCACACTATCCTCATATCTTTTACAAGCGCTTTGTATATTTGTACCGGCAGTTGTAATATGCCATATAAGGGGCTGTGTACGTTGTACTGCCGAACTTTCAAGATTTTCCTTTACACTGTCATCCTTATGGGCATGGTATTCATCAATTATCGATAAATGCGCATTAATACCATCCTGTGTCTGACTATCACCGCCTAATGGCTTCATTACCGATCCGGTAGGATGAAAACCAATAATGCGCTGTTGCGAGTAAAAACCCATTTTTTTAAGCGCCCTATTTGCAACCGGACTTTCTACAAATTGTTTCGCCTGGTTCCAGCATATACGGGCCTGATCCTCTTTTGTAGCGCCGACATATACCTCGGCCTCCATTTCCATCTCTACAGAAAGCATATACAGTCCAAGCCCCGCCATTTCTGCCGATTTTCCGTTTTTCTTTGCACGCTTATCGTAAATAGTACGTATTCGCCTGAGGTCGGTATCAGGATCAGGAACCGCACCCATTTGTTTTTTCCACGCAAAAACATTATACATGGTGAATTGCTGGAAAGGCGCTAAATGAAACGCCTTTCCCGCCATTTTCCCTTTAGTGTGGTTTAAGCACAAAGGGAAAAAATCAATAATACTCATTCCTGCAGCATGATCCAGGTAAAAGCCTGATTCCGGAGCTTCATCTATCCACCTGAAAAACCGCTGTACCGCCAGCTTAATAAGCCTGCCCGTAACAATACTCCCATCCAGTACACCATAAGCGTACTGAAAAGGAACGGAAGCGAGCATTTCAGGAGTTGGTTTCATACAGTAGCGTTAAAAAAGAGTGATATTTCCAATCTCTAAAGCTCTTTTTAAAGCATATTGCATCACATCGTGCATAGATTTTATAGGATCAGCTTTACCTTTTCCAATAAAATCATGATACCACTGATATTGATCTTTTATCCATTTTGGAAAAAAATATTTACCCCAAACATCTATTTCACAATAAGAATCTAATTCCGAGTCAAAAACTTCTAATTCAGTTCCACAGGACACGCTTTCATAAACATCAATTTGATATATATTTACCAATACATTAACTCCAACAGATTTTATATGATAAGAAACTAAAAAAGCTGTAGTCTCATCGTTATCAGATATATAGTATTCTCCTTTAATTTTTTCCATTTTTTATAGTATATTATTTAGCAGTTTTAAGCGTACTGAAAAGGGACAGAAGCAAGTATTTCAGGGGTTGGTTTCATGGTTTAAAATAATTGTAATTGCTGTACTTGATTAATTTTTAAAGGATAAAAAGTTATTTGAGGTGAATCCATAACATAAACTTTGCCCTCATGTTTAAACATCCTTCCTATATAACCTCTTTCTCTTGTGCCATCCAGTACAGCTAATGAATGTTCATTATTAAATAATGGCGCGATGCTACCCTTATAATACTCCTTTAATACTGCAATATTTCCCCAACAACATATCCAACCAGCAGCACCACTCGACATAGTTCCTGTTATAACTATATCACCTAAAGATATGCGGGTTATTTTTTTTACTTTATCATTAGATAATTCCATACATGATGAAGATTTACATAACTTCGTTAGCAATTCAGGTGTAACATATTCATTCATCACTTAGCATTTTTAGCATTTAATAATTGCTGGAAAAGGTCAAGCTGTCCGGTATCTTCAGCAGCTTTAATATCTTTTTCACTTTTAGGGTCAAGTCCAAACTGCTTACTGCATTTAAGCATACCATCAAAAGCATTATCACGCAGGGTAACTTCAGGGCTAATATTTCGCGCCCCGGTTGAAAATTTTTGTATAAAGCCTTTACCCATTTCAATATCATTAAGGGCGGTAATTTGTTTACAGGCGTATATCCACTGTGCATAGTAAACAGAGTAACTTTCAAGAAGGCCTAAAAAATGCGGTTTTAACCGTTCGGCTTTTGCAAGCAGGTTACCCATATTTTTATAAGCCTTTTTCTCAAGCTTATTCAAATGCGCAGGCGGAGCAGGCGCTTCCATAAGTGTATCTTTTCCCTGCCCAATATGTACTGTTCTCATATTTCCGTTATCCATAACTAAAAAATTTACATTTACTACAACTTATCACCTAACCCCCCCCTTAAAAATATCTCCCGAGTAAAATTTAAGCTGAACAGCGATGTACGCACAATCTCAGCTTTAGAGATTTTACCCCATACCCCCTGCATGTGCTTCACGACCTGACTTAGCATTGTGATGTTTCTTACATAGAGGAAACAAATACTGTTTATCATACGGGTCTAACCCTTTTGATATTAGAACCTTAGCAGTAGGCTCATGATCTACTACAGTAGCTCTTGTAACTACTCCTTCAGCTTTACAATCATTACACAATGGCTTTTCTTCCAGCACCTGCAGGCGAAGCTTTCGCCACTTCCTGCCATTGTAGTCAAAGTCTGTACTGTGACGCTCACGCTCGAACGGCTTGTGTTCCTTTACCCATGGGCGTACTATTTTCTTAGGTTTCATTGGCATAATCAAAAAGGTGTATCATCTGTGTTAGTCTTATCTTCAATACTCCAGTTAGTAGGCTTAGCATTACCAAATGCATCACTAGGTTGCATGTTAGGTAGCGGAGCATTTTTTTGTATTTTATTTACGCGTTCGGTTTCTTCTTCTTCCTGATATAAATTATAATCTTCAACATCCATAAACTTTGTCTTATCACCAACCCAACATATACCGGCAGTAAAAGGAGCACCACCTCTATATTTAGCGAATATTATTTCAGTGTTAGCTCCTATGCTTTCAATGTCAGGATCAACTTCATAACCGTAATAATCAGCTCTATATATAAATTCTACTATATCAGCATCCTGCTCTATCGCGCCGCTCTCACGCAAATCAGACAGCAAAGGCCTTCTTGAAGAACCCCTGGACTCAACAGCCCTTGAAAGTTGAGATAATACAATAACCGGTATAGATAATTCCTTTGCTAATAGTTTCATCTTACGGGATATAGATGATATTTCCTGTTCTCTGTTACCACTTTTAGATGAATCACCAGCTAATTGCAAATAATCAATAATTAAAAGCTTAATATCTTCTTTTCGTTTCCATGATCTTGCAGTAGCTATTATATCACGAACGTCAGATGAAGCACTATCATCAATTAGTATCGGATAGTTTTTCATTCTATGCTTATGCTTTGAAAAAGTTGTAAAATACTCAGCTTTCTCAAAGCCTTTTTTTGTTATCTGAGACAAATGAAAGTTAGTATCTATTGCCACAGTTCTTGATACCAGTTGATATGCACTCATTTCAAGAGAAATAAAACCTATAGCGTCACCTTTTTTCGCATTTTCAATAACAGTCTTTAAAACATAAGCAGTTTTACCCATACCTGGACGCGCCGCTACAACTATTAATTCACCTGGCTGGTAACCGCTTGTTTGAAGATTTAATTTTTTATAACCTGTATGAACTCCGGTTAATTCTTCTTCAGATTGATGTGTAAGAAACTCTATTCTCTTTTCAATGATATCAAGCATTTGAGCATAGGTATTCGACTTTCTGCCGGAAAAAGATATTTCGCTTATATCATCAACAACCTCACTCATTTGCTGAAGAAGCTCAAGGCTATCCTTATCATCATCGTAGGCAATACTCAGTAATTTTGAAGATTCGAGTATCACCCTGCGCTTTATATAAAACTGCAGTAATATCCTGCTATGAAATTCAATATGAGCAGAAGAAGATATTTTTTGAGATAAGCTGATTATATAATAATCACCCCCGGCAACTTCAAGCTTACCCATAGTTTTTAACCTTTGCGATACGGTTAAAATATCTACACCAGAACCTGAATCGTACAGTTCAGAAATAGCTTCAAAAATAACTTTGTGCTTTTCATCATAAAAAACATCAGCAGTTTTTAAGATAAGCAAACACTCATCACAGCCTTTTGAATCTATCATCATTGCGCCTAAAACAGCCATTTCCACATCAATAGCCTGCGGAGGAACCTTCCCTTTTAACAAATCAATAACAACAGGATCCTGCTTTTTATATTTCAATTGATATTCGTTTTTTAGCGCTGTCATACAATATTTTTTCTATAAGTTTGTTTAGCATCACTATCACCCTGCAAATTCCTTTGCACGGCTTTATTCATGTTCTCTATCCAGTTCCTGGCATACTTGCCAAGCCGTGCAAATAAAATATCACCTTCCCAGTTCAAACCCTCAATTACAACCGTATCGGTAAAATCGGCGGCGAACTTTTGAAAATCGTTTCCGATTTTCGATTTATACTGCATCATTACCATTTCAAATTTTGTAGGAAATTCAGCTTCTAAAAACGCGAGAGCGCCTCTCTCTTTATTAATTGTATTATTATATGTAATATTCTCATATATAGAGGTGACTTTTTTGTCACTAGCTATTGATTTTTTTGTCACTACCTCGTGACTTTTTTGCGTATACCTAGTGATTTTTTTGTCAATAGTAATTTTGCGTTTATTTCCTACATTTTTTAAAATCTCAACATCAATATACCCGGCATCGCGAAGCTGTGAAATCCACCTCGAAATAGTCTTACTATCCACATTATACAATTCAGCAAAATAATCGTTAGCAGCAGTACAGGTACCCGTGCTGTTACATAAAGCCGTTATCTCGCCATACAGCAGTTTTGCGTTAGGCACAAGGCTGGCATCATAGCGCACCGATGAAGGTATAACAGCGTAATATCCTGGTGTTTCCATAACTACGCCGATTTTTTTATTTCAATAGCATTTAACATATCCTGCATCTGGTAAACATCCTTAACAAAAGCTCTTCTATCGGTCTGAATAATATACCTGCAGTTCATATAATATACTTCCTGAACGTAAAACAAACGTCCTTCAAAAACAATTTCAACACCTTCCAGCGCTTTTAGTTTTACTGAAAAATCATTATCAGGGAAATATTTATCCGAATGTTTCGGAATGTATTTTTTTACCACAGGCGCAGTCATTATCAACTCTTTAACCCTCATTTTTTTTACTGCAGGTAATTTTATTTTATCAGCAACAGGTTTTCTGTTACTCCGTTCCATTTTTTTTACACCCATAAGCTGCGCCCTGGCTCTTAATGTATGCGGATGCCTGTTCAGCTTCTTAGCCATAACATTAGTATCGCCATAAGCGTAATATCTTCGCACATACCTGTCATGCAGTTCAGGCCATAAATTATACCTTGATATTTTTTTCTTTTCAAGACCAAGCCTGTATGACCTCATAGTTACAGCATAAAGAGATCGCTGCAGGGTTTTGGCTAACAGCTTTGTACTATGAAAAGGGTAATACCTTCGTAAATACCTGTCATGCAACGGCATCCATACTTTTTTCCCCATAATCTTCTATAAAATTTAAAATCCGGTGTATCTTATCCCTGAAACCCTCACTTTCACCATACAATATTTTCATCCGCTCCACTATGGTAGGCACAAAATGAAAGTTGGTATTATAGGCAACTGCAATACCGCGCTGCCAGCCGTCATAATAATGCATCAGTATAAAAACCGCCACAAACTTGGGTGTCCCGTCATGCGGCCCGATAATATCATACTGCCTGCATTCATATTCATGCATCACTGCCGTATGCAGCCCTGCAATAACCATAGTATTAGTATGTGTTTTCATAGGCATGGTTATAATTCCCCCACAGGCACAGCGCTCACATGCCGTACCTGATCGGGAGGAAAAGTATTATTGCTGGAATATCCTAAGCTCAGGATACAGCTTTTTGATTAACTCTAATTGTTCATCAATTATCGCCCTGGTCTCAATATCAATTATCTCTTTTAAGTCAGGTGAAATAAGCTCACACGAAAAGTCTTTAGGGTTTATTTCTATTTCAACCACAACCGATCTTGGTGCAGTACCCACAAAAATTGGCAGGTTTAAAATAAACGAGTCGGGGATATTACTCTCAATAACCTTTTGAGCAATAGATTCCTTAGCATCACCACGTCGGTTATCGGCCGTTTCAAACTGCTTTTCAGTCTTAACCCTCACATCCTGCAACTCGCTAACAAGTCTCATAGCGATGTTTTTATCCTGAAAAAAGTGGCGGTTCATTTTTATAAACCGTGCCAGCGAATGGTTATCATACGCCTGTGCCTGGTTTATTTTCCATTTAGATAGTTCCGGGTGCAGCTTAAGCACACCCTCTACAGTATCACCAACCCCTAAACGGTCATTGTAACGCAGTTTTAAGAAAAGCGATTCATACGAATACACTACAAAACTATCCGGTATATTTTCAGGATCTATACCTGCTTTTTTAAGATATTCCTCCACAGCATTTATTGCCATGCCGGTTATAGTATATCCATTGTACTCTAACTGTGGTAATGCTTCGCCACGACGGATAATAATTTCTTTAGTACCGCCTTCCGAGTCAGTAATAATTTCATTTTCAGATAATACTTCAGACATTAGTTTGCTTTTTTAAATGTGTTATCAACTATACTGTATTGTTTTTCCTCAGGAAGCAAAGAGCGTTCAAACAATAAAACACCCTCTTTACTGTAAATACCCATACGCTGCTCGTGCTCATCTTTTATTAAAAAGACTTCACCGGTTACTTCTTCACTACGCGTCCTGATACACTGCAGCGAACCCTTTATATGCTCTTTTATAGGTTTTACCGTAGCGTTATAAATTTCTTTTGCAGACTTTAACACCTGCTCAGCAGCATCTATCTCAATAAGATTCTGACTAAGTACGTTTTGCATTTCCTGCAATTCACCTTCTTCCAGTTCTCGTGTGTATGTATATTTAGGGTCTACCTTATAGGCATTTTCCCTGATATACTTTACACGCTCATCAATTGGAATATCCTGTAAAATCCTTTGGTCCATATATTCAGTTTTAATTATTTAAACTTCTCATTAAGCCTGTCAATAGTTTCCTGCAGCCGCTTTACCGATTCCGCATCGTCGCGGTACGTTTTCCTTCGCTCGCGCCACTTCGAGTACTCAAGCAACACAATAAGCACGGCAAACATTACAATTGCCAGCATTACACCCCACAGCACTATCCACAGCCATGCATCAGCAGTAAAATCAGCCAGCGGTTTCATACAGTTAGCATTCTTTATACAGATCAGCAAACTGAGTACCCGCGTACTCCGCCAGCGCTCTCGATTTAAAGCAAAGGCGCGAGCTGACAAATGAGTGCGAGTCACCGTGACCGTAGCCGTTGTACGAGAAGCCGGAACCCGACGAACCGCCCATATCGAACCACGGATAGTACTTATACTCATC
Organism: Flavobacterium sp. NRK1; assembly: GCF_024054175.1. GTDB lineage: Bacteria > Bacteroidota > Bacteroidia > Flavobacteriales > Flavobacteriaceae > Flavobacterium. The sequence goes on from NZ_JAMXLA010000001.1 coordinate 2,919,419, forward strand.
ATCATTACCCCAATCCGGTACCCATCCGTCATTCAGCGCCTTAGCAATGATCATAAGCTTGATATTCGCTATTGCAGGCTTTAAAAATTCGGACATCACTTCAGGAAGCGTAATATTGATCTCAGCAGGAATACCCAGTTTTTCACAGGCATCCTCAAACGTTTTAATTGTTTCCATAATATATTTGTTGGTTTTAATAATTAAACTCCAATACCTCCAGACTGCAATACAGCATGCCTTTTCGGATATCTTTTATTAGCGATATACATATAGCCATAATGAAAAAACTCATTACCTTTTAAATACGCTTTTAACATACGCTGATAAAAACTCCTTTCAGCTTTATCTTTAAAGTTATCCGTCTTACCTAAAAATTGTCTCTTTTTCGGTTTATCCGAGAAAGCTTCTTTTTTGTTAATCTGATCCATATTGATTATTTTAATTAATTACTTTTTAAACACCGTTACCCATATGCTTTTTACAAGCAGTACCAGGCAGCCCAGCGCACACAACAGCCCTGTACCATACAGCAGCAACCATAACACTGTTATCACGTTTTCAAAAAACTGTATCATAAGCTGTCATTTATAAGTTTACCGCACCCGCACCATTCAAAACGCCCACGCGAACCAGCCACATTGCAGACCGCCACGCACCGCGGCTTAAAGAGGTTATCCGGTTTCCCGAAAATAGCCCGCATCTGCAGGGCAGTTATACCTTCCATATCCGCAGTAACCCTGCCTACGCGGCAGTGCTGGCCGTAGCGTGCATGCATACGGACCTTATACAGTTCATTATCGGCATGCGACAGTTGTACCATGCGTTCCAGTTCGGCAGTGGTCTTAAATTCTTTACCCATAGCTATTCGGTATATCCAAGCCTGCGCAGGGCACTTGTCATTATCATGCGCACGCCTTTAGCAGTTTCATACGTTTCCAAAGGTTTTATTTTACCATTCTCAATCCAGCGCTGCAGGCTCTGTTTAGAGCTTACAGGCAGCAGTTCAAGGCTAAGCACTTCTTTATAGGTAAGCGCATTACGCTTAAGCAGCTTGGCCCGAAGCGCATTCAGGCGGTGCTGCTTTACATTTTCAAGTTCATCACCGCGCACTATCACAAGCCCCTCGGCTTTAAGGTGCGCCATAAATTCCTGTATATCGATTAGCTGTGCCTGCATACTATTCCGATTTAAGTTGTTCAAGTACCGTTTCAACATCCCTGTTTACACTGTCATCTTTCACCCGACCAAGCCAGAAATTACCAAGCTGGTTCCAGCTGTCAACATCATTATATTTTGGAAGCTTTTCCGATATAATGCGTATAAAGCTCTGCCTGGTCTTAAAACCAAGACCCCTGTATTCATTAAGCAGCCATACAGCCTTACCCCATGAAGCCATTTCATTATCTACAGGCGATATGCAAATATTATTTTTCATACATTTACTGGTTTTTGTGGCATGGCACACTCTTTGAAAACTACATAGGCTTTGTTAGAGTGGCACGGCATGACAAATATAGAAAATAATACGAACAAACCAAACAAAATTGTGGAAAATAATACGAATTTAAGCAATAGATTGATGCAATTTATTGAATATAAAGGAATTAGCATTAACAAGTTTTCTGATAAAATAGGAACTTCAAACAGCTATTTTAATAAAGTATTCAAAAATAATACGTCAATAGGGTCAGATAAAATAGAGAAAATACTACGAACCTACCCCGAACTTTCACCTTCATGGTTATTTTTAGAAAAAGGAGATATGATAATTTCAGAAGGCAATTATGATATCAATAATGAAATAAAAATCATCAGCGAGCCTGAAAATTTTTACCATAATGCCGACAAGCTTGCCGATTATATTATTGAGAACACAGAAGACCTGCTGAAAAATAAAAAATTCAATACATGGTACGACAATATATTCCTTAAGGGTCGCATTGAAGGCCTTAAGGAATATATCAGGAATAATTTTGAAAAGGTTAGTAAATAATGTTTTGGGAAGAAAACGAAATAAATAGCAACAGCTGGCTTATTTCGTCCAAAAGCATACGGCGCTCACATTCCAGCGCAATAAGCCTTACATCATAACATAAGGTTTGTTGATCCATAATAGCAGGTTGGTTAATAGGTGGAAGTTTACAACGCTGTAAATGTTAAATTATTACAAATATTTTTAGTAAGTTTGATAAACCAATTTTTACCAACAATGAAAAAAATCAACCCGTTATACAAACTATCTGCCGGACTATTTTTAGTAGCAATTATAATAATTTCAATAAAAAACTTAACTAATAAAGAAAACATTGCAACATATAGAAAGGAATCTGATACAAACAATACAAAAGTATTTTTTTATATTTCAGGATGTGTATTTTTAGGACTTGTAGCCAGGCAAATTCAAAAAAGCAGGATCAATAATATAGCTAAAAATACTACTCAAAGCATTAGCATAAAAAAGAATAACACCTCTGAAAGCAAGAATAAAAAAACAGGCGATTTACGACGTGAAGTTAAGAGTTACGATATTAAAGGGTTAGAATATAGAAACATAAAAGATAGTGATAGAGGCTTTTTCTATGGCTATATTTCTCACATCGCTCATGAAAAAGACAAAAATGCAATACAGATAATTAATTCCGATAATAAATTAATAGGCTATTTACCAAAAGGTAAAAGCAAATTAGTTAAACACTTATACGAATGGCATAACGGAACTTTACCTTGCTGGGGAAACATTACTAACGATTACTATTTCAGAGGCTCTTATGTAAGTTTTCCATTAGGTTCACCCGCCAACGAAATTAATAAATATGTTCAAATACTTGAAATAGATAAAACTAATACTATTTTAAAAAATAAAAAAAGTATATCGCCTGATGAAGTTTTTACAATATTTGATAATTATTTAAAAGCACATGAGATATATCTAACATTAGAAAACAAACTAATATTAATTGATTCCCCTTACAATTTAATTGCAGGGTTCACAAAAAGGCTTGAAGAAAATAAGGATTGGAACCGCCTTATAAAACTTGAAAACTACATGCATATAATAAATCATATGCCGAAAACCACAAAACCAGCCACTTTACGCAGAATCGAAATAGCAAAGTCAGAGCTCGCCAAAATCTAACCAATTACCTTAAACAGCGCAGCATCGCGCACCGCTTCCGGGTAACGGTCTTTATAGTAGGTATCCACACCGTCGCGCTCATGGCCCATAAGCTCGCGCAGCAGGTCTTCTTCTATAAATAGCTGTTTGGCTATATTCCCAAAGGTATGGCGCGCCATTTTTATACCCAGGTTGCCGCCGGCACCTTCCAGTGCTATGCCGTGCCGTTTTTGTATCAGTACCAGCTTGCGCCCCATAGCCCGCCGAAAGGTTTTATACCCCTCATTATCCTTGCGCCACGGGAATAAATATTCACCCGGTTCGGCATATTTATCAATTATTGCCTGTGCTTTCGGGTGCAGCTTCAAATCTACCATAGTAGCCGAATTTCCTTTTACACGGTTAAAATACACGCGCCCGTTCTTAATATCGCTATGCTTCAGATAGTACACATTTATCAGGTCGGCACCGCCCAGGTAAAACTGCAGCAGCCAAAGGTCCGTCCAGCGGTGCATACTCTCATAGTCGTGTACCAGGTTTTCAATCTGCCGCACCGTATCGGCACCGGCAATCTTCTTGCGCGTCTGCGAACCCCGCACGGTAAGCCCCTTAAAAACACCCTCAAACGGCTTTTTATCGTCCATGCCGTAGGTTTTCACCGCTTTATTATATAAAGCCCGCAGCGTACGCAGGTAATGGCTTACAGTCGATTTTTTATTACCTATGGCAAACTTATGATCGCGGAACTCCATCAGCAGGCGGTAATCAATATCTGCCAGGCGCACTCCGCTCCTGAAATTTTCCAGCTGCGAGAGCCCCTCCTTATATACCCGGATATTGCCGCGTTTTTTATTGGCATTTACGTAATCCTTAGCCTTTTCAAACTTTTCAGCCGCCGATTCCATAGATGCAATAAGCCCGTCGCAGAACTCCTTAAATGTTTCCACACTGCTTTGCTGTTTAAAAAGCAGGCGGTACACTTTTTCAATATCCGTTTCACGGCTTTTTACCAGTTTGTCGGCAGCGATCTTAATTTTGGAAATAATAGGGTAGAGGATATCATAATCAGGATGCCTGCGCGAAATAATACCTTCATCGGCAATAAAGTGTTCTTTTTTACAACGGCCAACCTGGTATTTTTTCTTTTTCCCCTGGTGCGATATAACAAACGAAAGCGGATAACCCTCGGCAGTATCCTTTTCGCCTGTCAGCAGTTTAAGATTCACAGTCATACAAGTCCAATTTTTCAGGTAACCCTTTTTTAAAGTCCATACAAAGTACAAAAATGTATCAAAAGTTACCATTTTGTATCGGTAAATGTATAAAAAAGATTGTAATGTGTGAAGTGTATAAACAACAAAACCCCTGTAATAAGGGGTTTTAGTGTTGTGATCGCGTCAGGATTCGAACCTGAGACCGCCTGCTTAGAAGGCAGGTGCTCTATCCAGCTGAGCTACGCGACCCTGATCGTCGATCAAATTCAGTATTTTTTTGTCGGGGTGGCAGGATTCGAACCTGCGACCTCCTGGTCCCAAACCAGGCGCGATGACCGGGCTACGCTACACCCCGAAAAGAAGCGGAGAGACAGGGATTCGAACCCTGGCGACGTTTGCACGCCGACAGATTAGCAATCTGCTCCGTTACCACTCCGGCACCTCTCCTCTTTAAACCGCTCAAAAGTTTTACCCTTTTTGCGGTTGCAAATGTAGCAGTTGATTCTATTATCTGCAACTATTTTTAAAGGTTTTTTTGATTTTTTTGTAACGTTAACTTAAAGTCTTTAACAGTCAATACTATAGTGTCCGATATTTTTTAAAAAATTATTGAATGCACTTAAGGTTATTTATAAAATATCCTTCAGGAAAATATTTTTTTTTCATTGTTTCGCTGTCCAGTTCTTTTTTAACCGGGTAATCTACGGTATCATTTACATACTTAACCCTTATAAATGATATTGCATTTTGTTCCAGTTCTCCAAGAGAACCTTTTGTAAAAAGAAAAGTTCCGGTTAATATTCTTAAGTTATTTTTTTCATTTTCATCATAAACCAATCCGGAACACTGATCTTCCGTTGCGCTTATAAGTGTAATAATTTTACCGTTTGTAAGCTGTATATAGATTTTTGAAGCTCTGTCTAAACAATATACTTTTGGAAATTCTTTACTTTTTGCAAGCAGCTGAAAATTAAGGATGGGTACTCCTTCACTATTTGTGAGTGAAAAAAACATAAACTGAGATGTTCCTCCAAATACTTTTTCATACATAAGGTATTCTTTGGTAGATTTTAGTTCTTTTCCGTCTTCACTGCTCACAACAGTATATTCACAATCATTTTTTTGGGCATGGGTAAAAAATGTGGTACTAAGTAATAATAAAATAAAAAATTTCTTCATGGTATAGAATAGTATTGGACGCCAAATATAATCAAAATGTACTGGCAGATGCTTTTAAGGAAAGTATTAGCCTTCAAATAATCAATATTTCACTATAAAATAACTTTAGAGCAAATAAGTACTATTTTTTCATTTTTTATATTAGTAGTGAAAAAAGCATAAATGTTGCCACCATCTTTAATTTTCCATTTTTTGCGAAGGTCTTCAACTGTAAGCGGAAAGTTACGGGTTGTAATATTCATTTTTTTTGCTTCAAGCTGCTTCATTTCTGTTTTTTGATAGGGCAAAATAGTATCAATCACAAAACTTCGGCCTTCAAAGGGTATTAGTTTGTCTGAAGTATATAATTGGGAATGTTTTTGCAGCTTGGTAATTTTATAATGATGCGCTACAGCATCAAAAGCTCCTGATTTCATTATGGCGCTATTGGGCTCATATACATATTTTTTGGGCAGCGAATAAGGTGCTTCCTCCGTCGGTTCATAAGATGTGGTAAAGATATCTTCACCATCTTTAGTAAGATTTACAGCAGTAAGCATAGGTATGCCGTTAAAACCTTTATTTAATATCCAGAGCAATTCTTTTACTTCATTATTTACGGCTACTACATGAATAGCTTTAACAGAATGTAATTCGGATAAGCCGGCACTTATATCTAATATAGGAGCAGTCTTAATCAAAATATTATCGGAATAATTAAAATAGTTCTCAAGTAATTCAGGCACATTAGGCAGACAGTCCTTTAACATGAAAACCTTGCCTTTAGCATCATTCCGCCTGGCAGGGTCTATATAAATCCAGTCGTATTGTTTATTTGAATTGGTAAGAATGTCAAAACTGTCACCGGATATGCATTCAATATTTTCTGCATTTAATATTTTAAAATTATGTTTTGCAATTGCAGAAAGCTCCGGATTAATCTCGCAATGCGTCACTATTGTTATTTTTTTTGAGAAATAATAATCATCAATACCAAAGCCACCGGTAAGATCAATTAGACTTTTGCCTGGAACAAGCCCTGATTTGTATTTTGCTGCAATCTCAGATGAGGTTTGTTCCACAGATATTTTTGAAGGATAAATAATATTTTCGGCAGAATACCAAGTAGGGAGCTTATCCTTTGCTTTTTCACGCGCTGCAATTTGTCCGAGTAAATCGGTCCAGTCAATATCAGGGAAAGGATTTTTTTGCAGTGCCAGTTGGGTAACAGGCCTGCCTGTATTATCTATAATAAACTGCTGAATTTTTGGCAATAAAAGTTTCTCGAAAAGCAAATTTATATGTCTTTAGTAAGTAGTTTAACAACAATATTTTGTGGAAAAAACTCTTTAGCAACTACTTTAATAGCTGTATAAAGCGGTATGGCAATTATCATTCCCAGTATACCGAACAAAAATCCGCTGGCTAAAATTACTATAAATATTTCAAGTGGGTGCGAATTGACGCTATTAGAAAAAATCAGTGGAGAGGTAACATTATTATCTATAACCTGAGCAACGCAGTATCCTATGAATACGTACAACGTGGTAGATAGCATATCTCCTTGTGCTTCAGGGCCAATGTTACCCAATAATGTCATTATTACTACCAAAGCTGTAGCAATTAAAGGGCCTATATAAGGAATGATGTTAAGCAGAGCCGTTATAAATGCAATTATAAACGCGTTTTCTACACCAAAAATAAGCAATACTGTGAGGTATAATATAAATAGTACAGTCATTTGTAATATTAAGCCAATGAAATAACGACTCAATAAATGATTTATCTTATGGAAAGAGTTTAATATTTTATCTTCATGCTCGTCTGGCAGTATTTTTTTTGTACCAGACAAAAAAAGCTTTCTGTCTTTTAAGAAAAAGAACGTTATGAATAGTACTGATGCCAGTCCAATACCAAATCCGCTTAATACATTTATTAGTGAATTTATAAAATTGGGTATAAAACTAAAGTCTAACTGAGAGGTCAAATCAGCCTGTTTCATCAGTTTTTGTCCATCAATGTTGTGGCCTGAAAGGTAGCTGTTTACATGATTAAGCATTTGTGTAAAATCCTGCTGAAGCTTATCTGTATCAAGTAATGAAATATTTTCACTTTGGGAGATAATTAAAGGCACAAAAAGCATTATAAAACCAGCCAGAAGGCATACAAAAAATAATAATGTTACTATAACAGCCAGAACATGCGGGAATTTTAACTTGTGTTTTAAAAAGTTAATTATAGGGCTTGCTATCATGCTTAAGATTAAAGCAATAAAAAGATAGAGAATTACTGTTTGTATCTGATATAGAAAGTATAGCAGTATACAGCATCCTACAGTTATTGCTAAAGCTCTTAAAAGCCCATTAGCAATAGTTTTAGAGGTGACCATATGTTGATTGTTTTATACTCCGAAAGTATGAAAAAATTAACAAACTGAATATGCTTTAATATAACATTGTGAGTTGTAAATAGAGGAAATATTAGTTGTTAAAAGCATAGTTAACTATATTGGCGCCCATTTTAAGAGCCTTTTCCCGCACTTCCTTAGGGTCGTTATGTACTTCAGGGTCTTCCCAGCCATCACCAAGATCTGTTTCTACGGTATAAAGCAAAACAAGCCTGCCTTCTATAAAAATTCCCCATGCCTGTGGCGCTTTATTATCGTGCTCGTGTATTTTTGGCATACCCTGCGGAAAAGCAAAAGGACCTTTAAAAATTTCATGGCTTGCAGGTACTGCTACCAGTTGTTTATCAGGAAAAATTTTCGCGATTTCCTTACGTATGTATTTATCCATGCCGTAGTTATCATCTATATGAATAAAACCTCCTGAAGTAAGATAATTTCTTAGGTTAATAACATCATTATCGCTAAAAACTACATTCCCATGCCCTGTCATGTGTATAAAAGGATATGAAAAAATATCAGGGCTGCCGGCTTCAACAGTAGCTATTTTGGTGTTTATTTTAGTATTTATATTCTGGTTACAGAATTTGGCAAGATTAGGTACAGATGTAGGATTGCCATACCAGTCGCCTCCACCGGAATATTTAAGTACTGCAATTTCCTGCGCTATAAGCATAACGGGAGAAAGTAGTAATATATAAAGCAGTTTTTTCATGTATAATGATTGTGTGTAAATATAACAAAAGCAGGCTGAGCGACAAAGCTTAAATTTTGTGCTATATCTATCAATAAATACGGGATGCTTACTTCCTCAAAATTTTTTCCATTGCCTTTCCTTTTGCCAGTTCATCTACAAGTTTATCTAAATAGCGGATTTGCTGCATAAGTTTATCTTCAATGTCTTCTACGCGATAACCACAAATAACTCCTGTAATTTTTGATGCATTTGGGTTGATTTGAGGTGCATTACTAAAGAAGTCCTGAAAATTTGTATTGTTGTCTAATATGTCTTGTAATTCTTTTGCATTATAACCTGTAAGCCAGAAAATAATTTCATCTACTTCTGCTTTTGCACGTCCCTTTTTCTCTGCTTTAGAAATATAATGCGGATAAACTCCTGCAAACGACGTTTTTAAAATTCTTTCGTAATTTCTATCGTTCATTTCACCTTTATTAGCTGGTATAATTAAATTATTCAATAGTACTGTAAACTATTCTTCATTTACAAATGCCACGCTGTGTGCTGCCACAACAGCTGCAGTTTCTGTACGTAGGCGTGTATTACCCAAAGATACAGGAATATAATTTTGCTGCAATGCTAATGTAATTTCTTTAGTAGAAAAATCGCCTTCAGGACCTATTAAAATAGTAACTTCTTTTTTAGGTGCAACAGCATTTTTCAGCAAACGTTTTTCGGTTTCTTCGCAATGTGCTATAAAAAGCTGCCCTCGTTGCCCGGCTTTTACAAAACTATTAAAAGCTACAGGCTCATTAAGCTTTGGCATATAATATTGCAGTGACTGTTTCATTGCGCTTTGGATTATCTTCTCAAAGCGGTCAGCTTTAAAAATCGTTCTTTCACTGTGATCACAAATAATAGGAGTTATTTCTGTAATTCCAATTTCGGTAGCTTTTTCAAGAAACCACTCGTAACGGTCGTTCATTTTTGTTGGAGCTACCGCAAGATGAAGTGAATAGGGAGCAGGCTCATGAAATTTTTCTCCTTTAATTTTTACTTCACATTTTTTGTCGTTGGCAAAAATAATTTCTGACGTAAATAAATACCCCGTCCCGTTAGAAATATGTATTATATCGCCTTCCTTTTTACGTAAAACTTTTACAATATGCCTGCTTTCTTCTTTATCAAAAGTAAAGTTAGTAGCAAATGGCTGTATTTCAGAATTGTAGAATAACTGCATGTTATAGTTCTATTCTTGCTTTAGAGGTTACAGAAGCATCATTAAACTGATGTTCCAGGTATTTATGGTAACCTACAATACCAATCATGGCTGCATTATCGGTTGTATATTCAAACTTAGGGATAAAGGTTTTCCAGCCGTATTTTTTTTCTGTCTCCTTTAGTGTGCTACGAATTCCGCTGTTTGCAGAAACACCTCCGCCAATGGCTACTTGCTTAATCCCGGTTTCTTTTACAGCTATTTTAATCTTATCCATAAGAATATTAACAATTGTGTATTGAATTGATGCACAAATATCATTCATGTTTTCACTTATGAAGTCAGGATTTGTGGTTACATTTTTTTGTATAAAGTATAATATCTGAGTTTTTAGTCCGCTAAAACTAAAATCCATTCCGGGCACTTTTGGTTTTGTAAAAGCGAAAGCCTTCGGATTTCCTAACTGGGCATATTTGTCTATTAATGGTCCGCCAGGGTAAGGTAATCCTAATATTTTAGCACTTTTATCAAAAGCTTCTCCAACAGCATCATCAGTAGTTTCTCCAATAACTTCCATGTCAAAAAAGCTATTCACTTTTACAATCTGGGTATGCCCGCCACTTATGGTCATAGCAAGAAATGGAAATTCAGGTTTATCATATCCTTCCTCATCTATAAAATGAGCTAGTATATGAGCCTGCATGTGGTTAACAGCTATAAGGGGTACATTTAATGCCAATGCCATAGATTTTGCAAAAGAGCTGCCTACCAATAGCGATCCCATTAGCCCCGGGCCTTGTGTAAAAGCTACAGCATTAAGCTGTTCTCTTTTAATATTTGCTTTTTTAAGCGCTACATCTATAACAGGAACAATGTTTTGCTGGTGAGCACGCGAAGCAAGTTCAGGTACTACACCACCATATTCTTTATGTATTGCCTGCCTTGCAACAACATTAGAGAGTACTTTGTCGTTTTCAAGTATAGCGGCAGCAGTGTCATCACATGAACTTTCAATAGATAATATATATGTAGGTTTTTCCGGCATAATTTTAGGCACAAAATTTGGTATTATAAAAAAGGCTTAAAGCTAATTTAACAAGTATTAAAAATCCCTACTTTTGTTGATTATTTGCCATAGCAGCCAGTGTACAAATTTAAAACAATTAGCAGTATCAAAAAATTTAAAAAAATACTTATTAGGACGATAGTTGGTATTATCGTGTTTTTGCTGCTAATGGGTATTGCACTTTCATTACCTTTTGTGCAAACCCACATAGGCCACTATGCTACAAATAAACTTAATGAAGACTTTGGAACAAATATACAAATAGAAAAAATTGCTATTTCGGTTTTTGGTGGCGTAAAGCTTAAAGGAGTTTTAATACTTGACCATCATAAAGATACACTTATTTCTGCGGAAAGGCTTCAGACCAATATACTCAATGTAAGAGGAGTATTAAACAGCAAGTTGAGGTTTGGCACCATTAGAGCCCAGAAACTAAACTTCCATATGAAAACATACAAAGGAGAGAAAACATCTAACCTTGATGTTTTTGTGAAATCTTTTGATAATGGAAAACCCGGAAGCGGTAAATTCAGGCTTAGAACCAATGATCTTACAGTTCGTGACGGAAGATTTCGGCTTACTAATGAAAACGCTGTTACAGCCAGGGTTCTTGACTTTAAAAAGCTAAATGGTGAACTGAAAGATTTTTATATTAAAGCCAGCGACGTTTCTGCAGACATAAGAAAGCTTTCCTTACTTGACCATAGAGGGCTTTTTGTAGAAAATCTTAAGGCTAAATTCAGTTATACCAAAACTAATATTAAACTCGATGAACTGGAGTTGGTAACTACACAGTCGGCATTAAAAGGCAATGTTAAGCTGACCTATACAATTGCCGACATGAAAGATTTTGTAAACCGGGTTAAATTTGATTTTAAGATTGAAAGAGCAACGGTTTCTTCTAATGAGCTTAACTATTTTTACAACGAGTTTGGTAAAGACCGCAAGTTTTACCTTTCTACTACACTTGAGGGGCCTTTAAATAATTTTATTCTTCATGATTTAAAGTTACTGGATAATAAAGATTCTGAAATTATAGGTTCTGTAAACTTCAGGCATTTGTTTGACAAGCAGGGTCCCGGATTTTATATGAATGGTAATTTTGACAGAATTACTTCAAATTACAGCAACTTAAGAAATATGATGCCCCGGATTCTTGGCAAAAGTTTACCTGCTGTACTGGATAAATTTGGACGTGTTGATCTTGTTGGAGATGTTGTGCTTACTAAAACAGACCTTACTACCAATTTATATATAATGTCTGAGCTTGGAGAAGCTACAGCAGATATATCTGTTAATGATTATAATAAACCTGATACAGCCACATATCTGGGTACTATAGACTTGGACGGATTTAATCTGGGAGGCATGATCGGGAATAAAATGTTTGGGCTGGCAACCATGCATGTTGATGTTGACGGACAAGGATTCAATCAAAAGTCGCTTAATACAATCGTTAAAGGAAATATTACAGGATTTGCGGCTAATAATTACAATTATAAAAACATTAAAGTTGACGGTCAGTTTAAATGGCCATATTTTAATGGGAGTATAGATAGTAACGACCCTAACCTGAGAATGTCTTTTGATGGTTTATTAGACATGAGCAAAAACAGGAAAAACTATGATTTTCATGCTCAGATAGATTATGCTGATCTTCATATGCTGAATTTTATGAAGAAAGATACACTATCTATATTTAAAGGCGATATTGTAGCTAATGCCAGTGGTAATAGTATTAATACCCTCGCAGGAAATGTGCATGTAACTAATCTTTCATACCAAAACAGCAGAAATAGTTACTTTTTTGATGATTTTACCGTTGAAGCATCTTATGATGAAGATAATATAAGAACAGTCAGTTTTAACTCGAAAGATATAATTGAGGGCAGGGTAAAGGGTATTTATGATATTAATGAACTACCTAAACTTGTTGAAAATGCACTCGGCAGCCTTTACACTAATTACTCACCTTATAAAGTTAAGAAAGGGCAGTTTTTAGATTTTAATTTTATTATATATAATAAAATTGTTGAAATAATTAACCCAAATATAGTTGTTGGAGAAAATACTACACTTAAGGGGCGTATAAATTCTGATAAAGAAGAATTTGTCCTTTCCTTCGATTCGCCTAATATCTCTGTATTTGATAATGTTTTCAGTACCATAGAGGTTGATGTAAATAATAAGAATCCATTATATAATGCCTATGTAAATATAGACAGTATACGATTTAAAAAGTATAAAATATCTGATTTCAGGGTTATAAATGTTACCCAGAATGATACACTTTACCTGCGCTCAGAATTTAAAGGAGGCTCTAATGCAAAAGATTTTTTCAATTTAAACCTGTACCATACAATAGGTGAAGATAATAAATCTGTAGTGGGCTTTAAAAAGTCTGAAATGAGCTTTAAGGATAATATGTGGTATATTAATGAGGAGAGCGATACAGATAATAAAATAGTATTTAATAAAAAGCTTACTGATTTTACCATTAATAAACTGATCATGTCGCATAATGGGCAGAAAGTTGAACTTAAGGGTATGCTTAAAAATAAAGATTATAAAGACCTTAAATTAAGCTTTAATGATGTTGACTTAGATAAAATAACACCTTCACTGGACAGTTTAAGTTTTGGAGGAAGGCTTAACGGAGAAATAAGTCTTAAACAGAATAAAGAAGAGTTTCAGCCGGCATCGTCTATAATTGTAGATTCACTTAAAATAAATAAGTTTAATATGGGCGACCTTGCCCTGCAGGTTACAGGAGACAAGTCGTTCAGGAAATTTAACCTTAATGCATCTCTTTCCAAATATGATAACGAAAACTTTTATGCAAATGGTGCTATAGAATTAATAGATAAACAAACACTTCTTTCGATAGATGCCACACTAAAAGATTTAGATATAAGCCCTTTGGAAATTTTCCTTAAAAATATTTTTCCGCAAATAAGGGGTAAGGCATCGGGTAGGGCTGCTATTGTAGGGAACGCAAAAAAACCGGAGATTGATGGTATTATTTATCTTAACGATGCCGGATTAAAAGTAGGCTACCTGAATACAGATTATGATTTTGAGCCTAATTCTATGGTAGATCTTACAGAAGAAGCTATTACATTCAGAAATATTGAACTTATAGATACTAAATACAAAACTAAAGGAAGATTAAACGGAACTATAAGGCATAAATTATTCAAAGACTGGTCGATGGATAATGTAAAAATTGAATCGGACAGGTTTTTAGCTCTTGATACTGAAGATTCTGACGAAGCAATGTATTACGGAACTGCTTTTATAAAAGGTAAAGCTGAAATTAATGGGCCGGTTTCATCTTTATTTATTAAAGTTGATGCTTCTTCTGCAAAAGGAACTGATATAAAGATACCAATAAATAATGCGGGTGTTACAACCAACAATGCTGCTTTTATACACTTTTTAACTCCAAAAGAGAAAGAGAATAAGTTAAAAGGGATAGCGCTGCAGGATGTAACGAAAACCTTTAAAGGTTTAGAAATGCGATTTGACCTTGATATTAATGATGAGGCAAAAGTTGAGGTTATTATTGATAAAAATACAGGACATAGCCTAAGTGCAGTAGGAGATGGTTTACTGTTGCTGGAGATAAATACTCTTGGTAAGTTTAACATGAGTGGGGATTATGTAGTACGTAAAGGGACTTATAATTTTAAATATGGTGGGCTTATAGATAAAAAATTCACTGTTAAACAGGGTGGAAATATAGTTTGGGAAGGCGATCCTATGCGTGCCAGGCTTAATCTTGAAGCTGTTTACTCTCTAAGAGCGAATCCTTCAGCATTGTTAGAAACATCTTCTTTTAACAGGCCTATACCTGTAGAAGTAGGAATTATACTTACCGGTAATTTGACAAATCCCGAGCCCGACTTTCAAATTAACTTTCCGGGTGTGACTTCTGTAGTAAAATCAGATTTAGAATACAAGTTAAGTGATATGACAATCAGGCAAAATCAGGCATTGTCTTTATTATCTACAGGCTCTTTTGTTAGTCCAAACAGTATGAATGCAGGTACTGCTGTAGCCGGGAATCTTTTTGAAAAGGCTAGCAGCCTGGTTAATGGTGTTTTTGCTGATGAAGACAGTAAACTTAATATAGGATTAAATTACGTTCAGGCAGACAAGAATCCGTATGTAGAAACCAACTCTCAGGTTGGGCTTACAGTATCGTCTCAAATTAATGACAGGATTACTGTAA
The DNA here is from genome assembly GCF_024054175.1 of Flavobacterium sp. NRK1. Classification (GTDB taxonomy): domain Bacteria; phylum Bacteroidota; class Bacteroidia; order Flavobacteriales; family Flavobacteriaceae; genus Flavobacterium. The sequence goes on from NZ_JAMXLA010000001.1 coordinate 2,934,508, forward strand.
ATGGGCAGGTAGGGGTGCCGGTAGGGGGTGTAAATCAGTCTCAGATTGTTGGTAATGTTCAGTTAGAAATACGTCTAAACGACGAGAATACACTTAAAGGAAGAGTTTTTAACCGTGAAAACGATATTACATTTTTAGGAGAGGGAATTGGTTATACACAGGGTATAGGATTAACTTATTCGGTAGATTTTGATACAATTCATGAATTATGGAGAAAGATATTCAGCGCTCCTGAGAAAAAGGAAAATGATGACAATTCGAGTTCTGATATTCCTGACTCTGAACTTTCACCTGAATATATTAAATTTATGGAAAGCAGAAATAGGAAAAAAACAAATACTAAACAAAAACCTCCTGAAAGGATACCTGAAACCGATTAATTCATAATTAATAAGGGAAAAAATTTTACTTTTAAATAAAAAGCAGGTGTTTTAAAGAGAAAACATCTGCTTTTTAAGTTTATTTAAGATAGTTTTAAGAAAAACTTATTAACGAAAACGTTTGAAATTTTGCATAATTGATAATAGAACGCAAAATCAAATAAATAAATGATATTAAATTATTAATTTTACAATCAAATACTAAAAAATGTCAGTTAATATAAAAAAAATAGGCGTGCTTACATCGGGTGGAGATTCACCTGGAATGAATGCCGCTATCAGAGCTGTTGTGCGTACATGTGCTTTTCATAATATTGAATGCGCCGGTATATACAGAGGCTATCAGGGAATGATAGAGGGCGATTTTAAAGAAATGGGGCCACGTAGCGTAAATAATATAATTAACAAAGGAGGCACAATACTTAAGTCGGCAAGGTCTAAAGAATTCATGACACCTGAGGGCCGTGCAAAAGCTCACGAAAATTTAAAGAAAAGCGGTATAGATGCCTTAGTGGTAATAGGCGGTAACGGCAGCTTTACAGGAGGGCTTATTTTTAATCAGGAATATGGTTTTCCTATTATTGGTATTCCGGGTACTATTGATAATGATATTTATGGAACCAGCCATACACTTGGTTATGATACTGCTCTTAACACGGTAGTTGAGGTTATAGATAAAATCAGAGATACTGCAAGTTCACATAACAGGCTTTTCTTTATCGAGGTTATGGGGCGTGATGCGGGACATATTGCATTAAATGCAGGTATAGGTGCCGGTGCCGAAGAGATTCTTATCCCTGAAGAAGATATGGGACTTGACAGGCTGCTTGATTCATTGCGTAAGAGTAAGGCGTCGGGCAAGTCTTCCAGTATTGTAGTTATCGCTGAAGGTGATAAAATTGGTAAAAATGCATTTGAACTTAAAGATTATGTAGAAGAGAATATGCCTGAGTATGATGTTCGGGTATCTATATTAGGCCATATGCAGCGTGGTGGTTCGCCATCCTGCTTTGACAGGGTACTGGCAAGCAGACTTGGCGTTAAGGCTGTAGAAAGCCTTTTAGAAGGTAAATCTAATTACATGGCAGGCCTTGTAAAAGATGAGATAGTGCTCACTCCGCTGGAGCAGGCCGTTAAAGGCAAATCACAAGTGGACAAAGAATTAATAAGAGTATCAGACATTGTTTCGATATAATTAACAACAACAAAAAACATCTATTCAAAATGACAAAAGTTAAATTAGGAATAAACGGTTTCGGCAGAATTGGTCGAATTGTGTTCCGCGAAACCTTCAACAGAGATAATGTTGAAGTTGTAGCAATCAATGACCTTCTTGACGTAGACCATTTGGCCTATCTATTAAAATATGATTCAGTGCACGGCCGTTTTGCAGGAACTGTAGAAGTTAAAGACGGACAGCTTTATGTAAACGGTAAACACATTAGAGTAACAGCAGAAAGAGATCCTAAAGTCCTTAAGTGGGATGAAGCGAGTGTAGATGTGGTTGCAGAATGTACAGGTATATTTACAACACTTGAAACCGCTCAGCAACACATAACAGGAGGTGCTAAAAAAGTTATCATTTCTGCACCATCTGCAGATGCTCCAATGTTTGTAATGGGAGTTAACCATGACAAAGCTACTGCTGCAGATACTGTTGTTTCTAATGCTTCATGTACAACAAACTGCCTTGCACCGCTTGCAAAAGTTATTAATGATAATTTTGGTATTGTAGAAGGATTAATGACAACTGTTCACGCTACTACTTCTACTCAAATGACAACAGACGGACCTTCAAAAAAAGACTGGAGAGGCGGACGTGCTGCAAGCGTAAATATTATTCCATCATCTACGGGTGCTGCTAAAGCGGTAGGAAAAGTAATTCCGGATTTAAACGGAAAACTAACAGGAATGTCTTTCCGAGTTCCTACAGTTGATGTATCTGTAGTTGACCTTACAGTAAAAGTAGCTAAAGAAACTTCTTATGAAGAAATAATGAGTGTTCTTAAAAATGCTTCTGAAACAAGCCTTAAAGGTATTCTTGGTTTTACAGAAGATGATGTAGTTTCTCAGGATTTTATTTCTGATTCAAGAACAAGCATTGTTGATGCTAAAGCAGGAATCGGACTTAACTCCACTTTCTTTAAGCTTGTATCATGGTATGATAATGAGTATGGCTATTCAAGTAAACTTATAGATTTATCGGTGCACATTGCATCTTTATAATATTTTTATAACTTCGTCCCGCCTTTAAATATTAAGGGCGGGACTTTGTCTTTTTATATAAACGGCTTAATATTGTCTTAACCCAAATATAATATGCGGGAGCTATTATATATATAAACAAGGCAAAACTTAACCCAAAACTTACTCAGAGAAAATGAAATTATTAGTAGACAGTGGAGCTACAAAAGCCGATTGGATTGCGCTGGATGAAAATGGTGACAGGCTTTTTAACTCACAAACTTTAGGCTTAAGCCCCGAAGTAATTAACAGGGAAGAAGCCTTAGAGCGTCTTGAAGCCCGTTTTGATATATACAATAACAGAAATGAGGTTACTGCACTTTATTTTTATGGTGCAGGATGTGGTACAGACAGAATGAAAAACTTTATGAAAGGTATATTTCAGGAGTTTTTCCCTAATGCAGAAATTAGTGTAAAAGAAGATACTTACGCGGCGGCTTATGCTACAAATCCTAATAACGATAAAGCAATTATATGTATTTTAGGTACAGGGTCTAACTGCAGCTATTTTGATGGTGAAGAATTACATCAAAAAGTACAGTCTTTAGGCTACATTGCTATGGATGACTGCAGTGGAAACCGTTTTGGACGCGATCTTATCCGGGCATATTATTTTAATAAGATGCCTGCTGATCTGGCTAAAGAATTTGAATCTGAATATAATCTTGATCCGGATGTAATTAAGCATAATCTTTATAAAGAGCCTAATCCAAATGCATATCTTGCTACGTTTGCTAAATTTCTTATTCAGCATAAAGATAATGCTTTTATAAAAGGGCTTATTACTGACGCTATGCAGGTATTTGTAGATAATTATATTACACAATATGAAAACTCGCATGAAGTGCCGGTTCATTTTGTAGGTTCAATTGCATTTTATCTTAAAGCAGAGCTTGCAGAAGTTCTCGCTAAAAACGGATTAAAACTTGGTAATGTATTAAGGCGACCTATTGATGGCCTTATAGAATACCACGAATTAAATAAATAATATATGGAAATTGCCATCATTGCCCATGACGGCATGAAAGCCGAAATGGTTCAGTTTCTTAATAAGCATAAAGATATCCTGATAAAAGAAGGTATTAAGCTCATTGCAACCGGTACTACCGGCAGCAAGGCTGAGAAAGCCGGTTTTAAGGTAAAAAAAATGCTTTCAGGGCCATTAGGGGGTGATGCACAAATTGCCGGCAGGGTAGCAGAAGGGAAAACTAAAATGGTATTCTTTTTTAAAGATCCTTTATCCAGCCACGCTCACGAAGCTGATATTAATATGCTGCTCAGGGTTTGTGATGTGCACAATGTGCCACTGGCCACAAACCCTGCGTCAGCAGAGTTATTTTTGCTCGCTATAGCACAGCAATCATAGAAATTTCTACATTAACATTTTTAGGCAGTTTTGCCACCTGAACCGTTTCTCTTGCAGGGGCGGTTTTTTCGTTAAAATAGGCGCCGTAAATGCTGTTTATTTTTGCAAAATCATTCATGTCGCTAATGAAGATAGTAGATTTGATAACATTTTCAAAAGTCATTTCTGCTGCATCCAGAACTGCTTTCATGTTTTCCATAACCTGTTTTGTTTCTGTCTCAATATCACCTGTTACAAGTTCTCCCGTTTCAGGATGAAGTGCTATCTGTCCTGAAGTATAAAGAGTGTTGCCTGATAATACAGCCTGACTATACGGACCGATAGGTGCAGGAGCCTTATCGGTAAAGATTATTTTTTTCATTGATATATTAATATTGATTGTTTACTGTAATTGCCTGTCCGGTACCTGGCGTTTATCCCATTTAATATCGCTAAGAACAGAAGATTTAATACCAATGAAGAAGCCCCAATAAGTATTGTCGCCAAACGGAACCCAGTTAAAGTTCATCCTCCAGCTTAAGAGGTCTCTTTCAAAGCGTAATTGTGTAAATGTTACACCGTTTTGCACAAAATCATAACCAGAAGAGAATCCCATTTTCCATCGCGGAGTAATATCAAAATCTCCTGATACCATTATAGAGTTTCCTGTTATTTTGTTTTGCCTGTTATTGTTAGAATAAGTTAGAGAGTAGGCAAGGCTTAAATTCCAGGGCAATTTGGCATTAAAAAAACCTCCTTTAGCTTTATCAGTAGTATCTACCGTATCTTCTTCCTCATCAAACATACTTTTGCTGCTATCGTTAAGATTATTAGCCTGACCGAAAAGATTATCTTCACGGCCACCATTACGGGCCGTCTGATTGTTTTTATCTTTTTTATCTCCCTGGCCATCAGTGCTGCTTATGGAGTAGCCTAATGATATGTTGGCACTTGTCATTCTGAAAAGACTACCACCATTATCAATATTATAGGTGTCAATTCTTTGTCCGGAATTGTTTATAGCATAGGGATCTAATGTTGCTGCAAAATTTACATTCATTTTATCTTTAAGGAGTGTTGTCCCTGCTGTTACCCTTAGCGGAGCCCATGCTAATGAGTCAGCTGCCATGTCGTAGCTGGTGGTAAAGTTAAGGTTATTAAGCAGCATTACTTTTTTGGGTTTCGCTTCAGGATCATCTTCATCATCATTTCTTACTTTGGCTTCGATGGTATTATTTACAGCGATACCTACAACATTAGAATACGTTTTGCCGGGAGCCCCAAATAGACCACCTTCAAATATTGTATAGTCTCTGTAGTTCCCACTGGCATCAATCCGGTAAGTATCCCAATATCTGTCAAAACTTGGCGTATATGTATATGATAGGGAAGGGCGCATTACGTGGCGGATTGCCTGTATTTTTTTAGTTTCGCCAAAAGTATAAGTACCATAAACTGTTGTACCGATACTGGATGAAAAATTATACGTTCTGAATGCTTCAAAACCTTTTACGTTCTGAATAAGTGTATCTTTGTTAATTTCTTCGTTATATTCTCTTCTTATAGTATTTAATACCCATGTTTCCTGATAAGTTGAACTGGCAGAAACACTAAAATGTTTAAATAACTTGAAGTTGGTGCTTAAAGGTATTGTATGCTGCATCCCGGTTTTGGCATCTCTAAACATTTCCGGTTTAAAGAATAGAGAATCCGTCGTCTGAATTCTGTTTTCTCCCTTAACATTATATTGCAAATTAATATTTTTGATTATACCCTTTTTTGGGGCATCTGCGGGAGCGAATGGAAATATTCTGTCTACACTGGCCTGTAGTGTAGGCAGTGTCATATTAATAGTCTGGGTATTTGTATTTTGATTATGCGTGGCGCTTAAAGATACATTTACCTGTGGTACACTCTGAAATGTTTTTGAATACGATACAGATGAATATAATGTATTATTTAATGAAGAACCTACGTTGTCAAGACTTAATGAATTTCGGTAATATTTACTGGAACCTAAATTTACGCTGGCAGAAAACCTTGAGTTAGGATTGGCTTTTGAATCCTGGTTGTGAGTCCATTGTATATTGTAGTTTTTAGTCCTTGAATAATCAGGTAATCCACGTTCACTGTTTATTATGTTTTCGTATCTTATATAAACATTACCGCTATATTTATACCTGTTGGCATAACTGGATTGAAACCGGAGCCCGTAACTGCCGTTTGTATAATAATCTCCCGTAACTGCGAGGTCATAATAATCTCCCAGGGCAAAATAGTACCCCCCATTTTGTAAATAGTAGCCCTGTCGGTTATTGTCTCCAAAAGTAGGTACTAAAAAGCCTGATTCGGCTTTATCACTCATAGGAAAAAAAGCAAACGGCAATGCTAATGGTGTAGGTACATCTGCAATCCACATGTTTGTAAGGCCAACAACTACTTTTTTTCCGGGTACAAACTTTATCTTATCAGTATAAAAATAGTATTCAGGATTATTAATGTCTTTAGAAGTTGTAAAACGTGCACCTTTGATATAGTAAACAGAGTCGTTTTCTCTTTTGGTTATTTCTCCTTTTATCCTGAATTCTCCCTGATCAGATCTTGAGTTCCATATCCTGGCTTTTTTTGTTTTTGTGTTAAAGTGTATAGAGTCAGCCTCTACAACATTATTTCCCTGTTTAAAATAAGGATATTGTGAGTAATTGCCTAATGAGTCTTTTATCCTGCCGGCAAAAATCTCATTAGTATCATATCTCATAATAATTTTGCCCGATTTAAGTTCTATATCTTTATAGTTTAATGTGGCTTTATTGTAGAGTTCAAGTTCTTTTTTCTCCTGATCTATTT
>NZ_JAMXLA010000001.1:2941341-3036606 GCF_024054175.1 Flavobacterium sp. NRK1
GTAATCCTCTGCAGTACGCCTGATAGTTGCATCAAGGCCATCCTTTTTTTTCTTATTAGTGTCGTTTAAGGTAATTTTAACTTCTTTGGCAATAGGTATAGTATCGTTAGGATTTTTGTTAGCTGCGTTTAGTGTATCTTTCTGTTTTTCAGCAGATATTGGCCTTGTCTTGGAAGTTATTTCCTGTGCCGAAAGTTTCAAGCTTCCCGCTGTTAGGAAAATTGATAATAAAACGATATGAAATAAGTTTGTACGCAACGGTTTTAATACTATTTTTGTAAAAATGTGGCTTATTTTAAAAGTGTCAAACTTACAATATTTTTGGCAAAATTAACCACTAAATGTAATTATAACACACGCAGCATAATATCAATATTACAATGACAGGGAACATGAATCTAAAACTGGTTTTTTTTACATTTATTGCGTTTTGTGCAGCCTCGTTTGGGCAGGATAATTCGAAATTTAAAGTAGTTCTCGATGCAGGTCACGGGGGCAAGGATTATGGTGCTATTTATCATGGTTTTATAGAAAAGAATATTGCACTGAACGTGGCTCTTAAGGTCGGGAAGATTCTTGAAAAAGATAATTCAGTAGATGTTATTTTTACAAGAAAAACTGATGTTTTTATTGAGCTTGATGAAAGGCCGAATATAGCTAACAGGGCTAAGGCAAATGTTTTTGTGTCAATACACTGCAACGGTGAAACAAAAAAAACAGCTTTTGGTACAGAAACATTTATTATAGGTGCTACTAAAAGTGCTTCTAACTTAGAGGTGGCAAAAACAGAGAATAATGTTATACATCTTGAAAAAGATAAAGTGAAATATGATGGATTTGATCCTGATTCACCCGAATCTATAATAGGTATTGCAATTCAGCAGGAAGCATACAGAGATCAGAGTATAGATCTGGCAAGCAGGGTGGAGGAAATTTTTACAGATGAAGTAAAGAGGAAGAAAAGAGGCGTAAAACAGGCTCCTTTCTGGGTACTCCATAAAACTGCAATGCCAAGTATTCTTATAGAGCTTGGTTTCCTTTCTTATAAACCTGAAGGAGACTATCTAAACTCTGATGCCGGTCAGGATGAATTGGCAAAAGCTATTGCTAAAGCAATTTTAGGATATAAAAAAGAATATTTTATTCCTATCGGAAGTACTGTAAACTATAAAGAACCTGAAGTAACAAAGGATACTAAAAATAAAACGGAAGAAAAAACTACTGTTGCAGCTACATCTTCTTCTGCGTCTTCAAAAGGGGTTGTTTTTAAAGTTCAGATAGCTGCAAGCGGAAAGTCACTTGAGCTTGTTCCTTCTAACTTCAAAGGTCTTAAAAATCTTTCTAAAGATGATTCAACTTCTGTTATTAAGTACTATTATGGGCAAACAGATGATTATGAAGAAGCTAAACAATTATTAGCTGAAGCCAGGGATAAAGGGTTTCCAACGGCATTTATAGTTCCGTTTAAAGACGGAAAAAGAATAAAAATTGAGGAAGCTTTAAAAAAATAAATGTCATTAAACCTTTAGAGTAATATTCACATTTTTGTAAAATTATTGTCCTACATTTGTTAAAAAATTATTCCATTTTGAAAGTATCAAGAGAAGTTAAAACCGCAGTATTAGTTATAGGATCTATATTATTGTTTATATGGGGATATTACTTTTTAAGGGGTAGGGACCTGTTTAACTCTTACAAAACATATTATGTGATTTACCAGGATGTGGAAGGTCTTTCTCCTTCAGCGCCTGTGACACTTAACGGACTTGTTGTAGGGAAGGTTACAGGTATTAAGTTTAAAGACTATGAAACAGGTGAATTAGAAATAGAAATGCAGGTGAAAACTGATTTTCCAATTTCTAAAACCAGCCATGCTACATTATATGAACCTGGTTTACTTGGCGGAAAGCAGATAGCTATAATTCCAAATACCAAAGATCATACTGAAGCAGTGGACGGCGATTATTTAATTAGCGGTTTAAAACCGGGTATGCTTTCAGTAGTAGGAGAAAAACTTTCTCCCCTGCAGACAAAAGTTGAAGCTACAGTAGTTACAGCTGACAGTCTTCTTCACAGCCTGCATAATGTTTTTGATGTTAAAACACAGGAGAACCTTCGCATAGCTATTGCGGAAATGAGTCATACTATGGAGCAGTTTGATAAAACAGCCCAATCATTAAATGGTGTGGTATCGGGCAATAAAGCAAATATTGACGCTTCAATGCAAAATCTTAGCAGGACAACGGGCAATCTGGCAAAAATATCAGATTCACTTGAACAGGCTAATATCGGGCAAATGGTTAAAAACCTTGAAAAAACGCTTGGTAAAGTTGATGCATTAATGAATGATGTTCAGCAGGGTAAAGGTACATTGGGTAAATTGATGACAGATGAAGCAATGTATAAAAACTTAACTGATGCCTCAAATGAATTAAAAGAGCTTTTGGCTGATTTTAAAAATAATCCTAAACGTTATGTTCATTTTTCAGTATTTGGAAGAAAATCAACTCCTTATACAGAAGAGGTCAAAATTGAAAAAAAATAGGATTGAAGTTATTAGCTTAATCACCTTTATTATATGAGTTATTTAGATAATATCCTTTTTGTTGTAGTGCTTGCGTTGGGTTTTGGCTATTTTGCGTTCAACGTTAAAAAGCTGATACGCAATATTAAATTAGGCCATGATATTGACCGCTATGATAATCCCGGCGAAAGATGGGCTAACATGGCTATGATAGCTTTAGGGCAGTCAAAAATGGTTAAAAGACCTGTTGCAGGAATATTACATATTATTGTATATGTGGGTTTTATTATAATTAATGTTGAACTTCTTGAAATTATTATAGACGGTATTGTCGGTACTCATAGGCTTTTCTCATTTATGGGAGGTTTTTATAATTTCCTGATAGGCTTTTTTGAAGTTCTGGCTTTTGGGGTAATAGTTGCTGTAGTAATTTTCTGGATACGAAGAAATATAATAAAACTGAAAAGGTTTATTCATAATGACCTTAAAGGCTGGCCTAAAGATGATGCTAATTATATTTTATATTTTGAAACGGTATTAATGATACTGTTCCTTACAATGAATGCTGCCGACGGGCATTTACAATCGGTAGGGGCACATCATTATATACAGGCCGGGTCTTTCCCTGTTTCAGGATTTGTCTCTCCGGTTTTTAACGGAATGCCTGAAAGTACCGTTATAATTATAGAAAGGACTGCATGGTGGCTGCATATTATCGGGATAATGGTGTTTATGAATTATTTATATTTTTCGAAACATCTTCATATTTTATTAGCCTTTCCAAATACTTATTTTGCTAACCTTAAACCTAAAGGTAAATTTGCAAATCTTGAATCTGTTACCAATGAGGTTAAGCTTATGATGGATCCGAATGCTGATCCTTTTGCTGCTGTACCTGCAGGAAATGAAGGAGATATGCCGGCAAAATTTGGAGCAAGTGATGTTCAGGATCTTAACTGGGTACAGTTAATGAATGCCTATACCTGTACAGAATGCGGAAGATGTACAGCTTCGTGCCCTGCAAATATTACAGGTAAAAAGCTTTCTCCTCGTAAAATTATGATGGATACCCGTGACAGACTTGAAGAAGTGGGTAGAAATATTGATAAAAATAAAGGAACATTTGTTGATGATGGCAAATCGTTGCTTAACGATTACATTACGCCGGAAGAATTATGGGCTTGTACTACCTGCAACGGTTGTGTAGAAGCATGTCCTGTTAATATAGACCCTCTTTCTATAATAATGGATATGCGAAGGTACCTTGTTATGGAGCAGAGCGCTGCACCTGTTGAACTTAACGGGATGATGACAAATATTGAGAATAATGGAGCTCCGTGGCAATACAGCCAGATGGACAGGTTAAACTGGAAAGACGAAGCATAATGAGCACTGAAGACATAGACAAAAATTTACAGCCGATCACTGAAAACGGGGAACATTTAAGCCCGATACTTCCTGAAGGTATTAAAAATTATCTTATAGATATTGATGGTACCATTTGTGATGATATACCAAATGAGGAACCGGAAAGGATGGTAACTGCGGCTGTATATCCTGATGCACTTGAAACGCTAAACCGATGGTATGATGAAGGCCATATTATTTTCTTTTTTACTTCCCGTACGGAAGCGCATAGAGAAATTACTGAAAACTGGCTTAAAAAACATGGCTTTAAATATCATGGTATGCTTATGGGCAAACCGAGAGGTGGTAATTATCACTGGATAGATAATCACCTTGTGAAAGCAACACGATATAGAGGTAAATTTACAGACCTTATTGATAAAGAAGTTACAATTCAGGTCTTTGACGACGGTAAGCACGAATAATTAATGATTATGACTGAGGAAAATTTTACAGTTCCGACAATGGCCGATATGATGGCCTCCGGCAAGCAGCCTGAAGTTTTATTTTGGGTTGGCTGTTCTGGTAGTTTTGATGACCGGGCAAAAAAAATTACAAAAGCCTTTGTTAAGATACTTAACAGGGCAAATGTATCTTTTGCAGTTTTAGGAACAGAAGAAAGCTGTACCGGAGATCCGGCAAAAAGGGCGGGTAATGAATTTTTGTTTCAGATGCAGGCAATGACAAATATAGAAGTGTTAAACGCTTATGACGTAAAGAAAATTGTTACTGCATGTCCGCATTGTTTTAATACCATAAAGAATGAATATCCTGAGTTAGGGGGCAACTACGAGGTTGTTCATCATACACAATTTTTAAAATCGTTGCTTGATGATGGCAGGCTTACTATTGAAGGAGGTCAGTTTAAAGGTAAAAAAATAACATTTCATGATCCATGTTATTTAGGACGTGCCAATAATATCTATGAAGCTCCGCGTGATCTTATGGAAAAGCTGGATGCCGAATTGGTAGAAATGAAACGTTCTAAACGTAATGGCTTATGCTGTGGTGCCGGTGGCGCCCAAATGTTTAAAGAACCCGAAAAAGGAAACAAAGATGTAAATGTTGAAAGAACTGAAGATGCTCTTGAAACACAACCGGAAATTATTGCTGCAGGATGTCCTTTCTGCAATACGATGCTTACCGATGGTGTGAAGGCTAAAAACAGGGAACACGACATTAAAGTAATGGATGTGGCAGAATTAATTGCCAATGCGAAGGATTTATAACAATAACAATTATGTACGTTCCGTTTGAAACACTACCTGAAGAATCCAGAATTTGGATTTATCAGTCTAACAGGAAATTTTCTGACGAGGAAGTTGCCGAAATAGAAGGATCACTTAAAAATTTTCTTGAAAACTGGGCTGCACATGGTGCAGGCCTTGAAGCTTCTTACCAAATTAAATATAACAGATTTATAATTTTAGCTATAAATCAAAGCATACAGGCAGCTACAGGTTGTTCTATAGATGCCTCTGTTCAGTTTATACAGGCACTTGAGCAAAAGTATAATGTTGATTTGCTTGATAAAATGAATGTTACTTTTAAATTAGGAGAACATATTGCATATAAGCCTCTTATATATTTTAAAAAGATGGCAAAAGAAAAGGCAGTTTCGGCAAATACAATAGTATTTAATAATTTAGTTAATACAGTAGGGGAATGGCAGGATTATTGGGAAGTACCTGCTGGAGAAAGCTGGCATAGCCGTTTCTTTTAAACAATACCTACAGTAACAAAAATATAGGAATCATCATTAGCAACTGGTAATGATGATTTGTTATTTAAAAAAATATAATTTTTAATGAGGTCTTTTATAATAATTTTCCTGTTATCCATTCAGTTGGTTTCGGCCCAGAAAGCGAGGGTTTTTAATGATTTTGATTCGGAAACCGAAAGAAAATGGGTTGACAGTATTTATAACAGGCTTTCATTTGAAGAAAGGGTAGGGCAGCTATTTATGGTAGCGGCATATTCTAATAAAGACTCCACCCATATTAAAGGCATTGATAAACTAATAACCGATTACAAGATCGGAGGGCTTATTTTTTTTCAGGGCGGGCCTGACAGGCAGGCAAAACTTACAAACCGTTATCAGGCACAGTCTAAAGTGCCTTTATTTATCGGTATAGATGCGGAATGGGGATTAAGCATGCGACTGGATTCTACTTATCGTTATCCCTGGAATATGACACTGGGTGCTGTACAGGATATGAAACTTATTGAAAAAATGGGCCAGCAAATGGCTATTCAGGCAAAGAGAATGGGTATCCATTTTAATTTTGCACCTGTACTTGATATAAATACTAATCCTCTTAACCCTATTATTGGCAACCGTTCTTTTGGTGAGGACAAGTTTAAAGTAACTGAGAGGGCATTAGCTCTTATGAAAGGTATTCAAAGCCAGGGAGTATTTGCTACAGGTAAACATTTTCCCGGTCATGGAGATACCGCAGCCGATTCCCATCATTCATTGCCTTTTCTCCCTTTTAGCAAAGAAAGGCTTAATGATGTTGAATTTTATCCCTATAAAAAATTATTTACGGAAGGCCTGTCAAGTATAATGGTTGCGCACCTTAATGTGCCCAGTATAGAACCAATGCCTAACTATCCTACATCGCTGTCGTATAATGTTATTACCAATATTGTGCAGGGTGAGCTTGGATTTAAAGGACTTATTTTTACTGATGCTTTAAATATGAAGGGGGCAAGCAGTTATATGCAGCCCGGAGATATAGATCTGGAAGCATTTTTAGCCGGTAACGATGTACTGCTTTTTACAGAGAATGTTCCTGTTGCCATAGAAAAATTTAGACAGGCTTATATAGACAGTGTTTTATCTGAGGCCCGATTACAATATTCTGTAAAGAAAATACTAGCTTATAAATATAAAGGCGGACTTAATCATTATAAACCTATTGACCTTCAAAATCTTTATAATGACCTTAATGGGCACGAATATGATGATTTAAATTATCAGTTATATGAAAATGCGGTTACTGTTCTTAAAAATGAACAGGAAACAGTGCCGGTTATGCGACTTGAAAACGAGAAAATAGCATATGTAAAGCTTGGCGACGATGATGGCTCCGATTATTTAAATACTCTTCAGAAGTATGCAGATGTTACAGAGGTAGAGGCTGACAGCCTTCATTTGCTTACTGAAAAACTAAAAGATTATTCAACAGTTATTATTGGTTATCATAAAGCTGATGGTGCATGGAAAAAACATGATCCTTCACCAAAAGAACTCATATGGCTTGACACTATTGCTAAAAATAAAAAAGTAATATACACCCATTTTGCAAAGCCTTATTCGATGATTCCTATTAAAAGTTTTAATAATATTAAAACAGTAATATTAGCTTATCAGAATAATGCTATAGCAGAAACTGTTGCTGCAGAAATTGTTTTCGGGGCTATCGGTTCTAAAGGTAAATCGCCTGTAACAATAGGCAGTGCATTTAAACTTAATGATGGACTGAATACTAAAACAACTAACAGGCTAGGTTTCACCACTCCTGAAAATGTTGCCATGAGTTCAGCAAAGCTGTCTAAGATCGATATGATAGCCCAACGTGCTATTAATGAAAAAATGACACCCGGTCTCCAGGTATTGGTAGCGCGGAAAGGCAAAGTTATATATCAGAAATCTTTTGGGTATCATACTTACGATAATGATATGAAAGTGAAAAATTCTGATATTTATGATGTAGCTTCCTTAACAAAAGTACTTTCTACACTGCCTAATATTATGCAGCTTTATGATAAAGGAAAATTATCCTTAGATGAGAAGCTGGGGGATATGCTGCCTGTGTTTGCTAATACCGATAAGAAAAATATAACCTTGAAAGATATGTTGCTACATCAGGCAAGGTTTCAGGCGTGGATACCTTTTTATCAGGAAACACTTGACAGCAATAAAATGCCGGATTCTTTACTTTATAAAAAGACCTACAGTGCTGAATTTCCAAATCAGGTTGCCGAAAACCTGTTTCTTATAAAAGGTTATGAAGACACAATTGTAAAACGTATAGCAGAAAGTAAATTACTTAAAAAGAAACAGTATAAGTATAGCGATTTCACATTTATCCTTCTCAAAGAATACCTTGAAAAAGTAAGCGGAAAGCCTTTGGATAAATTAAGTGATGAAGCTTTTTATAAACCATTGGGTGCTGCTTTTACATCTTACAATCCATTACGTAAGTGGGATATGAGTATGATACCACCTACAGAAATAGATAATTATTTCCGTTATCAGGTAATTCAGGGATATGTGCACGATATGGCTGCTGCTATGGAAGATGGAGTTGCCGGCCATGCAGGATTGTTTTCTAATGCTATGGATGTTGCCAAGATCATGCAGATGTATCTTCAGAAGGGTAATTACGGAGGAAAACAGTATTTCTCTGCCAAAACTTTTGATACTTTTAATACTTGTTATGCTTGCAAAGAAGGGAACAGGCGCGGTTTAGGATTTGATAAGCCTCAAATTGAGAAGCTGGGGCCTACTTGTAA
Organism: Flavobacterium sp. NRK1; assembly: GCF_024054175.1. Lineage (GTDB taxonomy): Bacteria > Bacteroidota > Bacteroidia > Flavobacteriales > Flavobacteriaceae > Flavobacterium. The sequence continues at coordinate 2,949,794 of NZ_JAMXLA010000001.1, forward strand.
CTGCGTTTCAAAATCCAGTTTTGGGCATACCGGTTTTACTGGTACTATGACATGGGTTGATCCTGAAACAGAAATTGTATATGTATTCCTTTCTAACCGTACATATCCGGAAGCGACAGAAAACAGGCTTTCTAAAGAAAATATCAGAGAGGATATTCAGCAAGCTATTCAGGATGCTATAATAGATAATCAGTAAAAAGGTAAATTTATGCAGTCGTCAGCAACTACACCAAATGAATATATGGAAAACCTTCCTGAGGACAGAAAGGAAGCCATGAACAGACTGAGGGAAGTTATAGTTAAAAATCTTCCTGAAGGGTTTGAAGAGCGAATAAGCTATGGTATGCTTGGTTGGGTTATTCCTCATTCTCTATATGCGCCGGGTTATCATTGTGATCCTAAACTGCCATTGCCTTTTCTTAATATAGCTTCTCAAAAGAATTTTATTGCAGTATATCATATGGGCATATATGGAGATAAAAAATTATATGATTGGTTTGTTGAAGAATTTTCTAAACGCAGTAAATATAAACTGGATATGGGTAAAAGCTGCATACGCTTCAAAAAGCCTGATGCAATTCCGTATGAGCTTATAGGTGAGCTGGTTTCTAAAATTACTCCTGAACAATGGATACAGTGCTATGAAACTAATCTTAAAAGGTAGCAGCTTTTTGGCAGATAACTATTACGTTAATTTCAAAGCAAAACAGGTTTGGCCTGTTTTTTTTGTGTATTTTCGTTACTTTATTCAGTCACTTTATGAAAATTGCAATAGTATGTTATCCAACCTTTGGGGGTAGTGGTGTTGTAGCTACCGAACTTGGATTGGAACTGGCACGAAGAGGCCATGAAATACATTTTATCACCTATAGCCAACCCGTACGTCTGGCACTTTTAAATCCTAATATCCATTATCACGAAGTTCACGTTCCTGAATATCCATTATTTCACTACCAGCCGTATGAGCTTGCATTATCAAGTAAATTAGTTGATATGGTTAAGCTTCATAAAATTGAGTTACTGCATGTACATTATGCTATTCCTCACGCTTATGCAGGATATATGGCTAAGAAGATGCTTAAAGAACAGGGAATTAAAATACCTATGGTTACAACACTGCATGGTACAGATATTACCCTTGTTGGTAACCATCCGTTTTATAAGCCTGCTGTAAGTTTCAGTATCAACCATTCCGATATTGTAACATCAGTATCTCAGGACCTGAAAGATGCCACATACAGGCTGTTTGATATTAAAAGGGAAATTGAAGTTATACCAAATTTTATTGAAATAGATAAAAACAGGATTGATGAAAATTCTGAATGCCACCGTTCGTTAATGGCAACAGAAACCCAAAAAATAGTTACCCATATTAGTAACTTTAGAAAAGTTAAACGCATACCTGACGTAATAAGGATATTTAATGAAATCCAGAAAGTTATGCCGGCTAAATTAATGATGGTAGGTGACGGGCCTGAAAAAGAACCTGCCGAAAAGTTGTGTGTAGAGTTAGGAATAAGTGATAAAGTTATCTTTTTTGGGAATAGTAACGAGATAAGTAAAATATTGTGTTTTTCTGATTTATTCCTTTTACCTTCTGAAACAGAAAGTTTCGGTCTTGCCGCACTTGAAGCGATGGCAAGTGGTGTTCCGGTAATATCAAGTAATACTGGTGGTTTGCCGGAAGTTAATAAAGAAGGTTATTCAGGGTATCTTGGAAATGTAGGAGATGTAAAGTATATGGCTGAAAAAGCTATATCTATATTATCGGATGATAAGGTATTATTTGAATTTAAGTCTAACGCTCTTAAAGTAGCCCAGGAATTTGATATACAGGCTGTAATGCCTATGTATGAAAGGGTTTATCAAAAAGCTTTAAAAATGCATAAAAAATGAAAAAAATAATTGTAGCTATTATATTGCTTATTACCATTGTTGGTTGTGGCAGTCAGGCTGTTAATAATAGTGCTTCACAAGGAAAAGAAGTTACTTTTGATCAGCTTAAAAAAGATGCTTTTGGAGGACGGGAGGAAAGATCTAATGTTATAATTAAGTCTGAAGAAGAGCTAAAAGCTTTATATACAGAAATGAACTGGAACGACATGCCGGATGTTAATTTTAATAAATGGAATGTTGTTGCGTTATTTATGGGACAAATGAGCAGCGGTGGACATGGTATACATGTAAAAAGCGTTACTGTAGATAATGGAACTGCAACCGTACATACAATTGAAACTAATCCGGAAGGAGGTATGGCTCTTGCGGTAATGACAGCTCCTTATTGTGTTGTTATAATTCCTAAAACAGAAAATGTAATTGTTGAATAAACACTTTAAAACTAAACAATAAAGCCACTAAATTAGTGGCTTTATTGTTTAGTTTTTTTTTAAATCTTAAGTTCAGTATATACCGGAAAATGGTCTGAAGGATAACGATTATGTTTTAGCTCTTTTAAAACTATATACTTTTTTACTACTATGCCGCTTTTAGGCACAAATATGTAATCTATTCTTTTTGTAGCTGGTTCGGTAACATTAAAATCATTAAAAGTTGCTACAGGGCCTGTAACATCTTTTGCTGCAGTTTTACTATCATTGAGTTCAGAACTGATAAGTTTTATACTTTCGCTGTCGTCTTCCAGATTAAAGTCTCCGGTAAGAGCAAACGGAAGATTTTCTTTATTGAGTTCTTTTATTTTTTTAAGAATGAGTTTTGCACTATTAATACGTGCAATATTACCCAAATGATCAAAATGGGTGTTGAAAATCCATATTTTTTCTTTTGTTTTCAGGTCTTCAAATAATCCGTAAGTACAAACTCTTCTGCAGGCAGCATCCCAGCCAAAAGAAACTTTATCAGGAGTTTCAGATAACCAAAAAGTTGATTGTTGTAAAACCCTGTATTTAGCACTGTTATAAAATATTGCAGAGAATTCGCCCTCCCGTATTCCGTTGTCACGGCCTACACCTATATATTTATAATCTTTTAATGTTATAGTAAGATAATCTACCTGTTGTGGTAATGCTTCCTGCACGCCCATAAAATCCGGAGATAATTTTAAAACCTGATCTGCAAGCATTTCTTTACGATTATCCCATCTGTTTTCACCGTCACTTGGAACATCAAGCCGGATATTGTAACTCATTACTTTAATTATCTGAGCATTGCTGTAAATTGAAGTCAGTCCAATTACTATATAAACAAATAGTTTTTTCATAGTTTAGTACTTAATAAACGAGTAATTATGAGTTATTGTGATGTAAGCCCAAAGAATTTGAATTCACCATTTAACTTTATGAATTGAAAAGCATGACTGGTTCCTTTGTGGCCTTTTGATAATTCATCAGGTTTGTAAGTTTGCACCCATACCTCATATACTTTTAAGTCTTTAGGGGAGTTTTGCGGTAAAAATGCCGGCCTGAAATCTTTTAATACCATACTATTAAAAGCATAACCTCTTTTTATTAATGCTTTATATACGGGAGAAACCTTAAAATCGGAAGCTACAGTAATATAAAATACCTGCGCGGGAACAAAATGAGTAAAATCTCCTAATTCTCCGGCCCCCGGGCATTCTGCGCAATCAACCTCTTTAAGACTTATAGCAGTATAAGCTGTATTATCTTCGTTTTCCAGTGCTTTTATAAAGGCTACAAATGTCTTGTCCAGTTCATCCCATGTTGTAGCAGATTTCTGTACAGCAGAAACAGGCTTTTTTGTGTTAGACGTTTTCTTTTGGGCAAAGCTGTTATTGCATAATAATAGTAAAATAAATACAAGATATTTCATAGCTATAAATTTCTGCAGCGAATATAATTAATCTGAATGTTATATTGCAAAAAACGCCGGTTAGTACCAGCGTTTTTTATTTTTTTTAGAAGCTTCAGACTTCCTTGAATTATTCTGTTTGTTTTTATTCTTATTGCGAAGATCGGGTTTTTTCTGCTCAGCAGGTTTTGTTCCTGCTGGTTCTTCAGCAAATGGAAAGGGGTGTCCTTCTATTACTTTAAGTTTTATGCGTATAAGTTTTTCAATATCCTTAAGATAAGGTAGCTCATCCTTACCGCAAAAAGATATGGCTAATCCTTCGTTTCCGGCTCTGCCAGTACGGCCTATACGGTGTACATAAGTTTCAGGTATATTAGGAAGGTCAAAATTAATAACATACGGAAGACTTTCAATATCTATGCCTCTTGCAGCAATATCTGTAGCTACTAAAACAGGTATTTCTTTATTTTTAAAAGCATCCAGTATCCGCTGTCTTGCACTTTGAGATTTGTCGCCATGTATTGCACCGGCTTCTACACCGTTCTTTTTTAAAGCTTTTACTACGTTGTCTGCTCCGTGTTTGGTACGTGAAAACACCAGTACATTGCTTAAATTTTCATTACGGATGAGATGATAAAGTAATTTACGTTTATCGCCCTTATCTACGAAATATATCTGTTGTTTAACCCTTTCTGCAGTAGAAGATACAGGAGTTACCGAAACATATTTTGCATTATTTAGAAAAGTATCTGCAAGTTCGCGGATAGCAAGGGGCATAGTTGCCGAAAATAACAATGTCTGCCTGTTATCAGGAGTCAGTTTTATTATTTTTTTTACGTCGTTTATAAAACCCATGTCAAGCATCTGGTCTGCCTCATCTAATACTAAAGTATGAAGATGGTCAAGATTTATAAAACCCTGTTTATGCAGATCAAGCAGCCTCCCGGGAGTTGCTATAAGAATGTCAACACCTTTTTTTAGCTGATCGGTTTGTGGCACCTGGTTTACTCCGCCAAATATAGTTAGCTGGCGTATGTTTGTATACTTACCATAGGTATCAAAACTTTCACCTATTTGTAATGCAAGCTCACGGGTAGGTGTTACTACAAGCGTACGTATATGCTTTACTTTTTTAGACGAACCTACAATATGGTGTAAAGAGTTAAGTATAGGTATTGCAAAAGCTGCTGTTTTTCCTGTTCCGGTCTGGGCACAGCCTACCAGATCTGTTCCTTCAAGTATTATGGGTATTGCCTGCTCCTGTATTGGAGTTGGATTCTTGTATCCTTCTTCCGTTAAAGCCTGTTGTATATTTCGTATTAAATTAAGATCTTCAAATGTCATTTAAATAGTGTTTGGCTCTTAGTAGCCGCTACAAAGATAGTTTAAAAAAAATTAGCGTATATTTTTACAATCCTGCCTTTTAAAAGCTGTATTTTTACAACCCAAAATTCATACGGTATAAGTTCCCAATTTATGACAAAAACTGAAAATAAAGGCCTTAAATCAACATTCATTGGTATAATCGTAAGTGCTTTGCTTGCAGTGCTGAAAGCACTTGGTGGAATTTTTGGTAATTCTTATGCTCTTATAGCAGATGCTATAGAATCTACGGCAGATATTTTTACATCCAGTATGCTTTGGTTAGGTTTAAAATGGGCATCTAAACCGGCTGATGAAGATCATCCGTACGGACATGGCAAGGCAGAAGCCCTTATAGCTATCGGAATTGGCGCAGCTTTAGCAATTGCGGCCTTTGTTATAGGAAAAGAAAGTATTCACAACATCATAACTCCTCATAAAACACCAAAACCTTATACCCTTATTATATTATTAGTGGTAATATTAACTAAGGAAGTATTATATCGTTACGTTAAAAAAACCGGACACGAAACAAACAGTGATGCTATTAAGGCCGATGCTTTTCATCACAGGAGTGATGCTATTACTTCTGCTGCTGCATTTGTAGGTATAAGCATTGCTTTAATAGGAGGTAAAGGGTATGAAGTTGCTGATGATTATGCCGCTTTATTCGCTGGCGTAATTATTCTTATTAATGTATATCACATAGTGAGGCCTGCTATTGGTGAATTGCTGGATGAAGACCTTGACCCGGCATTAAATGAAAGAGTCCGTGAATTAGCAGCCGAAGTTAAGGGAGTTAAAAATGTTGAAAAATGCCATACACGTAAAATGGGTATTTTAAACCATGCCGATCTTCATATCTGGGTAGATGGAGGCTTATCTGTAACAGAAGGGCATACTATTGCACATGCCGTTAAAGATCATATCCAGCATGTATTACCTCAATTTGCGGAAGTTATGATTCATATTGAACCCGATGGTCATCATCATTAATATACATCTGTTAACACTATATATTACAGCCCATTCTTAGCTTTCATAAAATCTGTTACCAGATAGGCTATAAGCTTTCCTGTAATATGGTTATTTTTTTCATTATCAAGATCGGGAGCGCCTTCACAAATATGTAAATAAGCTGCATTTTTATGATGGCCGAAATAATTAATAAACTGCCTTACTTTTTCAACGCTGAAACCACTTGGTGTTATAGCACTGCTGGCAATATTGGGCAAGGCATCAAGATCTATTTCAATTCCGAACGGATCATCACTTATAAAAGAAAGAGCATATACTTTTTCTTCAGCAAAGTTTTTTTCCTTTCTTACAGCTATTTGTTCGTAGGTGTTAAACTTAACAGCATCACTGTGTTTTTTAATAGTTTCCATTACACCTTTAGAAGTATAATTTTCATGAAGGCCAAAAATAAAATACCTTTTAAGAAAGCCTTCTTCAAAAGCGTAAGAAAAGCCATTCCCGCTATGGCGCCCTTCTAATAGCCTGAAGTCAGTATGAGCATCAAAATTAATTGCGTTTACCGGTTTGCCTTTTGCAAGTGCAGTACCTTTTATATTACCATATGCATTATTATGGCCGCCACCTATTATTATAGGTTTTTTACCTGCAGCAACTATCTGGCATACGGTATGGGCTACGTCTTTATCTATTTTTTCTACCAGTTCAGAAAGGCTTTTTCGTCCTTCTTTTGTAGATGCATCAAGGGTAACAGCAGTATTCATGGCTTCGGTTACATCTATCTGGCCAAGAATAATTAAATTATTCCCTTTTGTAAATTTATTATGCTGCAGGTTTACAATGCTCTTAATAGCCGACTCCCACGCAGATGCGGTACCAGGCCTTCCGAAATTAGCACGCACTCCTATATCTTCCGGTACACCCAGCAGAACATATTCAGCTTCAGTGGTTTTAAGAAAATCTACTATGTCAGCTTCTTTGGGAATCGTGAGTATCCGTTCGCCAAATTTTATCTCCCCGCTACGGTGTGCTGTATATTTTGTGAGGTCGTTTAGTGTAAACCTTATGATGTTTTCCATGATGTTTTTGTTGGCGTAAAAATACTATTTTCCGCTAATTTTACGTTAAAATACCATTGGGAAATTAAAATATATATAAATTTGGGAAAAATATTTTAACAATGGAAAATCAAAAAAGTAACTCTAGCCTAAAAGCTATTATAGTAATATTGTCTATATTACTGGTAGGTAGTTTGGCTTACATGTACAAAATGAGTACTGACAGTGAGACTACAGAAAAAACATTAATGTCTGAAAAAGAAAAGCTTATTCATGACCTTGAAGAAACAAAAGCAAGTTATGATGCAGCTATTTCAGAGAACTCATCTTTAAAAGGAGATCTTGAAGCTGAACGTGCTAAAATTGAAGAATTAATTGCCGAAGTAAAAAAATCTAAAGGCGATGCAGCTTCTCTTGCACGTTACAAAAATGATTATTTTAAGCTTAAGCGTGAGCATGATGCATTAATTGCTGAAAATAAAATGCTTAAGGAAGAGAATATGAATTTAACTTCTCAGCGTGACAGTACTATGACTGCACTGGACGAATCAAGAAGGTTTAATGATACTCTTGTAAATCAAAATGAAACGCTTTCTAAAACAGTTGAGAAAGCAGCTAAGCTTCAAATTCTTAATCTGCATATTCAGCCTTATAAAGAAAGAAGTTCAGGAAAACTTGTTCAGACGGATAAGGCAAGAAGGGTAGATGTTGTTAGGGTTACCTTTACAATTGCTGCCAACGAAGTGGCTCAGGCCGGTAATAAAACGTACTATGTACAGGTTATCGATCCTAAAAATAATGTAATTGGAGATAAAGCTACTGAAGTGTTTGGAGACTACACGTTAACTTACAGCTTTATTACGAATGCTATTTATGAGAACAAAACGATTGAAGTTAATGAAACAATTTCGGGCAAAGACTTTGCTAAAGGGCTTTACCACGTAAATGTTTTCGATAAAGGCCAGCTTGTAGGTAATACTACATTTAATCTTAGATAATAAATAACTTTTTATTTATAAAAGAAAAGGAGCCAATTGGCTCCTTCTTTATTATATAGCTTTTCCTTCAATAAATACTGTTTCTATTAAATTGCTTCCAAAAGCGTAGGGTAGCTGATAATAAGAGGTTACAGGCTGAGTAATTATAATATTCGCCTTTTTTCCTTTCGTAATACTTCCATGTGTATCACTGATTCCCATTGCATAAGCACCGTTTATGGTGGCGGCATTAATAGCTTCTTCAGGAGTCATTTTCATTTTAATACATGCAGTTGCTACAACAAGATTCATGTTGCCCGATGGCGTAGTACCCGGATTAAAATCTGTAGCCAGGGCTAGGGGCAGCCCGGCTTCTATCATTTTACGGGCCGGGGTATAAGGAATGCTTATGAAAAAAGAACAGGTAGGTAATGCTACCGGCATAGTATTGCTGTTTTGCAAAGCTTTAATATCTTCATCAGTAACTACTTCAAGATGATCTACACTTAGAGCATCGTATTTCACACAGGCTTCAATACCACTAATTGCAGTAAACTGGTTTACATGAATCTTAGCCTGCAAACCATATTTTTTACCTGCTTCCATAATGCGTTTTGTTTCATCTATAGAAAAATAGCCTGTTTCAAGAAAAGCATCAATGTAATCTGCTAGTTTTTCTTCTGCTATTTTTGGAAGCATTTCATTTACTATTAAATCTATATAACCGGAGTGATTTTCTTTATATTCAGCAGGAAATGCGTGTGCCCCTAAAAAAGTAGCTTTAATAGCAACAGGATATTCTTTTTTAAGGCGTTGTATTACCCTAAGCATTTTAAGTTCACCCTCAACAGTTAATCCATACCCCGATTTAATTTCTACGGCTCCTGTACCTTGCTTCATTACTTCTTCAAGGCGTTGTTTCGATTGCTCATAAATATCATCTTCGCTGGTCTCATTAAGCTTTTTAGCGGAATTTAATATACCGCCGCCTCTGTTAAAAATTTCTTCATAACTTAAACCATTAATACGGTCTACAAATTCCTGTACACGGTTACCGGCATAAACCAGGTGGGTATGGCTATCACACCACGTTGGGAGTACAGTTCTGCCTGAAGCATCAATTACTTCACAATCGTCCTGAGCTGGGCAGGTGTCCATAGTGCCAAAATCTGCTATAAGATCGTCTATGATAAGAAGCCAGGCATTGTTAAGTATTGGGAGGTGAGCCATATCTTTTCCGGACACTTTTGTGATATTTGTATTTCGAACCTGAAGCAGCTCCTTAATATTTATGATAAGAGTTTTCATGAATTAAACTTTTTTGTAAAAATAGAATGGATTTTAAAAAACTCCTATATTTATAGTAAAGAAATAAAAATCTTAGTGAAAAGAATTAAATATAATAAAGTGCGAAAAGTACAACCTAACTCTTTTGAGTATACAGGCGAATACACTGATGAACCTGTAGCAATGCAATTGTTTGTTTATGATGAGCATGGCTACAAAGAATTCAAAAATGTAGTACTGGACAAGGTAATAACAGAATGTAAAGATACACTTCAGGCTGGTAATATAAAATGGCTTAACATACACGGGCTGAACGATACCGGGCTTATTCAAAAAATTACAGATCTTTTTAAAATAGAACCTTTTATTGTTGGCGATATATTAAATACTTCACGGCGTACCAGGATAGAAGAGATGGACGATATATTGTTTTTTAGTGTTAAGTCAATTCTTCCCGAAGAAGAGGACGGTATAATAAAAACAGAGCAAATCAGCTTTTTACTAAAGGATAATGTAATAGTATCTTTTCAGGAAAAAAAGAGTGATTATTTTACGCATATCAGAGAACGCATCCGTACAGGTGGAGGTATAGTTCGCAAGAAGAAAAACGATTACCTGTTATATCTTATGCTTGATGCTATTATGGAGAACTTCTTTGTGACAATCGAGCGTTTTGAAGATAAAGTTGAGGCACTGCATGATGGGAGGATAAATTATAAAAACGATTTTATTGCAGGTATTCAGGAAAGCCGTGATAATCTTAATTTTATAAAAAGATCTATAACTCCCTTAAGGGAAGCTTTATATAACCTAAAAAGCGAAAAAGAAGAAGATGAATATGAAACCATAAGCAAATCTACCCATTCTTACTTTGCACGATTACATCAAAAATGCCTTGAAATGCTGGATCAGGTAGATTATGGGCTAACTTCACTGGATAGTGCATCTAATTTTCATTTTTCAGCACAAAGCCAGAGGATGAATCAGATCATGAAAACCCTTACTATATTTTCAGTTATCTTTATGCCGCTTACTTTTATAGTAGGAGTTTATGGGATGAATTTTGATAATATGCCGGAACTGCATGAAAAAGACGGATATTATTGGGCATTGGGCGTTATGGTTTTTATAGCTATCTGCATGACGATTTATTTTAAAAAGAAAGACTGGTTTTAATATGAAATTTACAAGTGATGTATCGGGAAAAGAATTTCCTGTTAAAGAAAAAGTTTCGGCTAAGTTTATAAGACAGCCTATTTTAGATATTATAAAAAAAGAAAAGCCTGCTTTTGATGATACCTGCAATTTATCTATGGGAGAGCTTAACCAATACCGTGAAAAGTATATAACTGATTTTCTTGAAAAAGAACTTGGGGATCTTTCTGAAATGGAAACAAAAGTGGTAAACGCCCTTAAAAACAAAACATTACTGTCTGATAATCCGGATGATGATGACGATAATAACACTTTTGGGCAGCGTATTGCAGATAAGGTGGCATCTTTTGGTGGAAGCTGGACATTTATTATAATTTTTGTATGCTTTCTTTTAGGCTGGATAGCAATTAATGTTTTTGTTTTTTTTAATAAAGGTTTTGATCCTTATCCGTTTATACTTTTAAATTTACTGCTTTCCTGCATTGCAGCTTTACAGGCTCCTGTTATCATGATGAGCCAGAACAGGCAGGGAGAAAAAGACCGTGAAAAGGCTGAGAATGATTATATGATAAATCTTAAATCAGAACTGGAAATACGCATGCTTCATGAAAAGCTTGATCATCTTATACTACATCAGGAACAATCGCTTATTGAAATACAAAAAGTACAAATGGATATGATGAATGATATATTAGCCAGAATGGACAAAAAATAGTTATTCAAGTATAAGCTGCATAAATACAACATCAAGCCAGCGGTTAAACTTAAACCCTACCTCTTTTAATAGGCCTGTTTCTCGAAAACCAAATTTCTTATGAAATTCTATGCTGCCTTTATTTTCGGCATCTATACCTGCTATCATACAGTGTACACCATTTTTGGTGGCAATAGCAATTAGATCTGCCAAAAGAATTTTGCCAATGCCTTTACCATGATACTCTTCACTAACATAAACAGAGTGTTCTACAGTGTATTTGTAACCATCTTTAGTGCGAAAAGTACCATAGGTTCCGTAACCAGCAATATTGCCTTTAATATCGGCAACTATAACCGGCCAGTTATCCTGTTTTTTTTCGGTAAACCACTGCTGTATGTATTCTGTTGATTTAGGATTATAATCATATACTGCGGTGCTGTGCAGAATATTATAATTTACTATGGTAAGTATTCCGGCCAGATCATTTTCAGTAGCCGATCGCAGGGTTATTTCCATATAACAAATATAGATTATTCTGTTTTATAACACAAAAACCTGTATAAGTTATACAGGCTTTGTTAATTTGAAATGAGTGTTACTATTTTAAAGAACCCACCATATCTTCAGGTTTGACCCATGCGTCAAAATCTTCAGGGGTAACATATCCAAGGCGGACAGCCTCTTCTTTGAGCGTTGTGCCGTTTTTATGTGCCGTCTGTGCAATTTCTGCAGCTTTATAGTAGCCTATTTTAGTATTAAGAGCAGTAACAAGCATTAATGAATTATCTACAAGCTCTTTAATACGGGTATAATTTGGTTCAATTCCCTGAGCACAATGCTCATCAAACGAAATACATGCATCACCTATAAGCCTTGCAGACTGAAGAAAATTTGCTGCCATTAACGGTTTAAACACATTAAGTTCATAATGGCCCTGAGTACCCCCTATAGTAATAGCTACGTCGTTACCCATAACCTGAGCACACACCATAGTAAGCGCTTCACATTGCGTTGGGTTAACTTTACCCGGCATAATAGAAGATCCCGGTTCGTTTTCAGGAATTAATATTTCACCAATACCGGAACGCGGACCCGAAGCCAGCATACGGATATCATTAGCTATTTTATTAAGAGATACTGCAAGTTGTTTAAGAGCACCATGCGTTTCAACAATGGCATCGTGAGCAGCAAGTGCTTCAAATTTATTTTCTGCTGTTACAAAAGGGTGACCCGTAAATTTAGCTATGTATTCAGCTACTTTTACATCATACCCATTAGGTGTGTTAAGCCCCGTACCTACAGCAGTACCGCCAAGTGCTACTTCTGAAAGATGTGAAAGCGTGTTCTTAACAGCTCTTAATCCGTGGTTAAGCTGTGCAACATAACCTGAAAGTTCCTGACCTAAAGTTAGGGGAGTAGCATCCATAAGGTGAGTACGGCCTATTTTTACCACATTCATATATTCCTGTGATTTTGCTTTAAGTGTATCACGAAGTTTTTCAACTCCGGGTATAGTAACTTCTACTACAGCTTTGTAGGCAGCAATGTGCATACCTGTTGGGTAAGTATCGTTTGAAGACTGCGATTTGTTAACGTCGTCGTTAGCTTTTAATACAGGTTCGCCTTCGCCAATTTTTCCGCCGGCAAGTACCTGAGCCCTGTTGGCTACAACTTCATTTACGTTCATATTACTCTGTGTTCCTGAACCGGTTTGCCAGATAACTAATGGGAACTGATCGTCAAGTTTACCTGCCAGTATTTCGTCACATACCTGAGCAATTGCATCACGTTTTTCAACAGAAAGTACTCCTAAGTCATGGTTTGCGTAAGCTGCTGCTTTTTTTAGGTAAGCAAAGCCTTCAACTATTTCTTTTGGCATAGAGCCCGAAGGGCCTATCTTAAAATTATTTCTTGAACGTTCAGTTTGTGCACCCCAGTATTTGTCTGCCGGTACTTTTACTTCACCCATGGTGTCTTTTTCAATCCTGTATTCCATTTTCAGAATGTTTTATTGTTGTATTTGTTTGTTATAGATAATGGCTGTCTAAGTGCCTGACCATCTGCCTGGCAATTTTAAAAGCCTGCCAAAAATACGCATTATGCACAGGTTTAAAAAATGATTTGCTAAATAATTTAAACTGATTTTGGTACCCAATTGTTGGTTAAAATAAATATTCAGCTTATATTTGGGGCAGAATTAAACAATCTGAAAAATGGAATTTACACAATACTTAGGTTTTCTAGCTTTCCTTACCATAATTTCTATTGGATTTTGGCTAATGATGTTCCTTGTTCCTTTTGTAATGTACTGGGTTACGGGAGGTGCTATTGATCTTTATAAAGAAAAAAGAAATAACAGGAAAGATAAATAAGAATTCATATTATTTCTACATAAAAAATCCCTGATAAATATTTATCAGGGATTTTTTATGTATTACAATTTAGTTATTTTGTTTAGTTTTCGCTAATCGGAAAATAAAGGCTTATAACTGTACCTTTTCCTAATTCACTTACCGCAGTAATATAGCCTTTATGGTTCTGCATGATTTTTTTGCATAATGCAAGCCCAACGCCGGATCCTTTATATTCGGTATTTGAATGCAGTTTTGTAAAAATGTTGAATATCTGCTCCGAAAATTGAGGTTCAAAGCCTATACCGTTATCTTTTACATGTATTACATTGTAATAGTCGCGGTCTATGCCGTTATATGTCATAGGTACAGGGCTTGAAGTAATAGTTATTACAGGGCTTCTGTCTTTAGCCGCATATTTTATTGAATTAGCTATTAAGTTGGCAAATAACTGTTTTAGCAAGAAAGAAACACCTTTTACTTTTGGTAATTCTTCTGCCTGTATGATTGTAGATTTTTCATTTATGGTTTCCGACATTTCATCGCGAAGCTCATCAATTATTTCATTTAAATTTATATCAGTAAATGCGTCATCAGTATGCTTAAGTCGGGTATATTTTAAGATATCTAATAATAATGTCTGCATTCTGTTGGCTGAAATGTTCATTCGCTGTATAGCATCCTGTACGTTTTCAGATATTTCTTTTTCCTTGCTTAATATTCTTGAAGAAATGACCTGGATTTTTCGTAAAGGCTCTTGTAGATCGTGAGTACTTATCCAGTTTATATTTTCCAGTTCAGAATTTGTTTCTTTAAGCAATTCGCTTAGTTTTCGGTATTTTTTTTCTTCCTGGCTAATAATTAGCAGGTTTATCTGGCGCTGTAAGCTGTTAGCATATGCAGATGCTGTGGCAATTTCAGGCTGTAGCCATGGTTTACTGGTACAGCTTACTATTTCCCTCCATAATTTAAAAGAGTTTCGGGGTGATAATCCGTTCTTATCTTTTATAATAGCTTTATTAGGATCTCCTCCCCAGTTTACTTCTGTTTTTGTTTCCGGCCTAAACCATATAATGCAGTTGTTACTGTCAATATCTAAGCTATGATATATTAGCCCTGATGTGTTTTGGCACATTGCAGTATAGTCAGGCAGATAATCGATAAGTTTATCGGTATAAAAATTACCATTATTTGTATAGGCAGCAAGCCAGTTGGCTAATTCCTGAATTTCATTTTCATTAGGTGTAATGCCGTTTTTATATACACTGCCGTTAAAAACTATTGCTACGCCGGATGCATTACATAACCCCAGAATACCATCAGCTTCAACCAGATTGCTAAGTTTTCCATTTCCTTTAGCTGTAAGGCTGAAAGTATTTAATTTTTCAAGTTCAGTATTTGTTTTACGGGCTACTTCATATTCTTCAGTAGCCTGTCGTACATCTATTTGAGAAGTTATAAAATGCCCCTGCAGCTGTGCTGCAAGTCTCACTTCCGGGGTAAGGTTTTTAGGAGAATAATGATGGCAGGCTATAAGTCCCCAAAGTTTCTTTTTATAAATCAGAGAAATTGTAAGTGTAGCGCCAACTCCCATATTTTGCAAATACTGAACATGAATAGGCGAGGTGCTTCGCAGGATTGACAGGCTCAAATCCAGGTTTTTATTCTCTGCATCGTCTAATGTAAAAATTGGTACAGGAGTATAGTTTATATCTGCAATAAGCCTTAACAGGTTTTGCATATATAATTCCCTTGCCTGGGGAGGAATATCTGTGTGCGGATAATGCAGCCCTAAAAAGGGTTCCAGATCTTCACGAGCGCTTTCGGCAAATACTTCTCCGTTATAATCTTTGTCAAAGCGATATATCATTACCCTGTCATATCCTGTAATTTCTCTTGTGCCTTTCGCAACTAATGCACATAATTCCTTAAGGGTATGGGTATCATGCATATATAACAGAAACTGAGAAGTCTGGTTATATACATCACTGGCATTATTATCATTATCACCTACAGGTTCGGCTTCAAGTATATAAACCCCATTACTGTTATGTACAGTACATAAAAAATCTTTTCCCTTTAGTGTAAGCCTTAAAAGGGAAGAGGAAAGCATCTGATCAGTTGTTATATAGTCCTTTAATAAAGCAACTGTATTTTTATCAAAAATGGCTTCCAGGCTTTTGCCTAAAAGAGACAGATGATCTACACCGATATAATCTATAGAGTTTGCACTGCAAAAGTCTATTATAAAAGAATCTCCTTTTAAACCTAGTAAAAACCCATGAGGCTGAATACTTCCCGGTATATGAATAGGTTCCTGCTCACAATTTGTAAGGTTAACAATACCGCGATTAACAATGTCTTTTATCTTCATAAAATTATTTAGAAGTGTTTTTTGTAAAATGTAAATTTATTGCATTAAAAGCAAAATCAGCCCCTGCTATTATATCTTCCGCACAATTGTTTTCTGCTTCAAAAAGTGTTAATGCCGCTAAAAAGTTTTTCCAGTGGCTTCCCGTTTTATTTCCATATCCTCCAAAATAAGATGCTCCGTTTTCTGGTGTGTAGCCTAAAGCGTCAGTTATGTTTTTAAGAATTACCCTGCCACCTAACGAAGAGCCTTCAATTACATACATAATGCCCAAAGCAAAAGCAACAGAATGATTGTTTAGCGCAGAACTTAGAGGTTTTATTTCTTCTTTCTTATGATAGCCTAAAACGGTTAAATCATTGATCAAAAGGTGGTTTTTACTTCTTTCCTGTAAATCTGTAACTACATTTTTCAGCAAAGGGAAGATGTTTTCTTCTGCATCTTTTACCACATCCTGCATCAGGCTGAGATATAGGGTATATTGTTCTTTGGTTACCTCAGAATTAATAATAGATTCTGAGACAGGCAGTTTTTCTAACGATATATGTGATTGGGCTGTAGCGCTTCTTAAATTTTCGAGGAAAGTAACAGTGGGTGCAGTATTGTTCATTATTTATTGCTCAAAGTGTATACAAAATTATTATCGGCAGGTTTAAAATTTTGCCAGTTAATTGTTATGGCGTGTTCAATGGATTTTTTAAGATGATCAAACAGTTCCAGTTTTGGTAAATAAAAGTTAGCTCCTAATTCTCTGCTTCTTGCTATTGTTTTTTCGTCACGCGATGTAGAGAACATAATAATAGGGAGTGTTTTATGATTTTCACTGTCCCGTATGATTTTTAATATTTCCAGACCATTCATTCCGGGCATATTAATATCCAGAAAAACAATATGCGGGTGCTGTGGCGCATTATCCAGAGCATCCAAAAGCTCCTGTCCGTTATTTTGTATTACTACTTTATAATCTTTATTTATTGTTTGTATAATCTCCAGAAAGAACCCCTGATCATCCGGATCGTCATCAGTATAAAATATGGTAAATGCGCTTTTCATATTCGCTTTTATAATTAAGATAGGGGTACTATAACAAATATAATTATTTTACAGGCGTGAATAGCGATTTTTGCAATTTTTTAAGATGCCAAAATAATGCTTTATATTGTGTTAAAAGGGAAATTTAAAATCTTTTATTTCAAATCATAACGGAAAGTGTAAAATACTATAATTGTACCTTATGAAGTGAAGCTTAGTTTTGTAAATATATCTAAACTAATTGCTGTAACTATTTACAGCTATTACTAAAAAATAAAAAGGTACCGAGCTGGGGGGCAGGTACCTTTTATTTTATAGTTTTTAAAGGCTTAATATAAAGCTGTCCTTATTTAATCCGTCTGTTATATATTGCCAGTTAATATGTACTACATCGCTTAATATCTTTTTAAGCATATTAAAATCATTTGGCTTTTTTATATAAACATTTGCTCCTGATACAAAAGTATCTTCAATATCCTGTTCTGATGAGGAAGTAGAATAAATAGCCACAGATATTTTTTCAAGCCTTTTGTCGGCCCTTATTTCTTTAAGGCATTCTATACCTGATTTTCTTGGCATATTAAGGTCAAGGAAAATAATATCCGGCAGGGCATTTTCTGTATTATAAAGGTGTTCCATTAATTGCTCACCATCATTAAAAGCAGATATGCTATAATTAATCTTCACTTCTTCAAAAGCCTCTTTAAAGAACAAACGATCGTCTTCATCGTCATCAGCCAGCATTATGTGCAGTTTTGTTGGTCGCATTTACTTGTTTCTTATACTTTATGGTTATGCATAACGTTTCTGTTTCATTATTTTCTGAAACGCTGTAGGAGTTACTCCGGTAATGTTTTTAAATTGTTGTGATAAGTAGGCAACGCTGCTGTAATTCATCATAAATGATATTTCCGTAAGGGAGAGATTTTCCGTTAGCAGCAATTGTTTAACCCGTTCAATTTTATGCAAAATAATAAAATTTTCTATAGATATAAAAGTAACTTCCGAAAATACCTGAGATAGTGTTCTGTAACTTTCTCCCAGTTTTTCTGAAAGAAATGTTGATATTTTTAATGATTGTACACCTTTATCTGCATAGAGCATTTCTATAATTACATTCTTTATTTTTTGTACCAGTATGCTTTTTTGGTTATCTACAATCTCAATACCAAATTCTTTTAACGAATTCAGAAGATTGTTATAGGTTTCCATAGGTATATTTTCTTTAAATTTAACATACCCCGGTTCTGTTACTTTACAATCTATATTAAACTTATCCAGCTGTTGCTGCAGCAGGACTTTACACATCATGTCTATGTTATATTTTATGTAAAGCTCCATTTATTCCCCCTTGCTTAAAGTGAGTAAAAATAAAATAATTTTTTAACATTCTGTCACTAGTGTATAAAATTATAAATCCTGTGTCTTTAATTGTAATATTAGGTTTACAAGTAGTTTAAGGCTTTTTTAGTAGTTGTAAAAATTATCTAATTGTTTATTAAAGGATTAAACAAAATATATATAATATTTTTACTTTTAATTAGAAAAAATATTTTTTTATGCTTTCTTTTCAAATACCGCCCGATGGAGGTATGCTGTATACAGAAACCAATATGCAGCATTTGTTTCCTGAGCCTTTAAATGCTATAACTTCCGTTTTTTTCATTGCAATTGCCCTGTATTGGAGTTTTAAGCTCAGAGGAAAATACAAACATCATGCTTTCTTATCTGTGGCGGTTTGTATGCTTTATATAGGAGGGATAGGGGGGACAATTTATCATGGATTGCGACAATGGTCCTTTTTTATAATAATGGACTGGCTGCCAATAATGCTTTTGTGTGTTGCTGCGGGTGTTTATTTTTTAACGAGGATTATAAAATGGTATTATGCTCTTGCCTTGGCAGCCGCATATATCTGTTTTTTGGGATTTATAAGAAACAGCTCCTTTGCATATGAAAACACGCAGTTATTTATAAATATTAATTATGCAGTATTGGCAGGCATGGTATTAGTGCCGGTGTTTTTGTTTTTATGGATTTCAAAATTTAGGTATGCAATATGGGTTTCTATCGCGTTAATAGCTTTCATAACAGCTCTTACCTTTAGAATAGGTGATAACTGGAATTTATTATCTGTAGGAACTCATTTTTTATGGCATATTTTTGGTGCTGTGGCTGCATTTTGCATGTTTCAATATATTTATTTTGTTAACGAAAATAATGTACCTCTGAAAAAATCCTGAACAAATCAAAAATCCATGTTCTGTAAACAGGGATTTTGTTAGTTTATAATACGTAATCTTCAAATAATTTTTGTGCTCTGTACTCTAGGTCATCACATAATCCGGGATGGGGTCTTGATGTTTGTATAACTGAACTTCTTACAGCAGTTAACCACCTAAAGCGTTCCGGCACTTCAAGCCTTGCTATAGGCCCGCCATCTTTAGCACCCCTGCCAATTTTTTCAAATGATTCCAGGTTAAGGCGTATCTGGTCTATATCGGCTTCCGGCGCAAGCATTGTAAGTTTAGGTTCATTTACTGTAAATAGTACTTTTATAAACCGTTGCCTTTTGCAAAAAAGCACAATGCCTGCATTTACAAATTCTTCGCGTTCTACCCTTGGCACTACGCGAATTACGGCATATTCATATAAGTGCTTTTCTTGCATCGCTGGCTTGTTTTACAAATAGTTCAGAATTTTTTAACCGTGTAGTTAAAAAACTAAAATATACTTCTTTTATTTCTTCAGGAGATTTATCAAGTTCTTCCCAGTACAGCCATTCATCAGGTATTAAATTTACTATTGCACGAATTTTGTCTTCTGTCAAAAGGGCTTTGTATTCTGTATCTGTTTCTTCTATTAAAGATGCCTGAGGCAGTAAAACATGATCTTTTATTAAAACAAAAGGACTTTTTGCATGCCCAATAGGATCATCAAATGAATGGTGAAAATATAGGCTGGCTCCATGATCTATAAGCCATAGGTCTTTATGCCATATAAGCATGTTAGTATTTCTAAATGTACGGTCAACATTAGTAATGTATGCATCCAGCCATACAATCTGCGAAGCCATTTTTGCATCTACAGCGGTAACAACAGGATCAAAATTTATGGCACCCGACAGATAATGCAGCGCAAGATTAAGCCCTTGAGAGCCTTGTAATAAATCCTGGATTTCTTCATCAGCTTCAGTGCGTCCAAAAGCTTCATCAAGATTTGCAAAAACAAGTTCAGGAACGGGTAGGCCAAGAATTCTGGCTATTTCTCCTCCCAGCAGCTCAGCTATAAGAGCTTTACTGCCATGACCGGCTCCTTTAAACTTTAATACATATTTAAATTCATCATCAGCTTCTGCCAAAGCGGGCAGAGAGCCGCCCTCACGAAGAGGGGTAAGGTACCGCGTAACATTTACTGTGCGCAGATGAGGTATATTCTCCATATATTTCAGGCCTTTCAGGCTTTTTTTGAAATGTAAATATACCTATTTTAAAAAACATATTAATTTTAAATATTGTTCTTGGGTGTGTTTTTAATTTGTTGGTTTATAGAGCTTTGATTTTCTATAAGTGGTTCTTCTTATATAATTTAACCTTTTCTTAAGATTCACTTAAGACTGTTCCTGCCCTTCAATTTTCAATTTATACTGCCGTTATTTTGTCATTACAAAGTAACAATTATGAATGTGTCGGGATCTTTTAAATTACAATTACAGCTTTCAAAAAGACTGAGCCTGCTGCTTAACTTTATAAAGTTATTTCTACTATTATCGCTATTGCTTAGAGTGGTTTTTTACTTTTGGCAGTATGATGAAGTATCATGGAATATTTTATATATAGCCAGAACACTTTTAACAGGACTGTTTTTCGATTTAGGTACATGCAGTTTTATTTTACTACCATCTTTACTGTACATTTTTGTGGTTCCTAATCGTTTTATTGGTTCGTGGGCAGATAAGGGGTTAACCTATTTTTTCTTCTCTCTTACAATATTCATTCTTATGTTTACATTTCTTGCCGAAATCACTTTTTGGGAAGAGTTCAGAACGAGATTTAATTTTATTGCGGTAGATTATCTTATTTACACACATGAAGTAATAAGTAATATACAGGAGTCTTATCCCTTACCATTACTTATTGGTATAGTGCTATTAGCTACCGCTGGCGTAGTATTTATTTTTATTAAAAAATCAGTCTTCAAAAATACCTTTTCAGATGGCATATCACTCAGGCAAAGGGCTATAGTGCTTCAATTGGGGCTTATGGTTATGTTCTTTTTCGTTGGTTTGGTTAGGAATACCGATGCCGAGTGGTCTGCTAATCGTTATAATAATGAAATATCTAAAGCAGGAATTTATTCATTCTTTGCAGAGT
The DNA here is from genome assembly GCF_024054175.1 of Flavobacterium sp. NRK1. Lineage (GTDB taxonomy): Bacteria > Bacteroidota > Bacteroidia > Flavobacteriales > Flavobacteriaceae > Flavobacterium. Next base: position 2,971,200 of record NZ_JAMXLA010000001.1, read on the forward strand.
TCAGGAATAACAGAATGGATTATGCTGATTTTTATACTACAGTAAATAACAAAAAAGCTTTTGCACTGGCACGGAATAATGTAAAAGAAACTAATAGCCACTTTGATGATAATAGTCTTTCGGTAAAAAGGGAAATTGAAGAAGATGGTACTGAAATTAAACCAAACGTTGTTTTTGTTTTGATGGAAAGTATGAGTGCTGCTTTTATGCACGAATTTGGAAACGACAAAAACATCACTCCTTACCTGGATAGCCTTGCGCAAAACAGTATTTTGTTCTCTAATTTGTATGCTACAGGTACACGTACAGTACGCGGTATGGAAGCTGTTACGTTATGTATTCCCCCTACGCCGGGGCAAAGTATTGTAAAACGCCCTGATAATCATGACTTGTTTACGGTATCTACAATATTTAAAAAACAGGGATATGATAATAGCTTTTTTTATGGAGGCGATGGGTATTTTGACAATATGAACAGTTATTTTGGAGGTAATGGGTTTACAATATATGACAGGGGCAGGGGAAGCGTGCTTAACGATAACATTAAAACTACCAGGAATATAATAACCGATAAAGAGGTAACCTTTGAAAATGCATGGGGCGTTTGTGATGAAGATATTTTTAATAAAATGCTTTCAGTGGCAGACGGCAAATACAAAGAAGGCAAACCATTCTTTAATTTTATAATGACTACGTCTAACCACAGGCCTTATACATATCCGGACAACAAGATAGATCTGCCATCCGGTAAGAGCAGGAATGGTGCTGTAAAATATGCAGATTTTGCATTAGGCAAAATGCTTGAAACTGCGCGTACTAAACCTTGGTTTAAAAATACTGTATTTGTGATAATAGCAGATCATTGCGCAAGCAGCGCCGGAAAAGATGAAATAGATGTTGCAAATTATCATATACCTGCTTTTATTTATAATCTGCAGGGAGGAGTAAACCAGAAAATAACAAAACAATGCTCTCAGATAGATATCTTCCCTACATTATTTGCTTTGATGAAGTGGGATTACCAATCTAATTTTTACGGCAAAGATGTATTGTTGTCCGATTTTAAAGAAAGGGCATTAATGGGTACTTACAGAAAGCTTACTTTAATGAAAAAAGATCAGGTGATGATATTATCTGACCAGAAAAAGCAAAACTTTTATAATTATTCAGTAAATGATAACAGCCTCCAGCCAAAAAGAATTGAGAAAGGATTTCTGGATGAAGCTATTTCATGGTATCAGACCGCAGATTATTTATTTAGCCACAAACTTTTAAAAGAAGATAAAAACCTTTAATTAGTAAATAGTAAATCCCCCAAAGAACTATGATATAAAACTACGCTATGTGTACCATGAAGGTATGCTGTAACTCAATTACTATATATTATGGCAGCGAAGTTTTTATTATGGACAATGTTATGTACAACATTACTTAATGCACAGGTTTCAAAAGATAGTACAACTGTAAATACTGTTAAAAATCCCGGAAGATATTACAGATTTAGCTATAAACAGCTTGCAGTACCTGTAGTGCTGGTGAGTTATGGTGTCATTGGGCTTGAAAGCCATCCTATTATAGGATTAAACAGGCAGTTACGTGATGAAGTTAAAGAAGATATTGATGAAAAAATCACTATAGATGACTTTTCCCAATATGCTCCCATGGCCTCAGTATATGCACTTAATGCTATGGGTATAGAAGGTAAAAATAATTTTAAAGACCGTACTATTGTTATGGCTACTTCTTATCTTATAATGAGCGGTACTGTTTTAGGTCTCAAATCGCTTACAAAGGTAGAACGGCCAGACGGAAGCTCTAAAAACTCTTTTCCTTCCGGCCATACAGCTACTGCTTTTGCAGGTGCCGAATTTTTGTGGCAGGAATATAAAGATAAATCAGTTTGGTATGGTATAGCAGGATATGCTGTTGCTACAGGTACGGGTTTATTCAGAATATATAATAACAGGCACTGGTTAACCGATGTGGCAGCAGGTGCAGGAATAGGAATATTGAGTACCAAAATAGCGTATTGGCTGCAGCCTTATCTTACCAATAAGCTGTTTACCGGAGGCAATTCTGTAAAAGAACAAAAATATACTACAGCTATTGCTCCTTTTTATAATGGTAATCAGTTAGGCTGTTCAGTGGTGATTAAATTTTAAAAAATTTCTATGGTCTTTACAATAATCTTACTTTTCGTAGCAGTTATAATAGCCTTTTGGATAAGTGCTATTGCAGGTGGAGGGGCAAGCCTGATTATATTACCTGTATTAAATATACTTCTTCCCTTGTCACATATTCCTTTTACACTTACTATAGGCACTTTTACAAGTTCTGCATCACGTATTGCAGTATTTAAAAAGAATATTTATTGGCCGCTATTTTTTTGGTTTGTACCATTTTCCGTTCCAGCTGTATTTTTAGGAGTATATTTTTTACGTTTTTTAAATCCAGTATATCTTCAATTTTTTATAGCATTTTTTCTTTTACTTAATTTGGTTAAATTTTTAAAAAAGAAGAGAAGTAGGGAAACATTAAAAAAGCAATCTGTATGCAGTATAGCTATTATAGGATTTTGTGCCGGTTTTATTTCAGGAATAACAGGAGCTGTAGGATTATTATTTAATCGTTTTTATTTAAAGCTTGGATTACGTAAAGAACAAATCGTTGCTACACGTGCTGCAAACGAAATTTTTATTCATTTAATAAAATTGTTAATGTATCTCTACATAGGGCTTTATTCAGAAAAAGCTTTTGTATTAGGTTTGGTAATTGCAGCAGCATCGGTACTATCAGCTTTAACGCTCAAATATATACTTCCATTTGTTACCGAAAAAACTTTTCATAAAACTGGTTATATGGCTATGATAGTTTCGGGAGCTTTTTTGATGTCGAACGCTACCTCTGAAATTGTTCAGCTAAACAATGTAAAATTTATTTCAGAAACAGATTGCGATAAAACAGAATGGGGAGTAGTATGGAATGATGCCTATTTTGAAATAGAGCATTCTGCAAACAGTATTGAATTCGAACGCTCTATATTGTATAGTGATTTACCATTTTCTTTGCAAAAAGAATATGATAAAATTAAATTTCTATTTAATGAGATCAAACTTGAAAAAGTATACAAATTAGGAAAGGCTGAGCATTATGAATTTTATGCTTACAAAAACAATAAGCTGTGTAAATATAAATTCATCGATTTTTAAAAGGCTTGGCATATTTTTTTTAAGATAGCATCAAATTAAAAAAATCAAATTAACTTTATTAAAAATTAGGCAATGGATATTTTGGTTGTTGAAGACGAGAAAGGTATTTATGATTTTCTTAAGCAGGGGCTTGGAGAAGAAGGATATAGCGTGACAATAGAATCTTCAGGAGATGCTGGTTTGGTTACAGCACTTAAAAAACATTTTGATATTATACTTCTCGACTGGATGCTGCCAAAAATCAGTGGGCTTGAAATATGTAAAACCATTAGAAAATCAAATAAGACTACTCCTGTAATTTTTCTTACGGCAAAAGATACTGTTCAGGAAACAATAGCAGGATTACAGGCAGGCGCAAACGATTATATTAAAAAACCTTTTAGCTTTGAGGAACTTTTGGAACGAATTAAAGTTCAGCTGCGAAATGTAACAGAAGAAAAACCGGAATATACCCTTGGGCCAATTATTTTGCGAACAGACACTCATCAGGTATTCTATAATAAAAATGAAGTAGCACTTACTCAAAAAGAGTTTGCCTTACTAGAGTTTTTATTAAAAAATAAAGGTATTGTGTGTACACGCTCTGAGATTATTAAAAATGTATGGAATATCCATTTTAATTATGATACGGGAGTAATTGACGTTTTTATAAACGGTATTCGTAAAAAACTGGGACTCACTAAAGAAGAAAATTATATAAAAGCCATTCGTGGTGTTGGATACATAGCTAATGAAATCGATTAAAAAATCGCAATCTATAAAAGACAGAATTGCCCTGTATAATCTTATAAGCACTGCTTTGCTGGTGCTTATTGTTTTTTTTGTTATATACAGAATAGTGTCGTTTTCAGTTAACAGGGATATTAATGATGATTTACAGATTGAAATTAATCTTCATACCTCCTATGTTTCAGATCAGGAGAAGTTTACAGGCCTGGTAGATAAAAATGAATGGAATGAAAGTGAACATAAAGAAATTGTAATTAACCCTGTTTTCATTCAGGCTTTTGATATTCATGGTGCAACAAAAGAAAAATCGCCCAACCTTAAAGACGAAAGCCTTAAATTATATAAAAACAGAGGGCCTAAAGATTATAAAAATACTAGCGTTGCTGGTATCCCGATAAGGCAGGTACAGGCTCCTTTGCTTTTTAAAGGTAAGCTTAAAGGATATATTGTAATTGCTATGTCTGTTGAGCAACCCCGCCGGGTACTTGATAATCTTCTTATTGTATTATTTATTGCCTATCCCATTGTACTTATAGTTTTGTTTTTTGTGACCAGGATAATTGCCGGACAAAGTATAAAACCTGCATTAAATATAATTACTGCCACAAGAAATATAACCGATGACAATTTTTATGAACGTATAGCATTACCCAAAAAAAGAGATGAGCTTTATGTTTTATCTTCTGCTATTAACGGGTTGCTTGACAGAATTGAAAATGCAATTGCACGTGAAAAACAGTTTACATCAGATGCTTCACACGAACTCCGAACTCCTTTAGCAGTAATAAAAGGTACACTGGAAGTACTTATACGAAAACCACGTACGGCGGGGGAGTATAATGAAAAGATTAAATATTGCATTGAAGAAGTAAACCGAATTAACACAATGGTAGATCAGCTTTTGCTTATGGCCAGATTTGAAAACCAAAAAATGGCTGTTGCGCTGCAAAAAATAAATCTTGATGAGGTTGTTTTGCATGCACTAGAACGCTATTCCCCTAAAATCGAAGCTAAAAATATAGACGTGGATTTTGATTTTAATGACCATTTTGAGGTGACTACAGATGCAGGTATGGCAACCCTTATTATAGAAAATATCCTGTCTAACGCTATAAAATATTCTAATGACGGAGCCAAAATACAAATAACGCTTCAGGTAAAAGAAAATACCACTATTTGTATTATAAAAGATAACGGAATAGGTATAGCTGCAAACGACCTTGACAAGATATATATGCAATTTTATCGTTCTGAAGCATTAGACCATGCCAATATAAAAGGTACGGGGCTCGGCTTATCAATTGTAAAGAGATTATGTACTATACTTAATATAAACCTTGATGTACAAAGTCTTAAAAACGAAGGTACTACAGTAACACTTGTTTTTAATAATTAAATTATTTCTAATGTTTAATTTATAAAAGATTCTACGGCCTTAAAAGCAGAAGATTTCAGATTTTTATTTAAGGGTTAATTAACATTTTACACTTGCTAATGGCTTAGTTTTGGTTAACTTGTTTTTTATCAATTCTGTCTGCTTATGAAATTCTATAAAATCCCTTTACTAGTTGTATTAGCTATTACTTTTGGTTTTTGTAAAAAGGAAATAAACAAACCTGCTTTTAAACAAGAAGCTAAAGTTAGTATTGTAAAACCTAACCCTGAAATAGTTAAAAGGGAAAAAGTAATTGCTTTCGCTAAAAAGTATATGGGAACAAAATACTGCTATGCAGGTAGTGATCCTGAAAAAGGTTTTGACTGTTCAGGATTTGTGAATTTTGTATTTAAACATTTTGATATAGCCTTGCCAAGAAGTTCATCTGGCTTTACAAATTTAGGCGAACCCTTACAGCCTGAAGACTTCCAAGTAGGGGATATACTGGTATTTTATGGTTATAGAGATCGCGATTCTGTTGGGCATCTTGGTATTATATGTGAAGCTAACGGTATGCAATCTAAATTTATACATGCGTCATCAGGAAAAGAAATGGCTGTTACCATTAGTGAACTGGGATCTGACATGTACACAGCGAGATATTATAAATGTATAGATCCGTTCAAATTATAATTGTTTCTATTTCAGATATATTTAATAAAACAGGCTAACCCAATAGAATTTAATTGGATTAGCCTGTTTTATATTTTAAAAGCTTTATGTTATTGTTATTTTGCAGCATATAATAAGCTGGCTAACCTGTCGTCACGTTTATAGACATCATCAAAAAACGCAACATTTCCATTTTCATCAGCCCATGCAGTAAAATACGCTATATATACAGGAATTTTCTTTTTTAAAGTATAAGTAGTTTCTTTACCTGCATTCATACGGGCATCAACTTTATCCGCTGTCCAGTTACCATCTTCTTTCGTAATTAATACCGCAAGATCTCTTGCTTTTTCGACTCGCACACACCCATGGCTGAAAGCTCTTTCATCTTTATTAAACAGACTTTTTGCAGGAGTATCGTGCAGGTAAATATTATTAGAGTTAGGAAACATGAATTTCACTTTTCCAAGAGAATTTTGTCCTCCCGGTTTTTGTCTAACCCTGTCTCCAACCCATTCCATATTATGTTTTGAAAGATAATTAGGGTCTTTTGCAATACCGGGTTTAATTTCTTTATTAAGTATACTTGTTGGTACATTCCAATATGGGGCAAAATTTAAATAACTCATTTCACCGCTAAATACCACCGTTTTATTAAGTTCTTTACCTACAACAACCTTAGAGGTAAAATAAGGTTTGCCTTTTTTAAAGTATACCAGCCTGAAAGAAGGTATATTTACCGCAATAACCTCTGGAGCCTTGTCCATTTTAGGAGATATCCAGCGGCAGCGTTCCATATTAACTGTAATGGTTTTTATTAGTGATGAAACAGGTACATTAAGTTCTTTAACCATCGCTGGGCCTATTTTACCATCAAAAACACGATTATGTTTTTCCTCATAGGCTTTAAGTCCATCAGCAAGATCACTGTCATAAACAGACTTTCCCGAATCATTTTTCAGATACCCCTCAAGGGCCAGCCTTTTGCGTATTTGTATAACAGCAGCCGCAGAATCACCTTCTTTTAATGATTTTATACCTTCATCGAGGGCAATTGTTCCCCATCCTCCTTTTTTCTCTATTTCACGGTATTTTTTAAGTCCTTTTTTTAAGTTATAATACTGGCTGAAAAGTTCCGATTCATCTCGTTTTATGAGCCTTGGATCCTGCATAAGTGTATCCAGATAGGCAACATAATCTACTTTTTCGCGTGGCAGATACCATCCTGTTTGCTTGCTTTTGCTTGGGTCAAGTCCTTCAAGTACATTTTTAGTATAATAGAAGTATAAACTGCTTATCAATAGTTCAGATTCCATATCAGGTTTGTTGCCCTGATTGTCAAATACCTCATTTATTTTATCTTTATAGGGTATTTTTAGCTCTAAACCTTCATCATCAATCTGGTTTACTTTATTATGTAATACATCGGCAAATTCTATTAAGCCCCTTTTATCATGCCATATATAATGGTTGTGCTTTGAATAAAGTTTTTTTATCTCTCCTTCAAATTCTTTAAAATCCGGATATTTTGCAAAAAAAGGTTCAAATTGTGTATTGTCAATCGGTATTGTATCTTCATGATCGTGTACTTCTGTATTTGCAGTTACCTCAACTTCGCCGTCTTTATTCTTTTTACAGGATACAGTTGCAAATGCAATTATCACTGTAAAAATCATTATTAAATTTATTCTTCTCATTTGTTTATGTTTTTAATAAAAGTAAGAAAAAAACTGTTAGAGCGGTACGGGTTTAAGCTAGTATTAATACAGTTTAACTAAGAATTATGAACGCTATAATTTTATCTTAATACGGTTATAAGCAAAAATTTGATTTACTAATTTTGCTGTAAAATTTAATCGCATATGGAAAGTTTTAAAGCACTCATTAACAGTAAGGATCTTGTATTAGTAGATTTTTTTGCTACCTGGTGCGGACCATGCCAGATGCTTGCGCCGATTCTTAAAGAAGTAAAAGATACTTTAGGAGACAGCATAAAAATTATAAAAGTAGATGTAGATAAAAATCAGGCTTTAATGTCGAGTCCTGAGTTTCAGGTTAAGGGAGTACCTACATTAATGCTTTTTAAACAAGGAAAAATGCTTTGGAGGCAATCGGGTGTTGTACCTAAAGAAGAAATTATAAGAACAATTAAAAGTTTTCAATAATCAGTATTCAGTAGCATACCCATTATATAATTTGTAAAACTACTACTGAACACTGATTACAGTATACTTTATACCGGTTCCTGCTGGCTCAGACAGTGAAAACTGCCTAATCCCCATATAAGATCGGTAGAATCAATACCAATAACCTCGCGGTCTTTAAAGCAGGATTGAATAATGTCCAATGCTTTTGTATCATTACCTGCATCCTGAAATGTAGGCACAATAACGCTTTTGTTTGCGATATAAAAATTAGCATACGATGCAGGAAGCCTTTGATCTTCATAAATTACAGCCTTTGGCATTGGCAGTTCTATTATATTAAGCTGTTTACCATTTTCAAGACGCATTTTATTAAGACCTTTTAGGTTTTCCTGAAGAAGCTCATAATTTTCATCGTTTTTATGCTCCTCAACAACTGTTACTACAGTGTCTTCGTTTACAAAGCGTGTAATATCATCAATATGTCCGTCTGTATCATCGCCTACAATACCATCTCCTAACCAAAGAATGTGCTCAACTCCATAGTATTCAGAAAGATATTCTTCAATCTGTTTCTGGCTAAGGTGCGGATTGCGGTTCTTGTTTAACAAACATGCAGTAGTAGTCATAAGTGTGCCCTTACCGTTAAACTCTACGCTGCCGCCTTCCATCACAATACCCGGATGAAAAACTTTAAGCCCCAAAGCTTCACCGATACGGGTTGGTAAAACATCATCAAGATCATACGGAGGATATTTATCTCCCCATGCATTGTAACCCCAGTCAACAATAGCTTTTTCACCAGTTTGTTTATTAACAACAAAAGCGGGTCCGTGGTCTCGGCACCAAGCATCATTGGTAGGGTGCAGGTAAAAGCTTATTTCGTTAAGTTTAGAACCCGGAACGGTAGGAGCAAATTTTTCAATTTCTTTAAGAGCAAATTGCTGCATTGCAGTATCAGCAACATTAATACATACTTTTTGGTGGCGCGATACCTGTAAAATAAATTCACAGTAGGGTTTGTAAATAGTATGTAGCTTGCCCGGCCATGAAGCCTCTTTATGAGGCCATGAAAGCCACAAAGCACGTTGTTGTGCAAATTCTGCAGGAAATGAAAATCCTAATTGTTTGGGAGTTGGTGTATTAAAAGTCATTATAATTTTATGAGTATGAAATTGACAACCTAAAACAAACTACTCTTCGTCCAGGTAACGTTTAGTTATAGGCTGGTAACTGTCTATTCTTCTGTCGCGAAGGAAAGGCCAGTGTGTGCGGTAATGATCTGTTTTTTTAGTGTCAAGTTCAACTACTGTAGTTTCTTCATTTTCGTGAGAAGCAAGATACATTAGCTTACCCTGAGGGTTGGCCACAAAGCTTCCTCCCCAGAATTTCATAGCACCATCCTGCTCATAACCTACGCGGTTTACGCTCACTACATGGACACCATTTGCTACTGCATGTGAACGCTGAATGATTTGCCATGCATCATATTGTTCTTTGTTAGTGTCTTCATCCTGATCTGTTGCCCATCCAATAGCGGTAGGGTAGAACATGATCTCAGCGCCCATAAGTGCAGTTATACGGCTCGCTTCAGGATACCACTGATCCCAGCAGATAAGAACACCAATTTTTGCATATTTGGTCTGGAAGGTTTTATAACCAAGGTCGCCGGGTGTAAAATAGAATTTTTCGTAAAAAGCAGGATCATCGGGTATGTGCATTTTACGGTATTTACCAAGGTAAGTACCATCGGCATCAATAACCGCAGTAGTATTATGGTAAAGGCCTTCGGCACGCTTTTCAAATAAAGAGGCAATAATAACAACATTAAGCTCTTTAGCGACCGGACTTAAAGCTTCTGTGCTTGGTCCCGGTATAGCTTCGGCTAAACTAAAATTGTCATAATCTTCCACATCACAAAAATATAATGATGTAAATAACTCCTGAAGGCATACAATCTGAGCGCCTTTTGCGGCTGCATTACGAATTTCCTTAATGGCTTTATCCAGATTTTGCTGCTTTTCTTTTACGCAGCTCATCTGTACCAATCCTACTTTTACTTTACTCATGGCTTTACATAAAAATTGAGGTGCAAATTTACGCAAAAAAGTTGGCTTTTTAAAGGTTAAGCCTGTTAGGGTTTGGTTAAAGTGAAAGCAGTTTATAATAGTGGTTTATATTTTATTTATTAACTTAAATGTTAAAATTAATTAATTTTATTAACAAAAATTTAGGTATTTTAGCTAAATAGTAGTTTTATTCCGTGCATTAAATAGGGTTTTACCTAATGTAGACGTCAATTCTAAATACCAACTTTGATCATTAACCAATTTAAATACAGAAATCATGAAGAAATTATTTTTATGCATAGCAATTGCAACTTCTATTACCATTAGTTGTAAAAAAACTAAAGATGATGATAGCGCAACTTCAAATACCGTTACTCATAAAGAATCCGACATTCCGCCAGGATGCGTTTACTTTACACCTCTTGAAGGGATGGCGCCTGCTGATCAGATTCAGTGGCTAAAGAGCAGGCAGGGTACAATATGTAGTAATTATTTAACGTGTGTTCTTGAAAGCCATCAGTTAACATCTCAGGAAAATACAGATTTACAAAATCAAATTGGTGCTAATCCTCATTATACATCCATTAAATTAGGTGATATATTACAAAATAAATTGTGTAATTATAATGAGTATAGAACTTTTACTGCTGATCCGTCAGGAAATATAAGCATGGGATCAACAACTTCTTTTTCAATTACTAGTACGTGTTACTCATTGCCACTATTTCACGCCATTTCAAAAATTCCTAACGTTACCCGTGATACGGACTTAAAATTTATTAAAGCTCAAATTAATGGCTATACAACAATCGTATTTCTTATTGATGGTATAAGCAGTAGTTATTTTGATTACTCACGATGGCCTACATTTACTGCGGAAAAGAATCCTTTATAATAAACAGACCATAAATGTTTGAATATATTAAGCCCATTAGTTGTTATGTGCTATTGACGTTTATTTTGTTCTTTGTATTTGTAAACAAATATACCAGGCAGAATAAATATCTGATGTTTATTTTATTTATTTCTTTGCTTACAGAAATATTTTCGGCCGTTTTAGAGCATTCTGATTATTCATTGGGTTTAACTTATTCTCTTAGTATGATTATCAATGGGAGTTTATGGTTAATATTAATATCAGAGGTGTTCTCAAATAAAAAGGCTGCAAGTATATTGCTTGCGGCCTTTCTGTTATTTAGTATTATAAATCTTTTTTTTGATGAAGGGTTAACAAACTGTAATTTTAATACTTTTATAGTTGGAGCTTTTATATATATATCAATTTTTATATATGAAAGCTTTTATCAATTGAAGAAGGAGAATTTATCATTTTTTCTTTCAAATAATTACCTGCTGTTATCTGCTCCCATACTTTTTTTCTTTGGGTTAAGTTTTGTTTTTGGTTTTAAAAGCAGAGAGCTTGCTGAAACTACAATTTTTGGTAATGTCAGATTATATGAATTCATAATTTACTTTGTCAATATTATTTATTATACCCTGATCAATATTTATATTTATCGTGAAAAAAGACTAAAACATGTTAGATAATATTGCATTTGGAATTGTAATAAGTGTGCTGTTTATCAGCCTGCTGGTGCTTTTCTGTGTTTTACTCATAAAACTCTACATCAATAAAATAAAAAATTATACCAGGCTTATTTATCAAAAAGACCTTGAGTACCAAAAAACGCTTAACAGCACTATTCTGGAAACTCAGGAACAGGTACTAAACAATATTTCACAGGATCTGCACGATGATGCAGGGCAGCAACTTACCTATATTAACTTTATGGTCGAAAATCTTAAGCTGGATAAACCTGAGCTTCAGGATGCACTTAATCCGTTAAGTAAGTCAATCGTTACCTTGTCTAATTCTATACGCAGTATAAGCCACTCATTAAATAGCCAGTTATTAGTACAGGAGAGTCTTTTTAAGGCTATCGAGGCTGAGGTACAAAGGCTTAACACTAATATCCGTATTAAGTTTGATTTTGTTTTTAAAGGTACCCGAAAGAAAGTATTTGACAGCAATGAGAAAATTGTTATTTACCGTATATTTCAGGAGGTTATAAATAATACACTAAAGCATTCAGAGGCTACAGTTGTAAACGTAATTTTGAAAACCGAACCATTTTTTGAAATGATAATTACAGACAATGGTAAAGGCTTTGATTTTAATCAAAGTGATGAAAAATCAGGAATGGGACTTAAAAATATTATTAAACGCGCCGAAATTATTAACTTTAGAGTTGCAATTGATACTGTTCCGGAAAAAGGGACTACCATTACAGTATCAGAAAAATAGCTTATGGACAAAATTACTATTGGTATTGTTGACGATCATAAAATCGTAAGGCAGGGGCTAAAAGAACTTCTGGAAAAAATAAGCAATTATAAAGTTACTGCTGAGTTTGACAGCGGTACTGAGTTTTTGACCGCACTGCCATTACAGGATAAGCCTGATCTTTTTATAATAGACTATTCTATGCCCGGATTAAATGGGGTAGAGGTGCTACAGGCTCTTGAAGATAAAGAAGAGGAGTATAAAGCATTATTGCTTACCCAGCATTTTGATGAACAGATTATAGATGCGGCTTACCATCATGGTGCAAGAGGCTTTTTGCATAAAAACTGCACTGCTCACGACCTGAAATTTGCAATAGATAATATAGCCAATATAGGGTATAATAATGTTGTTGAAATTTTAAAACGGGTAAGACAATATGACCCTACGGCAAATAAAGCATCTAAAAATGCAATTAAGCTGTCAGACAGGGAATATGATTTTCTTAAACTTGTGTGTAATGAAAAAGAATATACCTATGAGCAAATGGCTGATATTATGTCGGTTTCTGTAAAATCAATAGAAGCGTATCGAACAGCATTATTTGAAAAACATAATATAAAATCTAAGGTTGGATTAGTATTATTCTCTTACAAACATAAGCTTACCGAACCTTTTATTTAAATATTACGGTATCAGATAAAAAAAGATGCCGAAAAAATGCAATGCGCTTCCGCTTAAAACAAACAGATGCCAAATAGTGTGGTTGTAAGGTATCTTTTCTTTAGCAAAAAAGTAAATGCCTATTGTATAGCAAAGCCCTCCGCCTAATAGATAATATAATGCTCCGGCCGCCAGATTTTCTATGAGGGGTTTTATAGCTATTATAATTAACCACCCCATTATTGCATATAGTGCCAGCGATAATTTTTCTGATCTTCTTAAAGGAGAAAATTTAAAAATGAATCCTGCTATTGCAAATCCCCATATTATTCCGAAAATACTCCATCCCCAAGCCCCTTTAAGACCTAATAAAGCTATAGGAGTATAAGTACCGGCAATAAGAACATATATACAAAGATGGTCTATCTTTTGAAAGATACGTTTCCATTTAAGACTATATACTGCATGGTATATGGTAGATGCAGAATATAATAATACCAGGCTTACCCCGAAAACAAGTGAAGCGGCAAGATGCATTTTTGTTCCTTTAATTGCAGAAAAAACTGTTAGTAGTATAAATGCAGCCACAGAAAGCACAGCTCCCGTTCCGTGAGTAATTACATTCCATAATTCTTCCTGTTTTCTGTTTCTTTTGGGCATGGTAAAAAGTATTATTTACAAAGGTAAAAGATTAATGGTTTACAACTAATTAAGAAAAGTATAAATATCGAAAAGCCTTGTAGTTACACAAGGCTTTTCGATATTTAAAACAGCTTATTATGCTGTTTGAAGGGCAGGAGCCAAAGGAAAATCTATAGGCAATTGTGTTGTGCGGTGAAGATAATTTGTAACTGTTTTATCTCCTATAAGAATTATAATATCTATTAATGCAGCTTCATTGTAACCAGCTTCAAACAAATTATTTATGGCATTCTGTGAAGCTTTGCCTCTATTAAGCGTAGTCTCTTTTACAAATTCTGCCAATGCATTAAATTTGCTGTCAAAAGAAGCGTGGCCACTACGTATTTCAAGAACCTGATCGTCGGTAAAGCCATTCATTTTACCAATTAATGTATGGGCAGCCAAACAATAATCACATTCATTTACCTGACTTACTACTAAATTTACAATTTCTTTTTCTTTGGCTTTAAGGTTGCTTTTACGGTTTTGTAGAGTAAGGTAATCGCCAAGAGCAGTTTCGTTTTTAGCAAGGTAAGCGTATAAGTTAGGAACCTGTCCTAGACCTTTTTCAAGGTTATTAAATAATGCCTGGTTGTTTTCAGAAACATCTGCTTTTGTTGGTACTGTGAAATTTTCCATTTTATTACGTTTTAAATTTGTTTGTCGTTATTGACAGTACAAAGTTGCGACAATAGCAAGCGTAAAAAAATGGATACTTTTCCCGATGAATGTGCAATTCTTCCCTAAGCCACTTTTTCTAATGATTTTTTAAAATCGGTAGGGCTAACACCAAAGTGTTTTTTAAAGAATCTACTAAAATGTGATGCATCTTCAAAGCCAAGTTCAGACGCTATTTCTTTGGTAGATTTATCCGTGTAATAATATAGTCTCCTTGCTTCAAGGTTTATACGTTCCTGTATTATTTGTAAAGGTGTTTTTTGTCCGTATATTGCAAAAACATTAGCAAGGGTTTTTGGAGACTTGTTTAGTTTACCGGCATAAAATTGTACTTCGTGTTCTTTTCGGTAATGGTTTTCTACCAAAAGATTAAAGTTTCTGTACAGGCTAAACTTTGTATCATCATCAACCGTTTCATCTGTAAACTGCTGTCTGGCAAGGCGTGTAATAGTTATTATTAAACGAACCAAAAGCATTCTTAGCATTGCACCCTGAATTTTATCAGATGTATCGAACTCATCTTTAAAAATACGGACTAATAAGTCTATTTTTTCCTGTTCTTTTTCATCAAGAGAGATAAACATAATTGGTGTTGGGCCATAAAATATAAAGCCGGAACAGCTAACTTCTTTATCATGGTCAACAATACAGTAAAATTCACGGTTAAATAGCCATGAAGTAATATATTCAGGATTTTCAAACCTAAAGGACTGGTTTACCATTAAAGGTATGATTGAATTAGCAGGGAAAGTATATTCAATCTCATCAATTATTATTTTTTGCTCTTCACCTCTGTTCCATGCAATTGTAAGTAATTTATCTTCCCTGTCGCGGGTAAAAAACTTTCTGTCAAAAGCAGGTTCTTCAATTACAAGCCTAAAATCAGCGTTAGAAGTATTGTCAGTATATTTTAAGTTCATCAGTTATTATTTAATCATATTAAAAGTAAACAAAAAAAGCAAAAGGTTTTGTAGCACAGGCATGGTCGGCAACCAGAAATATTATGATTATATTTGGGTTTTCTAAGTAAACGCCTACATGATCAGAAATCTTTTTACAGCCTCACTATTAGTTTTGTTTTTTAACCATAACTCTTATTCACAAAAGTACACTATAGAGGTTAAAAATAATATGAACTTTAACCGAAAGGAAATTGTAGCACTAAAAGCAAAAGATTTAATTAAAGAAAAAAACTCACTTCAAATTAGAAATCATAACTCGGGTGACTATCTGCAAACACAATGGATTGACTATGAAAGTGATGGCGTAGCTGATGAATTACTTTTTCAGGCTGATGTGCCGGCTAGATCTACTGTGCAATATGAAATTGTATTTAATGATAATATCAAAATAATTGAAAATAAAGAAGCTGCTTTTGCGCGTTTCGTACCGGAACGGTCTGACGATTTTGCATGGGAAAATGATAAAGTAGCTTTTAGGGTATATGGACTTAAAGGACAGGAAGAAGCTTTAAGAGGAGTTTCCGGAAGTACTTTATCGAGCGGGGTAGATATATGGCTAAAACGTGTAAATTATCCTGTTATAAATAAATGGTATGCAGAACATGTAAAGTCACCCGGGTACTATCATACTGATCACGGTGAAGGTTATGATCCTTATCATGTGGGAAACAGCAGAGGTACGGGAGGTACAGGTGTTTGGATAAATGACAGTCTTCAGGTTTCTGAAAACTTTACCGATTATAAAATTATAGCAAGCGGCCCGTTACGAACAATATTTGAGCTTACTTATAAACCCTGGAGTGATTATAAATAAAAGAAACAAAAAGAGTAACACTTGATTTGGGTTCTAATTTTTCTAAATTTGAAATTAGTACTGTTTCCAAAAAAAAAATAAATAATTACGCTATTGGTATTGCACTGCATAATAATGAAGGTAATGTGGGTATAAATAAGCGGGAGGGTTGGTTTAGGTATTGGGAAACAATGGACGATTCTTTTGTGGGGGAAGGTATTGTAATAGATCCGTATTTACTGAAGGATGCTTTTGCAAATATTTCTAAAACTAATGACCAGAGTAATCTTTTAGTTCTTGTAAAGCCGGTAAAGAAGATTACCTACTATGCAGGATTCGCATGGCAAAAAAGTAATCAGATTCATTCTCTGGAAGATTGGGACTTATTATTAAAAAGACAGGCTTTAATTGCTAAAAATCCGATTGAAATTAAAATCATAAAAAATTAAAAATAGTTCATACAAGTAATGAATATACAAATAAAATTTTGCGCGCTAACATTGCTGTTTTTTTCGGTAGTCACTAATGCCCAAACACTAAAAAAAGATATAGTTAGGCTGGATGTTAAAACACAATTGGAATATTGTAAAGTACACACCGCCAAAACGCTTGCTGCTATTCCGGATGATGGCCATTCTATCCCCAGGAGCATACCTAATAATAGTAAAGAGTGGAAGTATGTAGATTATAAAGACTGGACCAGTGGCTTTTGGCCCGGGCAATTATGGTTTATATATGAAACTACCAATGATAAGAAATGGGCTGAAGCCGCAGATAAATATACACAATACCTTTTGCCTTTAACGGAGTCTAAAGCCACAGATCATGATTTGGGTTTTCAGGTATTTAATAGTTTTGGAAACGCTTATCAGCTTACAGGTAAAAAAGAATACAAAGCTGCTGTTTTAAGAGCTGCCGACACGCTGGCTACTTTATTTAATCCTAAGGTAGGGACTATACTTTCATGGCCTCATGCCAATTATGGTGGGCACAATACCATAATAGACAATATGATGAACCTTGAATTATTGTTTTGGGCATCTAAACACGGAGGAAGTAAAAACCTTTATAAAATTGCAGTAAAACATGCAGAAACAACTATGCAAAACCATTTCAGGCCTGATTACTCTGCATATCATGTTGTTGTATATGATCCTGAAACCGGTAAGAAGCTAAAAGGTGTTACTGCACAGGGATATTCTGATGATAGCATGTGGGCAAGGGGACAGGCCTGGGCTATATATGGCTTTACAATGGTATATAGGGAAACCGGGGATCGTAAATTTATTGATTTTGCCCACAAAGTTGCCCGTGTATATTTAGACCATCTTCCGGCTGACCAGATTCCGTATTGGGATTTTAATGCGCCTGATATTCCTAATGCACCTAAAGATGCATCGGCTGCAGCCATTACAGCATCAGCATTACTTGAACTTTCTACATTTACTAAAGACAGGACTCTTAAACGGGAATATGAAAGTAAAGCCATGAAAATGATCAGGGAACTTACAGATCATTATCAGAGCCGATATCAAAATGACGCTTTGTTATTGCATTCTACAGGGCATAAGCCGGCAGATAGTGAAATCAATAATTCTATAATTTATGCCGATTACTATTATTTGGAATGTTTGGTAAGGCTTGAAAAACTGAGATGGGTTAAACGCTTTTTTTAAAATACTATGCAATATAATTTATTACAAAAAGCAGGCTTTAGTGTAAGCGAAATTAGTTTTGGCTGTATGTCGCTTAAAAGTACTTCTGCCGATAATGATGCTATTATACATAAAGCTATAGACGAAGGTATCAATTTGTTTGATACGGCTGACCTTTATGAGAAGGGAGAAAATGAAATTTTGCTTGGTAAAGCTGTTAAGAACAAAAGAAAGGATGTTTTTATTTCTACCAAAGTAGGTAACCGCTGGAAAGAAGATGGTACCGGGTGGGAATGGTGTCCTAAAAAAGAGTATATACTTAAAGCTGTAGATGATAGCCTTAAGAGGTTACAAACAGATTATATAGACTTATATCTGCTTCATGGCGGAACGATTTATGATCCGTTTGATGAAACTATTGAAGCTTTTGAAAGGCTTATTGATATGGGCAAAATAAGAAGTTATGGACTATCATCTATAAGGCCTAATGTTATTCGGGAGTTTGTAAACCGATCTAATATTGCTGCTGTAATGACGCAGTATAGTTTTTTAGACCGTAGGCCTGAAGAAGAAACACTTAACGTATTGCATAAAAATAATATTGGTGTTTTAGCCAGAGGCACTGTAGCAAGCGGATTATTAATAGATAAGCCTGCTACTGATTATATCGGAATGAAAGAAGAGGAAGTTAAGTTAATAATAAATAACCTGAAACATAATTTACCTGACGGCAGAACACTTGCAGAAACGGTTATGCGCTACGTAACAGATAATCCTGCAATAACTACAGCAGTAGCAGGCATTAGAACAATGCAACAGCTTAATGAGGCCATTGCAGCAGCAAATGCGGATGTTTTAAGTAAAGATGAACGGGATACCCTAAAGAATTTATGGATTGGAAATACCTATAAAGAGCACAGATAAATTCACATTTATTAATTATAAAAAACAGTATATTTAAATTTAATAACAATAGTATTTATCTGCTAATATGGAAAACATTACAGTTATAATTATGCTGTTGTTTGGCATTGCCTTTTTAGGATTGCTGAGTAATAGGTATAAATTTCCTTTTCCTATAGTTTTGGTTTTATCGGGATTGCTCATAAGCATAATTCCGGGGCTTCCTGTAATTGCATTAAGCCCCGAAATTGTTTTTTTAATATTTCTTCCGCCATTATTATACCATGCTTCATGGCATACCAGTTGGCATGATTTTAAAGGAGCCATACGCCCTATAAGCCTTGCAGCAATCGGGTTGGTGTTTTTTACAACACTGGCAGTTGCAGTTGCCGCTCATGCACTTATAGATGATATCAGCTGGCCGTTAGCTTTTTTAATAGGGGCTATAGTTTCTCCGCCAGATGCAGTTGCAGCAAGTTCTGTAACAAAAGGATTGGGACTGCACCCCAGATTAATTACCATACTTGATGGAGAAAGTCTTGTTAATGATGCCAGTGGCCTGGTAGCCTATAAATATGCTTTGGCAGCAATTACGGCAGGTAACTTTGTTTTTTGGGAAGCGGGACTAAACTTTCTTGTTGTTGCGGGGGCAGGTGTTGCTATTGGTTTAGCTATGGGATATATTATGTATCTTATACATAAAAAGTTTGTTTGTGACCCTATAATAGAAGTTACTTTAACCTTTTTGACCCCTTTTGCAGCCTATCTTATTGCGGAGCATTTCCATTTTTCGGGAGTTTTGGCAGTTGTTTCCTGCGGATTGTACCTATCATTCAGATCTGCAGAAATATTTACGCATCAAAGCCGTGTTATGGCTGTAACAGTATGGGATGTAGTTGCCTATATACTAAACGGACTTATTTTTATTCTAATAGGGCTTCAGTTAAAACAGGTAATGGACGGTATTAGTTCTTATTCAACAGAATCTTTAATACTATGGGGACTATCTATAAGCTTTGTTGTTATTATAGTGCGCTTTTTATGGGTAGTACCTGCTGCTATGCTGCCAAGATTTTTAAGCAAACGCATAAGGAGTGCTGAAGAATTTGATCCACGAAATCTTGTCGTATTTGGCTGGGCAGGTATGCGTGGAGTTGTCTCAATGGCTGCTGCATTGGCAATACCCCTGACTTTGCCGGGAGGAGAAGCTTTTCCGTATCGTAGTCTTATAATTTTTCTGGTATTTTGTGTTATCCTTTCTACTTTGGTTTTTTTAGGACTAACATTACCCTGGATCATCCGTAAATTAAAAATTGAGCCGTATTCTATATACGCTGAAGAGTATGAGGTACGAAACGCGATTGTATCGCAAACTATAATGCATATTGAGGATAATCTTTCCCTATTACAGGATGAATTGCTCAATAATATTAAAAGCAAGTATGAAGTTAAGTTTAACAGGCTGCAGAAAACTGAATTGCCCGCTAATTATTTTGGTAACGGAGCCCCTTTGGCATCAAATATTTTTAATGAATATACCCGCCTGCAGATAGAACTATTAAATGTTGAGCGTAAGAAAATAGAAGAGATGCACAAAGAGGGCAAGACTAATGAACATATTCTTCGTAAAATAGAATTAGAACTCGATCTTGAGGAAACAAGGCTGAATATGGATATGTATGGCGAATAGAACTTCTTACTCTTAAAGATTATTTTTCTTGATGTTGCCAGCCTTACGTTTTAACTAAAAATTATTGAGCTTTTTTATGCAGATATTTAATTATGTAATAATTTTATAGGCTATGGAAGCAAATAATAAAAGAGGCTTTGTATTTAGGCAATATGAAGCACCGTATATGTCTCCGTTTGATAAACTCTTCGAGATTTTTACTGAATTAATCACTTATACATCGGGCGATTTAGATGAAGCTTTAGACTGGTTAAGGCAACTTGATAAAGAATATAAGCTAACCGATGAAAACTATACCATAGACGATTTTATTGAAGACCTTAAAAAAAGAGGTTATATAAAAGATGAGGTTAAGGATGATGGTACAGGAGGATTAAAGATTACGGCAAAAACCGAAAGATCTATCAGGCAGCAGGCATTAAATCAGATTTTTGGTAATTTAAATAAAAGCGGATCAGGAAATCATAAAACAAAGCATTCGGGTAGTGGAGACGACCATACCGGAGAATTCAGGGAATATCATTTTGGAGATGGACTTGACAAAATCGCCCTTACCGAAAGCATAAAAAATGCTCAGGTAAATAATGGTATAGATAGTTTTATGCTTACCGAAAATGATTTGGTTGTAGAAGATTCACATCACAAGGCACAGATGAGTACTGTATTAATGATAGACATTAGCCACAGTATGATACTTTATGGTGAAGACCGTATTACACCTGCAAAAAAGGTTGCTATGGCTCTTGCAGAACTTATAACTACACGTTATCCTAAAGATACGTTGGATATATTGGTTTTTGGTAATGATGCCTGGCCTATAGCCATTAAAGATTTACCGTATTTACAGGTAGGTCCGTTTCATACCAACACAGTCGCCGGGCTTCAGTTGGCTATGGATATGCTTCGAAGAAAACGTAATACCAACAAACAGATTTTTATGATTACCGATGGTAAGCCAAGTTGTGTGCGTGAAAAAGACGGAAGTTACTACATGAACAGTAACGGACTTGATGAATATATTGTAGATCAATGCTATACTATGGCACAGCAGGCCCGTAAGCTTCATATACCAATTACTACCTTTATGATTGCCAGCGACCCTTACCTGCAAAAGTTTGTTAACCGTTTTACCGAGGCTAATCAGGGTAAGGCTTTTTACACAGGGTTGAAAGGTTTAGGAGAAATGATTTTCGAGGATTATGAGACCAATAGAAAAAAACGAATTAAATAGAAATTTAGAGAAGGAATGATGAATATAGAGAACATAAAAACACTTGGTGACCTTAAAAAAGCAGGATATCAGAGTAAAAGCATTAAAGACGAACTAAGAAATAATTTAAGAGATAAGATAAGTAAAGGAGAAACGGTTTTTGAAGGCGTATGGGGTTTTGAGAACACAGTAATCCCTGAACTGGAACGGGCAATTTTATCACGTCATAATATTAACTTATTAGGACTTAGGGGACAGGCTAAAACCAGGCTTGCACGCCTAATGATAAATTTACTGGATGAGTGGATACCTGTTGTAGAAGGATCTGAAATTAATGATGATCCGCTTAATCCAATATCGCGCTTTGCAAAAACGCTGATAGAGGAAAAAGGAGATGATACGCCTATAAGCTGGCTGCACAGGAGTGATCGTTTTTATGAAAAGCTGGCTACTCCGGATGTTACTGTGGCAGATATAATTGGAGATATAGATCCTATTAAGGCTGCAAATTTAAAACTTTCTTATGCTGACGATCGTGTTATACATTTTGGAATGATACCACGTGCCAACAGATGTATTTTTGTTATTAATGAGTTACCTGACCTTCAGGCAAGAATACAGGTAGCATTATTCAATATACTACAGGAAGGAGATATACAAATACGAGGATTCAAGGTAAGAATGAATCTTGATCTGCAATTTATATTTACTGCCAATCCTGAAGATTATACTAATAGAGGAAGTATTGTAACTCCGTTAAAAGACCGTATCGGTTCGCAAATTCTTACGCATTACCCGGAAACGGTAAAAATAGCAAGGACTATTACAGAACAGGAGGCTAATCTTGATGGGCGACAGAGTGATTTTATCCATGTACCATCTATAGCTAAAGATTTATTAGAACAAATAAGTTTTGAAGCCCGTGATAGTGAGTTTGTAGATTATAAAAGCGGCGTAAGTGCAAGGATGAGTATTACAGCTTTTGAAAACCTGCTGAGCACTGCCGAAAGAAGAGCATTAATTTCAGGTGATGAAAAAACTACGGTTAGACTTTCGGACTTTATGGGAATTATACCTGCTATTACCGGTAAAGTGGAGTTGGTTTATGAAGGAGAGCAGGAGGGAGCAGCCGTTGTTGCAGAACATCTTTTAGGCAATGCTGTTAAAACAATGTTCCCGGATTTTTTCCCAAAAATAGAGAAACTGGAAAAGAATAGTGATAAAGGACCATACCAGGAAGTAATTGACTGGTTCTTTAATGAAAGTGGATTTGATCTGCCGGATGATGCGAGCGATAAAGAATATAAAAAACAACTTGATTCTATTATTCCTTTAAAGCAGTTGGTACTCAAATATCAACCCGATGCACCTAAAGAAGATCAGTATTTCTTAAAAGAATTTATTCTGTGGGGATTGTCTGAATTTAAAAAGTTAAGTAAAGACAGATATACTCAGGGATATCAGTTTAAAGATCTTTACGGAAGTTATATCAGTAAAAATTTATAGTTAAAAAACAAAAACCTGTTCAGCAATGAGCAGGTTTTTTTATACACTATATCGTTTCTATAGCCATTATCTTTTCTTCAAATACATCTTTAAAATCAGATTTGCTTTTTATCCTTGTTTTATAGGTGTAGATGGTAGAAACGGATAACTCTAAAAAGTCTGCTACCTGATTACTATCCTGAATACCCAGGCGATATAAAGCATAAATGCGAAGTTCTGTATTTAAGAGTTCTCCTTTTTTTACTATTGTCCTGTGATCGGGAGGGAAAAGAGTATTAAAATCTCCTATAAAAGAGGGGAATAGTCTTAAAAATATCTCATCAAATTGATGAAACAGGCTTTCTCTTTCTTTTTTAATATTATAAGCCTTGAGGCTTGTGAGCACTTCATCAGTTTTTTTAGATATTATTTTTTGAATGGTGCTTTTTTGCATGTGGTCTATTTTATTAATAAACTCAGATGTAGCCTTGATGAAATAAGCAATATATTCTTCTTTTATTGTATTGGCTTCGCTAAGGCTCTTATTCATTTTTTGCAGTTTCTCATAAGATGATGCCATTGCTTTTCTGGAAGCATTGCGTTCTTTTAGCTGCTTAAAAATTATAATAAGAAAAAGGATAATTATTAAAGCCAGTACAGTTAATAGTATTACTATTTTTTCGAGCAGATCGTTTTTATCGTTTACCTTATTTAGCTGGGCTTTTTCTATAATAGGGAGTATAGATGATATTTCAATTTTTCTGTGCCTTGCATCATAAAATGTAGCATCGTCCATAGCAAGGTTAATATATTTATTTGCTTTTTCTAAATAACCTTTCTTAAAAAGTTCATTAGCAAGATTGCGCAATGCCACTGTTTCTTTAGTAGCGTTTTTAACATCTGCAATTGCAGCCAGTGTTAAGTAATATATAGCCTTGTCAGTATCTCCTTTCTCAGAATAAATATAACCTAATGAAGATGTGGCTATGCCATAATATTCTGTAGGGAGTTTAAAATGATTTATCCAGTAGCTAAAAGCTTGTTCTGCACCCTTCCAGTCCTGTTGTTTTAGTCTTTTAAGGCTTTCAGCTGCCCAATAGTCATTTGTATTTTGCTTTACCAGCGAAATAGCCTTTTCCAGTAAAAGGTTTCCTTTCTGTATGTAGTTAATATTGTAACGATGGTCTCTGGTATAATCGGCAAGATCATAGTAAGCACGTGCTTTTACAGAATAATAATCATATTGATTTTTAATATCCAAATTTTCCGCCTGGATGCTGTTAAGAGTATCTATAGCTTCTTTAAAAAGACCTGAAGATAATAAAACAAACCCTTCATTTATTTTGCTAAGCGATAAAAGCTTATTGTCTTTGAGTAATATAGCTTTTGATTTAGCCTGCTCAATATAATAGTAAGCAGAATCATATTTAAAAGATTTATATTCTTCAAAAAGATTCATATAATCATAATACAAATTCCTATTATCGTTACTGAGTGTATATTTATGAATATTACGGTTCAGTTCTTTGATCCTTACATATTTCTGCTTTATATAAATATCCTTTTTTTGAAGCGAACGATCAAGACTGTCAAGAACAGGATTAATATTTTTTGCTGTTGCAGTTAATGTAAACAGAAATAATATAAAGTAAAATCTTAGCATGTTTTGTATAGTAGAGATTTTTTAATGCGGCTGAGTAATCACTTCTATTTGATGAAAAGTAATAATCAAGGTGTTTTTTTTAACAGAATTTTTAAAGATGCTAAATGTACTGTAAAATATTACAATTTGGTAATAAAAAAGCAATATATATAAGGTATATAAAAAAATAACGCTATAAATTTTAAATATCTTCATTTATTTAGACTTTAAAAGCTATTTTTAAATCTAAATTATATCTTGATTTTTTTAAAATAATATTTTATTAATTTATTGAAATACAGTGTTTTAATTTTAATTATAACGATATAGTATCTTGATTTTACCTGAATGTTTTTTTTACTCCGTCTTTAACAGCTAGCTTCGTCATATTCTTTTTTTAAGAGGACAAATTAACTAACAAAAAACAACAAAATTTATGAGATGTAAAATTATCTATTTGTTAGCTATCATCGGTTTTTTAGCCATTGGCTGTAGTGAGACTGATGATGGTAATCATGTAGACCCAATCACTCTTAATGAGAAAATTAATGGTGAATGGGGCTTAATGAATTTAAAGATGGTTGACGAGTATGCGAAGTCAAATAAACTTGAGCCATCTGAACAAGATATTAGCACATTATTTAATTATCCTGATTTCAGGATAAAACTTAATGTTGATGACAAGATGCAGCCTACTTCCTATGAAGTTACAGGTGAAGTTCCACCTTTATTTGCCTTGAATGGGTATTGGAAATTAAGCTCAGATTTCCAGCAGCCTACAGGTGAACCTGTGAAGATCTATTTATATAGTGATGCAGAGAAAACTCAAAAAACAGATGAATTAAAACTTACATCTGTACCGGGAAGTAACGAAGAAATGGAAATTCAGCTTGTTAGGACATCTGAAGGTACGCCATTCGTGTCCTACACATTCAGGTTAAATGCTATTAATTAAAAGTAATATGAAAAAACTAATACATATAATAGTACTGGCTTTTATAATGATTCCGAACTTTATACAGGCACAGCAGGAAATGGGAACACCGGCAAAAATATGGTCGTATCCTGTTGTATATAAATATGATGAAGAAGTTACATGGTATTTTGATCTTTCAACTACTGCTTTTCCAGAAGGAGAGGATATTTATCTATGGATATGGTCGCCATCTGAACCGGATGCAGGTAACTGGGAAAACTCTTCTGATTTTGCAAAACTTACCTATGAAGGAAATAAAGTATGGAGCTTTACGCTTACGCCTACAACTTATTTTTCCGTAACTCCTGAAGAAATTGCTGCGAGTGCAGGTTTTTGGCTTAGACTGAAAGACAAAACAGGAACTAAACAATCTGATGTTGCAAA
Source organism: Flavobacterium sp. NRK1 (assembly GCF_024054175.1). Classification (GTDB taxonomy): domain Bacteria; phylum Bacteroidota; class Bacteroidia; order Flavobacteriales; family Flavobacteriaceae; genus Flavobacterium. The sequence continues at coordinate 2,997,404 of NZ_JAMXLA010000001.1, forward strand.
TGTTACTTATACACCTTTTGATGATTTTGCTACTGCGAATGAACTAATAAGGGCATATCCTCCTGCACCTACATTAACCGGCGGATTAAGTATATTATTTAATGCTAATCTGGCACCCGGTTTTGAAGATGCAACAAGTGTACATTTTCATAGTGGACTTAATAACTGGGATATTAAGCAGGAATATCAGTCGTGGCTGCCGGAAATTGTTGAAAAAACAAAACTTAAAAATCTTGGTGGAGGTATTTATAAAATGGATTTAATTCCATCAGTATATTATAATGCTCCGGAGGGCTATGTTATGGAAAACCTGGTTTTTTTAATGGTTAAAGATGATTGGGCAGGAACAATACCCGATCAGGTTCTTAATGCAGCCGAATATATTCCCCCACCGCCACCTAAGTTTATGTTCTTTCCGGCTCAGATCAGTAAAAGAGACTTTTTGGGTATAATAAGAACTAATAATGAGAGCAATGTTAACAAACTTCTTTATACTGTTACCGCTGCAGATCATGTTATTACAGGTGAATTTTCTGGTGGTGTGGCAGAAATTAAAGGTTTTGTAAATCTGGTGTCAGAACTTAACGGTGTAAATGCTACCGAAATTCATGTTTTGGTTAAAGACAATAACGGCAGGGTTATTTCTGATACAACCATTCCTTTAAAAACGGTAGACTAACAAACACTATCAACCCAAAAATCAATTCTAATGAATAATATAAATACAAATGTGGTCCAGAAAAAATACTGGGCTAATAAATCGTTGGTATTCATGATTCTCATGCTTTTTCTTTCTGCGGGTATGTTCGCACAAGGGAAAAAGCTGATATCAGGCGTTGTTTACGATAATACCAAGACTCCGATGCCGGAGGTTAATATACTTGAGGCAGGAACTACAAATGCTACATCTACAGATGTAGATGGTAAATTTGTTATAGAAGTTAATACAGGAAGTACAATAGTAATATCATTTGTAGGGTTTACTACGCAAAATATTACCATTGATGCTTCTACAACTACTTTAGATGTTCACCTTGAAGAAAGCGCTATTATGCTGGAAGGCGTAGAGCTTGTATCTGTAGGTTATGGTTCTATGCGTAAATCAGATCTTACAGGGGCTATATCTACAGTAAAAGGTGAAGACCTTGTAAAAGGTGTTATTACTTCTACAGAACAGGCTTTACAGGGTAAAGTTGCGGGTTTAACTGTAACACAAAGTACTGGTGACCCAAGTAGCGGTGCTACTTTGCGTTTAAGGGGAGGAACTTCATTAACGGCAAGCAATAGTCCGCTTATTGTTGTTGATGGTATAGCAGGTGTAGATATTAATATAGTTCAGCCATCAGATATTAAGTCGGTTGATGTATTAAAAGATGCATCCGCAACTGCAATATATGGTTCTAGAGGAGCAAATGGTGTTATTATCATAACTACAAAAGGGGGAAGTAAAAAAACAACTGTGGTTTATAACGGATATACCGGTGTTAGCCAGGCTTCTAATAATCTTGATCTACTTTCGGCAGATCAATGGAGGGCTTATGTAAGGAAAAATAATCTTACAGATGCTGTAGATTACGGCGGTAATACTAACTGGCAGAAAGAACTGCAGCAAACGGCATTTACTCAATCCCATAATATTAGTATATCTTCTGGCGGAGAGATGAGCAATATGCGTGCATCTATATTATATCTTAATAATGAGGGTGTTATTAAAACTACCGGGCTTGAGCGTTTAAGTGCTAATGTGGCAGGTACACAATATGCCGCTAATAAAGCTTTAAAGTTTGATACAGGTATTTTTGCCAACATCGATAAATGGCATCCGCTTGACTATAGAATTTTTGAGAGATCATTTAATCTTAACCCTACAATTCCGGTAAGAGATGCTAATGGAGATTTTACTGAAGTAGGAGGTACACTAAATGAAAATCCTGTTGAGATTCAGACTAACCGTACGGCAGATAATGAAAGGCACAGGGTATTAGGTTATTTTAAAACAGAAGCTAAATTTCTTAATGATTTTACAGCAACCGTTAACCTGTCTTTAGAACACAATGCTATGCAGGGGAACACCTATAAACCTTCTTATGCAATGATGGAAGGAAGAACAGAGCGGGGTTACGCCCAAAAAACATATGAAGAATACCAAAATGCACAGTTAGAAGCATTTCTTAGCTATAATAAACTTATAGGTAAACATAGTATAAATGCGGTGGCAGGTTATTCTTATTACGAAAACATATACAAAGGTTTTGGAGCTCAGCGTAGTGGTTTTGTTACAGACCTTTTTGGCTATAACAATCTTGGTGCAGGATATAACTACCGTTTAGGAGATGTGTATTCTTATAAAGGAAAATCTAATCTTGTTTCGTTTTTTGGCAGGGCAAACTACTCTTATGACGGTAAATATATGTTTACAGGTACAGTAAGAAGAGATGGTTCAAGCCGTTTCGGAGCAAACAATAAATGGGGTGTTTTCCCTTCTGCTTCAGTTGCATGGAGAATTACCGGGGAAGATTTTATGCAATCTACAGGAAACTGGCTTACTAATTTAAAGGTCAGGGCAGGTTACGGCGTTACAGGTAACCAGGATGGTATTGGCGAGTATAAATCATTATCTATTCTTGGAGTAGGGCATGACAGTTATTATGATCCGGCCACCGGAACCTGGAGCCTTGCTTATTCACCTACACAAAACCCTAATCCTGATTTGAAATGGGAATCAACCAAGCAGACTAATATTGGTGTAGATTTTAGCCTTTTCAACAGAATTACAGGTTCATTTGAGTGGTATAATAAGAAAACAGAAGATTTATTATATACTTATCAGGTACCGCAGCCACCATACTTGGTAGGTACAATGCTTGCTAACGTAGGTGATTTATCTAATAAAGGTATAGAGCTTACGCTAAATGCAAACATTATTAGTAGCAAAAACTTTACCTGGGATACCAACTTTACTTTTGCTAAAAACAAGCAAAAGATAGAAAAGCTTTCTAACCAGACCTATAAAACAGATGTTATTTACAGTGGTTCATTACATGGGCTTTCGGGTATGTCTAACCAATTCTCGCAAATCATTAAAGAGGGTTATGCTGTAGGTACTTTTTGGGGACCAGAGGCACATGGTCTTGATGAAAACGGGAATATTATTGTTGATGATACCGATAAAGAAATTGGAAATGCACAGCCTGATTTTAGTTTAGGTTTTGGAATGAACTTTACCTATAAAAATTTTGATTTCGGTTTTACAGGCTATGGAATGTTTGGTCAGGATGTATTAAACGCAACAGATATGATGCTTAATGACCCTAACAGGTTACCGTCATACAATGTTACAGATGATTATCTAACTACAGGTATTACATCTTCACCTAAATATTCAAGTTACTGGATAGAAGATGGTTCTTTTTTCAGACTGCAAACGGTTAGTGTAGGGTATACTATTCCGTTTAAAGATTCATCATCTAAACTTAGACTATATATGACAGGACAAAACCTTGCTGTATTTACAAGTTACAAAGGTGTAGATCCTGAAGTGAACTATAGCGGATTAGACAGTCCGGGAATTGACAGGTTTAATAACTACCCAAGACCAAGAACTATAACTTTTGGGTTAAACTTTACTCTGGCAAACTAAACATAACAGATAATTATAAAACATAAGAAATGAAAGTTAAAATAATAGCTGCAGTATTTTTTAGCACGCTTTTTACTTTATCGTGTACTAATCTTGACGAGGAGTTATACGATAGAGTACCGGACGATGAATTTGGAAAAACCCCAACTGAAATTGAAGCCCTTGTAGGAGGTGCTTATTCTTCACTAAGAGGGTTTAGCGATGCTATTTCAAATTCTTTTCCTACCTGCGAATATGTATTCTTTTTAAATGAAGTAGCTTCGGATGAAGCAACGATACCTACCAGGGGTACAGACTGGTTTGATGGTGGACGTTACCAACAGGTACAAAGGCACGAATGGGATTATGAAAATGGTATGATACTTTCGGCATGGCGCTACTGTTATGCAGGTATTGCCAAGGTAAATTCAATCATATATCAGGTAGATAAATCAGGTTTAACAGATGAAGCTAAAAAACCTATTTATGCCGAGCTTAAATCTATAAGGGCTTATTACTACTATCTTTTGCTAGATATGTTTGGTAATGTGCCAATTGTTACCAATTTTGAAGATCAGGGGTTACCAAGTAATTCTTCGCGTCAGGAGGTTTATAATTTTGTAGAGACTGAACTGCTTGATGCATTACCATATTTAAAACCAAATGTGGTATATTCTAAATTTACAAAAAACGTAGCCTATGCTCTATTAGCGAGATTATATCTTAATTCAGAAGCATTTGTAGGCACAGCACGCTGGCAGGATTGTATAGATATGTGTCAGAATATTTCGGGTTATACTTTAACACCTGATTATTTTGCAAGTTTTGTTACTAATAACCAAACGTCTCCTGAAATAATATTTGCCATCCCTTACGATCAGAAAGCGGGAACAGTAGGTAATTATTTATCTTCTATGAGCTGTCATTACCTTCATAAATTAACTATTTCGCCTACAGGAGATTATCCATGGAGTGCAAATGGTATAAGCGGTCAGCCGGGATTATATTCTTCTTTTGATGATACAGATAAAAGAAAGAAATCTATGATAGAAGGAGAGCAGATAAATATTGCAACAGGATCTGTGATTATTATGGATAGTGGCGAGCCGTTAATTTATACTGAAGAAATTTCAAACTTTACTAATGCAAAACAAAATGAAGGTGTACGTCTTGGTAAATATGAAATGAAGGCAGGAGAGCAGTGGGAGCGTGATCATGACTGGGTAGTTATTCGTTATGCCGAAATCCTTATGATGCAGGCAGAATGTTATGTGCGATTAGGTTCTCCGGGACTTGCTGCGCCGTTTGTACAACAAGTAAGAACACGTGCTGGTTTAGATACACCTGCAACTATAGATCTTGATTTTATTGATAAAGAACTTTTGCGTGAATTTGTATTTGAAGGCAGAAGAAGAACAGATAATATAAGGTTTGGCACATACTTCCAGCCTTGGTGGGAGAAAGGGGCTACTCCTGCATACAGAAGCATTTTCCCTATTCCTAAAGCTGTAATGGATACCAACTCAAACTTAGTTCAGAATCCTGAATATTAGGTTACATAATACCGGTCTTCTGTGTTGGGTTAGTCATTGTAAGGCCGGTATTTTAGTTGCCATTTAAATTTTAATTTTTCATGAAAAAATATACCATACTGCTGTTTTTAGGGTTATTAAGTTTTACTGCTGTAATTAGCTGCAGTAATGACGATAAATCTTCGGGAACTACAGAACCTGAAAATTTAGATCCTGTACCGGTTGTAAAAACAAACAGTACTAAAATCTATATGCATTATATGCCATGGTTTGAAACCAATGAAAGTAGTCCGGATCATCAATGGGGCTATCATTGGACTATGGCAAATAAAAATCCTAATAACGTTGATGCCAATGGTAAAAGAGAGATTGCATCCTATTATTATCCATTAATAGGGCCTTATCATTCCGGCGATAAAGATGTTATTGAAAATCATTTACTGCTTATGAAATATGCCGGTGTTGATGGTGTATTGATTGATTGGTATGGCACTTACAATCTTAATGATTACAGGAGTAATAAAGAAAATGCAGAACAGCTTATAGATATGCTGGATGAGGTAGGTTTGGAATATGCTATAGTATATGAAGACCGCTTTTTAACAAATATTGTAGATGCCGGACTCGCTCCAACAACAATTAGTGCTGCGAAAACAGATTTTAGTTACTTGCAGAACAATTATTTTACTGATGCCAATTATATAAAAGTAGATGGTAAGCCCTTATTACTTGATTTTGGTCCAATAACGCTTACCACTCCGGCAGAATGGACAAGTGCTTTCAGCGGTTTGAATCCGAAACCTACATTTTTAACCTTATGGTATGAATCGGCAGATGCAGGTACTAATGCTTCAGGGGAATATTCCTGGGTGTACCAGGATAATACACATATTAGTAATTTTTATGCTAATAAGCTGCCTACCCTAAACGTAGGTATGGGAAGTGCCTATCCTGGATTTAAAGATTTTTATCAGGAAGGCGGGGGCGGATCTGCTATTGGCTGGACCATAGAACATAATAATGGAGCTACACTTGATGCTACATTGGCTATGGCACAAAATGCTAACCTAAAATATCTTCAATTGATTACATGGAATGACTTTGGTGAAGGTACTATGTTTGAACCTACGGTTGAATTTGGATATTCCTACATTGAAAAAGTAAAAGCATTTGCAGGAGTGCAGAATGCATCGGTTTCGTTTAATGATATTAGTAAACTTTATAATCTAAGAAAGCAGTATAAATCAAATTCAGGCATCCAGACTAAACTAAATAAAGCTTTTGATTATTTTGTTTCTATGCAGCCCCAGAAGGCCGTACAAATATTAAACGAGATAGAATAAGTTGTAATAAACGCAAAATTAAATAATGAAAAATAAAATTTACAAGTATTGCCTGGCGGCTTTTGTTCTTGTAACACTGTCGTGCAATGCCCAAAAAACATACAAAATAGTATCTCCGGGAAAAAATAACGAATTGATTTTTGAACTTACAAAATCAGGAGAACCTCAATACAGATTTTCGTCGAATGGAAAATCGGTTATTGAGCCTTCGTTATTGGGATTTGAATTTTCGGGAAATGCAAAAATGACAGATGGATTTAAAGTTATTTCAACCCAAAAAAAATCGGTTAATGAAACATGGGAACAACCATGGGGAGAATTCAAAAAGATAACGGATAAGCATAATGAACTTATTATTCATTTAAAGGAAGAAAAAGGAGAACAGAGACTTGTAGATATTATTTTCAGAGTATTTGATGACGGTTTGGGTTTCAGGTATTTCTTCCCCAAGCAGCCTAATTTAGGAAAAGTGAAGATATCTAACGAAATAACTCAGTTTACATTTTCTGATGATAATAATGTTTGGTGGATACCTGTACACAGGGAAAACAGTTATTATGAGAGTTTTTACAGAAAAACTCCCATGAGCGAGACAGATACCATCAATACTCCTGCAACTTTTGAGACTAAAAACAAGCTATATGTCGCTATACACGAGGCTAACCTAACCGATTTTGCTTCTATGACATTGCTTAAAACAAAAGGTAACACCTATAAAAGTGAATTAGTGCCTTGGGCTGATGGTACAAAAGTTTATACAGAAACGCCATTTGAGACTCCCTGGAGAACTATTATGGTAGGTACAAAACCGGGTGATTTAGCAACATCTACACTTACATTAAACTTAAATGAGCCTTGTAAAATTAAAGATACATCATGGATAGAAACCTCTAAATATATTGGAATATGGTGGGGAATGCATCTGGAAAAATATACCTGGGGACAAGGACCTAAGCATGGAGCCACCACCAAAATAACAAAAGAATATATAGATTTTGCCGCCAAAAATCATTTTGATGGCGTATTGGTTGAAGGGTGGAATGAAGGATGGGATGGCGACTGGACAGCTGACGGTACCGCTTTTAGTTTTACTAAATCGTATCCGGATTTTGATATTAAAGAAATAACTAAATATGCGGCTTCAAAAAATGTACGCTTAATAGGGCATCATGAAACTGCTGGTGCATCTAAACATTATGAAAGCCAGCTTGACGATGCTTTTAAATTATATAATAGTTTGGGCGTTACTACTGTAAAAACAGGTTATGTAAATAAGTATCTTGATAAAAAAGAATGGCATGACAGCCAGTATGGTGTTCGCCACTACAGGAAAGTGATTGAAACTGCCGCTAAATATCATATAATGATTGATAATCATGAGCCGGTAAAGGGAACAGGTTTACAACGTACTTATCCTAACCTTATGGCACAGGAAGGTGCCAGGGGGCAGGAGTATGATGCATGGTCTTCAGACGGTGGGAATACTCCCGAGCATACTACTATAATGCCATTTACAAGAATGCTGGCAGGGCCTTTTGATTTTACTCCTGGTACATTTGATTTTAGTTACAAAACCCCTCAGGGTGCTAAAGTGCAAACTACACTGGCTAAGCAATTAGCATTATACGTAGTTATTTATAGCCCGCTTCAAATGGCATCAGATTTACCGGAAAACTATGAAGGCAAAAAAGAACTTGAGTTTGTTAAAGATGTTCCGTGTAAATGGTCTGAAACCAAAATGCTTGATTCTAAAATAGGAGAGTATGTAACTGTTGCACGTAAAGACTGGGAAGGGAAAAACTGGTATTTAGGAACTATTACCAACAGTGATGCCCGGAAAATAAGTATTCCTCTTACTTTTTTAACGTCAGGGAAAACATATAGAGCCGAAATTTACACAGACGGAGAGGGAGCAAATTATAAATCAAACCCATACCCGGTTTCAATACAGAATCAGAATGTAAACAGTAAAACTGTTTTAGATATTAATTTAGCTGCAGGAGGAGGTACAGCAATAAAATTTGTTGAGGTAGCTAAGTAAAATTTGGGTAAATGACTTTTAGAGTTGTTTAATGTTGTGTTAGCGGGGCTTTTAAGTTCCGCTATTTTTTGATATACATGACAAAATATATGTAAATTTTTGAAGGGTATTCTTATGAGATAAAATTTAATATAATACTTTTGTATTCTAAGTATGAAAATCGATAGAGTACATATTGGGTTAAGGGTATTGTGGGTGCTAATGGCACTACACATACTTAACTTTAGTATTGATAACCCCCATACACTTTTTGAAAGCAATAAGGTTGATACAGACTTTGAAGAGGTAGATAGTATGGTTGAGTTAGTACTTGAAGATGTTTTTAATATTGAGAATGCAATACCGGAACACCATACAAAAACTCCACTTACGCATAAATTCAATATTAAAAAGGTCGTTTGGATGTTTGATCAACAGGAGTATTTAAAATTTAATGAGCCGGTAGCAGAAAACTTTAAAATAGTCCAATCAAATCTGTTTTACTCAAACCCAATATATAATTCACCTTTGGTGAGTGATTTTTTCCCTCCTCCTGAACAAGTTTAAATAGTATTTCCCGGACTTAGTAAACATTACTGTTTACTAAGCTTTTATGCATGTTTCTATTTTAGGTATATGTCCGGTTCCTTATGTTTTGCAGTGGTTGCATTACTATTTCTTATATACTATTTAAACACATTTTATCATGGAATTTAAAAATAAATTCATTGCCTGGATTGCTTTATTGCTTATCCAGACGATGGGTATGGCTCAAACATCAGGAGCTATAACACTCACTATAAAACAGGCTGAGGAGCTTTTCTTTAAAAACAACTTTATGTTGTTAGCCCAGCAATACAATATAAATAAGGCTGATGCTGCTATTATTCAGTCTAAAGTATATCCTAATCCGGAAGTAACTGCTGATATCATTGCCTATCAGGCTCAGGATAATGCCTATTTCCCTACAGGAAACAGGGGTAATTTTGCTGCCGGTCTGGAGCAGGTAATTGTAATGGGCGGTAAACTCCGTAAACAAATAGAGATGGCTAAACTCGATAAAAAAATAGCTGAATCGGAACTTACAGATCTTACCCGAAATCTTCAATTGCAAATATGGGAATCATTTTATACGCTTCATCATCAGCAAAAAATTATTGAAAAGTATAATAAACTATTAGATAAGTTGCAGTCTCTTATTGAAAGTTATGAAGTTCAGGTTTCAAAAAATAATATAGCACTTAAAGATCTGGTTCGTTTAAAATCTGTTTATGTAAAAATAAACAATGACAAATCTGAAGAAAGTAAAATACTCATAGAAGAGCAGCAAAAACTAAATATTCTTTTAGGAACATCTGCGACAATTCAGACAACCTATACAGGTACTGAAGCCGATTTTTATTCCACAAAACCTTTATTGTATGATTTATTACTAAATGAATCATTAGAAAACAGGCCTGATTTTAATCAGGCCAAACTTGAAATAGAATCGGCAAAGATGAATGTTTCACTACAAAGAAAAATGCTAATACCTGATGTTACATTAAGAGCCGGATATAATCAGCAAGGTGATGCTTTTAATAATCAGTACAATATCGGGCTTGGTATTCCATTACCAATTTTTGACAGGAACCGGGGTAACATACAAGCGGCAAAAGTTAATCAGGAACAGCAGACCAAAAATGTTTCTTACAAAGAACTTGAAATACAAAATCAGGTATTGGCTGCATGGCAAAACTACACAAGAAGTGTAGATGAATATAAAAACATAGGGAAACTTGTTAATAATGATTTTGATGCTGTTTATAATGGAATGACTTCTAGTTTCCAGAAAGGGAATGTATCTATGATTGAGTTTGCCGATTTTTTTGAGGCCTATAATGAAGCTCAGACAGAAGTGGAAAGAGTTAAAAAAGAACTCGCACTTGCAGCAGCCCAAATTAATTATGTAACAGGAATAAACAATTTTTAATTATGAAAATGAAAACATTTAAAAATATACTTCTTTTTGCATTTGCAGTATCATTAATAACTGCCTGTTCAAAAAAAGAGGAAACAACTACAGAAGAGAGCAAGAAATTTGTAATGAGCGATACGATGTACAATACCAGCACTTTTGCTGATGCCACGACAGAAGATGCTCAAAATGAAATTAGATTATTTGGAAAAGTAACAGCGGAGAATAATAATATGGCGCAGGTTTTTCCGGCTGTAGGCGGAAGCGTTTTAAGTATAAAGGCTGAACTTGGCGATTATGTGAAACAAGGACAGCTACTGGCAAGTATTCAGAGTAGCGAGGTGGCAGGCTATCAGAGCCAGACCAGTGATGCTGATGCTAATGTTAGCATTGCAGAGCGTAACCTGCAAAGTATAGAGGACATGTATGAAGGCAAACTGGCTTCGGAAAAAGAACTGGTAATGGCTAAAAAAGAACTTGATAAAGCCCGTGCTGAAAAAGAAAGAATGACTGAAGTGAATAAGATTTATCGTTTAAAAAGCGGATCTGTTTACAACATGTATGCTCCAATAAGCGGCTATGTGGTTGCTAAAGATATCAGCCCTAACGAAATGCTTAGCAATAACAGGGATGAAGCTGTATTTACAATTGCCAAGCTGGATAATGTCTGGGTACTGGCAAATGTAAATGAAAGTGATTTAGCTACGATTAAACAGACACAGGATGTTAGCATACAAACGATTGCTTATCCTGAAAAAAAGATCGTAGGGAAAATAGACAAGATATTTAATGTCATAGACCCTCAGACAAGAGCGGCTAAAGCCTTAATTAAAGTTTCTAATAGCGATGGTTTATTAAAGCCTGAAATGAATGCTACCGTAACGGTACATTATTCTGAAAATGTAAAACACATTACTGTTCCTTCTGCGTCGATAATTTTCGATAAGAATAAAAACTTTGTAATGGTTTACAAGACAAAAGATAATATTGAAACCCGAGAGGTTACTGTTTACAGGGCACTCGATGATAAAACCTACCTATCGGGAGGCCTTAAAGAAGGGGAAAAGGTAATTGTTAAAGGCAATTTACTGATATATGACGCTATAAACGATTAAAATTAAACAGCAATGAACAAGTTAATTAAAGGCATAATAGGGTTTTCCCTACGCAATAAGCTGTTTACTTTTTTTTGGATTGGAATAGTAATTATTGCAGGTATTATAAGCTATAAAAATATTCCGGTTGAAGCATTTCCGGATGTTACTAACACACAAATAATAATTGTAACGCAATGGCCAGGGCGAAGCGCAGAAGAAGTTGAGCGTTTTGTTACTTCTCCCGTTGAGATTGCAATGAACTCTGTACAGAAAAAGGAAAACGTGCGTAGTATTACAATGTTTGGCCTTTCTGTAATAAAGATAATTTTTGATGATGGGGTAGATGATTTCTTTGCCCGTCAACAGGTTAATAATCAGTTGCAAAATGTTCAGTTACCGGAAGAAGTTGAACCCGAAGTTCAACCTCCATACGGACCCACCGGTGAAATTTTCAGATATACATTAAACAGTAAGGAGAAGGATACACGTGAACTGCTTACTATACAAAACTGGGTTATAGACAGACAGCTAAGGGCTGTACCCGGCATTGCAGACGTTGTTGCTTTTGGCGGACGCGAAAAAACATATGAGGTTGAAATAGATCCTATTTTATTGCAAAAATATGAGCTGACTTCTCCTGAAGTATATGATGCAATAAGTAAAGCCAATGTAAACGTAGGCGGAGATATTATTGAAAAGAACGGACAGGCGTATGTTGTTCGTGGTATAGGTTTACTGGATTCCCGTACAGATATTGAAAATACTATAGTAGCACAATCTGATGGCAACCCGATTCTGATTAAGAATATAGCAAAGGTTACAGAATCTAACATTCCGCGGGTTGGGCAGGCAGGACTTAATGACAATGATGATGTGGTTGAAGGTATTGTGGTTATGCGTAAAAATGAAAACCCATCGGAAGTATTGGCACGCCTTAAAGAAAAAATTGAATATATACAGGCCAATGTTCTACCCAAAGATGTAAAAATGGAAACATTTTACGATAGGGACAGGCTTATGGAATACTGTACACATACAGTTACCCATAACCTTGTTGAGGGTATTATTTTGGTTACTGTTATTGTTTTCTTATTTATGGCAGACTGGAGGACAACAATTATTGTATCGATAATTATTCCGTTGGCATTGTTGTTTGCCTTTCTCTGCCTTAAACTGAAGGGTATGAGTGCCAATCTTCTTTCATTAGGAGCTGTGGATTTTGGTATTATTATAGATGGTGCTGTCGTCATGGTCGAAGGGCTCTTTGTAACGCTCGATCATCTGCAGAAGGAAGTAGGGGAGGAACGTTATAATAAACTTTCTAAACTTGGACTAATACGTAAATCAGGTACCAAACTGGGTATTGCTATTTTCTTTAGTAAACTTATTATTATCTCAGCATTACTACCCATCTTCTCTTTTGAAAAAGTAGAAGGCAAAATGTTTTCTCCCTTAGCATGGACCCTTGGTTTTGCTTTATTAGGAGCATTAATATTTACACTAACACTTGTACCTGTTTTATGCTCAATATTGCTTAATAAAAATGTAAAAGAGAAGCATAATGTTTTTGTGGAGTTTTTCAATAAAATAGTTTCAAAAGGACTTAACCTGACATTTAAAAATAAGAAAGTATCTATTATAATTTCATTATTAATATTAGGAGTAACACTTTTCTCTACGCGATTTTTAGGATCGGAATTTCTGCCACCGCTTAATGAAGGTGCGCTTTGGGTTACTGCAGAGTTGCCGATTAGCAACTCACTTACAGAGAGTGTTAAGATGGCTAAGATTATTCGTAAAGAACTTAAAGAATTTCCTGAGGTTGATGACGTTTTATCTCAAACCGGCAGGAGTAATGACGGTACTGACCCGAATGGATTTGGTTTCCTTCAGTTTCAGGTTGACCTTAAACCAAAAGACGAATGGACAAGAGGTGTAACACAGGATGAACTGATAGAGGAAATGAACAATAAACTTAGTCGCTATCAGGGTATAACATGGAATTATTCTCAGCCTGTTGTAGATAATGTTGCAGAGGCTGTTGCCGGATTTAAAGCTTCTAATGCTGTTAAGATATATGGCGACGATTTACAGGTTTTAGATAAATTAGCCAATGAGGTAATGGAAAAAATAAAGCATGTTGATGGTGTTAAAGATGTTGGTGTGCTTCGTAACCTTGGTCAGCCGGGCATCAGTGTTAAATTTGATGAGGAAAAAATGGCTTTATATGGCGTGCAGAAAAGCGATGCACAAAGTATTATAGAAATGGCTATTGGAGGTAAAACAGCTACGCAGAAGTATGAAGGCGAAAAGAAGTTTGATATAAGACTTCGTTATCAGAAAGATTACCGTAAAGACGAGCAGGACATCATGAATTTAATGGTGCCAACACTTAGAGGAACTAAAGTGCCTCTTAAAGAAATAGCTGCATTAACTACTGAAACCGGGCCTGCGCTTATTTACAGAGATAATACAAAACGTTTTATTGGTGTTAAATTCTCGGTGCGTGACCGTGACCTAGGCAGTACCATTGCAGATGCTCAGGCGAAAGTTAAAGCCGTTAAAATTCCGGAAGGCTATTCTATAGGATGGACAGGTGAATATGAAAATCAAATAAGAGCTAGTTCTAAGCTGGCTCAGGTAGTACCGGTATCGTTAGTACTGATATTTGTATTGCTATTTATAATGTTTGGCAATATTAAAGATTCACTTTTGGTATTGGTGAATGTACCGTTTGCAGTAATAGGTGGTATTCTTGCCTTGCATATTACAGGAATAAACTTTGGTATATCTGCCGGTGTAGGCTTTATAGCCCTTTTGGGTATTTGTATTCAAAATGGTGTAATACTGGTGTCGGAGTTTCACACTAACCTCAAGAAAAAACTTTCACTTACCGATGCTATAATTGAAGGTGTAAAAGCAAGAACACGACCGGTAGTTATGACAGCACTTATGGCAGCCATTGGTCTTATGCCTGCAGCTTTGTCTACAGGTATCGGATCAGAGTCACAAAAACCATTGGCTGTTTCTATTATCGGTGGCTTAGTAACTGCTACAGTATTTACTTTATTGGTGTTCCCTAACTTTTTTTATTGGGCTATGCGCAAGAAACATCAAAATATGATGGAATAAAAATTTGTTGTTAATTGGTTTGGAAAAACCCGTTTGGAATATTTTTTTCCAGACGGGTTTTGTATTATAATTTATTTTCAAATTTCTAATCAGGTCTTATCCAGTGCCGCATTTTTGGAAATTCGTTATCGGTCATTTTATACCATTCTAAAAGTGGAAGCCCCATAAAATTACCACTGGTAAAATTATCTATAAACCATTTTGAATTTCCTTTATATCCGTTTTCATGAAACACAAAATCAGGCTTTAATTCCAAGTGGCTTAATGCTGCAAAAGACCATAAAATTGCAACTATTTCATCACCCTGAGTAGGCCATTCCTGAAGCATTTCTTGAGTTCCTATGAGCTTACGTTCTGATGGTGATGTTACAGCTATATGTCCTGCTTCATGTAATATATCTCCCGGATATTTTAATTTTTTATGATCAATATAAATACAATCAGGGCCAAGCATTAAACCGGGTAAAAAAGTATCGTCATCAAGATCACGTTCAACTATCCTTATTCCGATTGATTCAAGAAATTTTACTATTGTGGTGTAATTTTGATCATACATTGTCCGGTATATTTAGCTGAAGCTAATTTAACTAATTTTCATTAGCTGCTATTTTTACTTCTCCGGAATTTTCTACAAATAGAGTTTGGGTAGGGTAAGCAAATTCAATTCCTTTTTCTTCAAAAGTCGAGAAGATGTCTAAATATACTGCTTGCTGATTATCCATATAAATATTGTAATCGGGATTATTTACATAATATACAAATTCAAAATTTAGACTTGAATCTCCAAATCCTGAAAAATGTCCACGATCAAACTGAAGATCAGATTTAGATTCTACAATTTGCTTTACCAGTTGTGGTATAGCTGCAAGCTGTTCTTTAGTAGTTTGATAAGTAACCCCAAGTGTAAATACTATACGCCTTTTTTCCATGCGTTTAAAATTACGAAGCCTGGAGTTGGTAAGGTCTGTATTAGAACATACCAGCTGCTCTCCGTTAAGGGTACGTATTCTTGTAGTTTTTATACCTATATATTCTATTATACCATTGTCATTACCAATAATTACAAAATCGCCAATTTCAAAAGGCCTGTCAAAAAAGATTACAAAATAGCTGAAAAGGTCTCCCAAAACAGCCTGTGCTGCCAATGCTATAGCAATACCACCAACACCAAGTCCTGCAACCAGAGTAGTAACATTATACCCCATATTGTCTATCAGGAAAATTATTCCTAATATCCATATCACAATGTTTACAATTACTATAAGCCCGGCGGCCTGTTTTTGCTTATCCTCACTATTTTCCCTCCGGTTAATAAAAGAGTAGATGAATTTTTTAAAGGCAGCACTTATCATTTTTAAAATAAAAAATGTAAAAGCTACCATATAAGCAATGTGAATAACATTAGACACTTTCTCATTTAATTCTAATGTTTTTAAGGCGAAGTAAACAGAACTTATATATAGTAAAGGAATTATGCTGCTTTCAATAATGCTTATTAAAAAATCATCCCATGTTGTAACTGTTTTTACTGACCATTTTTTAAGCCTTTTTATAACTATGATCTTAATTATTTTAATTGCTATAAAAGATATAATTATAATTCCAAGTGCAATTAACCAGGCCTGGGCAGTATTTCCTAAAAATTGTGATTCTAAAAAGTTGTTCATTATTTGTTTTTTATGTATTTGGTAATTAATACAGCAAACTCCATATAAATTAAATAGAAATTAATTGCCTAGTATAGCTGTATTGTTAATCTCATGGAGATGTATGAATTTCCGAAAATGGAAGTGTGGTACCCTTTTATATTAATTTAGGGCGGAGATGCACAGCAAAAGGCATGTATGTGTTGTGCCGTAATGTAATGATTACAAATTTATAAATATTAAACCGTTTAATTAGTTATAAAAATCAAAAAGTTATTTTTCATTTTTAAGACGTTTTAGCATTGATTTCATTTGTTTGATTTCTTCTTCCTGAGATTTAATGATTTGTTCGGAGAGTTTTTTTACTTCAGGATCTTTTATGTCTGCATGTTTACTCGTAAGTATTGCAGACGAATGATGAGGGATCATAGCACGCATATACTGTTCATCAGATATAAAAGTCTGCGTTCGTAAAAAGAATAATGAAAAACTAAATACTATAACTGCACTCAGAATAATAGCTGTATTTTTTTTACGGTTTTTATACATCATCGGCATTAATACTATCATTAGTACCGCCATAGGGGCAACCATTAATAAAGCCATATATAATCGTGTAAGGCTTAAAAAAATATGGCTGCCGTCATTTACATTTAAAAACATTACTGCATACATTATAATAAATGACAATCCCAGCATTAAAGGCATTTTTTTATAACTATCCATAAATTTAAAATTTGATTAATAAGATTAAATTACGCAATGATTCTTTAAAATATAAATAATTACAACACAGTAACTTAATATTAACATTGCTGTATGTTATGCTAATTTTATTTTATATCTTATTATTTTAGAGTATTTTTAAATTTTATAACCTTATTATAATGCAATTATAATGCACAAAAAATTAAATGAATTACAAGCCACAGCAATATGTGGTAATGATATAAGTTCTTCGTGTTTATATGTTTCTGCACTGACAATTGGCTTTGCAGGACAATATGCCTGGATCTCATTACTTATAGTTGCTTTGGTGTTATTTTTATTTAGAAAAATATATGTCGAAGTTGTTGGCGCACTTCCTTTAAACGGAGGGGCCTATAATGTTCTTTTAAATACATCAAGCAAAAAAATAGCTTCGGTAGCAGCTATACTTACTGTTCTGTCATATATGGCTACAGCTGTTATTTCTGCAAGCGAGGCTATGCATTATCTTCATAACATTTTTGGAGGCTTACCCGTAGAAATGGCAACTATCATCGTATTGGCGCTATTTACAATACTCGCTATTATTGGTATAGGAGAATCTGCAATTGTAGCAGTAGTTATTTTTCTTTTCCATCTAATATCATTAACATTACTGGTACTTACATCTCTTTACTTTGTTTTCTCTCATGGTTTTGATACATTTCATTTAAACTGGCAGATGCCTGTAAATCCAAGGGGTATTATATACACTCTTTTTTTAGGATTCTCGGTGGCTATGCTTGGTATTTCCGGATTTGAAAGCTCTGCAAATTTTGTAGAAGAGCAGGAGGTAGGAGTGTTCAGGAAAACCCTTCGTAATATGTGGGGTATAGTAAGTTTTTTTAACCCTGTTATAGCCTTACTTTTAATTGCTATAATACCCTTTATAGAATTAGGAGAACATAAAGAATCGCTTTTGGCATATATGGGGCATACAACAGGAGGTGAGTGGCTTTCATGGCTTATATCTGTTGATGCCGTATTAGTATTATGTGGAGCGGTTTTAACGTCATTCGTGGGAGTATCCGGACTTTTGAAACGTATGACACTTGACAGGATATTACCTAACTATTTTCTTAAAGAGAATAAAAACGGGTCATGCTACCGAATAATTATTACATTCTTAATTTTATGTATTTCTGTTTTAGTAGCAACTAACGGTGATCTCGAATCACTTGCAGGTGTATATACATTTTCATTTTTGGCGGTTATGGCATTATTTGGTATTGGTAACCTTCTGCTAAAAATTAAGCGTAAAAAACTGCCGCGTCCTGAAAGAGCTAACGGACTAATAGTAGTTATAGCAATAGGATTTATTGTTACTGGCTTTATAGGTAATATGCTTTTGAATGAAGATGCTTTTAAAACATTTATAAAATATCTTATTCCCGCATTGCTTTTTGTGATGCTTATGTTGAGCCGTTCTATGCTTATTCAGCTAAGTCTTGATCTGGTAGAATATTTTTATAATCCTATTAGAAAATTTGCAGTAATAAGTAACCGTTATTTAAGAAAACTGCATCGTAAGATCCATTCACAAGAATTTGTTTTCTTTACTAAGGGTGATAATGTAGCTATATTAAATAAGGTAATGCAATATGTTCAGAATAATGAAACTACCAGAAAACTTAAAATAGTAAACATTAAGAAACGAGAAGAATGTAACGAGGCCTTGAAGAAAGACCTGGAAGTACTTGACAGGGCTTATCCGGAAATACATATTGAATTTATTGAACTTGATGGCACATTCGGCCCGGAATTGATAGATGAGCTTTCTAAAAAATGGAATATACCTAAGAACTTTATGTTTATAGGTTCTCCGGGAGATAAATTCTCCTATCGCGTTTCTGATTTAGGGGGTGTAAGACTAATTATGTAATCAAAAAGATAAGTGTTGAGATCATGTAACTAAAGCATATTCAGCCTCTTCATTAATTCAGGTCGATTAGCCCTGCTTACAGGAACAACATCTTTTGCAATAAGTACGCTGTTATCTTCTATATCAACTATTTTTTTGATATTTATAATATATGTTCTGTGTACTTTCAGGAATAATGAAGAAGGTAGTTTTTCCTCAATTTTTTTGAGTGTAGAATGTACAATATAATTTTTGCTTTCTGTTTTAATATGTATATAATCACCTTTAGCTTCAATTAAATTTATAGAAGCAATATCAATCTTTATAAGCCTTCGGTCTATATTTACATAAAATTCAGTATTTGTGTCAGCAGGTTGTTCCTGTGGGGTAGTAGCTGTATTTTTTATAACAGGTTGTGGTGCATTATAAGATTCAGCTTTTTTAACAGCTTTTTGAAAACGGTCTTCTGTTATTGGTTTAACCAGATAATCTACAATACAATCATACTCAAATGCTTCTATGGCAAAATTCTTATCAGATGTTATCAGTATAACTGAAGGTGGATTTTTTATTGTCTGAATAAAATCAAATCCGGTAAATCCGGGCATGTGTATATCAAGAAAAATTAAATCTATATTCTCAGTATTCTGATTCAGGTATTTTATTGCTTCAATAGCACTTGAAAATTCTTCAATAAGTTTAATTGCAGGATGTTTGGAAATCATTTGTGAAATAATTTCCCTGGCCATTGCCTCATCATCTATTATTATGCAATTCATACAGTAATTTAAATTATAAAGCAGCAATAAAATTTTGCATCACAATCAGAATTTCCTCAAATTCTGATCTTAGATCTGCTGATTTGTTTTTAAGGTTATCTTCAAACTTTTCAGCAATATAATAACTTTTTTCCATTCCCAGAATACTAATTTTATGTTTAATCTTATGAACAAGTCCGGCAGCTTCAACAAACTCGGATATTTGAATTTTGCTATTATATTCGGTAATTTCAGAAGGCAGTTCTTTTTTTAAAATAGTAATAAGGCGCGCTTTAAAAGCCACATCTTCACCGGCAAGTTCATTAATATAATTAAGGTTTGGTGTCTCCATTTTTTTGTAATGTAAAGAAAAAGGTTGTTCCTTTATTTATTTTGCTATCTAACCATATTTCTCCATCATAAAACTGAACAATTTTTTTTACGATAGATAATCCTATACCGGAAGACTGATCTTTGCTGTCAAGCTTTGTAAAAATATTAAATATTTTATCATGATAAGCTTTGTTAATCCCCATCCCGTTATCTTTTACATAAAACTCGGTCACATTGTTGGCATTAATCTGAGATCCAATTTCAATTAAACCATTTTCTTTATCATTGTATTTTATTGAATTGCCAATCAGGTTTTCAAAAAGCTGCTTAAATCTGTAATAATTGCCATACATCTTTGGCAGTTCATTGTTTATTTTTAGTGTAATGTGGGATGGTATTATGATTGTCCTTTTTATTTCATCAATCAGTATATTAAAATCAATTACCCGGTCTTCAGAACTTAGTTTATCAATAGACGAGTAATCAAGTATACCTTTAATGAGCAAATCCATTTTTTCTACATTCAATAAAATAATGTCTAATGAATTTAAATTTTCAGGTGTAAGCTTATCTTTATTATCGTTTATAAACCACTCCATAAGAGTATTTATACTTCGTAAAGGGGCTTTAAGATCATGGGAAACAACATGGGCATAATCATTCAGTTCCTGATTTTGCAATTCAAGATTTTTTAGCAGTTCTTCCCTCTGCTTATTAATTCTTATAATTTCGTCCGATTGTTGTTTAATATATTCAATAGGATTAAAATTCTCGTATGATGATTGCTCATTTACATCAAGATTCATTGAACCTAATATAAATTCAAGATTTTTATTCACTTCAGAAAGTGTTCTTGCTTCTTCCCTCAGTTTTTCATTAGCAGTAAACAATTCATCAGAGCTTAATTTCATGGCCCTCTGAAGCATGCCTATCTGATCCTCATAATTACTATAGGAATTATTTACAGCATTTAAAAAGTTTTCCAGGCCTGCAGGCACATAATTGCCTAAATGTTTTGCTATTTGTCTTTTAAGTAGTGGATTCCTCATTCGCTTAGGAGGGTTAATGTCATTGTTTGATTATGCAGCTGGCTATAGTGGCTTCCCCCGAAAGGAGCTATTTCTCCATAAGAATAAAAGCCGGTTATAGCAGCAGTGTGACCTATGGTATCTTTTACTTGTTCTATTTCTTCTTCCACACGCTGATTCATAGCTAATTTGCGGCCTACACAGCTAATTAATATTGCAATTTCAGGTTTCGTTTTTCGTTGTTCCATAGCATATTCCGCAGCAAGAAGTGCTCCGTGGGCAATTCCGTCAATATTTGCCATCATTAATTGCACTTTAGAATTTTCAGGAACATCGCCTGCAAGTACCATTGATTGGTTTTCATTATCAATGCTTAATATGGTTCTTACCAGCGCCTGCTGTTTTTCAGGTGCTGTAACATTTAAAGGGTATAATAAAGATGCCTGTGGCAGCTCATCAGCTTTTTCACCAAGATATTTTTTATATAATTCTAATGCAGGCTGTCCGTCTATTTCGTATAAAATATTAGAATCAGAACGTGTAATAACTCTTTCAGGCCCAAATGGCTGCCATCCACCCGAACTTGCAAAACTTATTTCTAAAGAATCTCCGTAAAAACCAATAAGAATTACTTCTCCTTCTCTTGGCATTTCGTTATATGAAGCCAGTGTTTTTTCAAACCTGGCATCGTCGCCGCATATACCACCCGTAATAGAAATATTTTTATCTATATCATATTCAAGTCCATTTATTAGCGAGCTTCCATTTGTAAAGCTGCCTTCAGAAACCACAAATAAATGCTTTAAATTTTCTTTGGGCATTTCTGAATAGAGTTTTTTACCAAGTGCCGCTGCATCTTTATTATGGTCAAGAATATTTTCGGTCTTAACAATAAAACTGCTTTTTTCAAATTCTATGGCAGTTACTGATGCTGTATTATCGAAGACATTGGAATCCATTATTTCACCCGCAGTGGAACCAAAAACTATATGATTATAAGGAAATTCTTTTTTTATTTCTTCTATAAATGCCTTATTTTCAAGTATTATTCTATTTCCAAATACAAAGACTAACGGATTTACTAATAAAGATTTATCAGTAATATATTGCCATTCCAAATTCTCTTTTTTTAATGCCTGTACTATCTTCATAAGGTTTTATTTAAAGAGTAAAACATAAAAAACCGAGCCTTCGCCAAGTTTGCTTTCAATCCATATTTTGCCTTTATAGTAGTCTACAATTTTTTTTACTATACTAAGGCCAAGTCCTGTAGATTTTTCATTTTTTGTGAGTGACTGAAATGTTCTGAATATTTTTTCATGGTTTTCTTCGGCAATACCCGGTCCATTATCTTTTATAGAAAATATATTGTACTTTTTATGTTCTTCTACATCAATTTCTATTAATCCCTGAGGCTTATCTATATAATTTACAGCATTGCCAATAATATTTTGAAACAATTGTTGTATCCTGAAGCGATCAGCAGATATAGATGGCAGCTTTTTACAAATGCTTATTGCTATATGATCAGGAATATCTATTATATTAATAATATTAGTCACTATTTCGTCAACATTTATAATTTCAGAATTACTATCTCTGTTATCTATTTTAGAATAGGTCAATATCCCCTGAATTAAATGATCCATTTTTTCTATTTTTCCCTCAATCAGATCAAAATAATTATTAGCCTGATCGGTAAGCATTTCCCCATTTTCTTCTTTGATCCAAGATATTAGTGTGTTTATGCTTCTAAGGGGTGATTTAAGATCGTGAGATACAATTTGAGCATATTGTTCAAGGTCATTATTGCTTTTTTTAAGGCTTGCAACCAACTCTTCTCTTTCATCTTCAAGTTTCTTTTTGTCCGTAACATCTTCCTGAATGGCAAAGAATTTTGATATTTCACCAAACTTATTATATAATGCCTGCCCCTGAATTTTTACCCAGTATTTTCTTCCTGTTTTAGAATAGTTTATTATTTCGCACTTAAAAGGTTCACCTTTTTTTATTTGATTACTTAGATAGTTAACTGTTTCAGGATCACTTTCTTCGCCTTGTAATAAAATCCCGGGTTTTGTACCTGTCAGTTCTTCTGCGGTATATCCTGACATGGTAATAAAACTTGAATTTACCCATTCAATTTTACCTTCATTATCGCATATTACTACAGAATTGATATTTTTTTCGGCAATGAGGGAAAGTAAAATAAGCTGTTCTTCTTTTTCCTTTTCTTCAGTCATATCTTCAATAATTGCAAAATATTGAAGAAGTTTTCCATTGCTGTCATATACTGGCTGGCCCTTAGTTCTAGTCCAGAAATAACTGCCGTCTTTACGCGCATGGGTAATTTCTACATCAAATGCTTCACCCTTATAAAATAGATCAGCCATTCGCCTCAGGGCTTCTTTTTCAGTAGTAGGGGTTTTTCCAACTTCAATAGGTGTTCTCCCTATAATATCTTCTTTAGTAAAACCTGTTACTTTAAGATAGGCATCATTGCACCAGAATATTTTTGCGTCTGCATCTGTAAATACTATGGCACTTTTGTTGGCACTGGCAACTAAAGATAGCCGGTTTAGTTCTTCCCTGTCTTTTTTTAATTCCAGACTTTGCTTATTGTTAATCTTAAGAAGCGACTTAAGCTCTTTATTTGTAGTTTGTTGTGTATTTAAAATCTGTAGTAAGTCCAGTTGAGGATCATAATTTGCAAAATCAAATATTGTAAGATTGTTTTTTCTTACTTCTTCTAGAGATGCAAACCATGGTGAGCCAACAAATAAAATGTTATCATTCATTTGGGTAAACTGCCCCCTCATCAGCAAATCTTTATTTAAAATACTTTCTAAAATTATAAGCTGATTCAGATTTTCCAGAATGTTTTTTATATCCATTGTTTCCAGAAATGGCCGCTTAGATATAAAATATTCAGAAAGGTGTTTTCCTTTTTTTAAAGAAGGAAATAATTTAGCAATGCTTTTTCCAAACGATGTAATAACTAAAGCATCATCAAATAAAATGTAAAAAGGGAATATTGTATTAAAACTATCTTCACTAAAAGTAAGGTTATTCATAATTACCAGCTTATTTTGAAAACATCTTCAAAGTTGTTTTCATGTTTGGAATAGGCAAATTCAATCAATAAATCCGCATTAAAAGCTTTCATTAATCCGTTTAAATACCCTCTTACAAATTCTCTCATTGCATTGGTTTTTGAAAAGTAATGAAAAAGCATACTTTTCTCTTCCAGATTACTTATTCTAAATTCCGGAGGGGTGAGTTCTGGATAAATTAGCATAATACGATTATGAAAGTTAGGTAAATTTATTAAATAATCAATCAAATTATTACCCCTGCCTTCCATTATGTCCGGATATTTTTTGTGAGTGACTTTTATAAGGTATTCCCCAAAATTAAATAGTATAATGTTAATGTCAGTCGAAACATACTCAGACAGTATTTTGGCAAGATTATAAAGTGCCGCATCATTATAAGGTTGATCGATATTTGAAAAATCTATAGCGTTTGCACTTTTTGATTTTACTTTATATAATACTTCGGCAGAAAAGTTATCCAGGATATATTCCTCAATAGCCTTATAAATGATTCCATACATATTATATAGTTATTGAGATATTAATTCATTCAGGCTCCAGTATTCTATTAATTTTTTTACCCTCTCAACGTAGTCATCATATTTTAGAGGTTTTAAAATATATCCTGCAATCCCTAGTCTATAACATTCTAATAAATCTTTATGATTATTAGATGTTGTTAATATAATGGTCGGGATATATTTTAGAATATCATCTTTCTTTAAAATTTCTAAAAATTCTAAACCTGTAATTTTAGGCATATTAAGATCTAGAACTATAATATCAGGAACTATAGTTTGTTCTTTTAGAAGCAGTAATGCTTCTTCTCCATTATTAGCTTCTACTATTTTGTGATTATGCTCCAGGTTTTTTAAAACCTTATTGAATTTCATTACCTCAATAGTATCGTCTTCAATGAGTAATATATTTAATGATCTGGGCATAATATTTAAAGATGTAAGGTTGGAATTAATGAACAAAAATACTTGCTTAACCTTAATAAATCGTGAATTTTCGATAAGCTGTACATTATGTGTAGCCGAATGGACGGTTTTGTTCGGTGAATGGTTAATTCGTAGGAAAGTTCTATATGTTTAATCTTTAAAGTGTTGATTTTTAGTATTTTGTTTTTAAGCTTGAAAAATCATATTTCTTTTCCCGGAAACATATTTTCACTCAATTTGTCTTACGTTATTTATAAATTCATCTACATATTTTTACCACTCATCGAATAATGACTTTCTCTGAATGGAAGTCAACCGATATTTGTATCAGAATTTAATGCTAATCCCCCATAAGCATAATGCAAAGTTATTATCCCCCAAATTTCAATGTAAAATTCTAATGTGTTTTTCCAGCTCCTTCTGCCCCCAGAGGAGCTTTTTTATTTTCAGTATAGCATTAAATCAGGTAATCGAGAAATATTTACCATTCATCGAAAGCAATCGCCTAATGGACTAATAACCAAAATTTGAGAGTGATTATAAAAATATATTTGTACAGGAAATAAACGCTATTCTAATAAGTATAAGCGGCAATATAAATAGTTAGGTTTTTAATTTGTTGGTTTTATGATTGGTTGTGAATATAATCCCCTCTTTGTTAGGGGAGGGGATTATTAAAAGGCAATCTGATTTAAATTTTTGTAAAAATGAGAAAGATATTTTGTATTTGTTTAGTATGTAGTCCTTTAATTTCTGCTAAAAAGATTGAAAGCAAAACTATACCTCATACTAAAGCTAACATCCAAAAAAAGGAATTGATTATTACTTTTAAGAAAAATGATGTTCTCTTGGAAGCAGAAAACTATTCTTTTTAATTATTATATATCATTCTGTAAGAGGCTTTTTAAAGCCTCTTTTTTTGTTTATAAAACATCATATTTTTAGACATAGCTGTAAATTACTATATTTGCCCCACATTCAATGTTTCTTAGATCTGCACATTGCATTTCGTCGCCTTTTCAGTCCTTATCTATATTATCATAAATACACATCTGTTGATAATAGGGACTTATTACAGCAAAGGCTATTAGCATACATAGTTTAACTTAAACCAGGGATATTTACATCTTCCTCTGATTAACGCGTTAAAAATTTTTTTATATAATGAAAATACATATTGTTGATTTACTAATATTCATAGTTTACTTATTAGTTATGCTTGGCATAGGCTTTTACTTTATGAGCCGTAATAAATCTAAAGAAGATTATTATGTAGGAGGGAGAAATATGTCGGCTGGGCATATAGGCCTTTCAGTAGTAGCAACAGATGTTGGCGGGGGCTTTTCAATTGGATTGGGAGGCCTTGGCTTTATGATGGGACTTTCAGGTAGTTGGATGCTTTTTACCGGCCTTTTGGGAGCCTGGATAAGTGCGGTTTTTTTAATTCCGAAAATTTATCCGGTGGCAAGAGAAAATAAGTTTTTAACTTTTCCTCAATCTTTGGCTTTTCATTATAATGGTAAGGTGGCATTAATTGCCGGCTTTATATCGTTAATAGGCTATGTAGGTTTTACAAGTTCACAAATACTTGCAGGAGCTAAACTGGTAGAAGCTACATTTCCAAGTATATCTATTAATGCAGCAGTACTTATAATGGGCGTTATCGCTGTAGTTTATACGGCAGTAGGGGGTATTAAAGCGGTTATTTATACCGATACCATTCAATGGATAATACTTATGGGAGGCCTAATATTTATAGGTATTCCTTTAGGATATAGTTATGTAGGTGGCTGGGAAGCTATAAGCAATACTGTACCTTCAGGCTTTATGTCTTTAACTAATGTTTCTTTTGTACAAATATTTAACTGGCTTATTACAATTGTGCCTATATGGTTTGTAGGAATGACACTTTATCAACGTATTTTTGCCTGCAGAGATGAAAAAACTGCTAAAAAAGCATGGTTTATAGCAGGATTGTTTGAATGGCCGATAATGGCTTTTATGGGTATAGCTTTGGGGCTTTTTGCCAGGGTAGGATATGAGCAGGGTTTATTTACTGCTATTGGATATGCTCCCGGCGTTCATATGGATGCTGAACTTGGCCTGCCTCTGTTTTTAAGAACAATATTGCCGATAGGATTAATGGGGCTTATGTTATCAGCTTATTTTTCTGCAATTATGTCAACAGCTGATAGTTGTTTAATGGCAGCATCGGGAAACTTTACTACTGATATACTCGAGTATTTTAAAGGAACAAGAAAGTTTGGCCACATAAAATACTCACAGGTAATAACACTTATAATTGGTGCTTTGGCTATAGTTTTGGCAACCAATATGCAAAATGTACTTGAACTTATGCTTTATTCATATGCCTTTATGGTTTCAGGGCTGTTAGTGCCTGTTTTAGGAACGCTTATACTTAAAAAACCATCGGCTAAAGCTGCATTAACAGCTATGGTTACGGGTGGACTGACAACTTTAATACTTATAATTAGTCAGATAGAGCTTCCCCTGGGATTAGATGCTAATTTCTTCGGTATCTCTGTATCTTTAGTTTCCTTTATTTTGGTACAGACTATTTACGGAAATAAAACTCCGGATTTTTCCTGATATTTATTGAATGAGAATTAAAAACTACTTTATCTATTAATTAAAAATTCATTATTTGTTTCGATTTGTAAAGTAGCTGACATTTGGATTATTTATATCAATATAAATTTGATTATAAATTTAAAATATCATGAATTATTATAACAAATTTTCAGTATGCATGCTGTTATTGTCCTTATTAGCAATAACAGCCTGTGCCCAAAAGAAAGAACATTCAGTTGTATCAAAAACTGATATAAGTAAGAATGTGATTCAAAAACCGGAAAATCCTTATTATTCTAATACGGATACTACCAAACTAAATCTTAGTGAAGCAGAATGGAAAAAAATATTGCCTGAAGATGTTTTTGAAGTAGCAAGGCATGCGGATACCGAAAGGCCTTTTACAGGAAAGTATTGGAATACAGATGTTAAAGGGACTTATTATTGTGCAGCTTGTGGTAACAAACTTTTCAGATCCGATTCAAAATTTTCCAGTTCATGCGGATGGCCCAGTTTTTTTGAGATGGCAAACAAAAACAGTGTTGTTTATAAAGATGATAATTCTTTAGGAATGCACAGAACAGAGGTATTATGTGGCAGATGTGACAGCCATTTAGGCCATTTGTTTGATGATGGGCCACCTCCTACAGGTAAAAGATATTGTATGAATTCTATTGTTCTTGATTTTATTCCTGATACCAAATAATAAAGTAATGAAAAAAATGATAATGATGGCATTTGTGGTAACAGTTACTGCTTTTGCCCAAAAGAAAGAAATGAGATCAGATAGTAACCTGGAAACAATTACTCTTGGAGGCGGCTGTTTTTGGTGTGTAGAAGCTATTTATGAAAATCTTGATGGGGTTACATCTGTTGTATCGGGGTTTTCAGGCGGGAATATTACTAAGCCTGATTATGAAAATGTTTCAACCGGCACAACAGGTGCAGCCGAAGTGGTACAAATTACCTATGATAAAACAAAAACAAATCTTGATGAAATTTTAAAAGTTTTCTTTACTGTTCATGATCCCACAACCCTTAACCGTCAGGGAGCAGATATAGGTACACAATACAGGTCTGTAATATTTTATAGAAATAATAAACAAAAAGAGATTGCTGAAAATATCATTAGATCTCTTAATAAAGCTAAAGTTTATGATAAGCCTGTTGTAACATCGTTAGAACCATTCAGGAAATTTTATAAAGCAGAAGACTATCATCAGGATTATTATGCAAAAAATAAGAACAAACAGTATTGTGAATTGGTAATACAGCCAAAACTTGAAAAATTTGAGAAGGTTTTTAAAGACAGGCTCAAAAAGAAAAATAAATAAAGATGAAAAATTTAATAATAGCAGCGCTAATAATTTTAGGAACATTAGGGAGTTATGCTCAAAAACCTGAAATATATGCTACAAAAACCTATGCAATAAACGGATATGATGCCGTAGCTTATTTTAAAGAAAATATGCCGGTAAAAGGCAATATAAAACTTATTTATCGATACAAAGAAGCTAACTGGCTTTTTTCAAGCGAGGAAGATCTAAGAGAATTTAAGGAAAATCCTGAAAAATTTATTCCTCAATACGGAGGATATTGTGCTTACGGAACATCTCAGGGATATAAAGCAAATACGGAGCCTGATGCATTTACAATACTTAATGGGAAATTATATCTGAACTACAATAAAAAAGTGCAGGAGGTATGGAACAAAAATCGTAATAACTATATTATTGAAGCCGATGCTAACTGGCTTAAAATAAAGGATGAATAATTAAATAGCTGTTATACTATAAGGAAGCAGTATAATTTTGCAGTACAAAAAGTATATTGTTGAAATCAGATTTAAGCTCTTCTGACTGATTCTTAAGATTATACTCAAATGTATCTGCAATGTTGTAGCTTTTTTTCATTCCTACTACACTTATTTTGTGTTTGATTTTGCGAACAAGATTTGATGCTCCAAAATAATCTGATATATTCATTTTGTTTTCATATTCAGCAATTTCCAAAGGCAGCTCTTCTTTCAAAATTCTGATGATTTTCTTTTTAAAAACTGTGTCGTTATCCGCAATTTCATTTATATAATTAATATTTGGCTTTTCCATTTTCTTTCTTAAATATTAGTAATGAATAATTATGTGCAAGTTATCTCTAAAATGCTAATATATAATCGATACGGAAATGCCATTGGTCTATATTTGTTTGCATTTGGTAGACCTATGAAAGATAATTATAGCAGAAATTTAAAATAAGTACGAAATTTAAATATCCTAAAACGAAATTATTAACATTATAATTACATACATAAAGTTTAAATGCTTTTTCTTATTAACGGCCATATTTTATAATTCACCTACAGTAAAGTTCCATTCATCGAATAATGCTGTTTTTAATTATATACAGTCGGATATTTGTATCAGATTTAAATATTGACATTATACATATTGATACTTCCCCCACACTAATAACTTTAATTTCTAATGTTGGTTTGTTAAAAAGCTCCTTCCCCCAAAGGAGCTTTTTTATTTGTAAACAGGTAGTTATATAACGCACATTTTAAATCTAATTTCTAATAATCACACTCTATCTTAGGAAGGTAGCTTTTCACCGACAGATAATATCCAATGAACTAAAAAGGGAATTTTAAATTTTAATTGCAATTACATTTGTACAAGAAAGTTAACCAAAGTACAAATATGAAGGCTTTAATTGTAGATAATCAGGAATTAGTGTTTACCTCATTAGAAAGAACATTAAAAAAACAAGGCTACGAGATTGTTATTGCAAGGAATGTATATACTGCTGTAGAAACTTTAAAGTATTTTGAACCTGATATACTAATTACTGATAGTAATATACCCACTCATAAAGACGATTTAAATAGAGTGTACGGATATAATGAAAAAACGGAAGGCTTAAATCTGATATATTATTTGAGGATGATAAAGCACAACTTTGTTCCTATAATTTTGCTTTCTGCAAATTATGATGAAGAAATTGTGGCAAGAGGTTTTGCTTTGGGAGTGAATGATTATGTGCAAAAACCCCTGAATTTAAATGAAATATCTGTTAGAATAAAAAAACTTACAAGTGAAGCTTACAATATGGAAAAAAATAATAGCATGATAAGCGTAGCTTAAATAAAATATATATAAAATTTATTTAATTAAGATTGGTTGGTTTTTATTATTGGTTATGTTGTGTAAGCCCTGACAATTAAGTCGGGGCTTACTTATTGATAATAAGCTATTCAGTTATGGTTATTTCTTAATACTAGCATACAATGAAGTTTTTAATCCTTTTTTTGTTTATTAAATGATAAAGATGTACTTTTCTCTAATGCTTTTTACGGAAAAAATTATATGACAAAATCATACATTCTTCTTAAAGACGAATTTCAAAATCTTATTTCAGCAAATACTATTTTTTTTGATTTCATCACTAAAGATAAATGTGATGGTATATTATTTTGCGATCTTCAAAATCCTGAAAATTATTGGCTTAGTGAATCATTCCTAAAAACTTTAAAGAATGATTACTCTCATCAAAACTGGATGTCAGGTTTAACTGAAACTTCTAAAAATCAGGTTTTACATCTTTTACAGCAATCAGAAAGTGAATTTAAAACTGAGCTGAATTTTCAATCTGTGACGGGCAATCTTATTGTTTTAGCAGCCGAAGCGCTTATTATAAATAAAAATGAAGGAGAACACCAGCGGTTATTAATACGTTTTAAAAATAGTGTTAAGGAAGTTAAGCAATTAAAGAAAATAAAAAAGCTTAAAAGATTAAATCAGATATTTCAGGAAACAAACCAGACTGCAAGAGTAGGCGGATGGGAAGCAGATCTGATTAATCAGACTTTAACCTGGACAAAGGTTACAAAAGAGATTCATGAAGTTGATGAGAAATTTGTTCCGAATATAGAGACTGCATTAGAATTTTATAAAGAAGGATGGAGTAGGGATCTGGTAATTAAATTATTTGATAAAGCGGTAGAAAATGGTGCTCCTTTTGACGAAGAATTTAAAATAATAACTGCCAGGGGGAATGAAAAATGGGTGAGGTCTTTTGGTAAGCCCGAATTTGTAGATGATAAATGTGTAAGGGTTTACGGAGCCTTTCAGGACATAGATGAAAAAAAGAAACAAGAATTAGAATATATTGAAACTAAAGAAAAATTTGAAATTATTTTTAATAATTCTTCTTTAGGAATTGTTCTTGTAAATAAAGAAGGAAAAATTTTAATGATCAACCCTGCATCGTTAAAAATTTTCGGATTTGAAAAAACTGATCAGGAAACACTCTATAATTTTACGTATAAGGATCTTATTCATCCTGACGATCTTGAGATGGCTGCTAACTACAGGAAACGTTTATTAGCGGGCGAGCTTAAAAACTATTCAATAGTTTGTCGTTTTTACAGAAATGACGGAGAAATAATATGGTGCAGAACTAATACTTCTATAGCTTATCTTAATAATAGTGATGATTTTCTTGTAACTACGCAGGTGGAAGATATTACAGAACGCAAAAAACTGGAAGAGTTGGCTTCTGAAAATGCACTTCGTTTTAAAAGTGCTTTTGAATATTCACCTAACGGAATGGCTTTAGTAGGACTGGAAGGAAACTGGTTAATGGTTAACCAATCGCTATGCGATATGCTTGGTTATACTAAGGATGAGTTTATGCACCTTACTTTTCAGCAAATGACACATAAGGACGATCTTGATATTGATCTAAGGCTGTTAAGACAGGTTATAGATGGAAGAATTAATACATACAGTATTGAGAAAAGATATTTGCATAAGCAGGGTAATATTGTATATGGTTTATTAAATGTTTCATTAATAAAAGATGAGTCTGGTAACCCACTTTATTTTGTTTCTCAAATAAATAATATTACAAAAAGAGTACTTGCTAAACAGGAATTAGAAAAAAGCCTGAATGAGCATAAAAGTTTATTAAATGCAACTACAGAGGTTTCTATTATAGAAACTGATGTGAATGGAATTATAAAGAAATTTAATAAAGGGGCAGAAAAACTGCTGGGCTATAAAGCGGAAGATGTAATTGGCGCAATGAATGTTAGTGATATTCATGATCCTGAAGAAATAGCCAGACGTGGAAAAGTTTTATCTGAATTTTATAATGAAGATATTCAGGGCTTCAAGGCTTTTGTTTATAAAGCCGATATAGGAGAGTTTAATTCTATTGAGTCAACATTTATACGTCAGGATGGTACAGAATTTCCGGTACAGCTGGTGATTACATCAATTAGAAATCCTAAAAATGAAATAACAGGTTATGTAGGCATTGCAATAGATATTTCCCAGCTGAAAAAAATGGAAACATCTTTGCGAAAGGAAAAATTAAAAGCTGAAGAGGCTAATAAATCTAAATCTGAATTTTTGGCAAATATGAGCCACGAGATAAGAACTCCTCTTAATGGAGTTATTGGATTTACAGA
Organism: Flavobacterium sp. NRK1; assembly: GCF_024054175.1. Classification (GTDB taxonomy): domain Bacteria; phylum Bacteroidota; class Bacteroidia; order Flavobacteriales; family Flavobacteriaceae; genus Flavobacterium. The sequence goes on from NZ_JAMXLA010000001.1 coordinate 3,030,581, forward strand.
TCTGTTAATGAAAACTTCTCTTAGTGAAACCCAGGGAAAATATATGGAAATGGTTAACTCTTCTGCACATTCTCTGCTGGACCTTATAAATGATATACTGGATTTCTCTAAGATCGAGGCCGGTAAGCTTGAACTTAATGAGGAAAAAACGGATATTATTGAATTATGTTCGCAAACGGTGGATATTATTAAGCATGATGCACATACTAAAGGACTGGAACTTTTATTAAATATATTGCCTGATGTAAAACGCTTTATTTTTGCCGATCCTATACGATTACGGCAGATTCTTATAAACCTGCTTGGAAATGCGGTTAAATTTACTGAAAGAGGAGAAATAGAATTAAAAGTTGAAAATGTTCCGGTTGAGAGTACTGAGGAAGAAATGATGTTTACTTTTTCTATACGTGATACAGGTATTGGTATAGCTCCTCACAATTTAAAAAAGATTTTTAATGCTTTCGATCAGGAAGATGCGTCTACTACAAGAAAATATGGAGGTACCGGGCTGGGAATAACTATAAGTAACCGCCTTCTTGAGCTTATGGATAGTAGTTTAAAAGTTGAGAGTAAATTAAATGAAGGCAGTACATTCTCCTTTAATGTAAAATTTAAGACAGAAGAGGGGGAATCCTATAAAAATGAAAACACGCATGATGTTAAAAGAGTTTTGATTGTTGATGACAATGAAAATAATGTCACTATTTTAAAAGACATGCTTGCTTTTGGTAAAATTGAGTCAATATCTGCTTCAAATGGAATTGATGCGCTTGAAATATTAGAGAAAGACAGAGATTTTGATTTTGCAATTATAGATTATAACATGCCTTATCTTTCAGGTATAGAACTCATAGGGCATATAAGAAATAAAGTAGGATTAACCAAAGAAGATTTGCCTATAATGCTGCTTCACAGCTCAATTATAAATAATGATATTGTACAGGCATGTAAAGACTTAGATGTTAAGTTTAATATAACTAAACCAATTAGGATAGATCAGCTTTTTGACCTGATAAGTGTGGTAAAAAAACCTGTTTCAGAGGGAAAAAGAGAAGAGGTTACAGAAATTGCATCTGATAAATTTGAATCTTCTTTCAATATTTTAGTAGCTGAAGATAATCCTGTAAACCAGATTCTGGCAAAAACGATTATTCAGAAAGTATTACCCAACGCAAACATTGTTTTGGCAGAAGATGGGCAAAGAGCAGTAGAATTATTTAATGATTCTCTATTCGATTTTATTTTTATGGATATACAAATGCCTGTTATGAGTGGGTTTGATGCTGCAAAAAAAATAAGAAGTCTTGAAAAAGGCAGATCAGTACCTATAGTTGCACTAACCGCAAGGGTTTTAACCGGAGAAAAAGAAAGATGTATTGAAGCCGGCATGAACGATTATATAACAAAACCTATAATTTTTGAAAAATTAAAAGGGATCATTACCGAATATCTGATCGATAAAAGCTAAAAAAAAGTTAATTACTTTAACTATAATAAAATATTATTCTTTTTATATTTTCTTTAATCTTTCAATTTTAAGCACGAAAATAAATTATGATTTTAATTGTTGCCAATGAAAATAATGTATTAATACCAAGCGACTGGGACGTAATATTTTGTGATACCAGTTTTGAAGTGCTGCAGCTTTTAAAAAAAGGGATGAAAGCGAGTATTCTTATAATTGATGAAAAAGCTGTGCCTTTAGATGCATACCAGACAATAAATTACATAAAAAAAGAAATAAGACAGGATATACCGGCAGTAATATTATGTGAAACTATAAATTCTGTAAATGATACCCTAACTGATGCTGCATTTTTTATAGAGAAGCCATTTAATGAATCACATATACCGTTGATTAATAAGCTGCATAAAGAATATAATGAAGAGAGAAAATCCAAACCTCAGTTATACTCGTTAGATTACCTAAAACAGGTTTCAGATAATAATAACGATTTTATTATAGAGACACTTATTATATTTAATTCCTCGGTTGAGGAGAAAATTAAAGAGTTAAAAATTGCACTTATAGATAAAGATTACGATAAGATTGCCCAAATTGCCCACAATATAAAGCCTTCTTTTGAAATGCTTGAAAACAAAAATGCTGTAAATATTTGTTCACTTTTAAATCACAATGCGACAGAAGCTGATTTACCAAAACTGGTGAAAGATTTAGTTTCTGAATTTTCGGAAATGATAATACAAATAAAAAAAGATTTTCCTGAATTAAATATGCAATGAAAAAAAGGATTTTAATTATAGAAGATAATCCAATGGTTGTAAAATCTTTGGAGTTTAAACTTAATAATGATGGTTACGAAGTTGAAGTGGCTAATGATGGCAGGACAGCTTTAGAAATATTAGCGTCAACTGACTTTGATTTAGTAATTACAGATTTAATGCTGCCTTTTATAACAGGCATACAGATAATTGAATTCATAAAAAAGAAATCTGAAAATCTGCCAATAATTGTACTTTCTACCTCAACTCAGGAAAGTATTATTATGGATGCTTTTAATATGGGTGTAGATGACTTTATTACAAAACCGTTTAGTCCTAATGAATTATCATTGAGAGTTAAAAGGAGTTTAGCTAAACTGTAAAAAAAATAATAAATTGGGGGATAACTATTATACTATTTCCGGGGGGAACTGGATATTAGAATTAGACTTTTTATTTTGCACTCTATTGGCAATATTAATTTTTTGCCTTGTTTTTTTTATTTTTTATTTAAGGATATATAAAAACTACAGAAGTCAGAATAAAAAGATCTATGAAAATTTATTTATTGATTTTATAAACGTTTATCTCTTCAGCCCTGATTTTAAGGAAAGCCAGTTAACGGAGTTTAAAAACACCTATTTAGAAACAGGATTGCAAAAAGCAATTGCCATAAAGGTGATTTTAATTTATAATCAAAATTTTAAAGGTGAGTCTAATACGGCACTTAAAAAACTTTTCTTTCTTTTAGGATTAGAAAATGTTGTGTTACGTGATTTAAAAAATAAAAAATGGTACAAACGTGCAAGAGCTGTATATGTTTTATCTAATCTTAAGATTAAAGCTGATGAACGTATAATGATATCATTACTTAATGATAAAAAAGTTGAAATACGGCTGCAAACAGTACTTTACTTTATAAAACTCTCTGAAAAAGATCCTTTAAATTTTCTGTATAAATTACAGGAACCTCTAACTATATGGCAGCAGATACACATATCTGCGGCTTTAAAAAATTATGAAGGAGAAATTCCTGATTTTTCACAATGGCTTACTCACGAACAGGAAAGCGTAGTGACTTTTTCTATGAAAATGATTGCCGAGTACGGACAGTTTGAGAACATTCCAAAAGTAATTCCTTTTTTTAATAGCTTAAATGATGAAATTAAAAAAGAAGCTATAATATGCCTGCGCAAACTGGGATATGAAGAAACAGTTGATCTTAGTATAGCAGATTTCTCTTCATCTTCCATTACGGTTAAAAAAGAAATTTTAAAAGTCATCAAAGAATTAGGCGATTATAAAAAATTAATGCTGCTTTTGCCTTCTGTTACTAACGATGATATAGAAGTTAAAACTGAATTTTTAAGAGTTGAGCAATATTTTTTAAAATAACTTCATTTGAATTATAATATATTATTAGAAATAGCGAGCTGGCTTTTCCTGACATATGCAGCAATTATATGTTCAGGCTACCTGTTTGCGGCTTTATTTTCTTTTTTAGAAATTAAAAACTATAAGAGAATTTATAATTTGCCTCAGGAAGAAACGGCGATGCTCCAATCATTTAACCTTCCTTCAATATCAATATTGGCTCCTGCCTATAATGAAGAAGCGAATGTAGTTGAAAATGTAAAATCATTGCTGACACTTGCTTATCCATCCTATGAGATAGTTGTTATTAATGATGGAAGCCGTGATAATACACTTCAAAAACTTATAGATGTTTTTGATATGGTAATTGATGAATCACCACGATATAATAAGTTAGAAACTAAAAAAGTCAGGGCAGTATATATATCCAGACATAAAGCCTATAAAAACCTGACGCTTATTGATAAGGAAAACGGAGGAAAAGCCGATGCGCTTAATGTTGGTATAAATAATTGTAAGAATGATATAATCTGCTGTATAGATGTAGACTGTATTCTTGAAAATGATGCTTTACTTAAACTGGTAAAACCCTTTTTAAATAATGAAAAAAAAGTGATAGCATCCGGAGGTATTATACGTGTTGCTAACTCATGTATTATGGAAGATGGCCGTATTATTGAAGTTCGCTTACCGGATAAATTTATAGCCCGCGCACAAATTCTTGAGTATTTCAGGGCTTTTTTAATGGGCCGCATGGCATGGTCAAGATTAGATGGGCTGCTGCTTATTTCGGGTGCTTTTGGTATGTTTGATAAAAAGACCGCTATAGAAGCTGGCGGCTATAATACGCAGACGGTAGGGGAGGATATGGAATTGCTTGTGCGTATGCGTAAAATGATGCTTTTGAGAAAAGAACCCTATTCGGTAGGGTTTATTCCCGATCCGCTTTGCTGGACAGAAGTACCCCAGCAATGGAATATTTTATACAGGCAGAGAAACAGATGGACCAGGGGCAATATAGAAACTTTATGGACACACCGTGATATGCTTTTTAATCCTAAGTTTAAAGTTTTAGGGCTATTAAGTACACCCTATTGGCTGTTTTTTGAATGGCTTGCTCCAATAATTGAATTTTCGGGAATTTTATTTTTATGCCTTTTGTTGTTTTTGGGAAAATTACACTGGCTAATATTTTTCAGCTTTTTTACAGTAGCTTACCTGTTTTCAGTTTTATATTCTATAACAGCAATTTTTTTTGAAGAATATTCTTTTCAGCAATATAAAAAGCCACAGTATATTTTTAAATTAATACGAACGGCATTCATGGAACCATTATTTTATCATCCTTTTGTTATGTGGGCTGCTATAAGAGGTAATTATGATTTAATAAGAGGAAAAAAATCATGGGGAGCCATGACAAGAACAGGTTTAACTAATCCTCAGAAAAAATAACGTGTAAGCGAATATTTTAATAAATTTTAAATACTGCCAGTGCAATGTATAAAACGCTAAAAATAAAATTGCTTTTTGCTTTTGTAATTACAATTATTACAATGCCTGTTATTTCTGCTCAGGATAATATAACTGCAGAAGATTTATTTGCGAAAGCAAGGCATGCTGCTTTTGAAGATAAAAATTTTAAAGAAGCCATAGATTTAACCGAAAAAGCTTTAATTATTTCTCCTGATGATACAGATATTCAGATTTTTTTAGGAAGATTATATTCATGGGATAATCAACCCAATAAAAGTAGGAGTGTCTTTAAAAAAACTATAAAAGAACATCCTGAAAATCAAGAAGTATATTTGGCCTATGGCAATCTGGAATATTGGAGCAAAAATTATAAAGAGGCGTTAGATATTGTTGAAAGAGGCTTATCTAAAGATCAGGGTTCCCAGGAACTGATTCTGCTAAAAGCAAAAATTCTTATTGAATTAAAAAAGTTTACTGAAGCAAATAATACAATTAATGCACTTTTAATTATTAATCCTGGACATGAAGAAGCAAGGGCTTTAAGCCGGGGAATATCAATTTTATCTTCAAAAAATGCAATAGGGCTGAGGTATGATTATTCCTATTTTGATAAACGTTTCGATGATCCGTGGCATTTAGTTGCACTTGATTACACAAGACAAACCAAACTTGGATCTGCAACTGCAAGGGTAAATTATGCAAATAGGTTTGCTACTGATGCCGCTCAGTTTGAAGTAGACCTTTATCCTTATTTTTCAAAAACATTTTATGCATATATTAATACAGGAATTTCTGGGAATAAAGATATATTTCCGCAATTTAGGGCAGGATTTTCTCTTTATGCCAATTTGCCGGCTGCTTTTGAGGTAGATGCCGGTTTTAGATTTTTAAACTTTACTACTGATGATACATGGGTGTATACCGCATCAGTTGGTAAATATTTTAAAAATTACTGG
>NZ_JAMXLA010000001.1:3036651-3318095 GCF_024054175.1 Flavobacterium sp. NRK1
GGGGGGGCAAATGATTATATTGCTTTAAGGATAGGCACAGGTATATCTCCCGATAACCAGACCAACAATGTTTTTTATAATTCAGCCAATTATAAATTAAAAACGAATAACATTGCGTTGGAGTATAGGCGGACAATTAAAAACAATATTATTCTTTTTGCTCAGGCTTCACTTGATAATCAGGAATATGCAAAAGATACAAGGGGTAACCAGATATCTTTTGGGGTAGGTGGAATTAAAAAATTTTAACTTAATAAGAAAAGAGGAGTTTCACATCTTTAGGTTTCCAAATGAATTTATTTAGTTAAATACTGATAATTAAACAAGTACATGCTTAATTTCATTACCTTACAAATAACAATACTTAAATTGTATAATTATGTCGAAAAGCCAGGATACTAAGAAGGGGAGTAAAAAAGAACCTCTTAAGACTGCTAAAGAAAAGAAGGAAGCTAAAAGAGAAAAGAAAAACACTAAACACTCTGAATAACTTTAATAAATCCCTGTAATTACAGGGATTTATGCATTTAAAAGGAACTGATAAACGGTAAAACAGATTATATACGTTTAAAAATATAGTCTGCAGTTTCGGCAAGTCGGTTTGAAAAACCCCATTCGTTGTCATACCATGCCGCAACCGATAATAAATTACCTTCTTTGGTTGTAAGAGGCAGATCGATAAGCGAAGAATGCGGATCGCCCACTATTCTTGCAGAAGTCCATTCTTCTTCCAATACATCAAGCACTCCTTTAAGCTGTTCGGTTTTGGCTGCTTTTCTGAAAGCTTCATTTACCTCTTCTACAGTACAATCTTTTTCGGTAATAAGGTTAAGTTCAGCAATACTTCCTGTTTTAGTAGGTATTCGGTATGCTTTACCTGTTATTTTAAGATCTTTCCATATAAACTGTAACGCTCTTGCTGCTCCGGATGATGACGGAATAATATTTTCTGCTGCTGCCCATGAATCTCTTCTGTCTTTCATTGGCTGATCTGTTAGCGACTGGCTATTTGTATAAGAATGCACAGTAGAGAATAAACCGTATTGTATTCCGAAATTTTCAAGTATTACTTTAACAACAACGGCCAAAGCATTGGTTGTACAGCTACCCATGCTTATTATCTTATGGTCAGTTGGGCTAAATTGCTCTAAATTAATACCTTTTAAAAGTACTGCATCGCAATCCGCCAGCGATTTGCTTGGTGCGCTTATCAGCACATATTTAGCACCTCGGTCTATGTGCGCCTGAGCTCCGGCTCTTGTAGAGGCACGACCTGAACAGTCTACCACCATATCAACACCCAAAGCTCCCCAATCCGGTATTTCGGTTTTAGAGTTCACGTAATTTATAGCGTGGTTTCCAATTTTAAGAACAGAATCCCCCTCAGTGGAAACAGATTCTTCCCAACGGCCATAGTTAGTATCAACACTTAAAAGGGCTGCCAAGGTTGGTAGCGGCTGTATGTCTGCAATATACGAAGGAAGTACGCTGTTATTTTTAACAGCTATCTTAAGAAACTGTCTGCCGATACGTCCAAATCCATAAAGTGCAATTTTTTTCATAATTATTTATTTTGGTTATTATTAATATTTAATGTGGTGATAACTGCAAGTACTATAAAGATAATCATTTGCAATAAAACTACATTCCATCCTCCATGTTTCCATGCTATTATACCTGCAAATGCTCCTAAAGAACCTCCTATAAAAAAAGAGGTCATATAAACGGTGTTTATCCTGCTGTTTGCTTTAGTATCCAGAGTATATATAAGTGCTATATTAGTTGTTTGTACTGCCTGAACCCCAACATCAATTAAAAGCACAGTAAGTATTAGAGCTATATTGGAAGCAGGGAATAAGTACAGTAGTATTATACTAACTACAATAAGAGTTAATGCAAGCAATAAAACTTTTTTGGGACTTTCGCCTTTATCAGAAATTTTCCCGATTAACGGAGCCATTAACGCGCCGCCTGCTGCAAGCAAGCCATACAAGCCAATAATATCCGGTTTATAATTAAACGGGGCTCCACTAAGGTAAAATGTAAGTGTTACCCAAAAAGAACTCAATGCTCCAAAAACCAGCGCACCTAATAATGCTGAAAGTCTTAATGTACGGAAACGCTTAAGCTGATGTATAACAGATGATAGCAGTTTTAAATAACTACCCTCAAACCTGTCTTCTACCGATGGAAAATCTGTTTGCATTAATATAGCTGTTACACCAACTATAGCAGCCGATATTAAATATACATATTTCCAGCCAATCCATTCGGTTATAAAACCGCTAAAGACCCTTGCAGTTAATATACCAATTAATATTCCTGTAAAAATTATACCTACTACTTTTCCACGGTTTTCTGTTACTAAACTTGCTGCCATTGGCAATATAACCTGAGCCGTAACAGCAAACAGACCTATTGCCAGACTGGCTGCATAAAGGCTAAGTAAACTTGTGGAAAATGACATGCCTATTAACGCAGCAATAAGTAATAATTGCAAATAAAGTATAAGCCGCTTTCTGTCAATTTTATCACCCAACGGAGTAATAAAAAGTAGTCCTAAACCATATCCTGCCTGAGATAAAGGAGCTATTATACCTACATCATCTCCATTTAGATTAAGAGATCTGGCTATCTCATTAAGAATAGGCTGGCAATAGTATATATTAGCTACGCAAACTCCGGCAGTTATTGCCATAATTAGAATTTGTATAGAGGATAATTTTTTCATGGTATAAATTTTAGATGATTGTTTTCAGCTAAGTTTTTAATGCACGGAAAGCTTTTTTATCATTTCGGAAGAAAGCGAATCTGCGTATGGGCCAAAAGCACTAGTGAGTACACCTTTAATGTTGTGAACATCTGAAGTTATACCATATACAATATCTTCATCTCCGGGATCTGTTTCACCTTCAAAACGAAAAACATACTCAATAGTAAATTCTTCAGGCGACATTGATTGCTGATTGTTATTAAAGCGGATGCAATTCTCGTCAAGATTAAAATTATAGGTAAATCCTTTTTCAGTAAGCCATGAAAGCGCTTCGGTCACAGTGTCAAAAGCAGGTTGTTGCGTATTCATTATTCTTTTATGAATTTTATTAATTCTTCGTTGAATTTATCTTTTTCTTCCACAAAAGAAGCATGACCGCTTTTTTCAAAAGGAACCAATTTAGAGCCTGCAATGCCTTTATTCATTTGTTCTGCAAGAGCATAAGCTACTATCTTATCTTGTATAGCATGAAGGATCAGGGTAGGTATTTTAATTTTTGGAAGATCACCTCTTAAATCCTCATCTCTTAATGCAATAAGCGCCTGTTCCATAGCATAAGGAGATGATTGCATTTCTATTCCGCCAAGCCAAGCCGCTATTCCCGGGGACAATGAAGTTGGAGATAGTGTGAAACGCTCACCTATAGCTGCTAATAGTGCAGGTCTGTCATTATTATTTAATTCTACCCATTGTGTAATATCTTCTTTGGTAAAGAATGGATAAGGGTAATCAGGCTTTTTAGTATGGCATGGTGCTGCTGCCGAAAAGAGAGCCATTTTGCTTACATGTTCACTGTTATATTTGGCAACATAATGTAACACAATAGCACCTCCCATAGAATGTCCGCCTATTACTGCATCTTTAATATCCAGCTTATCTAATACAACTTTAATATCATCAGCAAACTGATCATAGTTATACTTACCATAAGGTTTGTCAGATTGTCCAAAACCTCTAAGTGTAATACCAATAACCCTGTAACCTTCTTTTAAAAGAGCATTGTATTGGTATTCCCAGCAGGCATCACTAACTGGGTATCCGTGTATTAAAACTACGGGTTTTCCTTCACCCATATCAGTAACATGTAGCCTTACATTTGGCTCAACTTCAATATATTCTGCCCTGGCTCCGATTTTTTGTGCAATACTTTCAGCAACAACATTTTCTTTATTTTCTGTGGTTTTACTACAAGAAGTAACAATAATGAACATTCCTGCAATTAATAAATTTAAAGTAAGTTTTAAGACTGAAAGGTGCTCGGCTTTTTTTGAAATTACCCTATTTAGAGATAAAAGGGTTTTCTTGATAAATTCTGTTTTCATGTTTTAAGGTTTTAAATTAATATTATTACTTAAACATGAAGCGAAGAATATGCCTTGGATTTAAAATACTGATTATTAGTTATTTATTTGGTTCGTTGTGAATTTTAATTTACGATATTTCGTAATTACAGCAATACAATAGTATAGATCTAAAAAATTATTGGGAGAGATAATGTGTCTTTTTTATTCCTAACCGTATCATTCTTGATTGCAGAGTAGTAGGAGGCATACCCAAAAGTGCAGCAGCACCATTTGGCCCTGAAATTCTTCCGCTGCACTTAGATAATACCCAGATAATATATTCTTTTTCAAATTCAGTGAAAGGCTTAATAGTAAAAAGTTCTTGTTGCTTTTGTGTTTTGTCCTGTATAATTGTACTAAGCTGAATTTCTTTAATTACATTATCCTGTGATAACAGAACAGCTCTTTCTATAGTATGCTCTAATTCCCGAATATTACCTGGCCATGTATATATTTTCATGGCATTTAATGTTTTAGCGGCAATTTGTTTTATTTTATTTTTCCCTGAATATTTTTGTAGAAAAAACGCTGCTAATTCTTTCAGGTCACTGATACGTTCCCTTAATGGAGGGATATTTATAGGAAAAACATTTAGCCTGTAATATAAATCGGCTCTAAAGTTACCATTGGCAACCTCCTGCTGTAAATCACGGTTGGTGGCAGCAATTATCCTTACCTTAACAGGTATAGTAACATTTCCTCCAATACGTTCAATTTCTTTTTCCTGTAGTACGCGAAGTAATTTTACCTGTAATTCAGGAGATAATTCACCAATTTCATCTAAAAAAAGTGTACTATTATTGGCTCTTTCAAACTTACCTGTCTTTTGTTGTACTGCACCTGTAAAAGCACCTTTTTCATGTCCAAAAAGTTCACTTTCAATTAAATTTTTAGGAATTGCAGCACAATTTACTTTAATCATTTCTTTGTTGCTGTAGGCTGAATTGTCATGTATGGCCTTTGCGATCAGTTCTTTACCCGTACCGCTTTCACCCAACAATAAAACTCCTGAATCTGAGTTCGCTACGGTTATAATTTTTTCCTTTACAATTTTAATTTCCTTACTATTTCCAATTATAGCATCTAAAGATGAGGTTACGGTTTGATGAGAGATAGTATCATATGAAACCTTTGCACTTAAATCAGCGGGTTGTAAATATAATTGTTCTTTAAAATTTATATTATCTATAGTTATACCTATTTGCACAGATAGTCCTTTCAGTAAGCGCATTGCACTTCTGCTTAAAGTACCGGGCTTCTTTACACCTATAATAATAATTGAACTGCTTTCAGTAGTATTTGCAGGTATGCATATAACTTCTCTTATTCCGTTTTCGGTTGTGTTTTTTAAAAAAGCTGGCGTTGTATTATTTTTTTTAAAATCAGAAGCAGAAATTGTTATTGGTTCGGCAGAATTCTGGCAGGTGTTGTAAAAACCGTCTTTTATATCATAGACTTCGTTTTTATATTGCTCATATTCTTTATTACTATCATGGTAAAATAAGCTATATTGTTTTGTTTTCTCATTGCCTGAACATAGTATAAAGCTATCAAACAAAACATGTGGCTTTAAATGGTTCTGAATTGCATCATCCAGTTTTTTTATATCTGTGGCAGATGCAAAATACTGAGATAATGAGAAAAGAATTTTTAGTTCCTGTTCTCTTTCCTGAATACGTTGTAAAATACTATCGTGTTGCGAATTTATTCCCATTTTTAGATAATAAGCAATTTTACAAATTCTAGATAAACAATATTATTCTCCGCTATTTTTAAGCCAGATATCTGTGTATAATTCAGGATGTCTTTTAAATTGCGCATGTACATAAGGGCATAATGGTTTAACCATAAGATTATTATCCCTGCTGTATTTAACCATATCTTCTAAAAGTAATTTTGCATAATCTTTTCCTTCACCAGATGGATCTATTTCAGTATGATACACGGTAAGGACAGTGTCAGTAATACTTATTACCATTGTCCCTGTTTTATTTCCGTCTTCATATAAATTAAAAGCACCATGCTTTTTTGCGTCAAGTTCTAGTTTAATTTCCTGCATAATATTATTATATTAAGTTAAGAATGTGTTTGTTTAATACCATATTTTTTCATTTTTGAATATAATGATGTCGCGGGTATTTTAAGTATTTCTGCGGCACCACCCGGACCAAAAACTTTACCGTTACAAGATTCAAGTGCCTGTAGTATATATTCACGCTCCATATCTTCCAGCGATCTTAAATTTCCATTAGCAGCAACTGAAACAGGGGCAGGGGAGATACTTACAGGAAGTTCTATATTAGATATTTCAGTACCTGTTGCTATTAAGATGCTTCTTTCAATAAGGTGTTCTAATTCACGTATATTTCCGGGCCAGTTATAATTTTCAAGTTGCTGCAATGCATTGTTACTAAATCCAACAAGATTTTTTCTTGTTTTAGCATTGAACTTTTTAAGAAAATATTCGGCTAGTTGTTTAATATCTTCTTTACGCTCACGAAGAGGCGGAAGTTCAATAGGGAATACATTTAATCTGTAATACAGATCAAGTCGGAATCTTCCCTCAGCTACTTCATATTCCAGGTTTCTATTTGTTGCAGTAACAATACGCACGTTTACTTTTATTGTTTTGTCACCACCAATTCTTTCAATTTCTTTTTCCTGTAAAACGCGCAGTAATTTAACCTGGGCATCTAAAGGAAGTTCTCCAATTTCATCCAGAAAAACAGTACCGCCATCTGCCTGCTCAAATTTACCTATGCGGCGCGTGTTAGCCCCTGTAAAGGCACCTTTTTCATGTCCAAATAATTCTGATTCTATAAGCGAAATGGGCAATGCTGCACAGTTAACTATTACAATAGGTTTATTTTTACGATCTGAATTTTCATGAATAGCATGTGCTATTTTTTCTTTGCCTGTACCACTTTCTCCTAATATTAAAACAGAGGTATCTGTAGGTGCAACAACACTAACCTTTTTAAGTACATCATTTAAAGCTGTACTATTGCCTATTATTCCATCAAATTGTATGGTGTTCTTTGCGGTTTCATATTCTAAAGGTAAATGATGAACTAAATTATAACGGTAACGGGCAATGTCAAGCATTACAAGTAAATCTTTTTCCCTAAAAGGCTTAACCATAAACCCATAAGGCTGTGTTTTTTTTACATCCTCTAATGTAGTTTGGTTTGTATTGGCAGAAATAAATAAATATGGAATTTGCATTTCCATTAATTCCCAAGCCAGGTCTATACCTGTTTCGTCGCCTTTTACTATAATATCAAGCAGTACCCAATCTGGTTTTTTAGTACTAATAATATCTCTCGCCTGCGCAACAGACGAAGCAATGCCTATTACATTATAGCCTGCTTTTTTGAGAATCATTTTCAAATCGTTAGCAACTATGAATTCATCCTCAACAATCAATATTTTTTCTTTTGTATCCATTTTCATCAGGCTTAAATTTCAGCCTCTCTTTTTATAAAGTTAACAGTTATTATCACTCCGTTATCTGAAGCTATGTTAAAGCTTCCATCCAGTTGCTCTGCCAGGCCAATCATCAGATTCATTCCTAAAGAATCTCGTTCGGCACTATCAAAATCAGGCTGTAAACCAATTCCGTTATCAGCAATCTGTAAAGTATATTTGCAATTAGATTTCTCTTTTAATACTATACTGATTAATCCTTTATTTTCAGGAAACGCATATTTAATTGCATTACTTATAGCTTCGTTTAAAATAAGCCCTAAAGGAACAGCCTGAGCAACATCCAGTTCAATAGGTTCTGTTTCAAAAGTAAATTTAATCTTATTATCAGTACCAAAACTATCCTTTAAGTAGTTCACTAATTCCTGAATGTACCATGACATATCTATACTCGAAAGATTTTCAGTTTGATACAGTTTCTGATGAATAAGAGACATGGCGTGCATGCGATGCTGACTGTTTTGTATAGCCAGTAATGCATCTTCATTTTCAAGATACGCAGATTGCGTATTCAATAAACTTATTACTATCTGCAGGTTGTTTTTTACTCTATGGTGTATTTCTTTTAAAAGCCATTCTTTTTCATCAACAAGCTGTCTTAATTTTTTATTCTGCCTATTTATCTCGGCACGTTTTTGCTCTAATATAGTATTGCTTTTACGTTTCATACAGTATCTGCTGTAAAGCAAAATAGATAGAATAAATAAAATTATAAGGCCTGCAATAAACACATATCTTATAACAAGTTCGTTATGCAGTCTTGTTTCCTGTAATATTCCTTTCTGCTTTAATAGCTTTATATTTTTGTCCTTTTTATCGGTTTCATATTTAACCTGAAGATCAGATAATTGTTTTGTTCTTTCAAGGTTAAAAAGAGAATCATTTAATTGCTTATACATTTTTAAATGATTAAAAGCTCCCTGATAATTGCCGGTAGCAGAATCTGATTTATAGTATGTCCTTTCCAGCTGGGAAAGGTTATAAAGATCATTATTTAATTTTGCGAGTTCCTTTAATTTATTTATATATACATAAGTTTTATCTGCCTGACCTGTTTTTAATAAAAAATGTATCATTGCATAATACATTTTTTCCTGTTCAATATGATCTTTATATTTAAGATTATTTACATCATTACTACACTTTACTAACTGATCGTAGTACGGCTTGGCTTTATTATATTTTTTTAAGCTGCAGTAAACTAATATATAAAGTGATGGATATTCGGCATTGCAGTTTTTATCTGAATAGTATTTATAAGAACTATTTAAAACCTCCAGTGCTTCAGCATTCTTACCTCTGCTATAAAGCCCACGTGCTGTATTAAGGGTTATAGCATTTACAGCCTCTGCATCGTTACACTTTTTAGCTATTACTATTGCTTTTTTATAATATTCTACTGATTTATCGTAAATTTTTAACTCCGAATATATAGTTCCTAAAAGGTCATATATGAGGTTAAGCCACTTTTCATTACCATTTAAATTTTCGGTTATTTTTTCTGCTGCCAATGCATAAGACAAAGCATTTTTATAATTACCCTGAACTCTGAAATTCAGCGATAGCATGGTGTATTCTTTAAAAACATCATGTCTTTTAATACGCTTTTTTATTTTAATAGCCTGTTTTGCAAATTTTATAGATGTAGCAGGATCATCAATAGAATTATGAATGATTGACAGTTCAACAAATGTTTCCGCTTCATCATAAAATGCACCTGTTTCTCTGTATAACTGTATTGCCTTTTTATAATATTCTTCTTTTTTAGAAGTTTCATTCTCTGGCATATTATATCCTAAAGAAATATAAACAGCTGCCTGTTCTTTTTTAAGGTCATTTTTAATAGCATATTCTAAAGCTTTGTTTTTTAATTTAACTGCCAAATCCTTGTGCCCTCTTTCCTTTGCAATTTCGCCATCAAGCAGCATACTTTGTGCTATATTTTCCTTTAAATCAAATTTCCTGCTTATTTGTATTGATTGATTATTAAGTAATGAAGCACTGTCCAGATCGGTTTTAAATTCTCCTTCTTTTTCAAGACAATACCTTGCTGCTTTCAAATAAAGATCCGCTTTTTCTACATCATTTTTTTTATAAACTATACCTTTCATGACTTTATTAAAGTGCTCTTTATCCATTGACTGGCTTAAAACACTTAAAGTAAGAAATAAAGTAAAAAAGATTATTAATTTAAGTTTCATAAAATTACTGATTTTGTACAGCATGATTCTTTGATATAATATAACACACAAGCATAGATCCTCCTGCTAATAAAATAGCAGCTAAACCAAAATATTTTCCTGCAAAAGCACCGGTTAAACAGCCTAATAAAAACCCTGATATTGTTATAAGCTGTTTTTTAAAGCTTATAACATTCTCGGTACTTTTAAAGCCTTTAAAAAGCAATGCACCTAAATCCAGAGATGCCTGCGTAACATTGCCAGTCATCATTGTAGTTGGTCCATATGTAGCTTTGCTAAATAGTTTACCAAATGCATTTTGTAATCCTAATGCAAAAACAATAAGTAAAATTATAATATACATTACCAGCTTTTGTTCATTTTCCTGATTATAAAATAACGCAATAAAACCCGCTGCAATAAGCAATAAACATTCTACAAACAGTAGTTTATTACTTTTTACTTTGCCAGACATAAGTCCTCCGGTAATTACAGCTATAATAAATATGGGAAAGGTAATTAATTTTATCCATGCATCAATATCTCCACCTGTAGCCATTTGGTAAGCAAATACTATAAAGTTTCCCGTTACGTGTGCAGAAAAGATATTATCACCGGCTATAAAAGTTACGATATCACAATAGCCGGCTACAGCAGCAAGCATTAATGTAACAGTATTAATATTTTTCTGTTCCATATATCTTTATTTTAAGTGTGAGCGCAGCATCCAGGCCATTTTTTCGTGAGTTTCCATAAGTCCGGTAATATAATCGCTGGTGCCATAATCTTTTAGTTCATTTGCAAACCTTTGAATGTTTTCTCTCAGATAAATAATAATACTTTCATGGTCAGATAGCAGTTCTTTAATAAAACCTGTACTATCATTCTTCTCTCTTGATACTTCGCTTAAATGAGTTAACTGAAGAAACTCTTTTAAAGTGCCAGGAGTATGATGACCTAATATCCTTATTCTTTCAGCGACACTATCAACTATTTCTTCAAGCTCGGTATATTGTTGTTCAAAAAATAAATGCTTGTTATAAAAATCAGGCCCTTCAACATTCCAGTGTGCATTGCGGGTTTTTGTATATAATACAAACTCATCGGCTAAAACCTTACTTAATGTTTCAGTTACATCGACTAAATGATTTTTTTTAATTCCAACAAGAGATTCCATATTTTTTATTTAGTTGTTAATAATGACTATAATACCTGTTTCCAAAAATTTCTTATTTGAAAAATATTCTTGTAATACAGTTATCTATTACTTTGCCAAACACATAAATATTTTATTTATAGATATTTAAGTGTTTTACTTATTTTTAAATTTACGATATATCGTTAAATTGTTTTTTAACTTATAATAAGTAAATTTTTAATACATGATATTTATCAGGTTTTTACCGGCTTCAGAATTTAATATTTGCTGATTAATTTTAATCAGGAAATATGATAAACCGTAAATTACACAATTTCCATATCCCGGTTATGGGACTTGCCTATACTATTGATAGCCCTATAAAATTGGCTCATTTTGGGATAGATTCTGTTATTTCAATTATTGACGATGAATTGATGGAAAAAATGAATGCTTTTTATAGTGAAAAGTTTGATATTCCATACAGGCATATAACTACGAAAATAAATGATTACAGAGCAGAACGAATAACATCTTATTTAAATACAGTAGACAAAATAGTTAAAAAGAAATATACAGAATTTTGCACTGAACTTTCGGAAAACAAGCACATTCTTAATGATTTTATAGCTATGCTTCCGCCTATGTCAGCTATAAAGAAAGGATTACAATTTTATGTTTCCAGTCAGTTTAATAAGGCGAATGAGATTCGTAATTTTTTATCTCAATATTTTACTCCTGGCAATATAGATGTTAATATAATGACTAAAGTGGACAAAGCTAATTATAATAAAAACGAAGCTTTATCCACAATTTATAATGATGCCCATGCTTCTCTTAGAGGTTATGCTAATAGTAAGCTTTGTTCTTCCTTAGTGCTTTCGGCAGGTATGAATCCTTCATTATATAATTATATAGCAGATTTTGATGACTTTTTTCCTGATGCAAATGGAAGTATTAAGAAGAAGATTATACTTAAAGTCAGTGATTTTAGGTCGGCACTCATTCAGGGAAATTTTCTGGCTAAAAAAGGCATTTGGGTATCTGAATACAGGATTGAATCGGGTTTGAACTGCGGAGGCCATGCATTTGCTACTGAAGGTCTATTGTTAGGGCCAATTTTGCAGGAGTTTAAACAAAGAAAGAATGAGCTTATAAATATTTCACATGAATTATTAATTAAGGCTCTCTTACAGAAAAATAAAGTAGTCCCAAAAATTCCGATGGACTTAAAAATAACAGTTCAGGGAGGTATAGGTACAGCGAGTGAACATGATTTTTTACTAAAACATTATACTATTGATTCGGTAGGCTGGGGGTCTCCGTTTCTGCTAGTGCCCGAAGCTACTTCAACAGACACTGCCACCAGAAAATTATTGGCTGGTTCAGACTCTTCAGCATTTTACAGAAGTGAGATATCACCCTTAGGAGTACCTTTTAATACAGTAAAAGGTGCTACAAATGAGTATTTTAAAACTGAACGTATTATAAATAATAAACCGGGTAGCTCATGTCCTAAAAAATTACTGGCATTAAGCAAAGAATATGATGAAACCGGTATTTGCACAGCTTCGCACAAATATCAGCGCATAAAGCTTAGTGAGCTGGAAAATTTAAAAGATACTATAACCGAAGATGAATACAAAAACAGAAAAGATATTATTACAGTAAAATCTTGTTTATGTGTAGGGCTGGCTAATCCGGCATATATTGAAAACAATATTAAAATTAAAGGAGAAGAACAGGGAGTGGTTATTTGTCCCGGACCAAATATGGCTTATTTTGATAAAGAAGTTTCGCTTAAAGATATGGTTCGTCATATTTATGGATATCACTCTGTTTTGGCAAAAGGGTACCGCCCGAATATGTTTATTAAAGAATTGCAACTCTATATAGATTACCTGATCGAAGATATTAAAAAGAGTAGCAGCTTATATTCTATACAACAAATTAAAAAGTGGAGTGTTTTTAAAAATAATCTGCTAGAAGGAACAGAATATTATGAAAGCGTTTTTATGTCTGTAAATGACACAAATAATGTTGAAGAATTAAAACATTATAAAAAGAGGATAAAAGAAATCATGATCCCTGAGGCAGAAATTGTAACTAGCCTACAAGTTTAGATAATTTATTTCTGTCCGGTATAATTATTTTTTTGCCGGACAGTTTTATTACTCCTGTTTTATTAAAATCAGACAATAGTCGTATGCAGCTTTCAGTTGCGGTGCCAACTATTCCTGCCAGTTCTTCACGTGAAAGTTTAATTTTTAAGCTTTTATCATCTTCAAAACCAAAGGTATCATAAAGATATATCAACGTTTCTGCTAAACGTTGTTTTACGGATTTTTGAGCCATAGTTACCAAATGCTCATCGGCTTCTTTAAGGTCACCGCAAATAGTTTTCATAACATTCATTGAAAACTGGTTATTTTGGTTAAAAAGTCCCATTATCTCTGATTTAGGTATAAAGCATACCTCCATATCTTCAAGTGCAATTGCACTAAGATTTACAGGTTCTTCACTTATCATAGACCGTTGTCCAAGCAATTCACCTTTGGTAATAAGTTTCACAATCTGGTCGTTGCCATTAGCACTTAACTTTGTTAGCTTGCATACACCGTCTTTAATGCAAAAAATACCATTTACATTTTCACCCTCTGTAAAAATAGGTTCCCCTTTTTTTATGCTGTATGATGATTTACAATTGGCAATTTTGAGTAATTCATCTTTGTTCAGTGCTTTTAAAGAGCTGAATTCCCTAACGATACATTGTTCACATTTACTCATAATCATACCTGATTGTTTAGGCAAATTTACATAAGTTGTATGATAAATATCATATTTTATTGCAGGTAATCTCATCAATTTTGTTTCAGGTAAAATTGAGCAGATATGAACGCACAAAATTGTTTTCATTGTGGGTTGCAAATTGTAAAAAAGGGAGAAATAGTTTTTGATGATAAATCATTTTGCTGCAACGGCTGTAAAATGGTATATGAAATTTTTAGTCTGAACGGACTTACAGACTATTATAATTTTGAAAACTCTCCGGGTGCAACTCCACAAGATATTAAAGGTAAATATGACTTTCTGGATAATGAGGTTATAACAGACCGTCTTTTAGAATTTAAAGAAGAGTGTACTTATATTGTTACATTATATATACCTCACATACATTGCAGTTCCTGTATATGGATTTTAGAGAATTTAAATCGTTTATCTAAAGGAATAAGCAGTTCTCAGGTTAATTTTCATGAAAAGAAGGTACGTATTATTTTTAGCCCTGCAGAAACATCGCTCAAACAAATAGTTTATTTACTTAATTCTATTGGTTATGAGCCTTACATAAGTCTGGATAATTATAATAAACAAAGGAAAAAAACGGATCACTCACTTATTTATAAGCTTGGTGTTGCTTTTTTTTGCTTTGGTAATGTAATGTTGCTTTCTTTTCCGGAATATTTTGAAGTAGAAGAATATTGGCTTGATAATTATCGTGATTTTTTTCGATGGCTGATTTTTGCCCTTTCACTGCCTTCTTTCTTTTATTCTGCAAGCGGATATTATATATCTGCATTTAAAAGTATTAGGGCAGGTATTTTAAATATTGATATACCTATTGCTCTTGGTCTGGTAATAATGTTTATTCGGAGTACGGTAGATATCGTTTTTGGTTTTGGTCAGGGATTTTTTGACAGTCTTACCGGATTAGTATTCTTTATGCTTTTGGGTAAGCTCTTTCAGCAGAAAACGTATAATTTTTTGTCTTTTGAAAGAGACTTTAAATCCTATTTTCCTATTGCGGTCACTAAAATTGCTAAAAATGGCGATGAAACTTCTGTACCTGTTTATGATATAGTGGCGGGAGATAGATTAATTGTCAGAAACCAGGAACTTATATCTGTTGACGGGATACTTATTTCTGATGAAGCATATGTAGATTATAGTTTTGTAACGGGTGAAGCGGAAGCAATACCTAAAAAATCGGGGGATAAACTTTTTGCAGGAGGTAAGCAGCTTGGAGGTGTTATAGAAATGGATGTGTTAAGTTCTGTTTCGCAGAGTTACCTTACGCAATTATGGAGTAATGATATTTTCACTAAAAAAGATTCACGTACCTATAAAACACTTACCGATACCATAAGCAGGTATTTTACACCTATACTGTTGGTTATTTCGATCATCTCTTTATCGATATGGGTTTTTATTGATACTAAAACAGCTTTTAATGTATTTACTGCTGTACTAATAGTTGCCTGTCCGTGTGCTTTAGCCTTAAGTGCGCCTTTTACACTAGGGAATGTATTACGGATTATGGGTAAATGTAAACTGTATTTAAAGAATGCTGCAGTAATAGAGCAGATGGCTAAGGTTGATACTATAGTTTTTGATAAAACAGGAACTATAACTACCAATAAAAAAACAACAATTACTTATGAAGGTTTGCCAATAAAACAAACTGAAGAAGTTTTAATAAAGACTTTATTGAGAGGTTCAAACCACCCTTTAAGCAGGCGTTTATATGATTATTTGCCTTCAGTAAAACCTTTACAGATATCTGATTACGAAGAAATAACAGGAAAAGGTATTCAAGCCTGTGTTGATGGCTCTTTCATCAGGATGGGATCGGCCACATTTGTGAATAATAGTAATGACGATTCATTACAGACAGAAGTGCATGTTGCAATTAATAACAGTTATAAAGGAAAGTATATTTTTAAAAATCAGTATAGAGAAGGAGTAGGTAAACTATTTCATGATCTATCGCAAAAATATGATCTCAAAATACTTTCGGGTGATAATGAAGGGGAGTGTGATACTTTATCAAATTTACTTCCTGCCGCTACTGAATTTTATTTTAACCAGACCCCTGAGCAAAAACTGATTTTTATAGAAAATCTGCAAAAGCAAGGAAAAAATGTAATGATGATAGGCGATGGACTTAATGATGCCGGCGCACTGGCGCAGAGTAATGTTGGTATTTCTATATCTGAAAATGTAAATGTATTCTCTCCTGCATGCGATGGGATATTAGATGCTGTTCAATTTGAAAAGATAAACTGGTTCCTTAGGTTATCTAAAAACACTATCAAAACTATTAAAATGAGTTTTGTGCTGTCATTGCTGTACAATACTGTAGGGCTTTCATTTGCCATAACAGGAAAGTTAATGCCTTTAACTGCTGCTGTTATTATGCCTTTAAGTACAATTACCATAGTGAGTTTTGTAACTCTCATGAGTAATTTTTATGCTAAAAAACCTTAAAAATAAAGGCTATCCATGATAAATATCATGTTTTATAAGTACTACCAAACGTAGATTTGTTAACATAAATTTTAGAAGTATGAGCGTAATATATTTATTAATCAGTATCAGTATTATAGTCGCAGTACTGTTTTTATATGCCTTTCTAAGGGCGGTTAAAAACGGACAATTTGACGATGATTATACACCTTCCGTCAGAATTCTTTTTGACGATGAAACTAAAAAAAACGAAAACAAAACTAACAACAATTAATTATGGAAATGCAACAATTTTATTACGATAATAAAATCGTTAAAAAATTCCTGTATGCTACTATTATTTTTGGTGTAGTGGGTATGCTTGTAGGTTTACTTATTGCATCAATGTATATGTTTCCGGGATTAACCGACGGAATTTCATGGCTAAGTTATGGCAGGTTAAGGCCCTTACATACCAATGCTGTAATTTTTGCCTTTGTAGGTAATGCAACTTTTGCAGGTGTATATTATTCTATGCAGCGATTGCTAAAAACAAGGATGTATAGTAATTTGCTAAGCAATATTAATTTTTGGGGTTGGCAGCTTATTATAGTTGCAGCAGCAATATCGCTGCCTTTGGGTTATACTTCGTCAAAAGAATATGCCGAACTGGAATGGCCTATAGATATTGCCATTGCGGTTATATGGGTAGTTTTTGGTATTAACATGATAGGTACTATTTTAAGAAGGAGAGAGCGTCACTTATATGTAGCTATCTGGTTTTATATTGCCACATTTGTTACTGTAGCTATACTGCATATTTTTAACAGCCTTGCGCTACCTGTTAGTGCGCTAAAAAGTTATTCTGTATATGCCGGAGTTCAGGATGCCCTTGTGCAATGGTGGTATGGGCATAATGCAGTAGCCTTCTTTCTTACTACACCTTTTCTTGGGTTAATGTATTATTTTGTACCTAAAGCAGCAAACCGCCCTGTATATTCTTACAGGCTGTCTATAATTCACTTTTGGTCATTAATATTTATTTATATATGGGCAGGACCACACCATTTATTATATTCTGCATTACCGGATTGGGCACAAAATTTAGGGGTTGTATTTTCTATAATGCTTATAGCACCTTCCTGGGGAGGTATGATAAACGGTTTGCTTACACTACGTGGTGCCTGGGATAAAGTAAGAACAGAGCCAGTACTTAAATTTTTTGTAGTTGCTATTACAGGTTATGGTATGGCAACATTTGAGGGGCCTATGCTATCTCTTAAAAATGTAAATGCTATAGCCCACTTTACCGACTGGATTATTGCTCACGTACACGTGGGGGCTCTTGCATGGAACGGATTTTTAACTTTTGGTATGATTTACTGGCTTGTACCAAGAATGGCAAAAACCAAATTATTCTCTGTAAAACTGGCTAACTTCCATTTCTGGATAGGTACGTTAGGTATTATACTTTATACTTTACCAATGTACGTTGCCGGATTCACACAGGCTTCTATGTGGAAACAATTTAACCCGGACGGTACTCTTAAATATGGTAACTTTTTAGAAACCGTAAAACAAATAATGCCAATGTACTGGATGAGAGCTATTGGCGGTACTTTGTTTGTAATAGGTCTATTAGTACTTGTATATAATATTATAATGACTATTCGTCAGGGACAAAGCATTGAAGATGAATTGGCAAAAGCTCCGGCTTTACAAAAAATAACTACAAAAAGAGTTAAAGGGGAAAAATTCCACCCATGGCTTGAACGCAGACCAATACAACTTACCATTTTAGCTACTGTTGCTGTTTTAATAGGAGGTATAATTCAGATTGTGCCTACTATAATGGTAAAATCAAACATTCCAACTATATCCACAGTTAAGCCATATACTCCTTTAGAACTTGAAGGAAGGGATCTTTATATACGTGAAGGCTGTGTTAGCTGTCACTCACAAATGATAAGGCCTTTTAGGAGTGAAGTCGAGCGTTATGGAGAATATTCAAAATCGGGGGAATATGTTTATGACCATCCTTTCCTTTGGGGATCTAAACGTACTGGACCGGATTTGTTCAGGGTAGGTGGTAAATATAGCGACAACTGGCATTTTAATCACATGTGGGATCCGCAAAGTGTGTCTGAGGGTTCTATTATGCCTGCTTATAAATGGCTTTTTGATAATAAAAAGGCAGACTATAGCCAGATTCAGAAGAAAATGGAAGTAATGGTTAAACTGGGTGTACCATATTCTTTACAGGATATTGCCAATGCACCTACAGCTATAGCGCAACAAACAGCAGAGATTGAAAAGAACTTATATGCCGATCCTGATTTTGTAAAAAGCTATGAGGAAAGCAAAAAAGCAGCTATTGCAAGAAATGAAGAATTTATAGCAATGAAAGACCGTGAAATAGTAGCATTGATAGCTTACCTGCAACGCTTAGGTACAGATATTAAAATTAAAAATACAACGGATAAAAAATAATAGTTATGCTAAAGTTTATAAAACATAATTTGGAAACTATCTCAGGAATTGAGATTTATCCTATCCTGTCCTTACTTATATTTTTTCTGTTTTTTGTGGCTCTGTATGTATGGACTTATACCTATAAAAAAGAAAAAATAGATGAAATGAGCAGAATTCCGCTCGATGATAAACAAGAAACTGAAACTAACTGAATAGATAAAATTTAGGATTATGAAAAAATTTATTCCTGTATATATAAGGGTACCATTAATTTTTGCTTTGGTATTTATGGCTCTTGAGTTTTTTATAGACTCTGGTGACAGACCGGCCTTTTTAAAATATCCATTAGTTTCACTTTTTCTTGCAGTATTCCTTTTTATACAAATAGCCATAGAAATTGTTGTTTATGCAATAGATAAGGTTACTTATAGCTTGCTTACTGAAGAGCAAAAACGAAAATTAGCCGAAATTGATGCTATAGAATTTAAAGACACTAAATGGTTTAAAAAACTTAAAGGCTTTTTTATAAAAATCAGACCAATAGAGGAGGAGAATGAAATTTTACTGAATCATGATTATGATGGTATAAAGGAGTTAGATAATGTTTTGCCGCCATGGTGGGTAAACCTTTTTTATGGTTGTATTGTTTTTGCACTCATATATTTGGTTCGCTTTCATATACTGGAGGGTAAAGACCAAAAGGCTGAATTTGAAACCGAAATGGCCGAGGCAAAACTTGCTGTTGAAGAATACAAAAAAACAGCAAAAGATCTTATTGATGCCAATACAGTAGTTCAATTAACGGAACCTGCTGATATAGAGTCAGGTAAAAAGATATTTGACACAAACTGTATTGCATGCCATCGTCAGGATGGAGGCGGTGCTATAGGACCAAACCTTACAGATGAATACTGGCTTTTAGGTGGAGGTATTAAAAATGTATTTCACACCATAACTGAAGGAGGACGTGATGGTAAGGGTATGGTTGCATGGAAAGGCACATTAAAACCATCTGAAATACAATTAGTAGCAAGTTATGTGTTGTCTTTAAAAGGATCTAATCCGAAAGATCCTAAAGAACCTCAGGGAGATGTATGGGTGCAAGAGGATGAAAAACAGGCTGAACCTGCTAAATAAAAAACAATGACTGATATACATGAAGATGATGAATTTCGCGACAGGATAGCTACCATTAATCAGGAAGGCAAAAGACAGTGGATATATCCTAAAAAGCCAGCTGGTAAATTTTACAAATACAGACAAAAAGTCAGTTATTTTTTATTGCTTTTTTTAATAGTTTCTCCATTTGTAAAAATCAATGGAAATCAGTTTCTTATGTTCAATGTATTAGAGCGTAAGTTTAGTATATTCAGCTTTCCTTTCTGGCCTCAGGATTTCCATTTGTTTGTTATTTCTATGATAATTGGGGTGGTGTTTGTGGCCTTATTCACAGTGGTTTTTGGGCGTATATTTTGTGGATGGATCTGCCCCCAGACCATTTTTATGGAAATGGTTTTCAGGCGTATTGAATATTGGATAGAGGGAGATAGAAATGCACAAATTAAGCTTGATAAGCAGGAATGGAATACTGAAAAAATTAAAAAGAAAACATTTAAATGGTTTCTCTTCTTCATAATCTCATTTGGTATTGCCAATGTTTTTTTGGCCTATCTTACAGGTAGTGAGAAACTCCTGGAAATGGTTACAGAAGGCCCAGTTAACAACGAGGGAACTTTGATAGCACTATTAATATTTACAGGTGTATTTTATTTTATTTATATATGGTTTAGAGAGCAGGTGTGTATTATAGCCTGCCCGTATGGTAGATTACAAGGGGTTTTATTAGATAATAAATCCATTATAGTTGCTTATGATCATGAAAGAGGAGAGAAAGAAGCCGGAAGAGGTAAATTAATTAAAAATGAAGATAGAGCTGAGGTAGGGAAAGGTGATTGTATTGATTGTAAGCTTTGTATAGCTGTATGCCCTACAGGTATAGATATTCGTAATGGTACCCAATTAGAATGTATTAATTGTACAGCATGTATAGATGAATGTAATACTGTAATGAATAAGGTGGGTTTACCGGAAGGGCTTATTCGTTATGCAAGTGAGGATGAAATCACCAAAAAAGAGAAATTTGTTTTTACAGCCCGTATGAAAGGCTATGCTGCAGTATTATTTATTCTTACAGGTATTTTTATTGGGATGCTCTTTTTACGAAATGATGTAGAAGCTACAGTATTGCGCCTACCAGGGCAGTTATATGAGCATAAAGGAAATAAAATAAGTAATGTATTTACTTATAAGATAATAAATAAAACAGCTAAAGATTTTAACAGCGTGCATTTTGTACTTGAAAACCCTGAGGGAGATATAAAGCCGGTAGGAAAACCTGTTTTTAAAATAAAAGGCGAAAGTATTGTGCAGGGAACACTGTTTATTGAAATAGATCCTGTTTTATTGAAAAGTGACAAAACAAAAATAACACTTGGTGTATATGACGGGAATAAACGCATTGAAACGGAAACTACAAATTTTTTAGCACCAAGAAATTTTAATTAATACGAATAGCAATGAAAATAAATTGGGGTACGGGTATAGTAATAGCATTTTTAATGTTTATCAGTTTTATATTATTCTTTGTTTTTAAAGTGCAGAGTGACAGTAAATATGATAATGAGCTTGTTGTTGAAGAATATTATAAACAGGAACGAGGATTGGAAGCATTGCTTGACAGAGAACAGAATGCTGCAGATTTAAAAGATAAACTTCAAATAGATAATTCTAACGCTGATGTAATAAAAATTGTATTTCCTAAAGAATTTGATTTTAAAAATATAAAAGGGAAAGTGTCCTTATACAGGCCGTCTGACCGGAAGCTTGATTTTGAAACTCCAATTTCATTATCAGCGTCATATCTGCTCATACCTAAAAGTGATTTGGCAGGCGGCCGATGGGACATTACTATAGACTGGCAATATAATGGAAAAGGATATACTAATAAAATAATGCTTAATTTATGATTTTATTATTTTGAAATATAGGGTATTATGTTATTTTTAATAAAGTAAAACATTATGTTATATTCGGCATTATTACTTGGGCTATTATCCAGCTTACATTGTATAGGAATGTGTGGTCCTATTGCTATGATGCTTCCGCTTGACAGATATAATCCTGCAAAAAAAACAATTCAATTATTATTATATCATACAGGAAGGATAACAGCGTATGGAACATTGGGATTGCTATTTGGCTTTTTAGGAAGAGGCTTATATCTGGCAGGTATGCAACAGCAATTATCAATTATAGCAGGGTTACTTATGATAATGATTGTAATGATTCCAGAAAGGTTATTTGCACGATATAATTTTTCTAAACCTATTTACCTGGTTATAAGTAAACTTAAAACTAGTTTAGGCAGACAGTTTAAAAAAAGTAGCTATAAAGCAATTTTTGTAACAGGGCTTTTTAACGGATTTTTACCTTGTGGGCTTGTATATGCAGCGTTATTTGGAGCAATAGCTATGCAAAGCATACCATCAGGTGTGTTTTATATGATTTTATATGGCTTGGGTACAGTTCCGCTAATGAGTGTTGTAGTATATACATCAGGACTTATTAAAGATTCATTTCGTAATAGCTTTTCTAAAATAGTACCTTTTGTAGCCGTATTCATAGGTATGTTGTTTATTGTTCGCGGATTAGGTTTAAGTATTCCTTATGTATCTCCGGGTACTATGAGCTTGTATGTAGAAAAAGAATCTCATTGTAAATAATCGTAATTTGTAAAAATAGTAAAAGCCCTGATTGATTTAATAGTCAGGGCTTTTAGTTTTGTAACATGATTAAAATTATATCGTCATAGAAAATAATTGGGTTTCAGGAGCTTTTCGTTTTAGTCTTAAATCAAAGGCCATACATATATTACGAACAAATGCTTTACCATTTTCGGTAACTGTAATGCGGTTTTTTCCAAATTCCAGCAAATTATCATTTGCCATTTCATTTAAACTAAGTATTACTTCAGGTAACTCAGCAAACTGTTCATCTTCATTTTCCCATGAAGTTTCAAAACAACACATAAGGTTTAAAATATGTTTTCTGATTATGAGATCTTCATCAGTTAGTAAATGTCCTCTAAACACCGGTAGTTCATTTTGTTCAATTCTTTTATAATAATCCTCTAGTGTTTTTTCATTTTGCGCAAAACTATACCAGCTATCACTTATAGAAGATACACCTAAACCAATCATCAATTGTGTTTTAGAGGCGCTGTATCCCATGAAATTACGATGGAGCTTTCCATTATTAAAAGCAGAGAATAAACTATCTGTTTTAAGCGCAAAATGATCCATCCCTATTTCATAAAATCCTTTTTCAGATAATAGATGTTTACCTATTTCATATAATTTTCTTTTTTCATCGTCTTTTGGCAGGTTACTCTCATCAAACCCACGCTGTCCTAATCCTTTAATCCACGGAACATGGGCATAACTATAAAAAGAAAGCCTGTCAGGATTTAATGATTTTGTTTTTTCTATTGTATCGGCTATGTTTTCAATAGTCTGAAACGGCAATCCAAAAACAAGATCATGGCTAATAGAAGTATAACCTGTTTCTTTAGCCCAAAAAGTTACTTTTGCTACATTATGAAAAGATTGTAAACGATTTATAGCTCTTTGTACCGTTTCATCATAATCCTGAACTCCAAAACTTACTCTTCTGAATCCTAAATCATAAAGTGTTTGTAAATGTTCTCTGGTAGTATTATTTGGATGACCTTCAAAACTAAACTCATAACCCGGTGCTTTTACTCCTCTGTCAAAAATACCTGTAATAAGTATTTTTAAATTTTCAGGACTAAAGAAAGTAGGAGTGCCTCCCCCCAAATGCAGTTCTTTTATAAGAGGGCGTTGAGGTAAAATATCACAATACAAAGCCCATTCATTTAAAACTGCTGTAATATATGTTGTCTCTACTTCATGACGGCGTGTAATTCTTTTATTGCATCCGCAAAAAGTACACATGCTTTCGCAAAAAGGCAGGTGTATATAAATGCTGATACCTTCGGAAGTGTTAGTTTCTTTAAAAGACCTGATAAATGACTCCTGCCATTTTTCTGTACTGAAACCACTATTATCCCAATAAGGGACAGTAGGATAGCTTGTATATCTTGGTCCTGGAACATTGTATTTTTGTATAATTGAATTTTCCATAACATTTATCTTTTATAAATTCAAAATTATTAGACTTTACTATCTCAAAATATGATAAATGTCAGTATAAGAACTTAATTAACTCTTATGATATACTCCCATAAAAGCGTAATTAATTTTTGAATAATTAATTAATTATGGACTCTCAAAATGTTATTTTAATAAATATTTTGTTTATATATTAGCTAAGCACTAATATCATCTTATTTGAATAAAAATACTTTGAAAGCAAAATTTTTATATCTCATTTTAATAATTACAGTATTTATAGGATGCAATACTGCCAACGAGCGTTTGCCTTTAAATTTGGCTGAAAATAATGCTAAAACCGATTCAACGCATTTAAATACTGTTGAGAATAGTATTAAATATTCTTTAGAGCAGTTAGATAATACTAAAGGCCTTTCCAATAGCTCAATTAACTGCATTTTTCAGGATTCCCAAAATTTGCTGTGGATTGGTACCTGGGATGGCTTAAATAGATATGACGGTACTAATTTTAAAATTTTCAGGCCTGAGCCGGATAATAAAAATTCTTTAAGCAATCAGGTTGTCCTTAAAATAAGTGAAGATAATTCAGGTTACATTTGGATACTTACTATGCACGGAATTAATCGTTACAATAAAAAAACAGATACATTCCAGCGTTTCTATTTCTCCAGGAATAATACTACTCCATTATCTGAATCCCAGTTTAATATGACGCTGGATGAATCAAAACAGGTGTTTTGTGCTGTTAAAGGGTGGGGAATAGGATATTTTGACGGAATGAAGTTTCATATGCTAAGCAATGGCTTTGCTGATAAGACGGTCAAAAAGCTGGAATTTTCTACATCAGGTGAATTATTTGTATTATTAGATGATAACAAATTATATAGTTTATCAGTAAAAAACTCTGAGAACAAAA
The DNA here is from genome assembly GCF_024054175.1 of Flavobacterium sp. NRK1. GTDB lineage: Bacteria > Bacteroidota > Bacteroidia > Flavobacteriales > Flavobacteriaceae > Flavobacterium. Next base: position 3,061,396 of record NZ_JAMXLA010000001.1, read on the forward strand.
AAATTATTTCCGGGTCAAAACTAGTGTCTGATGGAATTCAAACATTTGGTGTTTTACCAAATAAAAATATAGTTACAGTATCAACTAACGGAGAGGCGGCGATACTATCAATTGCTTCCAAAAACAAAAAAAATCTTCCCGAAAAAAATATTGAGAATATTATTGGCAGTATTAAAGAGGGGCTGGTTCTATCGGGTAAATCCGGCTATTTTATTGTTGACGCTGTTGGAAAGCATATTATGTTACCATGGTCAAAATATCTAAAAAATCAAAAAATAACGACTTTAGTTCAGGGTAGTGAAAATGTAATATGGACGGGAACGGACGGAGACGGTGTTTTTAAAATGTATCCGCTTAAAAAGTCATTTAACCTGGTTTCAAAAGCACAAATACCCAAACTGGATGCAGGGATAGTTAGGGCATTTCTAAAAGCCGGAAAAAACTCTTTCTGGATCGGCACAAAAGGTAATGGCCTTTTCACCTGTAGTGCCGATTTTTATTTGGATCAGGAGAAGCCGATTGCCTATAAAAATTTTAATGAGAATAATAGTTCTATTAATAATTCTGTATTTGCTTTAAGTAAAGGAAATGAAAATCTTATTTTTATAGGTACTGATGGTGAAGGTATTACAGTATATGATCTTGAAAAATCAAAACTTATAAGCTGGCGGGAGATAATTGGAAGTAAAAACTATGATTATTTTAAATCGGTTTATACTATCTATCAGGATGCTAAAGGATTCATATGGTTAGGTACAAATGGATATGGAATGATTTGTTGCAAAATAATTCGTTCAGGAGAAAAATTAAAAATTACAGATTTTAAAAAATATACTGCAAATGCTGGTGGGAGTACTGCATTAAGCAGCAATATTATCTTTTCAATTGTACCAAGAAATGATGACCAGCTTTGGATTGGTACGCGTCTTGGCGGATTAAATCTGTTCAACAAACAAACGGAGGTATTTACTACTTATAAGAATAAAGCAGATGATCTGAATAGTTTGTCAAGTAATGATATTCTGTGTTTAGCTACTGATAGCCGAAACAGATTATGGGTTGGTACCAGCTTTGGACTCAATTTGCTTCAGAACTTTAAAGATGGAGAAGCTTCTTTTAGGAATTTTACAGTAAAAGATGGCCTTCCAAATAATACAATTCATGGGATTGTACCTGTAAATGAATCAAATCTGTGGATAAGTACAAATTTTGGGTTATCAAATTTTGCCGTCAATACCAGTAAGTTTACTAATTATTCTCAAAATGAAGGTCTTCAGAATAATGAGTTTTCCGATGGAGCATTTTATAGTGATCCTGAATCAGGATTTATTTTTATGGGAGGCATTAAAGGGTTTAATTATTTTCTTCCTCAAAAAATAAAAGAGTCATCTGTAATCCCTAACCTTTTTATAGATAAAATAAGCGGGCAGAATCAATCGGTTCCTTACTACCAGAGTTTGGTAATATCTTCTGATGCAGAAAGCTATCCTTCTTTAATACTGAAACATGATCAGAATTTTTTTGATATTCATCTTGCTGCATTAACCTATACTAATAATGAAAAGTGTCAGTATTCGTATCAGCTAAAGGGTTTTGATAAGGACTGGAATAATATAGATAACCGTAAAATTATCTCTTTTACTAATGTTCCGCGTGGTAAATATTCTTTGTGGCTAAAATGGTCAAATAGTGATGGTGTATGGAGCAGGCCTGTACATGCAGCCAACATTACTATTAAACCTGTATGGTGGCAATCTAATACTGCGATTATAATTTATTTAGTACTTGGCCTATTCTTTATTTTGTTTGTAAGGAGCTATTATTTAAAACGTCAGTCTCTTAAGCAAAATCTTCTTTTTATAAAGAATGAAGAAGAGCTGCATGAAAACAGGCTTACATTTTTTACAAATATTGCCCATGAATTTTTAACGCCTTTAACATTGATAGCGGGTCCTGTACAAAAAATGGCCGAGACTCGGAGTCTGGATCCGAAAAACAGAAAATTTATAAATATGATACAGAAGAATACCTCAAGGCTTCTGTTTCTTACTCAGCAATTACTTGAATTCAGAAAAGCCGAATATGATTATCTTGAAGTAACAGTTAAGAACTTTGATCTGGTTAATCTTATTGAGCAGATAGCAGAATTATTTGATGATTGGGCACTTGATAAAAATATAGATTATAGCCTTGATGTTTCATCTGAATTACCCGGATGGTTTGATAAGGATAAGCTGGAAAAAATTATCTTCAATTTAATGTCTAATGCTTTTAAGTATACGCCTAAAAATGGAAAAATTTATCTTAAATGCAGAATTGTAGAAGATGAAGGCGTCCAAAAACTTAATTTTAGTATAACCAATACAGGAAAGGGCATACCAAAAGAAAAATTAGATTCATTGTTTGACAGATTCTTCCTGTCAGATACAAATCAGACGTCGGATACTGAATTATTTAGAACTGGTATCGGATTAGCTTTTATAAAGAAACTTATAACAGTATTGAGGGGTGATATTTTGGTGTCAAGTATTCCTGATGCCGAAACAACATTTACTGTTTTAATTCCTTGTGAAAAAGAAGCATTTACTGAAAAGGAAATTGATAAAGAGATAGCATCTGTATTGATATCCCATCATTTTAAAAATATTTTGGAGGAAATCGAGGAAAACCCCGGAGTTGTTCCTGAAAAGATATCTGCCCTTGAAATAGTTGAAAATAACAGGAAGAAAATATTAATTGTTGAAGATGAGAAAGAAATTCATTTGTTTTTAAATGATTTACTTGCTGATAAATATCAAGTGATTTCTACTTACAATGGAATTGAAGCTTTGGAAGTTATGGAAAAAGAACTGCCTGATATTATTATTAGTGATGTAATGATGCCTTTGATGGACGGGGTAGAACTTTGCCAAAAAGTCAAAACTAATATAAGAACCTGCCATATACCATTTATTATGCTTACTGCTAAAAATTCAGTGGTGCATAGAATTGAAGGTTTAGAAAAAGGTGCAAATTCTTATATTCCCAAACCTTTCTATCCTGATCATCTTCTCGTTAGAGTTCAGAAACTTCTTGAAGAAAAAGAGCTTATCCTGCAGCATTTTACACAAGACGCTGTTATTGGCGATTTATCAGAAGTTCCTGTAAACAATGAGGAAAAAGTGTTTATAAAGCAGATAATAGACTTAATAAGAAAAAATATAGATAATGAGAATCTCAACAGTGCATTTATTGAAAAAACACTTGGTATTAGCAATTCTCAGCTTTATCGTAAAATTAAAGAGATTTTTGGGCTTTCCACAGGTGATCTTATAAGAACAATACGTTTAAAATATTCTGCAGAACTTTTGCGTAAAAACGAGCTTACGGTCTCTGAAGTATGTTATCAATCCGGCTTTAATAATCGCTCTTATTTTTACAGAGAATTTAAAAAAGTGTATAACACAACGCCAAAAAATTATCAGCTTCAATACAAATTAAAAAGTTCTCTCTTTTCAAGTAATTAAATAACAACACTTTAAAAATGGTGTACACTGTTGAAGAAATAGTGTACACCATTTTTTATGCCCTTAAATTACTTTTATAACGCAAACGATATAGTTACCAATTTCGCAATTAACTAACCAAAATTTTTACACACATGAAAACAGAAGTATTAATTATTAACAATTCATTATTATTAATATGAGTCAAAAAATTACTTACAATCTATTTCTGATATTGACAATTTTGATTGGAAATATCATGGAGGCCCAAACTGTGAAAGGTGTTATTTCAGACGCCAACGGACCATTACCTATGGTAAACGTATATGTAAAAGGAACATCTATTGGTACAGTTGCCGATTTTGACGGTAAATACACTATTAATGTTGCTGATGAAAATGCAGTACTTGTATTTAGTTATTTAGGTTACGAAACAAAAGAAATACCCGTGGCTGGTAATACAACTATCAATGTAATATTGGTAGAAGATTCTAAGAAACTGGATGAAGTTATTGTTACAGGATATGTTGGTCAAAAAAAGAGTTCAATATCAGGAGCTGTAGGTTTGGTAAACATAGAGAATATGTCCAAAACGAGAATACCAGATGTAGCTCAGGCTTTACAAGGACAAATAGCAGGTGTTTTTGTTGCCGCAAATACAGGAGCACCTGGCGATGGTATTAAATTAAGGATTCGTGGAGAAAGCACCTTAGGTAATAACGATGTTTTATATGTTGTAGATGGGGTGCCAACACGTGATATTTCGTCACTTAATCCGGGTGATGTGCAGTCTATATCAGTTTTAAAAGATGCTGCTTCTGCCGCTATATATGGATCTCGAGCTGCCGGTGGTGTAGTTCTTTTGACAACAAAATTAGGTACAGAAGGAAAACCTACTTTGAATGTTGATTTTTTTACGGGAGTATATAATGCAACTAATTTGCCGGATCTTCTTAATACAGATCAGTATTTAACAGTTAAAGACAGGGCTTGGCACAACACTATTGGTAATGACCCGAATGCTGAAAGTCCTTATGCTTTTGACAGACGAACAAGAACTGACCTCGCAGATACTGACTGGCTTGATAAATTGTTTACAACAGGTATATCAAACAATGTACATGTTTCTGCAAGTGGGGCAACAGATAAAGTGCGTTACTATATTTCAGGAGGATATTATGGTATAGATGGTATTGTTACTGAAAATAATGATAAATATAAACGGGTTAATTTCAGAACTAATCTTAGTGCTGATATTTCTGATAGATTTAAAGTTGGTACCAATTTTCTTATCAGCTATCAGTCACAGGATAAATTATCTTCAAGTGGTGATGCTCCGGGAGTTATCCGTCATGCTTTAATCCGTCCGCCGGTTCTGGGTGTATATAAAGATGTAAATGATCCTACCTATTCTGCAAATGATCCGTATACTGATTTGCCTTTTTATACAGGACCTAATGATGGATGGAGTAAAATTTACGAATATAGTTCCAATCCGTTAGCTATTGTTCATTTTACTGACGATAAAAGGAATACATTTCAAAATTTCGGAAATGTTTTTGCAGAATATAGTTTACTGAGGGATAAATCATTAAAATTCAGAAGTAATCTTGGCGTAGATCTTAGATTTTCACACAACAAGAATTTTGCTGAAAATTATGGAGATGCAAATATTAGTGATGCTGGTAATGTATATTATGGGCTGGGAAGAAATAACAGGCCAAACAGCTTAAATGAAAACAGAGGACAGGATGTTACCTTCACTTGGTCTAACACGCTAAATTATGTGAAACTACTTAATAATGTACATAGCCTTAATTTATTAGCAGGGTCGGAATTTATAAAAAATAAAGCTTCGGCTGTTGGTGGAAGCAGGTCAAATTTTGATGATACCAGCGATCCTTTCAGGTATCTGGATTATGGAGGATTAGGCAGTGCTAATACACCATATCCTTACAGCTCAGGATCTGAAACAAGGTGGAGTTTATTGTCTTTCTTCGGATCGGGAACATATGGGTATAAAGATAAATACTATGCAACAGCTACTTTAAGGGCAGATGCTTCTTCAAGATTTGGTCCAAATAACAAATGGGGATATTTTCCATCTGTTGCAGGTAACTGGATAATTTCAAATGAAGATTTTATGCGCGATATTAAATGGCTTTCTTTTATGAAACTTAGAGCTAGCTGGGGGCAGGCAGGAAATCAGGAAATCCCTAATAATGCATACGAAACACTTGTTTCTACATCGGGTGGCGTGGTAAATATTATCCGCTATGGAAATCCTGATCTGAAATGGGAAACTACTACACAAACAAACGTAGGGGTAGATCTGGGCTTTTTTAATGACAAGCTATCTTTTACAGCAGATTATTTTAATAAAAATACCGACAATATTCTTTTGAGTGTAGCATTACCCGCAGTATCTGTTGGGGTTATAGGAAGAACTTACGTAAATGCAGGTGAAGTTGAAAATAAAGGTTTTGAATTTGGGTTAAATTATAAAAATAATGATAACGAATTCAAATATAGCGTAAATGCAAACCTTGCAACACTTACAAACAACGTTAATAAACTGCAGGAATATGTACAAAATATACCTGACGATGCAACACACACCAGAACTCAGGTTGGCCAGCCTATAAGCTCTTACTATGGATATGTTTTTGATGGTATCTACCAGAATCAGGCAGAAGTAAACTCTTATTTGTTCACTAATGCCAATGGTGCACAGCCGGGAGATATGAAATTTAAAGATCTTAATAATGATGGGCAAATTAATGCAGATGACCGTACATTTATAGGAAACCCAATACCAAAAGTTACCTATGGCTTTAATTTCAGGGCTTCCTATAAAAAGTTTGATTTCTCATTCCTTTTCCAGGGGGTTCAGGGTGTTGACAGATATAATGATATGAAGCAAATATTAGATTATGATACAAGGCCTTTTAATTCTACTACTGATGTTTTAGACAGCTGGAATGGTGAGGGTACAAGTAATTCTACACCAAGGCTTACATTTAACAATAACGGGGGCTCAAATGTATCAAGCAAATTTATAGAAGATGCATCTTATTTACGATTAAAAAATATCGAAGTAGGTTACACTTTAAGTGGTTCTATATCAGCTATAAATAGTCTTAGATTGTATGTTTCAGCGCAAAATTTACTAACTTTTACTAAATATACAGGTTTGGATCCGGAATCAACTTCATTGATAGATAAGGGAACTTACCCACAATCAAGAGCATTCATGTTTGGAGCAAGAATAAACCTTTAGAAAAAAAATTATGAAAAATTATTTAAAAATAGGATTGATAATAGGTATTGCGTCACTTACTGCCTGCGAAGATGACCTTACTCAGGAGCCGATAGGACTAACTACTCAGGAACAGGCCAATACTACACCAACAATAGCTACGATTGAAACATCTGTAAAATCTTCTTATGATCTACTTTCCAACAGATTAAATATTCTGGGGGAATGGGACTGGACAGGCGGGCTTGTTTTTCAGAATGATTATATCCTTCAGGATATAGCATCAGATGATATGGAAAAAAAATGGGTTGGAGATGGCGACCAGCCCTGGATTGATGATATTAACAACTTTACGTTTACATCTACCAACGGCGGGCCAAATGGTTTATGGAAATATAATTATGAAGGTATTAAACGTCTTAATATTGCTATTGAATTATTAACCAAACCGGATATTGAAGCCATTACAGGTATTAGTGAAGCCAGAAAAAAACAGCTGCTTGGAGAGTCTTATTTCCTTCGCTCGTATTATTACTTTGCTTTGGTTACTAATTTTGGAGATGTTCCTTTAATTCTTGCACCTGTAAAAACATATCAGGAAGCATTTGATTTTGCTGTAAGAAAAGATAAAGCAGTAGTTTGGGATCAGATTAAAGCAGACCTGGCTCTTGCAAGAGATTTACTGCCAAATGCAAAATATTCATCAGACACAGAAAAATGGAGAGTTTCAAAAGGTGCTGTAATAGCTTTACTTGCAAAATCTAATCTATATACGGAAAACTGGAGTGCTGTACCTGCATTAGTTGATGAATTAGCGGGACTTGGATTTAGCCTTAATGCAAATTATTTTGATAGTTTCAGAACAGAATTTACAGATAATGAAGTGATTTTTGCTTTTGATCATCAGACTAATGCCACACCAAGAAGAGGTAATGGTATTTGTGCTCCGCTTGGTTGGGGATTTTTTGCCCCGAGTAACGACTTCCTTGATTCATTTGAACCTAATGACCCAAGAAAATTATATACTGTTGATGTTGCTAATCAAAACGTAAACAAAATGCTTGGCAGTCTTGACGGAACCAATAAGGGTAATGACGATGCCCCTAATAATAAAATATACATGCGTTATGGTGATGCTCTTTTGTGGAAAGCAGAAGCGCTTAACGAAACCGGAGATTATGCAGGTGCTATTAGTATTATTAATCAGATCAGGGAAAGAGCAAGAACTACTGTTGATGCTACAGGAGCTGTACCACCTGCTGGTACTCTGCCGGACAGGCCAGCTTCTAACGACAAAGCTACAATTAAGGCATGGCTGATTTCTGAAAGAAGGGCTGAACTTGGTTTTGAAAATCAAAGGATGCTTGATCTGAAAAGATGGGGGATCGCCAAAGAGGTAATGACAGCCCACGGTAAAAACTTTCTGGATAAGCATATGTTATACCCAATTCCTCAGGCAGAAATAGACGCATCTGCAGGGACTTTAACTCAAAATCCCGGATATTAAAATTTAAGTTTTTGGGTTGGCTCAGATCTTATAACAACGGGTCTGGGCTAACTCTTCTATTATTGCAATACATTTAATATGAAAGACATCGCAAAACGTTTTCCTCAAAATCCGCTACTATCTCCTAAAGATATTCCTGCCAGTAGGGAAGGGCTTGAAATTACCTGCCTTCTTAACCCGGGAGTATTTGAATTTAAAGGAAAAACCTGGCTCATTGTCAGGGTAGCCGAAAGGCCAGAGCAAAAGGACAATATTATTTCCTTTCCTATACTAACCGAGAGTGGAAGTATTACTATAATGGAAATCGCGACAAATCATCCCGAGCTGATTGCTACAGATGCCAGGGTAATTAATTATAAAGGAAACGATTATCTTACTACATTATCACATTTACGGCTTTTGTGTAGTGATGACGGAATCCATTTTGAAGAACCCGAAAATTATCCGTCTTTAGTAGGGGAAGGGATACTTGAAACATTTGGTATTGAAGACTGCAGGGTAGCTTTGGTAGAAGGGAAATACTATTTAACCTTTACATCGGTTTCAGATAATGGTGTTGGTGTTGGACTTCGTACTACTACTGACTGGAAAAGCTTTGAGAAGCACGGTATGATATTACCGCCTCACAATAAGGACTGTGCTATTTTTGAAGAAAAAATAAACGGGCTTTACTATGCTTTACACCGGCCAAGCAGTGTTGATATTGGTGGTAACTATATATGGATTGCATCGTCTCCTGATGGCATTCACTGGGGGAATCATAAATGTATTGTAAAAACAAGATCAGAATATTGGGACAGCAAAAGAGTTGGGGCAGGTGCCGCTCCTATAAAAACAAGTAAAGGCTGGCTGGAAATATATCATGGTGCAAATGAAAAACATCAGTATTGCCTTGGAGCTTTTTTACTTGATCTTAATGACCCTTCAAAAGTAATAGCAAGAACGGAAGATCCTATTATGGTACCGACTGCTGATTATGAGTTAAGTGGTTTTTTTGGAAATGTAGTATTTACAAACGGACATATTATTGAGCCGGACGGTGATACTGTAACAGTTTATTATGGCGCATCTGACGAATTTGTTTGTGGCGCAAAATTTTCTATCAGCGACATTCTTTCACTTTTAAAATATAATTAATGTTTAAAAAACTTATATCAGAAATTAACCATTTTAAAAGTCAGACGCATAATTTTCGAATACTGATTTTAACCAATTTGGTATATGCGCTTGTTTTGCCTGTAATAGATATTTTTGTAGCGGCATATATTATGAGAAATTCAAATGACACTTCAAAAGTTGTCATTTATCAGTTAGCAATTTATACCGGAATTCCGCTTACTTTTTTATTAAATGGCTTTCTCCTGAAACACTTTAATATAAGAAAATTGTATTCCACAGGCATGATGCTCAGCGGAATTTCTATGATTATAATGATGTCTTTAAAAACGCTGGATCTGGTAGGAATAGCGGTCGCAGGAATAACTATGGGTCTGTCCTTTGGGTTATATTGGTCTAACAGGGATTATCTTGCCGTATCAGTTACAAATGATGGGAACAGAAATTATTATTATGGTTTAGAAACATTTATTTATACCATAATAGCTATAATGGTACCTGCCGCAATTGGCTGGTTTATTCAGTCAAAAACAGGAGATGACCAAAAACACGGAGCTTATGTAATAATTACAGGAATTGTATTTTTAATAACATTTTTTGCGTCAGTGGTGTGCTTTAGGGGCAAATTTGAAAACCCGGTACAGAAAAAATATATATTTTTCAAATTCCATCCGCTTTGGTATAAATTATTATCGTTAGCGATGTTTAAAGGATTGGCACAGGGCTTTCTGGTAACTGCACCCGCCATGCTTATTTTTAAAATATTAGGTGAAGAGGGAGCGTTAGGTAATGCACAATCCATAGGAGCAATTCTTGCAGCAATTATAATTTATTTCATAGGGCGTTTTTCTAAACCTTCAGACAGAATTAAAACATTTTCTGCCGGGCTTATATTGTTTGCGCTTGGAGCATGCTTAAATGGCTTATTGTTTAATAAGACAGGAGTTATTGTATTTTTACTTTTATTGCTTATAGCAAAACCTTTAATGGATCTTGCTTATTTCCCTATTCAGCTGCGTGTGATTGATATTGTATCGAGAATAGAGAAAAGAGGTGAATTTGCGTATATACTAAATCATGAATCCGGTTTATATGCAGGCAGGCTTTTAGGAGCCGGTACCTTCCTTGTTTTATACTATGTAGTTTCAGAAGATTTTGCCTTACGATATGCAATCGGTATTATTGCGATACTTCAGTTATGCTCTATTTTTATAAGTAAAAAAATTATCGCACAGGGAGATAAAATAGCTCCGGAAATTGAAAACACAACAGAACCTAAGGTACTTGAAGAAACTGCTGCAAACTTAGTTTAATACCATAATCTATTAACCATGAATATTTTTTTTAGAGTTTTATTATTTTCCTTTTTACTGGCAGGCAATATTTTACTGGCTCAGGTAAAACAACAGCCAATTTCGCGTGTAGATGCAATGGCAGATATGCCAAAGCCATTTAAGATTATTGACTATAATAAACTTGCACATGATTTTGATAAAGTTGTTTATGATTTTGATGCAAAAGGAGAATTCTGGCCGATAGTATGGGTAGATAAATCTCATAAAAATTACCCACAGGATGTAATAGGTTTATATACAGCTATTGGCGATGTACGCCAGGGCCCCGATAATAACAATGGAATGTTTCATGAAGCATTAGCTACTATGGGGGCAACATTAGGGGCAACACTTGTTGGAATTGATAAGACTAACCAGCAAAGTCTAAATTATGTGGGCATGCTGAAAAATTATTTTAACAGCGAAACCGGCTGGAATATAATGATGAATAATACCTGTCCGGAAGTAGCCTTACTAGGTGGAGGATATGGTAGGGACTGGTGGTATGATGTATATCCTAATCTGTTATTTTATGCTATATATGATAAATATCCTAATGAACCGGGATTTGAAGATATAGCCAGAAAAATAGCTGATAAATTTTATGAAGCTGATGTTATACTTCAGGGCAACTATCATTATTCTTATTTTGATTATGGCAGGATGAAGCCAATGAAAAACAACATTTGCTCACAACCGGACGCAGCAGCCGGACATGCATGGGTTTTATATTCTGCATATAAAAAATTTGGAGAGGAAAAGTATTTAAAAGGTGCTATGTCTGCGCTTTCTGCATTGCAATCACAAACTACAAATCCTACTTATGAATTGCTTATGCCGTTTGGTGCTTACCTTGCAGCAAGAATAAATGCAGAAGAAAATAAGGAATATGACCTTAATAAAATGCTTCACTGGAGTTTTGATGGTACACCTGTTTGCCGTGAAGGATGGGGTGTATTGGTAGGCAACTGGAATGGGTTTGACATTTCAGGAATTGTAGGCAGTACTGTAGATCATGGCGGCTATGGTTTTCTTATGAATACTTACGATGCTGCATGGCCCTTAGTACCTATGGTGCGATATGATCAGTCATATGCAAATGCTATTGGTAAATGGATGCTTAATGCTGCAAATGCTTCAAAATTGTTTTATCCTCAATACATGCCTGACGATCATGAAGTGATTCCAACCCTTGCTGAAGCAGGTAAAAATGTTATTGCTTATGAAGGTATAATTAAAAAGTCGAATCAGGATCAGTATCAAAATATTAAAGCTCCGGTTGCACAGGGAGACGGACCGCTATGGGTACCGGGAAAAAATCCGCAGGAATCACAGTTAAGTGTGTATGGAAGCGGGCATGTTGGCATATTTGGAAGTATAATCAAAAATACCAATGTTGAAGGCATTTTACAATTAGACTTATTAGCAACTGATTTTTTTCATGATAAAGCCTATCCTACTTTTTTGTTTTATAATCCTTATAATGAAAATAAGACTATTAAAATAGCTGTTCCAAAAGGTAAGAAGGTTGATTTATATGATACAGTTTCAGGAACTTTTCTAAAAAAGAATGTTTCATCATGCGCTAAAATTGATCTCGGTTCTAAAAGTTCAGCAGTAATTGTAATGGTTCCGGCTTCGGGAAAAGTAAAATATTCTGGCACCAGGCTGCTTGTGAATGATATTGTGGTAGATTATAATGTTCAACAAAAAAGATAAATCACGTTGATGTGCTTAAGATTAAATTAATAGTAATAAAATTTATCTGCTTATTTATTTGTTTATCTGCTATGGCACAAAGCAGTGAAACTGTAAAAAAATGGTGGAAGGAAACTGTATTTTATCAAATTTATATGCCTAGCTATGCGGATAGTAATGGTGATGGTTATGGTGATTTTGGGGGCATCACCAATAGATTAGATTATTTGCAGGATTTGGGGGTTAGAGGTATTTGGCTAACCCCATTTTTAACTTCTCCCAAAGTAGATAACGGATATGATATTGCCGATTATTATACAGTAGATCCTACTTACGGGAGTAATGCTGATTTTGATGTTTTTTTAAAAGAAGCGCATAAGCGCGGTATCAAAGTTATAATGGATATGGTTTTTAATCATACATCAACAGATAGCAAATGGTTTAAAGAAGCTTCTAAGTCAGTTGATAATAAATATGGAGATTACTATATATGGAAAGATAAACCCAACAATTGGGAATCTTTTTTTGGAGGTTCTGCATGGCAATGGGATGCAAAAACACATCAGTATTATTATCATAAGTTTGATGTAAGGATGGCCGATCTTAACTGGTCAAATCCAAAAGTTGTTAGTGAAGCTCAAAATATATTAAGGTTTTGGCTGGATAAAGGTGTTGACGGATTTCGACTGGACGTTATTAATTTTCTTAATACTGATGGCATTACACAGGATAATCCTGTAAAAAACGGTAAGCAGGAACATGTATATGATATCGATCAGGACGGAGTAAAACACGCAATGCAAATTATAAAATCAACAGTAAATGAATATGCTGATCGTTTTATAGTAGGGGAGATAGGAAGCGATAAAATAGAGGTATTAAAGCAATATCAATCTGAAAAATTGCTTGATGTAGTTTTTAATTTCAATTTTGGCAGCATTCACGAATTCTCTGCGGAAAAAATCTTCAATGAGCTGATAAGTATGGAGAAAAATATGAGCAATTATCCTACTTTATTTTTTGGAAGCCATGACATGCCCCGTATGATAGACCGCCTGGCTGAAGGAAATAGTAAGAAAGCTGAAATTCTTGCTGTTTTAATGCTTACAGCAAAGGGAGTACCTTTTATTTACTATGGAGAAGAAATAGGGATGCATAATATTATTGCGTCAGATTTTAAAGAAATAAAAGATATACAGGGAAAAACGCAATATAATCTTGCAATTGCAGAAGGCAGATCACCTGAAGAGGCATTAAAAATGGGTAATCAACATAATCGTGATAAATCACGGAGCCCTATGCAATGGAATGCAAATAATTTTGCAGGATTTTCTACAAAGAGCAGTTGGATAAAAATAGGTAAGGATTACAAAGAAAATAATGTTGAGATTTTAAGTAAAAATTCAAACACGCTTCTTCATAAATACAAAGCATTGATAGCTTTAAGAAACAAAGAAAAAGTTTTGCAATACGGAAAATATGAAAAGCTTGAGTATAAGAACGGACAATTGGTTTTTACCAGAATTTTTGAAAGCAACAGTATTACAGTTGTGCTAAATTTAGCAAATAGTAATGATATTGAATTGCCTGAAGGATCAGAAATTTTATTAGGAAGCAGCGAATCTGAATTATATGACTATTTAATTTATAAAAACCATATTAAAAATTGACTTCTATAAAATAGTGAATGTTGGGTTAGTACTATTTTGGGATGAAGCAGGATTAAATCCTGCTTCTTTTTTTATCAGCCTGTTTATGTGTGTTTTATAAACTATCTTTGATTATCAAGGTTCACTTCTATAACATCTTGTTTTGTAATAACATAAACTCTGTCATCCTGTCCGGGATCCATAACATAAGAACCGGTAAATTCACCAAAAGCAGGTAATATCATTTGATCAGGCATACGGAAAAAGCAGGGTAGTTTTAAAAACTGGCGGCCTTTTCCTGCTAATACAATTGATGGGTGTATATGTCCTGAAAGCGTATAAAAACTATCCCGATTTTCCGGATGATGGGTAAGAAGAAACTTATCCACAAGCAATTCTGATACTACTGTTATGCCCAGTTCTTCATATTTATGATGTGAAATTATATCATGGTTTCCCGCTACTAATATTATAGGGGTAGCTGTAAGTTCTGTCCATTGTTTAAATAAAGTCCATTCGTTATTAAGTGTACTGTGAAAAAGATCACCTAAAAAACAAATAACTTCCGGCTTAAAATACTCTAATACACTATTCAGTTTTTTAAAATTTGAAAAAATTGCGTTTTCAGGCAGTGCTGAACCATGTTTTCTAAAATGTGATATTTTTCCCAGGTGCACATCAGACGCCAGTAACATGCGGCGTTCTACCCAATACAATGCGCCAGAGCAGTGTAATATAAAAGTTTGATTATTTATTTTTATTTCCAGAGTCAAATTATTATTGTTTAGTTGATTGAAGTCCTATTTGAAATGATAATGGCTTCAATTATTTCATATAGCTTGCTGTCATTTTTTTTATACGCTCAGCTAAAGTTTCGCTTGATAGCCGCTCTCTTAATCGGTCAGTTATAAGAGGAAAGCTGAAAGGGGTTGGTTTATCACATTGTTTCCAGATAATTTCCTGTTGTTTTATGCGCTCAAGTACTGTTAATAACCGCCCTTCTTCAAGCTGATGTTCAAATGTTTCCCTGTATGCCTGCTGAAATAACAGATTTTCAGGCTCATGGTCGCGAAACACTTCAAATATTAATTGAGAGCTGCTTTGCAGATGTTTAGTTTTAACAACTTTACCCGGATACCCTGTAAAAACCAAACCTGCTATAACGGCAATATCCCTGAATTTCCGACGTGCCATTTCGGTTGCATTTAAGCTTTGCTGTAAGTCATAATGTAAATGTTGGGGAGATAATAAGTTATTGTCAAGTACTTCTTGTATATCAATTTCTTTGTCAGATAAAAGCTCGAATCCATAATCATTATAGGCAAGTGAAAAGGTAATAGGGGTAAGCAGGCTTATGCGGTAGGCCATAAGGCTTGCAAGTGCTTCATGCACAAAACGTCCTTCAAACGGATAAAATATTGTGTGGTAGCCTTCTCTTGTCTTAAAAGTTTCTATTAAAAATTGTCCTGAGTCAGGTATGATAGACTCTTTTCTCTGACGTTCAAAAACGGGAAAAAGTGCCTGCATTTCAACAGACATATTATTGGTATTGGCGGCATATAATTCATTTCGCAAGAGTTCACTCATTTGTGCCGAAAGTGTCATTCTTCCCCCCATCCAGCTGGCATGCTGTGCTTTTGCTCCCGGATTGGCTTTTTTCACAAGTACTTCCATATTTTTAATACGGTAAAGTTCCAGTTTTCGTCCTGCAAAAATAAAAATATCGCCGGGACTGAGTTTAGAAATAAACCATTCTTCTATACTGCCAATGTAACCGCCTCCTAAATATTTTACATTCATTACAGCATCTCCTACTATGGTTCCCATTTGCATGCGGTGCCGTAAAGCAACTGCCCTGCTGTTTACTTTAAATAACCCGTCAGATTCTATCTCAACTTTTTTATATTCATCATAAGCCTGTAAACTCTGGCTTCCTCTGGTTATAAAATTTAGCACCCATTGCCATTCATCAAAAGTAACTCCCTGGTAACAAAAAGTACTTTTCACCTCATTAAATATTTCGGCAGGATAAAAACCATCACTTACTGCAAGCGTAATAAGATATTGCACTAATACATCCCAGCTGTTTAAATAGGGTATACGGTCTTCCACAACAGTTTCCTGTACCGCTCTTCGCAATGCCGATGCCTCTACCAGTTCAATGGCATGGGTAGCCAGAAAAAATATATTGCTTTCCTGTCCCGGTCTATGGCCGCTACGCCCTGCACGTTGTAAAAAACGCGCTACGCCTTTTGGTCCGCCAATTTGTATTACAGTTTCTACGGGCGCAAAGTCTACTCCAAGATCAAGACTTGAAGTGCACACTACAGCTTTTAACTGCTCATCTCTAATGGCCTGTTCTACCCATTGTCTTGTTTCTCTGCCAATACTACCATGGTGCATAGCCATATCACCTGCAAATTCAGGATGTTTTTCAAGCAGTGCCTGATACCAAATTTCACATTGCCCACGTACATTGGTAAATATTAATGTGGTACGGCTTTTCTTTATAATGTCTGCTACTTCATCTACTAAATGAAGCCCCATATGTCCACGCCATGGGTAAGTATCCATTTTCTCAGGAATTATAGACATAACATTAATTTTTTTATTAATGTGTGCCCTAACCATAACCGAATTTTTTAATGCTTCAGATTCCGGGCCTAAGAGTACTTCCATAGCTTGCTGAAGGTTGCCAATGGTTGCTGAAATACCCCAAATACGCATTTTTGGAGCAATAGTTTTTAACCTGCTCAATGCCAATTCTGTCTGTACTCCGCGCTTTGTCCCTAAAAGCTCGTGCCATTCATCAATTATTATTGCATTACAGTTTTTAAATATGGTGTCATATCCTTTAGAAGCCATCAGAAGCTGCATGCTTTCAGGGGTTGTTACCAAAAGGTCGGGCATTTTTGTCTTTTGGCGGCTACGCTCTGCAGATGTTGTGTCGCCGGAACGTATACCAACAGTTAATCCGGTTTCCAAATCATTAGCCACACGTTCTGCAGCCTGTTTTATTTCTACAGATAATGCACGTAGAGGTGTTATCCATATTGCTTTTAAGCCGGGTTTATGTTTGGTCTTATAATCGGGATTCTTTTTTATATAGTCTAAAACAACAGGCATCCATAATGCATACGTTTTTCCGCTTCCTGTTGGAGCATTCAACAGTCCATTTTTGCCCTGAAGATAAGCCTGCCAGGTTTGTGTCTGAAAAGGAAAAGGTTTCCAACCCTGCTTATCAAACCAGTCAGTTGCAATAGTAAATAGTTGTTCCCTGTTCATTGCTATGAAATGTTGGCTGCTTATTTAGGTATCATGTTTTTTAAATCTTCTAACGTATTGGCTTCCTCAATTGTTTTATCAAGCCTCCAACGCAATATTCGCGGAAAACGTGTTGCCACCCCGCTCTTATGCCTTCCGGAAAAAGTTATTCCTTCAAAACCTATCTCAAATACTAACTTTGGTGTTACACTTCGCACAGGGCCAAAACGTTCCAAAGTATTTTTTTTAATAAAATCATCTACCATGCGGAATTCTGCATCGGTTAATCCTGAATAAGCTTTTGCAAAAGTTACCAGTTCGCGGGTTCCGTCTTCATTAGTACGCCATAAAGCGAAAGTATAATCTGTAAATAAATTTGATCTTCTCCCATGGCCCCGCATTGCATAGGTAAGTACAGCGTCGATAGAGAAGGGGTTAAGCTTCCATTTCCACCAGTCGCCTTTTTTTCTTCCTACAAGGTATGGAGAGTCTGTACGTTTAAACATTAATCCTTCGCTGCGAAGTTCACGTGCTTTTTCTTTTTCTAAAACTGCCTGCTTCCAGCTTGTTAGTTTAATCCTTTCAGACAACTGTAATGGCAGGCCATATTTTTTCACCTCTTCATACAGTTCTTCAAGATGTTGACGGCGTTCATTAAATGGTAACTGCCTTATGTCTTTACCCTGCCATTCTAAAAGATCATAAGCTTTTATTATGACAGGTGTTTTTTTAAGCAGGTCAGGCGAAACTGTTTTTCGCCCTATTCGTGTTTGTAAATCATTAAAAGAACCAATATTTCCTTCTGTCCATGGTAATATTTCACCATCTATTACTGTTCCGTCAGGAATTATCCCTAAGAAGTTATTAAATTCAGGATATTTATCCGTAACCAGTTCTTCGCCACGGCTCCAAACATACAATGCCCCGTCACGGATAATAGTTTGCGAACGTATTCCATCCCATTTGTGTTCGGCACTCCAGTCTTCCACATTGCCCAGGTCTTCAGGTTCACCTTCTATAGCATAGGCCAGATAAAACGGATAAGGCTTAGAATGCATATCTTCAGCCTTTTCATCCAATACTAAACTTTGAAATGTTATAGTATCAGGATTCCATTCTCCCATTAGTTTGTAAGCAAGTATGTCCTCATCAACACCTGTAGCTTTAGATAGTGCCCTGGTCATTAATTTCTGACTAACCCCAATGCGAAAGCTGCCTGTAATGAGTTTCGTAAAAACGAAGCGCTCGTAATAGTTTAGTGCAAGCCAGTTAGTATGCAGATAATCGCGTTTTTCATTATCAGGCTTTTTTTTAAGAGCTATCATTTCTTTTACAAACTCTGTCAGACTTTTGTCACTCTGGTTTTTTGTAGCGGGAATAACAAGAGCTATGGTCTCGGCAAGATCGCCTACAATATGGTAAGATTCTTCAAATAACCATAAAGGGATATTAGCTAATTCGGCAGCCCATGTACGCAACAAATTAGTATTTACAGGACGTGGAGGCCGTCGATGCGATAATATAGCAATTGTCCATACTTTGTCTGTATCACCGGCATTCCGAAAGTATTCTGTGAGGGCATCTACCTTTACAGAAGTTTTGTTAGAGCTATCGAGGGTTTTTATAAGTTCGGCAAAATTTTTCATGATTCTCCTTCCTTTAATTCTGATTTTGCTTCACTATCGGTTGTTTCGCCTTCATCACCTTCATATTGTGTATGCTCAGTTCTTGCATCATATCCCTGTTCACGCAGATAAGCACTGAAAATGTCGCTGTAGCCATGAGTACAGATAATTTTTTCTGCCCCTGTAGCCTTGATACTTTCCAAAAGGCCTGTCCAGTCACAATGATCACTTAATACAAACCCTTTATCAATTGCCCGTCTTCGCCTGGCACCTCTAAAAGCCATCCACCCACTGGCAGATCCTGTAACAAAAGGTGTCATTTTACGTATCCATGTGCTTCCATGTGCACTTGGTGGTGCCAAAACTATGCTGCCGTTTAAATCTTCTTTTTTAGTATCTCTTGTTACAAGTGTGGTTTCCGGAAAATCTACCATTTGCCGGAGCACTTCGGTCATATTCTCAATTGCTCCGTGCGTATAAATACGCCCAATATCAGTATCAAGATGTTTAAGTAATCTTTGTGCTTTGCCTAAAGTGTAGCCAAATAATACAGATGTTTTACCTTCAGCTTTGTTTTGAGCCCACCATGTATTAATATCATTCATAACCTCCGACTGTGGCTGCCATTTAAAAGCGGGCAGCCCAAATGTGTTTTCAGTTATAAAATTATGACACTTTATTACTTCATAAGGTGTTGAAATTCCATCATCTTCAGTTTTATAATCGCCGGTAAAAACCCACACTTCCCCTTTGTATTCTGCCCGTATCTGTGCACTGCCTATTATATGTCCGGCAGGATGAAAAGAAAACATTACTCCGTTTATGGTAAAAGTTTCTCCCCAGTCTTTCCCCGTCACATTTATATTTCCCAGGCGATGTTTTATAATAGGTACATTCATATGCTGGGTAATATAATTTTTATGCCCCCAGCGTGCATGGTCACTATGTCCGTGTGTTATAAGGGCATTGTTTACGGGCCGCCAAGGGTCAAGGTATACATTTGCCTGGGCGCAGTATATTCCTTTATCGTTAAATGCCAGAAGAGGCTGTTTCATAATAATGTATTTACATTATCTTTAAAATTACAACGGACTACCTTTTTTTCGAAACACTTTTAAGCAAGTTTAACGTTTGTCTTCCTATGATCTTAAGTATATCTATTTTTAATATTATTGTTGGAGATTATTATGGACTGTAGAAAGATGGTTTTATAATTATAGTAAGAATAAAATATATGGCTTGCTTTTTGCGTTATATATAAATACTACAACAATACTCAGGTATTCCGAAAAAATTACGGCATTCCGATAATATAGAATTTCCTTTCCTTTAATCATAGTGTAGCTGATACCCCCGATTACTGATAGATGTTGCAGCAATACTGTTATGAGCACCCGTTTAAAATTTAATTCCCGATCCAAATCCTTATTTATGGCAACAGTGCGTGCCAGAGTTGAAGATTATTTTAAAGAAAGTAATCTGTCTCCCAATGCAAACAAAATGATGTGGATTAAGACTCTTATTTTTATAGGTGGTTTTATTGCGCTCTATATATTACTCATAAGTGATATTTTTAGTTTTTCCGGGCTGTTACCAATAGCTGCTTTACTGGGTGTGTTTAGTGCCTTCGTAGGGTTTAATGTTTGCCACGATGCTATACACGGATCTTTTTCATCCAGTAAAACCGTAAACAGGATTCTTAGCACGATCTTCCATTTTTTAGGTGCTAGTCCTTATGTCTGGACAATTACCCATAATGCTGTGCATCATACTTATACAAATATACCGGGCCATGATGAAGATATTGATATTGCACCGGGATTGATACGCTTATCCGTAGAAGAACCTATTAATAAAATTCAGCGTTTTCAGCATTGGTATGCTTTTCCACTTTATAGTCTGGCGTCTCTTTCCTGGGCTTTTAGAAAAGATTTTAAAAAATTCTTTCAGGCCAAAATAGGGCAGACTGTTATAAAACATCCTGCAATAGAATATTTTAGCCTTTTTTTCTATAAAATGCTTTATTACTTTCTGTTTATAGCTTTACCGCTTATGATTCTTTCTGTTTCATGGTGGCAATTCATAATTGTATTTTTAGTAATGCACATAGCTCAGGGTCTTACTATGGGTATGGTATTTCAGTTGGCACATGTTGTGGAAGGTACCGATTTTCCAACCCCTTCTTCTAATGGATGTATAGAAGAGGCATGGGCTGAGCATCAGATGAGAACTACAGCAAATTTTGCCACAAAAAGCAGGATGGCTTCCTTTTTACTGGGTGGGCTTAATCGTCAGATTGAACACCATCTCTTTCCCAAGGTCTGTCATATTCATTACGGAAAAATAGGGAATATAGTGAAGCAGACTGCAAAGGAATTCAATATTCCATACCTTGAAAGCCCCACTTTTTTCGCTGCTTTACGATCACATTACCGTGTTCTGAAAAAATTTAGCAAAGAAGCTGCATGCAACTAATAAGTATTTATGAATACCATTTGTTCATCAAATAAATAAAATTAATATTTTGATTAATTACTAATATATCTCTAATAATATTTTTTGGCATCATCTTTGATTTCGTGGCATGTCAATGGTTGTTGTTTTAACAATTCAGGTTTTATTTTTAAATCAGGAACAATAATCTAAGACTAACAAATTGAGAAAAGTAGTAATAATATTTATTTAATGATTACTACTTGCCTGTGTAATCAACTTTATGTAGTTTTGCACCCTGATATGAAGTTTTCAATTAAATTTTTTCTTTCGCTTTATATCCTGCTTTTAGGTGGGTATGGCCAGGTATATGCTAAAGTATATCAGGACTGTGTTTGCTATTCTTCATCAAAAACTATCGACTGGTCTGAACATGCAAGTGTAGATTCAGACCAAAATAATCAGACATTAATTACTAAATCAGGTCATTGTATTACAGAAAATGAAGAATACAAACTTCGTGCGACTGATAATGAAAATGAAGACGACGATCAGCTTTCAGTAAAAAAATATTTTGAAGCAGGTAATTATTTTCCTTCTGCCTTTTACGGTCAGTTACCTGGTTATTTTTTTAGCTACACTATTAAACGCTTGCCTCATTGTAAGCATTTTTCTTATTTCTCATCAGATACATATCTCAAATTACGGGTATTAAGAATTTGATAAAATCCTATCAGATAAATCTCTTTATCTGATATCTCTCATTAATCTGCACTTTCTGTTCACTTCTCATTGAGAGAATGTGCAATTGTATCGCATCGATACATCCAATTTCAAAAATTTATCACAAAAATCATATTTGTTTTATTATGAAGAGAATTCTTATGCTCATTGGCTTTTGCGTCTTATTGAGCAATACAAGCTGTCAGTCAAAAAAAGAAACTAAAGAAGAAGGAGAAAAATTTTTAGTTACAAATCCTATAATAAAGGATACTGTAATAACTAAAGAGTATGTATCTCAAATTCATTCCATACAACATATTGAATTGAGAGCGCAGGAGCGCGGATACCTGGAGAAAATTTATGTAGATGAAGGACAGGCAGTAAAAAAAGGTCAGCTATTGTTCCAGATCATGCCGAAACTTTATGAAGCTGAAATGCAAAAGGCTAAAGCCGAAGCAAGCTTTGCTGAAATAGAATTAAAAAATACGAAATCATTATCAGACAGAAATGTAGTTTCACCTAATGAGCTTGCCATGGCTCAGGCGAAATATGATAAAGCCAAAGCGGAATTAGCTTTGACTCAGGTTCACTTACAGTTTACTGAAATCAGAGCACCGTTTGATGGTATAATAGACCGTTTTCATGTAAGACAGGGTAGTCTTCTGGATGAAGGAGATTTACTTACTGAACTATCTGACAACAGCAAAATGTGGGTTTATTATAATGTACCTGAAGCGGAATATCTTGATTATAAATCTACCCTTAGTGCTAATGCAGATGCTATGAAGGTAAATTTATTAATGGCAAATAATCAGTTGTTCGGATATCCGGGTGTAGTTGAAACTATTGAAGCTAACTTTAATAATGAAACAGGAAATATTGCTTTCAGGGCTACATTCCCAAATCCTAAAGGACTATTAAGGCATGGAGAAACAGGTAACATAGTAATGACAGTACCTTATAAACATGCTATGCTTATACCTCAGAAAGCTACTTTTGAGGTGCTTGATAAAAAATATGTTTATGTGCTTGATAAAGATAATAAGTTAAGATCAAGAGAAATTACGATTGCGGCTGAATTACCTCATATTTTCATTGTAAAAGACGGTTTATCGGTAGATGATAAGATTCTGCTTGAAGGTTTACGTCTTGTAAAAGAAAATGAAAAAATTGAGTACAAATTAGAGAAGCCGGAATATGTAATATCGCATTTGGAGCTATATGCCGAGTAATGAAACAACTTAAAAAGAAAAAAAATGTTTAGTAAATTCATACATAGGCCTGTTTTTGCGATAGTAATTTCCATTATTATTGTTTTTATGGGCTCCCTGGCAATTACACAGTTGCCAATATCGCAATTTCCCCAAATTGCACCAACAACAGTAAATATTTTTATCGCATACCCGGGAGCTAGTGCAGATGTATTAGTTAAGTCAACTCTTATTACCCTTGAGAATTCTATCAACGGGGTTCAGGATATGAGGTATATGGCAACTGACGCAACAAGTGCGGGTGAAGCAACATTAAGAATAATTTTTGAACCGGGAACCGACCCGAACCAGGCAGTTATCAGGGTTAAAACAAGGGTTGACCAGGTTATGCCGCTCTTACCTGAACTTGTACAGAGGGAGGGGGTTGTAATTACGCCTATTCAGCCGAGTATGCTAATGTACGTGAACCTGTATGCCAAAGGCAAAAACATGGATGAAAAATTCCTGTATAATTATGCCAACGTTAAAATGATCCCTGAAATTAACAGGATTAAAGGGGTTGCAAGGACACAAATATTAGGTAGTAGAACTTTCGCTATGCGTATCTGGTTAAATCCCGATCGTATGAGGGCTTATAAAGTTTCTGTTGATGAAGTAATGGATGCTCTTGGTGAGCAGAGTATTGTTGGACGTCCGGGACGTATAGGACAAAGTTCGGGTATTTCAGCTCAGTCCTTAGAATATGTTTTAACCTATAAAGGTAGGTTTAGTGAGCCTGCGGAATATGAAAATATTATTATTCGTGCCAATGCAGATGGTGAGGCTATTCGTTTAAAAGATATAGGAAGGGCTGAATTGGGTAGTGAATTTTTTGATATCTACTCAAACTTAGACGGACATCCGTCGGCGTCTATTGTATTAAAACAGAATTATGGTAGTAATGCGAGTGATGTAATTGAGAAGGTAAAAGCCAAACTGGAAGAAATGAAAGAAAGTTTTCCTCCTGGGCTTGACTATAAAATAAGTTATGACGTTTCTAAATTCCTTGATGCTTCTATCGAACAGGTTGTGCATACATTGAGAGATGCCTTTATACTTGTGGCAATAGTGGTATTTATTTTTCTTGGAGACTGGCGCTCAACCTTAATACCTATTTTAGCCGTTCCGGTATCATTGATCGGGGCATTCTTTGTAATTCAGTTTTTCGGTATTTCCATTAACATGGTTACACTTTTTGCTTTAGTATTGGCAATTGGTATTGTTGTGGATGATGCTATCGTCGTCGTAGAGGCGGTACACGCCAAGTTTGAGGAATATCCTAATATAACTCCATATATGGCAGTTAAAAAAGTATTAGGAGAAATTAGTGGCGCTATTATAGCTATTACAGCGGTTATGGTATCAGTATTCCTTCCTATCTCTTTCATGTCTGGTCCGGTAGGAACATTCTATCGTCAGTTCTCTATCACAATGGCGAGTTCTATTGTAATTTCAGCATTAATCGCACTTACGCTTACGCCTGTATTGTGTGCAATGATGCTTAAGAATCATCATGGACATGAAAAGAAAAAAAATCTCCTTACAAAAAGCTTAGACAGCTTTAACAGGGTATTTGACAAGCTTACAGGAAAATATGTAATATTACTGAAGTCTATAGTTAGCAGGAGATGGCTTACGTTTGGAATATTATTAGCATTCTGTGCAGGTATATATTTTGAGAATCAGATCCTGCCATCAGGATTTATTCCAAGTGAAGACCAAGGTACAATATATGCAATTATACAAACACCTCCGGGATCTACACTTGAAACAACAAATCAGGTATCACAAAGACTTCAAAAAATTTGTGAACACATTGATGGTGTAGAATCGGTATCTTCACTTGCTGGTTATGAGATTATGACTGAGGGTAGGGGATCCAATGCAGGTACATGTCTTATCAACTTAAAACCATGGTCTGAAAGGGCACATAAAGTTACCGAGATTATGGAAGAGCTTGAAGAAAAATCTAAAGGTCTTGGAGCTAAAATTGAGTTCTTTGAACCACCCGCCATTCCGGGGTTTGGTTCTTCGGGAGGTTTCTCTATGCGTTTATTAGATAAAAATACTACCACAGATTACCAGGATTTTGATAAGATAAATAAAAAATTCATGGAAGATCTTGGCAAGCGTAAAGAGTTAGCAGGTCTGTTTACCTTCTTTGCAGCAAATTATCCTCAGTATGAATTAGAGATTGATAATAACCTTGCGATGCAAAAAGGGGTATCTATTGGAAAAGCAATGGAAAATCTGGATATTTTGATTGGTAGTACTTATGAACAGGGCTTTATTAAGTTTGACCGTTTCTTTAAAGTTTATGTTCAGTCCGATCCAAAATTCAGAAGGCTTCCATCAGATGTGCTAAATCTTTTCGTTAAGAACGATCATGGTGATATGGTTCCTTATTCTGCCTTCATGAAACTTAGGAAAACGCAGGGACCTAATGAGATTACCCGTTTTAATATGTACAATTCAGCAGCTATTCAGGGGCTTCCGGCAAAAGGTTATACTACTGCCGACGCTATTCAGGCTGTGCGTGAAGTTGCTAAAGTATCATTGCCAAAAGGATATGATATTGCTTGGGAAGGTCTTTCTTATGATGAGTCAAATCGTGGTAATGAATCTATTTACATATTCTTGATTGTATTAACATTCGTTTATTTTGTTCTGGCTGCACAGTATGAAAGCTTTATTATTCCTTTAGCGGTAATTTTCTCGCTGCCAGTAGGGGTTCTTGGTTCATTTGTATTGCTTAAAATAATGGGCCTTCAAAACGATATTTATGCTCAGATAGGATTGATAATGCTCGTCGGGTTGTTAGGTAAGAATGCCGTACTGATAGTTGAATTTGCAGTGCAGAAGCATCATGAGGGGGCTACCATACTAGAGGCAGCTATAGAAGGAGCTAAAGTACGTTTCCGTCCTATCCTTATGACTTCTTTCGCCTTTATTGCAGGATTAATTCCATTAATGGTTGCAACCGGAGCGGGGGCTATAGGTAACAGGACACTTGGTTCTGCTGCACTTGGCGGTATGCTCTTCGGAACTGTTTTCGGAGTTGTTATTGTTCCGGGTTTATATTACATTTTCGGATCACTTGCTAAAGGAAGAAAACTAATACGTGATGAAGAAGACAATTCTCTATCAGAAGTGTTTGTTCATCAAATAGATAATTTTACAAAAACTGAAGAAAATGAGTAAGATATTCAATAGATACAAAATCATATATGTAGGTATTGCCTGCATTATATTAACTTTTACAGGGTGTAAAACTCCTTCTTTAGTTCAAAAAACAGAAAATACTACAGTTCCTGCGAGTTATAATACTTCGCAGGATACTGTAAACTCTGCTTTGGTAAAATGGAAAGACTATTTTACAGATCCTAATTTAGCAGGTTTAATTGATGAAGCCTTGAAAAATAATCAGGAGCTGAATATTACTTTGCAGGAAATTGAAATTGCGAAAAGTGAAGTAAGAACTAGAAAAGGAGAATATTTACCTTTTATCGGATTGAGGGGTTCTGCAGGTTTTGACAAAGTAGGAAGATATACTAATATTGGAGCAAGCGAAGCAACTACAGATATTAAACCGGACACAGAAACACCTGAGCCGCTTCAGGATTATATGATAGGAGCTTATGCTAACTGGGAAATAGATATATGGAACAAGCTGCATAACGCAAAAAAAGCAGCAGTAAGCAGGTATTTATCTACTATTGAAGGTAGAAACTTTGCAATTACTAACCTGATTTCTGAAATTTCAAATTCATATTATGAATTACTTGCATTAGATAACCAGTTAGATATTGTACAGAAAAATATTGATATACAAAATAATGCTCTTGAAGTTGTAAAACTGCAAAAAGAGGCTACAAGAGTTACAGAACTTGCTGTTAAAAGATTTGAAGCACAGGTATTAAATACTAAAAGCCTTCAATACGGTATACAGCAGAGAATTATTGAGACTGAAAACAGGATCAATTTCCTTGTAGGTAGGTTTCCTCAAAGGGTAGAAAGAAGTTCAACTACATTTAATGATCTGGTGCCTAATATAATTCATTCAGGTGTTCCTTCACAGTTGTTAGAAAACCGTCCGGATGTTAAACAGGCCGAACTTGAACTGGCGGCTGCCAAACTTGATATTAAAGTAGCTAAAGCACGCTTCTATCCTTCATTAGGAATATCTGCAGGAATTGGCTATCAGGCATTTAATCCAAGTTATCTTATCAAGCCTCAATCACTACTTTATTCTTTAGCAGGAGATCTGGCTGCACCTCTAATAAACAGAAATGCAATAAAAGCAACTTATTATGCTGCAAATGCAAAACAAATACAGGCTGTTTATAATTATGAGCGTACTATTTTAAATGCTTATATTGAGGTTGCTAATCAGTTGGCAAAAATTGATAATATGGAGAAAACCTATAATTTAAAATTCAAGCAGGTTGAAGCTCTAAATGAATCTATTGATATTTCAAACAGCCTTTTCCGATCTGCAAGAGCAGATTATATGGAAGTATTATTAACTCAACGTGATGCTTTGGAATCTAAATTCGATCTTATAGAAACCAAAATGCAGCAAATGAGTGCTATGGTAAATATTTACCGTGCCTTAGGTGGTGGTTGGAACTAAAAATGTTTTACTGCTAATAATTAGCAAAACAATAAGAAAAAGCTTCAGTGAAAACTGGAGCTTTTTTCGTTTAAAAATAGAAATTGCGTATAACTTTGCAACATGAATATTTTTCCTACGCAATACTCCGTTTTGTCAGCAAGGGCTTTAAAATTATTTTTGTCTGAGCAATATGATTTTGTAGTTGATAAATGTACGCTTATTGTACACAATGTAAGCGATACTTACCTTGTTGAGGCTACTAACAAAAAGTACATCTTTAAAATATATAGAGATGCCCATAGGTCTTACGACGAAATTATGGGGGAGGTTGAATTATTAAATTTTTATATTAATAACGGAGCATCAGTGTCATATCCGGTTAAAGATGTATCTGGAAATTTTTTACAGTCTCTTAATGCTGCTGAGGGTATTCGTTATGGTGTTATGTTTTCTTATGCTGAAGGTAAACCTGTCTATGCTATGAATGACAAACAGCTTAAGTTGGTAGGTATCGAAATGGCTAAACTTCATATTCTATCTTCAAAAGTTACATTGAAACATAAAAGAAAAGAATATTCTATTCAGTCCACACTATTGAATCCTATCAAGGTAATAAAGCCAGCATTTGTAGAAATGGATGAAGAGTATGAGGTATTATGTGAAATAGTAAATAATACTGTGAGCAAAATGTCTAAATTAGATTTTAGTAAATTTAGTTATGGATACTGTCAATATGATTTTTTACCCAAAAACTTTCATTTTAAGGGAAGTGAGAAACTTACATTTTTTGATTTTGATTTCTCAGGAAAAGGATATCTTATAAATGACATAATGAGTTTTTATATACATTTTTTCCTCGAGGTTTATTATAAAAAAATGACAAGGGAAGAGGCTGACAGATGTTTTACTATATTCCTTGAAGCATATAGGTTGGTTAAACCGGTAAGTGATGAAGAGATCAACTCAATTAAATATTTTGGTTTAGGCTTCTGGATATTTTATTTTGGCTTTCATGTAGAAAATTTTGATGATTGGTCCAATATCTTTTTCACTCCAAATTTTATAAAAAGCAGAATACCATTAATACAGAATTGGATGGAATATTAAAAAGCTTTAAACAGTATTCTTAAACCTACAATTGCAAGACAAAAGGCCAGCGCTTTGATTATGGCACTACTTTTTATTTTATGAGAGAAGTATGCACCAAACTGAGCTCCGGGAATTACACCTAAAGCTAATAACAAAATCATTTTTATAATTTCCGGATCGTTATAGTTTCCATTTACAGCATGAGTAATTACACTAACTGTCGCCATAATTGCAAGTATAAAATGAGATGTTGCTGTAGCAATATGTACTGGGAATTTTAACCAGTTTACCATTGCAGGTACATGGATAATTCCGCCGCCGATACCAAGTAAAGGAGAAATAAAACCTACTATAACACTTATCGTATTACCATAGATCTCTTTATAATTATAGGTATAGATTGTTCCTGACTTATCGGTAATTGTTCTGGAAGTTAGTCCTTTTTTAGGGTTTACAAATACTGTTTGCTCAGTTGCTTTACTTTTTTTAGTCAGTAAATAAACAGAAAGTGCAATCATAAAAAATCCAAATAAGAAATTGAAAAAATTACCAGATATATATTCTGTTAGGAAAACGCCCAAAATAGATCCTGGTATAGTATATAAAGCAAACTTTATACCTGCTTTATAATCAATCCTTCCAGAACGGGCATAAGCAAAAGACCCTGAAATAGCATTAGCGGAAACTACTGCAATAGATATTGCAGTTATTATATCAGGGCTCAATTCCGGGTAAAAAATAAGAAGTAGGGGTACAAGAACAAAACCACCACCGGCACCTATAAGTGTTCCTGTAAATCCAATAAGTAGTCCTGCTAAAACGAGTAGTAAATATGCTTCCAAAAAAGAGCTTTTTTAAACTAAAAATAAATTGATGTCTCTGTATCCTAACGAAAACCAGTCTCCAATTGAACGATTTGTTAAAACACCATGATAGTAATAAATACCATGCTTTAATCCTAAATTGCATCGTATGGAACTTTCAATACCTCCATCTTCCGCCATTTGTAATAAAAAAGGACTGATTATATTACTTATAGACATTGATGCTGTTTTAGAATATCTAGACGGTATATTTGGAACACAGTAATGTATTACATTGTTTTTTACAAATGTAGGTTTTTCATGAGTAGTAACCTCAGATGTTTCAAAACAACCTCCTGTATCAATGCATACATCTATTATAACGGCTCCTTTTTTCATATGCTCAACCATGGTTTCACTAACTATAATAGGAGTGCGGTTTTTACCTTTCATAGCTCCAATAGCAACATCGCAACGCATAAGGGCTTTAAGTAACGATTTTTCCTGAATAGTAGAGGTGAAGATTCGTTCTTTAAGATTGTTTTGTAACCTGCGGAGTTTATTTATGGAGTTATCAAAAACCTTTACGCTTGCGCCTAATCCTAAAGCGGTTTTTGCGGCAAATTCGGCAACTGTACCGGCTCCAATAATTACAACCTCTGTAGGTGGAACACCTGTAATATTACCCATTAATAAGCCTTTGCCTATTTTTTGATTTATCATAAGCTCGGCAGCAATAAGCACCGAAGCTGTTCCTGCAATTTCACTTAATGATTTTACGGCAGGATAGGAGCCATCTTCATCTTTAATAAATTCAAAAGCAAGTGCAGTAATCTTTTTAGCTGCCAATGCATTAAAATATTCTTTCTTTTGGGTTTTTAATTGTAATGCAGAAATAATGAGGGTTTGAGGATTCATCATTTCAATTTCTGCAACGGAAGGTGGTTCAACCTTTAAAATAACAGGACAGCCAAATACTTTTTTTGTATCCTGTGTTATTTCGGCACCTGCTTCACTATATTCCTTATCGCTATAGCTGGAACTCATTCCCGCACCGGCTTCTATCATAACACGATGGCCATGTGCAGTTAAAGAATTAACCGCATCGGGTGTCAGGCATATTCTGCGTTCCTGATAGGAGGTTTCTTTTGGTATACCAATAAAAAGTTCACTCTTTTGACGCTCAACTTCAAGTTTCTCTTCCTGCGGCAGCAACTGCTGCTTTGTAAAAGGTGTTAATGACAATGACATGGCTGGTTGTTGGATATTTTGTTCTAAATTACAAAAAAAACTAAAGCTTACTTAACTATTTTACAGTTAGATGACGTTTACCGTCCGGTAATTGCTTTATACTGATTGACGTATGATCTATGGGTATAAGGTTAGGTGTTTTTTCAGGCCATTCTATAAGACATAAATTACCCGAATAAAAATATTCATCTAAACCCATATCATAACCTTCTTCTTCGCTGTTAATTCTGTATAGGTCAAAATGATAAAGAATATCGCCATTTTCAGTTTCATATTCATTAACAAGCGAAAAAGTTGGGCTTGATGTCATGTTTTTTACTCCCAGCTGGCGGGCTATAGCTTTTATAAACGTTGTTTTCCCTACACCCATTCCGGCATGAAAAAGTATTGTTTTTTTTATATTTTGTGCTAAAACCTGTTGTGCAGCTGCGTCAATTTCTTCTAAAGAAAATGTAATTTCCATATTGTGAAGATAATTATTTAGGGTTAAATACCAGGAAAGGTATAATCATTTCTTCTAATGAAATACCACCATGCTGATAACTGTTTCTATAATAGCTTACATAATGATTATAGTTGTTTACATAAGCCAGAAAGTAATCATTCTTAGCAAATATAAAAGAACTGCTCATATTGATAGTTGGCAGCTGAACTGCTTTTGGATCTTTAACATGATAAACATCACGATCTTCAAAAGTAAGGCTTCGGCCTGTTTTATATCTTAAATTAAGACTGGTGTTTTTGTCACCAATTACTTTACTTGGATTCTTCACATTTATAGTACCGTGATCTGTTGTAAGTATTAATTTCATACCCATTTGCTGTGCCTGCTGTATCATTTCCAGTAAAGGTGAATTACGGAACCAGCTTAATGTAAGTGAGCGGTATGCTTTATCATTAGATGCTAGTTCTTTTACAACATCCATTTCTGTTTTTGCATGCGACAGCATATCAACAAAATTGTATACTACTGTAGTAAGATCATTATCTTTTAGACCCTTAAAGTTATCTACGAGTTTTTTACCATCTTTAAAATTGGTAATTTTATAATATTCCTGTTTAATATTTAACCCCAGTCGGCGAAGCTGCTCTGTAAGGAATTCTGCTTCATAAAGATTTTTTCCACCTTCATCAACATCGTTTTTCCAGTATTGCGGATATTTTTTTTCCATCTCCAAAGGTGTCAGACCCGAAAATATTGCATTACGGGCATATTGGGTGGCTGTAGGTAAAATAGAATAAAAAGGGGCTTCTTTTTCAAGCTTGTAATGATTGTTTACAACACTTTCAAAGGCTTTCCACTGATCATAACGCAGATTATCGATAACTACAAAAAGTATAGGCTGTTTCTTTTTAATTTCAGGCACAACCAACTCCCTGAACAAATTATGGGAAAGTACAGGTTTATCGGCTTTTGGGTCGAACCAGTCTTCATAATTTTTTTCTATAAACTTACCAAATTGCGAATTGGCCTCAACTTTTTGTGATTCTAATATTTCAACCATGCTCTGGTCTTCAATATTTTCAAGCTCGAGTTCCCAAAAAATAAGCCTTTTGTACATGTCAATCCACTCTTCCCATGAATTTACCATACCCATATCCATAGCAATTTTTCTAAATTCCTTTTGATAATCTAAAGTTGTTTTAGAGGACACCAGGCGTGAATTGTCAAGATTTTTCTTTAATGAAAGTAGTATTTGATTAGGGTTTACAGGCTTGATAAGATAGTCGGCAATTTTAGACCCTATTGCATCTTCCATTATATATTCTTCTTCACTTTTGGTAATCATAATTACCGGAACGGAAGATTTCTTTTCTTTCATCATGGTAAGCGTTTCCAGTCCGCTAAGCCCGGGCATATTTTCATCCAGAAAAACGATATCAAAATTTTCCTGATCGAAGAGATCTAATCCATCCTGTCCGTTATTTGCTGTGGTAACTTTATAGTTTTTCTTTTCAAGGAAAAGAATATGGGGCTTTAGCATGTCTATTTCATCATCAACCCAAAGTATCTTAATCTCATTCATATTTTATGAGGCGTAATTTTGTTCTTAAATAATCCTGCAAGTTAGCGTAAAGTAAGGAAATTAATCCTAATTTTTTTATAAAAATATTAGGCCGCTCAATCCTGTTTCAGCTGTTATTACAACTAATAACTTCATTAAAAATTATTCGTTTTTTCTTTTAAAAATTAAAGAAAAATACCCTTGCATGTAAATAAACAAAAAAGCCCTGCAGATATGATCTGCAGAGCTCTCCTTCAATAACCTAAGTAACAAAAAATAACGTTATTGTTGTTTTCCAGGCTGTTTTGAAGTTTTTCTTGTAGAAGGTGTAGGTTCTAAATCAGAATTTACATTTTTGTCTTCTACTTTTTGTTTTTCTTCTTTCAACTCATTCTTTTCTTTTTCATGTTTTTTGCGTTCCTGCTTTGCTAGGGCGGCATCTTTTTCCACTTGTGCCTGAGTGATAGGAGGCGGCTGTTTCATGGTTCTGTCATTCTCTTCCTGTGCATGTATCTTAAAAGAACATGCAAAAAATATACTTATGGAAAATAACAGAATCTTCATGACAGTTAACTTATTTTGTACTATAAAATTAGGTATAATGTTCTTATTCAGTAGGCTAACTTTTTAGGATTAACCAATGTTTAACGCTTTTTTATTAATTTACGTTAATGGAGAGTAAGCTAACTGAGTTAAAAAACGTGTTTTTCGGGCTTTTGCCAGTACCTTAATTAGTATATTTGTGTAAAATTTAGCAGCACTGTGGGCGAAATAAACAAGCTTAAAATATTAAATGACCCCATTTATGGGTTTATAACAATAACTAATCCGCTGATATACGATCTTATTCAGCATCCTTATTTTCAAAGATTGCGGCGTATTTCTCAAATGGGAATGTCATATCTTGTTTATCCCGGCGCACATCACACACGTTTTCATCATGCCTTGGGGTGTATGCATATAATGCAAAAAACCATACAGGTACTTAAATTTAAAGGCACAGATATAAGCCCAGAAGAAGAAACCGCACTTAACATTGCTATTTTATTACATGATATTGGGCATGGGCCTTTTTCTCATGCTATGGAACATAGTATTGCAGAAGATGTACATCATGAAGCTATTTCATTATTATTTATGGACAGGCTTAATGAAATATTTGAAGGAAAGCTTAGTCTGGCAATACAAATATTTAAAGGAGAATACCATCGTCATTTTATGTTACAGCTTATTTCCAGTCAATTGGATATGGACAGGATGGACTATCTTAAACGGGACAGTTTTTATTCGGGTGTGGCAGAAGGAAATATAAATTCTGAAAGGCTTATTCAGATGTTTGACGTGCAAAACGATATGCTGGTAATAGAAGAGAAGGGGATATATTCTGTAGAAAAGTTCCTTGTTGCCAGGAGGCTAATGTACTGGCAGGCTTATTTACATAAAACAAGTGTTGCTGCAGAACTTATAATGACCAAAATACTTAAACGTGCAAAAGAACTTACTCAGGTAGGTATAGTATTACCTGCAAGTGAGCCTTTACAGTTTTTTATGCAAAATAAAGTTTCACTTGATGATTTTAATGACGATGTACTTGAAAAGTTTTCTTATCTCGACGACTTTGATATTATTAGTGCTGTAAAATCCTGGCAATTTAATGAAGATTTTGTACTGCGGGAACTTAGCAAGATGATAATTAACCGTGACTTGCTCAAAATAAGAATGCAGGCTGAAAAAGTTGATAAAACCGAAGTAAAGGCTTTGGTGAAACGATATGTGGAATTTTCAGGGCTTACTGAAAAAGAAGCTGAATATTTTGTCTTTAAAGGTAAAATAAAGAATCAGGCTTATAATAAAACCGGGGAGCCTATACATATATTAAAGAAAGACCGTACCATAGAAGATGTGGTAGACGCTTCTGACCAGTTGAATTTAAAGGCTTTGTCTAAACCTGTTACTAAGTATTACCTGTGTTTTCCAAAAGTGCTTTTGGAAAAAGCGGCATTTTAATTTAATTTTATATTTTTGTCGGGATGAAATTTACAGCAGAACAAATAGCAGGCATACTGGAAGGTGAGGTTGTGGGCAATCCGCATGCCGAAGTCTATAAACTTGCTAAAATAGAGGAAGGCACTAATGGTTCTCTTACTTTTTTAGCTAATCCAAAATACCTGCAATATATATACTCCACACAGGCATCTATTACTATTGTTAACAGGAATTTTGAGCCTGAAAATGATATTTATACCACACTTATTAAAGTTGATGATGCATATAAATCATTCTCTAAGCTTTTGGAATACTATAATCAGGTAAAGCTTATGAAATCCGGCATTGAACAGCCCTCAGTTATTTCTGAAAATGTTACCTATGGAGAGAATCTTTATTTAGGCAGTTTTTGCTATATAGGAAAAAATGTTATCATAGGAGATAATGTAAAGATATATCCTAACAGTTTTGTTGGTGATAATGTTATTATAGGAAATGATACCATACTGTTTGCAGGTGTACGTGTATATTCTGAAACAGAAATTGGAAACGGATGTACTATTCATTCCGGCGCAATTATTGGTTCTGACGGTTTCGGATTCGCACCTAATGATGAAGGAGTATATAGTAAAGTACCACAAATAGGAAATGTTATCATTGAAGATAATGTAGATATAGGATCCTGTACCACTATAGACAGGGCAACGCTTGGCTCTACAATAATAAAAAAAGGGGTAAAGCTGGATAATCAGATTCAGATCGCCCATAATGTGGTAATAGGTGAAAATACTGTTATTGCTTCACAAACCGGGGTTGCAGGATCAACTAAAATAGGTAAAAATTGTATCATTGGGGGCCAGGTAGGCATAGTAGGGCACATTACTATAGGCAATGGAGTACGCATACAGGCACAATCAGGAGTAGGGAAAAATATTCCGGATGGAGAAACTATTCAGGGAAGTCCTGCTTTAGGTTATTCTGATTTTAATAAATCCTATGTTCATTTTAGGAATTTTCCAAAAATTGTAGCCGACATAGATGAACTTAAACAACAAATCAAACAATAAATAGACAGGTAATGGTTAAACAAACCACAATCAAAAGTGATATTTCATTAAAAGGCGTAGGATTGCATACCGGTAAAGAAGTTACTATGACTTTTAAACCCGCACCTGCAAATAACGGATACACTTTTGTTAGGGTAGATTTAGAGGGGCAGCCGATAGTTGAGGCTGATGCTAATTATGTAGTGAATACCCAAAGAGGTACAAACCTTGAAAAGAAAGGCGTTAAAATACAAACATCAGAACACGTTCTTGCAGCATTTGTAGGTTGCGATGTTGACAATGTTATTATTGAGCTTGATGCTTCGGAGCCGCCTATAATGGATGGATCATCTAAATTTTTTGTAGAAGCTATAGAGAAAGTTGGCGTTGTAGAGCTGGATGCAGAACGTAAGGTATATGTTGTTAAAGAAGTAATATCATATACTGATGAAACTACAGGCAGCGAAATAATTGTTATGCCTTCTGACGATTACCAGGTAACAGCAATGGTTGATTTTGGTACTAAAGTATTAGGTACTCAAAATGCTACTCTTAAAAGTATTGGTGAGTTTAAAGAAGAAATTGCCTCATCACGTACTTTTAGTTTTTTACATGAACTGGAAGCCTTATTGCAAAATGGCCTAATAAAAGGAGGTGATCTTAATAATGCTATAGTATATGTAGATAAAGAAATTTCTCCTGAGACTATGGAAAACCTTAAAGTTGCTTTTGGAAAAGACAGTATTACTGTGAAGCCAAATGGCATACTTGATAATCTTACACTTCATTATCCTAACGAAGCTGCACGCCATAAATTACTTGATGTTATAGGTGATTTAGCTTTGATAGGTACAAGGATAAAAGGTAAAGTTATAGCAAACAAACCCGGCCATTTTGTAAATACCCAGTTTGCTAAAAAAATGTCGAAAATCATCAAAATTGAAGAGCGTAATCAGGTACCGGTTTATGACCTGCATAAAGAGCCTTTAATGGATGTGAACAAAATAATGAGTATGCTGCCGCATCGTCCGCCATTCTTGCTGGTTGATAAAATCCTTGAGATGAGCGACAATCATGTAGTGGGACTCAAAAATGTGACTATGAACGAAAGCTTTTTTGTTGGTCACTTTCCGGGAGCACCCGTTATGCCAGGTGTTCTTATTGTAGAGGCTATGGCACAATGCGGAGGTATCTTAATACTTAGCTCTGTTCCTGATCCTGAAAACTATCTTACTTATTTCATGAAAATTGACAATGTTAAGTTTAAGCATAAAGTGCTTCCTGGTGATACACTTGTGTTTAAATGTGATCTTATTTCACCTATCCGTAGAGGAATTTGCCATATGCAGGCGAATGCTTATGCAAACGGTAAACTTGTTGCCGAAGCAGAACTAATGGCACAGATTGTCAAAAATAGTTAAACAAAGAATTTATGAATCAACCATTAGCATATGTACATCCGGGCGCAAAAATCGCTAAAAATGTAGTGATTGAGCCTTTTACCACCATCCACAACAATGTGGAAATTGGTGAAGGAACCTGGATAGGTTCTAATGTCACGATTATGGAGGGTGCCAGAATTGGCAAAAACTGTAATATATTCCCCGGCGCTGTAATTTCTGCAGTGCCTCAGGATCTTAAATTTGGAGGTGAAGATTCACTTGCAATAATTGGCGATAACTGTACTATAAGAGAGTGTGTTACTATAAACAGAGGAACCATTGCTTCGGGACAGACAAGACTTGGTAATAATTGCCTTGTTATGGCAACAGCTCACATAGCGCATGATTGCCATATTGGCGATAATGCCATTATAGTAAATGGTGTTGCTCTTGCGGGCCACGTTACAGTTGGGAATTATGCAATTATTGGAGGTCTTGCTGCTATACATCAGTTTATAAGTATTGGTGATCATGCCATGATATCGGGAGGATCACTAGTCCGTAAAGATGTACCTCCTTTTACTAAAGCTGCAAAGGAACCTCTTTCTTATGTAGGTATTAATTCTATTGGCCTTCGCCGAAGAGGTTTTTCTCCGGAAAAAATAAGAGAGATACAGGACATTTACAGGATTTTATATCAAAAAAATTATAATACAACACAGGCTTTAAGTATTATAGAAGCTGAAATGGAAGCTACTCCTGAACGTGATGAAATAATCCTGTTTATAAGGAACTCTTCGCGAGGAGTAATGAAAGGTTATACAGGAATATATTAATAAAGATAATTGATCATTTGTGGATTAGTATTTGCTCATTCTACGAATTAACAATTTCACAAATCATATAAAATAAATAAACATTAAAAGTAATGGCAAGTACATCGGATATCAGAAACGGATTATGTATTAAATTTAATCATGATATATACAAAATAATTGAATTCCTTCACGTTAAACCGGGAAAAGGACCGGCTTTCGTAAGAACCAAATTAAAAAGTCTTACTACCGGTAAGGTATTGGATAATACTTTTTCCGCAGGTCATAAAATTGATGATGTAAGGGTTGAAACACACAAATTTCAGTTTTTATACCCCGAAGGAGATCAATATCACTTTATGCATTCTGAAACTTATGAGCAAATATCGCTTCATAGAGATATTCTTGATGCTCCGGATCTTTTAAAAGAAGGAGAAATGGTAATGGTTATTATTAATACTGAAACTGATGCTCCGCTTTCTGTAGATATGCCGGCTTCTGTTGTTCTTGAGGTTACTTATGCAGAACCGGGCGTTAAAGGCAATACCGCTACTAATGCTACTAAACCAGCAAAGGTTGAAACAGGTGCTTCTGTAAATGTACCTTTATTTATAAATGAAGGCGACAAAATTAAAATAGACACTGCTACAGGCCAATATTTAGAGCGTGTAAAAGAGTAAATTACATATTCACAGATTTTTATAAAGAAATCTGTGAATTTAATTACATATAAAAATGAAATTCCCAAGTGTTTATCCTTTAAAGGAAATAGCTGCCGTTATTGGCTGCGAATATGTGGGTGATGATAATTTCCCTGTGCATGGCATGAATGAAATTCATGTTGTAGAGCCCGGGGATATTGTTTTTGTAGACCATCCTAAATATTATGATAAAGCCCTTCAGTCTGCTGCTACTATTGTACTGATAAATAAACAGGTTGATTGTCCGGAAGGAAAAGCATTATTGGTATCTGATGATCCTTTTCGGGATTTTAATAAGCTTACAAAGTATTTCAGGCCATTTATGGCTTCAGGAGTTACAATCGCGGCTACTGCAGAAATAGGAGAGGGGACTGTTATACAGCCCAATACTTTTGTGGGAAATAACGTTAAAATAGGTAAGAACTGCCTTATTCATTCTAATGTAAGTATTTATGATAATACTATTATTGGAGATAATGTGATAATTCATTCGGGTACAGTTTTAGGAGGAGACGCTTTTTATTACAAAAAACGTCCTGAAGGATTTGATCAGCTTTTATCAGGTGGCAGGGTAATACTACATGATAATGTTGGAATTGGTGCGCTATGTACAATAGATAAAGGAGTTACAGGTGATACAACAATTGGTGAAGGCACAAAAATTGATAATCAGGTACATGTTGGCCATGATACGGTAATAGGTAAAAAATGTCTTATTGCCGCTCAAACAGGTATTGCGGGATGTGTTATTATTGAAGATGAAGTTACCATGTGGGGGCAGTCCGGTACAACAAGTGGCATAACTATTGGTACTAAAGCTGTTATACAGGCACAATCCGGTGTAAGCAAATCTTTAGAAGGGGGTAAGGTGTATTTTGGTTCTCCAGCTGAAGAAGCCAGAGAAAAATTAAAACAGATGGCATTTATAAAACGGATTCCTGAAATTTTGAATAAAATCAAATAACGATGGATGCAAAAGAAATAGTATCAGAGTATTACAATTCCGGAGCTTATAGAAAACCGGAAGCAATGAAAGTATATCTGCACGATGACCTTATTGTTTACTGGAATAGCTCTAAAGGTTATCTTCAATTAGAAAAAAGCGATTTATTAACACTCGCTGCTGAATTACAGAAATCCTATACATCTTCCAGGCTTGATATAAGCCATAT
Source organism: Flavobacterium sp. NRK1 (assembly GCF_024054175.1). Classification (GTDB taxonomy): domain Bacteria; phylum Bacteroidota; class Bacteroidia; order Flavobacteriales; family Flavobacteriaceae; genus Flavobacterium. The sequence continues at coordinate 3,101,605 of NZ_JAMXLA010000001.1, forward strand.
TATCGCTGAAGGAAATAATGTAACTGTGCGCTACAATCATTATGTAAACCCTATTGAGAGCCCGAATGAAGAAATGATACTTGCTCACTTTGTTGTTATCTGGGAGATAAAAGATAAGAAGTTCTATAAGGGTTATTTGATGAGCCAAGTTGGTTAAACCTTATATTATCTTTTAGTAAAAATATCTTTATAAAAGTCGGTTAAAGCTTTAATTATATTTTACAAAAGCCTATTTTTGCATCACGATTTAAAAAATAATTTAAAAAATATATCATGAGTGTTTTAGTAAATAAAGATTCCAAAATAATTGTTCAGGGATTTACAGGTAGCGAAGGTACTTTTCATGCTACTCAAATGATAGAATACGGTACTAATGTTGTAGGTGGTGTAACACCTGGTAAAGGCGGTACAACTCATTTAGACCGTCCTGTATTTAATACAGTAAAAGATGCTGTAGATGTAGCAGGTGCAGATACAACTATCATTTTTGTTCCGCCGGCCTTTGCTGCCGATGCAATTATGGAAGCTGCTGAAGCAGGTATTAAAGTAATCATTACTATTACTGAAGGTATCCCTGTAGCAGATATGATAAAAGCTTATGATTATATTAAAGATAAAGATTGCCGTTTAGTAGGTCCTAACTGTCCTGGTGTAATTACACCGGGTGAAGCTAAAGTAGGTATTATGCCTGGTTTTGTTTTCAAAAAAGGTAGTGTAGGTATTGTTTCTAAGTCAGGAACACTTACTTATGAAGCTGCTGATCAGGTTGTAAAACAAGGTTTAGGTATTACTACAGCTATTGGTATTGGTGGTGACCCAATTATTGGAACTACTACAAAAGAAGCTGTAGAACTATTAATGAATGATCCTGAAACTGAAGCTATTATTATGATTGGTGAAATCGGAGGCCAGTTAGAAGCTGATGCGGCTAAATGGATCAAAGCAGACGGTAATAAAAAACCAGTTATTGGCTTTATTGCAGGTGAAACTGCTCCTAAAGGCCGTACAATGGGTCACGCAGGTGCAATTGTGGGTGGTGCTGATGATACTGCTGAAGCTAAAAAACGTATCATGAGAGAAAACGGAATTCATGTTGTTGACTCTCCTGCTGAAATTGGTAAAAAAGTAAAAGAAGTTTTAGGATAATTTTCCTAAAAAAAGAATATTAAAAGCCTCACATTGTGAGGCTTTTATTTTTTAACTCAACTTATTAAGAATGCTTTTTAAGTCGATTGCATTACTGAAAAAATCACTCCATAAATCTCCTTTTTCCTTTATTCGTGCTATTGTTGTTTTAATATTAAAGGATTTTAAATCCAGATTTTTGTTAAGTTCGTCCCATTCTAAAGGTGTACTTACTGTTGCTCCATCGCGTGGGCGAAGCGAATAAGCACAAGCCATTGTTTTTCCTTTGCCGTTTTGCAGAAAGTCAAGGTAAACTTTTCCCTTTCGTTTTGATGGCGATCTTTCTAAACTTGTAATATCTGGTAAAGCCTGATTAACGTGCTGACTTATTATATGCGAAAAATCTCTGGTCTGTGAATAGGTATATTTAGGTTTTACAGGAATAAAAATATGCAGGCCTTTTCCGCCTGACGTTTTTAAATAGCCTGTAATACCTAAGCTGTCAATAATTTCTTTTACTTTTTTGGCTGTTATAACAAGGTCATTGATGCTTGCCTCGTTTGGGTCGAGGTCAAATATTATATAATCAGGATTATTCAGGCTGCCCAAACGGCTGCTCCAGGGATTAATTTCTATGCATCCCCAATTAGCTAAAAAAAGTAATGTTTTCCTATCCTGACATATAAGATATTCTATAGTTTCACCTGTGGATTTAGATTTGAGTTTACGTGTTTTTATCCAGTCAGGAACTGCTCCGGCAACATCCTTCTGGAAAAATCCCTGATCTTTTATACCATTAGGATTTCGCCTTAGTGATTGCGGCCTGTCAATAATAAAGGGAAGAATATATTCTGCCATTTGATTATAGTAATCAATAACTTCTCTTTTTGTTATTTTTTCTTTTGGCCAGAAAATTTTATCAGGATTAGTAATTTCTACTTTATCATCAATTTCTTTCATCTTTTTAGAATTGTTGTTTTGCAAATCAGAATATTTCTCAGCATTAGTAGTTTTTACGTCGGGAGTAAGATTCTTTTTCGCTTCGCGGGTAACTTCTCTGGCATTTTTATCGTTTCTTAGAGCAATAAATACAGGATGCCTCAGGCTTCCGCTTTCTGTCCATTCAGAATATTTAATCTGGGCTACAAGAGAAGGGGTAACCCAATGCGCAGTTTTTTCTTCAGGTTCCTCTGTGAAAGGGCATGTTTTTCGCTCAATTTTTTCCAGTTTAGTATGTAATTCCTGTAATAAAGTATCATTAAAACCAGTACCAACTTTTCCGGAATAAATTAATTTATTATTATCATAGTATCCTAATAATAATGCTCCAAACCCCTTTCGAATACCTTGTGGTTCGGTAAATCCGCCTATTACCATTTCCTGTTCATTAGTTACTTTTATTTTAAGCCATTCCGAAGATCTTTTATTTATAACATAATGCGATGAAGATTTTTTAGCTATAAGCCCTTCACTGCCTCTTTCTTTAGCTTTTTTTAATGCTGTTATACCCTTGCCTGTAGTATGTTCTGAATATACTATATTATCTAATTTTGGAAGTAAAGCTTTTAATATTTTTTTACGTTGTAATAGTTCCAATTTTGTAAGGTCATAACCATTAAAATATAGAATATCAAAGATGTAGCATTTTAGTTTTCCCCTGCCGGGGTTGTCCTGATAATATTGAAGCCATTGGAAATGGCTTTTACCTTTGGAATCTTCAACTACAATTTCTCCATCTAAAATTACATCATTATTTATAGCAGCAAAGGCTTCTACTAATTCCCTATATTTTTTATTAAAAGAAATTCCTTTCCGCGAAACAAGATTTACTTTTCCTTCATCAATTTCTATAAGTGACCTGTAGCCGTCATACTTGTTTTCAAATATCCATTCATCATTGTCAAAAACTTCATCGGTTAAAGTTGCGAGTTGTGGCCGCCAATCATGAGGAAATGAATCTAATTTTTTTGCATTTATTACATCATCAGTAGTAAAAACGGGTGTAGAACTTTTTTCATCAGAAATATCGGTATTATTAGTTATCTTTTTTTTAGGAGAGCTGTCCCAGGTATCAGATTTTTTATCGTTTTCAATTTGATTTAAAGTTCTGCCGGTTAATACTGAATGCTGATCAAAAACTTTTTTTGTTGCAAACTCATCCCGTGATTTCATTAAGAGCCATTCTTTATCCTTACCTTTCATATGAATTAAATGGTAAGATCCTTTAAGCTTTTCTCCGTTTAATACTACTTTTATATTTCCTTCTGAATATTGTTTTTTTAGTATTTTTTCGCTTTCTACAGCATTTTCACTTCCTTCGGCTAAATAGGTACCTGTATCCCAAACCATTACAGTACCACCACCATACTGACCTTCTGGTATAGTGCCTTCAAAATCAATATAATCCATTGGATGATCTTCAACGTGCATAGCCAGTCGTTTTATAGAAGGATCGGCAGATGGCCCTTTGGGTACTGCCCAACTTACAAGCACACCATCTATTTCAAGCCTGAAATCATAGTGAAGATGTGAAGCATCATGTTTTTGTACAACAAAATGTAATTCTTTACCTGCCTTTTTTAATTTCCCCTTCGGTTCGGCAGTTTTATTAAAATCTCTTTTTTTATTGTATTCTGATAACTTCATAACTATTAGTTTTTAATAGCTGCGAGGCTGGCTTTTAGCTGCTCAAGTAAATCATCTTTGGCAGTTGCAGCTTTTCTTCTTTTTCTAGGAGCAGGTTCCTTTGTATCTGATTTTGCTGCAGCTTTCTTTTTAATCATTTTTATAAGTTCGGCTTTATAAGTATCTTTATATTTGCCGGGCTCAAATTTATCAGTTAGCTGATCTATTATAGACAGAGCCATATCAAGCTCTTTTTTCGTGATTTTAAGATCTGAAGGTATGTTTACTTCATGAGGATCCCTTAATTCATCATTAAATCTTATCTGAATTAAGAGTATTGCATTTTCCTCGACCTTAAGTATTCCCAAATGTTCGGTAGTGCGCATTACAAATTTACATAAGCCTACTTTTTCAGATTTTTTAAGAGCTTCACGCAGCAATGCATATACTTTTTTTGCTTCTTTTGAAGGCTCAATTATATAAGGCTTTTCAAGATATTTAGAAGGTATTTCTTCCTCTTTTATAAATTCAAAAATATCTATAGTCTGCGTTTTTTCAGGCGATGCTTTAGCAAAGTCACTTTTATCTAAAACTACATAGTCACCATTTTCTTTTCTGTAGCCTTTGGCAATTTCATCCCATGGAACTTCTTTACCGTCTTTTTTACATACCCGCACATACTGAATAGGGCACTGGTCTTTCTGTCTTATCATGTCAAGATTGATCCTGTGTGAATTTGTTCCGCTATAAAGCCTTACAGGTATATTTACAAGGCCAAAACTTATACTTCCTTTCCAGAGTGCTTTCATGATCTGATGTTTTTATAGCAAGTTATGGCCGGCTTAATACCGGCCATAACTATATTTATTACTAATTTTCTTCAGTAGCTTCAAAATTGATATTATTGTAAGCTCTTTCAGTTAAATTTAAATCGGCACCTTTTTCTTCTTCCAATGTTTCGTGAAGAATCTTAGCGGCATCATCATAACCAAGTGTTTTTGCAAAAGCACATAGAGTACCATATGTTGCAATTTCATAATGTTCTATTTTCTGAGAAGCGGCAATAATACCTGCATCTCGTACAGGACCTATCTCTGTACTTTCCATAATATCCTGTCCTTCTTTAATAAGGCCATCCATAGCTTCACATTTTTTTGCTACAGCTTTTTTCCCAACAAGTTCAAATACTCTTTCAAGTCTTGAAATTTGTTCTTCAGTTTCAGATAAATGTTCTTCAAGTACAGATATTAAGTTTTTATCGCTGGCGTTTTTGGCCATTTTTGGCAAAGCTTTTGTTAATGCTTTTTCTGCCCAATAGATATCTTTTAAACAATCTATATAAAATTCTTTAAGTCCATCAGCTGCTGTAGATTTTGCTTTTACACTGGCTGAGCGTGTAGTTGCTGGTGCTTTTTTAGTAGTTGTTTTTCGGGTTGTGGTTTTGGTTGCTGTTTTCATAATTTTTTATTTTAATGACTATAATTGTCTCTAAATTAGCTTACCTGTTATTAATGTTATGCTAACTATATCATAAAAATATATTCAGTAACAGTAGTTTAACTTAAAGTGTAATAATTTACACCGGTTATAACTTTAATTTTAACCTTATGAAAAAAGCATTTCCCCCTTTAATCAACATGCATTCTGAAATATTAATACTTGGTACAATGCCGGGAGAAAAATCTCTGGAATTGAATGAATATTATGGCAACAGGGGTAATCAGTTTTGGAAAATAGTTTTTACAATGTTTGACACACCGTTATCTCATAACTATAACGAAAAGAAAGAAATTTTGATTAATCATAATATAGCTCTTTGGGATGTATTGGCGTTGTGCGAAAGAATAGGCAGTCTGGATAGTAAGATTTTAAATGAAGTTCCCAATAATTTTGATGAATTTTACAAAATGCATCCAAATATCAGATATGTATTTTTTTCAAGTAAAAATGCCGCAGCTTACTATGATAAATATATCGGCAGGCGTGAAAATATATATTATGATATACTTCCTTCTCCAAGTGGCGCAAATGCAACAAAATCGTATCTTGAAAAACTTGAGATATGGAAAGAAAAAATTTTGCCATTAGTTAAATAATAACTAATGGCAAAATTTCTCAAAATAAGAACGGGTTTTTCAAGACATAAAATATCTTCTAAGCCTCCTTTGCTTGTAACTCCTTATAGCGTTGTGCATAAGTTGTTTAGCCCTCTGTTTTAAATTTCGCCATTTCATCTCTCTCGTAATTGTGGTTTGTGGGTGCAATTTCTTAGAAATTTTGACATGATGTGTATAAAGGAATGTTAAATATCTAAAATTTAACTTAAACTACTACAATTATAAAAGCTGAAATAACAGTCTTTACAAAAAATAATTATCATACTTTATTATTTTAACGTTATTATATTATTTTTTAACTTTTGCTTAAGTTTTTTTTGTAACTTTATCTCAAGAGCATTGGGGAACGCTCTTTACCATTATACACTACTCTAAAATTTATTATGAAGCGAATTTATAGCTGAAAGAACTAGCACCTTATAGTCCTTTCAAAAATTGTTTATTTCTAACTATTTAAAATATAGGATTATGAAGACATTTGGTTTTATTACTTCAGTTATAGCTTTTTTCGTATCATTGTTCTTTGCTATTATAGATTTTCCGGATCTTAGTAATTCTAACGGGATTATTTATCTCTCTATACAATTTATACTTATTCTTATATGTATAACTGGTATAATAATAAATATGCCTTCACTTTCCGGAATATTTAAAAAAAACAAAAAGAATAATAAATATAATATGCATATATAAAAAAACACCCGAGAGGGTGCTTTATATATACTATTCTTTTTTCTTTCTCATTTTCATGTTCAGAAATTCTACCGCAACAGAGAAAGCTATTGCAAAATACAAATAACCCTTTGGCACAGTACCAACATGTTCTCCTGCAAGTTCTGCTTCAGATAAATGCATGCTCTCAGTAATAAGCATAAAGCCTATTAATATTAAAAAAGCAAGTCCCAGTATCTGTATAGATGGATTTGCGTTTACAAAATTACCTACCGGAACAGCGAAAAGCATCATAATTCCTACAGATATAATAACTGCCGTTATCATTATCAGAAGAGCTCCCTCAAGTCCGTTTGTCATACCTACAGCAGTAAGAATGGAATCTATTGAAAATATGATATCAATCAGAAGGATTTGGAATATAATAGCTGTAAAAGATTTTTTAGCAGCTCCTCCTAAGGTTTTTTCTTCCTCTCCTTTATGATCTACTTTTTCATGTATCTCTTTGGTGCTTTTATAAATTAGAAAGACACCGCCTCCAAGTAATATTAAAGCCTGCCCTGTCAGATGTGCTTTAAACCAGCCCAGGTCAATACTAAATAAAGGTTCCTTCATAGCAATAAGCAGGGTTATGCCAAAAAGAAGGCCTATACGCATAAACATAGCCAGAAACAATCCTATCCTGGTTGCTCTTTTGCGGTCTTCTACAGGTAGTTTTCCTGTTACAATAGATATGAAAATTATATTATCTATACCTAATACAATTTCTAAAAAGGTAAGGGTTAATAATGCTACCCAGGCATTAGGGTTTAAGAAAACTTCAAACATTGGAGTTTATTTTTTAATTGAGTTTGGTTACGGTTCCTTTTTGTTTGTTGGCATCGCCCACAATTGAAAACTCAAATGTATATGAATTTTCTTTTGTTGTCAATATCCTCATCTGTACAGCTTTTTGTTCCTGCATATTTTTCGGATGTACTTTTTGAAGTATATATTCACAATCATTTACCCAACGCACTGTTGAAGTATCAGTTTTACCTTCAAAAGTTTCTATTTCAAGATTTTCTGTACGCTCAAAGTAGGTAGTCTTTTTTTTGCCGTTTATTTCATATTCAAAACTGAATTTTCCGGTTTTAAAGTCCTTGCAATTGCGCTCCTGCTGATAACATGAGGTAAGTAAGGGTAATGCTAATAACAGGTACATTATTTTTTTCATACTTAGTCAAATAGGCTTTTCATAATGGTTTTTATTCCCAAAAACATCAATAACATGCCTATTATGCATGTTATTATACCTAAACCCAAAACAGGTATAAACATAAAATGTTTCTGATTTTTAAAAGAAGAGTGTATAACTACAGGGCCTAAAAAAAATAATGGTAAGGCTCCGGCAAGGTATCTTATACCTTTTAATAATATTCTTTTATCTGTTGGCATATGCTTCAATAGCTTTTCTGACGTTTTTATGTTCGTTTAAAAGGGTAGTGGCAACTTCTTGTGAAACGCTAATTTCATCCATTATCATTCGTATGCCGCGATCAACAAGCTTATGGTTGCTTAATTGCATATCAACCATTTTATTCCCTTTTACATGGCCTAATTGTATCATTGTTGCTGTAGATATCATATTCAATACCAGCTTTTGTGCAGTTCCTGCTTTCATTCGTGAACTGCCTGTAACAAATTCAGGACCTGTAACAACTTCTATTGGATATTGAGCTACAGAAGACAGCGGACTACCCGTGTTACAGGTAATGCAGCCGGTTGTTATATCGTTCTGATTGCATTTTTCAAGGCCACCTATAACGTAAGGTGTTGTTCCTGATGCTGCAATGCCTATAACAACATCATTAGAATTAATCTTATATTCTGAAAGATCTTTCCATGCCTGTTCTTTATCATCTTCTGCAAATTCAACTGCCTTACGTATAGCAGCATCACCTCCGGCAATAAGTCCAATAACAAGATCAAATGGTACTCCGAAAGTTGGAGGACATTCTGAAGCGTCAACAATACCCAACCTGCCACTGGTACCGGCACCAATATAAAATAACTTACCGCCTTCTTTAAGCTTAAAAACAACCTGTTCAACTAATGTTTCTATTTGTGGCAAAGCTTTTTCTATTGCAAAAGGCACAGTTTTATCTTCATTGTTAATATTCTGAAGTAATTCTGCTACAGGCATCTTTTCCAGATGATCATATTTAGAGCTTTGTTCGGTAGTTCTTGTAAATGGCATAATTAGGCTTTTACGTAAAATTAAGAAAATAGGCCATTATAACTCCTAAAATAATAACAAGAAGTTTGGCAAGGTTAAATTTATGACCTTCGCTGCTCTCAAATATAATTGTAGATGATATATGGAATAATATACCAACAACTACTGCTGATATTTCCGCATAATAATGGCTTATAAAATCCATTTGCCCCGATATGAGGGTTCCAAGAGGTGTCATTATGGCAAAGGCAAGCATGAATAACATTACTGCTGTTTTATTTAGCCCTGAATTGATTAGAAAAGCCGTTAGTATTATTGCAATAGGGAAGTGGTGTATGGCTATACCCCAAGCCATGTCCGCATGGTGACTAACCGGCATGCCTTCTAAAAGTGCATGAATGCAAAGGCTTAGAAACAATAACCATGGCATTTTATGCAAATGCTCGTTTCCGTGAACATGAACATGGCCATGCTCCGCACCTTTTGAAAAATATTCCAGAATTATCTGAAAAACAATTCCGGCCATAATGAAAATACCAATAGCGTTATTATTGGCATGATCGTGGCCTTCATGGCTATGTGAGGCGCTCTCGTAAACTTCAGGAAGTAAATGTAATACCGTAAGAGATAGTAAAAAAGAGCCGCTAAATGCAAGCAACAGTTTAAGGCTTTTTTTATTGGCAGGTTTAACAATAAGTGCTATACCATAGCCCAGAATAACAGATAATAATGGAAGAATATATATCATTACTTAAATACCATAATTAAACGTTCCGATTCGTTTTTAAAGAATTTTTTAAGCTTGTAATCACCAAAAATATCCAAAAGGTAAATACCGGCTTCTTCCATCATTCCCTCAAAATCTTCAAGAGTAAGTGCTTTTACTTTTTCAGTAAAATGAAACTTTTTGCCATTGTCTTCAAAATCAATTTCCTTAAAAATATGATTATCTTTTACATAGCGCTTTATATAAAAATCTATACCGTCTACAGTTTTCGTTTCTTCGGGAATAAGATTTTTGATTACCTTGTTTACATTCATGAAATCAATTACACCAAATCCATATTCATTAAGGCTTTCGCAAATTGCTTTTAGCGTTACTGTATTATCACTATCATTTTCAAAATAACCAAAGCTGGTAAATAAATTAAATATTGCGTCAAACTTTTGTTCAAAAGGTTCACGCATATCGTGTACTGTAAAATGAAGTTTATCGTTAGCGGCTTTAGAAGCTATAGCAATACTGTTTTCTGACAGATCGGCTCCCGTTACATCATAACCCAACTGATTAAGATATATGGAATGGCGTCCTTTTCCACAGGCTAAATCAAGTATTTTTGCGTCTTCAGGAAGGTTAAGATACTGTGTTATATTATCCATAAAGAGTTGAGCCTCTTCGTAGTCACGGTCCTTATACAATATATGATAGTAAGGGGTATCGAACCAGGATGCAAACCAGTTATTTGTTTCTTTTTGCATATTCATTGAATGTAGCCGCAAAATTAGTTTATTTTTGCCAAGAATTTGATTCAGGCACATGGAAAATAATTATAAAATGATTGCCAAAACCTTTTTTGGTTTTGAAGAAATACTTGCCAAAGAATTGCAGGTTTTAGGAGCACAGGATGTTGAGCAGGGGGTAAGAATGGTAAGTTTCGTAGGAGACAAAGGTTTTATGTATAAAGCAAACCTGGCTTTACGTACTGCCCTTAAGATACTTAAACCTATTTACTATTTCAGGGCATATAATGAGCAAAGCCTTTATAAGGGTATTCGGGGTATAGACTGGTCTAAATATTTAAATGCAAATCAATCATTTGTAATTGATGTTACCCTGCATTCAGATCATTTTAATCATTCTCAATTTGTTGCCTTAAAAGCCAAAGATGCAGTTGTAGACCAGTTTAGAGACAAATATGGCAAAAGGCCTAGTATTGATAAAGATTTTCCTGACTTAAGAATAAACCTGCATATACACAATGATCAGTGCTCAGTCGCATTAGATACTTCTGGTAACTCTCTGCATCAGAGAGGATATAAAACAGCAACTAACATAGCGCCTATTAATGAGGTGCTGGCAGCGGGAATGTTGTTGCTTTCCGGTTGGGATGGGCAGGGTGATTTTATAGATCCTATGTGTGGCTCTGGTACTATTTTAGCTGAAGCGGCAATGATTGCCTGTAATATTCCTGCAAATATTAACCGTAAGGAATTCGCTTTTGAAAAATGGAACGATTGGGATAATGACCTTTTTGATACTATTGTGGAATCATTGCTTAAAAAAGTAAAAGAATTCCATTATACAATAAAAGGATATGATAAGGCACCATCGGCAGTAGCGAAAGCTAAAGACAATATACAGAATGCAAATCTTGACGATTATGTAACTATAAGCCAGCAGGACTTTTTTACTACAGAAAAAGAAACCAGAGGCCCACTACATATGGTATTTAACCCGCCTTATGGTGAAAGGCTGGATATTGATCTTGAACGTTTTTACAGGGAAATAGGTGATACGCTTAAACAAAGCTATCCGGGTACAAATGCGTGGTTTATTACTGCTAACCTTGAAGCTCTTAAATTTGTTGGGTTAAAACCTTCAAGAAAAATTAAACTGTTCAATGGTAAGCTTGAAACACGTTTTGTAAAATATGAAATGTATGAAGGGAGTAAAAGAACCAAATTTCAAAAAGAAAATACCGATTCTTAAAAAAATAGCAAATGAATAAACAGATAAAATCTTTTTTATACAACTTATTAGGATTTCTTCCTTTTTATGTAGTCTCTTATTTACTACTTTACAATTTTACAAACCTTACAGGTTTTTGGGTTCCGCTTAGTGCAGCAGTTATTACAACTATACTGGCTCCAAAATTTCAGCATGTAAGACAGGCAGGTGGTGATAAGATTTATATGAAATGGCTTTTTATAAAAGGTATTAAAGAGGTTAAATAATATATAAACCGGAGAGACTTTAAGCTTCCGGTTTACATTCTTTTAAATCCGTTTATCCAGCGTTTATTTTCGTACAATGTAGATCGGCTTATTCTGCCATCAGGATTTTTTGATGTTCCTTTTAAATGTTCCTTTATCGTATTATATATTTGTTGGGGCATTTGCTGGCTTATGGTTACTTTACGAATAATATTTAATGGAATATCAATCTCAAAGAAATCCATTTTTTCATTGGTTTCATAAATTATTCTATATTCTTCTTCAACACGATAAGGCCACCTTTTTGTGAATGGCATAGCATTAATTTCAACTTTAGTTTTTTCTATCTCAGGCAGTTTTTTATAATCTACAACTCCATGTTTCAATCCCGGAATTTTGTTAAGAATGGCAAATAATTTTTTAGCATCAAATTCAATTACACAGCCACTTGGCCCGTTAGAATATGTTTTCCAATGATGTAAGGTTTCATCGTTATGAGAAAAACATAGAGCAAATAAGTTATCTACTCCTTTACGGTTTTTATATTCAAGTATAATTTCGGCATCATTCCTGTCTTCCCAAAGTATTGGGTTGAGTAAAGTAAGTTTCTTTCTCTCCAACATATCCAAAAGAATAGGAAGAGTAGTGTAGCGATTGAGTCTTGAAATTGTGTTATCCATTAGATATTATTATATTCTAAACAAAAACGGAGGCTTAAGCCTCCGTTAAAATATTACTTTTTAAGATACGTATCAAAATAATCAGCAATTTTCTGATTTAAATGAATTCTGTCCCTTCCGCGTACGTTATGTTCATGAGTAGGATATAGAAAATAATCTACCTGTTTACCTGCAGTTATACAAGCGTTAATAAACTCCATGCTGTGCTGCTGAACAACCACATTATCCTGAGCTCCATGAATTACAAGTAGTCTGCCTTTAAGTTGTTTAGCTTTATCTATAACATTGGTTTTAGCATAACCTTCAGGGTTTTCCTGTGGCATATCCATATAGCGCTCTCCATACATAACTTCATAATATTTCCAGTCGCATACCGGCCCGCCTGCAACCCCAACTTTAAATACGTCACCATGATCAAGCATTAAAGATGTAGTCATAAAACCACCAAAACTCCATCCGGAAACACCAATCCTGTCCTGATCTACAAAAGATTTTGATTTAAGAAAATCAACACCTTTCATTTGATCGGCCATTTCATTTACTCCAAGATTACGGTGTACTATATGTTCAAAATCACGACCGCGTGCATCACTACCTCTATTATCCATAGTGAAAACTACATAACCCTGTTGAGCAAGATAATAGTCAAATAATGAAGCTCCTCCCAGCCATCTGTTAGCTACAAGCTGAGCATGAGGCCCTCCGTAAACATAAACTACAGTCGGGTATTTTTTTGAAGCGTCAAAATTAGCAGGATAAATAATTCTACCGTTAAGAGGTGTTTTTCCATCTGCGGAAGTTATAGTAACCAATTCCATTTTAGGAAGTTCAGTTTTTCCTGTATAAGGGTTGTCTGCTTTAAATATAGAAGTGGTTTTATTGTTTTTAACCGTAATGATACTTACATCATTTGGAGTAGTTGTATTGCTAAAGCTATCTAATGCCAACGTACCATCTGTACTTACAATAGCGGTGTGAGTACCTGAAACGGTAGTTATCTGTGTAGTTTTACCTGATTTAAGCTCTGCTTTAAATAGTTGTCTGTCAAGACCGTTATTAGCTGTGCCTATATAAAATATATTTTTAGCGTCTTTATCAAAGTTTAAAAGATCTGTTATTACAACATCTTTGAAACCTAATTTTTTAATTAGTTTGCCATCAGTATTGTAAAGATACAATTGCTCATAGCCATCTTTTTCAGTTCTGTATAAAAACTGATCGTTTTTACCGGGAACAAAAGTCAGGTCATGTAATGGTTCTACATAGGTAGTTGCCTGTTCTTCAAATAATGTTTTTTCAAAATTTCCGGTTAAAGCATCATATTTGTTAAGTTTCAGGTGGTTTTGTTCTCTGTTAAGTACACCTACATAAACTTTTTTGCTGTCCGGCGACCAGGTAACGCAGGTAAGAAACTGTTCTTTAGGCCCTTCTGTTTTAAGTGTAGTTGATTTTCCTGAAGCAATATCGTAAACAACAAGTGTAACTTCTTCACTTTTCATACCTGCCATAGGGTATTTAATGTCCTTTGTAGATGCAATACGCTCGTCCCAGTTTGTAAGTGGGTAGTTAGCAACCATAGTCTCATCCTTACGGTAAAATAATAGTTTGCTGCTATCAGCGCTCCACCACATACCTTTATCTATACCAAATTCCTGACGGTGAACATAATCACTACCGTTAACAATACCTTTATCAGTATCGTTAGTAACATTAATATCTTTTCCATTGGAAGTAATAACGATGTTATTGTCATTTAACCATGCAGCATTTTTGCCATTTGGAGATAGTACTTGTTGGGTTGCATCCTGTGGAATTGCAATAGCACTTTTAACTTCTTTTTTATCTGCATCAAAAAGTACTAAATAGCTTTTGTTTTTCCCTCCAACTTCCAGCGACAAGGTGTTTTTGTCTGACCATTTATAGTTATAAGGGAACATTTGAAGTTCAAAACTATCTGAAGGAAATTGCGCTTTTAATGCAGAAACCAATTGTGCTTTTGTAACTAATGTTGTTTCTTCCCATTTGCCTTCTTCACTGCGGGCCATAAGATTCTGATAGTTATTGTCCAGATATGTTATAGTTTTGGAATCCGGTCTCCATGCAGGAGCTACAAGGCTTTTGGGAGCATAGGCCTGATACTGGCCAAATGTGGCTTCCTGAATAGTTAGGTTTTTTTGTGCCGTGGCAGCTATTCCTGATAAAAGAAATAGCCATAATAGTTTTTTCATGTGTTTGTTGTTAGAATGGCGAATTTAATTAAACTATAATTTATCGCGAAATATTACTTTGTTAATTAGTAGTAAACAGACTGATTTAGTTACAAAAAAATCCGCTTCTATAGGAAAACGGATTTTTAAATAATTATATAAACTTTGAAAATTATAATATTCCAAGTTCCTGCATACAGCTTTTCATCATTTGGTAAGTTCTTTCAATATCATTATCTAAACCTATTGAGAAACGGATAAGGCCATCAGTTAATCCCATTTCTTTTTGTTCCTCAATAGGTATTTCACTTGAAGTAGATGTTCCCGGAGCACTAAATAATGTTTTGTAGAAACCTAAGCTCACTGCAAGGTAACCAAGGTTGCGTTCCTGCATAAGCTCCATAAGTTCATTGGCTTTGTCAAGTGTACCTACATCAAGCGTCATCATACCGCCAAAACCATATTCAGGATTTATCATGCTTTTATATAATTCATGGCTTGGGTGACTTTTAAGTCCCGGATATACCGCTTTAAGTCCGTCTTTTTCAAAACGATCTGCCAGATACATAGCATTATGGCTATGCTGTTTCATTCTTATATGCAGTGTTCTAAGGTTTTTAAGTACGCTTGCTGCACGAAGACTGTCCATTGTAGGGCCTAATAACATACTTGCGCCATCATTTACATTACGTAGCGCATCTATAAATTCCTGTGTACCACAAGTAACGCCGCCTACAGTATCACTGCTTCCGTTTATAAATTTTGTAAGACTATGAATAACCACATCTGCACCCATTTTTGCAGGAGAAACGGAAAGAGGTGAGAAGGTATTATCTACAACAAGTTTAAGATTATGCTTTTTAGCAATTTTAGCAAGACCTTCTATATCCGCTACTTCAAGAAGTGGGTTACTAACTGTTTCGCAGTAAAGTGCTTTAGTATCAGGTGTTATAGCTGCTTCAACAACGTCAAGTTTAGTTATATCTACAAAAGATGTTTTTATACCAAGTTTAGGCAGAAAATTTTTCATGAAGGCATAAGTTCCGCCATATATTGTACGACTAGAAACGATATGATCTCCGGCAGCACAAAGTTGTAATAATACAGGAGTAATTGCACCCATACCTGAAGCAGCTACATTTGCCGATTCCGTTCCTTCCATTGCCGCAAGTGCCTGGCCCAGATATAAATTACTTGGAGAAGAGTGACGTGAATATAAATAACATCCTTCAGCATTACCTTCAAAAGTATCAAACATTGTTTTTGCTGAAAGGAAGGTATATGTAGATGAATCTGATATTGAAGGATTAACTCCTCCAAATTCTCCAAAATATTGTAAATCCTGTATATTATCTGCCGGGTTGAATTTCATAATTAAATTTTTAAAATTTTAATGTCAGTTTTTGATAGATTTTATTCTATACAAATTGAATATTTTATAAACTAAAAATCAATACTTTTTGTTTTATTTAGATTTATAATCTATAATTTTGTTGTAAAGTAAATTAATTTACATTTATACACTTCACATTCCTTGTGATAAACGAAAATTTTACGGTATAGTATGGATATAATCGATAGAAAACTGCTTATGTTGCTGCAGCAAGACAGCACAAAAACAACTAAAGAATTATCATTAAAACTTAATCTTTCTGTTACGGCGATTTATGAGCGGGTAAAAAAACTGGAACGTGAGGGTGTAATAAATAAATATGTAGCAATACTCAATCAAAAAAAGGTGGATAAAAGCTTTGTAGTGTTTTGCCACATAAAACTGATTCAGCATACTAAAGAATATTTAACACGTTTTGAGCAGGAGATAACACAACTGGATGAAGTTTTAGAATGTTATCATGTAAGTGGAGATTATGATTATATATTAAAGATATATGTTAAAGATATGGAAGCTTATAGAGAATTTATGGTAACCAAGCTTACCACACTTCAGCATATAGGCAGTACTCACAGCACTTTTATGATAAGTGAAGTAAAAAATACAAACATAATAACATTGTAAAAGTTTATATTTGTTAGAAACATCTATAACAAATTATAATGAAAAGAAAGTATTCATTTTCAATTTTACTATTATTAGTTGCTATACAGCTTTTTGCTCAAAGAGGACCCCAGGCCAAAGTGGAACAGGGTATGCTTGAAGGTATAGTTCTTAAATCCGGAATAAAAACATATCGTGGTATTCCGTTTGCCCAACCACCTGTAGGAGAGTTACGCTGGAAAGCACCCCAACCGCCTAAAAAATGGACAGGTATTCGTAAAGCGGACACTTTTGGTGCTAATGCTATGCAGAAGCAGGTTTATGGTGATATGCATTTCAGGTCTCCATCAATGAGCGAAGATTGTTTGTATCTTAATGTTTGGACGCCTGCAAAATCGTCAAATGAAAAGCTGCCCGTTCTTGTTTATTTTTATGGAGGAGGTTTTGTTGCAGGAGACGGATCTGAAAGCCGTTATGATGGGGAAAGCCTTGCAGAAAAAGGAATAGTTACCGTTACACTTAATTACAGATTAGGTATTTTTGGTTTCTTTTCACATCCTGAACTTACTAAAGAATCTCCTAATAATGCATCGGGTAATTATGGGTTACTTGATCAAAATGCAGCTCTAATATGGGTAAGAAAAAACATAGCTGCTTTTGGCGGTGATCCTGATAAAATCACTATTGCAGGTGAATCTGCAGGTTCAATTTCAGTTTCTGCACAATTAGTTTCCCCTTTATCTAAAAAACTGATTGCAGGTGCTATAGGGCAGAGTGGAGCAATGATTAATCCAACCTTTAATGCTGTTCCGTTAGAAGAAGCCGAAAATAATGGTGCAGCATTTGCTGAAAAAGTAAAAGCAGGATCACTGCAAGAACTTCGTGCAATACCTGCCGCTCAGCTTTTAGAAGAGTCTTCAAAACCGGGTGCTTTTAACGCTAGGGCAACAATAGAAGGCTATTTTTTACCAAGTATGCCTTCTGATTTATTTGCGAGCGGCTACCAGGCTCAGGTGCCGATTCTTGTTGGATGGACATCTACAGAGATTCCTTATATGGCATTTATGCAGGGACAATATCCTAATCCTGAAAATTATAAAAAAAGGGTAGAAGATGTTTATAAAGACTGGGCTGCAGAAATATTAAAAAAGTATCCCGGTAATAATGAGAAAGAGGTTATTGAATCGGCTACTGCACTCGCAAGCGATGCATTTATAGTTTACAGTACATGGAAATGGGCTGAATTACATAAAAGTTCAACTAAAAAACCAGTATATGTTTATATGTTCTCAAAACAAAGGCCGCCTTTAAAATCAGAACTCGGAAATGTAAAAGAAGGATTGGCAGGAGGTATTAAAGAAGGGAATAGACCCGATGAAAAAAAGATGCCGGAATCTTTGCCGGGAGCTTCGCATGCTTCTGATATTGAATATGCTTTAGGTAATCTTGCGGGGAATCCTTTTTATAACTGGACTGCTTATGACTATAAAGCATCTGAAACTATGGAAAATTACTTTGCGAACTTTATTAAAACGGGAAATCCTAACGGTAAAAATCTTCCTGAATGGCTTCCCAGTCCATTTGATAATAGCTTAAATATAATGAATATTGATGCTGTGAGTAAACCTGTTGAAGAAGAGCATCGGGATCGTTATTTATTACTTGATAGTTATTTTTCAATTAAAAAATAGTTCTGAATTTAATATAAAATGTTAGATAATTAAAGAGGAATGGAAATTCCTCTTTTTTATTTATCCCATATTAATCATATTACCTAAATTTGCCTTACAAAAATAAATTTACACAAAAATATATATTATGAGTTCATTTGACGTAGTCGTTATAGGTTCTGGTCCCGGCGGATATGTAGCAGCAATCCGTTGTGCACAATTGGGTTTTAATACTGCAATTATTGAGAAATACCCAACACTTGGTGGTACCTGCCTTAATGTAGGATGCATACCATCTAAAGCATTATTGGATTCTTCACACCATTACCATGACGCTACTTCTCATTTTAAGGAGCACGGTATTGATATTGCCGGTGAAATAAAGGTTAATATTGAGCAGATGATTGCCCGTAAACAGGGTGTTGTAGATCAGAATGTATCAGGTATTAAATATCTGATGGATAAAAATAAAATTACTGTTTTTGAAGGTGTTGGCTCTTTTGAAGATGCTACTCATATTAAAGTCACTAAAAATGATGGTTCTTCTGAAACTATTGAAGCTAAAAATACAATTATTGCTACCGGTTCAAAACCATCGTCTTTACCATTTATTAAAATTGATAAAGAAAAAATCATTACTTCTACAGAAGCCCTTAAGCTTAAAGAAGTACCTAAACATCTTATCGTTATTGGAGGTGGTGTTATTGGGCTTGAGCTTGGACAGGTGTATCTTCGTCTTGGTGCTCAGGTATCTGTAGTTGAATATCTTGACAGAATTATCCCTGGTATGGATGCAGGCCTGTCTAAAGAGCTTACAAAAGTGCTTAAGAAACAGGGGATGAAGTTCTATACTTCGCACAAAGTAAAATCAGTAGAACGTAATGGAGAAGGAGTTCAGGTTCAGGCTGAAAATGCAAAAGGAGAAACTATTACTCTTGATGGTGATTATTCATTAGTATCTGTTGGTCGTCGTCCATATACAGATGGATTGAACGCTGAAGCAGCAGGAGTAAAAGTTACTGAAAGAGGGCAGATTGAAGTAAATGATCATTTACAAACAAGTGCTTCTAATATATATGCAATTGGAGATGTTATAAAAGGTGCTATGCTTGCTCACAAAGCTGAGGAAGAAGGTGTATTTGTTGCTGAAACTATTGCAGGACAAAAACCACATATTGATTATAATCTTATCCCTGGTGTTGTTTATACATGGCCTGAAGTTGCTGCTGTAGGTAAAACAGAAGAACAGCTTAAAGAAGCAGGTGTAGAATATAAATCAGGAAGTTTCCCTTTTAAAGCATTAGGTCGTTCACGTGCCAGTATGGATACTGATGGATTTGTAAAAATTCTTGCCGATGCTAAAACTGATGAAGTTTTAGGCATTCATATGATAGGCGCACGTACGGCTGACTTGATTGCTGAAGCTGTAACTGCAATGGAATTTAAAGCTTCTGCAGAAGATATTTCAAGAATGTCACATGCACACCCTACTTATGCTGAAGCTGTTAAAGAAGCTGCACTTGCTGCTACTGATAACAGATCAATACATATTTAAAAATATACAAATACAAGGTTATAACAAACCCACTCTACCATGAGTGGGTTTTGTATTTACACCTAATGTATGTACTTTTGAATGTTTAAATAAATGCTTTGAGAACTTCCAGATTTTTTACATTAGATAACCATGAACAGTATAAAATAAAGTTATTACACTGGGCACAGCAATTTCGTGAAGTCGTCTTTCTTGATAGTAATAATTATCATCAAAAATATACGTCTTATAATGCTGTTTTGGCTGTAGATGCTTTTACTTCAATTAAAACAGACTATCATAATGCTTTTGAAGAACTTAACGTTTATCAGCAAACTACAAAAGACTGGTTGTTTGGTTATTTATCATACGATTTAAAGAATGATACGGAAGACTTAAAATCTCAAAATTTTGATGGATTAAATTTCCCCGATCTTTTTTTCTTTCAGCCTAAAAAGCTTTTTCTATTAAAAGAAAATGGACTGGAATTTCAGTATCTGAACATGTGTGATGATGAAATTGAAAGCGATTATAATGAAATTAATAATTATGATTTATCTATTAACAAAGAATATGGAGATAAAGAAAAACAACCTTTAATAATTAAACAGCGGATTTCTAAGCAAAGTTATGGGGCTAAAGCTGAGCAAATGTTGACTCATATTCATAGAGGTGATATTTATGAAGCTAATTTTTGTATGGAATTTTATGCAGAGCATGCTGCTATTGATCCTTTGGAGATATACAAAAAACTAAATGCAATTTCAGAACCGCCTTTTGCTGTTTATTTTAAAAATCATAAACAATTTTTATTATCAGCTTCTCCGGAGAGATATATCAGAAAAGAAGGTGATAAATTAATTTCGCAGCCTATTAAGGGCACCGCCAGGCGTAGTTCTGATATTAAGGAGGATATTGCTATACAGGAAGAACTTTTACTAAATCAAAAAGAACGTTCTGAAAACATAATGATCGTAGATTTAGTGCGTAATGATCTATCTAAAACTGCTGCTAAAGGCTCAGTAGAGGTAGAGGAACTTTGTGGTGCATATACTTTTAAACAGGTGCATCATTTAATTTCAACAGTAGTATCAAAACTTGATGAAGGTAATTCTGCAGTTGATGCTATAAGAACAACCTTCCCGATGGGAAGCATGACAGGTGCCCCTAAAATATCTGCGATGCAGATCATAGAAAATCTTGAAGAAACTAAACGTGGCCTGTATAGCGGGGCGGTGGGATATTTTACTCCTGATGGAAATTTTGACTTTAATGTTGTTATACGAAGTATTTTATATAATGACGATAATAATTATGTATCGTTTTCCGTTGGTAGTGCAATAACTTCAAAGGCTGAACCTGAGAAAGAATATGAAGAATGTCTTTTAAAAGCTAAAGCTATGCGCAGTGTGCTTGAAGCATAATTATTTACCTTTAATTTGTTAACTTTGATTATGCTTTCAGAATTCAAAAATCATTTATCACAAAACCTTCCATTTTTAAAAGAATCCAAATTACTGCTTGCAGTTAGTGGAGGAATAGATAGTATGGTTTTGTTACACTTATTCCAGCAATTGAATTTTAATATTTCAATAGTACATTGCAACTTTAATCTCAGGGAGAAAGAGAGTGACGACGATGAAGATTTTATAAGATATTACGCTGCAAAAAACAGAATTAAAATTTTCATAACCGGTTTTGATACAAAGGCTTTTGCCACAGATAATAAACTATCAGTTCAGGTAGCGGCAAGGGAATTGAGATATGCATGGTTTAATCAGTTATTAGAAGAAAATGACCTGGAGTATCTTCTGACAGCACATCATCTGGATGATACTGTTGAAACATTTCTAATTAATTTTATTCGTGGAACAGGACTTGAAGGATTAACAGGGATACCTGAGCAAAATGATAAAATAATCAGGCCATTATTACCTTATACACGTAGTGAGATAGAAAGTTATGCGAAAGAGCATTCTATTGAATGGAGAGAAGATAGTAGTAATGTCTCAGATAAATATTTCAGGAATAAATTGCGACATCATATAGTTCCGGAATTAAAGAATTTAAATCCTTCATTTACTACCTCATTTAAACAGACATTAAAAAATATAAATCAAACGGCATCTTTGGCTCATGATGCTGCAATACTTATGTATCAGCAGGTTGTTTCAGAAAAAGAAGGCCAAAAGCATATTGATATACAGCAATTAAAGCGCTTGCCAAATTATAAAGCTTATTTATATCAATGGCTAAGTCCTTTTGGTTTTACCGCATGGGACGATATATATTTATTACCTGAAGCACAAGCAGGGAAACAAGTATTTTCACATGGTTACAGATTATTAAAAGACAGACAGGTTCTTATCCTTGAGCCGTTAAAGTTTTCAGATAAAAACATATATGAAATAAAAGAAGGTGTAGAAGAAATAACTCAGCCTTTAATAATGACACTTAAATTAAATGATAGCATTTCTGAAGATTCCACAAAAAACACCATTTTTGTTAATAATAACTTAATAAAATTCCCTTTATTTGTGCGTAAATGGCAGGAGGGTGATTATTTTTGTCCAATTGGAATGAACGGACAGAAAAAGAAGGTTGCTAAATTTTTTAAAGACGAAAAAATGTCTTTATCAGAAAAAGAAAATACCTGGCTTTTATGTTCTGATAATGAAATTATATGGATTATTGGCAGGCGTGCTGATGACCGTTTTAAAATACGCAATTCAACAGACACAATTTTAAAAATAGAAGTTTTATAAAATGAAAAAAGCGGCTTTATTATTCTTTTGTTTATTTGCTTTTTTAACGCTTCAGGCACAACCCCCGGGAGCTAATCTTGTAGATCCGGTAAAATGGACATCTAAAATTGAAAAAAAATCAGATACCGAATATATCCTAATTTTTGACGCAACGATTGAGGAAGGTTGGCATATGTATTCTCAATTTACTGCAGATGGCGGAGCATTACCTCTTGAAGTGCTGTTCAATAACGATAAGGATAATTTTGAAGCTGTAGGTAAAGCTGAAGAAAGTAAAACTGAAAAAGCTTTTAATGATACTTTTGGTGTTGATGAAACGTTTTGGAGCCATAATGCACAATTAAAACAAACTATAAAAATTACAAATAATGCTAATGATATTATTCAGGTAGAGCTTGCATACCAGGCATGTAAAGAAGTTTGCATACAAGGCAGTAATTTGTTTGTTTTTGATCTTAAAGCTTTAAATTCTAAAGAAGTAAAAAGTTTTGAAGAGGTTTTAACTCCTGTAAAATCAGAAAAAAAAAATGATAATTCACTTGTAACAGAGTCTCCTAAAAAGGATGAGCAAAGAGGTCTTTTTTCTATTTTTTTCCTGGCCTTTATTTCTGGCTTCGCAGCCTTACTTACACCATGTGTATTCCCTATGATACCAATGACTGTAAGCTTTTTTACTAAGCAAAGCAAAACTAAAGCTGCAGGCATTAGAAATGCATTTTTTTACGGTATTTCTATTATTGTAATTTATGTAATATTAGGTTCACTAGTAACGGCAATCTTTGGGGCTGACTCTTTGAACGCCCTGTCTACCAATGTATGGTTTAATATTATTTTCTTTGTACTTCTTGTTGTATTTGCCTCCTCGTTTCTTGGAGCATTCGAGATAATGCTTCCGAATTCATGGGCAAATAAAGTAGATCAACAGGCAGATAGAGGAGGTATTCTTGGAATACTTTTTATGGCTTTAGCATTAGCTATTGTGTCTTTTTCATGTACAGGTCCTATTGTAGGTACGCTTCTGGTAGAAGCTGCTTCAAAAGGAGGGATAGCGCCTATAGTAGGTATGTTAGGATTTTCTTCGGCATTGGCATTGCCATTTATGTTATTTGCAATGTTTCCGGGATGGCTTAATACGCTTCCTAAATCCGGAGGATGGCTTAATACAGTTAAGGTGTTTTTAGGTTTCCTTGAATTGGCTCTTGCTTTTAAATTTCTTTCAAATGCCGATCTTGTTTTACAGACACATTTACTTGAAAGAGAAGTGTTTTTAGCAATTTGGATAGCTATTTTTGGTATAATGGCATTTTATCTTTTTGGAAAAATTACTTTACCTCATGATAGTCCTTTACCGTATATTTCTGTAGGACGACTTTATTTAGGGATACTTGTACTTACTTTTACAGTTTATTTAATTCCGGGACTTTGGGGTGCACCATTAAAGCTTATTAGCGGTTTCCCGCCACCATCAAACTATAGCGAATCTCCTTTCGGATTTGAAGCTGCACCTGCTATGCCATCCGGGGAAGGTGCCTTACCTGAGGGTGCAAAACTTGCGGCTCATGGTATAATTGCGTTTGAAGATTATGATAAAGGACTGGCGTATGCAAAAGAAGTAAACAAACCAGTATTATTGGATTTTACAGGATATGCATGTGTAAATTGCCGTAAAATGGAAGATTATGTATGGTCTGACGAACGCGTACTTTCCATTTTGAAAGAAGAAGTAGTTTTAATATCATTATATGTAGATTATAAAAAAGAACTTCCTAAAGAAGAGCAGAAAGTATCTGAAACTACTGGAAAAATGATAAAAACTATTGGGAACAAATGGAGTGATTTGCAGATAAGAAAATATAAGGCTAATGCCCAGCCGTATTATGTACTTATGGGTCTTGACGAAGAAAACCTAAATGATCCTGTTGGTTATACACCGGATATTGAAGAATACCAGCAATGGCTTACTTCCGGTATAGCAAACTTTAAAAAATAAAAAAAATGCCTTCTGTTAAGAAGGCATTTTTTTTAAATATAGTTTATTAACTTTCTGGCTGCAGTTTGTACCGGATCCCAAACCGGAGAAAAAGGTGGCGCATAGGAGAGATCTAAGTCAATAATATTTTGCAGCGTAAGATTATGGGTTAATGCAGTTGCTAATACATCTATGCGTTTAGCAGCACCTTCTTCACCTATAATTTGTCCTCCTAATAATCTTCCGCTATTTTTTTCTGCTAAAAGTTTAACGGTTATATCTTTAGAGTCAGGATAATAATGAGCCCGGGTTTTACTTTTAATTGTAGCTGTTACAAACTCTATTCCTAAGCTTTTGAGATCTTTTTCAAGTAATCCGGTTCTGGCAACTTCATAACTGCATAGCTTGCAAACCGCTGTACCAACAGCTCCCGGGAAAATAGCTTTATTTCCCGCTATATTACTTCCTGCTACAAGTCCCGTTTTATTAGCTAAAGTACCTAAAGCAATATATACATGTTTATGACTTGTTAGATGTAATGTTTCGGTACAATCTCCGGCAGCCCATACATCTTTAATATTAGTTTGCATCTGCGCATTCACTTTAATAGCATTTTTAACCCCTAATTCAATTCCTGAATTTTTTATAAATTCAGTATTTGGAGCAGATCCCATTCCGAATATAACCATATCCGTTTTTATAGACTGTTTACTAGTAATAACTTCAGTTATAATTTTATCTGTTACTTTAAAAGCTTTTAATTCTTCTTCAGCATAAAGCTTTACTCCTAGATTACAGATTGCATCAGATACTATGGCACCCATATCCGGGTCTAATGTGTTCATTACCTGCTCCGAACGATTTACAATGCTTACATTTAAGCCACGTATTAGTAATGCCTCTGCCATTTCAAGGCCTATATAACCGCCACCAATAATGACAGCATTTTTAGGCTTTTTCTCTTCAATAAATCGTTCTATATTAATGCCGCTTTTTAGTGTAGTAACACCAAAAGCGTTGTCCGCATCGTGTCCTTCAATATCAGGGCAATACGCTTTACCGCCGGTAGCTATAAGGAGCTGGTCATACTCTTGCCAGAATTCTTCCTTTTTTTCTTTATTGAGAACTTTTATGCGTTTGCTTACAGTATCAACTTCTTTTACCAGGTGCATTGTTTTGACATCAATATTGTATTTATTCCTGAAAGTTTCGGGATCTCGGACAATTAATTCATCAGCGGATTTCACTTTCTCTGAAATAAAATATGGGATGCCGCACGCAGAATAGGATGTATAATTTGATTTTTCAAATACAATTATTTTACGGTTGGGCTGTTCCCTTCTTACTTTTGAAGCTGCTGACATACCTGCTGCATCACCTCCTATAATAACTAAAATGTTGTTTGTCATGATGGTATAAAAAAATAGCCAAAACGTTGCGTGTTCTGGCTAAGCTAGTATAGAATTAGGTTTAGATTGTTTAAATTTTCTTTGATAACAAACGTATTCATATCAAATTTTATTAAAAATAAGGAGTTATTTTATATTGGTAAAATTTAAAGGGATATTTTTATAAGAATTTTTAAGTAACCTATAAATTTCTTATTTTCGGCTTAGAATTAAGCTGAATATTATATACGCCATACAAATAAATTATATGCTAATAAAAGTCTTCGGTAGTGCTGTGTTCGGTGTTGAAGCAACTACTATAACTGTTGAAGTTAATATTGATAAAGGAGTTGGTTATCACCTTGTAGGACTCCCTGATAATGCCATTAAAGAAAGCAGCTACCGTATTGCTGCTGCATTAAAGAATAATGGCTATCAGCTTCCAGGAAAAAAAATAACAATAAATATGGCTCCAGCCGACTTGCGAAAAGAGGGATCTGCTTATGATCTTACTCTTGCAATCGGTATTCTTGCCGCTTCAGGACAAATAGTTTCAGATGAAGTTGATAAGTATGTTATTATGGGTGAGCTTTCACTTGACGGCAGCCTGCAACCCATAAAAGGGGCATTACCAATAGCTATAAAGGCCAGAGAAGAGGGTTTCAAAGGTTTTTTTCTTCCTAAGCAAAATGTAAAAGAAGCTGCAATTGTTGATGGCCTTGATGTATATGGTGTGGAAAATGTATTAGAAGTAATAGATTTTCTTGAGGGCAGGGGAGATTTACAGCCTACAATTTTTAACACCCGCGAAGAATTTTACAAAACACTTGATTTTCCTGAATTTGATTTTAGTGATGTTAAAGGGCAGGAAAGTATAAAACGATGTATGGAAATTGCCGCAGCAGGAGGGCATAATATTATTTTAATTGGTCCTCCGGGAGCAGGAAAAACCATGTTAGCAAAACGTTTACCAAGTATACTGCCTCCTATGACATTAAAAGAAGCGCTGGAAACAACAAAAATACATAGTGTAGCAGGTAAAGTGAAAGAAGGTGGATTAATGAATCAGAGGCCATTCCGCAGTCCACATCATACAATTTCAAATGTAGCACTTGTTGGAGGGGGAAGTTATCCTCAACCAGGCGAAATATCAATGGCGCATAATGGTGTTTTATTTTTGGATGAATTGCCTGAATTTAAACGTGAAGTTCTTGAAGTTATGCGGCAGCCACTTGAGGATAGGGAAGTGACTATTTCAAGGGCAAAATTTACTATAACTTATCCTTCATCATTTATGCTTGTTGCAAGTATGAATCCAAGTCCGGGAGGTTATTTTAATGATCCGGATGCTCCTGTGAGTTCTTCACCACATGAAATGCAGCGATATTTAAGTAAAATATCCGGACCTTTATTAGATAGAATAGATATCCATATAGAGGTAACGCCAGTACCTTTTGAAAAGCTTTCAGAAAAGCAAAAATCGGAAAGCAGTGTTGATGTAAGACAAAGGGTAACCACCGCGAGAGAAATTCAAACGGAACGGTTTGCACATCTTGAAAAAGTTCATTACAATGCCCAAATGAATACAAAACAAATAAGGGAATATTGTGAACTTGATGAAGTATCTTTACAATTATTAAAAACAGCAATGGAACGATTAAATCTGTCTGCACGTGCCTATGACAGAATTTTAAAAGTTTCACGAACAATTGCTGATTTGGACGGAGCTCAGAATATTGGTCAAAACCATATTGCGGAAGCTATACAATATCGCAGTCTTGACAGAGATGGCTGGTTAGGATAATTAAAAAATATACTATGAATAAGAAAAAAGAACTGGAGCAACTATTTAATGGTATGCCCGCAATTGTGCAGGAAAAGTTAAAACCTGTAATGGAAAATTTACTGGAAAGGGCAGAAGGTCTGGATGCAATGGGAATGGATGATCCTGATTACGAAGAAGAAGCCGAACTAATAAGGAAAGAAGTAAATAAAGTAAAATATCTCAATGATCAATGGCAGATAATGAATGCTAAAAAGAATAATTAAGCATTACTTTATTTCATCAAAAGTATCTCCCTGATTAATATCACCGGACTCAAACCCTTTTTTAAACCAATATACTCTTTGAGCAGAAGTACCATGAGTAAAGGAGTCGGGTATAACCTGGCCCTGTGAGCGCTTTTGAATTGCATCATCTCCTACGGCATTTGCTGCACTAATTGCTTCTTCAATATCTCCTTCCTCTAAAATGTTATTCATTTCCTGATTATAGCGCGTCCAGAGTCCTGCATAAAAATCAGCCTGCAGTTCTAAAGCAACCGAGAGTCTGTTAGCACCTTTTTCGTTGGTTTTAGCCTGTAAACTGCGTACTTTATCTGAAGTTCCCAGCAATGTCTGAACATGATGGCCCACTTCATGGGCTATAACATACGCTATTGCAAAATCTCCGCCTTTCGCCCCAAAACGTGATTGCAGTTCATCAAAAAAAGCCAGGTCCATATATACCTTTTGATCTGTTGGGCAATAAAATGGGCCGGAAGCAGAAGACGCGCCTCCGCAGGCAGTCTGAACAGCATCTCTGAATAATACAAGTTTAGGTTCTTTATAAGTAAGCCCATTTTCTTTAAAAATTTTAGACCATACATCTTCAGTATCTGCAAGTATAGTAGCAACAAATTGCCCCATTTCTTTATCACGGGCTGTCAGTTCTACCGTTTCCTGAGAACTGCTCTGCTGTAATTGAGAATTAATGTCATTAAGAATTTCAGTATTATCTCCTCCCATAAATAAATTTATTGCGAGTATAATAAGCCCTATAATACCGCCTCCGGCAACAATTTTTCCTCCTGAAAAACCTCGGCGATCTTCTACATTATCACTTTGTCTTCTACCTGACCATTTCATATTGATTGTTTTATATAATGAATTTACTCAATTTTATTAATTAAAAACTCTCTTTATAAATAAATTAGCATAAAAAAAGCCGCATCTCTGATGCGGCTTTTACTTTGTTGTATAGTATTAAAATCCGAAGCGAAAACCTAAATAAGCATCGGCTTGATTTGTATTACCAAGAGCAGCTGAAAGTATTGACCCTGAACCAATATAAAAACCACCAAGTCTAACACCCAAACCTGCAGTAAATCCTGATATTTCGTTAGACGAAATAGGAGCATAAGCTTCAAACCATTCTCCGGAATAGCGTGGAGTTACAGTAAATATATTTTGGGCAATTAACTGATCATTTTTACTTTCGTCACTAAGTCGCTGCTGTAAAAATCCTGTTACATACCAGTTATTATATACTTTAAAATCAGCATATGTAGATAATACTGCCGACTGCTTAACTTTAAAGTCAGATTTTGTATCCACAAATTGTATGTTAGGGTCACTTTGTAATATAGCTTCAACTTCTTTTAAATCATCTACTCCCTCAAACTGACTAAGATTAAATTCCTGAGCACCTGTTGTTTCTAAACGATAATTTTTAGACACATTATTGTTATCCTTGAAAGTCATGCTGCCAAGATTCCTTACGGATAATCCGGCATTTACTTTGTATCCTTCATCATTATTAGGATCTTTCCATCTATAGTTAAAACCAAAGTCAGTGGAAAAACCGTTAAGCCCTCCGGCAAAAAAATCGGTAAAGTTTCCTGCATCAGTAAAACCATCAGCCAAAGAGCCTGAATAAGCTACATTAATATCGGCATTTGCATTTTTTAATACCACATCTCCTGTATTAGCACCTGTGCCTAAAGCTATATCTCCGTTAAATTGGTCGGCGGCCATGTTAGCATAGGATCCGGGAAATATTAACTTAAAGGTTATACCACCTGAAAATTTATGTGTATCGTTTTCAAATATATCACGGGCGGCAGAAAAGCCTACTTCGCCCCATGAGGTGCCTGAAACTCTTTGGTTTGAACCTGCTGTAATATAGCTTCCGGCAATATCTAATATATCAGTGTCTGTAGTTAGTGCTCTTCCTAATCCTGTATCTACATCATGTATATCGGCTTTTATTTTTGCAGAAGTGGTAATAGCGAAAGCCCATTTATCTATTTTATAAGCAAAAGCAGGTCCTAAGATCTCTATATCTGCTTTCATGTTTACAGGTTCATTACCTGAAAATATCATATCTTCAAAATCATCAGATCCCCCGACAAGATCCCCAAAAGTCATTTTATTATTAGATACGTTAGCACTAAAATTAAATATATTAACCTCATATTTATTTTTAAGGTTTGTCAGCTCTGCAGGATTTACCGTTGCATTAATAATACCGGTCCTTCGGGAGGTATTAATTCCTGCAAAATGCTCCTGTGCATATAGCCCTGAGCTAAAAAGGGTTAAGACTAATAGTAATGATTTTTTCATATAGTATAATAGTGATTGTTTTACGGTTTAAATTTATTAATTTTTTTTTATATTAATAATATATTAACAATATAACATTTAATAATTAATTTACCCTAACAGTTTGTAAGCACAAATATCTAAAAACTTAAGTGGAAACAAAATACCTATATTTAGGTATTTTGATGTGTTTACATAATCATATTATTCTCATAACTTTAAATAGCATTCCAGATGCTATCCGAAGGTACGGGTGCAATAATTTGTATTTTTTCTTTTGATACAGGGTGGATGAAGTTTAGTTTTCTCGCATGGAGATGTATGCCACCGTCAGGATTACTTCGGTCAAAACCGTATTTAAGATCACCTTTTATAGGAGAACCCATTGCAGATAACTGTGAACGTATCTGATGATGCCTGCCTGTATGCAGGTTAATTTCGAGGGCAGTATAATTATTAAGCTCTTTTATAATTGTATATTCAAGGCTTGCCATTTTACTGTCCGGCACTTCTTTTATATAAGCTTTTGAAGTATTGCTTTTTTCGTTTCTCTTTAAGTAATGAACAAGAGTATCATTACTTTTGATTGGTTTGTTTTTAACTATGGCCCAATATGTTTTTTGGGTTTCACGATTTTTAAACAAATCGTTCAGTCTTGTTAGTGCTTTAGAGGTACGGGCAAAAATAACTATACCTGTAGTGGGTCTGTCCAATCGGTGGACTACTCCCAAAAAAACTTCTCCAGGCTTGTTATATTTATCTTTTAGGTATTCTTTTACAACATCACTAAGAGGCTTGTCACCGGTTTTATCTCCTTGTACAATATCGCCAACCCTTTTATTAACAGCAATAATATGATTGTCCTCATACAGGATCTGAAGATTGCTTTTGTTGGAAAGTACTTTCATTTAAAGGCTGAACAATTATTTTTAATTAATATTGCTCGTTCGAATTTGGAAAATCTTTTGATTTTACATCACTTACATACTGACCAATAGCATTTGTCATATCCTCATAAAGATTCATATACCTGCGCAGAAAACGGGGACTAAACTCATTGTTCATACCCAGCATATCATGAATAACCAGTACCTGACCATCTACGCCGCCTCCGGCTCCGATTCCTATTACCGGTATCGAAATGCTTTCAGCTACTTTTTTAGCTAAATGAGCTGGTATTTTTTCAAGAACCACAGCAAAACAACCTATGCGTTCCAGCATTTTTGCATCTTCCATAAGTTTTTCTGCTTCTGCATCTTCTTTGGCGCGAACAGTATAAGTTCCAAATTTATAAATAGACTGAGGGGTAAGTCCTAAATGCCCCATTACCGGAATTCCGGCATTAAGTATTTTTTTAATAGAGTCTTTTATTTCACTGCCCCCTTCAAGTTTTACAGCATGTCCGCCACTTTCTTTCATTATCCTGATTGATGATCGTAATGCTTCTTTCGGATCTGACTGATAACTTCCGAAAGGCAGGTCAACAACAACTAAGGCCCTGGTAATTGCTCTTACTACAGATGATGCATGATATATCATCTGATCAAGCGTTATAGGAAGGGTTGTTTCATGCCCTGCCATTACATTTGATGCTGAATCACCTACTAATATTACATCAACTCCTGCTGTGTCAACAATTTTTGCCATGGTAAAATCATAAGAGGTAAGCATTGATATTTTTTCACCATTGGCTTTCATTTCAATTAAAGACTTGGTTGTTATTCTTTTATAATCTTTTTTTGCTGTTGACATGACATTAAAAATTTAGAGGGGTAAAAGTACTAAATTGTAATAACAATAAGGCTTTCGTTTACTTTTTATTATCTAATTTATGTAACAAAAAACCTGATTAAACTACTATAGTATATATGTAAATTATTAGATATGAAAAGAACAATGCTATGCTTACTGTTGATGTTTACTTTTTGTGTAAACGCGCAGGATACAGAAATAAAAAAAACAATTGCGATATTTTTTGAAGGTCTGCATACTTCCGATACCCTAAAAATAAAATCTGTTTGCAGCAAAAACATGATTTTACAATCTATTTCAGAAAATGAACACGGAGTAAAACTTATAACTGAAGATTTAAATGAATTTTACAAAATGATCAGTGAAATTCCTTCTGATATTAAAGTTGAGGAAAGGCTCTTAAATTATAGAATACAAATAGATGGGAGTATGGCCAATGCATGGACGCCCTATGAATTTTATATAAAGGGAAAATTAAGCCATAAAGGCGTAAATTCATTTCAGTTATTTAAGGATGACGGTATATGGAAA
Organism: Flavobacterium sp. NRK1; assembly: GCF_024054175.1. Taxonomy (GTDB): domain Bacteria; phylum Bacteroidota; class Bacteroidia; order Flavobacteriales; family Flavobacteriaceae; genus Flavobacterium. The sequence goes on from NZ_JAMXLA010000001.1 coordinate 3,134,150, forward strand.
ATAATTTATATTATTGATACCAGAAGAAAATAAAAAAGTCATAGAGTTAATCTACGGCTCTTTATGTTAACAATCAGCATTATTCACCGTAACGGCAAGTCCGCCTTCAGATGTTTCTTTATATTTATTATTCATATCCTGTGCTGTCTTCCACATAGTATCAACTACTTTGTCTAAAGGCACTTTCGCATTTTTTGGATCAGTTTCCAATGCAAGTTCTGCGGCATTAATTGCTTTAATTGCTCCCATTGTATTTCTTTCAATACAAGGTATTTGTACCAATCCGCCAATAGGATCACATGTCATACCCAAGTGATGTTCCATAGCAATTTCTGCAGCCATAAGGCTTTGTTCCGGCGTTCCTCCCATAAGTTCGCAAAGTGCAGCAGCAGCCATTGCAGAAGATACACCAATTTCAGCCTGGCAACCGCCCATAGCAGCAGAAATTGTTGCTCCCTTTTTAAAGATACTGCCCACTTCTCCGGCCACCATTAAAAATTGTTTGATATGGCTTTCGTCAGCATCATGATTTTCAATTACCATATAGTACATAAGTACAGCCGGTATAACGCCTGCGCTTCCGTTTGTTGGCGCGGTAACCACACGGCCTAAAGCAGCATTCACTTCATTAACGGCCAGGGCAAAACAACTTACCCATTTTAATATCTGACGGAATTTTACTTCTGTTTTTCTTATAACTTTCAGCCACTCCCATGGATTGTTATATGGTAGTTCGCCAATCATATTCTTGTGCATATCAAAGGCTCTGCGTCGTACATTTAAACCACCTGGCAGCACACCTTCTGTGTGGCAGCCGGTGTACATACATTCCAGCATTGTATTCCAGATGCGCATAAGTTCTTTGTCAATCTCTTCTTCAGTGCGGATTGACTTTTCATTTTCATAAACTATTTCAGATATTTTTTTTCCTTCTGTCCTGGTATAATTTAAAAGCTCATCTGCTTTATCAACTGGGAAGGGGAAGGCGCATCTTATCTGTTCCTTTTCTTTGGCTACTGTTCTCTCTTCTTTAACAACGAAACCACCACCTATAGAATAGAATGTAGATTCATATTCCTGTTCATCATCTGTGAAAGCAGTGAACATAAAACCATTAGAATGAAAAGGAAGAAAATTTTTATTGAATATAATATCTCTTGAAATAAAAAAGGGAATATTTTTCTTGCCGTCAAGATTGATTTGATAGCTAACATTTATATTTTCTATTATTGAACCAATACTCTCAATAGGAACATATTCAGGGTCAGCACCACTAAGGCCAAGCATTACTGCAAGATCTGTAGCATGTCCTTTTCCTGTAAGAGAAAGTGACCCGTAAAGATCTACCTTAACGCGATTTACTTTATTGAAAATTCCTTCTTCATGAAGTTCTTTTAAAAAACGTTCGGCGCCACGCCACGGCCCAAGAGTGTGTGAACTTGAAGGTCCTACACCAATTTTGAGCATATCGAAAACAGAAATACATTCATTCATAGCAATTACAGCAAATTGTTGTAAAGATAGTTTATTTACAGCGTGCAAATGTATATAAATTGATACAACTACAACGATATAGGATTAAAATTGTTGATTTGCTAAATTGGAAATAACAAAGAAGCTCTAAGTTGTTATAAGTTTAATTTTAGCAGAGTGTTTTAATGCTAAATCATGATAGTTTTAATATAAAAAAAACCTCCGGAATTTCCGGAAGTCAGATTTAAAAAGGGGAGATTAACACTATCTCTTTACAAGCATTGCAAGCCTTTCGGTATGCGATTTTACATGGTGCAATGTTGTTTCTTCAAGGGGGGAGGCTAATTTTATAAACCAGTCAGGATGATTGCTTCTCTTACCTGTTTGCAGTTTAATATGAATAAATTTTGTCCATAATAAAGCCTTAAGTTGATTTTCCTGTTCGTTCCACATGGACATTTCTACAATGAGGCTGTCGTCCGCTAGTTTTATGAGTAATGATTTTATGCAAACATTTTCATTGTATAGGGCAGGAGCCAGGTATGTTATTTCGTGCCTGTTTACCATCCATCCGGAACCTTTTTCATACAAATCTGTCATATTGATGTTATGAAAATCATTAAGATGATCTTCACGTGCATTAAGCATGTAATCCAGATAGCCTGAATTATGAAGGTGCTTAAAAGAATCGCAATCGCTGAATCGTATTTTATAAAATGTTTTTAGTTCCATTTGCTTCAATTTTCTTAAAGCAAATTTGTATCAAAGTAAAAATATTTCCTTTGACAATTATCAAAAAATCAATTTACTTTAGATCTTATTCTGCTAAGTGTTTCATGTGTAATACCAAGATATGATGAAATAATACCAAGCGGTGCGCGCTGCAATAAAGTTGGGTTTGATTTAAGCAGATTTATATAGCGTTCTTCTGCAGTTTTAAACTGAAGGTCGCTCAGGCGTCTTTGCAGCGCTATTAAGTCAGCAGTAATAATATGCCTGCCCAGGCGCTCAATTTCATGATGATTGTCGTAAAGTTGCTCTAATTTTTCATACGGCATAGACCATATTACTGAAGGTTCTAAAAGTTCTATCTGTCTTCCATCAGGTGTATTAGTAAGATGTCCGGTCATTGAGCAGGTAAAAGAGTTTTCCGCACAAAATCTTTCAGTAACTTCTTTGCCTTCTTTAAGATAAAATGTTCGTGAAAGTCCTTTTTCTATATAATGCACATTTCTGCATATACCGCCAATAGGTACTAATATGTGCCCTTTTGGTAATGATTCTTTTACCATATGGGCCAGTAATATCTTTTTACTTTCTATGCTTAGCTTTACAAAAGGAGAAACACTATCAAAAAAACTGATGGGTTTTACTTTATTTTCCATACTCAAAGTTAATAAATAAAAAAACCTCCCTGTTAGGGAGGCTGTAATACTATTTGTTTTTTCTTTCGAGCAATGCCATGTAAAAACCGTCAAAACCACTTTCTGAAGCCAGTACTTTATTTTCTTTAATAAAGGTAAATTCTTTTCCAATTTCAGTAGTAAGGAATTTTTTGACCTGCTCTTCATTTTCTGATGGCAATACAGAGCATGTTGCATATACCATTTTTCCGCCCGGTTTTACAATTTTGGAATAACTTTCCAATACCTCGGACTGAACCTTCCTTATATTATCTATAAATTCAGGCTGAAGTTTCCATTTGCTATCAGGGTTGCGCTTTAATACACCCAATCCGCTGCATGGAGCATCTATAAGTACACGGTCTGCTTTTTCATGCAGTTTCTTTATAACTTTTGTGCTGTCTATAATACGGTACTCTATATTAAAGGCGCTGTTTCTTTTTGCACGTAATTTAAGCTGTTTCAGTTTGCTTTCATAAAGGTCCATAGCAATAAGCTGACCTTTATTTTGCATTAGCGATGCCATGTGCAATGTTTTTCCTCCTGCGCCTGCACATGTATCTACAACACGCATGCCCGGCTCTACTTCAAGGAAACGCGCTACTAATTGAGATGATGCATCCTGAACTTCAAATAAACCTTCTTTAAAAGCATCTGTAAGAAATACATTCGCTCTTTCTTTCAGAATAAGGGCATCAGGATAATCTTTATCAATAATAGTTTCTATATTTAAATCCATAAGAATAGCACGAAGCTTTTCCCTTGTGGTTTTAAGTGTATTTACCCTTAAAATAACTTTTGCCTGCTCATTTTGTGCAGCAAGTTCTTTTTCCCATTTGGTTTCACCTAATTCTTTAACGCCCAATTCATCCATCCAGTCAGGTATAGATTCCCTGTATTTTCTTGTTTTAGAAAGTTCATCAAAGCGCCCTTTTATACGACGCACAGGGGTGTCTTCAAAATATTTCCAGTCAGGCAGAGTGATACCTCTTAATACAGCCCAAACGGCAAAAATGCGCCAAAGCTTATCTCTGTCAAGAGGTTCTTTAACTTCTGCAATTTCAGTATATAAACGTTTCCAACGAACAATTTCATATATAGTTTCTGCTACAAATTTTCTATCGGCACTCCCCCAGCGTTTATCTTTTTTCAATGCGCGTGCAACTACCTTGTCGGCATATTCTCCATCATTAAAGATAAAGCCTAGTGAATCAATAACTGTAAAAACTAAGTTTCTGTGTAATCTCATTATTGTAATTTGAAGCTGCAAAGGTATTATTTTTTGGGCAGATACACTAAAATCAATTGTTTGTCATTAATACCTTTTTAAAAAGGTTGAAGGCGTATAGCCGGTTTTCTTTTTAAACAATCTCGAAAAGTAGGCGTAATCATCATACCCTAATGCATAACCTATTTCCGTAAAACTGCTTTTTTGAAGAATTAATGCCTTTTTTGCTTCAAGCATTATACGGTCAATTATAACATCAGATGCCGTTTTCCCTACTATAGTCTGTGTTATTCTATTTAGGTGTTTAGATGTTATATTCAGCATGTAAGCATAAGCCGCAGGTGATTTTATAGTTGTATAGTGCTCACCAACCAGTTCTTCAAATTTTCTGAACTTAGCATAATAAGTGTTCCTGTTTTCGCCGGGAATAATGTTTTGAGATATATAATTTCTAGTACTTTCAATATATATGCGATCTACTAAATTAATTATATATTCTTTTTTAAGTATATTATTATCTTCATTCTCTTTAATAATTTTTTTAAATAATTGTTTGATTTCCTTGTAAGTATCATTTTCGAGATGTATAAAAGGTGAATTATGCATACTAAAAAAGAAAGGAAAATGACTCAAGTGATTATTAGTGAAATGTAAGTCGTAAAACATTTTACTATGAAGAAAAATATATCCCTCTGTGTCATCTGATAGTTCCCAGTGATGTGTCTGTCCGGGATTTAAAAAGAATAAAGCCCCGGGCTCTACAGTATATACGGTAAAGTCCACCTCATGCGTGCCCTTTCCTTTAGTAAATAATATTCCCAGATAAAAATTATGAGAGTGGGGCAGTGCTATATCCTTATGCCTGGTGGCCAAATGATTTTCAAGTGTATTAGCATAAAAATCTTCAGGACTGTTATCACCCTGAAATTGCTGCATCTGAAGTATGGACACTTTTTTCATATTATAACTATTATGTCCTAAAAGTACAAATTACTGAGAATATATTTCATGGATTAAAATATCTTATAGATATAAATTTGTAATAAAAAAACAATGTCACAATTTACAGATATTATAGAAGAAAAATGTCCGAAATGCGGTCGGGGAAAAGTGTTTTACAAAAAGGGTAATCCGTTATTATTTCAAATGCCGGGAATGCATGATAATTGCAGGGTTTGTGGCCATAAATTTGAACGTGAACCGGGTTATTTTTTTGGATCAATGTATGTAAGCTATGCGCTAACTGTGGCAGAAATGATTGCCGTTTTTTTAGTAGCTCAGTTTTTTATTAAAAGTTATATTGGTATGATTAGCCTGATCGCAGTTTTTTCGGTACTCTTAAGTACTTTCAATTTCAGGCTTTCAAGAATGGTATGGATCTATATGTTTGACGGTAAAAAAAATAGAAGTTAGACATATAAAGAGTGTATTTCAGCGATAATATTTTCCTTTCAACTTCTTTGTATTTTAGGTCTCATCCTAATTAATTGAAGTAATTTTGAATTTTTTTCACAAAAAATAGCTTTTTTGTATATAAAATCTACTCATAACTTAATATGTGAGTAGATTTTTTATTATATTAGCATTCCAAATTTTTATGATGAAGAAAGTGTTATTTCTTTTAATAGCGGCATCATTTTTTTCCTGTAAAAAAAAGGAAAACATGGTTTACAACCCTTCTTTCAAAAATGTATCTGTAGATACTTTATTGAATGATGATATTAGTATAAGAGCTATTACTTTAGATGGTGACAGAGTTTGGTATGCCGGAAGTAAAGGAAAATACGGCTGGGTTTCATTATCAGGAGGAAAGAATTTTAGTGGAGTAGCTGCGCAGGATTCATTATTACCTGAATTTAGAGCCATAGCTCAAACCGGAAAAAATATTTTTATACTTAATGCCGGAAATCCGGCTTTACTATATAGGATATCTAAAGATGGCAAGCATACTAAACTTGTTTATACAGAAGATGGAGAGAAAGTGTTCTATGACAGTATGCAGTTTATTAATGATTTTGAAGGAATAGCTATGGGTGATCCTGTAGCCGGATGTCTGTCTGTTATTAAGACTACTGATGGCGGTACAACCTGGAGAAAAATTTCCTGCAATACTATTCCTGCTGTTTATGAAGGGGAAGCGGCATTTGCAGCAAGTAATTCAAATGTAATTGTAAAAGGAGATAATATCTGGATAGTATCTGGTGGAAAAAAATCAAGAGTTTTTTTCTCATCTGATAAAGGTGCAACATGGAAAGCTTATGATACACCTATCATACAGGGTAGGGAGATGACCGGAATATTTTCAGCCGATTTTTATGATCAAAAAATTGGTTTTGCCGTCGGTGGTGATTATGAACATTTAGATAAAAATTCAGGAAATAAAATATTAACGGTTGATGGTGGCAAGACATGGGAACTTGTAGGTGAAAATGCCGGATTTGGTTATGCATCATGTGTTCAGTTTCTGCCCAATAGCGATGGGAACGAACTTTTTACTGTAGGTCATTCCGGAGGATATTATTCCTTTGACAGGGGAGCAAGTTGGGAAAAACTGTTAGATGATAAAACTTTGCATACTTTACGATTTCTTAATGACAGCATAGCAATTGCAGCTGGTCAAAATAAGATAGTAAGATTGAAGTTTAAATAGAAAAATTATTAAATTTGTTTTATAACTTATATAAAATCAGGCGGATTGACGATATTTTTACGATTATCTCTTTGAAAAGGCTGAAAAAAAGTAGATTTATGGTTTAGATAAAAAAGAGAAAGAGAAGCTGTAACTTCCCTTTCCCAAACTTAAACTAAACATAAACTAACTAATTGGTTAATCATTTGATTAGATCCAATTAACTTTCATAAACTACTTAATCTTTTTTACCTTTATATTTATTGAGCAGAATCCTATTAAAATCGTCTTCCGCTGTTTTTAATTTTAAAATTTTCTTAGGTCCTATAACCGGCTTTAAATCATTAATTAATTTTTTTCGCAGGTTAAAAATCTCTTCTTCAGCATTCTCAAGCTGTATTACATATAAAAGGGCTTCTTTTTGTGAAAGGTCGTCAATTCCTTTTTCTTCAAGCTTATTATTTAGAGGCCTTATTTTATTGTAACGTATATCGTAAATTTTTTGCTCACAGTCAAGATATAATGGCCAAAATTTTCTCGACTCTGTGGCTGTTAATTTTAGCGCAGCATCTATATGTGCTGATTTTAGTGCCTTTATCTGATCTCTCCTGTCTGCCTGCCCGAAAGCGAACATGGTAAACAATAGAAAGAAAGATACAGCATATTTTATTTTCATAGCGTTATTCGTATAAATAAACGTCTTCATTCGATAAATATTCCTCAATAGCTTCAGGACTTACATTTATTGATTTTTGTAATTCATTCAAATCCTGTTTATCCAGATTTTTCTGCAGCTCATAAGAACTGATATCTGATTGATATACAAGATAATCTTCAATCGCTTTAGCATCAGGCATTACCGGTGCTGAAGCTTCTTTTTCAATAAATAAAAGTGAAAAAGACAACACAAAAGCCGCCGCTGCAGAAGTAACCCATACAGGTCTTCTTTTATATAAAGGAACTACCTTAACTTCTTTTAAAGAAAGGTTTAGCATTACCCTGTCGGCTAGGCTTTCAAAATATGCATCAGGGGCAATAAACCCTGATTTTATATTTGGCCTGCTATCTAGTTTAAAATCTTTCATATCATTTAGACTTAATTAATTGTAAAAGGTTTAATGGCTATTTATAAAATCTTCAATTTTTTTTACTGCATGGTGATAAGAGGCTTTTAAGGCTCCTACTGAAGTACCTAAAATTTCAGAAATATCTTCATACTTAAGATCTTCAAAATATTTCATTTTGAATACCAGTTGCTGTTTTTCAGGTAGGGAAGCTATGGCCTGCTGCAATTTTAGCTGCATGGCATCTCCTTCAAAATATTCATCGGCCTGAAGGCTATTCAGCGCTTTTTGTTGTACTTCTTCGTTAGAAATATTATTTTTTTTAGATTTAGTTGTAAGAAAGGTTATGGCTTCATTAGTCGCTATACGGTAGATCCATGAAAAAAGTTTGCTCTCACCTTTAAAATTCTTAAGGTTCTGAAATACTTTAATAAATGTATTTTGTAATACATCATCAGTATCATCATGATCTATTACTATATTCCGTATATGATTATATAACGGCCTGCTATATTGAGATACGAGCTGCCTGAACGCTATGTCCTGCGTTTTTGGGTTTAGCAATGATGCTATAAAGGCCTTCTCGTCCTGCAATTTTAAGTTGTGTTTTTATATTTGGACTAAAATTAACGCAAAAGGTTTAATTTGCTGTCTATTTATAATTTTATGCTGAAAGGTTTAACATAGCCTTAAAAGCCATACTGTTTTTAAAAATTAATTTTGTTAGAGTATCAAATTTAAAAACAGGATGTTATGAAAAACAATAATTTAATTAACGCTTGTCTGGCTTGTATTGCGGCTTGCGAATATTGTGCCTCACAGTGTATAAATATGGCAGATAAAGATCATTTAAGATGTATTTCTCTATGCAGGGATTGTGTAGAGATTTGCTATTTGTGTCTAAAATCAAATATCAGAGATTCTGAGTATGCTAAGCATATTGCAAATTTATGTGCTGATATCTGTTCTGCATGTGCTGAAGAGTGTGGTAAATTTAGCGGACACGAACATTGCCGTAAATGTGCTGAGGCGTGTAGTAAATGTGCTGAACAATGCCTTGCTGCTTAATTACCGGATATAAATAACAAAAAGGATAGGCGTAATGAGGTAATATCCTATTTTTGCAACTTTATATTAAAATATGATAAATACAGTAATATTTGATATGGATGGGGTTATTGTAGATACAGAGCCTGTACACCATTATGCCTACCATCAGCATTTTAAACACCTGAATATAGATGTTACAGGAGAAATGTATGCTTCTTTTACGGGTAACTCTACTAAAAATGTATATCAGCGGCTTAAAGAGACGTTTGACATACTTGATGAAGTTGAAAATCTTGTTCAGAAAAAAAGATCTCTTTTTAACGATGCTTTTGACGAAAAAGAGGATCTTGATTTATTGCCGGGAGTGCGTGAACTTATAGTAGATCTGCATAGTAACGGCATGCAATTAATATTAGCTTCTTCTGCTTCTAAAGTTACTATTGAAAGGGTTTTTAAACGTTTCAGTTTACACCAGTACTTTACACATATAGTCAGCGGAGAAGATTTTCCTAAATCTAAACCACATCCTGCGATATTTGAACATGCTGCATCTTTGTCTTTAGCTCCTAAAGAAGAATGTGTGATAATAGAAGATAGTACAAATGGTATTAAGGCTGCTAATGCGGCAGGAATTTACTGTATAGGATACATTAGTGAAAACTCCCGCCTTCAGGAACTGGCAGGTGCGGATATAGTGGTAAATCATTTTAATGATCTTAGTTTTAAAAGAATCAAAAATTTAAAATAATTATTTAGGAATTATGATAAAAGCGGTAATATTTGATATGGATGGTGTAGTGGTTAATACAGAACCTATTGGTTATCGTGCTAACCAGGAATTATATAAATCACTTAATATTACTGTGCCTGATGAAGTGTATGGGACTTTTATTGGCAATTCAGATAAAATGATCGTCCAAAAATTAAAAGATCTGTATCCATTATCATTAACGCATCAGGAACTGCTGGATGAAAAGTATAAATATTATTTTAATGCTTTTGATTCTGCTGAAGATCTTGAAATGCTGCCGGGTGTTAAAGATCTTATAATTGATCTTTATAAAAATGGTATGAAATTATTACTGGCATCATCTGCTTCAAACAGGAAAATTGAAAAAGTGTTTGCACGTTTTAATTTGCATCAATACTTTGATTGTACTATTAGCGGCGAAGATTTTGAAGAATCAAAACCAAACCCGGCAATTTTTAATGAAGCAGTTGCAAAATCAGGATTTACTAAAGAAGAATGCATTATTATTGAAGACAGTACCAATGGTATAAAAGCTGCTAAAGCTGCGGGAGTATACTGTATCGGGTATAATAGCGGGCATACCATGGGGCAGGATACATCATTGGCAGATAAAATAATAACCGATTTTAGTCAGGTTAATTTTGATATTATAAGTAACATTAAGTAGATTATTGTACGGCTTCTTTATAAACTTTTAAAGCTCTTTCCCTTGCTTCTTTATGATCTACAATGGGTTTATAATTAATATCCTGAAATTCAGGTACCCATTTTTTAATATATTTTAATTCTTTATCGAATTTTTTTATCTGTTCGGTCGGATTAAATATCCTGAAGTAGGGAGCCGCATCAACACCACTACCGGCAGCCCATTGCCAGTTACCAATATTGCTGGACTGTTCATAATCAAAAAGTTTTTTTGCAAAATAAGCTTCTCCCAGTCGCCAGTCAATTAAAAGGTGTTTGCACAGAAAACTTGCAACTATCATGCGCACACGATTATGCATATTTCCTGTAGCATTTAATTCCCTCATTCCTGCATCTACTATAGGGTATCCTGTTTTTCCCTCACACCATGCCTTAAATTCCTTTTCATTATTCCTCCATTTTATAGAATCATATTTTGGACGGAAACTTTTTGTTATGGTATGCGGGAAATGCCATAATATCTGCATGAAAAATTCACGCCAGATAAGTTCATTTAAAAATGTATCTTTACTATTATCTGCTGCTGTTTTTATTACTTTTCGGACACTTACAGCTCCAAATCTTAAATAAGGGCTTATATGAGAAGTACCTTTTAAAAAGGGAAAATCTCTTTTTTCTTTATAATCTGTAATTAGGGATTTTGAAATATCAAATGAATCGGGTTCTACATCCGATTTTGTAAAACCAATATCACTTAAACTTAAAAAAGGGTAGGAGTGAGCGGTAATATTATTAAGTTGATCTTGACTTTTAAATTCTTTAATTTCCTTTGTTTTAAACGCTTCTTTCCATTTTTTCATATATGGAGTATATACTACATAAGGAGATCCGTCATCCTTAACAATTTCATCTTTTTCGAACATTACCTGATCCTTAAACGTCCTGAAAGTAATATTGTTAGAGCTAAGCAGTTCATTTATTTGTTTATCTCTTTTTAGGGCATAAGGTTCGTAATCATGGTTTGTATATACATTACTTATACTGTTATTTTTTATAAGCTCTTTAAACACTTTTATAGGATCATCATGAAAAACCGCTAAAGAGCGATTTTCTTTTTTAAGATTATTCTGAATATCCTTTAAAAGCATCTGTATAAAAGTCACCCTTGCATCATCTTTTGGTAGCTCATCTAAAATATTCTTATCGAAAATAAAAATAGGGAGTACAGAATCACCTGCTTTTAATGCTTCAAAAAGCCCAACATTATCATTCAATCTTAAATCGCGCCTAAACCAGAATATCGTCATAGTTGATTTTAATTATCTCATTTCTCCGAAAAGTTCGCTAAGCTTCTTTTCACGATAGTCAAATATCTCCTTAAGTTTTGATTTTACCAAAAAAGGATGAACAATACGTCCCAAAACTCCTAAAGGCAGTTTGTAATGAACTATATCTTCCATTTCTACACCTCCCGGAATTTCTTTAAAAAAATGTTTATGATGCCAAAAGCTGTAAGGTCCAAATCTTTGTTCATCTACAAAGTATGTATTTTCCTTAACATGAGTTATTTCAGTTACCCATTCAATTTTAATACCAAGTAATGGTGTAATAGTATAATGTATTATTTGTCCACTAAACATTTCCCGGTCTTCACCGGATAATGTTACAAAACCCATTGATGCGGGTGTGATAGTGGCAAGATTTTTGGGATCTGACATAAAATACCATAATTGTTCTAAGGATACAGGCAATTTTTGTAACCGATGTAAAGTATATAACATATTTAAATAGAAAGTGATGCATAAAGTTAATGCACATTTCATCTATTACACCTCATAGCAAGAGTATTTTTAATATTTTTTAACAACCGTACAAAGTATAATCATTAATTTCGCAAAACAAATTAATAAAAAAATCACATCAAGTTTATGAAAAAAATATTCGCTACCGCAGCATTAGTGCTAACATTTATTTTAAATGGTTCAGCGCAAGTTGTTACACCACAAGCCAGCCCTAAGGCAGTTGTTGAACAAACTGTAGGCCTTACAGATGTTAAAATTGAATATTCACGTCCAAGTGCAAGAGGAAGAGCTGTTTATGGAGAATTAGTTCCTTTCGGGAGAATGTGGAGAACCGGCGCTAATGCAAATACTGTAATATCATTTAGTAATGATGTTGTTATTGCAGGAAAAACATTACCTGCAGGTCATTATGCATTATATACACAGCCAAAAGCCGATAGCTGGGATATTGTATTTTATGATGATACAAATAACTGGGGACTTCCTGAAAAATATGATGATAAAAAAGAAGCATTAAGAACCTCTGTTAAACCTGAATTCTTATCACGTAATGTAGAAACTCTTACTATCGGTATTAATAATCTGGACAGTGACTACGGTTATTTAGAAATCGCCTGGGAAAAAACCATGGTTGCTTTAAAAATTGAAGTACCTACTAAATCAACCGCTATGAAAAGTATTGAAACTGCAATGGCAGGGCCTTCAGCAAATGATCTTTTTGCTGCCGCTCAATATTATTATCAATCTAATGGTGACCAGGCAAAAGCATTAACATGGATAAACCAGTCTATTGCAAAATTTGGTCAGGAACCACCATTTTATATATTAAGACAAAAATCGCTTATACAGGCAAAAATGGGTGATAAAAAAGGAGCAATTGAAACAGCTAAACTTTCATTAGCGGCTGCTGAAAAAGCTAATAACAACGACTATGTTAAAATGAACAAAGACTCTATACAGGAATGGAGTAAAAAATAAACAGAACTTCTGATAAAAAAAGCGGACTGCCTTAATAGGCAGTCCGCTTTTTTTAAGTAATAATGTAGATGCTAACTCTGCACTGTTTTTGCTTTTGAATTGCCTATTATCATCTGTAAAAGTAAAGCAATTACTATTGTCATAGATGCACCTACAACATTAAGCCATAAATAACTCATTATTTCTAATTTATAAATCAAAATAACTACACTTTGGGTAACTAATGCACTCCAGAAAATTGCTTCTGCCTTTATGTATTTAATATAAAACGCTACAAGAAAAATCCCCAGCACTGTGCCATAAAATATAGATCCAATTATATTTACCATTTGGATAAGATTATCGAATAAAGAACCTATACAGGCAAATAATATTGCAATTACACCCCAGATCAGGGTAAATATTTTAGTTGCATCTACAAAATGTTTTTCTGTTTTTTCTATTTTGGTATGACGCATATATATATCTATTGTAGTTGTAGATGCCAATGCATTAAGTCCCGAAGCCGATGAAGACATTGCTGCTGAAATTATTACGGCTAATAATAACCCTATAAGACCCTTTGGTAAAAAATTAAGTATAAAGTAAAGAAAAACATAATCTTTATCATTAGTTTCCGCAGTTTTATCTGCTTTATTTATTAGTTCTTTAGCCTGATCACGTAAATCTTTTTCTCTCGTATTTAACGCAATCATTTTATTATGAAGTTCTTTGTTATCATAATCCTGGCTAAGCTGATCTACATAAAGCAAACTGATTTCTTTTTTTTCATTAGCTACAACATTTAGCTGGTCTTCAAGATCGTGGTATGATTCTTTATACTGGGATTTTTCAATTAGTCTGGTATTATTAGGGTTAAAATGCAAAGGGGCAGAATGAAACTGAAAAAACACAAATACCATAACGCCTATCAGTAATATAAAAAACTGCATAGGCACTTTTAATATTCCATTCATTATAAGCCCCATTTGGCTTTCTCTTACCGATTTTCCAGAAAGATAACGCTGTACCTGTGACTGGTCTGTGCCAAAATAGGCGAGGGCAAGAAAGAATCCTCCTGCAATCCCACTCCAAATAGTATATCTCTTTTCCGGATTTACAGAAAAATCGAGAATATTAAGTTTTTCATTTGCTCCGGCAATATGCAAAGCATTATTAAAATCAAGTTCTTGAGGTAGATAATTCAGGATTATAAAGAAAGTAATTACCATACCCGTAACTATTACAAACATTTGCTGTTTATGTGTAACATTTACAGCTTTTGTCCCGCCGGAAACAGTATATACAATTATCATAATACCTATTACAACATTCATCAGATTAAGATTCCAACCCAAAAGTGATGATAAAATAATTGCCGGCGCATAAATAGTAAAACCTGTGCCAAGTCCTCTTTGTACTAAAAAAATAAGGGCTGCAAGAGATCTTGTTTTTACATCAAAACGCTGTTCAAGGTATTCATAAGCAGTATAAACTTTAAGCTTATGATAAATAGGAATGAAAGTTATACAAATAACAACCATTGCTATAGGCAGGCCAAAATAAAACTGAACAAAGCCCATACCATCATGATAGGCCTGTCCGGGAGTGGAAAGAAATGTAATTGCACTGGCCTGCGTAGCCATTACAGATAAGCCTACAGTCCACCACGGCGTCTCATTGCTGCCTAATATATATTCATTTACGTTTTTACTGCCTTTTGTTTTTATTGCACCATAAGTCACAATAAAAAGAAGGGTGCATGAAAGAATAATCCAGTCTAATAACTGCATACTAATAAATTTGCATTATAAAATAGAACAGCACAATATACATGATGTTTAGAAGCAATACAATCGAATAGCTTTTTTTCCATCCTGAAGGATTATCTTTCATGTGTGTTTATTTTGGTTATTTATAAGACTCTGTTATTGTTATTTTGTTACAAGCATTATCTGTTATCTGCCAACTGCGATAAGGTTTGCCATAAGCCTGTAGGCTCCCGATACTCCTTCAGGTAACTCCCTGAAAAAGCTCAATCCGGTATAAATGTAATATCCTTTACCATATTTAGCTACTAGCAGTCCGCCTTTTTTTGTTTCCTCACCTTTGTCACAAGATTTAAATATCGGGGTAAATTCTTTAGCCCATTCATCAGGATAATATAATCCCTGTTCCTGCACCCAGCCTTTAAAATCATTATCAGTTATTTTGTTAGGATAATTTAGAACGGGGTTTTCAGGATCTAAGAAAGTAACTTTTGCATTTTCTTCCGTAACCCTGTCGCGTGATATGCGTAAAGTGTAAGGGGCAATATTCTGAGTAACCAAACTCCCGGTTGTGTTATATTGCACTACCATATTCCCGCCATTTTCAACATAATCAAATAATATATTTTGTTTGAAAGCTAATGCATCTAAAACATTGTACGCTCTAATACCTACTACTACAGCATCATAGTTTTTTAATGTTTCTGTTGTAATATCATTTGGAGTAAGAAGCGTTACATCATAGCCCATCTGTTTAAGGCTTTCCGGTATATTATCTCCGGCTCCCATTATATAAGCTATGTTTTGCCCTTTTATCTTCAGATCTGCTTTGGTAAACTTAGCTATAGATGGTAGTAAAACCTGCTGGCTTACTATATGTGGGTAGTTTATTATTATCTGATCCCTGTCAAACTCTTTTCCATCGATTGTAGCAATGCTTCTTACTGTAATTTCTGAGGGGGCAGAGGGCGGGGTAACTTCGAAAGTTACAGTGATTTCACTCCCTTTGGCTGAAAGATTAAAAGGAATTGAGACGGGGCTAACTTTCCATCCATCAGGTAATTCAAGTTTAAGAGAGCCTTCACAATTATCTTTTCCAGCCCGGATCACTACACTTGTAAACTGACTTTTATTATCCTTAAACAGTTGTACCCTGTTAATTATATGTGTGGTTACTGCAGGTATAACATCAAAAGGCTGATAAACTTCTCCTGCAACGGGATCATTATATTTATAAACTATAGTGCGCTCAAAAGGAATACTGGTTCCTTCAATATTTATATAGAAAGCGACTTTCATTTCTCTAATAATGTCCGGACGCCCAATTTTTTGTAAATCACTTACTTTGTACATTCCTGCATCACCTTTTTCAGTAAGCCAGTACGGGGAAGTATAGGCTGTTTTTAAAGGAACAATTGCATCAATTGTATTTTCATTACTTATATTATTTCCTAAATCAGCTTTTACCTCTATAGTTCTGTTTTCGGGTAATAAAGCAATAGTATTTAAAGTCATAGGTACGCTGCTTCGGTTTATGGCTTCCCATTTAATTTTTAAGCTGTTGCCCGGTGTTGCAGATTGTGTTTCAGCCACTGCTTCAATATATAAGCCACTACATCCGGCTATAATTTCTTTTATTTCCTGTTGTTTTAATTCTTTCCAGTATTCATCTTCAATCTTACCAATTTCAGAATATACTTTTACTAATGCAGGAACTGAAGCGGCAGGATTTTTAAAATCATAATTTTTAAGTATAGTAGTAATAGCTTCACCTATCGCTTTTCCTCCTTTTACGCGATTCCATGAAGTATCTATACCTTCAAATAGATTTTGTTTATCTTTTGGAGTTTCGCCTTTTATAATTTCAAGATATTCCATATCATCACCACGCACGCCTGTAGAGCCAAACCCCTGCGATTTATGTTTGCTTCGGCTTAAAGCAGCAATTTCCTGATTAGACACTCCAAGGGTAGGATAGTAGACTCCCGTTTGAAGGTTTATATATTTTGACTTATCCGCTTTATCAAATTTGTCTTTTCCTCCAAAAAACCACCATGAAACATTAAACATTACACGTTTTGGCTGCCAGACCTTTGTAAATTTAAGTTGTTCAGGTTCATAATTTGCATCGGCAGCAAGTGTGTATGCTTCCTGGGTAAGCATAGCTGAAGAGGTATGGTGTCCATGTGTGCTTCCCGGCGTACGGTGATCAAACCTGTTTATTATAATATCAGGCCTGAACTTCCTGATTACCCATACCATATCCTGAAGCACTTTTTCCTTATCCCATATTTGTAACGTTTCGTTAGGAACTTTAGAAAAACCGAAATCATTGGCACGGCTAAAAAACTGTTCGCCGCCATCAACTTTCCGGGCCTCTATCAGTTCCTGTGTACGAATTACTCCTAACAACTCCCTAAGCTCTAAGCCAATTAGGTTTTGTCCGCCATCTCCACGGGTTAATGATAAATAGCCCGTACGTGCCTTTACATCATTAGACAGAAATGATATAAGTCTTGTATTTTCGTCATCCGGATGAGCGGCAATATATAATGCTGTACCTAAAAAATTAAGTTTTTCAAGTTTGTTATAAATTTCAGCAGATGATGGTTTCTGTGGTTGAGCGAAACAAAAACTATAACTTAATAATATAAAATATAAGAATGTTTTTTGCATTGTATTCAATAGTAATTTTTTGTTATTCATGCCATGAGCATAATATGCTGATTGTTTATTTAGAAGTAGCAAATTGGGTTAAATACTGATATACTTTATCTACAGGCATACCAACTACATTCGCATAAGATCCTTCAATACGGGAAATGGCAACAAGTCCTATCCATTCCTGAATTCCATATGAACCGGCTTTATCATAAGGCTTATATTCTTCCAGGTAATAACTGATTTCCTCATCGGTAAGAATATTAAAAGTTACCCTAGTAGTTTCATTGAAAGTTTCGCTTTTATCAGCGTTTTTAATGCACACCGAAGTAATTACTTCATGGGTTTTTCCCGATAAAGATTTAAGCATTATAAAAGCATCTTCTTTATCTTTTGGTTTTCCAAGGGCTTTTCCTTCGTGCCATACTATTGTATCACTGGTAATGAGTATCTCATCCTCAGACAAAGTTTCTTCTAATGCTGATGCTTTTAATTCTGCTAAATAGTCTGTAATTTCAGCACCTTGAAGCGTTTCCGGATAAATTTCTTCAACTTCTTTAAGACGTACTTCAAAATTAGTATCAAGCTCTCTTAAAAACTGCTGTCTGCGGGGAGAGCCTGAAGCTAAGATAAGTTTATAGTTTTTTAGTTTTTCCTTAAGCATGATACCTGATGTTGAATGTTATTATTGTGGCAGATAGTGCAGTAAAAAGTAATATTGCCTTAATCACAACTTCTAAAGCTGAAAAATCTTTACTTGTTTTAGCAGATAATATATTTATAAGTAAATACACAAGAGGTCCCAGTATAAAAAGTAGGCAGTATCCTAATGCCCATAATAATTCTCTTAAATATTCATTTATATAATAAAGCAACATAACTGCAGCTATAAGACCTATTACAAATGTTATTTTTACTGTTCGTTTTTTGCCTATAGCTATTGGTAATGTATTAAGGCCTTCATTATAGTCTGCATCTGTATTTTTAAGGTCATTTAATAAAGTAACTAAAAGTCCTAAAACCAAAGTAAAAATGGAATGATCTGTAATAAGCCCAAAAATTGTTGCTAATTGCACTTTGTCAGAAGCTCCAAATACCGGATATATAGCAAAAATGCCGATTATCATTACACTGAGAGCCATAAGGAATGCTATTGTTATATTTCCTAGTATAAAACTTTCCCTCAGGTTTGTTGAATAAAAATAAAGTGTACCTACAGGTATAGCAAAGGCTATCATAAAGCTCGGCCTTCCAATAAGATTGGACAAATAATAGCCTATTACGAGGCCACTAATGGTTAAGCCTCCATAAATATAGTAAGCAGCAGATTCTGATAAGCCAAAGCCTGCACTGCCTTTTGAAGTGATATTTGTAATAAGAAAACCACCGGCTGCAATAAGTACGCTTGCCAATACAAGTAATGTATAATTAGCATCATTAAGAGTAAGTGTTAATCCGGGTTGATAATCCAGAAACCCATATTTAAAAATAAACTGGGAAAACGCTAATAATAAAAGGTGTCCAAACCCTATGAGTTTTAAAAATTTCATGTAGAAAATTTAAAGTTTAAGTTTAATCAATTATACTTTAACGACTAATAAATTAATCATATCTGGCATTAAAATGTTCCATCCATTTTCCCTGAACTTTCATAACCTGTTCTATCACATCCCTAACACAGCCAGTACCTCCGTTTTTATGTGAAATATATTTGCTTATTTCCTTTATTTCCGGAGCTGCATCCTGAGGGCATGCCGGTAACCCTACAAGCTGCATTACATGAAAATCAGGAATATCATCACCCATATACAACACATGTTCAGGATTAATATTATAAATATCTACAAACTCGTCAAACGTTTCTACTTTGTTAGGTACTCCCAGATAAATATCTGTAATACCTAAATTTCTTAGTCTTATGCGCACACCCTCGTTAAGTCCACCGGAAATTATACATACAATATATCCGTTTTCAACTGCCGCTTTCATAGCATATCCGTCACGTATATTCATATTGCGTAACATTTCACCCGTGGGAGTTACATGTATAGAACCATCTGTTAATACTCCATCCACATCAAAAATAAATGTGGTTATATCATTCATTATTTCTTTATAGCTTTTAGCCATTTTTTTCTTGTATAGATTTTGTTAATAGGGTATATATAGCTTTTTGATTTTCATCTTTAATAAAATCCAGATGCCTCTGTATGGTTGTAACATCTCTTCTTCTGGCCGGGCCGGTCTGTGCCTCAAGTGGGGTAAGAGTATCAATCTTGTCTGCCGTTTCCTTTATTAAAGGTTTTAAAATAGCGAACGGAATATTATTTTCTAAACATATCTCACTGCCTATTTCGTATAGGTGATTAGTGAAATTATTCACAAATACTGCAGCTACATGCAGAGCCTGCCTTTGAAGAGAATTAATATTATACACAAGGTTACTTATACAGGAAGACAATTGTTCCAATATTTCATAATCTTTTACATTATCACTTTCCAGGCAAAGAGGTATTTGTTTAAAATCTACTTCTTTATTTTTTGAAAAAGTTTGTAACGGATAAAAAACGCCTCTGCGGTTTTTATTATTGATAACTTCTATTCCGGTACTACCGGATGTATGTACTACCAGCCTGTCATTAAATGGGAGTTGTGCTGATACTTCTGCAATAGCGTCATCACTTACAGATAGTATATAAACATCTGCTTCCGGCAATGTATTAAGATTGTTTGTTATGAGTCGCTTGTCAATTATATTAAATAGTTTTTCAGGATTTCGCGCATAAACACCAGCAAGAACAGTTTTATCCGAACTCTGAAAGGCTTTTATAAGATGCTGCGCCACATTTCCTGAACCTATAATCACTACTTTTAACATGGTCGCTAAATTAGTAAAAAAGTTTTAGGTATCAGGGTAAACAAGGTGTGGTAAAATGACGAATTCAATACGTCAGAACAATTATTTTAAAATGTATATTACACAATTAAAAAAGCGGATAATACAATATCCGCTTTTTAATTATTATTTTATCCATGAATTATCATTTGTATCAATATCAGGGAGCAATCTTAATGGGTCAATATCTATAGCTTTTACTTTTTTAGAGGATTTCAACAGATAATCCCATTCATTAGCACGTTGCCAAACTTCAACAGGAAGTGTTTTTATTTCTTTGGTGTCATCTTCATAAACAACTTTAAATACAACCGGCATAGGTACTTCTCCTTTATTAACAAAAGTAATAATTGCTGAATCAGGATTTTGTATAACTTTTGTTACTCCTAAATCTATATTACCATTCCCTATAAACCATCCTCTCCAGAACCAGTTAAGATTTTCTCCTGATCCATTTTCCATAGCATTATAAAAATCAGAAGGTTGCGGATGCTTAAAGGCCCATTCATTGATATATCCTTTAAAAGCATTATCAAAACGTTCTGCCCCAAGTATATATTCACGTAATAATATTAAACCCGTAGCAGGTTTAGAGTATGCTGTATAGCCTAAGTTCATAGGTCTTGCTACATCAGGATAAGTATTAATGCTTTCTCTGTATTTAGACCTGAACCAGAAAACCCCATTTCTCCCTTTAGCTGCATCAGATGGATATTCTCCATTATTAAAAGCCAGAGTGCTGTAATGATTTATAAAAGTATTAAAACCTTCATCCATCCATGCATATCGTCGCTCATTGGAACCTACGATCATCGGAAACCAGTTATGTCCAAATTCATGATCAGTCACTTCCCATAGGTCCTGTCCATGGCTTGAAGCATGACAGAATGAAACACCCGGATATTCCATACCACCTACATTTGAAGCTACATTGACAGCATTGGGATATGGGTATTCAAACCATTTTGAAGAATAATGTTCTATAGAAGCTTTTACATATTCTGTAGAACGTCCCCAAGCTAAATTGCCATCACTCTCTTTAGTATAAACGGACTGGGCTACTGCTTTTTTGCCGCTTGGCAGGTTGATTCTTGCTGCATCCCAAATAAAACCCTTACAGAAAGCAAATGCTATATCACGGCTATTTTTCATTTTAAAATGCCATGTAGATTTTCCGCTTTGTGAAGGTCTTGTAATTTTAGTGTTACCTGCTTCATTCGGGGCTATCAAATAAACTGTTTTATCGCTTTGCGAAGCTTTATCCCAGCGGTTAAGCAATTCTTTAGAAAGTACATCCTTAGGATTGGCAAGTTCTCCTGAGCCTACAACAATATAATCATAAGGAAGAGTAACTTTATAATCAAAATCCCCATATTCAACATAAAATTCACCTGCACCAAGATAAGGTTCAGTATTCCAGCCTGCTACATCATCAAAAACACACGCCCTTGGATACCATTGAGCCATAGAATAAACAATACCTTCTTTTGTTTTTAACTGTCCCATCCGGTCCATTCCTTCAACAGGTATCTTAAATTCAAAATTTAAGGAAACGGTTGCCGTTCCTCCTTTTGCAGGTATAGGCTCTTTAAGAAATACCTGCATACGTGTATCCGTAATAAGATACTTAGAAGAATTATCTCCTTTAACTTTAGCCGAAAGATCACTTATTTTAAAACCACCATCTGTATCTCCGGCATAACGGTTTGTTCCGGCAATGGGTGTAGTTAATGTACCTCTTGAATCTTCTGTAAAACGGTTTTGTTCTACATACATCCATATATAATTTAACTCTTCAGGACTATTATTATGATACGTCATTACCATTTTACCCTTAAGGATGCCTGCCTTGTCATCAATTTCAGCTTCTATATTGTAATCTGCCCTGTTTTGCCAGTACTCAGGTCCGGGAACACCCGAAGCAGAACGATATACATTGCCGCGACGATACATAACATCATCAAATTTATATTGATTGTTTTGTAATACTTCCTGTGCGAAAGATGTTAGTCCGCTAAGGCAGAATAGTAATAAGATTTTAGGAATTCTCATTAATGTTTTAGATTAGTTAGGGTAATAGTATGAAATAGGTTAGTATGATTGCCAAATATACCTAACTTATAAATATTATAAAAAAATATTTGCATGCTATAATGGCTTAATTTTTATAATTAAATGGGCTCTTAAAATGAAGTTTTGAGTACTTTTGCATCAATTTACAAAAACAACTTTCCGTACTCATGGATAAAATTATATCGTTCTTTTCCTCAACCCGTTTAATGGCAGTACTTTTTTTAGTTTTTGCTCTTTCTATGGGAGTAGGTACTTTTATTGAAGATGCCTATAATACAGATACTGCCCGACTGTTTATTTACAATGCCAGGTGGTTTGAAGCTATTATGTTATTGTTCGTAATAAATTTCTTTGGTAATATTAAACGTTATAGCCTTCATAAAAAAGAAAAATGGGCCACTTTATTACTTCACCTTTCTTTCATATTTATTATTGCCGGAGCGTTTGTTACCCGCTACATAAGCTTTGAAGGAATGATGCCAATAAGGGAAGGAGCTACAGAAAGCCGTTTTTATTCTGATAAAACATATCTTACTGTATTTGTAGATGGTGAGCATGAAGGCGAAATGAGAAGAAGGACTTTTGAAAAAAACCTTTTACTTTCCCCAGTAGCCAATAATTACTTTTCAATGTCTAAGGAATTTAGTGGAATACCAATTGAAATAGAATATAAAGATTTCAAACTTGGAGCTAAAGAGACTGTTGTAGAAGACCCAAAAGGTATTTATTATCTTAAACTTGTTGAAGCAGGTGATGGCGGACGCCACGAGCATTATCTTAAAGAAGGACAGGTAGAAAACATCCATAATCTTTTATTTGCTTTTAATGCACCCACAGAAGGTGCAATAAATATAACCCTGAAAGATGGAAACTATACTATAAAAACTCCTTTTGAAGGGGATTTTATGCGTATGGCCGATCAGATGAAAGGAAGCGTTAATAAAGATTCTGTTCAGCCTTTAATGTTCCGTTCACTCTATAATGTCGGAGGTTCGCGATTTGTTTTACCTGAAGCAGCTATAAAGGGTAAAGTAAATTATGTATCTAATAATAATTATAAAACAAAAGAAGACGCAGCCCTTACAGTTGTAGTGAAATCTGAAGATCAGGAGAAAGAAGTAACGCTGCTTGGAGGTAAAGCAAAAATGGGAGTTCCCCAGTCTTTTAAAATGGGCAGCCTTGAATATACATTAATATATGGCAGCAGACAGTATGATTTGCCATTTTCCATTAAAGTAAATGACTTTATAGCTAAAAAATATCCGGGAACAGAGTCTAGTTATGAATCTTTTGAAAGCAAAGTAACTGTAGAAGATAAGGAAAAGAACAACACTTTTGACGCCAGGATTTTTATGAATAATGTATTGGATTACAGAGGATACAGATTCTTTCAGGCGTCATTTGATGCTGATGAAATGGGTACAGTACTTTCAGTTAATCATGATTTTTGGGGAACATGGATAACCTATATTGGTTATTTCCTTTTATACATTGGTCTTATGGCAATTTTGTTTGACAAAAACACACGCTTTAATGATTTAAAACGCAAACTGGACAAGGTTAAAGCTAAAAAAGCAAAACTAAGTATAATAGCATTATTCTTTTTTGTTTTTAATGGGTATTCTCAAAATCATACGCATGAAGTTCCTACACAGGAACAAATGGATTCTATCATTCAGAAATATAAGGTTAGTGAAGAGCATGCTGCCAAATTCGGGCGCCTGATTATTCAGGATGCAGGAGGAAGGATGAAGCCTATAAATACATTCTCTTCGGAACTGTTGCGAAAAGTAAGTAAGAGTGATACTTATAAAGGATTGAATTCTGATCAGGCTTTTCTTTCTATGATCATGATGGATCAAATGTGGTATAGTATGCCTGTTATTGAGCTTAAACGCAATAATGATAGTTTAAGAATAGTTGCCGGACTTGAAAAAGAAGCAAAATTTGCTGCTTTATCGGACTTTTTTGATGCTCAGGGCAATTACAAGCTTTCAAAAATACTTGAAAAAGCATATCGGGAAAAAGAAGCTACCAAGTTTCAAAAGGATTATATGGAAATTGATAAAAGAATCAATCTTTTATATTCAGCTCTTACAGGACAGATATTAAAAGTGTATCCAATACCTAATGATAAAAATAACAAGTGGGTTTCTTACCTTGAAATACCAGAAGTTAAAAACGCTGAACTTGATTCAATAAAAAACATATTGCCATTTTATTTACAGGCAGTAGGTAAAGCAACAGAAACAGGAGATTATAAGTTAGCAAATAGTCTGCTGGAAGGGCTTACAAAATACCAGCACAAATTTGGAGGCAGTATAATGCCTAACGATGATAAAGTTAATGCCGAGATATTATATAATAAATATGACATCTTTAAAAAGCTATTTTCATGGTATTGCTATGCGGGTGTTTTAATGTTTGTTTTTGTTATCATTAATATTTTTAATTCACGTAAATGGGTTAGTTATGCTGTTAAAGCTTTTCACGGTATTATAATTTTACTTTTTGTACTGCATACAGCAGGCCTTATAGCGCGTTGGTATATATCAGGTCATGCGCCATGGAGTAATGCTTATGAGTCTGTTATCTATGTCGGATGGGCTACAATGTTCTTTGGTTTGGCTTTCGGGCGAAAATCATCGCTTACAGTAGCATCTACTGCTTTTGTAGCTTCCATGATACTTATGGTAGCGCACATGAACTGGACTGATCCGCAGATAGGAAATCTGGTGCCTGTTCTTAATTCGTATTGGTTAATGATTCACGTAGCTGTAATAGTTGCAAGTTATGGTCCGTTTACGCTTGGTATGATATTAGGCCTTGTTTCTCTTATATTAATGATATTCACCAACAAAAAGAACAAAGCTATTGTTGATTTGAATATTAAAGAACTTACATATATAAATGAAATGTCTCTTACTGTAGGCCTTGTAATGCTAACCATAGGTAACTTTCTTGGCGGGCAGTGGGCTAATGAGAGCTGGGGGCGTTATTGGGGGTGGGATCCTAAAGAAACATGGGCGCTGGTAAGTATTATGGTATATGCATTTGTTATACATATGCGCTTTGTTCCGGCTTTAAGAGGTAAATGGATATACAACTTCTTTAGTGTATTAGCTTTTGCTTCTATACTTATGACTTATTTTGGAGTTAATTTCTATCTTACAGGTTTACACTCTTACGCAAGCGGAGAAGTAAGAACGCCGATGTATTTCTTCTGGATGGCTTTAGGTGTATTTATCCTGGGCTTTATTTCCTATATACAATACAGAAAATATTTTAAAAAGTAATTATAGATGAAGCCACGTTAACCGTGGCTTTTCTTTTTCCAGTTTATTAGATTTTGCTTAACTTATTTTAATTAATTTTACAGTAAAATATCATTATGAAAAAATTCGCAATAGCAGCTATGGGGCTTACCTTACTGTTCAGCTGCCAAAACCAGGCACAAACTAAAAAAAATAAAACAACAACAGAAACCACTAAGACTATGTCGGCATCAAATATATACCAGTTTAAAGTAACTGATCTTTATGGAAAAGAATTTGATTTTGCTTCTCTTAAAGGAAAAAAAGTAATTATTGTAAATACGGCATCTAAATGCGGACTTACACCACAATATAAAGACCTTGAGGTTATTTATAAAGAATATAAAGACAAAGGACTTGTAATTGTTGGGTTTCCTGCCAATAACTTTGCGTCACAGGAGCCAGGTACAAGTAAAGAAATTGCTGAGTTTTGCGAATTAAACTATGGCGTTACTTTTCCAATGATGGATAAAATATCGGTTAAAGGAAACGATATGGCACCTATCTATCAGTTTCTTACCCAAAAAAGCAAAAATGGACTACAGGATAGTGAAGTAGAATGGAATTTTCAAAAATACCTTATAAATGAAAATGGTCAGTTGGAAAAAGTAATAAGCCCAAGGACTTTACCAACAGATCCTGAAATTGTAAACTGGATCAAGGCCTAATACTCAGAATTTGGGATATGTTTCTAGAACAACTAATCCCAAATTAGTTAAACTACAAAAAATGATCTATCCTAAAATACCTTTAGCCCAAAGCATTATAGAAATATGCCTGGCTAAAGGATTGACTGATATTGTAATATCTCCGGGGTCGCGTAATGCTCCTCTTACAGTTGGTTTTGCTAATAATACCAACTTTACATGCTATAGCATTGCAGACGAACGCTGTGCTGCTTTTTTTGCAGCAGGTATGGCACAACAGCTTAAAAAACCTGTAGCGGTTGTATGCACATCCGGATCTGCATTATTAAATTATTATCCGGCTATTGCAGAAGCTTTTTACAGTCAGATACCTGTAGTTGTTATTTCTGCCGACAGGCCCCATGATAAAATTGACATTGGTGATGGGCAGACTATACGCCAGGAAAATGTGTATGCAAATCACATACTATTTAGCGCCAATCTTTTGGAAGACGCTTCTACAGAAAATGACAGGCTGATTAATGAAGCTATAAATACAGCTGTATTACTAAAAGGCCCTGTACATATTAATGCTCCATTTGAAGAACCACTTTATGAAACTGTTACAGAACTTTCTGTTCAGTCAGAGGTGTTTAATACCATTATTGATGACATCTTGCCGGAAGATTTGACTCTTTATGCTAATAAATGGAATGAAGCTAAAAAGAAACTGATTTTAGTTGGCGTAAACGATCCTGATATTATAGACCCGAGTATAATTGAGCAATTGGCCAATGATCCTTCGGTTGTAGTTATGACTGAAACGACTTCCAATCTGCATCATGATAGTTTTTTAAATAACATCGACACTATAATTACACCCTTTACTCACGAAGATTTTATAGCATACAAACCGGACATATTAATCACATTCGGGGGTATGGTAGTTTCTAAAAGAGTAAAAGCCTGGTTAAGAAAATACAAACCTGAAGAGCACTGGCATATAGATACCTTAAGAGCTTATGATACTTTTGGTGCTCTTACCAAACATTTTGAGATTGATGCCAATACTTTTTTTAAAGATCTACTTCCGCAAACAATTGCGATAGAAAGTACTTATCGTGAGATGGCGCAAAAACTTAAAGCTTACAGAAAAGTAAAGCATGACGAGTATTTGTCTAAGATTCCATTTTCCGATTTTAAAGTTTTTGAGCTTTTAATTCTTGCACTTCCTGAAAATTTACAAGTGCAGATAAGTAACAGCTCTGCAATACGTTACATGCAGTTATTTGATGTAAAAGAATCAGTTGAAGTGTTTTGTAATCGCGGTACAAGTGGTATAGATGGCAGTACTTCTACAGCGGTAGGAGCAGCAGTAGCAAGTGGTAAAGAAACCATAGTTGTTACTGGTGATATTAGTTTCTTATACGACAGTAATGCACTTTGGAACAATTATATTCCTAAAGATTTTAAAATTGTTATAATTAATAATGGCGGGGGAGGGATATTCAGAATATTACCGGGACATAAAGAAACGCCAGTTTTTAATACCTATTTTGAAACAGAACACCATTTAACTGCTGAACATCTGGCCAAAATGTATGGATTTGTTTATCAGAAAGCTACTAATGAAGAAGAACTAAAAATAGAATTAGAAACATTTATGCAAAAAGGAGCTCAGCCTAAAATATTAGAGGTGTTTACTCCAATGCATGAAAATGATAAGGTATTATTACAATATTTTAAAGAGCTACTATAGATGGGTTTTCATCCATCCATAGTGCTCTTATTGCATAAAAATAATCGCTTTCAAAAGAAATACTCCTTATTTCGTCTATTTCAAATTCAAAGTCATAATTTTCTTCAACGAAACCTTTTGTGTCTATAAAATCTATTATAAGAATGTTTCCAATAATTCTATTTATTATTCCATAGGATAAATGTTTTTCTTCATAATCTTGGAACTCAAAAAGGCCAAATTTATCTTGTACCCATTTCAAACAATTAACTGTATCAGTGAATTTGAAGTCTGCAGGTTTTTCAATAATTGTCTTTCTTAATTTTAGTACTCGTTCAGTAAATCTTTCTTTAGAAGAGTTTATTCTCCTTTTAATAAATTTCTTATTGTAAATTTTATAGCCATCCAATATATAATCACATGGTATGTGTTTCACAAGCAGCCATTCTTTATTTTCACATAAGGTTACGCCTATTTGCAATTCTTCCCAACCTTCAATCTCAAAAGATTCTACATTCATAATATAATATTTACATTCAAATATATGTAATTCCTGAGCTATAGAAAGCGTTAATGCAATTATAAAATTTGATTAAATTATATCCGTACCTTTGTAACCGAAATTTATAAGAATGATTGAAATAGGAAAATACAATACACTTAAGATAGTTAGGGATACTCAGGTAGGACTTTATCTTAGTGATGGAAAAGAAGATATATTATTACCTAATAAATATGTACCACGTGAATTTGAGATAGGAGAGGAGCTAATTGTTTTTGTTTATCTGGATCAGGAAGAACGTCCTGTAGCAACGACTTTAGAACCTTATATTTATCTAAATGAGTTCGCATTGCTAAGAGTTAATTTCACTAATAAATTTGGTGCATTTCTGGATATGGGTCTTGAAAAAGATTTATTTGTACCTTTTCGTGAACAAGCCCGTGAAATGGAAAAAGGCAAACGCTATCTGGTGTTTATGTATCTTGATGAAAAAACCAACAGACTTGTAGGTACAAGCAAGATCAATCAGTTTTTAAATAATGACGTACTGACTGTTGAGCAGGGTGAGGAAGTTGATCTTATTATATCGCATATTACTGATATGGGTATCAATGTGATCATAAATGAACAACATAAGGGGCTTTTATATAAAGATCAGGTATATGAAGATATTCGTACCGGTGACAGGATGAAAGGATATATTAAAACCATACGCCCTGATAATAAAATAGACGTAACCTTGCAAAAACAAGGCTTTGAAGCTATTGAACCTAATGCTGAAAAAGTGCTGGATGAACTTCGTGCTAATCGTGGTTTTCTTCGATTGAATGATGATAGTCATCCTGAGGATATCAAAACAGTTCTTAAAATGAGTAAAAAAACATTTAAGAAGGCTATTGGTACATTATACAAACAAAAGCTCATAGAAATTAAAGAAGACGGAATCTATCTTGTAAAAGAATAATTTAGACTGATTAATACATTATAATATGTCTCTTCATAACTTCAGGAACTGGACAGATAGTCTTAACGAAGAAGATGTAAAGCATCCGGTATTGTTTATTGGTCATGGATCTCCTATGAATGGTATTGAAGATAATGAGTTTTCAAGGACGTGGGCAAAAATGGGTGAGCAAATTGCAAAACCTAAAGCTGTACTTGTTATCTCTGCACATTGGTTAACAAGAGGAACGCATATTACAGCTATGGATGAACCAAAAACGATTCATGATTTTGGTGGATTTCCTCAGGCATTATTTGACGTTCAATATCCAGCAAAAGGTAGTCCTGAATTGGCTACAACTACTGCAAATCTTATAACTTCTACAAATGTTGGACTTGATCACGACTGGGGCTTAGACCACGGTACATGGACTGTTGTTAGACATATGTATCCGGATGCGGATATTTCTGTATTACAGTTAAGTATTGATTACAATAAACCTCCACAATACCATTATGAATTAGCAAAAGAAATTGCAGCACTCCGAAAAAAAGGGGTATTAATTATTGGTAGTGGTAATATGGTGCATAACTTAAGAATGATAGACTGGCAAAGGCTTAATGAACCTAATTACGGCTTTGACTGGGCTATTGAAATGAATGCTATTTTTAAACAAAAAATAGCAAATGGTAATCATCAGGCACTTATTGACTATGAAACCCTTAATAAAGGAGCAAAACTGGCTATACCTACACCAGATCATTATTATCCGTTGCTTTATACTTTAGGACTTCAGGATAAAAAAGATGAAATATCATTTTTCAATGATAAACTTGTAGGAGGATCTTTAAATATGACTTCTGTAAAATTTGGATGATGATATAAAAAATCCTTAATTAAGGGCTTTTTAATTATTCTAGTTCGTCATCTTTATCCGGTTTGATGGGATAATCTCCAAATAAAGGAGAGAGTTTCCATACTTTATACGGTTTATAAGAGAATTTATTTGATAATGCAATAATTGTAACAGTATCTTTTTTTAGAGTTACGTAGGAAGATGTATTACCGTGCCACCAGCCGTTATGATAAAATAACTTTTCTCCGGTTTCCCATTCATGCATTCTGATTCCCAGTCCGTAATTTTTAGTTCCTTTATGTTCGTAGCTATAGCCTTTAAAAGCTTCTTCATAAAGTTCAGGGCTTAAATATTCTTTTGAATAAGTTGCCAGGTCAAATTTAAGTAAATCCCGTGGTGTTGAAAAAATATTTTTATCGCCATAAACATTATCCAGAAAATCATATCCATATAAAACGTTATTGCCTTTGTAAGATCTGCATGCATTGCCTTTGTTTTTTTCATAATCAAAAACATAGGTGTTTTTCATTCCGAGTGGATCGAAAAGTATTTTTTTCATTGCAATACGATAATTCATATGTGTTACTTTCTCTATTATCAAAGCCAGCATTGCATAATTAGTGTTACAATAACCAAATTTTTTATCAGACTGAAAGTATAGGTCGAATTTATGCTTCGCCAGAAGATCTAATATATCCTGATTTGTAATCATGCTATGATCCCACACAGTCCGGTCATCACAGAAGTAGGCATAATTAGGAAGTCCGCTTCTGTGATTTAAAAGCATTCTTACAGTAATATCCTCATATGGAAATTCAGGTAATAAGCTATTTACTTTCTGGTCAAGGTCTAATTTTTTTCTGTCTGCAAGCTTTAGCACCACAGCCGCAGTAAGTACTTTACTGACAGAAGCTAAATGTATCGGCGTTTCAGAATTGATCTCCCTTTTTTCAGACCTGTTGGCAAAACCTCCATATCTTTCAAAAAGTATTTTTCCATTTTTTGCTACTAAAAATCCGCCACTTAAATCATTTCTTCGCCAAAGCTTGTTATAGAAATGTTCAATGCTGTTTGTTTTAGATTTTTTATAACTTGTTTTGACCTTATTTAATTTAGCATCAAGAGGTATAAAATGTAATACAGTGTCTTTAACTTCCTTTTTAATGTTTTCTGCCAGTTGTTTTTTTTCTTTAAGGCACGAAATAAAAGTAAATGCAAATATGAAGGGTAGTAAACGTAATAATCTCATCTTTGGTAATGCGTAAACCGCAAATATAATTAAACCATACTTTTTCAAAAGCTTTTTATGCAAGGTTAACACTTAAAAAAATCTATTTATTTGACTAAAAACGGTTTATAGTAGAGTTTGTTTACTGATTTATACAAATGGCAACACTGATGCATTTGAGCTTACTATTTTTTATTGGCAAATGCAAAAAATGGCTTATTTTTACGGTAAATTATTATACAAGCATGAGTACAATAAACTGGAAAACCGTAAAAGAGTTTGAAGATATAACCTATAAAAAATGTGATGGCGTAGCGCGTATAGCCTTTAACAGGCCTGATGTTCGTAATGCATTCCGACCTAAAACTACCTCTGAACTTTTTGAGGCTTTTCTTGATGCCCGTGAAGATACTTCTATAGGAGTAGTACTGCTTTCGGCTGAAGGACCTTCTTCTAAAGATGGTGTTTATTCGTTTTGCAGTGGCGGAGATCAGAAAGCAAGAGGACAGCAGGGCTATGTAGGAGATGATGGTATGCATCGTCTTAATATACTTGAAGTACAGCGTCTTATACGTTTTATGCCAAAGGTTGTTATTGCTGTAGTTCCGGGATGGGCTGTTGGTGGCGGACATAGTCTGCATGTAGTGTGCGATCTTACTCTTGCAAGTAAAGAACATGCTATATTTAAACAGACTGATGCTGATGTAACAAGCTTTGATGGCGGGTATGGATCGGCTTACCTTGCTAAAATGGTAGGGCAGAAGCGTGCCCGTGAAATTTTCTTTTTAGGCCGTAATTATTCTGCTCAGGACGCATATGATATGGGAATGGTAAATGCTGTAATACCTCATGCCGAACTTGAAGATACTGCTTATGAATGGGCTCAGGAAATACTTGAAAAATCTCCAACCTCTATAAAAATGCTGAAATTTGCCTTTAATCTTACTGATGATGGTATGGTTGGTCAGCAGGTTTTTGCCGGTGAAGCTACTCGTCTTACTTATATGACAGAAGAAGCTAAAGAAGGGCGTGATGCTTTTCTTGAAAAAAGAAAACCTAACTTTAAGGATATTAAATGGATTCCTTAAACAATCAGGAACAGAAAACTCAAAAATGGAAAACTATATAAACGAACCCATTGACGTTACTGCACTACCACGTTTTGAGGATGTAGAACTTAAACCCCTTCATCCTTCATACCTTAAGGTAATCTGGTTAAATTTTGCGATGGTATTTGGTATAATTACCATTGGTTCTGGTTTTGCATTTTATTTTATAAATGAGCTTCATGAGTATTGGCTGCCTATTACTGGCGGCTATATTTTTATTGTTGTTTTTTCAATTTCTATAGCTTTAATAAAATTTCGCAATAGAGGATTTGCATTCAGAACTCATGATGCTATTTATCGCAGCGGTGCAATTAGCATAACTACAACTATAATTCCTTATAACAGGGTACAGCATGTTGCTTTGCATGAAGGTTTTATTTCAAGAATGTTTAATCTGGCTAAAATTGAAATCTTTACTGCAGGAGGAGATAAAAGTGATATACAAATACCTGGAATTGAAAAACAGGAAGCTGAAAAAATTAAATTACTCTTAATGGGTAAAATTTTAACAGAAGAGGAAAATGGAGAATAACTTCAGTCAACCGCAACGCCAGTCGTTAATAGGAGTAGTTGTTATGTTTGCTGATACTTTTCAGGGTGCTTTGCGTGCCCTTTGGCCTATTCTAATTGTCTGGGTTTTTAAAATTGACCAGTTAAGCCAGATAGCACTTTGGTCAGGAATTATTGTTATCATCTTAGGGATCTGTCTTATAGCATATCTTAAATATCTTAACTTTACTTTCTTTCTGGATGAGAATAATGATGAATTTGTTGTACGAAAAGGCATATTTAATAAAAGCAGGATAGCTATTCCGTTAGATAAAATACAGCAGGTAAATATTAACCAGTCAATCATTCAGAAGATTATAGGAGTGCATGCACTTGAGGTAGATACTGCTGGTACGAGTGGTAAAGAAGTTTCTATAAGGGCTATAGATCATGATATTGCTCTATTATTGAAAGAAAGGCTTTTAGAAAACGGTTATAAAAAGAGTTTATCTTTTGATGGCAATCAGGAAAATACAAACACTGAACATCCTTTTATACAAATAAGTCTTTTAAGTTTGTTTAAAACCGGCATAACTTCTAACTACGCCAGAAGCTTTGCGTTATTATTTGCTTTTATCATAACTACTTTTCAGTATATAGAAGATTTTATTGAGGCTGCCGGATATGATGAGGACCCTCTGGATGAATATATTAATGCAGAGGTATTATTAAGGTTTATAACTTTTATTATTGTAGGGATAATGATTGTTACTTTAATAATAAATCTGGTAAGAACAATTATCCGATATTTTAATTTCAGGATTACTAAACAGCATGACTCATTATTGCTTTCTTTCGGATTATTAAATACTAAAAATACTATCATTAGGCCCAACAAAGTTCAGATAGTGACTGTAGGCAGAAATTATTTTCAAAAGAAATTTAATATAAATGATCTTAAAATACGTCAGGCATCAGGAGTAGAAGCTAACGACAGAGATCAGAGGAAGACAGCTATTGAAATACCGGGATGCAGTACTCAGGAAAAAGATGTTTTACTCAAGTTTCTTTTAGATAAGATTCCTGAAAAAGGTGCAGTTTTAAAACCCAGTCTCAGGAAAATACTAATGGAAACTATCATTTTACTCATTATCCCTGTTAGTTTATTTTTATCTTTAGCATATACTGTTTTTCCTAATATTCAGGAATATATTATCTTTCTTCCATTGTATATTTTGTTTTCAGGTACAATGATATATTTCAATTTTAGACATTGCCGCCTGTTTGTTAATGATGATTTTATTGTTAAACAAAGTGGTGCATGGGATATTGACAGAGAATATATTGCTCCATATAAAATACAAACTATTTCTTTAAAGCAGTATTTTTGGCATAAAGGTTTAGATATTGGCATTGTTACACTACATACTGCCGGCGGAACAGTTTCTTTTGGCCTGTCCAATTATACCCGATTAAAACAATTAACAAATTATTGGTTGTATCAAATAGAAACAGGAACAAAAAACTGGATGTAACTGTTTATTACTAAGAATTTAAATATAAAATGTCAAATACAAAAGCATGGCTTAAAGCCGCACGTTTAAGAACACTGCCCTTATCCGTTTCCGGAATATTAGTAGGAAGTTTTTATGCCTTTTCGCAAGGTTTAATAAATTATGGGATTTTAGGATTTGCGTTGTTAACTACTCTTGGATTGCAGGTACTCTCTAATTTTGCAAATGATTATGGTGATGGAGTAAAAGGTACTGATAATGAGAATAGGATAGGTCCGCAAAGAGCTATTCAAAGCGGAGCAATAACAGTAAAAGCCATGAAAAAGGGAATTATTATAACGTCACTTTTAACTTTGGCGTCAGCAATAATTCTTATTTACATAGCATTTGGAAGTGATAACTTTGTATATTCATTGTTCTTTTTCATTTTAGGGCTGGCCGCTATAACTGCTGCTATAAAATATACTGTAGGTAATTCGGCTTATGGATACAAAGGGTTAGGAGATTTATTTGTATTTATATTTTTTGGCCTGGTAAGCGTTTTAGGATGTTATTTTCTTTTCGCAAAACAACTTAATGGATTAATTGTTATGCCCGCCATTACCATTGGTTTGCTAAGTGTTGCAGTACTTAACCTTAATAATATGAGGGACCAGATATCAGATGCTATGTCCGGGAAAAATACTTTAGTAGTAAAAATAGGTGGCCAAAATGCTAAAATATATCATTATACTATCATTATAACAGCATTGCTCTTAACATTGCTTTTTGCTGTTTTTTTAAATTTCAAACCTTTACAGTATATATTTCTTATAGCTTATGTACCTTTTATCATGCATATAAAAACAGTAGCAAAAAATAAAATACCTAAAGAACTGGACCCTGAACTGAAAAAGGTAGCATTGGGTACTTTCTTTCTTTCGGTATTGCTTTGTATAGTATTGCAGTTTTAATTTTTATACATTCAACAAATAAAAACATACATTATGAAAATCACATTTTACGGTCATGCCAGCCTTGGCATAGAAGTGGGAGGCAAGCATATTATAGTAGATCCCTTTATTACTGCAAATGAACTTGCAAAGCATATCGACATTATGCAATTAAAGGCAGATTATATATTTATTACCCATGCTCATGGCGATCATATTCTTGATGTTGATGCTATTGCAAACAATACAGGGGCAGTAATTGTATCAAATGCTGAAATTACAAACTATTATGAGAAAAAAGGTTTCAAAGTCCATCCAATGAATCATGGTGGCAGCTGGAGTTTTGATTTTGGCAAAGTAAAATATGTAGTAGCCCATCATTCAAGTTCTTTCCCGGATGGCACTTATGGAGGAAATCAGGGAGGGTTTGTTATTGAAGGCGAACATAAAAACATTTATATTGCAGGAGATACTGCTGTTACCTTTGATATGAAACTTATACCAATGCGAACAAAGCTGGATCTGGCAATATTGCCAATAGGAAGTAATTTCACAATGGATGTTGAAGATGCCATAATAGCTTCTGATTTTCTGGATTGTGATAAAATTCTGGGATACCATTATGACACTTTCGGTTATATAAAAATTAACCATGATGATGCCATAAAAAAATTCTTTAATAAAGGTAAAGACCTTATGTTACTTGAGGTAGGCGGTTCTTTAGAATTATAATTTTCAATTATTCACGATGTATATAGTGATTAATTTATTACATGAAAGCTACTTGTAAAAAATATATTCTCGATTTTAAACGTCCCAGCGGTACTTCGCGGGGGATACTCACTCAAAAAGAGACCTGGTTTATTATTCTTGAAGATGGATATAAGAAGGGGATAGGGGAGTGTGGGATATTACGTTCACTAAGTATTGATGACCGCCCTGAATATGAAGAAAAGCTAAAATGGATGTGTGAAAATATAAATTTGGGCGAAGAAGTACTTTGGAACGAATTGATAGAGTTTCCTTCAATTCAATTCGGGATAGAAATGGCTTTTCAGTCGCTTAGATCAGATTCACCATATTTGTTATTTCCATCTGCTTTTACAGAAGGAGAAGAACAAATACCAATAAACGGCTTGGTTTGGATGGGAGAGCAGGAATATATGAAGCAGCAAATTGAAGAAAAACTACAACAGGGTTTTAATTGTATTAAATTAAAAATCGGCGCTATAGATTTTCAAAAAGAGCTGGATCTTCTGGATTTTATAAGGCAACATTTTTCTTCTGAAGAAATAGAAATACGTGTTGATGCTAATGGAGCTTTTACTAAAGATAATGCTTTAGATAAGTTATTTCAATTATCTAAATATGAATTACATAGTATTGAGCAGCCTATTAAGCAAGGACAAATTAAAGTAATGGCAGACCTGTGTCAGACTACGCCTTTGCCAATTGCACTTGATGAAGAATTAATAGGTGTATTTGGTTATGAAAATAAAGATATTTTGCTCAAAGAAATTATGCCGCAATATATAATTTTAAAACCTAGCTTAATAGGGGGATACCATGGATGTAAAGAATGGATCGATATTGCTGAAAAATTAGGGATTAACTGGTGGATAACATCGGCACTTGAGAGTAATATTGGCCTAAATGCCATTGCTCAGTGGACTTTTTTACAGAATAATCCAATGCCGCAGGGCTTAGGTACGGGTGCATTATATACTAATAATTTTGAATCTCCACTGGAAGTTAAGCAAGGGCATTTAAATTATAATACCAATTTAGACTGGATAGTAAATATTTAAATAAGAAAGCCGCTAATTTTAGCGGCTTTCTTATTTTATGCTTCTCCTGATTTATTTGTAATAATTGCGGCGAGGCAGCTTTCAGGTATATTAAACGCATCTGTTAACGGAACTGCATCTTGTCGAATTTCCCAGCATAGCTGGCTAACCAGCTTGCGTATTGCTTTTGTTTTAACACCTTCCATATAACCTTGCTCTAAATACCAGGCTTTATGTTCTGCTATTTTATTTAAGGCAAATAAATTATATAGCTTATCTAATACTTCTTTAACACCGGTATCATTAACTGTTGCAAGTTTAGCCTGAAATTGTTCTAAAAACACACGGTCAAGATAACTATCTGAAATTTGTATCATGTGAGGATGCATTACATTAGCAGCATCGAAAGTATCAAGGCCATCATCCACCAGTTTTTTAAACCTTCTTGCAGCAGAACTAACAATTTCTTTTTCCCTGTATTGAAATGCATGCAAATGAAAATTTTTATCTTTCAAATGCTGTTCATCAGTATTTCTGGTTGCAAAAGGATTTTTTTCGGTTATTGAGGTCTTAGCCTGGTTAAGCACATAATTAAAAATACTTGATACGTTCATTTCACCGAATTGTTTACGAAATTCTCCTAATCGGTTTTTGGCGGTAAGCTGCATTAATACAGTATTATCACCTTCAAAAGTTGTATAAATTTCAGTATCATTTTTTAGGTCATCAATACGATTTTCACTTAAATAACCTTTACCGCCACATGCTTCACGGCATTCCTGTAAAGTATCTCTGGTATTCCATGTAGAATATGACTTCATTCCTGCAGCCAATGCTTCTATTTCCTGCATCTGATCTTCAGTCCTGTTTACAAATCTTTTAGTAAGATATTGCAAACCAAAATGAATTGCATAGGCATTTGCTAAATAAGGCATAAGTCTGAGCTGATGCATTCTATAGTTAAGAATAGGCACTTCCATACCATCTTCAGGACCAAATTGTCTGCGTTTATCGCCATATTTTATAGCTATAGTAAGTCCGGTTTTAGCGGCAGCAAGTGCAGAACGGGGTATACCAATTCTTCCTCCAACTAATGTACCCAGCATCGTAAAAAATCTTCTGTTATCGCTGGGAATAGGGCTTTCAAATTCTCCGTTTTCATTTACCTGAGCAAATCGGTCAAGCATATTCTCATAAGGTATAACTACATTTTTAAATGTAATTATACCGTTATCTACTCCGTTCAGTCCCATTTTTGGACCACAATCTCCTATAGTAACACCTTCCAATATATTCTTATTGCTATCTCTGATAGGAACAATGAAGGCATTAACACCGTAATCTTTATTATTAATAATCAGTTTAGCAAAAACAGTAACCATTTCGCCGTGGTTGGCTGTATTACCTATATATTCTTTACGGTCGTATTTTTCAGGCGTATTTATTATGAATGTTCTTTCATCATGGTTATAAACAGCAGTGGTTTTTACTCCTTTTACGTTAGATCCATGATGGGTTTCAGTCATTGCAAAACCTCCGGGAAGCTTAAGTGAAGCAATATCTTTAAGATATTTTTTATAGTGTTTTTCAGTTCCTAAAGAAAGTATGCTCATACCCCAAAGTCCAAATTGCACACCAAATTTAATTACGAGGCTTAGATCATGATAGCTCAGGGTTTCCATAATTGAAAAATATCCTTCTATATCACCTTTACCGCCATGTTCTTTTGGATATGCATAAGCTCCAAGTCCATGTTGGGCTAATAATTTACTCCACTCATAAACTTTTTCACGATATTCCATCATATCAGCAGGAATATCCATTTTAAATTCAGGTGTACTTATTAGTGCTTTAATTTCATTTATTACTTTAGCCTGATCTCCATCAAGTAAGTGAGTCATTAAATCAACATCAAAGCTTTGTTGTGTTTTGTATTTATGAGTAATAGTGTTTCTGTTAGGGTTAAATCCGGACAGGATCTCTTTACTCATAATACCCAGTTCAGATTCCATTTCAGCAAAAGGCCCGGCTAGTCTTTTTATATCCTCATCGGTTAGAGCTAATCGCTCTTCATTTGCAATTAAAATACCTAATTCAGTAAGATTAGCAGGTTTAGGGTGTTTTTTGAATACATTATCGATTTTTTCCTGCCAATGAAATAATTCAGAACGGCTAGGAGGGGAGGTATAGTCAATTTTAGTCTTTAAAAATTCTTTTTCCGCTTTTGTAAACCAATCCTGATTATTAATAAAATTGTTAATTGAATCAAATTCTCTTTTATTCAAAAAATCATCCTGCCAGGCCAAATAAAATATTGGTATTAATATGCTGAGTTTTGGATTATTGTTAAAAGTAATGTCCATATATAAGGGTTTTAGAACCTTAAAAATATGCAATTACTTACAATAGCCATTAAAAATATTGTTAAACTAAAATCGAATCTTACACCATAATTGTTATTTAAACTATTATAACAGATTATTTATTTTAGCATATTGTAAGAGCATAATAGTTTTAGCATCTTTAATTTCTCCGGTTTCTATCATTTTCATAGCTTCAGGAAACATTAACTCAATCACTTCAATATTTTCCTGCTCTTTATCTAAACCGCCACCGGTACTGGTTTTCATATTTTCAGTATAAGCTGCTACAAAAAAATAAAGTATTTCAGTAACAGAACCAGGTGACATATAAACCTCCATTATTTTACGAACTTCAGAAAGTGTATAGCCTGTTTCTTCTTCAGTTTCTTTACGAATACATGCTTCCTGATCATTTTCATCAAGCATCCCGGCACAGGCTTCAATCATAATTCCATCAGAGTTTCCATTAAGCCAGGTAGGTAAACGAAATTGCTTAGTAAGAATTACGGTTTGCTTTTCCTGGTTATATAACAAAATTACCGCTCCATTACCTCTGTCATAAACTTCACGTTCCTGAACCTGTACAGAATTTTCATCTAATTTATACTTATATTTTACTTTAGTAAGTTTTCCCCAATTATCAGATAATAAGGTAGTTGATTCTATTTTTATTTTCTCGGGCATATAGATATTTAATTATGATATTAAAACGCAAACTAAGCTATGAAAGTACGAAAATAATGCAATTATTTTGAGTAATATTATGTAAAATAATATTGAAAGTGAACTTTTTATAGGGATGAATTATTAAAACTCTTTATATTTACATTTATTAATCTGATAAAAAATTAAAATGAAAAAACTACTTATTTGCTTTATGCTGGTGTCTGCTTTTACAATGAATGCGCAAGATAAATCTGTACCGTTGTCTATAAAGAATTTTGAATTATATTCGATTTTAAAAAAATCTAATTCATTTAAAGACTTTCCTGATTTGCCTGAAAATGTTACAGAACATTATGTGGGAAGCCAACTAGAATATACAAGTGCAGAAACGGATAAATTCACTTTAATGATAATGCCTGATGGTGAGTTTAGATTTATAATAAAAAAACCGGCGACAACATTTGTTGAGCAAACTTATTATATACGATTTCCTAACAAAACTGTATTTGGGTATGCAATGAATAAAAGAAAAGATGGAGTTTACCAGGTTACTGTATATCAGGCAGACAAATTCGTTTATACAGGTGAAGTTAAAAAATAGACTTAAATATCAAATAATTAGCGGGTTTTATCCCGCTTTTATTTGAATGATATTTGAACTATAATTTATATTATGTAAAATAATAAATAGTTAAGTTAACCAATATTATAAAGTCTATATAAAATAAAAACACACTGCCCTTTTAAAGCAATGTGTTTTAAATTCTAAAAAATAAAGATTTATTTAACTGAAACCGGTATATCTAAATTTTCCCAGCTTAACGTAACATTATTTTTCCCAACTGTATAAACAAGGCTCTCGTTCATCTTTTCAGATTTTTTTGTTTTTACATTAACTCTTAAAAAATCTTTCTTGTCATCATAATTAAAAACACTCATTTTAGGATCACTTCCAAAAATTACCGTTGCATTTCCTTTTTCAGGTATAATGTAAAGCGCATATTTACCGGCCGGTAATTCTTTGCCTTCAACCTTAATAGCTTTATCAGTTTCAAAGGTTGTTGGTGCATTTGCGCCTGCCCTCCAAATCTTTCCATAAGGAACAAGTTCTCCCCATATGCCTCTTCCTTTTACAAAAGGGCTGCTATAGTTTATTGTAATATTTGCACCATTTATGGTTCCCTTTGCTGTTGCTGGTGGGCTTGCAGGTTTTTTATCCTGTGCAATTGTTACACTTGTAAATAATAACGCTATAAGCAGCGTTGCAATTTTTGTAGTAAATTTCATTGTAATAATTTATTTAATTTTGATGTCGTAAATTTATATAAGAAAATGATTCTAATTAAATTTTAACAAACCTTTAGGTTTTTGCAGTCAACATTTCACTTTTTTTAATACTCAAAAAACATTACTTTTAAGTTCCATTTTAACTATATGAAAAACATTGTAGCTCAAAGTATTGTAGATTTTTTAAAGCACTTCCCTCCTTTCCAGACACTGGATATTTCTGATTTATTAAATATAGCAGAACAATCAAAAATTTTATACCTCGATAAAAACCAGTTATTGTTCAAAGGAGGAAGCACAACTCATGAAGATTTCTATGTAGTAAAAAGTGGAACTATCGGGCTGTCAATTACATCTGATGCAGAGGAAACTTTAATTGACAAATGTGATGAAGGTGATATACTTGGGTTAAGACCTTTTTTTGCCAAAGATGATTATTTAATGACTGCAAAGGCAAGAGAAGAATCAATAATCTATGCTATACCTATTGCTGTTTTCAAACCTTATATATTTCAAAAACAGGCTGTCCTTGATTTTCTGCTTCAGAGTTTTGCTTCCCAAACAAGAAATCCATTTGATAAAGAACGTCAGGGAATATTGATATCTCAAAATATTCTTTTTAATGAGCAGGTGGCAGATATACAGTATTATCAGCCAATAAAATATACTAAAAATCCTATTACTGCAAATCCTGATGATATACTAAAATTTATTGCCAAAACCATGGCTAATAGTTCTATAGGGAGTGTGATAATACAGGAAAATAAATTACCTATAGGAATTATTACAGACAGAGACCTGCGCGTTAAAGTTGCTACAGGACAATATCCTTTAGATATAGATGCCCGTACGATAATGACAAGTCCTGTAATTACCGTACCTGAAAACATATCTGTTGCAGAAGCACAAATGGTTATGCTTAAGCACGGTGTAGGGCATCTTTGTGTGACACAGGATGGAAGTAATAAATCTATAATAAGCGGCATTATAAGTGAGCATGACGTTATTGCTGCGCAATCTAATACGCCGGGAATACTTTTAAAACAGACCAGAAGAGCTGGAAGTGCAAAAGAACTTAAATATGTAAGAGAGAAATTATCCGATCTTATTCAAAATTCTATAGATACCAATATTCCTGTATCTCATATATCTAATATAGTTGCAGAAATTAATATTGAACTTACCAGAAGAGCTATAGAGCTTTCTGTCGAAAAAATCGGAATACCTCCCCCTGTGCGTTTTACATGGGTTAATATAGGCAGCCAGGGGCGCAAAGAGCAGTTACTTAAAACAGATCAGAATAATGCACTTATTTTTGAAGATGTTGAACCTGAGCAATATGAAGACATAAAGTCTTATTTTATGGAATTAGCTGAAATGGTAAATGAATTTCTTGAAAAAGTGGGTTATGAACCCTCTCCTGCCGGACTTTTAGCAAGCAACTCTTTATGGTGTAAATCTCTATCAGGATGGATCAAACAATATAATACATGGATAAATACACCTGCTGAAAAAGGGGTTGAACTTAGTACAACTTTTTTTGATTTTGATTTTATATATGGCGCACCTGAAATAGAAGATACTTTAGTTTTAAGTATTAGAAATAACATGGATCATAATAAAAAATTCTTCGGATATATGGCTGCCGACACTCTTAGAAATCCACAGCCTTTAGGGTTTTTCAGAAATTTTGTTTTAGAAAGTGAAGGTGAACATAAGGATAGCTTTGATATAAAAAGCAGGGCTTTAGAGCCCTATATAGATGCTGCTAGAGTACTGGCATTAAGCCATAATTTATTTGAAATAACAAATACATATCATCGCTTTAAAAAACTTGCAGAGCTTGAGCCTAAAAACACGGAGTTATATGAAGATTGTGCCGAAGCATTTAATACTTTAATGCGTTTTAGAACAGAAGAAGGATTAATAAATGATTCTGACGGGAGATATATCAATCTAAATGATCTGTCAAAATCCGATAAAGTAAAACTTAAAAATTGTTTTGAACCTTTAAACGATTTACATGATATAGTAAAAAATCGTTTTCCAATAACATATATTAACTAAAATGGCATTTGACTGGTTAACAGGAAATACTCTTCCTCAATTTTGGAAAAATTACGTTTTATTATTCGATGATGATAATGAAACTAAATTAAAACGCTATGTTATTTTTGATATTGAAACCAGCGGACAGGACTGGAAAGAAGACGTTATTTTATCTATTGGAGCAATTAGTGTTACTAAAAATGCAATTGATGTAGGTGATTATTTAGAACTCAATCTATTACAGGAAAGTACTACCCTGCAGCCAGGTACAAAAACAGGAATTATTAAAAACACCGTAGAAAAAGTTGTTGAAGCAGAAGCTATAATACAATTTCTTAATTTTATTAAAGATTCCGTTTTGGTTGGCCATAATATTAATCCCGATATAGAAATGTTAAACCAGGCACTAAAGCGGCTTGACTTAGGAAGGTTAAAGAACAGATTTATGGATACAAATGTATTGTATCAGAAATGGAAAGATTTACCA
Organism: Flavobacterium sp. NRK1; assembly: GCF_024054175.1. Lineage (GTDB taxonomy): Bacteria > Bacteroidota > Bacteroidia > Flavobacteriales > Flavobacteriaceae > Flavobacterium. Next base: position 3,178,441 of record NZ_JAMXLA010000001.1, read on the forward strand.
GATGATTCACTGTTTTCACTCGATGAAATATGTGATGCGCTTAAAATTAAAAAAAATGAAAGGCATACAGCAGCCGGTAATGCTTACATTACATCTTTTATTTTTTTAAAACTTAAAAGCAAACTTGGCATTCAGGATTAAATTTCTCTTTTGTAAAAAATATAATCTGTCACTAAAGGAGTTATCTCGTTTATTTTACAATCAGTTGCAATCTGACCTCTATGATAGGTAGAATGATTGACTATATGAAATAATATGTCACGTATAGTATTAATAAAATGTATTCCTTTACTGTTTTTATAGTTTATAATAGTATTAAAATCTGAAGTCTCTATAATAGAAAGAGAATTTATATAATTTAAACGGTTGATTTCTTTCAAATTATTCAAATCTCTTATATCCCATACTCCTACTTCTGCATATTCTTTGGTAATGCGTGAATTCCATATCTCATGAGCATTCAGAGTATGATTAATGAGGCGTATAGATTTTTCCGGAGGAAAATTTACAGACATTAAAGAATCGATAACCTTATCGTTGTGTATATGAGTATATTCAATAAGTTCTTTAAAAAAGTCTTCCATTATTTACATTTATCATCAATTAATATCAGTTTTCTAGTAGGCATACATTCTGCAAGTTGAAGAATAACCTTTTTACCGTCTTTAGTATTTTGGTATATTTCCTTAATAACGCCATTAGGAAGTTTCTCTCCTTTTTTCCATTTCCTGTATAACACATTTGCCGGCGTTACTACAGGAAAATTAAAATTATATTTGTTATCGATAATATAGTATGTAGGACTAAGATTAAACTTTTTAATCTCTTTCTTATTTAGAGGTAGTACAGTATATCTTTTAAATACTTCTGTATTAATAAGAGTGTCTTTATTATTAATAACCTGAAAATCTTTCAAATTTTCATAATCACTATTGTTTTTATACCAGCTTTTTGGACACTTTAAACTAATTGCTTCTACAAAAAAGTCCTCTCTTATAATGTCGCCAATATATACTTTTCCGGTATCCAGCATAAGCTGCATATTTATTTTTTCTTTACTGTCATAAACAGTTAGTATATAGCTATTGTCTTTAGAGTTTATGAAATCATACCGTGTGTAGAAATCCTGAAGTATGCCACTACTCCCCTGCTTTGAGATATTATACTGAAGCACATAATCAAATTCATAACTCTGCTGGGCAAAATTCACTGAAATTTGAAATAATAAATAAATTAGTAGTAATTTTCTAATCATAGATAATAATTTCAATGTTAAAAATAAAAAAAAGCGGCTAAATGCCGCTCTTTTTTATTTTAAAGATATTAAACTTTTTCATTTTTTATTTCTTCAACTATTTCAGGATTTAATAAGGTGGTAGTATCACCAAAATTAGAAAAATCTCCTTCGGCTATTTTTCTTAATATTCTACGCATAATTTTTCCTGATCGCGTTTTAGGCAATCCGGAAACAAACTGGATCTTATCAAGTTTTGCAATTGGACCAATATGACTGGAAATATGCTCATTAATTTCTTTTTTAAGATTTTCCCTGTCACGGCCTTCTCCTGATTCTTTAAGTATAATAAAGCCATAAAGAGCATTACCTTTAACATCGTGTGGAAAACCTACAATAGCCGATTCTGCAACTGCAGGGTGTTCATTTATGGCATCTTCAATAGGAGCTGTACCTAAATTATGTCCGGAAACAATAACAACATCATCTACCCTTCCTGTTATTCTGTAATACCCTACTTCGTCTCTTAAAGCGCCATCTCCTGTAAAGTATTTACCGGGATAGGCTGAAAAGTAAGTTTCTTTAAAGCGCTGATGATCTCCCCATATTGTTCTTGCCATTCCCGGCCAGGGGAATTTTATACACAGGCTTCCTACAACCTGATTGCCTTCAATTTCATTGCGAAGCTCATCCATAAGAACAGGTTGAATACCCGGTAATGGTAAAGTTGCATATGTTGGCTTTGTAGGTGTTACAAAGGGTATAGGCGATATCATTATTCCACCAGTTTCAGTCTGCCACCATGTATCAACAATCGGAGATTTTTTCTTACCAACATGATCATTATACCAGTGCCATGCTTCTTCATTTATAGGCTCACCTACAGATCCAATAACCTTTAAAGAAGACAGGTCATGCTTATCTACCCATTCCCAGTTCTCTTTCGCTAATGAGCGTATTGCTGTTGGTGCAGTATAAAACTGTGTAATATTATGCTTATCAATAACTTCCCAAAAACGGCCAAAATCAGGATAAGAAGGAACACCCTCAAAAATTACAGTTGTAGCTCCGTTAAGTAAAGGCCCATATAAAATATACGAATGTCCTGTAATCCAACCGATATCAGCTGTACACCAGTAAATGTCATTTTCTTCGTAAGCGAATATGTTTTTGAAGGTATAAGCTGTATATACCATATAACCGGCTGTAGTATGAAGCATACCTTTAGGTTTTCCTGTAGAACCCGATGTATAAAGAATAAATAAAGGGTCTTCAGCATCCATAATTTCAGCAACATTATTAGGTAATGCTTCGTCAAGTAATGGTTGCAGCCATAAATCGCGGCCTTCCTGCATATTTACTTTCGTATTTGTTCTTTTTACAACCAGAACAGTTTCTACACACGGAGATTTCTGAAGAGCTTCATCAATAATGCTTTTTAGTTCTATTGTTTTACTGCCTCGGTAGCCACCATCGGAGGTTATAACCATTTTGCATCCGGAATCATTAATTCTGGTAGTTACGGCAGATGCAGAAAAACCTGCAAAGATCACAGAATGTATAGCTCCTATCCTGGCACAGGCTAAAACAGCAATAGCAAGTTCAGGTATCATGGGAAGATAAATACATACTCTGTCTCCTTTTTTAATGCCTTTATCACGTAAAACATTAGCCATTTTAGAAACACGCTCATATAACTCATTATAAGTAATATGCACAGCTTCTTCATCAGGATTATTAGGTTCAAAAATAATAGCTGTTTTTGTTCCTCTTTTTGCCAAATGCCTGTCAATACAGTTTTTGGTAATATTAACTTTTGAGTTAATAAACCATTTTACTTCGGCTTCCTGCATATCAAATTCTACTACCTTATCCCATTTTTGGTACCAGGTAAAGTTTTCATCTGCAATTTTATCCCAAAATTTACGTGGTTCACGTATAGATTTATTATAATGTTTAAAGTATTGTTCTAAACTTTTTACCTGATAGTAACTCATTCTGTGCAGTGTTTTAATTCTTATCTATGTTGCGTAAATATACAATCCTAAAATTATTTTATAAAGTAATTTAGGGCAAATTAATTAATAATTTCTTTATTTTTAATAAGAGAATATTATGTGTAATTGCAGAATTTCAGATAATTATAAATCTAAATTTCATCAAAATTTAATTTCTTTATATTTTTGAATTATATGTAATTTTATATTCTGTTTTTTGTCAAATCATAAAATTTAAATCATTTATATATAAGACTGAAAATAAGGGTTTTTTGTAACTTTATTTTAAAAATAATCAGGATGATTGAATTTTATAATGAAAAAGTTTAAAATTTCATGGTTAAAATTTCTTTTATTTGCAGTAATCATTATTCTTAATTCATGAAAATAGATCCGGCAAATACAAGCCAGAAAGATATATATAAAATATTAACAGGTACTGTTATACCACGCCCTATCGGCTGGGTATCGAGTATCAGTGAATCAGGACTTCCTAATCTGGCGCCTTTTTCATTTTTTAATGCAGTTGGAGAAGATCCTCCACATATAATGTTTTCAACTGTCCGAAGCGGAAATACTAATAAGGATACACTTAATAATGTACTGGCAACAAAGCAGTTTGTAGTAAACATGGCTACTGAAGATCTTGTTGATGCTATGAATGCCACATCGGTTAATTTACCTCCTGATAGCAACGAATTTGAATTTGCAGGTGTAACGCCATTGGCATCAGATATTGTGGCTGCACCAAGAGTAAAAGAAAGTCCGGTCTCATTTGAATGTGAACTTGTACATCATTATAGCCTGGAAGGGCATCAGGATGGTGGAGCTACAATAATGATAGGGCGCATAGTAATGTTTCATGTAGATGACTCAATTCTTTTAGATAATTATAAAATCAATCAGGATGCATACAGGCCTGTAGCACGGCTTGCCGGCGCTAACTATGCAAAACTGGGAGAAATTTTTTCAATTAAAAGACCTTTTATATAAATAATGAAAGTAACAGTAATAGGCGGAGGCCCTGGTGGATTATACTTTTCCATTCTTTTAAAGAAGGCTATGCCTGATTGTAATATAAGTATATACGAACGCAACCGTGCAGATGATTCATTTGGTTTTGGAGTTGTGTTTTCTGATGAAACCCTGAGTGAATTTCTTACCAGAGACCCACAATCATATGAGCTTATACGTACGAAATTTGCGTATTGGGATGAGCTTGATGTTGCCCGCGATGGAGAAAAGGTACGTATAACGGGAAATGGATTTTGCGGATGCTCACGAAAAACATTACTACAACTATTACAGCAGCGTTGCCTTGAAGAAGGCGTAAACCTTCACTTTGAAGCTAATATTGATGACCTGAGGCAGTTTTCAGACTCTGACATTATAGTGGCTGCGGATGGAATAAACAGCGCTATCCGTGACAAATTTTCAAATGATTTCGGTACAAAAACTGAACTAAAAAGCAATCGTTTTGTATGGATGGGCTCTACACGTCCTCTTGATGCCTTTACCTATTTTTTCAGAACTACACCGTACGGAACTTTTGTAGCCCATACCTATCAATATGAAGAAGGAATGAGCACATGGATTTTTGAAACTACAGATGAAACTTGGAAAAAAGCAGGATTTAATACTACAGATGAAGAAGATACTATAAATAAACTATCGGAGATATTCAAGGAAGAGCTTGACGGGCATGGTTTAATTTCTAACCGTTCACACTGGAGACAATTCCCTGCAGTTACAAATAATAAATGGTATAAAGATAACATTGTGTTATTGGGAGATGCAAAAGCTACTGCCCACTACTCTATTGGGTCAGGAACAAAACTGGCTATGGAATGTGCTATTGCCTTAGCAGATTCGGTTATAAAATATAAAACGGATGTAAAATCAGTTTTTGAAAACTATGAGAAACTAAGGCGCAATCGTGTTGAGATGATTCAGCATGCTGCAAACGTATCTTTAGACTGGTTTGAGCATATGGACAGGCACATACAACATGATTTTATGAAATTTGCGTTTAGTGTTATGACGAGGGCTAAAAAAGTAACTTTTGAAAATCTTTCGTTAAGGGATCCTTCGTTTACAGAAAAAGTATTGGCTGAATTCAATACATGTGAAGGTATAAACAAAACTAAAACGTCCGCAGCTTTTACTCCTTTTAATTTAAGAGGAATGACATTGGATAATCGTATTATAATGAGTCCTATGGAGCAATACTCTGCAAAAGATGGCTTGGTAAATGACTGGCATCTGATGCATTACGGATCGAGGGCAACAGGTGGTGTAGGACTTATTTTAACTGAAGCCACAGCAATATCACCTACTGGAAGAATTACTTTAGGATGCCCGGGTATATGGTCTGATAAACAGGTCTCTAAATGGAGAAAAATAATAACATTTATTCACAAAAAAAGTACTTCTAAAATCGGTGTGCAAATAGGGCATTCGGGAAGAAAAGGTGCCGTAAAAATGCCTTGGGAAGGAAATAACGAACCTATTGATAATGCCTGGGGTTTACTATCAGCCTCCCCTATTTCTTTTAACGAAAAAATGGGTATTCCTCATGAAATGACTATTGAGGATATGACTATTATTAAGGGAGAGTTTGTAAATGCTGCAAAAAATGCAGAAAAAGCAGGTTTTGATATGATAGAGTTACAAGCACATCATGGTTTCCTTTTAGCGTCTTTTCTATCACCTTTAACAAATATTCGCACTGATGAATTTGGAGGTAGTATTGAAAACAGATTAAAATTTCCAATTTCTGTATTTAAAGCTATGCGCGACGTTTTTCCACACGAAAAGCCCATGAGTGTACGTATCTCGGCATCGGACTGGGCAGAAAACGGAATAACTGAAGAAGATGTTATTAAAATAGCCACAGCATTTAAAGCTGCTGGAGCCGATATTATTAATGTATCTACAGGATTGACAGTAGAAAATCAAAAACCCGCAGTTGGGAGAATGTGGCAAACACCATTTTCTGACATGATTCGCAATGAAGTACATATCCCAACTATTACTGCAGGATACATACAGGATATAGACCAGATAAATACTATTTTATTAAATGGACGAGCCGATTTAGTGGCTCTTGGTAAAATATTACTGCTTGATTCTGCTTTTGTTCGCAATGCACAAGCATATGAACAATTCAATGCTGAGAACTTAGATTCTTTAGGTATTCCAAAACCATATATGTCAGCCGTTTCCCATTTGTATCCTTATAAAGGCGGCGAGCGCAAAGTTATGGAAGGCATGAAAAAAGCTTTAAAACCGCTAACGCATAAAAAGTAATAACACAGTTAAGTGATGAAACATTACGAAGATAATTTTGCACACGATCATCTGCCGCATTCCTCTTTGCAGGCTGAATGTTTTACAGGACATCCTGATTTTGAGTTTCCTGAAAACTTAAATTGTGTAGAAAGGCTTTTAGACAGGCACATTGCCGAAGGAAACGGTAACAGAATTGCTATTCGTACTTTTGAAAGTTCATGGACATTTAATGATCTATATGAGAAAACCAATCAAATAGCTCACGTGCTGACGGAAAACCTGAATTTTAAACCGGGCAATAGGGTTTTAATACGTTCGGCTAATAATCCAATGTATGTTGCCTGCTGGTTTGGTATTTTAAAAGCGGGCGGTATTGTCGTTGCTACTATGCCTTTACTTCGTGAGAAGGAACTAAGTATAATGATTGAAAGTGCAGAAATATCACATGTGTTCTGCGATTATAGGCTCGAAGATGCCATGATGGAAGTAAAATCTCCTTTTCTAAAACATGTTATTACTTTTGATGGAACAGGGCAAGGTATATCAAAGCTTGAAACCTTAATGAGCAATAAACCTAAAATATTTAATAATTACCCGACTAAATCGGATTCATTATCAATTATAGGGTTTACATCAGGTACAACGGGTAAACCTAAAATGACATCGCACTATCATAAAGACATTCTGCTTATATGCGAGGCATTTCCTAAATACTCTTTGCAACCAACTCAGAACGATGTATTTACTGGTAGCCCTCCTCTTGGTTTTACTTTTGGATTAGGTGGTTTGGTTTTATTTCCATTTTATTTTGGAGCATCTACCTTTCTTATAGAAAAACCTACACCTGAATTATTACTACAGGCTATAGAGGAGTTTAAAGTAACTATATGTTTTACCGCCCCTACTGCATGGAGGGTACTGACAACTAAAGTTAATGAGTTTGATGTTTCTTCGTTGCGCAAATGTGTATCTGCCGGAGAAACATTACCTGTAAAAGTTTGGGAGGACTGGTATGAAGCTACAGGTTTAAAAATAATTGACGGAATTGGCTCGACAGAGATATTACATATCTTTATATCATCTAATGAAGAAAATATGCGTAAAGGAGCCACAGGTAAAGCTATACGCGGTTATGAAGCAAAAATAGTAGATAAAAAGGGTAATGAAGTGCCTGATAATACACCCGGAAGACTAGCAGTACGCGGTATAACTGGCTGTAAATATCTCAATAGCCCTGAAAAACAAAAAGAATACGTTGAAAACGGCTGGAATATTACCGGAGATGTTTTCCGTAAAGATGAAGATGGTTATTTTTGGTTCGTGGCACGTGGTGACGATATGATTATATCATCAGGTTATAATATTGCAGCAATAGAAGTTGAAAGTGTATTACTAACACATGACGAAATAGCAGAATGTGCTGTTGTCGGCCTGCCTGACGAAAACAGGGGAATGCTGGTATGTGCTTATATAGTATTAAAAAATAAAGATAAAGCCTGTGAAGAATTTACAAAGACTATTCAGGATTGGTTCAAACAGGTTGCTGCTCCTTACAAATACCCTCGTGAAATAAGATATATGGATTCACTGCCAAAAACGGAAACCGGAAAAATTCAACGATTTAAATTAAAAACTACATTGCAGGCTTAATGGAAAATGCATTTATAAAAAAAGAAAAAGTACGCTTTCAACATGTAGATTATGCGGGTATAGTATTTTATCCACGATTTTTAGAGATGCTTAACTGTCTTGTTGAAGATTTCTATGAAGAGGCATTAAATATGCCCTTTAAAAATATTCATAAAACAGGAGGCATACCTACTGTAGATCTTAAGGTTCAGTTTAAAAAAGCGGCACGACTTGGTGATGAATTAACTAAATACTTCTGGATAAAAAACCTTGGTGGATCTTCAATGAATTGTGGATTTAAGTTTGAGCATGAAGATGGCTCTACCTGTCTTGAAGGCGAAGTAACTTTGGTAAAAGTAGATTTTCTGGATGACAGAGGTGCAATAAAATCCAGCTCTTTTACTAATGAAATGAGAGTTACTCTTGAAAAATATAAAACTGAGTAATATGTTTCTGTTTTAAAGAATTATCTAGAAACAAAATAAAATAATATAAATGTTAGATTTACCAAAATTTAAAGCTGCTGCAGTTCAGGCTTCCCCTGTATTTCTTAATATTGATGCAACAGTAGATAAAGCTATAGCAATTATTAAAGAAGCAGCTACTAATGGAGCTTCGCTTGTTGCTTTTCCTGAAGTTTTTGTAGCCGGTTACCCCTATTGGAACTGGATTATGACACCTGTGCAGGGAAGTAAATGGTATGAGCAGCTTTATGTAAATTCTATTACTGTTCCGGGCCCTGAAGTTGAAAGGCTTTGTGAAGCAGCAAAAGAATATAATACACATGTAGTTATAGGTGTTAATGAGCGGGGACAAAGCTTTGGTGAATTATATAATACTAATCTTATTATTGACAGTAAAGGTAACTTAGTGGGTAAGCACCGTAAACTTGTACCAACCTGGGCAGAAAAACTTACATGGACAGGTGGTGACGGTTCATCACTTAAAGTCTATAATACCGAAATTGGACCTATTGGTACATTGGCATGTGGTGAAAATACTAATACGCTGGCAAGGTTTACCTTACTTACACAGGGAGAACTTATTCATATAGCAAATTATATTTCTTTACCGGTAGCTCCTCCCGATTATAATATGGCAGAGGCAATAAAGATTAGGGCAGCCGCACATTCTTTTGAGGGAAAACTATTTACGATAGTATCCTGTTCTACAATTACTAAAGAAATTATTGATATAATGAAGCAGGATGTACCTAACGCGGAAGAATTACTTACACGTAAAAACAGTGCTTTTTCAGGTGTTATCGGTCCGAATGGTGCGGTAATTGGCGAGCCGCTTATTGATGAAGAAGGCATTGTATATGCAGATATTGATCTGTCAAAATGCATTCAGCCAAAGCAAATGCATGATATATTAGGGCACTATAACCGTTTTGATATTTTTGATCTTAGGGTAAATACAGCTCCTAGAAAAAACATAACTTTTACTGACAATTTTGAAGAATAACATCTGATATAAAATAATTTAAAGAAATTCATATAAACTATTTCTTTAATAACCATAAAACCTTTTGGATATGGAAACAAAACATGACGATAGTGTATTAGGCCGTGCAAGAGTACAGAATACTCCTGAACTTGAAGCTTATTATAAAGAACTTGAAAGCCTTGGTGCAGGTGCTTTATGGACAGTAGCTAATGATATTGAGCCATGGGAACCACGCACTTCATCAGTACCAATGCTTTGGAAATATGAACAATTACGTGAGTTGGTACTTAAATCATCTGAACTTGTAACTCCTGAGCAAGCAGGGCGGCGTGTGGTTTATCTTGTAAATGATAAACGCAAAGACGTTAGTGCAGCAGTTGGCTGGTTATATACAGGTATTCAGGTTACCCGCCCCGGCGAAAGCACATCTGCACACAGGCATAAAGCCTCTGCCCTTAGATTTATAATGGAAGGAGAAGGCGGTTATACTGTTGTAGATGGAAATAAAATAATGCTTGAAGTTAACGACTTTGTTATAACACCAAACAGCACATGGCATGAACATGGTGTAGAAGAAGGTGGAAAAACCTGTATATGGCAGGACGGTTTAGATATTCCGCTTGTAAATGCATTGGAAGCCAATGATTATGCTGTGTTTGATGGTAAACAACCGCTTACAGCTCCTGTGAATCATCTGCCTTTGACCTATGGCGGAGCTGGACTTGTACCAGCCGATAAAGAATGGAATAAACCTTACTCTCCCCTTTTTAAGTATTCATGGAAACAGGTATATCCTGCACTTTTGGAAGCAGCCAAAGTAAATGAAGGATCACCTTATGATGGAATTCTTATGCATTATACAAATCCGGTTACGGGTGGCCATGTCATGCAGACAATGGGGGCTTCAATACAATTGTTGCGTGCCGGAGAGCATACAAAAGCGCACAGGCATACAGGGTCATTTGTATATCAATGTGCTAAAGGGCGCGGTTATTCCATAATTGCAGGTAAACGTTTTGACTGGAAAGAACGCGATATTTTTTGCGTTCCTTCGTGGGCTTATCATGAACATGTAAACCTTTCAGAAACAGAAGATGCCTGCCTGTTCTCTTTTAACGATTTGCCGGTAATAACATCACTTGGGTTGTATCAGGAAATGGCACATCCCGAAGGAAATCAATCTATTAAATAAAAAGAATGAATATATAATGAAATTAGTTACCTACAGAATAAACCATACTCCTTCCCGCTTAGGATTTATAGAAGAACAGATGATAATTGATGCGGAAAAGCTAGGACATATAAAAAACAGTCCGCTTCCGGACAATATGCTTGATTTTATTGACTTGGGCATGAATGCTATCAATCATGCTGTGACTCTTATAAATACTGCTACAAAAGAAGAATTGGAAGAATGTTCCATACCAATAGCAAATGCTACTTTAATGGCTCCCATACCTAAGCCTCGAAAAAATATTTTTGGTATAGGGCTTAACTATACAGAACATGTTGCAGAATCGGCGCGAACATTAGACACTTCTAAAGAACTGCCACAGGAGCCTGTTATATTTTCTAAACCAACTACAGCTGTTACTGGCCCTGAAACTGATATTATCCATAATCAAAAAATAACAAAACAACTTGATTATGAAGTTGAACTCGCAGTTATTATTGGAAAAGGCGGTAAAAACATTTCAAAAGAAAACGCAATGGATCATGTTTACGGATATACTGTAATTAATGATATTAGCGCCCGCGACTGCCGCCGTGCCGGACAGTGGATTGTGTCTAAAGGACAGGATACTTTTGCCCCTATGGGGCCTGTATTGGTAACACGTGACGAAATTGCCGACCCACATAACCTAAATTTGCGCCTTACGGTTAATGGTGTAGAAAAACAAAACTCGAATACTAAGTTCATGCTTTTCAATATTGAAGACCTTATTCGTGATTTAAGTACCGTATTTACACTTGAAACCGGAGATATTATAGCAACCGGTACACCGGCAGGTGTAGGTGCAGGCCGTAATCCTCAGGAATTTATGTGGCCTGGTGATGTTGTTGAAGCTACTGTAGAAGGTATTGGAACATTAAGAAATACTATTGTTGACGCTGAAGAAGTTAAATAATCTGAATTATAAAATGACAAAAAAAACATATAGAATAGGCCAGATTGTACCAAGTTCCAATGTTACAATGGAAACTGAAATTCCTGCATTATTGCGTTCGCGCGAAACTATTTCCCCTGAGCGCTTTACATTTCATTCAAGCCGTATGAGAATGAAAAAAGTGACCAAAGAAGAACTGGAAGCAATGGATGCTCAAAGTTTAAAGTGTGCACAGGAACTTTCGGATGCCCATGTAGATGTAATGGGGTATGCATGCCTTGTTGCTATTATGAGTATGGGACGTGGTTATCATTGTGTATCTGAAGCTAACCTTTATGAAGAAACGGTTAAAAATGATGCCCCTGCTCCTATTGTGACCAGTGCCGGAGCTTTAATTAACGGGCTGAATGTTTTAGGCGCTAAGAAGGTTGCTGTTATAACACCTTATATGAAGCCTCTCACACAATTAGTAGTAGATTATATTGAACACCAGGGATTTGAAGTAGTAGATTCTATTGCTTTGGAAATACCTGATAATCTTGAAGTAGCAGCACAGGATCCTATGAATTTACTTGAAATTTATAAACGTTTAAATTTAGAGGGTGTTGATGTGTTGGTTGTATCGGCATGTGTTCAAATGCCTTCACTTGAAGCTATAGATGCAATAGAAAAAGAAATTGGAATTCCTGTAACATCTGCTGCAGTATGCACAACATACGAAATGCTTAAAAAACTTAACCTTGACACTAAGGTACCTATGGGTGGAGCCTTATTAAGTGGTAAATATTAATAAAACTTTTATAAATCTCCCCCTTCATCTGTAAAGGGGGATTTTTTTATAAATCATTTTAAATATCGCCAAATTTATTACGGTACCGGTCTACCTCTGCTTCTGTTTTTTCTAATAATTTTTGCAGAAGCTGTATTTTATCTTCGTAAAGACTTTTAATAAAGTCAGTATTATCAGTAGTTATAGTAATACTACCATTATTATTACCTTTTACATTATTAAAACTATTAAAATACTTCTGACTGTCAAAAGCTATTATATCTTCAATATTGATTTCAAGTATTTTTGCTATCTGTATTAATTTAGCATATGTAAGTACTGTTGTACCATTTTCTATCTTGCTATAGCCTGCCTGGGTTATACCCAACTTCTCTGCCATATATTCCTGAGTGAGATTTTTCAGCTCACGTATATTTCTGATTTTTTCTTCTACTGTGGCCATTTTTCTTATTTTAAATTATAACCATTAGGAATATAATACAACTGTGATATTAATATTTTATAAACGATAAATAATAGTTTTGATGTGCCAATCCAACCATACCTTATCTACTATTTTACTACCGCTATAAAGGCCTCATTGATATAAATTAATAAGGTTTCATTTCATTATTTTTTACGTTCACTGCAAAAATACTATGGTATTTATTGCAATGGATATTATTGCCTTAACCGATTATAATATTATCATGCATTATTCAGGTAAAGTTCCTGTTATAAATAAAATTATTACTCTAAATACAGAAGTAATAGAGATTAGGTATAACAACAAAAAAATGACGTTAGCCTTTTCTGATGTGCATGATATTAAGCTTGTTAAAATGAAAATTAAAAAAAATATACTACTATTAAATACTCTTCTTGTAAGCCTGGTACTTGTGCCTATTGCTTTTTATCAGAAATTTGAAAATGTTAATGTAATAATAATATACGTTATATTATTACTTTTTATGCTGCATTTTAAAAGCCATAGATATGAACAGGCTTATTACATAAAAATAATTCTTAAAAGCGGAAAACGTTTGCGTTTAAAGATTGATTATAAAGACCGTCTTGATGTGATAAGAGAAATAACTACTTATATAGATTTTCGTTTCAGGCAGTCAATGTATGAGTTATTTCATGATACTAAAGAAAATAAGCCATCAATTAATACTAGTGCTTCTTAATAATTAATTACAATTTTAACAACAACTTTTCAATGAGCATGGGGTCTGGTCTACTATATCCATTATGGAATCACACAAATATAATATCCAAAATCTAATTTAAAAAATTAACAATATACATTTAATCGATAATTTATAATTAAATTTTTGAATAATTAATTAATTGCAGTAATATCAATCATTTACTTTTTAATTATTTAAATAAAAAAATTATATTATAGATTTAATAATATTTCGCTCGTGCCAGAATTTTCGCTGAATTTTGGCACGAGCGCAACTAATAATATTTTAGTTACTTATATTCCTGCAAAAAAGAGTAATTTAGGGCTACAAATTTTTCAATATTAATGGAGATACGCGAAGAGGAATTTAAAAAGGATATTTCAGCTATTGAGGCGATGCCAATAGTTTCAACAATATTGAATATAATTTGCCACACAACAGGTATGGGATTTGCAGCTATTGCAAGAGTTACATCTGACCGCTGGATTACATGCAGTGTTCGCGATGATATTAATTTCGGACTTAAACCTGGTGACGAACTTGAAGTTAAAACTACTATTTGTGATGAAATCAGAGAATCAAAGAAAAAGGTTGTTATAAACCATGTTTCAGAAAATTTAGATTTTAAATATCATCATACGCCTGCTAAATATGGTTTCCAAAGCTATATATCAGTACCTATCATTAAAAAAAATGGTAGCTTTTTTGGAACTTTGTGTGCTATAGATCCAAATCCGAATGTACTTGATACCCCAACCGTAATAGGGATGTTTGAACTATATGCCGATTTAATTTCCTTTCATCTTAATGCAATTGAAGATGCCAGAATAAATGAAACCATTTTAAGTGAAGAAAGGGCATTTAATAATGAATTGGAAGATTTGGTTAAAAAGCGAACAGGAGAACTCAAAGAGTACAATATATCCTTAGAAAAAATGAATAAAGATTTACAGGCTTTTGCTTTTATATCAAGTCATGATCTTCAGGAACCTCTTAGAAAAATTCAGACGATTGTTAGTATTATAAATGAAAAAGAAAGTAAAAACTTAAGTAAAAAAGGAAAAGATTATTTTGGCAGAATTCAAAAGGCAGCAGAAAGAATGCAATCTCTCATAAATGATCTTTTAGCTTATTCAAGAACAACTATTGTACAAAATAATTTTGAAGAAACAGATTTAATTAAAATAGTTAATGATGTAAAAGATGATTTTTCTGATGATCTTAAAAATTCAGGAGGTGTAATTTCTGTTACTGAAATGTGCAGAGCAAATGTAATTCCTTTTCAATTCAGGCAATTGTTATATAATTTAGTGAGTAATTCAATTAAATTCAGTTCTGATAAAAGACCTTTAATAATTACTATTGAAGGACATATAGAAAACAGTAATACTATACCACTAAAAAAAATAAAACCTGATACGCAGTATTGCCATATAATATTTTCAGATAATGGTATCGGTTTTTCATCAAAATTTAATGAACGTATTTTTGAATTGTTCCAACAACTTAACGACAAGGTAAAATATGCCGGTACCGGTATAGGTTTAGCAATAGTTAAAAGAATTGTAGAAAATCATAATGGATTTATTACAGCCTATGGAGAACCTGATAAGGGGTCAACATTTGATATTTATATTCCTTTAAAACAATCTCAATAACTTTTTAATTAATCAGTAGTTTCAATCATCCAGGGGCGATTTTTCCCTCCAAAATACTTCGCTTCAATATAGATTTTCTTTACGTTTGGAAATGCTGCTTTTATATCTTCTTCTAATTTATTTACAGATTCAAAAAGTTCTTCTACTGTCATTTCTTTTTTGAATTCTACATCAAGAGCTAACAATATTTCATCAGGTGCTAAATGCATTGTAAGCGGAAAATAAAGAGTTTGTACTTTCTCTTCTTTTTTTACCAGATTATAAATACCCTCAACTATTTCTTTGTTTGCACTCTCCCCTACCAATAAACCTTTACTTTCCTTTACCATAGTAATTGCTACGATAATAAGTACAAACCCTATAAGCATAGAAGCTAAAGCATCAAAAAGCGGATTTTGAAAATAGTGCCCTAAAAAAACACCTAATAAAGCAATAATAAGCCCTGTAATAGCAGCGCTTTCTTCATAAATAACAGCGAAAAGCCCTGGATCTTTACTCATACTTACTTCTTCCCAAAATCCTAGTTTCCCCTTACTTTTATTAAATTCCTTTACCGCATAAATTAAAGAAGCTCCTTCAAACACCATTGAAGAAAATAATACAATATAATTCCAGAAGGGATCTTTTAATTGTACCGGATGCTGCAAATGTGAAATACCCTCATAAACGGACATTCCTCCTCCTAATGAGAAAACGAGGATAGCAACAATCAGTGACCAGAAGTAAATTTCTTTTCCATGTCCAAATGGATGACCTCTGTCAGGCGGGCGCTGGCTCCGTTTCATTCCGAGCAAAAGCAGTAAAGAATTTCCACTGTCTACTGCACTGTGTATTCCTTCACTAACCATTGCAGAACTACCGGTAACGGAAGCTGCAACAAATTTGACTACGGCAATTGCAATATTTGCAATTAAGGCTCCATAAATGGCTATTTTAGAATTTCCTTTCATTAATAATGCTCTTAAAAAAATCCCCAATACTTAAAGCAAGTATTGGGGAAAGGATATAATTTAGTAAAATGAATTAATAACGTTCGTTTGTTTCTTCAAAGTCATCATCATCACTTGAAATAGATTTATTCTGATCTTCATCAAGATCTATATTATCATCAAGCATATAATCATCCTGATTAAAAGCATCGGAATTTTTACTATTGCCACCTTCCTCTTTCCATGTTTTTTTATGAGTTTCAGCACCAAAATCTGCTTTATCAGAATTTAGTATAGGCATCTCTTTTGTATAGCTTACTCCCGGCTGCTCTAATGCAAGATATTTATCTGTATCATCCAATTCTTTATTTTCATGATGTGGTGGATGTTTCTGTTCATGATGATTTACAAAAGTGCCTTTTTTGTGTTCTTTTCCCGATTCATTTTTCATAACAAATGTTTTTTTTTTAAAGCAATAGTATAGTGCTTATCTCATTAATTTTAAGAAGCTTTAAATTATTCATTAAAAGATTTTTTAGCAATAGACTGCAGGAAAGTTCTTCAACTTTTTCACTCTCTTCAGCAAATTCCGCAGCAGCCTTCTCGTATGACAAAGCATTTAATTCATTAATGCTATTCATATGTGTAATGACGCGTTCCATGATCCTGTATTTTTTAAATGTATTATTGCTTCTTTTATGGTACTCCTAAGTTACGTAGTAAAATCGTAATTATTCTATAATATAGTATTAAATTATAGCCAAATTCAATCAAAATGCTAAGTTATTGAAAAATAACTACTGCCATAGCTTTTTAACAGCCTCTAAAAGTTAAACCTTAGGGTTTATTCAATTAAACAAAAAGTTATTTAATAATTTTGTTACATGAAACGATCAGGTTCTGCAGATTTACCCTTGCACGGAGGCCATGTCCCTCTTTGGCTGTCCGAAAGGATGGCAAAGCTCGGATTGGCAATAGTAGAGACTATAGCAATGGAATTTTCTACTTCTGAAGTGATAAGTAAATTATCTAACCCTTTTTGGTTTCAGAGTTTTGGTGCTGTAATGGGAATGGACTGGCACTCATCAGGCATTACTACATCTGTTTTAGGTGCTCTTAAAAAGTCGGTTAATCCTCATGCTAAAGAGCTGGGAATTTATATATGTGGTGGAAAAGGAAAACATTCTGTAAAAACTCCTGATGAATTAATGATAGTTGGTGAACGAACAGGCCTGAATGGTACTGAGCTTGCCGGATTAAGCAGACTTACTGCGAAAGTAGACAACACAGCTATTCAGGATGGTTTTCAGCTTTACCAGCATAATTTTATTGTAAATAATAAAGGAGAATGGTGTGTTATTCAACAGGGAATGAATGATAATTCAGGTACTGCCCGGCGTTATCACTGGCATTCAGAAAATCTACAGTCATTTATAAATGAACCACATACTTTTATTTATGGACAAAATCAGGGAAAAATATTAAATCTTACAGCCGCCACTGCTGCAGATACAAGAGAAAAATCGCTACTGATTGTAAATGAGCACCCTGACAGGGTACTTAAGGAAATAAATCATCTTGTAATGCCTAATCATCATGATGTCAGAATGAAAGATGTAAATATGAAACGATTAGGCGCCATGCTTTGGGTTGCACATGAAAATAAACCACAGGATTTTGAAGAGCTGTTAATGCTTAAAGGAATGGGACCAAGAACTATACAATCTGTATCATTAGTAAGCGAAATTATTTACGGAACCCCTACCCGATTTGATGACCCTGCCCGTTTTTCTTTTGCTCATGGTGGTAAAGACGGACACCCATTTCCTGTCCCGGTAAAGGTATTTGATGAAACTATTTCTACATTACAGACTGCCATTCAAAGAGCCAGGATTGGAAACAGCGACAAAATGGATGCTATAAAGAAGCTTTCCGAAATATCGCGTAATGCCGAAAAGGATTTTTCACCAAATAACAACTTTGAAGCTTTATTGCAAAAAGAAAGGGATGAATCTTATAAATACGGTGGGCGAACTATTTTTGGAAAAGCAAAACCACCAAAAAATAAAAATGATGACAACCAGTTATCACTATTTTAGCGGAGCATTAATCTTCAGTATCATCTAATTGATATTTAATAAAAAGCCTTCCGATAAGTATTCCCAGTCTGGTTTTATAATCTTCAATCAGCCATTCTCTGTAATTCTTTGTAGTCTTAGCTAAAAGCTTAGCGTATTGTTTTACACGGTATTCAATATCCGGATCAAGCAATTTTGCCAGTTTGCGGGCTTCGGGAATACTGTCTGTATTTTCAATACACATAATTGCATGTTGTAGGATCGATTTATCAATTACAGCTTTAGGCTTAAGTTTTTCTTCAGCAGCAAGACGGAATTCCTCTTCTACATCAAAATTAATATCTTCACTTTTAGCAAATTTAATGCGCAATTCATCGGGCATATGATAAGTATGATAACTCTCTATTTCTGCATCTGTTCTGATGTTTTCAAGAAATTGCTCGGGATATTTAAAAATATAATGCCAGTCAACAGGATCACTCCATAAGCCGAAACGCTGTGCATTGTTTCCTAAATCTATAACTGTAAAAATATCCTTATGGGGTAGTTTTCTTGATCCGCGTCCTATCATTTGAAAATAAAGTGTTAGCGATCGTGTTGCCCTGTTAAGTATAATTGCTTCAACAGTAGGTTCATCAAATCCTGTAGTAAGTATTGACACAGATGTTAATATAGCATCAGGTGTTTTTTTAAACCAGCTCAGTATCTTTTTCCTTTCTATTTCAGGGGTTTTGTTGTCCAGATGTTTAATAGGTAATCCTGCCGCCTTAAAAGTTTCATATACATAAAGTGATGTATTTATACCATTATTAAAAATCAGTGTTTTTTTGCCCTGCACGCGCCCAAGGTATGACTGTAGAAGCAAATCCTGCATCGCAGAACGTGAATATAATTCATCAGATGAACTAACCGTATAATCACCATTTATTCCCAGCTTTAAAGATGTAAGTTCAACATCATAGCCATACATTACTGCTTTAGCAAGAAATCCCTTGTTTATTAATGATTGTATAGGCTCACCAACTATAAGCTCATTATAAGTCTCATACATTGGCAATTCAATATTAGAACTTAAAGGAGTAGCTGTGACACCAAGAAAAAGTGAATTTTTAAAATAAGTAAACAATTTTCTGAAAGAATTATAGTGGGCCTCATCTACTATTACAAGTCCCACATAGTCCATGTGAAATTTTTTATCTTTCAGCCTGTTATTCAGGGTTTCTACCATAGCTACATAACAGGAATAATCGTTATGATATGGTAGGTCTTTTACGTTGCTGTCTATAATTGTATTTTTCACACCAAAGCTTTTCAGCATTTGTGATGTTTGTTTGCTAAGCTCTATCCGGTGTGTAAGCACAAGCACCTTACGTTGATATTTTTCAATATAACGACGTGCAATTTCAGAAAATATAACGGTCTTGCCACCTCCTGTAGGCAGTTGATATAATAAATGGAAATTATCTGATTTACCTTCAAATCTCTCAAATATGGCGTCAATATCTTCTTTCTGATAGTGGTACAGCTCTTTCCTGTCCTCAACATTTTCTTCTCTTTCCATGTAGGCGTGTTAATTTTCAAAAATATGGTATTTACTTACATTTATTGGTATATAAAATCATAATTCTTATGAATTGATGAAAATTTAATGAAACATTATGAATTCTAAACAGATTATCAGTGGTTTAATTATTATGTTTGATTTTTAAGAAAGTTAGTATGCTAAACTATGATACTATTTCGTTAACGGAAGCTACAGAAATACAAAACAGGCTGCGGGAAAACATTTCTCTGACTACAGAAAATAAAAATATAACTACAATTGCCGGTGGAGATATTTCACATAATAAAGATACCGATATTGTATATGCAGGTATAGTGATATTGAGCTATCCAAACATGCAGCTCCTCTACTATTCATTGGTGATAGATAAAACAAATTTTCCTTATATACCGGGTTATTTAGGATTCAGGGAAGTTCCTGCACTAATAAAAGCATGGGAACAGATACCTCAAAAGCCTGATTTAATAGTTCTTGACGGACAAGGAATTACACATCCCAGAAGAATGGGAATTGCCTCCCATTTTGGATTGCTTACTGATAGCCCGTCAATTGGATGTGCCAAAAATATGTTGTATGGCAAATACAGCCCTTTAGGATTAGCTAAATACAACCATAGTGCTATTATTACTAATAATGAGCATTTGGGTTATGCTTTGCGGACTAAAGACAATGTAAAGCCTGTTTATATTTCTCCCGGGCACAAAGTATCTGTTGCTGACAGTCTTGAATTTATAAATCCCTGTATTTTAAAACACAGAATACCTGAGCCTACAAGAATAGCTCATGAAAAAGTAAATCTTTTCAGAACAGGCAGATTAAAAGAAGGGTATTATCTTGAAAATATACAGGGTGAATTATTTTAAACATCACAACCGTTTATTCAAAATTGTCAAAAATTCTTTCAAATTCCTTTCTGTTTTCCCATCGCTGCCTTGATGTTTCCTCATATATAAATTTAATGCGGTCTTCAAAATTACTTTTCATACCATTTGCCGTAACATATTCAACTGCCTGCTTGTAAGAGTTAAAAATACTCTTATAGAAAGATGAATTGCTAAATTCTTTTTTTGCAGAATAAGTTTGTGCAATTTCAATATTGTAAAGCATAACATCGGCAATTATATAAGGATCAACCCCTAAGGAAAGAAAGTTTTTTATAAATTTTTGAGCCGTTGACCGGCGCAGTTTTGGCCTCTTTCCTTTTATAGGGAAATATTCGTTGCTTATCTTAACCTTTGCTTCCTGTTCAAGTTTTTCCTCTTTCGGATTAAAAACAAAATCATAGTAGGTTTTTACATCTGCAAATTTTTCATAAAGAGAAAGCAATTGCTCTTCAAGTTCTTCTTTTGGCAATGAAGCCAGGTATTTTTTTAAATCACGTTTACTCATTGTTTTCAAAAATAAGCCTTAATTTTACCCTGAGCAATAAAATCTTAAAAAGAGTTCGGAAAAACTATATAAAATAGTATTTTTGCAATCCTTAAATTAAAGTCAAAACTAAATAACTTTTACTGTGGAAAATCCGAGTGCACAAAAACTGATCAACAAAATACAACTTGACCTTTTTAAAAAAGGTTTTGAATCTGAAACATTGATTACCGATCTGAAAAAATTACGCGAATATTCCCTTGAAGAGCAAAATCCTGTGTTAACTAAGGCAATACGTCTTACTTATGAGCACTTAGAAGCTAACGGAGCTTTTCTAATTCCTATTCCGGATGATGAGCCTGTAGATGAAGAAACAGAATTGGTTAAAGATTCAGCTGCTGCCACAGAAAATAATTTGGAAAGCCTGGAGTACTTAATATCTCTCTTCAGCGATCTTAGCCATAAAAATAACATTCTGGATTTAAGAGAATATAATAAAGCTTTCCTTGCTTTTTAAGTATCTTTGAATCTATTATAATATAAGCTGCCTGATAAAGGCAGCTTTTTTATTTATAAAAGGAATTACTTTATTTTCTTTTCTGCAATACATCTATATCCTACATTTGCAGAATAAACTTAATCCATGCCTTATGACACGCCTGTTTAAAATTATTGCTACACTTGAGGGTGTATCTCTTCTTTCATTATTATTTATTGCAATGCCATTAAAATATATTTATGATATGCCGGAATATGTTCAGGCAGTAGGTATGGCTCACGGATTGTTATTTATTGTTTATATAGTTTTAGCAAGTATATTAAAAGCGGAGCTTAAATGGCCTATAGGCAAATTTTTAATAATCTGCATAGCGTCTGTAATTCCTTTCGGTACTTTTTACATTGAATATAAATATTTTAAAAATATTAGCAACGAAAATTCTTAATTATAATGGAATGGTTTAACTGGGCTTATAAATTATTGAAGGAAATTGGCTTAGGCCATATTTCAGCTATATATATAAATCTGGTTATTAATCTTATAACCATAGCTATTATTGCCTATATAATTGATAAACTTACAAAAAGAGCACTTATACTGGGATTTATAATACTGGCCAGAAAGACTAAGACTTCTTTTGATGATTTTCTTGTAAAAAACAGGACCTCCAAGTTTGTTGCTCATTTAATACCACTATTATTTATATATAAAACAGTGCCTATAGCACTTAAAGATTTTACCTATTGGGAATATATCTTTTCCAAAGGTATAACTACTTTTATCATTCTTATTAGCTTGTGGATAACACGGAGTGTATTAAATGCTCTTAAAGATTACCTTAAAATCCAGCCGGAATATAATGACAAACCTATTGACAGTTATATTCAGGTAGTCATGATTATTTTATGGATTTTTGGTATAACTGCAATTATACTTTTATTATTTAATATTGAAATAGAAAAGTTGCTGGCAACTTTTGGGGCGATATCAGCCATCGTAATATTGATATTTAAAGACACCATATTAGGGCTTGTAGCAAGTATACAGGTTACAGTTAATGATATTGTGCGTATAGGTGACTGGATAACCATAGAAAAATTTGGCGCAGATGGAGATGTTATAGAGATAAATCTTGCTACGGTTAAGGTTCGTAACTTTGATAATACCACTACTACTATCCCAACTTACAGCCTTATATCTGATTCATTCAGAAACTGGAGAGGAATGGTAAATTCGGGAGGCAGGCGTATTAAAAGGCATATTCTTATTAAAGCCAATTCTGTACGGTTTGTCCATAAAGATGAGATTGCCGATATGAAAAAGATTCAGCTTATTTCGTCATATATTGAGCACAGGCAGGCTGATATTGATAAGTATAATAGTCAGACCGGCGCTGATAAATCACTCTCCATAAATGGAAGAAATCTCACTAATCTTGGGCTTTTCCGTAAATATATAAATAGCTATATAGAAACACATCCGGGTGTAAACAAAGAAATGACTATAATGTGCAGGCATCTTCAGCCTACTGAAAAGGGAATTCCTATTGAAATCTACGTATTTACGTCTGATAAAAGATGGGTTAACCACGAGTATATTATGGCTGATATTTTTGATCATATAATAGCATCGGTTGCATATTTCGATCTGGAAATATTTGAATTGCCTTCAGGAAAAGGCTATATAGATGCTTAAGGCTTAGATATTCTGTCTTTAACGTATTCAATTTTAGTTTTACCGTGTGCAGACGGGCGTCCAAAACTATCAAGGTTTACCATAGTGATATTATCTACGGTAATAATTTTTTCCTGTGTCATTTTATTCCTTACTTCAGATCGCAATACAATAGAAGTTGTTCCGAAGCGCACTACATCAATTCCAATCTCCACTATATCGCCCTGCTTAGCAGAACTCATGAAATTAATTTCAGACATGTGCTTTGTTACTACCCTTTGGTTTTCCAACTGTATTATAGAATACAGGGCGGCTTCTTCATCTATCCAGGCCAGCAGCTTACCGCCAAATAAAGTTCCGTTAGGATTAAGATCTTCCGGTTTTACCCATTTTCTTGTATGAAATCTCATAAACGATGTTTTTGTAGTGCTAAATTTACAATATCTGCATGGTCAAATGCTAGTTCTGGTAAGTTTTTAACCGAAAACCATTTCGCTTCATCAGCATCATCTGCTCCATTCACCTCTGAATTTTCATCTGCAAATCCTGTATAAGCAACAGACACTGTATGCTGTCTTGGATCACGGCCGGGTTTACCAAAAGCACCTAGTTGTTCCAATGCTGTTAATTGCAATTCTGTTTCTTCAGTTAATTCCCGTTTTACAGCATCCAGTAAATCTTCATTTTCATCCACAAAGCCACCAGGTAATGCCCATCTACCTTTAAAAGGATCGTTTTTTCTTTTTATGAGTAATAACTCATAATTGTCATTTATTTTCCTGAATACAACTGCATCAACCGTTACAAATATTTTTGATGTTCTCATAAGTCAAAGTTAAGAAAAACGTTATGCTCTAAACGTAGCTTTTCAATGATTTTATCTATGTAGATATAATAAAAAACACCCTGTTTTAGCAGGGTGTTTAGGATAATTTATATTAGATACTCATCTAATAAGCTAATAATTCATTTAAAGCTGTTTTAAAGCGCTGTTTCGGCAAATACTGATCTTCTAAAGCTTTAGTAAAAGGGATGGCACTTTCAAGGCTTCCTACCCTTTTAACGGGAGCATCAAGATATTCAAAACACTCTTCCATTATCATAGCAGAAATATCACTTGCAATACCGCCAAAAAGTGTATCTTCCTGTAATATGATAACTTTTCCTGTTTTCCTAACCGACTTATATATTGTTTCTGTATCCAGTGGCTGAAGCGTTCTTAAATCAATCAGATCGGCCTTAATATTCTGATTTTTATCAAGTGTTTCAAGCGCCCAATGTACGCCTGCCCCAAAAGATATAATTGTAACATCTTCACCCTCTTTAAGCATTGCAGCTTTACCAAAAGGTATAGTATAATAATCTGTTGGCACATCCTGGTATATACTTCTGTATAATGCCTTATGCTCAAAGAACATAACAGGGTTAGGGTCATTTATAGCTGTTGCAAGCAAACCTTTTGCGTCATAAGGAAATGCAGGATACACCACTTTTAACCCTGGCGTTTTTGTAAACCAGGCCTCGTTTGTCTGCGAATGGAAAGGCCCCGCCTGTACGCCTGCACCGCAAGGCATACGTACTACTACATCGGCATTTTCCTGCCAGCGATAATGTACTTTGGCAAGATAATTTACAATAGGATTAAATCCTGTTGATACGAAATCTGCAAACTGCATTTCTATCACCGATTTGTAACCGTTTATTGATAAGCCCATTCCGGCAGAAACTATAGCCGACTCGCATATAGGTGTATTACGTACACGCTCTTTTCCAAAAGCTGCAGCAAAGCCATCAGTTATTTTAAAGGCTCCGCCATATTCGGCAATGTCCTGTCCCATAATAACCAAATTATCATGACGTTCCATAGACTGCTTTAACCCTTGTGAAATTGCATCTATCATCCTTACATTTTCAAAAGAACTATTAGGCTTAACTTCCTCAAATACATAAGGTTTGTAAACATCATCTAACTCATTGCTTAAAACTGCTTCTATAGCAGGTTCAGCTGATGCTTTTTGATAATTTTCATCTATTTCCTGTTTAAGTTCGGCGCGCAGATTCTCATCAAGTTCATCACTTAACACACCTTCTTCTTTCAGGTAATTTCTATAATTATTTACAGGATCTTTTATAGTCCACATATCCATTAACTCTTGCGGTACGTATTTGGTACCGCTTGCTTCCTCATGCCCACGCATTCTGAAGGTTTTAAATTCAAGTAATACCGGCCTCGGGTTTTCACGTAATGAAGCAACTATATCGGTAAGTTTATTATATACTTCCAGAATATTATTGCCATCAATTATATGAGACTCCATTCCGTAACCAATACCCTTATCAGCAATATTTTCGCAACGGTATTGTTCGTTAGTTGGCGTAGATAATCCATAACCATTGTTCTCTACAATAAACAACACAGGTAATTCCCATACGGCAGCAATGTTTAAGGCTTCATGAAAATCACCTTCACTTGTTGCTCCTTCTCCTGTAAATACAGCAGTAACATTTTTATTATTGCTAAGTTTATTAGCCAGCGCTATACCATCAGCCACTCCTAATTGAGGGCCGAGGTGTGATATCATTCCAATAATTTTATATTCCTGGGTACCAAAATGAAATGAACGGTCACGGCCTTTGGTGAAACCATTTGCTTTTCCCTGCCATTGCGAAAAAAGGCGATATAGAGGAATATCCCTCCCTGTAAACACACCTAAATTACGATGCATTGGCAATATGTATTCATCCTTGTCTAATACGGCAGTTACTCCCACAGATATAGCTTCCTGCCCTATTCCTGAAAACCATTTTGAAACTTTACCCTGACGGATAAGAATCAGCATCTTCTCCTCTATCAGTCTTGGTTTTATTAATTTCTTATATAAATCAAGTAATTGTTCGTTGGTTAATTGTTTTCTATCGAAATTCATGGTGATTTTTGAATAATCATTATTAATCGCTTTCAAAAGTAATAAAATAACAGATCGAAGTATTAATGTTACATAAATAAATTTCCTAATCCTAAATTCAGCTGTTGATAACTAGTAAACAGCTTGGACATTATATTTTTTACTTTTGTTGAAAATAGATAATAGCAAACACTTTATGCAGAAAATCCCAAGCGTTGATTTAACCGATTTTCTTTCAGGAAATGAAGAAAGAAAACAGAAGTTTGTAAAAGAAATAGGCAAGGCTTATGAAGAGATAGGCTTTGTAGCATTAAAAGGGCATTTTCTTGACGATAAACTAACAGAAGACTTATATACAGAAGTTAAAAACTTTTTCAATCTGCCTGAAGAAATTAAAAAGCAATATGAAATTCCCGGCATAGGAGGTCAGCGCGGATATGTTTCTTTTGGTAAAGAAAAAGCTAAAGATCACACTGAAGCAGATTTAAAAGAGTTTTGGCATTTCGGTCAATATTTAGCTGATGATTCTAAATATATTGGACATCCACATTATCATAATAATATTGAAGTAGAAGAACTGCCTGATTTTAATGCAACAGGAAAACAAGCCTATAAAATGCTCGAAAAAACAGGCATATATGTTTTAAGAGCATTAGCTATTTACCTGGAACTTGACGAGTATTACTTTGATAATTATGTTTCGGAAGGGAATAGTATTCTAAGGCCCATCCACTACCCTCCTATTACAAAGCAGCCTAAAGGTGCCGTAAGAGCTGCAGCTCATGGTGATATTAACCTTATAACACTATTAATGGGAGCTCAGGGACGCGGATTACAGGTACAAAATCATAACGGTGAATGGATAGATGCCATTGCCGAAAATGATGAATTGGTTATTAATGTTGGTGACATGCTTTCCCGTCATACAAATAACAAGCTAAAATCTACAATACACAGAGTTGTTAACCCACCCAGAGAGCTATGGGGTACATCAAGATTTTCAATTCCTTTCTTTATGCACCCTATTGCTGAAATGAAATTAGACTGCCTTGATAATTGTATTAATGACAAACAACCTAAGCTATATGATGATATTACAGCAGGGGATTTTTTATATGAACGCCTGGTAGAATTAGGCCTTATTCAGAAATAAACTGTAATTTTATATTTTCTTATTTTAATCTTATGGCAAAGAAATTAAGCAGTTTGGACGATTTGGGAGGATTTGTATTTTCTACAAACAAAGAATTTGAGTTTGACAATAATGAAGAACAATTGGAAACCCTACCTAATAACCAGCAAAAGCTGGAAGCTCATCTTGACAAAAAAAATCGTGGAGGCAAAGTGGCTACTATAATTAAGGGGTTTGAAGGTACTGATGAAGATCTTAAATATTTAGCAAAAAAATTAAAAACTTTATGTGGGGTTGGAGGCTCTGCTAAAGATGGAGAAATTATAATTCAGGGAAATTTTAGAGACAAAATAATTGATTCCCTGACTAAAGACGGATATAAAGTAAAAAGAGTTGGTAGTTAGCTAACCTTTACTTTTTATAAAAAATCCCTGAAGCGTTTTGTTTTCAGGGATTTTTTATTGTTAAATCTTTATTCTCTTATTACCTTTATCTTTTAATCAAATAATATCATGACATCATTAAAAATTGCGGGAGTACCGGAACATTTTAACCTACCGTGGCATATAGCAATAGAAAATAAAAAATTTGAAGCACAAGGCATAGATATTGCATGGACAGATGTACCGGAAGGAACAGGTAAACTATGTCAGATGCTACGCGACGGAAGTACTGATATTGCTGTTATCCTTACCGAAGGTATAATTAAAGATATTGCAGCTGGTAATAATAGTACAATTGTGCAGGTATATGTTCAGTCACCGTTAATTTGGGGTATACATGTAGCAGCAAAATCACCCTATACAACGCTGCAGGATATTGAAACAGGAAAAGTTGCAATAAGCCGTTACGGATCAGGATCACACCTGATGGCCTATGTAAACGCTAAGAATCTGGGCTGGGATACTGAAAATATTCAGTTTGAATTAGTAAATACATTAGATGGTGCAGTTGAAGCCCTGACTGATAACAAAGCAGACTATTTTATGTGGGAACGCTTTATGACAAAACCGATTGTTGATAAAGGTGTTTTCAGAAGAATTGCAGACTGTCCTACTCCGTGGCCATGTTTTGTTATTGCTGTTCGTAATGAAATCCTTGAAAAGCATCTGGAAAAAATTGAAAAGATGCTTACAGTTATAAATAAAACAACATCTGATTTTAAAAATACAGACGGAATAGAAAAAACATTGGCTGAACGTTATGTGCAAAAAGAAAAAGACATTCATGACTGGCTGAAAATAACCGAATGGTCACAAAAGAAACTTGATAAAAACACGTTTGATAAAGTACAAAACCAATTATTTGAACTTAATATAATAGATAAAAAAACTGCATTTGAAACTTCGGCAGGATAAAACACTGTGTTTTATTTAATGCATAATGATAAAACTGGATTCGACCACTATAAAAAACTTTAAAGCTAAGCTTCAAATTAAGGAGCCGTGGGCATCTATTATCATTTTTGTACTTAATATATTAATTGCAATACCACTTTTTATCATAATTCACCAAAATCTAAAGGATCCTGAATGGCCGTTACATATCGACAGAATTCTCATTTTTATAGTACTTGTAGTAATTATTCAATTAATACTAAGGCTTTTAAAAACAATTCTTATAATTTGTATCTTTCTTTACCTAATGGCTTTGCTCTATGGCTCTGTTTTTGGCAATTATGGCTTTAATGCCGTTTTTGAAGACTATCGGTCGATGATTTATACGATGGCAGATGATGCTAACCCACAAGATATAATTATATCTAAATTATTGCCATTTCCTAATAAATCTAAAACTATTGATGCTGTTGAGTATGATAACCCTAAAGTGAGAAATTTTGCTTTGATGGCAACTACAAAATATTTTAGGGATATTAAAGGCTATAAAAAACAACGGTTAATGATTCAGTGCTTTGCTGTTTTCAAAGAAATAAGAAACCGATGGAATTATGTTAACGATCCTAAAGGTAAAGAATACATAGCCTTTGCAAGCGAATCACTTCAGCATTTTTCGGGTGACTGTGATGACCATGCTATACTTATGGCCGCCTGTATAAGAGCCATAGGCGGAACGCCGAGAATAATACATACCGGAGGACACTTATATCCTGAAATGCTTGTGGGCACAAAAGCAGATTTGGAAACCGCAAATTACTTAATTAAAGAGTTGCTTTTTCCTAATGAAAGCCGCGGTAAAGAGGTTCATTATCATATTGATGAACGGGGCCAGATATGGCTAAATCTTGATTATACCGCTACTTACCCGGGAGGGCCATTTATGAGTGAAGAAATTTTAGGAGCCCTTACATTTAATTAATTTACCAGTCTATCTGTTTTTTGCCTTTCTGAGCAAGAAATTCATTTGCTTTACTAAAATGTCTATTACCAAACCAATGCCCTTTATTTGCACTTAAAGGTGATGGGTGTCCTGATTCCAGTACTAAATGCTTGTTTCTGTCTACTCTGGCTCCTTTCTTTTTTGCTGCTCCTCCCCATAGCATAAACACAACATCTTTCTTTTCGTCTGATATTTTTTGAATAACTGCATCGGTAAAAATTTCCCACCCTTTACCCTGATGACTATTCGCTTCACCTTTTCTAACTGTAAGTACAGCATTTAAAAGCAATACTCCCTGATTTGCCCAACGTTCAAGATTACCTGTTTGAGGAAATGGTTTGCCAAGATCAGTTTGTATTTCGCGAAAAATATTTTGAAGTGACGGGGGCATTGGGATGCCATCACTCACTGAAAAACATAATCCGTTAGCCTGCCCCTCACCGTGATAAGGATCCTGTCCTAATATTACCACTTCAACATTGTCAAAAGGGCAATGATCAAATGCTGAAAATATTTTTTTACCAGGTGGATAACATGTACGATGAGAATATTCACTTTTTACAAAATCTATCAGGCTGCTGAAATAAGGCTTTTCAAATTCATCTTTTAGCATTTCCTTCCATGAAGATTCAATATTTACCTGCATATAACATTCTTTTTAGCAAATATAATCAATGCATATAAATACAGATATAAAGCTCATTTAAACTTTATATAATGTATATACAACCCTGCAAAATATATAGTATTTTTGTATAAAAATCGCTATTAACTATAATGATCGCCATAACAGATAAAACTTTAAAAGATTTAGAATTCCACACCGTTCTTGAAGCTGTAGCTTCAGGCTGTACTACAGAACCGGGTCATCAAAAAGCTTTACAAATCATCCCTTTTAAAAGTAAAGATGAATTGATGGATTCTCTTTTACAAACGTCAGAATATGTATCTTCTTTTGATAATAATAATGCCCTGCCCAACCATAGTTTTGAGCCTATAAGCAATGAGGTGAAATTTTTAGCTATAGAAGACAGCTATCTGGAAGCTTCAGCATTCAGGAAAATTGCGGTTTTATCTGAAACAGTAAATACGCTTATAAAATTTCTTGAGAAATTTGATGACTACTATCCTACTCTTAACTCCAGAGCGACAAAAGTAGAATATACTAAGGAAATCCTTAAAAACATTGACAAAGTAGTAGATAAATATGGCGAAATAAAAGATGATGCTTCTCCTGATTTGCAAAACATCAGAAGGGAGATGAATTTGGTAAAAACTAAAATTAATCAAAGCTTTGCTTCAGCATTAAGTCAGTATAACGGCTTAGGTTATCTTGATGATATTAAGGAAAGTGTTGTTGAAAACAGAAGGGTTCTTGCTGTACTGGCTATGTACAGACGTAAAGTGAAAGGTTCAATATTAGGAAGCTCTAAAACAGGAAGTATTACCTACATAGAGCCTGAAGCAACATTAAATTATTCTCGTGAGCTCAATAATTTTGAGTATGAGGAAAAAGAAGAAATAAAACGTATTTTACTTCAATTGAGCAACATAATACGCCCTTATGTATCTCTTTTAAATGATTATCAGGAATTTTTAAGTGATATAGATGTTGTGGCGGCTAAAGCAAAATATGCAAAAAGGATAAACGGGCTTTTGCCTAATATAACTGAAGAAAAGCGTCTATATTTCAGAGAGGCTTTTCATCCTATTTTATATGTTAACAATAAAAGGAAAGGAGAAACTACTTATCCCCAAACTATAGAGCTAACTCAGGATAACAGAATTATAGTAATTTCCGGCCCTAATGCCGGCGGTAAAAGTATAACATTAAAGACAATAGGCCTTTTACAGCTAATGCTTGAAAGTGGGTTGCTTATTCCTGTACATGAACGTAGTGAAACGTTTTTATTTGATCGCATAATGACTGATATTGGAGATAATCAATCAATTGAAAATCATTTAAGTACTTATAGTTACCGACTTAAAAATATGAACTATTTTCTGAAGAAATGCAATCAGAAAACTTTGTTTTTAATTGATGAATTTGGTACGGGCTCCGATCCTGAATTAGGAGGTGCTTTGGCTGAAACTTTTCTTGAAGAATTTTATCACAGGGAAGCTTTTGGTATTATTACAACACATTATACTAATCTTAAAATATTAGCCAACGAGCTCCCCTATGCAACTAATGCAAATATGCTTTTTGATGAAAAGTCACTCGAACCAATGTATAAACTTATATTAGGGCAGGCAGGTAGTTCATTTACATTTGAAGTGGCCCAAAAAAATGGTATCCCTTATGGATTGATAAACAGAGCTAAAAAGAAAATTGAAGGAAGTAAAGTTCGCTTTGATAAAACTATTGCAACATTACAGAAAGAACGTTCTAAACTTGAAAAAACTTCGCAAAACCTTAAAGAAGAAGAAAGTAAAGCTCGTGAAGAAGGCAAAAAAATGGAAAGCATCAATACAAAAATTCAACAAAAGCTGGAAAGTTACCAGGAATTATATGATGCAAACCAACGCCTAATTTATATGGGACAAAAACTTGATGATATAAGCGAAAAATATTTTAGTAATAAAAACAAAAAAGAGCTTATAGGGGAATTCCTTAAAATGGTTGAAATAGAAAATTCTAAACGTAAAAAGGCAACACCAAAAGAAAAAAAGGAAAAAGAAGTTCAGCAAAAACAGATAATTGCAGAAGTAAAAGAAAAAGTTGAAGAAATTCGCAAAGAGAAGAAAGAGAAAAAACTTAAAGCATTAAAACTGGAAGCTGAAAAACCTAAAATACCACTTAAAATTGGTGACAGGGTGAGAATGATCGATGGTAAAGCTGTAGGTACTCTTGATGCAATTGAAAAAAAGAAAGCCACTGTAAATTATGGCCTTTTCACTTCTAAAGTTGATATTGAATCTCTCGAGCTAGTAGAAGCTAAAAAGAAATAAACTTAAAATGGAAAACCTACCAAAAGATAAAAAAATAATATTATTTGACGGTGTCTGCAATTTATGTGATGCTACTGTACAATATATTATCAAACATGATAAAGAAGATGTTTTCCGTTTTGTTGCTTTACAATCAGAATTAGGCCAGGAAATTATTAAGCATATTGGTGTTGATACTTCAAAAACAGACTCAATTATTTTATATGAACAGGGACATGCTTATTATTACAAAGCCGAAGCTGCTTTAAAAATTGCCGGTAAACTGGGAGGAATATATACTTTACTATCTGTATTTTCGATATTCCCTAACTGGATTTCTAATAAAATTTATGATTACGTAGCCAAAAATCGTTATAAATGGTACGGTAAAAAGGATGCGTGCATGATTCCTACTCCTGAAATTAAATCGAAGTTTTTATAAATCTATAAATAAGAAAAGCCCCATAAAGGGGCTTTTTTTTAAAAATATATGTCTTAATTTTTTATAACTTTCTTAATTACCTTACCATTATCGGAAGATATAGTCATCATGTAAACTCCTGAAGCAAGGTCTGAGATATTGATTTCTGCATTAGAAACACCATCTAAAGTAAATGATTTTACAGTGCGTCCATTTAGATCAGTAACAGCTATAGTATCGATCAAAATGTTTTCTGAATTATTAATATTCAAAACACCATCGGTAGGATTTGGAGAAACTTTCAATTTTGAAATTAATTCTTCGTTAAGTCCTGCTGAAACATCCACACTGAAATTATCGAGGGCAAGTACACCATAATTAGTTTCAATATGCGCCGGAGCTGTATAATTAAAAGCAATATAATAAACTCCGGTTTCAGGTACATCAAAAGTATGAGATTGCATAACATATTGTTCTTCTGAATAGTCATTTAATGTCGCAATGACGGTGCTTTGTCCTTCTACAGTAGCTTCAGTTCCAATAGTAACGGTTAAATTGTTAACATTTCCCGCGCCTTCTAAAGCAAACTTTTTAAGATAATAACTCACATTGTAATTTGTCCCTCCTGAAAGGTTTAATCCTCTTGAAAACAACCATGCGTCAGATGCCGCATCATACGCACCTGCAGTAGCATAAAAGTCACCTTCATAAGCATTCACAAATTCATCACTTCCTTCCACCGACCATGGACTGCCGCTAGCCGCATTGAATAATGACCATCCATCGCCTGTTTCGTCTTCAAACCCAAAGGCATATGGTATAGATGCAGGAGCTACCGGAGAAGTAAAATTAATAGGGCCTATCCATTCACTATAATTATCTTCATCACATACAGTTCTAACATAAAATGCATAATCAGTATTGCCTGTTAATGGTGATAATGTAACTTGTGGAGCAGTAAGATCTTGTATTAACGTTCCTTCTGTTTCAGGATCAAAAGCAGATTCACCCCATAATATTTCATAACCTTGAGGTGAATTTATTGCAGGATTCCATTCTATAGTAACTTCAGTAGATGTTGGTGTGCCCACAAAAGCGAATCCGCCAGTAACAGGAAAACAGCTAAGAGCAGTAAAACTCACTTCAACCTGAAAGCCTAAATCATTCCAGTTATTATCAAAAGCAATATAATATGTCTCTCCTGCTAAAACCTGAAATTCAAAATTTGTAAGATAGTTTCCTGTTTCAAAATCTACGTCATCAGAAAACATCCAACAAGTAAGTTCATCACAAGTTCCGGTATACACCGAAACCCTGGTATCATCACTATATGTTTCACCATCATTTGCAGCAAGATCGGTGTTTATCCTAACCGCACCATTTTCTGTTGCAGAAAAGTAGTACCAGTTTGCAGCATCTGCAGAATCGGGAGCAAAACAATTGTCGGTATAAGAACCTGTAATATCCCCTACAGTTGTTGTGCCAATTGAAATTTCTAAAGCAGTATCACAAGAAGATTGAGCTTTAACCGTTAAAAAGGAACCTAAAAAGAAAGCTCCTAAAAGTAGATTTTTTTTCATGATTTGTATTTTTTAGGTTTGCATTTACTCAAAGCTAGTAATAAAAAATACCAATCCGATTTACTTTAACAAAAAAAAAGCAGACCATAATGGTCTGCCTTAGTTATAATATCTTAAAAACTAATTAGTTTTTTACGATTTTTTTAGTTGTAGTACCTTTATCTGAAGCAATAGTCATCATATAAACTCCAGAAGCAAGATCAGATACATTTACCTGAGCTTCAGAAACACCGTTGAATTTTACAGCTTTAACTGTACGACCGTTAAGGTCAACAATAGTGATGTTATTAACAAGAGTGTCAGCAGTAATATTTACTAAACCATTATTAACTGGGTTAGGGAATACAGAAAGGTTAGCGATAGTGTTATCATTAACACCGGCAGTGTTACCAGTCGTCACTTCAACATCATCAAGTACTAAATATAATTCATCAGTAGATTGATAATGCCTAAAAACAACTCTTACAGACTCACCAACATTATCAGAAATAACGAAGTTTTTAGATACGGCATTAGGTCCAGCCAAAGTTTCTTCAATCTTTGCTTCTCCTAAACCATTTATTAAATCTGCTATTGTATTTCCTTCTGCAGAGAAAAATTCATCCGTTACAACATACACAGCATAATGCTCAGCGAAATACTCGTCATTAAGACCACCAACTTTGAAAGATACAGTAGCGCCTTCAGCAGGTACTTCAAAAGCTTGAGTTACAAACATGTTATCAGGAGTAAGTGCACCAGCATCATCACTATAGGACGCAGAAAAAGCAAATCCTCCATCAAAACCATATGCAGTAGATGCATCAACAGCAGTTGTCTGAACGCCCCAATTATCAGTATCTCCATCTGCGTCTATTAAATACCAATCTCCTAAAGTAGCCTCATCAGCAACGCTAAAGTCTACACTAAAAATTGTTTGTGCCTGTGCGGCGAAAAAAGAAGCCAATACAAAGGCTCCGGCAAGTAATTGTTTTTTCATGATGATAAATAGTTTTTAATTTTTTCCAAAAATAGGAAAAGTTTTCAGATTATAAACAAACAAAACCTACAAAATTTACAAAAAAGATATTTTTTTCTTTATTACACTATATTAAGTTATTGAAAATTAAGCTTTCAACTAAATTCAAATATCACTAAGTAAATATAGATCAGCAATTACTAATGCAGCCATTGCTTCAACTATTGGTACAGCTCTTGGTACTACGCAAGGGTCATGTCTTCCTTTTCCCTGCATTTCTACAATATGACCTTTATTATCTATAGTCAGTTGTTTTTGCATAATAGTAGCCACCGGCTTAAATGCGACTCTGAAATAAATATCCATTCCGTTGCTTATTCCGCCTTGTATTCCGCCGGAAAGATTAGATTTTGTTGAACCATCAGGATTAAATAAATCGTTATGTTCACTTCCTCTCATTTTGGCACCACAAAATCCACTGCCATACTCAAATCCTTTTACAGCGTTAATAGAAAGCATTGCCTTACCAAGTTCTGCATGCAATTTATCAAACACAGGTTCACCTAAACCAACAGGCACATTTTTAATTACGCAGGTTATAGTTCCTCCTACCGTATCACCTTCCTTACGAATCTGTTTTATATACTCTTCCATTTTTTTTGCAGTTGCAGGATCCGGGCAGCGAACGTCATTAGTTTCGATTAATGAAAAATCTAACGCCTGATAAGGCTTATCTATAAATATTTCTCCAACTGAAGACACAAAAGCATTAATGCTAATGTCAGGAATTACTTGTTTTGCTATGGCTCCTCCCACTACCCTGCTTATAGTTTCCCTTGCAGAACTCCTGCCACCGCCCCTGTAATCCCTAATACCATATTTTTTATCATATGTGTAATCTGCATGGGAGGGCCTGTAGGTGTCTTTTATATGAGAATAATCATCCGATTTCTGATTAGTGTTCGGAACTGTAAAGCCTATCGGAGTTCCTGTTGTAACACCTTCAAAAATACCTGAAAGAAATTCAACCTTGTCAGATTCTTTTCTCTGCGTAACAATAGCAGACTGCCCAGGCCTTCTTCTGTCAAGCTCTGTCTGTATAGCTTCCATATCTAGGGTTATACCCGGAGGGCAACCATCTATCACTCCACCTATGGCTGTTCCGTGTGATTCGCCAAAGGTTGTGAGTCTGAATATTTTTCCAAATGTATTTCCTGCCATCGAGAGTGTTTTTAACAAAAGTAAGATGTTCCTTTATATTAAGGAAATAAAACATATTAAAACAATCTACTCAACAGAATCATTTTAATAACATTGTCATAAACATACGTTTATATATAAGCTCTTAATTTGCAGAAGAAAAAACACTCTGATGAAAAAAAGGAATGTTGATCTTGTAGTCTTATCAGATATACATTTAGGGACATATGGCTGCCATGCTAAGGAAGTCCTTAACTATCTGTCTTCCATCAAGCCCAAAACTCTTATACTTAACGGTGATATTATTGATATATGGCAGTTCAGAAAATCTTATTTTCCTAAATCACATTTAAAAGTAGTTAAGAAATTACTTGATTTTGCTTCAAAAGGGACTAAGGTTTACTACATAACAGGAAATCACGATGAAATGCTGCGTAAATTCAGCGGTACCTCTATGGGGAATTTTTCTATAGTAGATAAAGTATTGTTAGAATTAGATGGCAAAAAAGCGTGGTTTTTTCATGGCGATGTTTTTGATAGTTCTGTACACCATGCTAAATGGATAGCGAAGTTAGGCGGAATTGGCTATGATTACCTAATACTCCTTAACAGATTTGTAAACTGGTTACTTAAAAAAATGGGCAAAGAACCGTACTCATTATCTAAAAAAATAAAATCAAGCGTAAAAAAAGCAGTTAAATTTATCTCTGACTTTGAAGAAACCGCTTCAGACCTTGCTATAGAAAACAATTATGATTATGTAATTTGCGGGCATATACATGAACCTATAATAACTACCAGGGAAAATAAAAAAGGTAGTGTTATGTATCTTAATTCTGGCGACTGGATAGAAAATCTTACGGCTTTAGAATACAATAAAAAGAAATGGAAGCTTTACAGGCATGAAGAAATAAACACTGTAGTTGAAGACGATTATTTTGAGCTTGAAACAAAACTAAGTGAACAGCTTGTTACTACAATGCTGTTTACAAATAAATAAGTTTGATTTAAAATTGTTAGATTAGCGCAAAATCCTAACTAACATGAAAAACAATTATTTATTATTAATTTTTAGCCTTTTAATTATTTCCTGTTCCAGTGATGACAGTAATGGAGATAATAATACTTCTACGGGTTCTTTTATACCGACAACACAAGGAAATTACTGGGTATATGATGTACAAAGTAATATTTTAAGCGGCAGAGA
Source organism: Flavobacterium sp. NRK1 (assembly GCF_024054175.1). Taxonomy (GTDB): domain Bacteria; phylum Bacteroidota; class Bacteroidia; order Flavobacteriales; family Flavobacteriaceae; genus Flavobacterium. The sequence goes on from NZ_JAMXLA010000001.1 coordinate 3,216,553, forward strand.
TTCTTTGTATATGTCAAATGATACTATTATTAACAACTTGGTATATCAAAAATTAAAAACGAAACAATTACCTTACGGTTTTCTGTCTAATGCTCTTAATAATAATGGTATCAGGCAGGCTGATGGTAAAATTTATCTTTCAGGGTCTGCCGGATTAAACTTTTCTCAGGATTTACCTTTTAATCTTTCTGTAAATGACTTTGTGATTTTTGATGAAAATGCCTCAGACAATACTCAGCTTGCAACAATTTCCGGGACTATAAATCAGGAAATAGAAGGATATACGCTAACTTTAAATTACAATCTGACTTCTACTTCAAAACCTTCTATAGAAAACTTTATTTCAGGCAACAACCAATACAATATTGTAAAACCAGTTGAAATTACTCTTAATCTGGGAATTGATGTTACTGTTCAATTGCCCGAAATCCCCATTCCATTCACTTATCCTTTAATGCCGCAGCAAAATGTAGTTGTTTCAACACAATATTATGCCCAGGGTATCGGTGCAGTAAAAACAATTACAGACCTATTCTATAATCTGGCACAATTGCCTAATATTGAATTACCTATACCACAATCAGGAACAGAACACCAGGAAGAAATACTGGTTGACTACAGCGTAGAATAATTTCTTTAACATAATGATAACTGTTAAAAAATTAACGTTCAATTATCCTTACCAAAGAGAGATGTTAATTTTGAAAGCAAATAACCTAATAAATCATTTATGAAAAAAGTATTGTTATCAGCTTTCTTGCTAATAGGTTTAGCATTTAGCTCGCAGGCACAGGAAAAAAATGCTATAGGTCTTCGTTTAGGAGACAATGATGGCTTTGGAGGAGAAGTATCTTACCAGCGCAGACTAAGTACAGACAACAGATTAGAACTTGACTTAGGATGGCGTGATTCTGACTATTATGATGCTGTAAAAATTGCTGCCTTATATCAATGGGTATGGAATATTGAAGGTGGATTTAACTGGTATGCAGGTGTTGGTGGTGGTGTAGGAACATGGGATTTTAACGATCGTGTACCTAACTATTATCATGGAGATGATGATAGCGGAACTTTTCTTTTTGCTGCCGGTGATATAGGTATAGAATATAATTTTGATTTTCCTTTACAATTATCATTAGATTTCAGACCTGAACTTTATTTTGGAGATGATGATTTCCGTGAAAATAATTTCGGACCGGATATTGCACTTGGTGTCCGTTTCAGATTCTAAAATATTTTACTTTAAAAACCCTGTTTTCTTACAGGGTTTTTTCTTATCTTTAAAATAAAAACATGAACCAACGCGACCCAAAAATACTTTCCATCCGTGGTGAAGCATTAGGAGAAATCCACCCTCAATCCTCTCAGGAAGAAACCTTTCAAAACAAAACAATACGCCCCATATTAAAGCTTCAGAATGATTTGTTTGTAGAGTCATTCATTAATTATGTAAACAAATCAAAAAGCGATTTTTATTCTTTTAATATTGATAAGAAATTAAATTTTATAGACAATGCAGTACATAAAGATATAAAGTTTAGAAATGCGTTAAAAGGGATGGTAATTGCCTTTTTTACAATTGAGGAATTCAGGGAGTACATTCAAAACTCATCAAATCTTAATAAACGTATGATGAACCTGCTTATAGAAAGATTAAAAGATCAGGTTCAGCTTATGATTAAAACAGAATAAATAAAGAGGTGTGTAAACCTCTTTATTCTATAATGCTTTCTCCATTTAAATTCGTAGTGAGCACATCGCTCATATAATCAAAGTACGGACGCATAGCCACAAAAGTTGCAAGTATTTCATCTTTAAAACTTTTATCAAGTACTTGTTTATCTGAGAACCTTCTCACTATTAAAAACTGTTTTTTACGTATAAGATCTATCGCTTTATGGTTTTTATCAAAATCTTTAGGAGCGGTCTTTAATTCTTCACCCTTAATATCTCCAAAGTATTTTTTAAAATCAGAAGCGTTTATGATAGATCGTATCTCACTATCATCAAGTTCAAATTCTTTACGAATGCGCTTCAGATCATCCGGGTTAGGCTGCCAAAAACCTCCTTCTACAAAGCTGTTGCCGGGTTCTATATGCAAATAATAGCTTCCTCTATAAAAAGGTTTTGTACGGGAATACCATGCGCTTAAATATTTTTTATAAGGGGATTTATCTTTTGAAAAACGGATATCTCTATAAATTCTGTAAATCTGGATATTTTCTATTGAATCCTGTTTTTGAAGATCAGTACCAATCTCATTAAAAAAATTTTTAGTGATGCTTTCTATAGTCCTAAACTCTTCTTTATTATCAGCAAACATTCTCTATTATTGTTTTTATCAAGCTGTACTAAAAAATCCAATACCGGTTTTGTAATCATTACTCTCCTTTTTTGGGCATAAAAACCAAAAGTTCTTTATCACCATTCAATAAAATAAGTTTATTGTTTGAAATTTTTGCTTTGTTTACCTCTCCCAAAGCTTTCATATATTCACCTTCTCCATTCCCGGGACAAAACATTTTGGTAGAAATCATCATTCCAAAACTCAGATTACCCTTTTCATCCAGTGTATAGGGGCCACTATAGCTATTACATCCGCCATTACCGCTAATTCTGTTCTCTGTTGTAAAAGTAGCGTCAGGCACTCCTTTAGCATCATCAGAAGCTGTAATTTCTTTGCCCATAATATTTGTTAATTGCCAGGCTGAGGCAGTTATAGCTTCTTTAGATATTGCTGTTTGTGATGTTTTGCAACCGGACATAGTTACCATAATTAAAATAACACTAAAAGAATACAGTATTTTTTTCATACAATTTATTTTTTGAATTACATCAAATTTAAAGACTATTAGGCCTTTAAACTATTATTTATAAAAAATTTAAGGATAGATTAAAGTAAGCCGTTGTATTTTCTTGTAAACCACTCAAAAGCAAGCGATATAGATAAGATTATAAGAAGCCACATCCAGTCGATTAAAGGCGATTTCTTTGTAATCTCTTTTTGAACAGCTTTGTAATCTTCATTTTTAAGGAGAGTATCAATAAGTTTATCTGTATTATCTGCGTAGTAAACTGCACCATTTGTATTAGTAGCAACTTGCTGTAAGCGTTTCATATCAGGATTAACAAATTGTTTTTCTATTTCAAAATCTAAAACCTCAAACGAACCTGTATAGCTTGTTTTAGAGGCGTTTTCATTGACTACAATAGAATATACTCCCGGTTCAAGTCCATCGAGATTAACCTTATATTCTCCATTACCCTTTAAGAAATCATAAGTCTTTAATGAATTTGTCTTTTTATTTTTTAATTGGATTGTCAGCCTGGCATTTTCATCAAATTCATAATTCTTATTAAAATATTGTGCAGTAATGGGAATTACCTCTCCTGAATTATAAAAACTTTCATGATTGACAACAAGTGATTTACGCTTCGAATTTGATGCAAGATATTGTATGATCTTATCAATAAACACATCAAATTGTTCAAATGATTTATTGTTAAGATTACTTTCCATTCTCCATTTCCAAATATTCTCACCCAGGATGTATGCTTCACGAGTTGCTCCATTTTCGGTGAAAAATAATAAAGGACTATCTATTTTTACATTTCTTATACGTGCCTGAAGAAGTGTATTTATATTTGTTTTTACAGTAATAGTACCAAATGGATTTTGTAATGGTGGAAATTGCTCAAAACCAATATTATCTATAGCGAAAGAGTTAAACCCTGATTCGAAATCTGCAAGATAATCCTCTTTCTGAGATGTCATCTTAAAGTTTAAAATATTTTGAGTTTGGTTTAATACATTAAAATCAGTGCTTAGCCCTGTTATAGTTAAAGTATTTAATCCTGCATTTTTATTTTTCTCAAGCAGTGATTTAAATGAACTGTCCGGCTGGTACAAAATCAACACGTTATAGTCCTGAAGGTTTTTAACTTCATTGGGTTTAAGTATAGTAACCTTACGTTGTTGATTTGTTTCTATAGCACGCTTAATAGCCCCAAGGTCAGGATGGTTTATTGAAGAAATAAGGGCAACTTCAGAACGCTGATCTATAATTTCTACTGCAAAGTTTTTTAAATTGTTATATTTATTTTTCTCAGCTTCAGAAGAAGTTATTACAGCCCTGTAAGTTTGTACTCCTACCTTATCTGCGTTTAGCAGAACAGAAACAGATGCCGCCTTTTTATCTTTAGAAAAATTAATGTTTTGCTTATGCAGTACAGTATTCCCCTGCATGATATTAAATACTCCATTTACATTTTTATTTCCGCTATATTGTAGAAAAACTTCTACCGGAAATTTGTTTTTTAAGAAGGCATACTTATTTACATTTACCTGATTTACCCGGAGATCTGTAAATGTTGTTGTATCACCCAATATAATCGGATATACCGAAGTATTTTCACGGAAACTGTAAACATAGTCGTTACCTATAGTCTGATTGCCATCAGTAATCAATACAACAGGGTAATTAGTATTTCTGTATAATTGTTTAAGATTTTGGGCAACCTGATCGATATGAGTTTGTTTACCTTTAAATTCTAAAGTTCTAGCGCTTTCAAAACCATCAGAAAAACTATACAGCTGAACTTCATATTTATCTTTAAGCTCTTTATTTGAAGATATTTTTTCAGAAAGTTCTGTAGCTATTTTATCGACTCCTAATTCTCTTATTGATTGTGAATTATCTACAACAACAGGAAGTGGTGTTTTAACTGTATCTAAATCTTTTGTTGTAATTACAGGATTAATAAGCAACAAAAAAATAGAAAACAAAGTGATAAAACGAAGAAAAGCCAAAAAGAAGAATAACCTGCCCTTCTTTTTGGCTTTAAATAAATATTGATAATAAGATAACCCTAACGCTGCAAATGCAGATAATACTAACAATAAAATTGTAGATGCAGTCATTTTAAATTATCGGGTATTTATAATTATTATATTATTTCCTGGATTAAGTGAGCATACCTCCATCCACATTAAGTGTCTGGCCTGTTACATAGGCAGACATGTCTGATGCCAGGAAAAGACAGGCATTAGCCACGTCTTCTGTAGTACCGCCTCTCTTTAGAGGAATATTTTCCGCCCATCCTTTTACAACATCTTCAGGTAGCTTAGCTGTCATTTCAGTTTCAATGAAACCAGGAGCTATAGCATTGCAGCGGATATTTCTTGAACCTAATTCCAAAGCTATTGATTTAGTAAAACCAAGAACTCCGGCTTTAGATGCAGCATAGTTAGACTGTCCTGCATTTCCTTTAACTCCTACTACAGAACTCATATTTATAATTGAGCCTGAACGCTGTTTAAGCATTGGACGCTGAACAGCTTTTGTCATATTGAAAACTGATTTAAGATTTACTTCGATTACTTTATCGAAATCTTCTTCAGAAATACGCATTAAAAGATTGTCTTTGGTAATTCCTGCATTATTGATAAGGATATCAATTGTTCCAAAGGCAGCAAGAACATCATCTACAAGCTTTTGAGCTTCATTAAAATTGGCAGCGTCAGACTGGTAACCTTTAGCCTGTACACCATATTCTTTTAGCTCATTCTCAAGCGATTTTGCAGCCTCTGCAGAAGCGCTGTAAGTAAAAGCAACATTGGCACCATGTTTAGCAAAAACAACAGCAATGCCACGGCCTATACCTCTGCTCGCACCGGTAATAATAGCCGTTTTTCCTTCTAATAGTTTCATAGATTTGTTTCAGTTTGTTTCTTTACAAAGTGACAAATATAGTAAATTGTTTGGGGTTTAAAATGACACCTTTTTTGTTTTTGCCTTAATTATCTTAACTACTTTTGTAATATACAAACATAAACCCTTAAGCATGAAAACAATACTGGGACTAAGAACTGTTGGCTACAAAGTTAATGACATTAAAAAAGCAAAGGAATGGTATGCCAGAGCTTTTAATACAGAACCTTATTTTGATGAACCTTTTTATGTAGGTTTTAATGTTGCAGGTTATGAACTTGGTTTACAGCCTGATGATTCTGTCAAAGGAGATAACGTTGTAACTTACTGGGGTGTAGAAAATATAAATACTGAATATGAGAGGTTTCTTAATCTTGGTGCTACGCCACATGAGATGCCTCAAAATGTAGGAGGTGAAATAATGGTAGCTTCAGTAAAAGATCCCTGGGATAATATTATCGGACTAATTTATAATCCTGAATTTAAACTGCCTTAAAAATGAAAATACAGCCTGTAACACATTTTACAAAAGACGGTAAAGAGATTATTATCAGAGAGGCGACTGAAGATGACGCAAAATCTCTTATTGAATTAAAAAAGGGATATTTAAAAAATACTACAAGTATTCCGTTGTATGAGTGTGAATACAAAAACAATGTACAAATGGAAAAAGAATGGATACAGAAATTTATTACTGAATATAACAGCCTTTTATTGTTAGCTGAATATAACGACAGACTTATTGGAAATTTAGATCTTACAGGCAACCAGCGTAAAAAACTTTTTCATACCGGAATGATTGGTATGGGCATAGCTTATGAATGGCAGAACAAACAAATAGGCAGTTTATTATTAGAAAGTGCTATGAAATGGGCAATAAACAAGTCACAGTTAAGTATTATATGGCTGGAAGTATACAGTACAAATACAGCCGGACGAAAACTTTATGAAAAATTCGGATTTGAACAATGTGGTATTATCAAGAACTTTTTTGAAGAAGATAATCCGGCGGATAAAATAATTATGGTCAGGCACATTTAATGATTGTATTAATTTTAATAAGGATTATATAAAATTTCATACTTCTATTATAAATTTTTGTTTCAATAAAAGCCTTCAAAATTTCATTACAAGAAATCTCCTTTTCATTTCAAAAGAAGCTTTTATTTATTAAAATTTTGCTAAATAACCCTGGCAGAAATGTGGTTATTCGTAAATTCAGCCTACAAAACAATTGATAATTTAAAAGCCATGAAAAAAAACATTAATTTTAAAAGTAAGGACGACATGAAACTCTTTAAATTTTTATTAGCAGCTATGGCCGGATTCGGTTTAGTAAAAATCTTCGGATATATTACCGAAGCAGAATTAGATGAAGAAGGTGAATTTGATATGCATGATGAAGATGAATATCCATTATTTGTTTAATTGCCTGTTAAATTCTTAAAATACCTGCACCTCTCCCATAAGGTGCTTCAGCTGTTTATGCTTCTTATTACCCATACTATTTTTAACAAATTACTCCCTCTTCTCTCCTTTATAATTAATTAAAAGTTAAATCATAAAACTTTAAGAGAACCTTAGTAAACCTTCTGTTTATCAATGATTAACTTAGTAATGAAATAAAAAACGATTAAAATTAATCAATAATTAAATCATTAAAAAGTAAAAGCTATGAGTAACAAAAAAGTAATTTTAGGAGTTGCAGCAGGAGTTGCAGCCTTAGCAGTAGTAGGAATTATTCTTAAAAGAAGAGGCCATTTAGACGGTATTATTAGTAAGGCAGAAGAATTTGGTAGTGATATTGCAGATAAATACTCAAACATTAAGGAATCTGCACGCAAAAAATTCGATGAAGTAGTAGAAAAAGGTGGTGAAATTGCAGATAAAATGAAATCTCATAACGAAACTACTGCCCAAAAAGCTATAACAGGCACTAAACCTACAGCAACAGCTTAATTAATAGGTATTTATACATATAAAGGCGCTCACATTATTTGTCGGGCGCCTTTTATTGTTTAAATTTATAAGCAAAAAGTGTATGAAGACATATATTATAATAATCGCAGCAATGTTATGTATCATTGTTGGCTGTGGCAGGGCCTCTTCTCTACCTAACAATAATCAAGATAATAACAAGTTACTTGCAGTAAATGACACCGTACGTATTGCAAATGATTCACTTGAATATGAAATTATAATTATAGATCCAGGATTTAATAGCTGGCTGGTATCACGTGCCCGGCCGAGAGGTTATTACAATCAACCCTATCTTGAAAATAAAAACAGACTTTGGGTAATGGAATGGAATACACGCGTAATGAGCCCTCAACGATTTGGTGATATGTATCAAATGACAATTGATTACAGCCCCAGAATTGATTATGGTTATGAAGTAAATTACTTACTTTATAATTACCTTGTTTACTTTCAGGTAACTAACCGACAGAAGTTCGGAGGTATAGTTCCTCAGTTCTAGATCTTTTTGGCTAAAATGAACCAGTTTTATAATTTGGAATAATTTTAAATAAAGAAGTTAAAAGATTGCGCTGCAATAGTAAAACCAATATATTTGTGCTACTTTATTAACCGGAATGGGAAATCTTAAACAACGCTGGGGCATAACCAGCAACTTTCAGTTTGTTGTTATATTTATTGTGTTTGCTATTACAGGCTCCACATCTGCCTATCTGTCAAAACCAATATTAGCATGGATAGGTATTACTAAGCAATCGGTTTCACCCTGGTTTTATTATCCTTTATATATAATTCTCATTTTCCCTGTTTATCAGATACTTTTAGTATCAATTGGATTCCTTTTCGGACAATTCAAATTCTTTTGGCGGTTTGAAAAAAAAATGCTCAAATCTTTAGGATTAGGTTTTCTCTTTAAAACAGAAAAGCCCTCATAAATGAGAGCTTTTGTTTGCAAAAATTATTGTTTTAATTTTGATTTATAATTCTTTTTAAGCTTTTCAAGCTTAGGCGTAATTACAGCTGAACAGTATGGCTGATTAGAGTTTTGTGCATAATAATCCTGATGATAATCTTCCGCAGGATAAAACACAGGAGCCTTTGTTACCTTTGTTACTATCTTTTTATCATAAATATGCTGATCTGTAAGTAATTTTATAAAATTTTCAGCAGTATCTTTTTGCGCATCAGTAGTGTAAAATATTTCACTTCTATATTGTGTTCCCACATCTGCCCCTTGTCTGTTTAAAGTTGTTGGATCATGAGTAGCAAAAAATATTTCCAGTAAATCTTCATAGGCTACTTCGTCCGGATTAAAAGTAATTTTTATAGCTTCAGCATGACCTGTATATCCACTGCAAACCTCTTTATAAGTAGGGTTTTCAGTCTTACCGCCTATATAGCCGGATACCACTTTTTCTACTCCTTTTAAATCTGTAAAAAACGCTTCAGTACACCAAAAACAACCGCCTGCAAAAATGGCAGTTTCAAATTTTTTGTCATCCATTTTAATTTCTCCTTTGTTAGATTTCACAATTGCCTTTTCAGGACTTGCTTTAGACTGGCAAGATAACGAAACAACCGCCAATGCTAATGTTAATGCCTTTTTCATATTATATTTTTTATAAATTAATTTATATAAGATGTTTTTATAGCTCTTAATTAAAGTTTATACTTATACATACGAAATATTATGCCAAAAGATTTATTATTTTTTAAAATGTTTGTTTCTTTGTGGGAAACGGCATATTAATGATACAGGCAAAGAATATTCAGAAATATTATGATCAGCTCCATGTTTTAAAGGGTGTTGACCTGCATATAAAAAAAGGTGAAATAGTTTCTATTGTAGGAGCATCAGGAGCAGGAAAAACCACGCTGCTCCAAATACTGGGTACGCTGGACAAGCCAAACAAACAGAACGATACTTCACTTGTCATTAATAACGAAGATGTTTTAAAAATGAAAGACAAAGCGCTTTCAAAATTTCGAAATCTTCAGCTTGGATTTATTTTTCAGTTTCACCAGCTATTACCAGAATTTACTGCTTTGGAAAATGTTTGTATTCCCGCTTATATTGCCGGCATGCCTAAAACTGAAACTGAGACCGAAGCCAAAAAGCTGCTTGAATATTTAGGGCTATCACACCGTATAGACCACAAACCGGGAGAACTTTCAGGTGGTGAACAACAACGTGTAGCTGTGGCAAGAGCGCTTATAAATAAACCGGCTGTTATTTTTGCAGATGAACCTTCCGGAAATCTTGATACCGCTTCCGCAGAAAACCTGCACCAGTTATTTTTCAAGCTTCGTGATGAAATGGGACAAACTTTTGTTATTGTAACCCATAATGATGAGCTTGCTGATATGGCCGACAGAAAACTTATAATGAGTGATGGTCAGATTGTCAGAACGGTAGATTCAATAACATTATAAATAGCACCCAAATTTCATTATTTTGAAACTTTACAGGTATGCGCTACTTTTGCAGCATGGATATGAATGCTGATGAATTACGTTCGTTTCTTAACGAAAAAGTACTACAATATAATAAGCCCGACTTTATAGAGAGTGACCCTATACAAATTCCCCATCTCTTTACTCAAAAGGAAGATATAGAAATAGCAGGATTTCTTGCAGCGACTATTGCCTGGGGCAATAGAAAGATGATTATAACTAATGCTAAAAAAATGGTGGATTTGATGGGCAATAGCCCTTATGATTTCATAATAAATCATAAAGATCATCATTTGGAAAATTTAGAAAATTTCGTTCACAGAACATTTAACGGATTGGACTTTTCTACTTTCATTAAAGCGCTCAAACATATTTATAATAACCACGGGGGACTTGAGGCTGTATTTGCTAAACATCAGCAACCCGAAGGCATGCAAAAGGCAATACATGAATTCAAAAAAGTATTTTTTGAAATAGAGCATCAAAACCGTACACAAAAGCATGTATCAGATCCATTAGCCGGTTCGGCAGCTAAGCGTATTAACATGTACCTTAGATGGATGGCAAGAAAAGATAATGCAGGAGTAGATTTAGGTATATGGAAAACTATTTCTCCGGCAGCCCTCTCCTGCCCTCTTGATGTACATTCAGGAAATGTAGCCCGAAAACTCGGTATCCTTACCCGAAAACAAAATGACGGCAAGGCACTGGCCGAACTTGATGCCCAGTTGCGCTTGATGGACAAAAACGATCCAGTAAAATATGATTTTGCCCTATTTGGATTAGGTGTATTTGAAAGCTTTTAATTAAGATGACTGGCTTGCAAAATTCAACTTACTATTCTTCCTGCTGAAACCAAAATATATGGCAAGCCCTATTAAAAGCCATACTGTAAAATAAATCCAGTTCCATACGCTAAGCTCGGCCATCATATACAAACAGCTTATAAGTCCTAAAAGCGGTATAAGTGAAAGATTTTCCCGATAAGACCAAATAGCAATAAATATGAGTGAGATAAGAAATACCCACATTGGTATTTTATGTTTAAACAAATCAAATCCGCTTTCATATTTAATACTGTCAGAAATAGGAAGCGCATCAACTATTGCAGTATATTCAGCACCTTCATATCCGCTTAATATTTGCTCTAAATCCTGATTTTCTCCTAACTTATTATCAGCGGTTAAATGATTATATAAAGATTTAGCTTCATTCTCAGTTAATGAAGTCACAATTGCTGAAGGGCTGTTTACCTGTCTTTCATTAGAAATAAAAGCCATTGTAGTTTCTTTATTGTAAGTAAAAGAAAATATTAAACCTGCAATAAGTGCTAATGGCATTATATACTTAGCATTTACATAAGGTGTTTTAAATTTACCTCTTGGTATATCTGGTTTATTTTGCAGCACCAATACACCTGCGCATACTAAAACAAAAGCAAATAAAGTACCTATACTACATAAATCAGTAACTGTAGTAAGATTAAGGAATAGTGCAGGTATAGCTACTACAAAACCTGTAACTATTGTAGCATACGATGGAGTTTTAAATTTTGGGTGTACTCTTGAGAATTTTTTAGGCAGCAAACCATCACGGCTCATGCTCATCCATATACGTGGCTGCCCCATCTGGAAAACCAGTAATACGCTTGCCATAGCAATTACAGCGCTAACAGCAATAATACCTGACATCCATTTTAAATCAAGCTTATTAAACACAAAAGCCAACGGGTCTCCTACATTCAAATCATTGTAATTCACCATTCCGGTTAATACCAAGGCAATTAATACATATAGAATAGTACAGACAATTATAGCCCACATCATACCTCTTGGTAAGTCGCGCTGCGGGTTTTCACATTCTTCAGCAGTGGTAGAGATAGCGTCAAAACCAATATATGCAAAGAAAACAGCAGATACTCCTTTAAGTACTCCTGCAGCTCCGTTTGGTGCAAACGGATCCCAGTTATCAGTATCAATATAGAAAACACCTACGGCTATAACCAATAATATAATACAGAGTTTTACAACCACCATTAAATTACTTGCATTACGAGATTCTTTCATCCCTCTATATACAAGAGCAGTTATAAGAACAATAATTAAAAGAGCCGGGAGATCGGCAATAAGATGAAGTGAACCTATAGCAGGTGAATTAGTATAAGCTTCATAGGCTATTTTTAATCCGCTATCAAGATTTTCAAATGTTTTCCCACCCTGCATTAATGCCATGGCTTCATGATAACCATTAGAAGCGGTTAAATAATCCATTTGAATCCATTGCGGTAAATATATACCGCCGCTTTCCAGCAATCCTGTAAAATAATCACTCCAGGAAATAGCAACCGTAACGTTTCCTATAGCATATTCCATTATAAGCGCCCATCCTATTATCCAGGCTATTAGCTCACCAAAAGCAACATAAGAATAGGTATAAGCACTTCCTGAAACAGGTACCATTGATGCAAACTCTGCATAGGCAAAAGCAGCAAAGCCACAAGCTAAGGCTGTAAACAGAAAAAGAAAAATAACAGCAGGGCCTCCGTCTGCACTGGCCTTACCTATTGTGCTGAATATACCTGCTCCAATAATTGCAGCAATACCAAAAGCAGCAAGATCTTTAACCCGTAAATGCCTTCCTAAAGATTGATGACCATCGGCATTATCAACCTGATTAAGTATGTCCTGAACGTTTTTTTTCCTGAATAGATCTTTTAAAGCCATTGATTGCAATTATTATTAGCAGCATTATTGTGTAATTAACAAATATAAAAACTTAATCTAAAAAAGATGTCTTTCTTTGCTTATTTCATAATAAATCTATAATTTATATAGTATAGTAAATTTCTATTTGTACATAAGGAAATATGATAATAGTCATTGTGAGATAATGCTTATAATGTCTATTTTTGCAATTGTAAAAAAATTATAACCCAAAAAAATAATACATTATGTCATTAGTAGGAAAAAAATTCCCAAACATTGCTGTAGACGCTATCTCTGAAATGGGAGACAATTTAAGAATCAACATTTTTGAAGAGGCTGTAAACAATAACAAAAAAGTACTACTATTCTGGTATCCTAAAGATTTTACATTTGTATGCCCTACTGAACTTCATGCTTTTCAGGCTGCTCTAGGCGAGTTTGAAAAAAGAAATACAATTGTAATAGGTGCATCATGTGATACAAACGAAGTTCACTTTGCATGGTTAAATACACCTAAAGATAAAGGTGGTATAGAAGGTGTTACTTATCCTATTCTTGCTGATACTAACAGAAACCTTGCAAATATTCTTGACATTCTTGATGTTGAGTCTTCTGAATACAACGACGAAACAGATTCAGTTATCCTTACAGGTTCAAATGTAACTTACAGAGCTACATACCTTGTAGATGAGACTGGAAAAATATTCCACGAAAGTGTTAACGATATGCCATTAGGCCGTAACGTAAATGAGTACTTAAGACTTATTGATGCTTATACTCACGTACAAACTAAAGGAGAAGTTTGCCCTGCAAACTGGGAAGAAGGAAAAGAAGCAATGACAGCAGACCGTAGTGGTGTAGCTAGCTACCTTTCTTCTAACTAATTAAAAATTAAAACTATGTTGCAAGAACTTGAAAAGGATAATTTAGCAGAAATCGTAGCCGATGCCCCTGTTGTAGTGGTGCAATATTCAGCCGGATGGTGCGGAAACTGCAGGATAATGAAGCCAAAATTTAAAAAAATGGCTAATGAAAATGAAAATGTAACATTTGTTATTGCCGATGCTGAAAATTTCCCTGAATCAAGGAAACTTGCAAAGGTAGATAACCTGCCTACATTTGCTGCATTTAAAAATGGTGTACTTGTAAATCAGGTGCAAACAAATAAAGTTGAAGTTTTAACTGATTTAGTCAATGAAATTACCAGTAATTAAGCATTTAACTCAATTTATTGAGGATAACGACCAGGATTATATTATTGAAACCCTTGAAGTACTTGAGGCTCTTACTGAGGTCCCTTCTCTTAAAGATGAAGAACTTGACGTAGTAGGAGAACTTATCTCTAATATGTATGGTGCGCTTGAGGTAAATAAAATGATTAAAGACGGAATGGATAAAAAAGAAGCCCTGAACAGTTTTATGATGCGTGTTCTGGGTGCTATAGATAAAAACTAAACTTCATTCGCTTTACATATAGTAAAAACGCTTCCGGAAACGGGAGCGTTTTTTATTTAACTTTACTTTTTTATTTTATCCCAATGAATATAATACGCAAAATAATTTCTTTACTCTTTTTCTTTATAGCTTTCAACCTTCAGGCTCAACATCAGGAAGACATCTTAAATTTGGCTTATGGTAAAAATAACCAGCAAACTCTTGATTTATTTCTTCCGAAAACATATACTACTTCTACTCCTGTGCTTGTAATGCTTCATGGTGGTGCCTGGTCTCTGGGTGGTAAAGAATATACCCATAAAACATCAAAAGATTTAAGAGACCGCGGTTTCATAGTCGCCAATGTTGATTATCGTTATGTAGGCGAAGCCGTTCATGCAACCGATCTGTTAGAGGACATTGACAATGCAGTTATATATCTTCAGAAAATGGCCGCCGAAAAAGGATTCAATACCAATCAATTTAATATGGCCGGTATTAGCGCAGGGGCGCACTTAGCACTGTTGTATGGATATACATCCGGTAGAAATATAAAATCAATTTCTGCATTATGTGCACCGTCTAAATTTGATGACATCAAAACATTTGAGCATATACAGAAACTCGGACTGATAAAAACAATTTCATTTTTGGCCAACGATAATTATACTGCGGATAACTTCATCTCAAAATTTACAGATATAAGTCCGTACCAGAAAGTAAAGCAGCTTCCGACATTACTTGTTCACGGAACAAAAGATGAATTGGTAGATTATCAGCAATCAGCAGATCTGTATAAAAAGCTACAAGAAAAGAATATAAAATCAAAGCTGGTAACAATGAAAGGTAAAGGCCATGATGTAGGAATGAACCAACCGGATAGCGAAGCAAAAGTTTTAGATGAAATTACAAACTGGATTAAAACATACAATTAATGCACTTATATATAAAAAACATGGTTTGTCCACGCTGTATAACGGCTGTACTTAACGAGCTTGAACAGATGAACCTCACTGTAAATTCTGTAGAGCTTGGTGAAGCTGAAATCACCAATGAGCTTACTCCTGAAGAACAAAGACATCTGGAACAATCTTTAAAAAAACTTGGTTTTGAGATTATTGAAGACAGAAAAAGCAGAATTATTGAGCAGGTTAAAAATGAGATTGTTTATCTTGTGCATCATTCTGATGAGATATTAAAAACCAATCTTTCTTCATGGCTTGCTGAAAGATTAAACTATGATTATACTTACCTGAGCAATCTTTTCTCTGAAGTTGAAGCCACTACAATTGAAAAATATTACATAACACAGCGAATTGAAAAAGTAAAAGAATTGCTGGTTTATGACGAGCTTTCTCTCGCAGAAATTGCTTTTTCCCTGGGTTACAGCAGTGCGGCATATCTTTCAAGCCAATTTAAAAAAGTAACGGGTCTCACTCCTACCTTCTATAAATCAATCAAAGAAATAAAACGCAGAAATATTAGTGAACTGTGAATATCATTAGCAATTTTAAAAATTGTATAATATATGCTCCCTGCAGCATTACTAAATTTGTATTATAAATTTTATTGACAAAAATTATGATACATATATATAGTGTTACGGGAATGACCTGTGAAGGATGCTCTGCAAAAGTAAGCCATTTACTTAAAAATATACCTTCAGTTACAGATGTGAATATTAATCTTGAAAAGGGAGAAGCTACTGTTACAATGGATAAACACATCTCTGCCGAAATACTTCAAAATGCACTAAAAGACTACCCAAAATATCAATTATCAGAACTGAAACAGGATCATATTTCTGAGAAAAATATATTTGAGACTCCTTTTGAAGATACACGCACATGGTTAGAAATATATAAACCTATAGTTTTGATTTTTGGATATATAGCTGCTATTTCTTTAATAATAGCTTTATATAGAAAAACGTTTGACCTAATGCTGTTCATGCGTGTATATATGGCAGGGTTTTTTCTAATTTTTTCTTTTTTCAAAATGTTAGATCTCCGCGGATTTGCTAGCAGTTATACTATGTATGATATAGTTGCAAAGAAGTTCTTAGCATGGGGTTATATATATGCTTTTTTAGAATTAATGCTCGGCATTGCTTTTGTTATTAATTTTAATCCTTTATTTACAAATACTTTTACTGCTATCTTAATGGGTGTAAGCCTTATTGGGGTACTACAAAGTGTGATAAACAAAAATAAGATACAATGTGCCTGTTTGGGAGCTGTATTTAATTTACCAATGAGCACAGTAACTATTATTGAAGATGGGTTAATGATAGTAATGAGTTTAGCTATGCTATATATGTATTTATAAAAATCTTATACCTGCCATAGGATACCATATATTTTCTTACTTTTGCTTTTCTAAAACAAATCACAGAAAATGGCTAATATCTTACTGGGCGGAAATCCCGTTACAACTTCAGGCGAATTGCCTAAAACAGGAACTCAGGCACCTGATTTTACTCTTGTAAAAACAGATCTTTCAACAGTTTCACTTGCAGACTTTAAAGGCAGTAAACTTATATTAAATATATTCCCAAGTGTAGATACAGGTACATGCGCGGCATCGGTTAGAAATTTCAATCAAAAAGCTTCAGCGCTTGAAAACACTAAAGTTTTATGTATTTCCCGCGATTTACCATTTGCACAAAATCGTTTTTGCGGAGCTGAAGGACTTGATAACGTTATATCACTTTCAGATTTCAGAGATGCAGGTTTCGGGAAAGCATATGGTTTAAACATTGAAGATGGCCCACTAAAAGGTTTACACTCCAGAGTTGTAATAGTTCTTGATGAAAACGGAACTGTAAAATATACAGAACAGGTTCCTGATATTAAAGATGAACCAAATTATCAGGATGCCCTTGCAGCATTATAAATTATAACCTGTAAAAGTTACATGAAAGATAACAGGTTTGTTAAAGGAAGGATGAAAAGTACTGTTTACTCGGTTAAAGGAGCTTATAAGCTTATTACTACCGAACATAGTATAATGGTTCAGTTTTCAATAGGTATCCTTATTACCGTTGCCGGTTTTTATTTTAATATTTCATCAACAGAATGGATGCTGCAGATACTGGCAATAGGGCTTGTGTTAGCTATAGAAGGTTTAAATACTGCCGCGGAAAAAATTGCCGATTTTATTCATCCGGAATACCATGAGAAGATAGGATTTATTAAAGATATTGCTTCCGGAGCCGTTTTTTTTGCAGCGATGGCAGCTATCGCTGTAGGAGCCATTATATATTATCCTAAAGTAGTGGTGCTTTTTTAAATTTATTGATATTTTTACAATAAAGACACTTATAATAAATGGCAAAGAGCAAAAAAGATACATCAGCAAATACTAAGGAAAAAGCAGCCGCAAACAGAAAAAAATGGGCTTTAACCCGTCAGCATAAAGTGTTGATAGGTGTGCTCTTTTTTCTTTTTTCTATAGCTCTGTTGCTTTCTTTTATTTCTTATTTTCTTTATTGGGAATTTGACCAGAGTGAACTTACGGCTTTTGGCGACAGAAAAGAAATTGTACATAACTGGCTGGGGAAATTTGGTGCATACCTTGCAGATCTGTTTTTATACAGAGGCTTTGGTGTAGCATCATTTATACTTATACGTTTCTTTTTCCTTACCGGAGCTTATCTTGTTTTAGATCTTCCTGTAAGGAAACTAAAGAAAACACTTTTCTGGGATCTTTTCCTTGTCATTATAGTATCTGTACTTTTTGGTTTCTTCAATCCTTATTTACCTGAACTTGGAGGTGTAATAGGCTTTGAGATGAACCTATTTATGCAGGATTATATGGGTAAAGCAGGAACTATACTGGTTTTGGTTTTTGGATTATTTATTTTCCTTATTTTCAGGATCAGAATTTCCCCTGATGCTATAAAAACTTTCTTTGAAAGAAAACCTGAAGAAGAAACAGATGAAAATTCAGAAATCTTAACAAATAATCAAACGCCGGAAATTATTAAAACAACTGATAATAAAATTATAGACGAAGTTGACAATTATAATGAGGAAGATGATGAAGAATTAAATAATATTGAACTTAAAACGATTATCCCTCCATCTCCTACCCCTTCGCAGTTTGAAATAAACCGCGATGCTCTTAAACCTACTATTGAAAAAACGTCTGAAATTAATCTCGATCCTGTTAAAACAAAACATCAGGAACCTGCATCTAAGATTAATGAAACGATAGAGACCGGAGATGAAAATTTTGTAATAGAAAAATTTGAAGAAGAAACTACTGTCGAAGAAAATCTTGCAGCTAAGCTGATAAAAGATTTTGGCGAATTTGACCCTACTCTCGAACTTTCAAATTATCAGTTTCCATCTATCGATTTACTGAAAGATTATTCTTCGGGAGGAATCACAATAAATCAGGAAGAACTTGAAGAAAATAAAAATCGTATTGTAGAAACATTACGGAATTATAAAATAGACATTGCACAAATTAAGGCTACAGTTGGCCCAACTGTTACTTTATATGAAATTGTACCTGAAGCAGGTATACGTATTTCTAAAATTAAAAGTCTTGAAGACGATATTGCGCTTTCACTTTCCGCATTAGGTATCAGGATTATAGCTCCTATTCCGGGTAAGGGAACTATTGGTATAGAGGTTCCTAACAAAAATCCTACTATGGTGTCTATGAAGAGTGTTATCGGCGCACCTAAATTTCAGACAGCCGAAATGGAACTACCTATCGCTTTAGGAAAAACCATTTCTAACGAAACGTTTGTGGTAGATCTTGCTAAAATGCCGCATTTACTTATGGCCGGTGCTACAGGGCAGGGAAAATCAGTTGGACTAAATGCTGTATTAACATCTTTATTATATAAAAAGCATCCTGCAGAAGTAAAGTTTGTGCTTGTTGATCCTAAAAAGGTTGAGTTAACTTTATTTAATAAAATAGAAAGACATTATCTGGCAAAATTACCTGATGATGGCGATGCTATTATAACCGATAATACTAAAGTAATCAATACTCTGAATTCTTTATGTATTGAAATGGATAACCGTTATAATCTATTAAAAGATGCAATGGTTAGAAATATAAAAGAGTATAATGAAAAATTCCGTCAGCGAAAGCTGAATCCTGAAAACGGACATCGTTTCCTTCCATACATAGTATTAGTTGTTGATGAATTTGCAGATTTGATTATGACTGCAGGTAAAGAGGTTGAAACCCCCATTGCACGTTTAGCACAGCTTGCACGTGCCATTGGTATTCACTTAATCATAGCAACACAGCGACCATCGGTAAATGTTATTACAGGTATAATTAAAGCCAACTTCCCGGCAAGGATTGCTTTTAGGGTTACATCTAAAATAGATTCAAGAACAATTCTGGACAGCCAGGGAGCTGATCAGCTTATAGGCCGTGGTGATATGCTATATACTCAGGGAAATGATCTTACACGTGTGCAGTGTGCTTTTGTTGATACTCCTGAAGTTGAAAAAATAACAGAATTTATTGGTTCACAAAAAGCTTATCCACAAGCTTATCTTCTTCCTGAATATTTTGGAGAGGAAACTGGCATTAATCTTGATATAGATATATCTGAAAGAGATTCAATGTTCAGGGATGCAGCAGAAGTTATAGTAACCGCTCAACAAGGTTCAGCTTCATTATTGCAGCGTAAACTTAAATTAGGATATAACCGTGCAGGACGCCTTATAGATCAGCTGGAGGCCGCCGGTATAGTTGGTCCTTTTGAAGGAAGTAAAGCACGAAATGTAATAATTCCCGATCTTACGGCTCTTGAGCAATTTTTCAAAAACGAAGAAAACAACTTTTAGCATGCGTACTTTTTACGGAATATTATTTTTATTTTTTTTCTCTTTACCTCCTTTACAACTTAGAGCTCAAAATGCTGAAAAAGCAAAAGCTTTACTTAATCAGGTAAGCAGCAGGGTTAAAAGCTATGAAAATATTTCTATAGACTTTAAGTATTCCATGAGTAATCCGGGTCAAAACCTTAATCAGGAAAGTAAAGGCAGCGTAGTCCTTAAAGGCAATTTATATGTTCTTGATTTTATGGGCACTACTAGAATTTTTGACGGAAAAAAAGTTTACAATATAGTTCCTGAGGATGAGGAAATATCCATTTCAAAATTTGATGACCAGAATGATGACAATCTTACCCCGGCAAAGATGCTCACATTTTTCAATAATGGTTATAAATATACCTGGGATATATTACAAAATATTAAAGGAAGAAAGATACAGTACATAAAATTAAACCCGGTTAATTCAAAAGATAAGACTAAAGAGGTTTTAATAGGGGTTGATGTGCAGACAAAGCATATCTACAATTTTATACAAATAGAAAAGGATGGTACTAAAACGATTATTACGATAAATTCTTTTAAAACAAATCAGCCTTTGTCGAAAAATCATTTTACCTTTACCGAAAGTAAATACCCTAATTACTACATTAATAGATTAGACTAATTTTTGGTGAAAATATTAGACCGTTATATCCTTACTTCGTTCATTACGACTTTTGCGTCGGTATTCATTATTCTGTTTTTCATATTCGTCTTACAGGCAATATGGCTTTTCATTGCTGAACTGGCAGGTAAAGATTTAGATGTCTGGTTAATTTTAAAATTTCTTGCTTTTTATGCTCCAAAAATAGTTCCTCTGGTATTGCCTTTATCCATTTTATTGGCATCTATTATGACTTTTGGAAATTTTGCTGAAAACTATGAGTTTGCGGCAATGAAATCTTCGGGAATATCGCTTAACAGAGCTATGAGAAGCCTTACAATTTTTATATGCTGTTTAAGCGTAGTAGCTTTCTTTTTTGCAAATAATGTAATTCCTAAGGCAGAATATAAATTCCTAAATCTCAGAAAAAATATTGTTCAGCGTAAACCTGCAATGGCTATTGTTGAAGGCCAGTTTAATGCTATTGGTAATTTCAATATAAAAGTTGATAAAAAATCAGGTGAAAACGGCGAAAAACTTACCGGCGTTACTTTACACAAAAGAGCTCCACAGGCTGCTAATGCTACAATAATACGATCTAAAAAAGGATTGCTGAAAAGTAATGAAAAATCTAACCTGCTTCAGCTCGAGCTTTATGACGGGTATTATTATGAAGAAATTAATTCTAAAAAACCTTCTGAAAGAATTAAAAAACCTTTTGCAAAAAGCAGTTTTACTAAGCAAATAATGAATATAGACCTTACCATGCTCAACTCAAATGACATGAATGAGGAAAAAATAGCTAATACTAATACTATGCTCAATATTAGTGAACTAAATTACACTTTAGATTCACTTGAAAACACATATGTAAAAGAATCCAAAAGCATTACAGACAATATAGCACAGCGTTACAGTAGCGTTCTTACAGGTCCTTCTCTTCACAGAGCAAAAAATGTAAATACCGATACAATTACTAAAAAAGACAGCATACCTGACAATATACTCAATCTTGTTGCCTCAAAAGATGACAAGGCAAGAATACTTGAAATTGCGACCAATAATATAACAAGTTCCAGCTATATTTTAAATTCAGGAAAAGATCAGCTTTATGATAAAACAAAAAACATTAATGGTCACTGGCTTGCATTATATGATAAATTTGTAATAGCTTTTTCATGTTTGTTAATGTTTTTTATAGGAGCCCCTCTAGGTGCTATAATACGTAAAGGAGGACTTGGCTTGCCAATAGTATTTGCCGTATTAATATTTATTATTTTTCACTTTATTAATACATTTGGTAGAAAACTTGCCGGAGAAAATGGAATTCCACCTTTCTTAGGCTCCTGGATGTCTTCTTTTGTATTAGGCCCACTTGCAGTAGTACTGACTTACAGAGCTACAAATGATTTGGGCGTTAGTATCAGTTTTGACTGGCTAACCAGTCCATTCAAGAAGCTTTTTGTAAAAGATACTACTGATGACTTACCGATTTTGAATCTTGATACGGTAAGGATTGGCGATACTGAAGAATGGGAAAACTTAAAAGCTCTTGATAATTCGGAATTAATAAATTTGGTTAAAAATTCGGTACAGCTAAAACACAGTAAAGATTATAGAAAAAAAG
Source organism: Flavobacterium sp. NRK1 (assembly GCF_024054175.1). Classification (GTDB taxonomy): domain Bacteria; phylum Bacteroidota; class Bacteroidia; order Flavobacteriales; family Flavobacteriaceae; genus Flavobacterium. The sequence continues at coordinate 3,238,917 of NZ_JAMXLA010000001.1, forward strand.
CTTTAAAAATTTTAGAGATTAGAGGTATTACACAAGAAGAGCTTGAAGAAAATAATAATCTGTATAATATTGAATTTTTAAAGTCAGAATTTCTTTATAATAAACAAAAAATATCTTCTAACATTGCTTTAATAGCCTACATAATACTTGCAGCCCTTTCTATAAACTTATTAAACGGAAAAATGGGAACAGCCCTACCTGCTCTATTATGTTTAATAGTTTTTTATATAACAGTATTTAAGTCGGCTCAAAGTATTAGCCGAATCGGAAAAATTTTAAAAGAAAAAACATGTCCGGGCATCATACTGCAAATTATGCTATCCCTGCCTTTTTATCCTATACTTTATTTTTACAATAAATCTTTGCTAAAGAAAATTTTAGCACGCCATAATTATAAATTTTAAAGACAGTAAACATGTCACTATCAGAAATAAAATTAAATACAATCGAAGAAGCGATTGAAGATATACGCAACGGTAAAGTTGTTGTAGTTGTTGATGATGAAGATCGGGAAAATGAAGGAGATTTCATTGCAGCTGCAGAAAAAGTAACACCTGAAATGATAAACTTTATGGCTACACATGGACGTGGCCTTATATGTGCTCCATTAACAGAAGCCCGTTGTAAAGACCTTGAATTGCATATGATGGTAACTAACAATACTGTTTTACATGAAACAGCATTTACAGTATCTGTAGATCTTATAGGGCACGGATGTACTACCGGTATATCAGTTCACGATAGAGCAAAAACTATAAAAGCCCTTGTGGATGATACTACAAAACCCGAAGATTTAGGACGTCCGGGGCATATCTTCCCGCTTAAAGCTAAAGAAGGTGGAGTGCTGCGAAGAACCGGCCATACAGAAGCTGCTATAGACCTTGCAAGGCTTGCAGGATTTAAACCAGCAGGAATACTTGTGGAAATTTTAAATGAAGACGGATCAATGGCCCGCCTGCCCCAATTATATGAGGTAGCAAAAAAATTCGATCTTAAACTTATTTCCATTGAAGATTTGGTTGCTTACCGAATGCAGCATGATAGCCTAATTCAGAAAAAAGAAGATTTTGAGATTGAAACACGTTTTGGTACATTTCGTTTAAGAGCGTATGTACAGACTACAAACAAGCAGGTACATATTGCACTAACAAAGGGAAGTTGGAATATTGGTGAACCAATATTGACCAGAATAAATTCTACCCAGATTAATAATGATATTTTAGGAACTCTTACCAACGATGCAGATAAGAAGCTTGACAGCATGTTCCGACGTATTAATGAAGAAGGTAAAGGTGCTATTTTATTTATAAATCAGGAAATTCAGCCATCAGAACTTTTAACCCGTGTAAAAGAATTAAAAGAATTGCAGGCCAAAGGTGTAAAAAAAGCTCCACAATTAAAAATGGATGATCGTGACTTTGGTATAGGTGCACAGATTTTGCATGATATAGACATCTGTAAAATACGTCTTCTTAGTAATTCTGAACAAACAAAACGTGTAGGAATGATAGGTTATGGACTGGAAATAACTGAATATACAGAATTTTAAAAAAAAGTTTCATTCTTAAAGTTAAGGTAATGAAATGTTTATAAAATAGTATGAAAAAAAATGCATTTTTAGGTCTTATAGTTTTTGGAAAAACGAAAAAGGTTACTATATTTGCAACCGCAATGAGGAACTGATTGCAACACATACTGGAGGAATGGCAGAGTGGTCGATTGCGGCAGTCTTGAAAACTGTTGACTGTAACAGGTCCGGGGGTTCGAATCCCTCTTCCTCCGCCACATAAAGTTTCAAAAGAAACTTTAAAAGTCAAAAAGCCTTTAAATTCCTGGATTTAAAGGCTTTTTTGTTTTTATAGCAATGTCATTAGACATATTTATATAATTTCAAAGAATAGTTACTTTATTAGTTACCTTTTAAAAATATTATTATTTGATGATGCAAAAAAGTAACTAATTTCAGGGAATTCCCTGAGATTCCTAGGGACATACGAAGTTTTAAATCAATTTGAATGTTAATTTAGGTATAAACGGTAAATAATTACATAAATTAAAACTTCAATAAAACACGTTTTGAAACTGAAGCATCAATATTGGTATAATAATAAATATAATCGTCCTCTATTTTATATAACCATATGAGATTTTCTGAAATTCCAATAGTTTTAATTTTTAACGTATTTACATTTATCACTGCTATTTTAAATTTTTTACTAAAAAAATTGTTTATAAATAAAGGAATATAAAGATTATTTTTATCCTTCAAATAAGGACCTCCAAAAAGAAATTTTAATATTCTTTTTTCGTTAAAATATAACTCCCCTATTACTGGTCCACCTTGACCGAATTCTCGCAAATTTTTGTACTCGAGGCTAAATAAATTTTGACGTACTACTGTAATGAAACTTATAGGATTTTCATTTTTCATAATCAAGGAATTGTTGTACTTTGATTTATAACATTATTAGAATTGACTAAAAATTGTAACGATTCTTCTGGATATCTTATCTCCATCCCTGAGGTGCATTTATGCCAACACTAATTGGGTTTCCTTACGGAATAACACCTCTATATAATTTTAGTTAAACTATTCCACTCAGGCTTCATTGCGATAAATGTTCTGTTTAAAATTTATTATTTCCAAGTACTAACCCCTAATAATCTGGTTTTGACACAGTGAAATTATCGAATCTTTGAAAGCAATAGTTGTAGTGCCATCAGCATTTAAATTATAGTAATATGAACCATACTTAGCAAAAACATTTACACTTTATTAAACACATCCAATATTTGTATAAACTGCAGTCTCAGCTTCTGTATAATTATTTACATTTGGGTCAAATGTATGAATTTTAGTATCCTCATCATTTATAGTAGCAACCCAACCTATATCAATTTATAGGATTAGCGATATCCATAAGAACTCTTTTTTTGCCAGCAGATCCACCGATATAAATATACTCCATTTCCGATGTTAATATCTTTCGCTGTAGTAATAATTTTCGGTTTCCTCATCAAATTCTTTTCCGTTAAACTTAAACGGGATTAAATGGATTAGTATGTTCATCGATCAATATTTCCCAAAAAGGAAGGTATTCCATACACCGAACGCATTGTAAAGCTCACACTAACTAATGAAAAGGTCAGCTGTAATCACAGGTCAGTTTTTGAAATTCTTGTTTGTAAGCGTAATATACTCTCAGATATAAAGTAGTATTTATAAACAGGCAGATATGCCGAAAACGTGAATTTATAAAACATGGTATTTTATAGCATTTTACACTATGAAAACGGCAGCCGTCGAACACCTACGATACTAGATGTATTTTCACACAATACAAGTAAAATGGAGGGGAAAAGGATATTTTGATATACAATAAAAAAAGGGATAATCTTTCGACTATCCCTAAAAGTGGGCGATGAGGGATTCGAACCCCCGACCCTCTCGGTGTAAACGAGATGCTCTGAACCAACTGAGCTAATCGCCCTTTTATAGTTGCAAAACTCACTGTGATTAGTTCCGTATTGCGAGTGCAAATATACGCTTAGTATTTATATTTGCAAGAATTAAATGAGAAAATTAATGTTTTTTTATCGCTTTTAAAACAGCTCTATCGCTATGACTTACTATTTCTAATATAATGGGCTCATTTTTAGCAGTTCTTGATTCTATTACATAAATTTTCCCTCCACCAGGGTTTGGCTTTTTACTCTTAGAAAAATCAACATCACCATTTTCTAAACTGTTTTTTATATCGTCCATAGTAACCCATTTTTCATTTATGGTACTTTGGGCTTCTTTAGAAATAGTAAGTCCTTTAGTTCTGAAATCCTTTAGTACTCTGCAATTAGGAAGATAACAAAAATCCTGTCCACGTTTATTAAAAATGAATGCTACAAGAAAAAAACCTAAGGTTAATCCGAATAAATAGTAAGCAAGTCTGTATTTAAATTTCATTTATGTTCTATTAATTATTAATCCTGAAGTTTTCTTCTTTTTCTTTCTGCACTTATCAGGTTAAGTTCCCTACTGGTTTGCCCTGCTACAGAAGTGTTCTCCTCTGCCCTTCTTATAAGATACGGCATAACATCGCGAACAGGCCCAAAAGGAAGATATTTTGCAACGTTATAGTTGTGAGCAGCAAGATTAAAGCTGATATTATCACTCATGCCATAAAGTTGACCAAAGTATATTCTTTTATCATTACTGGCAATATTTTTCTGCGCCATTAATTCCATAAGTTTATATGAACTTTCTTCATTATGGGTACCTGCAAAAATAGCCATACTATCAATATGATCTATCATATATTTAATAGCTTCATCATAATTAATATCTGTAGCTTCTTTAGAAACACATATTGGAGAAATATAGCCTAATTCTTCCGCTCTTTTATTTTCTTTTTCCATATAGGCTCCCCTTACAATTTTCATTCCTATATAAAAACCTTCCTGTTTTGCCTGCTCATGCAGTTTTTTTAAGTAATCCAGCCTGTCCCATCGGTACATTTGAAGTGTATTATATACAATCGCCTTTTCATTATTGTATTTTCGCATCATATCTGCAACCAAATCATCTGCTGCATCCTGCATCCAGCTTTCCTCAGCATCAATAAGTAAAGCCACATCATTAGCATGAGCTGTTTTACAAACTATGTCAAAACGTTCCACTACCCTGTTCCATTCGGCAGTTTCTTCAGAAGTGAAAGTTTTTCCTTCTCCTAGTTTAACCCAAAGATCAAATCTTCCAAAACCTGTTGGTTTAAATACTGCAAAAGGAATTGCTTTTCTTTCTTTTGCAAATTCTATAGTTTTTAGGGTTTTCTCTAATGCTTTATCGAATTCCGATTCAGCTTCTTTAGCCTCCACAGAATAATCTAATACTGAACAAACACCTTTAGTAAACATTTTATCTACTACAGGTAAGCAATCCTCTTCAGTTGTACCTCCGCAAAAATGATCAAAAACCGTAGCTCTGATGAGTCCTTCAACAGGCAAGTGAACTTTAAGTGCAAAATTTGTAACTGCTGTTCCTATTTTCACTAAAGGTTCGGAAGCTATAAGTTTAAACAGAAAATAGGCTCTGTCAAGTTCAGTGTCGCTTTTTAATGCAAATGCATCAACAGTATTATTGAAGATTTTTTCCATTGTTTTTAAAAAATTTGTGCAAATATAAAGACTGTGCAAGAATTTATAGTATTAATTACTTTATTTTGCTTATTCTATAATACAAAAAAATGAAGCCTCTTAAAACTACAGACTATAATATATATTTTAATGATGAGTGCTACACTTATTTACAAGATGTTTTATCAGACAAAAGTTACTCTTTACTATTTATAATTACTGATACTAATACTTCTCAATATTGCCTTCCTGATTTTTTGGCCCGCGTTATTACAGAAATACCTATTGAAATTATTGAAATTGAACCGGGAGAAATTAACAAGTCAATGGAAACATGCATTGAAGTATGGCACACATTAATCGATTTAGGCGCTGACCGTAAAAGCATAATACTTAATCTTGGAGGTGGTGTCGTAACAGATCTTGGAGGCTTTGTTGCCAGTACATTTAAAAGGGGAATGGACTTTATAAATATCCCTACCTCTTTACTTGCTATGGTAGATGCATCAGTAGGTGGCAAAACCGGCGTGGATTTAGGTTCATTAAAAAATCAAATTGGAGTTATAAATAATCCGTTATCCGTATTAATAGACACAGGCTTTTTATCAACACTTCCATCAAAACAGATGCGTTCCGGTCTAGCAGAAATGCTAAAACACGGACTGATAGCCGATGAAAAATACTGGCAGCAATTTAGTGATCTTTCTACTCTTACAACTGATGATCTTGAAGCTTTAATATACCATTCGGTACAAATTAAAAATTCTATTGTAGAACGGGATCCTAAAGAAAATGGAATTAGAAAGGCTTTAAACTTTGGACATACCATTGGGCACGCTATTGAATCATATTTTTTAGAGTCTAACGAAAAAGAGACACTACTACATGGCGAAGCTATAGCTATAGGTATGATTTTGGAATCTTATTTTTCTTTAGAAAAAAAGCTTATTGCGGAGAGTCAATACATAGAAATAAAAAACTGTATCAATACTATTTTCGAAAGAGTAATTTTCAACTCCAATGATATAGAAAACATAATAAAACTATTGGTTCATGATAAAAAAAATGTACACGGAGAAGTTCAATTTGTACTACTTGATGGAATAGGAAAAACAGTTATTAATCAAAACGTAGAAAACACCTTGATTATCAAAGGTTTTGAAGACTATCAAAACTAACAATTTTTTAAGAGATTTGTTTTCAAATACGAAGTAATATTTTTTACATTTGCCGTAATGAAAACAAACCATAGCATGTTTTCCCTTTTTGGGACTATCAGTAAATTCAGGGCTTTTGCATCTGCAAATTGGCCTGTATTTTACCTGCGCAATATTGCAGACATGTTGGTATTTTATGATGAAAACACCTGCCAGGAAAAATTGCAGATTATATATGCTAATATAAGAGTTTGAAAATCAGATTATAATTTTAGGATATTAACTCTTATTTTTATAATCTATTTATCTATTCTATATACATGAACACAAAATATTCAGACCTTATAAATCAGACTTTTTACTTTCCACAGGAAGAATTCACCCTTAACAAAGATAACCTGCAGTTTCATAACATAGATCTTATGAAACTCGTTGAACAATACGGTACTCCTTTAAAATTTACATACCTCCCACAAATCTCTAATAACATCCGTAAAGCAAAAGGATGGTTTAGAAACGCAATGGAGAAGAACAAATATGAAGGTAAGTACTACTACTGCTATTGCACTAAAAGCTCGCATTTTGAATATATTATGAATGAAGCTTTTAAAAATAATATTCATATTGAAACATCAGCGGCATTTGATGTTAATATTGTTGAAAACCTGCTTGCTAACGGTAAGATTAATAAAAATACCTATGTAATATGCAACGGTTTTAAAAGAGAGCAATATGTAGAAAATATTGCAAAACTAATAAATGGCGGGCATAACAGAACAATACCTATTATTGATAATTATGAAGAGCTTGATCTTCTTCAGGAACAAATAACTGGTAAATTTAAAATAGGTATACGCATTGCGGCTGAAGAAGAACCAAAATTTGAGTTTTATACTTCCCGTTTAGGTATTGGTTATAAAAATATAGTACCTTTCTATAGGAAGCAAATACATGAAAATAAAAGTGTTGAGCTTAAAATGCTTCACTTTTTTATTAATACAGGTATTAGAGACACGTCTTACTACTGGAATGAGCTTTTAAAGTGTTTAAAAGTTTATATAAGTCTTAAAAAAGAATGTCCTTCACTTGACAGTCTTAATATTGGCGGTGGTTTCCCTATTAAAAATTCTCTTGCTTTTGAATATGACTATCAATATATGATAGACGAAATTCTTAATCAGATAAAAATTGCCTGTGATGATGCAGAAGTAGATGTACCAAATATTTTTACTGAATTTGGTTCGTTTACCGTAGGTGAAAGCGGCGGGGCAATTTATCAGGTTCTATATCAAAAACAACAGAATGACAGGGAAAAATGGAATATGATAGATTCCTCTTTCATAACAACACTGCCTGATACTTGGGCAATTAATAAGCGTTTTATAATGCTTGCCATAAACCGCTGGAATGATTCATACGAAAGGGTTCTCCTGGGGGGACTTACCTGTGATAGTGATGACTATTACAATTCTGAACAAAATATGAATGCAATATACCTTCCAAAATATAATAAAGAAAAACCATTATATATAGGCTTTTTTAATACAGGTGCATATCAGGAAACAATTGGCGGGTTTGGAGGCCTTCACCATTGCCTTATACCCCAGCCTAAACATATTCTTATAGACAGGGATGAAAACGGAATAATAGCAACCGAGGTTTTCTCGGAACAGCAAAAAGCCGAAGAAGTTCTTGCAATACTTGGTTATAATAAAGAAACGAAATAAATACTTGAATTTAAATACAACAATAATGAGCAAAGGACCAATTAGCCAGTTTATTGAAAAATACTACCTGCATTTTAACAGTGCAGCTCTGGTGGATGCCGCTAAGGGTTATGAAAAACAGCTTCAGGATGGTGCCCAAATGATGGTTACACTTGCCGGTGCAATGAGTACAGCTGAACTTGGAAAAATTTTCGCCGAAATGATACGCAAAGATAAAGTGCAGATTATTTCATGTACTGGAGCCAACCTTGAAGAAGATATTATGAACCTGGTTGCTCATTCTCATTATGAGCGTGTACCTAACTATAGGGATCTTACGCCTCAACAAGAGTGGGATTTACTGGAAAGAGGCCTTAACCGCGTTACAGACACCTGTATTCCTGAGCACGAAGCATTCCGTCGTTTACAAAAACATATTTATAAAATATGGAAGGATGCGGACGATAAAGGCGAACGTTATTTTCCTCATGAATTCATGTATAAAATGTTACTTTCAGGAGTTTTGGAAGAATATTACGAAATTGATCTTAAAGACAGCTGGATGTATGCTGCAGCAGAGAAAAATTTACCTATTATTGTACCTGGATGGGAAGATAGTACTATGGGTAATATTTTTGCTTCTTATGTAATAAAAGGAGAGCTTAAAGCCTCTACTATGAAATCCGGTATTGAATATATGACATTTCTTGCTGACTGGTATTCAAAAAACAGCAGCAATGGTGTAGGTTTCTTTCAGATTGGAGGAGGTATAGCAGGAGATTTCCCTATATGTGTAGTGCCAATGCTTTATCAGGATATGGAAATGCATGACGTTCCTTTCTGGAGCTATTTTTGTCAGATATCTGATTCCACAACAAGTTATGGTTCATACTCGGGTGCTGTACCAAACGAAAAAATAACATGGGGTAAATTAGATATTAATACCCCGAAATTTATAATTGAATCTGATGCAACTATTGTTGCCCCTCTTATATTTGCTTACTTATTAGATTTATAATAGATTTATGAAAAGAGTTATAGTTGACTATGCAAAGCTAACTAATGAAATTCTTACCTTACTGGTTGAGAAATTTCCTGACGGATATGATGATTCTAACATCATCCGGTTTAAAAATGCTAAGAATGAAACCATCGAAGCTGTTGAAGTAAGGACTGAAGACACTATTTATCTTGTAAAAGTTAGTACCAAACTTGCTGACAGAATTGAAAATTTTGATGATGATGAAATTGATGATCCTGCAGATGATATCGATGCATTAAAAGATCTTGAAATTGGTGACGACGATGCTGATGACGAGGTAGCTGAAAAAGAAAACCGCAGAAACAGTGATTCTGAAGATACTGATGATGAGGATGAGGATGACGATACTGAAGATCGCGAATACAACGAAGATGATGAAGACGAAGACGATGAAGATTAATTCTTTATCTGAAATACTATAAAGAACTCTTAACAGAGTTCTTTTTTTGTTCACAATATGTTAGTTTTATAAAAAGAAATCCAATGAAACAGTATATCTATATCATAGCTTGTAATATTTTATTATTTACAGCGTGTCAAAAAAAAGAAAAAGAAATTCAGGAAAATAAAGAAGAAACTATAGTTAAAAGCCAAAACCTTATTGATACTACTAATGGAGAAATGTGTTTTAGGCAAATAGTTTCTAAGGACACTATGTTACTAACAATGAAAAAGGATGGAGATATTGTCTCGGGTACTTATAAGTCTATACCATATGAAAAAGACAAAAGAACTATAATATTTAACGGTACAATAAATAACAATACAATCACTTCAACAGGAACCGCAATAGGTGAAGGTCAGACACAAAAAGAAGAATTTATTTTTACTCTTGAAAATAATCAGGCCGGAATAAAATTTGGTGAAATGATTGAAGGCGATGATGGTGTTTACAGATACAAAAACAAAAATAATACAACTTCTCTATTTTTAGATAAAGTGGAATGTCAATAAAAGCCTATATATGACATTTAAAAAAAATGAACCCCTATATATTAAAATATATAGGGGTTATTTATTAGGTAGCTTCGCTTAAAATTACATACTGCCTCTCATAGTAGCTGCAGCTGTTGCAACAACAATAATGAAGCCTATATAAGAAACTATCCATATAATAGTTAATATACCTGACCACATAAAATAGGACTTAAGATTACCTAAGGCTTTTGTAATACCCTCTGTACTGTTTTCATTAAGTGCCTGTCTTGTAGAAGTAGAAAATTTAAATAAAAAAAGTACAGGTATAAAAAACAGCACACAAAAAATGAGCAGAATCAAGCCTATTGCCATACCCGACATGCCTCCCATTGCAGCAGTAGCTGAAGCAAAGGCACTTCCTGCTGCCATTACAGCAAATGAAGATAAAAGACTAAAAGCTAAACCTATAAAGCCTATAATAGATAAAAACATTGACCAGCCTGCAGCCGTTTTTAAAAAACCTTTTGCAGATTCTGAAATTTGCATTTCGAAAGATTCAAATGGTGAATTTTGTTCCATAAAATAGATGATTGGTTATAATTGATTATTTATTACTTTTCAAATGCAGCAAGTGTTTTAGTTATTATAGATACACAATCTATAAGCTGCTCTTCATTCATTACCAGCGGCGGTGCAAAACGAATAATATTACCATGGGTTGGTTTGGCTAATAGCCCATTATCTTTTAAGCTAATACATATATCCCACGCTGTTGAGCTATCTTCATGGTCGTTAATTACAATAGCGTTTAGCAATCCTTTTCCTCTTACAAGTTTTACAATATTGCTATTAACAATATATTCATTTAGCTTATCTCTAAATAACCTGCCCATTCTTTCAGCATTCTCGGCTAACTTTTCTTCCTCTATCACTTCAAGTGCAGCTATAGCTACTGCTGCTGCAACAGGGTTTCCTCCAAAAGTTGACCCATGCTGACCGGGTTTTATAACATTCATTACAGCATCATCAGCTAACACTGCAGAAACCGGATATGCGCCTCCCGATAAGGCCTTCCCTAGTATAAGTATGTCAGGCTGTACATTTTCATGATTTACAGCAAGTAGTTTACCGGTTCTCGCAATACCTGTCTGAACTTCATCTGCTATAAAAAGTACATTATGTTCTTCACATAATTGTTTGCTCTTTGCAAGATAGCCTTCTGCCGGAACATAAACACCTGCTTCCCCCTGTATAGGTTCAACTAAAAATCCGGCAATATTTTTTTCTGTTTTTAAAATATTTTCAAGTGCAGTAACATCATCATAAGGTATTTTTATAAATCCGGCAGTATAAGGACCAAAATTCTTTCTGGCATTCTCATCATTAGAAAATGAAATGATGGTAGTGGTTCTTCCGTGAAAATTATTTTCACATACTATAATTTTGGCTTCATGCTCTGCAATACCTTTCTTTTCATATGCCCATTTCCGACAAAGCTTTATAGCCGTTTCTACAGCTTCAGCTCCGGTATTCATTGGCAATACTTTATCAAAACCAAAATATTTGGTTATATATTCTTCATACCTGCCAAGCATATCATTGTAAAAAGCACGTGATGTAAGCGTAAGTGTTTGCGCCTGATTTATCATTGCATTTACAATTTTTGGATGGCAGTGTCCCTGATTTACTGCTGAATAAGCCGATAAGAAATCGTAATATTTTTTTCCTTCTGCATCCCACACATTTACACCTTCTCCCCTGCTTAAAACTACAGGTAGCGGATGATAGTTATGAGCTCCGTATTTGTCTTCTAAAGCTATGGCATCTGCTGAGCTTAATTTTTGTAAAACTGACATTAGTTTTTAAATTTTTGTTTTTCAAACAGCTATTCCTTCTTAATGGAGAGAAATCATCCTTTTAAGCCTGCAAATTAATAAAAATAAAATTATTTGTAGTTTATTATAAATTAAATGCAAATTCAATATCCATCACTAAGGTTTAAGGATTATATAAACATATTGCTTAAAAATTTTATTCGTCTGCGCTTGGTCCATAACTTGCAGGTAAGGGTATATCAAGCAATCTTAAATACATGCCAAGCTGTGCCCTGTGATGAATTATTTGCGAATGTATCATTCTTATAACTTCATATTTGGTATTGCTGCTGTAAACATGACTGCCATTTCGTAAAGTCCATATATTATTCAAAGTCTTTATATCGGCTTTTACCAAAGCTTGTCTGCCTTTATCAAGTGATTCATTAAAAAAGTTTATAAGTTCATTTGTAGATGCTATATTTTTTGGTGTATAGGGATTATCTTTAAAATCAATTTCTTCGGTTGTAATCGCTAAATTAACCCATGCAGGAAATTCTGCAACATGTAGTGCCAGCCGTTTAAGATTTATACTACTGGGATGTGGCTGCCAGTTAAATTTTTCTGATGGAACAAGACTAAGCATTTTATAAGTGGTTATTGCCTCCTGCTCCATTTCTTTTTGCAATAGTGAAATAATTTCCATAGTCAAAGTGTCATTGTTTTGTTCACAAAACTATTCTCACTTTATGACACCCCTATGTCAACAGCTTTCCTGAAAAGTATTTTTCTGTAAAATTTTATCCAATATGTTTGCCACATTTGTTTTTAAACTTTCAGGTTCAATAATTTCAGCCTGATCAGCAAACATAATAAACCAGCGTGCAAAACCAAATTCAAGCCATTGGGTAAGAAAAGTCATTTCAACATACTCTTCTGTAACAATTTCAGAAATAAATCCATAGTAATGTTTGTGTTCCTGTAAATAAAGAGCCATATTTTTTTCAACTCGGATTACTGCTTTTTTTAGTTCGCAACCGGTTTTCATTTTACTCTGTAGTTCCTGAAATTCTTTTAATGTAGCTCTTTCCTGTTGTAATTGTTCAGTAAGCTTAATTTCGATTACCCTGTCTATTCTAAATTGCCTGTATTCTTTACGCAGGTGGCAATATCCTATTGTGTACCAGTTATCGTTTTCATAAAATATCCCTATAGGCTCAACAAGTCTTTCGCTTTTATCATTGCCAAAAGCCTTATATATCATTTTAACTGCTTTTTTATCAGCAACGGCTTTTAGTAAAGTATCAAGAATATTGTCTGGAGGCCTGTTACTTCGTGGACGTTGTGTAACTAAGATTTGTTCTTCAAGATTTTCAAGAAGGTCTTTTTCTGTACCACGTAATACTGACCTTACTTTATACATAGCAGAACTGAAATTTTTATTTACAGCATTATCTGTAAATTTTTCCATTAGTTTTTCTGCAGTAACAAATGCCATCGCTTCTTCCTGTGTAAACATAACCGGCGGAAGCCTGTAGCCATCTACAATAGAATATCCTATGCCTGCCTCTCCATATAAAGGCACACCTGCTTCTTCAAGCGTTCTGATATCACGATAAATAGTACGCAGGCTAGTACCGAACCTATCAGCCAGATCCTGAGCTTTTACAACCTTTCTTGATTGCAGCTGGATTAGTATTGCCGTTATTCTGTCAAAACGATTCATATAGATAATTTATACAGTCAAATATATAAATTATGTAAATGAAAAAGGCCCCTAAAGGGGCCGGATATGAAATCAAAATTAAACTTAACTCCTTACTAGTGTAGCGCTTGATGTTATTTCGGTATTTAAAAGCTTTGAAACAGGACAATTAGATTCTGCCTGCTTAACAAGCTGCTGAAAAACATCAGTATCAATATCATCTACCCGTGCCAGTACCGATAAGTGAGAACCTACGATACTTCCATTCTGAAAATCAATATCACATTTAGTTTCAATAGATGCCACACTAAAACCTGCTTCATTAATATATGCAGTCAATTGCATAGTAAAGCATCCTGCATGTGCAGCTGCTATAAGTTCTTCAGGGTTTGTGCCATTACCATTTTCAAAACGGGTTTTAAAGGAATACTGCGTATTGCTTAAAACATTACTTTGTGTAGTAATTTTACCTTCACCCTCTTTTATTGAACCAGACCATACAGCGGTAGCATTTCTTTTCATGATTTTGATTTTGAATGGATTTCTAAGTTACACATTTAGAATGTGATCATTTATATTTTAACAAAAAATTAAAATTTTCCTATTCCATCATAGATAACAATTTTAACATTGTATTCCAGTTACGCGTTGTAGCCTTTACCTTCAGTTTATTTTCTATAAGACTGTTGGATAATTTAGAATCTGAAGCTTTAGATTCAAGGTTAAAATATAAAATTGAATCGATTATCTCAATAAGATCATTACCTATCGGAGCCTGCTTTAATTTTTCAATATTTTCATCTGTAGGATTCTCCGATAATAACGTCACATATAACTTTTTAAAACCTGAAGGTTCTTCTTTTCTTTCATTAATAAACGGATTTTTGTCAATTGCTTTTTCAATATCTTTTTTATCCGCTATAAAAACCGTAACATCAAAACCATACTTCTTCTCAATAAGTGCTTCAATGTTATTACTCAATTTATCTTTTTGTTTCTGATCACTTTCAAAAACTACATTACCGCTTTGTATATATGTTTTAATGTTAGTAAAGCCTGCATCAGCCATATGCTTGCGCAGGTCTTCCATTTTAACTATTTTTTTACCGCTAACATTAATGCCGCGGAGAAGAGCAATATATTGAGCCATACTATTTGTTTAAGCAGATTACTAACAAATGTATTTAAATTTTAGAATAATACCTTATTTTTGCCGCATGGGAAGAAAGAGAACAGACAAGATTGTATTTGAAAACATATCGGTACTGGATGCCGGTGCAAAAGGTGTATCAGTAGCAAAAGCACCGGATGGAAAAGTAATATTTATTCCTAATGTAGTACCGGGCGACGTAGTAGATATACAAACTTTTAAAAAAAAGAAAGCTTACTATGAAGGCCGTGCAATAAAATTCCATGAGTTCTCCAAACACAGAATTGAACCTGTGTGCAACCATTTTGGTTCTTGTGGGGGCTGTAAGTGGCAGAATATGGAATATTCTCAGCAGTTATTTTATAAAAATCAGGAAGTTTATAATAACCTAAAGAGAATTGGTAAAATTGACCTACCTGATTTTGAACCTATTATGGGTTCTGAAAAACAATTGTTTTACAGAAACAAAATGGAATTTTCTTTCTCGAATGCGCGCTGGAAAACAGAAGCAGAAATACAAAGCGGTGAAGAAATAGAAAACAGTAATGCACTTGGCTTTCATATACCCAAGGCCTGGGATAAAATTCTTGATATTTCGCATTGCAGCCTGCAGGAAGACCCAAGCAATGACATTCGTAACAGTATAAGAGAATTTGCCAATGCAAATAATCTAAGTTTCTTTAACCCAAGAAACCATGAAGGATTATTACGTACGCTTATGATACGTACTGCTTCTACAGGAGAAATTATGGTGCTTATACAGTTTTTTGAAGATAATAAAGAAAAGAGAGAATTACTGCTTAATTATCTTGAAAAACGTTTTCCTCAAATAACTTCCCTTCAATATGTAATTAATAGTAAGGCTAATGATACTTTATATGATCAGGACATTATATTATATAAAGGGCGTGACTATATTCTTGAAGAAATGGAAGGGCTTAAATTCAGTATAAACGCTAAGTCCTTTTATCAGACCAATTCTGATCAGGCTTATGAATTATATAGCATTACACGTGAATTTGCAGGACTGACAGGAAATGAACTGGTTTATGATTTATATACCGGAACCGGCACAATTGCTCAGTTTGTTTCTAAAAAGGCCGGTAAGGTTATTGGGGTTGAAGCTGTACCGGAAGCAATTGCAGATGCTAAGGAAAATGCAAAGCGTAATAATATTACTAATTGCGAATTTTTTACAGGCGATATGAAAGTAGTGTTTAATGATGACTTTATCAATACGCACGGAAGGCCTGATGTAATTATTACTGACCCGCCGCGTGATGGAATGCATAAAGATGTAGTAGAACAAATATTGCAGATTGCTCCTGAAAAGGTAGTTTATGTAAGTTGTAATTCTGCAACTCAGGCACGCGACCTTGCCTTAATGAATGAAAAATATAAAGTAACGCGGGTTCGTCCGGTAGATATGTTTCCACAGACACATCATGTGGAAAATGTTGTACTTTTGGAAAAACGAAAATTCTAAACCGGCACGGCATATATGAAAAGACTAATTGCTTCAATAGCTATTTTACTAATAATTACCAGCTATCTTTTAAGTTGTGAAAAAGATGACCTCTGCGCTGAGGGTACTCCTACTACTCCAGGACTGGTTATTGATTTTTATAGAACTGAAAATCCCACAGCACTTAAAAGTGTAACTAATTTTAAATGTTATGTACCGGGTTCTACAGATACTATAAAAGTAAATGGCACAGGAGTTATATTGCCATTAAAAGAAGATGCTGATAAGGTACAATGGGCTTTAGAATATAATTATAAACCTACAATTGGCGATACAATATCCAACGTTGCACTTATGGAAATACGTTACAAAAGAACCGATACTTATGTTTCACGTGCCTGCGGATTTAAAACGACATTTTTGCTGGATAATAGTAGCGAACAAAGTCTTAATCCTACTGTTACAGACTACAATACTGAAGATAATCTTGACCTTTACATAGGTGAAACTATTGTAAATACTCCTATTATAGAAAACGAAGATGAAACACATATCAATATTTATTTTTAATCTCTTATTGTTTGCTTCATTTTCTGCATCTGCTCAGGAAAAAACAACAAATGATACACTTGCTGCTAAAGTTCCGCTGAAAAGTGACCGTTATGGCTTACGTATAGGTGCCGATTTGTACAGGCCTGCACGCTCTATCTATGAAGATGGTTTTAAAGGTTTGGAGATAGTGGCAGATTACAGGCTTTCTAAAAAAATATACGCGGCAGGAGAACTCGGAACCATAGATTATACAATAGATGATGATCAGGTAAATTTTACCACAAAGGGAAGTTACATCAAAATTGGTTTTGATTATAATGCCTATGAGAACTGGCTGGATATGGAAAATATGATTTATGTTGGTGTTCGATATGGATTTTCAACTTTTAGTCAAAATCTTAATTCCTATACAATTTACCATACACGTGATTATTTTGATGAAGTAACAATGTATCCGGATAAAAAATATGGTAGTCTTTCTGCACATTGGGCAGAAGTAATAGGAGGTATTAAAGCAGAGATTTTTAACAACCTGTATTTGGGTTTTAGTGTAAGACTCAATGTTCTTATAACCGAGAAAAAACCGCAAGGCTTTGATAACCTTTATATCCCGGGATTTAACCGAACCTATGATGGCAATTTCGGGGCGGGCATTAATTATACTATTTCTTACTTCATTCCATTTTATAAAAAACAGGCTAAACCCGACGAAAAAAAATAAAAGGAAAATTCTATTCTTTTATTCTCTAATTTTATTATTCAGTTCTGCTGTTTTTCTCCCTCCATTGCTTTGTAATCTCATAATAATTAATTTCAAAAGCAGGTTCCTGATTTACAAGTTTATGCTGTCTGAAAGCCTGAATAAGAAAACCTTCAATATGGTAGTCTTCCGGTACTGTAGCAGGACTATACTGTCTCTTAAGATCAATATTAAACATATGTGCTATACGGTTAGACCAAAATGCTTTCCAGCCACTTTTATGTTCTTTAATAAGATCAAAAGTACTTTCACCCGTTTGCCTGTAAATAAGTTTTACTAATATCTGCCCTTCTTTTTTTGAAAGCTTTTTTAAGCGTCCTTCAAATTCATCTTCAAGATATTTTTCTACAATTTTTGCATATTTCTTTTTTTCCTTCTCCGTTTTAAGTTTAGAAAGATTTGCGTTTAACATTGTAAGCCTGTCGGCGGCAGCTTTAGCATAAGGATAAACTTTAAGTGTTCTCCTTTTCAGCAGGGCAAGATTCTTTCGCTCATCAACGGTCAGGGTATCTTTTACATTAGAAATAACCAGTTCCTCCATATCCACATTAAAAGCAATTGAATCATTTTCAATTCCTTTTACGGTATCTTTAACTACTTCCTGGGCTTGTGCCGCAAAACATGTTAAAAGGAGAAACAACAGGCAAATCTGTACTTTCATTTATTAAAATTTTATCTCAAAATTATACAATAATACTTAACTCTGTAATGTTATTTATATTTTAGCGGAAAATTATATTTATGTCTTCAAAAACTATACTAAACGATACTTCTATATCTTTTTTAGAACAATATTTAAATAATCCCTCTCCTACCGGATATGAATCTGAAGGTCAGAAAATATGGATGGAATATCTTAAGCCGTATGTTGACACTTTTATAACTGACACTTACGGTTCTGCTGTTGGAGTTATAAATCCTGACGCTCCTTATAAAGTAGTTATTGAAGGCCATAGTGACGAAATTTCATGGTATGTAAACTATATTACTGAAAATGGGCTTGTATATGTAATACGCAACGGAGGCTCTGATCATATGATAGCTCCTTCTAAACGAGTAAACATACATACAAAAAACGGCATAGTAAAAGGTGTTTTCGGATGGCCGGCCATACATACCCGCAACCGTGCCAAAGAAGAGCCTGCAAAACTTGAAACTATTTTTATCGACTTAGGATGTAATACCAAAGAAGAAGTAGAAGCTTTGGGTGTGCATGTTGGCTGTGTTATTACATATCCTGACGATTTTATGATTCTTAATGAAAATAAATTTGTATGCCGCGCAATTGATAATCGTATTGGAGGATTTATGATTGCTGAAGTAGCAAGGCTTTTACATGAAAATAAAAAGAAATTGCCTTTTGGACTTTATATTACCAATTCTGTTCAGGAAGAAGTGGGATTGCGTGGTGCAGAAATGATTACCAAAACAATTCGCCCAAATGTAGCAATAGTTACAGATGTATGTCACGACAGCACTACTCCGATGATTGACAAGCGTATTGAGGGTGAAACCCAAATAGGCAAAGGCCCTGTTATTACTTATGCACCTGCCGTTCAGAATAATCTTAGGGAACTTATTATTGACACAGCTAATAAAAAAGAGATACCTTTTCAACGTCTTGCTTCTTCAAGAGTTACAGGAACAGATACAGATGCTTTCGCATATAGTAACGGAGGCGTGGCATCTGCATTAATCTCACTTCCATTGCGTTATATGCATACCACTGTAGAGATGGTTCACAGGGAAGATGTAGAAAATGTTATTAAACTTATTTATGAAACCCTTCTGAATATTGAAAACGAAGAAACTTTCTCATACTTTAAAGCATAAAAAAAAGCATTCGCCACGGCGGATGCTTTTTTTCTTTAAGGTCAAAAAATGATTAAGCATTCATTGCTTCCCTAAGTACAACAGCAGCATCTTTTGCATTTGATGCTTCAGCATACCTAAGGGCAGTAATACCTTTTTCATCCTTAACTTTCACGTCAGCGCCTTTTTCAAGCAATAGCCTGATAATTTCTACATGGTTATAACGTGCTGCTATCATAAGAGGAGTTAAACCGTTACATTTCTCGTTTACAGAAGCTCCGTATTCAAGAAGTTTTTTTACAGTTGCAATATCTCCTTTAGAAATTGCTAAACCAAGTGGTGTGAGCGTTTTTGTGCCCCTTACTAACTCAAATTTCGGAGCGGTTTCTACTACAGTGTTTGCAATTGTTACATTACTGAATGCTACAAGAGCCAGGCCTAAATAAATGATCGTTTTTTTCATGATAGATTGATTTTAATTTGATGATTGTTTTTAATTAACGACTGATGAGATCGTTTGTAATAATAGACGCATACGACCATAGAAACGTTACAGCTATTCTTTATTTTAACATAATTTTAACATTACTATTCTTGTTATGCCTGCATATAAAAACAAAGCCGTCCTGCTATTAACGGGACGGCTTAAATTATTTTATGTAAATTTTATTTATTCAAAAAAGCAAGAACATTTTTTTCAATACGTTCATTAATATTTGAAATATCAGCTTTAGCAAATTTTTCCCCTAGTATATTTTCATATAGCTCTATATATCTTTCAGATACACTCTCTATATATTCTTCAGTCATTTCAGGAATCTGCTGGCCTTCTTTTCCCTGAAAGCCATTAGCTATAAGCCACTGACGTACAAACTCTTTAGAAAGCTGCTTTTGATTCTCACCATTATTTTGGCGTTGCTGATACCCTTCTGCATAAAAATAACGCGATGAATCAGGGGTATGGATTTCATCTATAAGAACAATTTTACCATCTTTGGTTTTACCAAACTCATATTTAGTATCTACAAGTATTAATCCACGTGACGCAGCAATTTCAGTACCTCTCTGAAATAAGGCACGGGTGTATTTTTCAAGAACAATATAATCTTCTTCAGAAACAATTCCGTTTGCCAATATATCTTCTCGGGATATATCCATATCATGCTCACCGTTATCTGCTTTAGTAGTAGGTGTGATTATGGGTGAAGGAAATTTATCGTTTTCTTTTAAACCTTCTACAAGTTCTACACCGCAAAGTACTCTTTTGCCTGCTGCATACTCGCGGGCTGCATGACCTGAAAGATAACCGCGTATAACCATTTCAACTTTAAAAGGTTCACACAGGTGGCCTACAGCAACATTAGGATCCGGAGTATCAATAAGCCAGTTAGGCACTACATCTTCAGTAAGGCGCATAAATTTAGTAGCTATCTGATTAAGTATCTGCCCTTTATAAGGAATACCTTTTGGCATTACCACATCAAAGGCAGAAAGCCTGTCTGTAGCTACCATTACCAGTAACTCATCATTAATATTATATACTTCCCTTACTTTACCGCGATAAACCGATTTTTGTCCCGGAAAATTGAAATCAGTGCTTGTGATGGTGTTCATGAAACTTGATTATACGTTATTGTTTTTTGAAGATGCAAAAATAAGAAAGTTAATCATCTAATCTTTTATTTTATTATACATTTTATATATCATGGCAAAACCATCTTTATTAAAAAAGAAGATATTTTACTATAGTGGCTACTAATAATAGATTAATCGACGTTATTTGTTTTTAACATAATTTAGTAGATTAATTAAGTGTTGTTCAGAATGACTTTTGAAAATAAATTTGAAATACCAAAGTGCATCATTTATGCTATTGTTTTCAATTCTCCATTTAACTTCCATCAAATCTTTAATTATATCTGAAAGATCATCAATAGCATCCCCTAAAACAATTTCTGTTATATTTTCAAATGTAAAATCTGATACTGTATTATAAAAACCAAAATCAGGAAAATTGTATTCTACATTTTTCCTGATTAAATTATAATTAAAATCAGGTGAATCAGTATATTCAGTTTCATCAAATACATAATTTATATCCAAACTAAGTACATATAATTTAATTAAATAGTTTTTCAAGTATTCAACCTTATCAATACTTTCAATCTGATGAGAAAATCCCCATTTTATTATAGAGGCAATTACATTATTAAATTCTTTTACATCCATTGTCACAAGCAGTAAAGCCTTTGATTAACAAAGGCTTTACATCATTAATCGTGATTCTCAATACTTTTATAAGCATCAATAATTTTCTTAACAAGGCGGTGGCGCACTATATCTTTATCATCAAGATATAATATACCCACACCATCAACATCTTTAAGTATAAGCAAAGCTTCTTTAAGGCCTGATGTGGTTCTGCGTGGTAAATCTACCTGCCCGGGGTCACCGGTAATCATAAATTTAGCGTTCTTTCCCATACGGGTAAGAAACATTTTCATCTGTGAGTGTGTTGTATTCTGGGCCTCATCAAGTATCACAAAAGCATTATCAAGCGTGCGTCCTCTCATAAAGGCTAAAGGGGCAATCTGAATTATACCTTTAAGAAGATAATCTTCTAATGATTGTGGAGGAATCATATCTCTAAGTGCGTCATATAAAGGTTGCATATAAGGGTCGAGTTTTTCCTTCATGTCCCCGGGAAGAAAACCCAGGTTCTCTCCTGCCTCTACCGCAGGACGGGTAAGGATAATACGTTTAACCTGCTTTTCTTTAAGCGCTTTAACAGCCAAAGCAACACCTGTATAGGTTTTACCTGTACCGGCAGGACCTACAGCAAATACCATATCATTTTTAGACATAGAATCTACCAGTTTCTGCTGGTTAGGGGTTAGTGCTTTTATGAGCTTCCCACCTATGCCATGTACAAGGATTTTATCACTGGGGTCCATTTGCTCTACCTGAGAGTCGCTTTGTATTACCCTTTCAATAACATTATCGTCAATATTATTGTAGCGTGAAAAATGCAGCATAAGCCTTTTAAAACGTTTTTCAAACTCATCCAGCAGTTCCTTTTCGCCAAAAGCTTTAAGAGTTGTGCCTCTGGCAACAATTTTAAGCTTAGGATAATATTTTTTAATAGTTTCAAGATGAGAATCCTGAGTACCCCAAAAATCTTTTGGGGCGATGTCTGTGAGTTCAATTATTCTTTCGTTCAAAAGCAGTTGATTTTAATTAGAGAAATGAGCCATATAATTATTAGCTTTGCAATCAAATTTAGTGAAATTAAATCTCGCTTTTTGTAAAAGTTTTACACAATTTTATGTCAATAATTACCCTTACAACCGATTTTGGCCTCAAGGACCATTTTGTGGGCTCTTTGAAGGGAAAAATTATTTCCGGTTATAACGAGGCGGTAATTATTGATATATCGCACGATATAGATTTATTCAATGTATCTGAAGCCAGTTATATAGTGGGAGCCGCTTATAACAGTTTTCCAAAAAACAGTGTACACATAATAGGTGTAGATGCAGAGCTAACCAAAGACAACAGGCATATTGCAATGCAATGGAACGATCACTATTTTGTATGTGCAGACAATGGCATATTAAGTATGCTCACACAAAAAATAAAGCCTCAAAAAATTGTTGAGATAAATATTCACGACAGATTGGCTGATGGTTCCACAGAAATGGATGCTTTTGTTGCGGTAGCATGCCATTTAGCCAAAGGCGGACAGTTAAGTGTTATAGGGCGTGAAATAAAGGAAATTAAAGAAATAAGCGAACTTCAGCCCGTAATTTCCAATGATAATAATTCTATCAAGGGCTATATTGTTTATATAGATCATTTTGGA
Source organism: Flavobacterium sp. NRK1 (assembly GCF_024054175.1). Taxonomy (GTDB): domain Bacteria; phylum Bacteroidota; class Bacteroidia; order Flavobacteriales; family Flavobacteriaceae; genus Flavobacterium. Next base: position 3,261,990 of record NZ_JAMXLA010000001.1, read on the forward strand.
AATTGTGTTACCAATATTTCCCACAAACTTATAAAAGAGGTTGCAAAAGGAAGAGATTTTGAGATAAGGTTCAGTACTAAAACTATAAAATCTGTAAGGAAAAATTACTCTGATTTTATCATAAGAGAACCCTTTACAATTAAAGATCATGAAGGAGATAAATTAGCCTTATTTAATGAAGCCGGCTATCTGGAAATTGCTATTTACCGAAGCAATCCGAGTACTGTAGGAACTGCCCGTACATTATTAGGGCTTAAATTCAGGGATGTTGTTAATGTAGTATTTAAATAATGCTCTTTACAGGGATTAGCTATAGATCTAAATAAAATAAAAAATAAAAACTATAAAAAAACTGTATGTTTGTACGCATAGTGAAAATGGGGTTTCAGGAAGATAAAATTGATGCCTTTCTAGATAATTTTGAAGAAGTCAAACAACATATACGAAATTTTCCGGGTAACCGTTTCTTAGAGTTATACCGTGATAAAAATGACCCTACTATATTTTTCACTTATAGCTATTGGGAAACGGAAGCTGATTTAGAGAACTACAGGAATTCTGAGCTTTTTAATGGAGTATGGACGTTTACTAAACAGTTCTTTAATAAAAAGCCCGAAGCCTGGAGCGTAGATAAACTGGTTACTTTAGAATAAATCTGTCTTTACAAAGCAAATAATGATTAATAAAATTAATAGTTAAATGAAAGCATTGTTACTACGAGAAATCAAATCCTTTTTCGGTTCGCCGATAGGCTATTTGGTTATTGCTATTTTCCTTTTGCTCAATGGCCTGTTTTTATGGGTATTTGAGGGAGATTTCAATATTCTTAATAGCGGATTTGCCGATTTAAGTCCATTTTTTACAATTTCACCATGGATACTTATATTTCTTATTCCGGCAGTAACCATGCGAAGCTTTTCCGATGAAAAAAAACAAGGAACTATTGAGTTACTGTTTACAAAACCATTAAGTGTTTGGGAAATAGTAAACGGAAAGTTTTTTGGAGCATTAACACTCATTGTTTTAGCATTATTACCTACAATTATTTATGTTATAGTAATATCATGGTTAGGCAGCCCTCAGGGAAATATTGATATGGGAAGTACTTTAGGGTCTTACTTTGGACTATTGTTTTTAATTGCCGGATATACTGCTATTGGAATTTTTACTTCTACCCTGTCTGATAATCAGATCGTAGCTTTTATAGTATCTGTATTTTTATGCTTTATATTTTATTTCGGTTTTGAAGGCGCATCTGTTTACACTGGCAATTTAAATAATTTTGTAGCTAATTTAGGAATGGACTACCATTACAGAAGTATAAGCCGGGGTGTAATAGACAGTAGGGATATTATATATTTCCTGAGTATAACTGTATTTTTTATGTCGTTAACTGTTTTTAAACTTAAATCAATAAAAGGGTAATGGAGAAAATGGCTGACAAAAATGCAAATCTGAAACAGTTAGTTATAACCGTAATAATATTACTTGCTTTTAACTTTGCCGGTAACTATTTTTTTAGGCGTTATGATCTTACAAATGACAAACGCTACACGCTTTCTGAAACTACAATAAATACATTACAAAATCTTAAAGATCCTATATACATTGATGTTTTTCTTGGCGGAAACGATTTGCCACCAGAATTTAAGCGTTTAAAAGATGAGACGCGTCAAATTCTAGAAGAATACAAATCCCGCAGTCAAAACATAATTTACAATTTTATAGATCCGTTGGAAGATGAAGAAAATGCAGAAAAATATATACAGGAACTATATGCAATGGGATTCAATCCCACAAATATTAATTCTGTTAAACAGGGAAAAAAATCTCTTGTACAGATTTTCCCATGGGCATTAGCCAATGTTGGTCAAAAGTCAGTACGTGTACCTTTGCTGGTTAATAATTTTGGTGTTTCAGCAGATGAAAACATTAACAAATCTGTTCAGCTGCTTGAATATGCATTTACTGATGCAATAACAAAACTAACTGTAGATAAAAAGAAAAACATAGCAATTCTAAAAGGGAATAATGAAATAGCAGATAAATATTCCGCTGATTTTTTATTAAGCCTTAAAGAATATTATAACATACTAGATTTTAATCTCGATTCACTTCAAAATGACAGGCAAAAAACATTAGAAAATCTAAAAAGATGTGATTTAGCCATTATTGCTAAACCCACACAGCCTTTTGATGAGAAAGAAAAATATGTTTTCGATCAATATATAATGAATGGTGGTAAATGCTTATGGCTGATTGATAAGGTTGCAATAGATCTTGATAGTTTAAGAAACGAAACCAGATCAACATTGGCATATCCTCAAGATTTGAACTTAGACGATATGTTTTTCAAATATGGGGTAAGGATTAATTATAAATTAATTCAGGATTTACTTTCTACACCGGTTAGTGTACAGTCACCAAATGGCGAAACTGCTATAGACTGGTTATATTCGCCAATAGTTAAATCGGAAGAAAATCATATAATAAACAAGAATATTAATCTTGTTAAATTAGAATTTGCCAATCAGATTGATACTTTAAAAAACAAAATTAAAAAAACAGTATTACTCAAAAGTTCACCACAATCAAAAGTAGTAGGTACTCCAGTAGAAATAGGATTGTTTCAGTTTATGGATAAATTAAATGAAAGTGAATTTAATAATACTACAGGTAACCAGATTATTGGGGTTTTACTTGAAGGTAAGTTTACTTCTGCATATAAAAACAGGGTTAAGCCTTTTACACTCAAGAACAATATTGATGATGGAAAAAGTGGAAAAATGATAATTATTGCTGATGGGGACATAATTAATTATACCTATGTAAATAAAAAGCCTTTATCAGGAGGTATAGATCAATGGACACAGCAAGCTTACAGCAACAAAGAATTTTTACTCAATTGCGTCAATTACCTTCTTGATGAAAATGGACTTATTAACATAAGAGGTAAAAATGTAGAGTTACAATTCCTTGATAAGAAAAAAGTTGCAGATAATTATACAATTGCTCAATTTATAACTGTCGGATTACCAATACTGATTTTAGCACTGTTTGGGCTATTATTTACTTATATTAGAAAAAGACAATATTCAAAGTAGTGTTAATAAAAAATGTTGCACTATTTGATTTGATTACGATATATTTGTGAAACGTAAAATCTTGTGATTTTACCATTAAATAAACAAAAAAGAAGATGAAATTTATAGTATCCAGTTCCTATTTGCTAAAACAATTACAGGTTTTAGGAAGTGTTATTAATAGTAGTAACACCCTACCTATTCTTGATAATTTCCTTTTCGAATTAGACAATACTGAATTAAAAGTATCTGCATCAGATCTAGAAACAACTATGTCTGCTACACTTGAAATTGATTCTGAAAGTAAAGGAAGTATTGCTGTGCCTGCAAAACTATTACTGGAAACCTTAAAAACTTTTCCTGAACAGCCTTTAACTTTTACAGTAGAAGATAATAACACTATAGAAATAAGTTCTAATTCAGGAAAATATGCGCTTGCTTATGCTTCAGGTGAAGAATTTCCGAAAGCGGTAACGCTGGAAGACCCTTCTTCTACCCTCGTGCCTGCTGAAGTATTAGCTACTGCTGTAAGCAAAACAATTTTTGCAGCTGGTAATGATGATCTTAGGCCTGTTATGTCTGGCGTATTCTTTCAGTTTTCACCGGAAGGATTGATTTTTGTAGCTACAGATGCTCATAAACTAGTAAAATACTCAAGAACAGATGTTAAAGCTTCACAGGTTGCCGATTTTATAATGCCTAAAAAGCCTTTAACAATACTTAAGGGAATACTGGGATCTTCGGATGCAGAGGTTAAAATAGAGTACAACGATTCGAACGCTACTTTTTCTTTTGATAATTATATACTTACATGCCGATTAATAGATGGAAAATATCCTAACTATGAAGCTGTTATACCTAAAGAAAATCCAAATAAATTACTTATTGACAGAACGCAGATATTAGCGTCTGTACGCCGTGTTGCAATATTTTCAAATAAAACAACACATCAGATACGTCTTAAAATTGCAGGAACAGAATTAAACATTTCTGCGGAAGATATTGATTACTCAAACAAAGCTGAAGAGCGTTTAACCTGTGATTATCAGGGAGACGACATGCAGATAGGGTTTAATTCACGTTTCTTAACAGAAATGCTCACCAACCTTCAGAGCGATGAAATAATGCTTGAAATGTCTTTGCCTAACCGTGCAGGTATACTCACTCCAGTAGATGGCCTTGATGAAGGAGAAACTGTTACCATGCTGGTAATGCCTGTAATGCTTAATAACTAGTAAAAGAGTTATTTTTTAAAAAGCTATTTAACCATCCTTTTTATAAAAAACCCGTATCGCTTTAAGCTTTACGGGTTTTTGTTTTTATGCTAATTGTAAAGTTCACTTCCATATTTTTCTTTTTTAGCAAAACCTTCAAGAATTTTCCTTACATCATTATTATCTTTTATATAATACCTCGCCTGCGTTTTTTGCGCCCCTACTTTTACAGTATAGGCAGATTGCGGTAATTCTTCAAACATATATTCATCGGTCCAGTCATCACCAATAGCAAAAATAAAGTCATAATCTTCAGCGGCTAATAACTTAGCAGTTGCACGTCCTTTATTTACATTGCTGTTTTTAATTTCCAGTACTTTATTACCTTCAAGCACCGCAAGTGAATTATTACTTATAAGGCTTGTTAATACAAGTCCCAGCTCTCTTGCACGTATTACTGCGAGTTCACTGTCCGATTTTCGGTAATGCCAGGCAAGTGAATAATTTTTCTCTTCTAAGAATGAACCTGGAGTCCTGTCAACAAAAGTTTCAATAATCGGCCTGATCTTATCCTTCCAATCACTTTTAATACGTTCAATTGCCTCCCAGTCTTTACTCTTTTTCCTCAACCATACCCCATGATCAGTAATAAGCGTATAGTTTTTATGGCTAAACCATTTTTCAAGAGTATTTCTGTCACGGCCACTAATTATTGCTACTTCATTATTTTCATTAGCAGCAAGCCTGTCTAAAATATCATACAAATCATCGTCGGGCATTGCAGCTTCAGGATTATTTTTAAATCCTACCAAAGTACCATCATAGTCCAGTAAAAACAATCTTTTTTTTGAGTTACTGCAACTATCGGTCATATCATTTATAATATTTTCATCCAGTTTTTTTGAAACCAGCATATCCGGCGTATTTTTACCGGATTCTAAGGCCTTCATAAACTCTTCAGCCCATTTTTCTACATTATATCTGGAAATTCTTTTCTTTAACTCTTTAATCCTTACATGCTGTTCTGCATGCGGCATTTCTAAAGCCTGTTTCAAAGTATCTGCTATCTGTTCAAAGTTATTAGGATTAATAAGTAATGCTTCATGCATTTCTTTTGCTGCTCCTGCCATTTCGCTAAGCACAAGTACTCCATCATGATTAGCTCTTGAAGCAATATACTCTTTAGCTACAAGGTTCATACCATCTCTTATAGGCGTTATAAGTGCAACGTGTGATGATGCATATAAATCCACAAGATCTTCAAAAGGCATAGATCTGTAAAAATACCATATAGGAGTCCAGTTTACGGTAGCAAATTTTCCGTTTATCCGGCCTACAAGCTCATCTGTTTCGCTTTTTAACTTTTGGTATTGCGGCACATTAGAGCGTGAAGGAACAGCAAGCATAACAAGCCGTACCCTTTCCTTATATTCAGGATATTTATTTAAAAAATATTCAAATGCCCTAATTCTGTTAGGTATACCTTTTGTATAATCCATTCTGTCAATAGACAGAATAAGCTTATTATCAGAAAAATGCTGGCTATGTTCTTCCAGCTTTAACATAAGATCAGACTTTTTGTCTTCGGGGCGGGTTTTATGTTCAAGAGCTGCTTCATGGAAACGGTCATAATCTATTCCCATTGGAAAGGAGTCTACTTTTACAATACGTCCATTATATAAAACATCATTAAATTTTGTTTCCAAACCGGTAATTCTTTTTACAGAACTTAAAAAGTGGCGTACATAATCGTAAGTATGAAAACCTATAAGATTAGCGCCCAATATACCGGCCAGTAGTTCTTCACGCCAGGGAAAAGTCCTGAAAATTTCATAGGAAGGATATGGTATATGCAGAAAAAAGCCAATAGTAAGATTAGGGTTTCTGTCTCTTATCATCTGCGGAACCAGCATTAACTGATAATCATGTACCCATATAGTATCTCCATCATTGGCGTGCTCTAATACAGCATCGGCAAATTTTTGATTAACCTCTTTATATGAATTCCATTGATCAAGTTCAAATTCAGTATATTCCATGAAGTAATGGAACATGGGCCAGAGAGTCCGGTTACTGAAGCCATAGTAAAAATTTTCAACATCATTTTCATTCAGGCTCACTGTTATGCACTTTTCTTTTTTAAGAGCCTGATCAACTTCTTCCGTAAGCTTTTCATTCAGCTGTTCTTCTGTAAGGCCGGACCACCCTATCCAGATGCCATTTCCTTCAGAATGTACCGATTTCATTCCTGTTGCCAGTCCTCCAATGCTTGTCTCTGCATGTAAATGCTGATTATCAATTTTAAAGCTGACAGGCAAACGATTAGAAACAATAATTGTTTTATTCATACTAAAGTATTTGTGGTTCAGGTTTAATTTTTATAAATTTAGTGAACAACGAGCCAAAAAGGCTGGTAAAATTAATACTTTATGAAAAATTTAAATTATGGTATCATAGGTAATTGCCGTAGCGCAGCTCTGATTTCTGCGTCAGGATCTATGGACTGGTGCTGTCTTCCAAAATTTGATTCATCATCTGTTTTTGCAAAATTGCTTGATGAAAAAATTGGCGGCAGCTTCGAAATAATTACCGACGAAACCTATACTACACGCCAACATTATATAAAAAATACTGCCATATTAGTTACCGTTTTCAGCAATGGTACCGATACTTTTGAAGTAAATGATTTTATGCCAAGATACCTTAAAGAAGATGGCTCTTATAACACGCCTCCTGAAATTATACGGTATATAAAGAAAGTTTCAGGAAATCCTGTCTGTAGTTTTAAATATAACCCAAAACTTGAATATGCTGCAGGTGAAACCCACACCTATATAAAAGATGATTATATTGTAAGCCTTACCCAAAGTGAAAAGTTCAACTCAATTTTTCTTCATACTAATTTAGACAAAGAAATACTGGCAACAGGAGCGCCAATAGCAATTGAGGAAGACAGCTTTTTTCTTTTAGCCTATAACGAAAAAATTTTCAAACAGACTGTACATAAAATTTATCTTGAATTTGAGCGTACAAAAACATATTGGCTAAACTGGACAGATAATACCACATCATATAAAAGGTATAACGAAGAAATTATTCGAAGCGCAATAACACTTAAATTGCTTACCTATGATAAAACAGGTGCTGTTCTTGCAGCAGCAACAACATCTTTACCGGAAACTATTGGCGAAGTGCGTAATTGGGACTATCGTTTTTGCTGGATACGCGATGCATCAATGGTAGTAAAAGTAATATCTGATATAGGCCATAAAAATCAGGCAAGGGATTATTTAAAGTTCATTATTGATATAATGCCTGATAAAGACGAAAAACTCCAGATCATGTATGGCATTAATAAAGAAAAGAATTTAAAAGAAGAAACCCTTGACCATTTAAGTGGCTATATGAATTCTAAGCCTGTACGTACAGGTAATGCTGCATTTACGCAGCGCCAAAATGACATTTATGGTATTTTAATGGATGTAATATACCTACAGCTTGTTAACTTTAGCAATGACATAGAGAATGCGGAAGAACTATGGAATATAACTAAAGGAATAGTTTGGGTAGTGAGCAATCACTGGGAAGAACCCGATAAAGGTATCTGGGAATTCCGTACTGAAGAAAGACACTTCACTTTTTCTAAAGTTTTATGCTGGACAGCTATAGACAGAGCTATTAAAGTAGCCCGCATACTGGGCAGAAAATCGAAACTATCCAAATGGGAAATACTTGAAGAAACCATACGAAAAGATATTATGGAAAATGCATGGAATGAAAAGGCTCAGGCATTTACACAGTCATATGGTTCTGAAGATTTGGATGCATCTGTGCTGCTTATGGAAAACTATGGATTTATAAATGCAAAAGATCCTAAGTATATTTCAACAGTATATGCTATTGAAAGAGATTTAAGTAACGAAGGTTTACTATACCGTTATAAGAATAAAGATGATTTCGGGCTGCCATCTTCTTCATTCACAATCTGTACTTTTTGGTTTATAAACAGTATGTATAAAATAGGCGAAACAAAAAAAGCTGAGAAACTTTTTGAACAACTATTATCTTATAGTAATCATTTAGGTTTGTTTAGTGAAGATATTGATTTTAAAACTAAAAGGCTTCTTGGAAATTTCCCTCAGGCTTATTCACATCTTGCATTAATTGAAACAGCAATTAATCTTTCTAATATTACACATGAGGAGAAAGTAATGGATGCTGTGAGGTAATTAACAAAAATAAAATAAAGAGGCTGGCTAAAAGTTATACGACTTATTTAGCCAGCCTCTTTTACTTATTGTTTATCATACTACGAATTTATAAAATCAATTATATCTTCGTTAAACTTAGTTTTATGGGTATAAAATAATCCGTGCGGTGCATCATCATAAACTACATATTTGGCATGCGGAACGATTTTAACCGTTTCTTCAGCAGATGCATCAATTGGAACTGTTTCATCTGCTTTTCCATGCAATACTAACAAAGGAACACGGATAGCAGCCAAATCTGACCTGAAATCAGTAGTTGACCATGCCTGCATTGATTTGATAGTAGCATATCCAGCCGAATTTAAAGCCAGTGCAGCGTTTCTTTGAAGATATTCATCACTAACAGGGTGATTAAATAAATGAACCCCATAAAAAGTCTTTGCAAATCCTTCCAGAAATTTAGGCCTGTCATCTTCCAGCTGGTCTTTTATATCAGTAAACATTTCCTGAGGGAGGCCACTAGGGTTATTATCTGTTTTTAGCAAGTAGGGAGTAACAGAACTTATTAAAGCTGCTTTTGTTACCCTTCCATCTGAATTATATTTAGATAAGTAGCGGGCTACTTCTCCCCCACCCATAGAAAATCCAACAAGAGTAACGTTAGTAAGGTCCAGTTCTTCCATTATAAGCCGAAGATCTGTTGCTAAAGTGTCATAATCATATCCTTCCCAAGGCCTTGAAGATTTTCCAAATCCCCTTCTGTCATATGTTATTACCCTTATATTATGTTTTGGAAGTTCATTAAGTTGATATTCCCACATTTCGTGGCTAAGGGGCCATCCATGAATTAACACTACAGGCTTCCCTCTTCCTATATCCTGATAAAATAATTTTACTTCTTCATAGCTTCCTGATAAGCTTACAGAGTTGGTTGTAATAAAAGGCATAATATTGTTTTTTAGTAATTAATATTATAAAATTACTAACTGTAAAAACAGTATCAGGCTAATTAAGAAATCATTAGGTGTTAATTAAAAACTAATTGGCAATTATATTACTCCCATTTTTTCCATTAAAAAAGTAGCGCTTTTATTTTTACAAATACCATCGCGAAGACAATAATCAAAATAAAGCTCATTATTTTCAATCTGAGCTTCAAAACAACGATTTATAAGTTTTTGCGGATATTCATCGGTAAGATTGCACACTTCAATATCATGAGTTGCAATTGCCCCTACAGCGTTAAGAACAATCATTCTTTTAATAACCTTAATTGTCCCGGTTCTTTTGTCTTCAGAGTTCGTACCTCTCAGTATCTCATCGAGCAATACAAATGCCTTATTCTTTTTCAATTCATCCATAATAAAACGCAGTCTTTTTACTTCAGCAAAAAAATACGATTCACTATCGGATAGTGAATCAGAAAGCCTCATGGATACTAAAACCGGCAATGGATTAATATTAGCTTCTTCTGCACAAACAGGTGCTCCTGCTCCTGCAAGTATCATGTTAATGCCTAAGCTTCTTAAAAATGTGCTTTTGCCTGACATATTTGATCCTGTGAGAATCATGAAATCAGGGTCAAAATTAATATTATTACCTATTCTGCCTTCTTTATTTAAAAGAGGATGAGCAAGATTTTTAAATTCAATTTTATTCTCATCATTTAGTAAAGGAAAAGTAAAATCAGGATTGTTATAGTGAAGATTGGCAAAACTGTTAAGGGCTTCAATTTCAGCTATTATATCCAGCCACAAGATAATAGCCGCCGAATGTTCTTTTTTCCATTTTAAAAGGCTTTTAAGTGCGTGAAAATGATAAAGCATAAGACCATTCAGCAATGCTGCTCCAAAAGCATTATTAATACTATCCAGCTTTGAAAATAACGAAGCCAGCTTTTTGATCTGACTGCCGGCTGTCTTACCTTCGTAAACTAATTTGTCCTGTAACGATTTTAATTTTTCATATTCAAATTTTTCGTTTTCAATTTGATCTATAATTAATCCATAATTGTGAATGATGTTATGAATATCTGTAGTGTGTTGTGTCTCCTGTTTTATCATCTTAAGGTAACTCAAAATGAAAACCAGGTTAAAACCAAAAATCCAGCCTGATAAAGTTGAAAATAATGAATTGTTAGTGATAAAATAAATAGCTAAACTAATTATAAATAAAGCAGGTGTAGTTAAAGCTATAATTACAGATAACGGAGCTATTTTACCTAAGGGAATGTTTATCCAGTTTAAAAGTCTTTCATGTATTTCTTCACTATCCCTATAGGCTTTACCTAATGCCATTATTTCCTGCCTGAATTCAGGTTTGCCTGATAATTCCTTAACAGCATGCTGATTAAGTAAAATTTCTTCTTCAGGAAGTAGTTTTTTTAAAAGAGCAGCGAGCTTTTGTTTTCCTTTAAATGTCTGGGTACGGTTAATGTTATGAAATAAAGATTTGTTTCCGAAAATATCCAGATCGTATGAATACGGATGGGTATGATCTGTAAATTCATTTCCTTCTTCAAATGGAATTTTATTATGCAAAAGATAGTCAATTTCATCCTCATTAATTTTAACAATTGCTTCAGCCCTTAATCGTTTATTACGAACAAGTACATGACGGTTCATTAAAAGTATGAATTCAACAATACAAAATAGTAACAAACAGACTATGACTGTTGTATGTTTTGAATTCAGTATAAAATATAAAAGAACAATTGTAGCAATCGCTATTATAAGTCTGGACAGGCTTATAAAGTTATAACGCCTGTTTAGCTTTTTTAATTCGCTGATATAAATTTCTTTCTGCTTTTTGTAGAATTCCATAAAGTTATGTTGAATAACAAATATAGAATAAAAAAATCCTGCCGAAGCAGGATATCTTTAACCCTCATGAAATACCAGCAATGGTATTTTAGAGTGATAAGCCATTTTTTTGGTAAGGCTTCTATGAAACAAGCTCTCAAAAAAGCCTCTCTTATGCGTTCTCATAACAAGCATACCTACATTTTGGTTCTGGATAAAATCAAGTATAGTCTGTTCAATATGATCACCTGCTATATTAAAAAAATCTATTTTCTCGCTTCGGTAAAATATTTTCCATTCATTTATTCTTTCTTCAATATCTTCCGGATCATCATCATTTTTAATATACAGGCATAATACTGATGCTTCAAATTTCCTGGCAATTTCAAGGGTCTGAGCTAAAGCATCGTTATCTTTATCTTTATATTGTGTGGTAAAAGCTATGCTTTTTATAGGATGATATTCTGCTTCGGCAGGAATACCCAATACAGGAACTTTAGCATTTGCTATTACTGAAGCGGTAGATGAACCTAAAAAAGTTTCTTTTAACCCACTGGCTCCTTTTGTACCCATCACGATAAGATCTATGCCTTCATCAGCGCAAACCTTATTTATATTGTAAATGAGATCTCCATATAGCAAAATATTACGCATTCTCACATGGCCAAGATTTTTTCTCTCTGCAAGTTTATGCAATTCCGGAAGTTGTTCCCTGAAACTTTCAAACTGATTCATTTCTACAATATCAAAAATTTCTTTGGTAGATTCCGGTAATGGCGGAGTTTCAACTATAGGAAGATCATATACGTGAAGTACCACCAATTCTGCACCGAAGGAATCTGCAAAACGAAGTGCGTATATAAATGCAGTGTTTGCTGCCTCAGAAAAATCAGTCGGGAAAAGTATTTGTTTCATATTAGTTGTATTGATATACTGTAAAGTTACAAAATTTACACTCCTAATTTAGGATAATTATTACCCTTGTTTGTAAGGTTTTTGTTAAAAAAAAGCCGGCTTAATGCCGGCTTTTAAATATTATTTACTGATTTTACTTAATTCAGTTTATTAAATGTATCTGTATATGTACCGGAAATAGTTACATTACTTCCTTTAATTACACTTCCATATATAGTGATTGATGAACCTGAACCAACAAACTCTATAGTTGAATTACTATTTAATATTAGATTACCATATATAACAACACTACCTTCTACCCTGAAAACAGCATTACTGTTTACACTAAGAGATAACCATGGGTTATTTGCCTGACCCTGAGATAAAGATCCTTTCATATAAAAAGTACCATTGCTGTTTACATTTAAGGATTGAGATACTGATAATGAGCCACAAAAAGTAAGGCTTGCATTAGAGTTTACATTAATTCCGTAAAGTGAAGCAGACCCTTGATATTCTTTAGTCTGGTTAGAATTCACATTAAGCCAAACTGATTCGTTATAAGTTGGAAAACTTGTACAATTTACAGTTTGTGAAACTGGCAAAATATGTGCTATTTTAAGTCCTCCGTTACCCATTGCAGCAAAAATATAATTGTCTTTACTTACTACATAGTTACAAGATCCGTTTAAATTTAAGTATCCTAAAGCGGAAAGTGTCTGGTTTGTATTTTTATAGATATAAAGACCGGCACCACCATTAGCAACATACACTTTGTCACTATTCACCGAAACTGCATTTGTGGTAATGTCTGAAGCATTCACCCCACCTACAGATGCCGGCACTGCAATAGTTTGTGTTTTACTACCTGAATTAAGATTATAAACTCCTAAGCCATTATATCCTTCAGATACAAGTAATGAATTATTCCCAAGAAAATCTATTGTTCTTTTAGCTCCCGCAACATCCTGAGAGGTTATAAATGAATTTTGAAGGTTAAGGTTATTAGCGTTATATACCTTCACTCCCTGAGTTCCGCTTAAAATAACAATTTTATTGCTATTGTATCCAACAGCCCTTAAATCATTAACCGGAATGGTCATTTCAACCTGATGAGTAGATTTATTAAGCTGTGCAAGAACTCCGTTATCACCTGAAACCGCAAAGTATTTATTACTTGTAGATGTAACAGATGTACCAACATTTCCTGTTAAGGTTGTCTGAGTATAATTAGTGCTTAAAAGTCCGTTAGATAAAGTCATTGCAGCTACAAAGGCAGGCGACTGCAATTGAGGATTAGCATCTACACTAGCAGCACCAGCAATGTATAGTACTCCATTATCATAGTTTACAGCACTAACATCTGTATTAGGTAAAATTGCCTGCACTACTATTTGCGGTGTTGCAGGGTTAGATATATTAATTACATCTATAGCACCTGAATAAGTTTCTCCCTGTGTATTGTATGAAACATACGCATAATTACCATTAATAGCTACATGAGTAGCTTTAAGAGTCAATCCTCCATAAACCGGTGGTGCTACTTCCGCTACCAATTCTAAAGGAAAACTCCCCGCTGTAGGTTCTCCGCCCCTGCCATCAATCATACCTACCTGAGCGATATCTAAAACTCCTGAATTATCAAAACTAATTCTGTCATTTAAAGATTGAGAATCTGTATTTAAAATAATTTTTTCCTGTGAATTATTATTATTCACACCATCATCATCGTTATTACAGGAAACTACTAAAAAAATTCCTGAGAACATTACACATAAACGTAAAAAGCTAAAATTCTTTTTCATTTAAATTAATATGGTTTAGTTTTTATACTATAATTATACAGCAAAAGTAAAATATAACAAATATTAAATAGTTAATGTTTAGCTAATTGACCATTTTGTTGCGACGAATGGCAAGATTTTTAAGTTATATGTTATAATACTTATCTTTGCATGAAATATTTCACTATGATATCAGAAGATACAATAGTAGCACTTGCAACACCATCAGGATCAGGAGCAATAGCAATTATAAGAATATCAGGCAACGATGCCATAAATATAGCTTCACAGGTTTTTGCTTCCATTAGCGGTAAAGATATTACACGCCAAAAAACACATACTATACACTTAGGACATATTATAGATGACAACAAAACCTATGATCAGGTTTTATTATCGTTATTCAAAGGCACAAATTCATACACAGGAGAAAATACTGTAGAAATTTCATGCCATGGTTCAACTTATATACAGCAGCAAATTATTCAGCTTTTACTTAGGAAAGGTTGTAGAATGGCCAATCCGGGCGAATTTACACTACGTGCCTTTTTAAATGGAAAATTAGACCTTTCCCAAGCTGAAGCAGTAGCAGATCTTATTGCTTCAGATAATGAAGCTTCACACCAAATTGCAATGCAACAAATGCGTGGTGGGTTTTCAAATGAAATTGCTAAGCTGCGTGAAGAACTGCTAAACTTCGCTTCGCTAATTGAACTTGAACTCGATTTTGCCGAAGAAGATGTTGAATTTGCAGATCGCTCACAGTTTACCGATTTGCTTGACAGAATAAATTTTGTACTGAAACGTCTAATAGATTCATTTGCTGTTGGGAATGTTATTAAAAATGGTATACCTGTAGCTATTGTTGGTGAACCTAACGTTGGTAAATCTACATTACTTAATGCTTTACTCAATGAAGAGCGTGCAATAGTATCAGATATTGCAGGTACAACACGTGATACTATTGAAGACGAACTTGTTATAAACGGAATTGGATTTAGGTTTATAGATACAGCGGGAATTCGTGAAACTCAGGATGTTGTTGAAAGTATTGGAATAAAAAAAACTTTTGAAAAAATAGAACAGGCACAGGTTGTAATTTATCTTGTAGATAGTTTTCATCTTATGAATGACAGGTCTGAATTGGATCACCTGAAAATTGAAGTTGAAAAAGTAAAAAATCAGTTTCCTTTAAAACCTCTAATAATAATCGGTAACAAAGCTGACAGACTTAACCAATCACAAAAATCCGATATCTTAAAAGAGATTCCTGAATTATTGCTGGTCTCAGCAAAAGAAAATATAAATATTGAAACCCTTAAAGATAAACTGATTTCATTTGTTAATACCGGAGCATTGAGAAACAATGAAACAATAGTAACTAATACACGTCATTACTCTTCATTACTTAAAGCATTAGAGGAAATACAAAAAGTGCAATTTGGTCTGCAATCCGGAATTCCTGCCGATCTTATTGCTATTGATATACGACAAGCTTTATATTATTTCGGAGAGATCACAGGACAGGTCACTAACGATGAGCTTTTAGGTAATATTTTTGCTAATTTTTGCATCGGTAAATAGCAGGCACAAAACATCGCAAGACAACACAAACAAAACCAGTTAAATTGTTATAAAACAGCAATTTAACTGGTTTTTCATTTTTAGCCACTTTATCTTTATTTGGTGATGTTTGGCTCAAATTTGTACCCCATTTGTACCTCGTCCTAAAAGTTGTCCTTCGGGACCTTTTTTGGCGAAATAATGGCACACAGAGACACACTTAGGCACAGGGAGGCACAAAATATTGGGAGAATGAGCACCAACATCAGGATTAAGAAAATCTGTGAGTTCTGTCTGCAGGAATTCACGGCTAAAAAAACAACGACGAAATACTGTTCCCATAAGTGCAACAGTAAGGCCTACAAAGCCGCACAGCGACAGGAAAAAATAGACAAAACCAATGCGTAGACCAGCCGCTTGTTAAGTAGCGATTTGGAGAAAATTACCCAGCGGGAATTCCTTAGCATTACCCAGGCAGGAAGAATCTTCGGAATCAGCAGAAGGACAATTTACCGGTTAATTGACCGGGGACATCTCAACATTGCCAAGTTCGGAACCCGAACCGTGCTTAGAAAATGCGATATGGAAGCTTTTTTTGCCGTACCCATCATTCCGCAAAAACTGGAACCGGTTCAGGCTTTTCCGGGTATCGAGCACTGCTATACTATAAGTCAGGTACAAGCCGAATTTAACGTGTCCCCTGCGGCACTGTACCATCTGTTGCACCGCCATGGAATCGTAAAGTACTGCATAGGTAAGTTTACCTATGTTCCCAAAGCTGAACTTGATGTTATATTTAATGCAGTAGCGCTATGAAAAAGACACGTGTAACATTACGAAGCAAAACACTTAGCGGTGGCAGGAAGTCGCTATATCTTTACTTTTATCCGCCTGTAACCGATCCGGAGACCGAGATCTTGACACGCAGGGAATTCCTGAAACTGTATATCTATGAAAAACCGAAAAAGGTGTTGTAAAAAGCGTTCCTAAAATTGCAAAAAATAGGCTATTTGCAAGGGTGCCCGAATGTATAATAAGGTATTCAACTCTTTTACATTTATACAGCTTTTTTCGCTATGACAGCACACTGTTACTATTCTTATCCGTTTACTTCATTCTGGGCCAAAAAGAAAAAGCTGCTCAAAGATGGAAGCCCATTGATAGACGTTAGGCTTTTTAGTATCAAGAGTTTCAAAATCCAATTGTAACAGAATAATTTTAAATATTCATTATTTCCATTGTGGGGTATTTACAACTATACTGATTGTCACACCATATAATTTCCAGTCTACTGATTTGATCTTCAATACAGCTTCTTCTACTTTCTGCGGTATATTGCCATAATCAGTATTGGGTACAATAAAGACTTCACAGAAAAAAACCTGCCCATGTTCACGCATGCGCACAGCAACATCTTTTACCCAATTCCACTCTTTCACTAAAATCGTCAATTTTTCAACCATTTCTTCTTTTTTCCCACTTTTTGTATGTACCGGGTGACGATCCATTAAGTCTAATACAGCCGTACGAAGTTGTGTAAAGCCATCTTTTACAACAGAAAATCCAATGAATATAGCCGCCAATGCATCTGCCCACCACCAGCCAATACCGATACCAATTATGCCCGCCATGGCCGCAAAGGCAGTCATATAATCGGCTTTTTGGGCATCTGCGTCAGTAAATAGTATTTTATTATGAAGTTCGACTGCAATTGGCAGCTTTTTAAAGCCTAAAATCATAGCAGGTAAAGAACTATATATAAGCGCGGCAATCATTACCCACCCCAGCCATATCTGATGATTGTAAACCATAATACTGCCAATGGTTGCATGTTCAGCATCTACAAGGCTTGTTACAGAATCAGTAATTATATAAATCCCCATCGCAAATAATGCTAATGAGCCGGCTAAAAATGCTATACCAAATACGCGGTGATAACCGTATGGAAAATTACTATTTGGTGATCGTGAATAAAAATTTGCGCCTACCAAAAAACTTATACAAGGAACAAGACCAAGAGCATCCTCTAAAGTTGCAGATTTCATGGCATGTGAAGACCCCATTACAAAATACATAAGTAAAACAACACTCAATAAATAAAGCAATGTTATCCATTCCAGCTTTTTTGCTCTTAAAAAAAGAGGAATAAGATGCTCCGGAAGTTCAAACTTTTTAATTTCCATTTTTATTTCTGTAGTTTAAAAGATAAGATTCAAGCTTGTACAAAAGTGCATTTTCACCTTTTGGCACAAGCATACAATTATCAGTATTGCTATAGGTTGTTG
Source organism: Flavobacterium sp. NRK1 (assembly GCF_024054175.1). GTDB lineage: Bacteria > Bacteroidota > Bacteroidia > Flavobacteriales > Flavobacteriaceae > Flavobacterium. The sequence continues at coordinate 3,279,828 of NZ_JAMXLA010000001.1, forward strand.
TAACACCGGCTTTCTTCTTCCATATCGTTTTCTTTTTAAAACCGCCAACAATAATGTGTATCTTATATTTTTCTAATTCTTTAATTAATGTAGTTTCTGTACCATATACATAATTGACATTAAGATTCTCAGAAATTGCAAATTCATCAATAATGTTAATTTCACTACCCGCTGCCTTGCCATTTTTAATAAAAGAAAAAGGAGGATGATGAACATACCCAACAATCAGATTACGTGAACGGGCATTTTCAAGAGAATTATTAGGATCTTTAGGAATTGAGCACCCAGTTAATGTAAATAAAAAAAGTAAAATAAAAATTTTCATTTTTTTTGATTTTATATAAAAATAAAGTGTTTAAATACGAAATAAATATACTTAACGTAAGTTTAGGATTATTAAGTCTCCTAACAGATTACTACTTGGCAAATTTTAAGTAACGTGGAAACTTCTCGCACCTTACATATAATGGTATAACAACAATATTACTTTGTAATTACTGTTATATTTCCGGCAGTTTCTAAAATTACAGCCCTGGTGCCTGAAATATCAGTTATTCCGCTTTTTCTTAGCGCTTCCTCAAGTTCATCATAGGTTATTCGTTCCTTTATTAATGTATCATCATAAATATTGCCATTATAAGCTAACAGCGCAGGCTTGTTTGTAATAAGATTATTTACATATTTATATCTGACCGAGAGCCAGGTTATAATATACTGTAATAAAATTAACAGGGCTAATACAAGCAGCCCATCGGCTAATACTACATCTTTATTAAGAGTAACCGTTGCAAAAGCAGAACCAAGTGCAATAGTTATTATAAAGTCGAAAGCGTTCATTTGCGTAAGGGTTCTTTTACCTGAAATTCTCAGCATAGCAACAAGTGCAATATACGAGAGAATGGTAATTATAAATGTACGCAACAGACTTTCCCATGTATCAAAGAATATTTTATCCATACTATATTTTTAAGTCTAAAAAAAGCGTATTCTAAGCTTCATTCCATTTAAGATACATACCTAGAATAACACAAATATTTCAAATCATAATATAATAGATATACTACTGTTTGTTAAATAATTCAAGTTAAACTTAGTCTAAATTTACAGTACCTCCATGTAACAATAATGCATAATCATGTAAATAGGAAAACTATATTATTACGATATTACATCTATAATAGCAGCGTGTTAAATGCTCTTGCCATACATAAAAAAGCAATTTAAAAACATGGTAGGAATAACCACTGTATAATTATTTGTAAAACAACTAAATTTATAGAATTATGAAAAACACACCAACAAATTCTGTTTCAGAAGGAAGAGGCGCGCGCAAGGTCGCACCTAAATCAAGTGCTGCAGAAGGCCTAAGAGAATTATTTGTAGATGAACTCAAAGATATTATTTATGCAGAACGTGCTTTGGTAAAAACATTACCAAAGATGGCAAATAATGCCAGTGATACAAATCTAAAATCTTCCATAAATGAGCATGTTGCAGTAACTGAAGGTCAGGTTGAAAGACTGGTACAGGTATTTCAGATTTTAGGAGAATCTGACAGAGGTAAAAAATGCGACGCGATGGAAGGACTTATTAAAGAAGGTGAAAGCATTCTCGAAGAAACAGAACCAGGACCAGTTCGTGATGCAGGTATAATATCTGCTTCGCAAAAAATAGAGCATTACGAAATTGCCTCTTACGGAACTCTTGTTGCTTTCGCTAAAATTTTAGGTGAAGATGAAGTGGCATCATTACTGGAAGAAACTCTGGCAGAAGAAAAAGATGCAGATGTTAAACTTACAGATGCGGCATACAATAGTATAAATCTTGATGCCGCCGGCGAGGAAGCAGAAAATACCGCAGCCGAAGAAGAGGAACTGTAAGCAAATTTTAATCACTGTCTCCATTGAAATGGGGACAGTTTTTTTTAAAACTAATATGAAAGCAGTTATTTTACTAGGAACACTTAAAGAAAAAGGAATTTCAAATACCCAGACACTCACCGAGTTTGCAGTAAGTTACCTTGAAAAAAGCAACATCAGCTGCGAAGTTATTAAGCTTGCTGAACATAAGATAATAAGGGGAACTTACATACAAGCTGAAGTACCGGATGATTTTCCTGCAATCTATGAAAAAATTAGAGCAGCAGATATACTAATTTTTGCTACTCCAATATGGTGGAACAATCATTCCTCTGAAATTCAGCGTGTAATAGAACGGCTGGACGAAGTATTTGATATAATAAATGAAGGAAAAGCTTCACCACTGGATGGAAAGCTGGGTGGAATGATAATAACCGGAGATTCTGACGGTGCTGAACACGTTACAGGAAATATAGCAAATTTTTTCTGCAGCATAGGAATTTCTATTCCGGCGTATGCAACCCTAGGTGTAATTTGGGAAGGACACGCAAAGAAGAAGAAACAGAAAAAGGAAGATATTTTGGAATATTACGCAAAAAAATATGCTAAAGATGCAGAAGCTATGGCAAAATCTTTCGCACAACTCGGAAAAAATAATTAATCAATTCTGAGACTAAATTCATAATGATTCGCCAGTTATTAAAATAATTTTTCCCGCAACTGACTGCGTATGATAATCCTTAAAACTATTCATAAAAAAGTTTAGCGTAAAACATACAAGTAGCGAAGGGTTAGTTAAAATAAATCTTAAGCCTGGCATTATCTATATTAATTGTAATTATTTACAACATGTAAAATTTTTCATGAACGCAGAAATTACTTTATTTTTGATATAAATAGGTAATGAGCTATCTATAAAGTTAATTGTGATATTTTCCGACTGTGTAAGAAAGAAGAAACTGTTTAGTGTTCGTGTTGAAAAAAAATCCGGGTTTTCATTTTCAATAGCCAGCATCTCATCATGAAAACTTTTTATTTTCTTTTTATCAATTAAATACCTGTAAACAGGTAATGGGTTGGATGTAGTCATGATTAAAATTTATATGGATTAATAATTCTTCTTTCTCAAATTTCGCGATATATCACTTATTTAGTTTACATGATTTATTTAAATGATTGTATAATTAAGTTTGGTAAATATTTAATAAACAATATTTAAGAAGAATTATATAAATAGAAATAATATACATATTGTAAATTGTAGTATAAAATTTTACAATATGAAAAAGAAAGTATTTATTACAGTTTCTGCGTTATTTTTATTTGCCTTTACAGTTAACTCCTGCATTGAACACAATAAAAACAGCAATAACGACCCCCAAAATGGCCAAGATAGTGATTACAGAAATGATCCTCCAACGTATAATCGAACAAGAGAAGATATGGAAGAAGCTTTAGACACAGCTTCGTCAGATAAACGTATTCCGAAGGATTCTGTTGAGATAAATTCAAAAGGAAATGCCTCTTCTCAATAAATTGTATAAAAGAATAAAAGCTCCATACAGGAGCTTTTATTTTAACAACTAATCATAAAATTTTCTTTGTTTAAACCTTCGGTAATATACTGCCAGTTTATATGAATAATATCTGTGAGAGTTTTTTTTAGTTTATTAAAATCATACGGCTTTTTAATATAAACATTGGCGCCTAATATAAAAGTCTGCTCAATAACTTCACTCACTAAAGATGTTGAATAAATTGCTATCGTGATATTCTGCAATCGCAAATCTTTTTTAATTTCTTTTAAACACTCTACACCTGACATACCGGGCATGTGCAAATCAAGAAAGATTATATGGGGGAGTTCTTCAACATTTTTCAGGTATTGCATTAATGACAAACAATCTTCATAAATATGAAGCGTATGTTGCATTTTAATATCCTCAAACGCCTTTTTAAAAAGTATGCGGTCATCAGAATCATCTTCTGCTAAAACTATATGTAATTTTTCCGGGTACATAGTATTACTTTTAGTTAACTGCTGCTAAAGTTTTAAACCTTCTTTTACGGTGTGCCAGCTTTTGAAAAGTAGTAGGTGTGAGTCCGGTGATTTTTTTAAATTGATGCGAGAGATGTGCAACGCTACTGTAATTAAGTTTAAACGATATTTCTGTTAGTGACAAATTTTCAACAACCAATAATTGTTTTACCTTTTCAATTTTATGGATGATAATAAAACTTTCAATAGAGATATAACATACTTCCTTAAAAATTAATGAAATATTCCGGTAACTTTCCTGAAGTTCATGCGATAGAAAAGCTGATATTTTAACTAAAGGAATGTTGCAATTATTTAACATTGAAGCAATTAACATTTTTACCTTTTGGACTAGTAGTGCTTTTTTATTGTCAACTATTTCTATACCATATTTATCTAATTGCGACCTTAGGCTGCAATACTGGCTAAATGGTATATCTCCTTTAAATTTTACACATCCGCTATCTGTTATACTATATTTAAAATTTAATCTGTCAAGCTGTTCCTGCAGGATTACACGACATGTTTTGTCAATATTATATCTTACATACAGGTTCATAAAAGGTGGGTTTTAGACTGATAAATTTATACTGAACATCTTGAACTCTACACTAAAAATTAATCTTTAAGATATAAATAACAGAAAATGTTAAAATTTTAAGAAACGTTTATGAATAAAAGGTATTTTATAAAGAAATAACTCACAATACTAAAACAAAATTTCTTAAAATATTTTTGTACGCTGTATTTACGGTTAATGCGTTACGATTATCTATAATTTAATTTTACAAATAACTAACTGAAATACAATAATTTAATAAATAGGTAAATTTTATTTAATTGTTGTGGCAAAATAAAAAAATCAAAATAATAACAAGTCTCCCTACGATCGTATTTATTATTCTTATATAAACGTTTGTTAGTGAATGTTAAATACCTGATACACCATCTTAACATTTAAAGATAAATTTTAGACGCAAAATGTATAATTTACGCATTATTATGCAACTTAAACAAAATATAAGTCTAACTTAGATAAGGTAAGTACAGTATTTGCCGAAAGTCAAAAAGTATTTTTATGGATAATAATAATATGTAATCACGGCAGATTAAGCAATTTAAACGGGATATCTCAGAACGTTAATCATACGGAAAATCCCTAAAAAATGATTCGTTGATTAAATTAGACTTGAATATTTACAATATTTTAAATTCAGAGGATTATATGGGCGAAACAATCATCTTTCGCTTTTACCAGGGAATTCTGCCCTACTGGGTTCACATTTTCTCCAATAATGTATCGGCAGGAATGCGGGGACTGTCAATACTTAATTTTGGAGAATGCCAAACCTATACCCAAACTTGTTTTGATATTAATAATTTTAATAAATATCAATAGCCGTGTGGCAGCTGGACATAAGGAGGCCAGCAACTAGCTTTGCCATAAAATGAAGAGAATTTTACAGACAGAATACCCTGAAGATGCTTATATCGCTACTACTAGCTTAGGACAGTAAATTATTGAATGTGCCGATACATCTGCTTTGCAAATATTCGTATGCATAAAGTAACAGGCCCAAATATAGGATTGAGGGATTTACTTTTTCGGTTACTTTCTGGCGATAACAGCATCGCTATTATTTACCATTTATTTATACTTTTTATATTTTTTACTTCCTAACTTAGAGATGAATAACATCTCAAATTATGGAACTGTTACTTATACCTCAAAAATTGTACAAACTAAAACTATCTAAGCTATCAAAACAGAATGCACAAGGATGCTGATGGTTGGAACAAGCGGGCGGGAATTGTTATATGGAAACTGTTTTAGAACAACATAACAATTCGCCGCATAACAGTAGATACGGCTATTATCGTCAATTGGCAAGTTATAAAGGGCTTGAATATAATAAAGATTTAAAAAAAAATACTATGCCGGAGGGTCCAAGTATCGTTATAGCCAAAGAAGAAATGACACAATTTATCGGTCATAAAGTTATCTCAGCTAGGGGTAATGCCAAAATCGATATATCCAGGCTTGAAAATAAGAAACTACTTGAAATAAAAACATGGGGAAAGCACCTGTTGTTATGCTTTAATGGTTTTACGATTCGTATACATTTCCTGCTCTTTGGTACTTATCGCATCAACGAAACCAAGGAAGCTTTATTGCGATTAAGGCTAACCTTTAAAAATGGCGAAATCAACTTTTACACCGCTGCGGTAAAAGTAGTGGAAGGTGATATAAATTTGCATTATGACTGGACGGCTGATGTAATGCGGGAAGAGTGGAATGAAAAAGCTGCCATCGGGAAATTGAATGCAAAGCCGGATAGGCTGATCTGCGATGCCCTTCTGGAACAGGATATATTTTCAGGAGTCGGAAACATCATCAAAAACGAAGTTTTGTACCGCGTGCATGTTCATCCTGAATCCCTAACAGGGAATATCCCCGGCAAAAAACTTAAGGAAATAGCTCAGCAGGCAAGACAGTATAGTTTTGACTTTCTGAAATGGAAAAAGGAGGGCACATTAAAAAAACATTGGCTTGCGCACACCAAAAAGATATGTAAACGCTGCGATTTGCCAATGCATAAAGAATATACAGGAACTAAAAAAAGACGCAGTTTCTTTTGCACCAACTGCCAGGAATTTTACTCATGAAAAATTCAAATATACATATCGGATGTTCAAGTTATACAACAACATTATGGCAGCCACTTTTCTTTCCGGAAGGACTGCCCAGAAAACAGTGGTTCGGCTATTACTGTAAATTCTTTAACACTTACGAACTCAACGCTACTTTTTACAGGTTTCCAACTATAAAAACCCTGCAAAACTGGTATGATAAGACACCCAATGAATTTATCTTCAGCGTTAAGATGAATAAATAGTTACCCATATTAAAAGGCTGCAGGACTGTAATGAGGAAATTTCAAAATTCTATAACATAACACGTGAAGGCCTAAAAGATAAATTGGGATGTGTTCTGTTTCAGCTGCCGCCAAACTTCAGCTTCAGTCCGGAAAGGCTTGAAGCAGTAATTGCAGGCTGCAATCCTGAATTTAAAAATGTTATTGAATTCAGGAATGAAAGTTGGTGGCGGCAGGATGTAACGGAACGATTAGCTGAAAATAATATTGGTTTTTGTAGCGTCAATTATCCAAAGCTGCCAACAGAAATAATAAAAACTACCCCAACGGGCTATATGCGGATGCACGGTAATCCCAGGTTATTCTATTCAGAGTATTCAAAAGAGCAAATCGAAGGTCTGTACAATGCGATGATAAGGCAAAACTTTGACCAGGCATACATCTATTTCAACAATACGGCGTCTACAGCCGGTATTATTAATGCTTTACAGGCAAGAAAGATAAATGACGAATTATAAACCATGAAAAAGCGAATTTATAATCAGACATCACTATTTGGTCCGTTGTACGCTTATCTGGTAGTATTATCTCCTCCTGACGCTATTAAAAATGCCATTACTATAATTAAGAAAGAACTCAATGCTATTTCAGCTATAGGCGAGCGTAACCTACATTCCATAGCGCACATTACCCTGGTTGATAAATTAACAGATGATGTATTATTTCCTGAAACAATTGAAGAACTTATAGAGGGTCGAAAATCTTTTCCTATAACAGTAAAAGGCTGGGACTATTTCGATCATGGCCATAGTATTACAGTATACTTAAAGGTCTTGAATCCTGAGCCTATAATCGATCTGATGGAAGACGTAAAATCTCCCGCAAGATCCCCGCATATCAGTCTTGTTAAAAAGATCCCGCACCATACATTCCAATCGCTCCGGCCCTATCTTGAAACTCTGAATTATTCATTTAATTGGGATTGCACCGAGGTTATTGTGCTTAAAAAACTAATGTCGGAGAAACATTTAGGCTTTAAGGATAAGATTACCATAGCGCTTGCTGGCTTTAATCCTTCCACTGCACTTTAACATTACTATTTCCCCGAATGAAATATACCAATGATTTTTTATTCTTTACAGGTTTAATTTCAAGAGATTCTTTGGCTTTACCAACTGTTACGGAAATGCTTTTTAACTTCGCGCCTTTTTCTACTGGAACCAGTACCATGCTGAAAGACAACCGTTCGTCCCCTCTTGTAAAAAAGGATACAGTTGTACCATTGATCTTGAACTGGGTGGCGGGATATTCCGTAAAGATCATAAATCCTGCTTTTTCAATCTTATAGTATTGTCTGGGCAAAATACCAAAAGCTACACCTGCACCATACACTTCCTGACCTACCTGCCCTGATTTTTGCCAGCCATCCTGCAAATCTTCCAGTGCGATCCACAGGTTTGGGTCGATCTCTCCGGTTTTGACACCTTTCCTCTCGGCAACGGCTTCCTTCGGCAGCATTGGCGGGTAATAGTAAGCGACCCGGTTTATAATGAATTTAACGCATTCTGCCAGTAATAATTTTAGTGAAGGAAGTATATCTTCCACCTCATCGGCCTCTCTCAGAAAAGTATGTATCCCGGCAAATACTTCCTGCTCTTCATAAGCTGCTGTATATGGTGCGTCTTTAAGGGGATAGATTGAAAAAAAAGTCGGATAGTTTTTTGCATAACCGTAACCGAATTCCCAAAGCTGTACATTTTTGAGAATGGCAGCTATACAGAGATAACTAAGGTTCAGATAAAGTTCATCTTTAGTCTCTTTAAACAAACGCAACAACGCCCCTGCAGAAAATGCCGTATTGTTAGCCTGGTAAAAAATATCAAACCCGAGGCCGTCCAGTTTTTTGGCAGCCTTAAGGGCTTCATCAAAGTAACGCTTTTCACCTGTGAGCTGCCAAACCTGTATCATAAGATGAGCGTAAGCGCCCGGGACGTCTTTTTCTCCTCCTTTGCCCTCTTCAGTTTCTTCCTTAAGAACTTCAAGAGTAGCCATTTTATAAAATACAGGCCAATCATATTTAAAGTGATGTGCCACCTTAATAACGTAATCTATTGAATCCAAAACCAGTTTTTTCGCCAGTTTGTCTCCATTCAAAGCAAGCCTTGATAAGTTGAGTAGTGGATGGTGCAGATACCAAGAATCCATCACTTCTGGCCTTTTTTGTTCCTCACTCCAATCAAGGTTTTTTTGTAATGCCGGCAACCATCGTACAACCGTTCCAAGCTCTTTGTCGTAAAAGTTTTCCAACCCATCATGTATGGTATCTGTAATATCTTTGTGGGCTTGCCCGCTCCAGGCATCAAAATCCATAAGAGGCAGTAGTACTGCGAGCTGGACCATACTCTCTGGAGGGGTTTTGTAATCGCTTACATAAGCATTGAGGTAACTGCGCCCATCAGCAAATTTCCAGCAGCCCGGATGCTCTTTAAGGTCTGCAAGCCCTTTTTCTACGATAGTTGGCCAATCGTGATAAATGGTTTCAGGCTTTGGAAGCAAAAGGTATATATCTGCCAGTTGATTTAAAAATGATTTTGCCATCTGGTAATTGTCCTTTATAATACTGTCGCTTAGCGCCACAAAAGCATCAGAGACAATATACTCCTCTCCTTTCTTTAAAGGCCGGTCTTCCGATACTGGTAATTTTAGTCCAATGTCGGGCCAAATGCCGCCGACAAGATCTGAACCTGACGTTCCGGTAGCCTCAAAAAATTTATTCAATGCCGTGAGGTTTTGGAAATATAAAACCGAACCTGTCTGCGGCTTTTCGAGACTAAAAAATAACAATCCGGAACGGTTGCCGACCTGACTCGCATGAATGGTGCCTTCAGTATTTTGGGTTTTTCCTTTGGTACTGAACAATGGCATAATATCCCTTGGCCAGTAGGGCAGAACCACATCAAGTAAAGGAATTATTGTAGTGGTATACCTGAAGATCTGCTTTGCCTGATCATGAAAAGAAAGCACAACCTCTAGTCGCATTGTAAAACTTTCTAATAAAAATTTAATAGTATCAGGATTCTCTTTAAGGCTTTTCAGCTTCAATTCAGAACCTGCTGCCTGTGCCGCCCTGAATGCCACCCTCCCCTTATTTTTCCATTGTACGACAAACCAAAGGTCATAATCATCAAAAATAACCTTTATAATGTAACCATTAAATTCCTTTTCGATAATAAGCGTACCGCTTTCCAACTTCAACTGTGCGGCAGCTGTCCATGCAGAAACTGGTTTCATACAATATTGTTTGGTTATACTCCTTTTTAAATTAATTGCAGGTGTGGCCTTATCTTAAGGTCTACCACATCGCAGCGCTTAGGCTGTGACAGGCAATATAGTACACTCACGGCAATATCATCCGCTATAAGCATTTCAAGCTTTTTTACCTTTTCTTTCTTCTCATCAGTAGGCTGTTCCTGCATATCAGTATCAACTGCTCCCGGTTCAATAAGGGTTACTTTAATCCCTTTTTTGTTGATTTGCTTGCGAAAAGCCTCACTGAATCCCTGGATAGCAGATTTGGTGGCTACATATACTGAACCAGTTTCTTCCCGTACATCAGCGCTCATAGAGCCTATATTGATAATGTGGCCCTCACCATTCATTTGTTTCACGGCTTCCGCCGAACAGGCAATGTAGGCAGTAAGGTTAGTATTGATAACCTTTTGCCATTCTTCATAGTTGCCATCCTCCGTATTGCCGGCAGCTAGGGCGGCGTTATTGACCAGCACGTCCAATTTTGCAAAATGAATATTTACCTGATCGAACAAATTCATAATTCCCTCTTCAGTACTTAGGTCAGCTTTAATGCTGTAAACTTCACCTTTTGCTTTTTTTGACAAATCTGCCCGGCTATCGCTCAAATGCTGCTCATTCTGGCCAACGATTATTACATTAGCCCCAAGTCCCGAAAGTAATAATGCAGTTGCGCGGCCAATGCCTGTTGAGCCTCCCGTTATAAGAATATTTTTTCCGGTAACCGATTGCGGTAAGTAGTCATTCAGATTTTCCATAATTATAAATTTAGGTCCATGGATCTAATACTACTTTTACGCATCCGTCCTCCCTCTTTTTAAAGATGTCATAGGCATGGGCAATATCAGTAAGTGGCAGTCTGTGGGTAATGATATCATCCAGAGTAACTTTTCCCTCCTTCACATAATCTAGAAGCTTGTCGATATGCTTGTGTGCCGGCGCCTGGCCCCCTTTCAGGATAATACCTTTGTCAAAGAATTGACCTATTGGGAAGTTGTCATAGGTAGTCGGGTATACTCCCAATACCGAAACAATTCCACCTCGGCGGACAGCGCTCATACAGGCTTCTAATACTTTAACCGATCCCTTTTCGAAATTGACAACTGCCTTAGCCCTGTCCAGGATACTCCGGTCCGGTTCAAAGCCTACAGCATCAACTACAACATCAGCACCACGCCCCTGAGTCATTTCCCTAATCTGTTCCACTACATCTTTTGCCCCGTCTTTCCAAAGGATAGTTTCACAATTTGCCGTTGCTTTTGCTTTATCAAGCCTATATTGAAGAGTGTCTATAATTACTACCCTGCCAGCGCCTCTAAGCCAGGCACTTTTTGCTGTCATAATGCCCACAGGGCCTGAACCGAAAATGGCAACGGTTTCCCCTCCGTTCACTTCACCCCAGTCGATGCCAGTATATCCTGTGGGAAAGATATCTGTTAAGAACAGTACCTGCTCGTCAGTAAGGTTATCCGGCACTACGCGGGGTCCGAAGTTTGCATAAGGTACACGTACGTACTGCGCCTGCCCCCCATCATAGCCGCCATAAAGATCAGTATAACCAAAAAGGGCACCTCCCTTTTGGGTAAGCAGACCGCCTTCGGGTCCGTAATTCTCAGGATTACTGTGCTCACAATGGCCAGGCAGCTCATGGTTACAGAAAAAACAGGATCCACAGGCTATTGGAAACGGAACTACTACCCTATCGCCGCGCTTCAGGTGGGTAACGCCTTTACCTACTTCTTCAATAATTCCCATAAACTCGTGTCCTAATACCATAGGCCTTGGCTGCGGAATGCCTCCTGAATAAATATGTAAATCTGATCCGCATATCGCGGTAGATGTAACTTTAAGAATTATATCATCCTGATTTTTAATAATCGGATCGTCAATGCTATCACAGGTAATGGTACCCGGACCGTGTATAACTGCTGCTTTCATATTGGTTGCATTTATTAGTAGTTATTTTTGTTAACTGTATCGCCGACCGTTGCCGAACCCGGTCCGGTTTCATGTGCAGAAGTGTCCATTGTAGCCTCATCGTTTTCGGTGGGTGTAGCATCTCTCGATGTTTCTGTTGGCCCATAGGAATCTTCATTAGTAGAGGATTTGTCCTTGCAGGAGAAGCATATGAATGCAACTGCCAGAGCTGTCATAAACAGCATTTTAGATTTTAGCATTTTCATAATGTAGAAGTTTTAAAATTAAACTGATTTTTTAAGATCGCTGATGGCAGGCCCGTTAATTACCGTACCAAAAGCAGTAAAACGGGATCCGTGCAATGGGCAGTCAAATGATTTTTCATCATCGTTCCATTGCAATACACCGCCAAGATGTGGGCATACTCCGCTACACGAATGGATTGTACCGTCTGTATCTTTGTATACTGCTATTTTATTAAGGCCTTTAGATATAACGACTCCTTTACCGGCCGGTAAGTCATTCACTTCTTTTACATTACCCGATGAAAGCCAGTCTTTAGCCATGACATACGTCATATTTCCAACTTCTTTCAGATAATCAATACCGGTTGGTAGTGTTATCCTTGACGGATCATAGAGATTACTATATTCGTTAGGATTACCCATTATAATATCATGAATAATAAGTCCTCCCAATGTGCCATGAGTCATTCCATTCCCTGAGTCGCCAGTTATAATGTAGATATTATCATCTCCGGGATTTTTACCGATAAATGCAAGTGAATCTACAGGCTCCATTACCTGCCCTGACCATTTATATTCAATATCGTCGAAATAAGGAAAGTGCTCTTTTGTCCATACTATGAGATTTTCATAGCGTTGCTCTTCAGTACTATTTTCCTGATCGGCTTGCCCTGTCTTGTGGTCTTCTCCTCCGGAAATAAGCAGGTCGAAATTCTTGTCAAGAGGTTCCAGCCTAACATAATGGTAAGGCTTAGCTACCCATTTAGAGTTTTGGTTCCCGGTATCCCACCACATCGCATAAGGCAATATTCCTTTTGGCACTTTAGCGGCGATTACATAGGTACGATACGCAAACTGTTTGGTGTGCATCGTTACGATATCATTGACTGGCGTATTGGTAGCCATAACTATATGGTTTGCCCTGATTGTATAGCCATTAGCTTTGGCCCCGGTTTTGTCAATACTATCGGCATGGCTGTTAGTATATATCTTTCCTCCCATTGTAATGATGGCATCTGCCAACCCCTTGAGGTATTTCATGATATGGAATTGTGCCTGATTTGGGAAACGTAATGCCCTACGTTTCTTGCTTTGTGGAAGCCCCGGTATGTACTTCACCAAATCTACAGGCAACTCCGCTCTTCTTGCAGCATCAAATTCCTTATCAAGGTTCTCTTCCTTGTCGGACGGATCCGTAAACAAGTAACCATCAACACGGTTAAAGTGGCAATCTATATCTTCTATAGTCACAACACTGTTAATCCATTCTATGGCCTGTTTATGGCTTTGTGCTGCAAGTTTAGACTTTTCTTCGCCGAAAAATCTCTCAAGGTCATAATAGCGGTCGTCTAACGCATAGGTTATCTGGGCAGTTGTCCTGCCGGTTTCACCGCTTCCCAGGTAACCATCTTCAAGAAGTATGACCCTCCTGCCCGATTTACTAAGGCAGTAAGCTGTAGTTAGCCCTGCGATACCGCCGCCAACTATCAATACATCGGCAATCGTATCGCTGTCGAGTGTATTATATTCCAATGGTGCTGTCGAATCATTCCAATACGAATGGTGATAGCCACTGGTTATCTTATCATCAATAGGATCATTAGCACTCATAACTTAACATATTAATTAATAATCTCCGTTCACTCCCTCTTTTTTAGAGTTAATGCTGTTCCTTTCACGTTGTGAAGCGGGGTGAGAACTATTCTCCCTTCCCTCTTCCTTCATGCTCGATTCCATTTGCCTGTGCATGTTTGCAGCGATAGCGCTATCCGGCATAATGGTATTCATAACTTTTTGTGTTTTATTCATAAAGCCCGGGCTTATAATCGTTGTTCCGCTCATAAGGGCATCATAGCCTGCCTGTGCAACTTCTTCAGCAGAATACAGGTCGGTTTCTTTATAGGTAACCGTATTTTCAGCTTTTGCTTTGTGAAAGAAATCGGTATCTGTCGCACCGGGCTGCAATGCCGTAATGCTTACATTGGTGTCTTTCAGCTCTTCGCTCAATGCTTCGGTGAATGACAACACGAATGCTTTGGTAGCGGCGTAAACTGAAAGGTATGGTGATGGTGCTTTAGACACCGAAGAAGCCAGCTGAAGAATCTTTCCTTCATTTCTTTCAACCATTTCCCTAAGGTAAAACTTGGTAAGGCTGATTAGTGAAATTATATTCAGCTGCACAATATCAATTTCCCGTTGCAGTTCGGTTTTAATGAACCTACCCCACTCTCCCTGTCCGGCGTCATTAACCAACACATTTACCGTAATACCAAGTTCAGTTGTCTTGTCATATACTTTTTGCGCAGCATCTTTTTCAAATAAATCTACAGGTATTATATGGGTGTGTATACTTGAGCTAAATTGCTCCATTTCAGCTGCTGTCTGCCTTAAATTTTCCTCATTACGGGCAACCAGTACCAAGTTGTAGCCTTCTTTCGCCAAAAGCTTTGCCAGTTCGTAACCAATGCCGCTAGTTGCTCCTGTAATCAGTGCGTGTTTTTTAGTATCCATAGTGTTTTTATTTTAACTTTGAATTTTATAATTCTCCCTCCGGTTCGGCAAAATTGCTTATAGGATGTTCCTCTCTGTTTCCATTTGCTGCCGATAGTTTTTTGTTAGACTTCTTGTCACTACCTTCCACTTTCACTATCTTATTATAAATGCCCAACAATAAGAATGGTGCTGCCCACTGGCCAACAAAAAGGGCTGTTTTGTCTTTATTAAGGCATTTTAAGGTAGCCGATACCCCCATTGATCCTAATGCTGCCCATAAGAATAGGTCTGAAGGAAGTTTTGAAGTTTGTTTTTGATAGCTTTAGCAACAGGCCCTTCGGAATGATCGTTTTGAATAATTGACATGATGTAATTTTTAGGTTATAATTTATTTTCGAAATAGTGTAAAGTTAACCGCGCTGATGTTAAGCATTTTACATAATGTTGTTAATAAGTTGTAACACTGCGTTAAAGTCCGGTTGTTAAATTATGATGGCGTTAATTATCAGTTAATTTTAGTTTGATGAGGCTACCGAGAAGTAATTTAATGTGCATAAAAGTAAAGCTAAAATCACAGTTATTAACACAAATGGCACCTCCTCCAATTCTGCGGATCTTTAGCTCACAATATCTATAAAAGAACAATTAAATAGTGAGAAAAGGAAGTTTATCGAAATCCGTTAAAGGCAAGAGTTAAAAATTATTTTAAGCTGTTCTGAAATTTAGGATGTCATTAAGGTCATCATAAATGCATTGCGCAATATGATCAGATTAGCTACCTTTAACTCAAACAACCAAAATTTTTCCCAAAAGCAATGGAATTAGCTAAAAATGAAAATCTTCTTCAGACTATCTTTGATTCTGCATCAAATGGAATAGCGCTTATGCAATGAGTATGACGAGAAAGGTGAAATTGAGGATTTTTTGATACTGCTTGTTAATGCATATAGCCTAAATTGGTTTGGTGATACCGACTATGTAGGAAAACGCTATAGCGAAGTTTTTCCGATGGTAAAGGAAAACTGCATGCTTGAAAAATTAATAAATGTTGCTAAGACTGGTATAAAAGCAAATTTTGAAAAGTTCCATTCAGGTGAAGGAATAAATAAATGGTTTCATTTTACTGCAGTTAAACAGGATGACTTGCTTGTTGTTACTATGGAGGATATTACCGAGCAGAAACAATCAGAGATAAGTCTTAAAAATGCTCTTGATAACGCTGAAAAACAACGACGTCTGTACAGCTCTATAACTAACAATACACCTGATCTTGTCTATGTCTTTGACCTGGATTATAAATTTACGTATGCTAACAAAGCCCTTCTGGCAATGTGGGGGAAAAGTGAAGAGAATGCAATAGGTTATGGCCTGAGAGAAAATGGGTACGAGGAATGGCGTCATAAGATGCTCCAATCGCACTCATTACAGGGGAGGTATTTACACCGGAATCAGAAACAAGGAAGGCCCTAAACTCATTATTCGCTATTCCATGCAACATCACCCATATCTGGTTCCCATCGGAGTGATAAGCTGCTGTGATCCTGCCGTAGTAGCTCCCCGCTAGAAAATTTGGCTCGTCACTACTGTCTATAATTACGTTTTTATTAATGGTTCCCCCCCCAAGTCCCTCATCCAGGGCCATATCAACTTCAGAGTATACAACCCTCCAGCTGTAAAGGGGATTACCAATTGGAAAAGGATAGGGAAATGTGTAATAATTAGGTTCTTTGATTGAAAATATATAATATTTATCAGAATTTCCAGGCGCTGGTACAATTATAGTATTCTGCTTACCCCATGGCGCGCACAGTAAATCAGTTCCATTGACCATCACCTGATGATTTTTATTCCAAACTATGTTCCCATCGGTATAAAACAATAGATTTCCTGCAGCATCAGACATAACTACAGAGCCGCCAAAAGCCTGATATGCAGTATCAGACATTATAACACCGTCCTCATTGGTCTGGTATTCGGTAATAGCAGCGACATTTCCATCAGTTAACGGTACAGGTGGTACCTGAGCGAAATTTAAACCTGCGTTCATACAAAAATACCAGTTGTAAGCCTGCTTTTGTGTCCAAAGCCCATTTTGCCATTGGGCACTACTTTCGGGGCCTGTAAGCATAAGTAAAAATGCAATGCAGCATAGTAATTTTTCTTTCATTTGTTTGTTAGTTAATAGTTAGCATAAGTTATCAGTTAAAAAATTCAAACTGATTCGTTTAAAAATTTCTTAACAAATATTGCTATTAGTCATCCCTCAACAATCTAAACAGGATGGAAATAACTAGCCAAACAAAGGGAAATAAATAGCCGTATCAATGAAAACTAAAATATACACCTGACTATCAATATATTGTAATCAGGTACTCATGCAGTGATATTTTCTTCTCAATTTTCATCTTTTCTTTAATACGTCGCAACCTTTTTACCGCTGCATTGTAAGTTATATTATAAATATTACCAATTTCTTTCACATCAAGATTCATATAAACGTAACATAAAAAACGAATGTCTGCTGGATTCAGATCCGGAAATTTAGTGGTAAGGGTTTTAATAAATTCAGGATTGACCTGCTCAAAATAGGTGATGAACTCATCCCATTCCTGATCTGATTTCAGATAGTTTTTAAGCGTCTTTATATAATCCAGGACCTCTTTGTTACTGTTAACTTCGGGAACTTGTGATAGTGAATTCATGACTTCTTCGATCAGTTCATTACGTCCTGACAGATACAAAGCCTAGCGCTTAATTTTCTGTTTTTCTCGGCAATATTATTCTTTAAGCTTTCTAACTCCAGATTAACGATCTGCTGTTGCTTATCTGCTATAACTTTCTCCTGTGCTTGACGGGCGATTTTGTGCTTTAACCCCCGATAGATAGCAAGGGTGATAATTATGACTATTGTAATTAAGGCTGCAAATATATAGTATTGTTTTTGCTGTCTTTCGGTCTTTAGCCTGATCTGATCCTCGTATTCGTTAACCTTTAGCTTAACCTTATTACTCTCAAAAAGCCCCCTGTTGATCAAAGCGATCTTTATACTTCAATGCCTTATCATACTCTCTTTTTTTAGAATACAGGGAAGAGAGCTGGTTATAAAGTTTAAGCTTATCGGACATGTCAGTAGCGTTATCAAATCCTTTTTGGGCATAGGATATGGCTACGGCATTATTATTTTTAGCATCAAATATTTTAGATAGCAGCTCTACTACGCAGATATAACATGCCAGGTTTGCCGGAATTTTGCCTTCAAGCTGTCTCATAATTTCATGCGCCCCATTAACCTTACCCTGAATTAAAAGGCTTTCTGCATAATTTATGTTGTACAGTTGTTCAAATTGCTTTTCTTTTTTTAAGTTTTCAACTGATTTTAAATAAAATTGAGCCTGTTTATAATTACCCAAATGATTATAAACATCGGAAATATTTACTGCAAGAAGTGTTTTCGAATAATCCGAATTTATTGCATTGGCAATTTTAAAGGCCTCTTTATAAATCGTGATAGCACTCTTGTAATCCTTTTCAAGTGAATACAGTATACCTATATTACACATAACATTCACCTGATCTTCCAAAAGATGGTGTTCTTCTGCAATTTCCATGGCCTCGCTATAAACATTTAAGGCCTCACCGTAATTAGAAAGATAGCCATAGCAAATACCCATAATATTTTTTATATTGAAGAGTTTTTTATAATTATTCTTATCAACCAGTGATTGTGCCTTTATAAAATACTGCAATGCTTCAATATAATTACCTTTTTTATATTCAACTGCGCCCCGATTCATACTTCTCTGGCACTCATCAATTGGTTCGGGAGTGAATTGGGCCACTACTGTAAAATTGATAAACAGGAACAGAAGAAAAATAAATTTTTTCGGTATAATTATACGATGCATATGATAGTTATATAGGATTAGCAAGTTTAGCATAAAATTATTAAATCCAAGTACATTTTAAGGCTACAATATATAACCATATTTTAATTCTGGTTAATTGCAGGATAGCAACTTTTATTTATTAACATTTGTTAATTTGACAACTTCATAAAAGGTTTAACTTCGGAATTTAAATTTCAACCAAATGTTATCAGAAGAAAAGCTCTTCTATTTTGCAAATGTGTTAAGCGGATTTTCTGTAGAAGATCTCAGTAGCCTATTTGGAAAGCATCAGCCCGGCATCTACGTTCGGGAGAAATATATATACGTAGTAATGAAATAAATAAAAAACTTGCATATATAGAAAAAGGTATTATCAGGGCATATACTCATAAACAAAACAGTGATGAAGCTACACTTTTACTTCGTTGGGAGGATCAGTTTGTTGGGTCACATAATTCCATTTTGCTGGATAAACCTTCTAATTTTATATACCAGGCACTTGAGGAAACATATGTTCTTGAAATCGATTACAGTGAGGTTGAAAGGATTCATGCAGGAAGATCCAAAATACGAACCTGTACGCAGCCACGTCCTTATGTCTATGTTAAGTGCGTCCCTGGAAATGATTGAGGATTTTATTCTTTTAACCCCGGAGGAACGCTATAAAAAACTTATTGCAGAAAAGTTTGATATAGTTAACCGCGTACCCGATAAATATATAGCCTCGATGTTAGGCGTTACACCTGTTTCGTTAAGCCGTATCCGAAAAAGAATAATTAAAGCAAGATAAATTATCTTTTGTTATCTGCTTCTACCTCTGCAATATGATAATTTAGTATTAAAAACTAAAATGATAGAGATTATTAGAAATGCAAGTATTATTCTGGGAGCTACATTATTACGATATTTTTTCATTGCAGGTGTGGCGTTCCTGTTTTTTTACATCTTTTTAAATAAGCGATTTAAAACCGGAAAAATTCAGGCTAAGGTTTTGAAAAAAAAGGATATCATACGGGAGGTGTTGCATTCTTGTCAGAGTGCAGCAGTATTTACCGGTATTACCCTGCTCATTTTGTTTAGCCCAATAAAAGAATATACACTTATTTACGATAATGTAAATGATTATAGTTATTGGTGGCTGATTATAAGCATTGTAGTAAGTTTTGTGATTCATGATACATATTTTTACTGGATGCACCGCTTATTACATCATCGAAAAATTTACAAATATACCCATGTTGTCCATCACAGATCGATCAATCCTTCACCCTGGGCCTCCTATTCTTTTCATATATTAGAAGCAATACCGGAAGGCCTGGTACTGCTGCTATTGGCCTTTATTTTACCGATGCATATAATTGCCATATCGCTTTTTACTATAATTGGATTGATTATCAATGTATATGGGCATCTTGGGTATGAAATTGCCCCCAAGGCATTTCGTGGGACAGTATTTTTTAAGATAGTAAATACCTCTGTGCATCACAACCTGCATCACAGCCGTTTTCACGGAAATTACAGTTTGTATTTCAGATTTTGGGACCGTATAATGAATACTGAGATTACCGATTACGAAAAGCACTATGACCTTCTACAGAAAAAGAGATTTCCCAATGAAAAAGCCTAGATCTTATAAGAGACCCTTCGCCTAAGAATATTTATGCGCAGCTCGTTTGCAGCATACCGATGCAAAACCGAGAACCGCTGAAATAGCGCAACATATCTTACTATGCCGATTCATAGGTCGACAATCGATTGATGAAAGATCTAAAGTCTGTTTCTGACTTCACATATAAGATCAAACTTTAACTTTTTCTTACATGTATAGTTTTTTATAACATATTAATTTTAGATTAGTCAACTAAAAAATTTACTGAATAATTACCTTACGTTATTCAGTACCTATGCCATTTAAAAAAGAAGATTTAAAATATAAGTACAAATGGGAGAAGCCATTTAATGAAAAAAGCTTTATTGGAATGGACGATTACATAGATCGTGAAAACGGACAGCAGATGCTGGCTTTTTTTAACCGTTTCCTAAAACTTCATGGCCTGTTTTCACTGGGTTCGCTACACAGGCTTGAAAAGCTATTTTGTAAATATATGCCAAAACACATTACCACACGATCTGAAATCAAAGACTGGCTTGGGGAAAATTGGAACAGGCATTTCAACTGATCTTTTGTTCAGGACATTTCAGTACCCCGTCAGGATATATATAAAACTATCGTGGATTTTAAGCATTTTAAAGGAGGTACCGCAAAGACGACCCTTATAGCTATGGAAAAGAGTTACTGGAAGAATGTCCTTGTAATTCAGAGATCGTATTAATGCGAGTTTCTCTTTTTCATTTGCAACTCAATAAAAGGAGTAAGCTTATACAACCAATGCTGCATAGTAGCATGGTCAACATGGATACTGCGCATCTTGATTATCTATTCGACATCCCTATAGCTCAATGTAAACCTAAGCTTAAAATATACTGCTTGAAAAATAATAAATTTCGGAAAGCAAATAAATCACGCTCGTCCCGAAGCCAACAAATCGTGAGGATAACCTAGCGGGATAGCACTTAAAACATCCAGTTTTTCAATATGGTCAGCACTCGATGAAATAGATAATGCTTTCATACCTTCGCTAAAATGATGAAGTCTACGTGCACCAAGTATTGGGAATGCGCCTTTCGATAATACCCAGGCAAAGGCCACCTGTCCGGGAGTTGCTTCTAGCTCTTCAGCAATGACGCAAAGCTGGTCGATAATTGCTTTTGTAGAATCGCTTTCCTGATAATCGAAAGTAGTACTAAGAGTCATTCTTCCGGTTTCGCCATTTCGGTATTTCCCGGTTAATGTGCCGCCTGCCAATGGCGAATACATCATCGTTCCTAAACCAAAATGACTGGCCATTGGAAGAAATTCACGCTCAGCGGTACGCTGCAAAAGGTTGTATTCAACCTGGATTGCTGCCAATTTTGTCGAGCTGGCAATTGTGGATGCTTTCCAGGCGGGAAAGTTAGTGAGGCCAGTGTATATTACTTTTCCGCTTTGCACCAAGTCTTCAAGACCTCTTGATATCTCATCCAGTGGGGTAACTCCGTCATCAAAATGTGGCATGTAGATATCGATATAATCGGTTTTCAGCCGCTTTAAACTGGCCTCAACAGCCTGTCGCATTGCCTTACGGTGATTTCCATAATTGCTGATTTTGGGATTACTCCCACTGCTTTGGGTGTACTTGGATGAGATAATAAAATTACTGCGTTGGTGTTCGATGAATTTACCAATGAGCTCTTCAGATTCACCAAGCTGGTAACGATCGGAAGTATCTATAAAATTTCCACCAGCATCAGCGTATGCAGATAATATCGCATGGGCTTCTTCAGGAGTTGTACCGTGTCCTTTACGTGTTCCGAAGCTGGCTGCCCCTAATATGACCTCGCTGGAATATAATCCTGTACCTGTACCAAATAACTTATATTTCATGGTATTTATTTTTTCCAAAATTATTTACAGTCTCCAAATAAAACAAGTACGGCTGAATTTAGCCGTATTAAGAAATTTAATTTTAATAGGTATCTTTGATACATAATCTACAGATGATGTACAAAAAAAAGATTCCGGTTTCCCTGGATTGTGGACTACATTTATTCATGGAAGTGATCCACGGCAAATGGAAAATCAGCCTGATCTGGTGTATCCATTCCGGGATTAAGCGTCCAGGCGAATTGCAACGTAAAATACCAAAAGCTTCACGACGCATACTGGATACACAGCTGAACGAGCTTGTCAGTCACGGAATCCTGAACAAAATCACCTATGACCAGCGCCCGCTAAAAGTAGAATATGAACTGACTCCTCTCGGAGAATCACTGATCCCTGCCATCGAATACACTGCGCGTTGGGGTGAGGATCACAGAGAAGAATTGGAGCAATTAATACGCTCACAAGGGCAAAATACCTAATGCAACCATTGTATTTTACATGCCAACAATTATGACTTAAAAACACAGGATAAATTTATGATACTTGACTATAAGAAACATGATCTTTATGGGAAGACACTTATTCAAAAAATTGCGTTGACCTCTCCATTCCGGTTTGATTTTCCCGTCAGTGAACAGGCTTGTTTTTTATACGTGAAGAAAGGGGAATTTAATTACCGGATAGATGATATAGAGATCAATATTTCCACAGACTATTCCTTATTTCTTAACTGCATCAGTTCCGGAAAACAGATACATAATGCTAATTCCGAAAGTAGTTGTGAGATTGTGATCGTAACCTTTTATCCTGAAATACTGAAAAAGATATATGACAGGGAACTACCGTTGATACTACAAGAACCGAAAAACAAAATATCAAATAAATCAAGTGAAAAAATAAATAATGACTTCCTGATACAAAAGTATATTGAGGGGCTATTATTTTATTTTGAAAATCCCTCTCTTATCAATGAAGATATATTGGTACTTAAAGTAAAAGAAATCATACTTTTATTATCCCAGACACAAAATGCGGAAGCGGTACAACTTATACTATCACAGCTGTTCTCCCCCTCCACTTACACCTTCAAGCAGATTATTGAAGCACATCTTTTTTCTCAACTGACCATTGAAGAGCTCGCCGCGCAAAGCAACTTAAGCGTGTCTTCATTTAAGCGCGAATTTGCAAAATTGTATAACGACAGTCCCGCCAATTACATCAAAACCAAAAAGCTGGAAAAAGCAGCCGAACTGCTTTTGGTATCCGATCAGCGTATTACTGAAATAGCGTTTGATTGCGGATTCAGCGACCTGGCCAATTTCACAAAAAGCTTTAACGATAAATATAGTACAACACCAACAAACTATCGTGTGCAACGACGAAATGCGTGATTGGTACATCACAATTTATAACCAGTAGCCTTAGTAATATACATTCTGACACAGAATGCTTTTTTATGGTCCAAATTGCCAAATAATTGAACTGATTTACAAAACGTTTATGCTGCAACAGCGGGATATTTGCACTGTATATATTCAATTTTAGTAATTTAAAATAAAGCAAAATGGGACTATCAAACTTGGGGGGTTTTCATACGGTTGTCGGGGTTGCCGCAATTATAGCAGCAGTTATATCATATGTAAGATATGGCAAGATCAACGTAAGCACATCATCGGGAAAAATCTATTTTTACGGAACAATTGTAACTTCATTAACTGCTCTCGGCATCTCAAAACATGGAGGTTTCAATCCTGGGCATGCTTTCTCGATATTTATTGTAATCTTGATTTTGGCAGCCTTCTATCTCCACAGGAGAAAAAAAGATAGCGGTAAAGCCCGTTATTTTGAAAACTTCTGCCTGTCTTTTAGTTTTTTCTTATCACTTGTGCCTACCGTTAATGAAACTTTTACCAGAGTACCTATAGGACATCCTTTGGCAAAGGATATTAAAGACCCCATAATCGGCACTACCCTTTTGATTTTACTGGTTCTCTTTATTGCAGGCTCAATCTATCAGTTCGTAAAACAGAAGAATAAAATCATACATTGAGATTAATATGATAGATTTGTATATATATGCAAAATATAATCCTTTCTTTGATTATACATATGCATCTGAATGCAAACAAAATGGTTAGTTAGTTATGTTCTGTATACTTTGTTCAAAATCGTACCTTATTTGCACTTCATGGTATCCTAATCCTTGGTATTAATGGAAAGTCGATTTCTGCATAGTTATATAGCAGGCACACAACATCGCATAACAACACCATTTAAATTATTATAAACAGCAATTTAACTGGTTCACTTTTAACCATTTTATCTTTATTTGTAGATATTTAATAAAAGTTTTTACCCTAGGGTGATCTAATGAAAAAGCAACAACTGACTGCATAAAATGCGTTTCCATTTTATATAAATACTGCTTTATCATAGATTTAAGGGATTAGAACCAGGGAAGCTCTGACATCATAAAGCTATCTGACAGGGACTGAATATGTAATCGATGGCGGTACAGTGCCAACAATTTAATAATCTTGAAAATAATAACATGAACTTACCGAAAGTAATAACAGACCTAGTTAATGCGCAAAACAGTTTTGACAGCATTGCCTATGCGGATTGTTTTCTGAAACCGGAGTGGTATTTGATGAAGGCAAGACCCATAAGGGGAAGCCAGAAATCCAGCAGTGGGTTGACGAGGCCAACAAAAAATACATGACCGTGATGAAACCCCTTGAATATACTGAAAATGGCACGACAAGTATATTGTCAGCAGAGTGTTCCGGCACATTTCCCGGAAGCCCCATTGTATTAAAATTTCATTTTGATATTGTTGGCGGACTAATCCAGCATTTGAAAGTAACAGAATAAGAAAAAAAGGGAGGGGTGTCTGGTTTTCAGTCACTCTCTTGTATTAACAGCTTAAATCATGAGTTATTGCAAAGCCATATAGAGGCAATGCAATTCTAAGATAAGAAAGCATTGCATTAAATTACCACAATAATAAGATTATCAATATCGGCCTGTGTCAAAAAATTGAATATCATAAACAAAATCAATAATCTAGCAAACTGTCGTTTTTAAATCTAAAAACATATCATAAGAAGAATTATATCGAAAAAACCCATCTCAAATCAAAAGAGACAATATCGGCAATACTATAAATTGAGCTTGACAATACTCATAGCTTTTTCTCAATTTTTATCAGCGGGATACTTATTAAAGAAATAAAGGCCATAAATGCAGCAGTTACAAAAAATATATTACCCTTGAGCATGTCATAAATAAAAGCCCCGCTTACTAAGCCTATTATACTGGCAAGACTACCCGCACTACTTGCTGTACCCTGAATAGACCCCTGTGTGTTTTCATCACCTGTATTAGATAATAAAGCAACAAAAGAAGGCCACATGATTCCATTACCTAATGCAAAAAACAAAGCACCGGTATACATTATAACAATAGTATTAAATGCCAGACATATAAAGCAAATAGCCAGCAATAAACCACCTGCAATTACCAGACTGGCTCCTGAAAATTTCTTCCCTAAAAAAGACAGCACCGGTCCCTGGACAATAACCAATGCACCACTCAGAAACGAGAAAAATACACCAAGCTGTAATACACTCCATTTCAGTTCGCCTGCGGCATAAACAGGAAAGGCCACATAAAAAAAATTAAAAGCCAGAAAGATTAGAAAGTACAGCAATAAAAAATACGGAACCATAGGTATGTTAAAAACCTTAAAGAGCGGCAGCTTGATGCTTCTTATTTTCTTAATCAATTGAGCTTTGGGTTGTTCCATAACATTTGCTTCTACTTTAATAATGCGGCTTTCATGTACATAAAAATAAATTACAAATATTGCCGCGAGCGATATTAATGAGGTAGCTATTACAGGCAAAAGATTACCTAGTTTTGTAGCGCCAAGCAATCCTGCCAAAAGCGGACCGAAAATTAACCCAAGGTTTGATGCCGCTGATATTTTTCCGAAATTCTTTTTCCTGTCTTCCTTTTTAGAAATATCTGCTACATAAGCATTAGCAACAGATATACTTCCCCCTGTAAGTCCGTCCAGCGCCCTGGCAAAAAATATCAGAATAAGTGGTATACTAAATACCATAGGTCCGTTTATATGTAAGGTAGCTGTAAGCTTGGGCGGTACTAATAAACCTGCTGTAAAAATAAGCCATCCGGTAAATGTCCCTACACTGCTTAGAAGTAAAATCTTCTTCCGGCCTATCCTGTCAGACCAATTACCCAGTACAGGCGCACCTATTAGCTGAAATATAGAATACATTGCGCCTAAGAGTGCGTACATGTATTCATTACCACCCATGTTTAAAACAATAATAACTAAAAATGGCAATACAACACTCATTCCGAGCATATTGATAAAAGTTACAAGCAGAACAGGAAATAATCCGGGCTTAATTGTAGTATCTTCTGTCATTTGTTACCAATTTATTGTTTAACAATTCATTTTTTATCGAGATAATTTTTTAATTGAGTGATAGTATTTATGGTAAGCTTTTTTGCCTGTTCTTCCCGCATCATCAGAGCATAGGCATTGTTAAATCCAATTGGTCTTAGCCAGCGAATACCATACTTTTTCTGAAATTCGGTATTCACATAATTATATGTTTTATCACTACTTTTAGTAACATTATTGGCAGTTTTCTTATCGGTATTTAATATTGCCAATAGGCCGGTACCAGTATATTCAGGATAAAAATCTATCTGATCGTTTACTAAAGCATCAAAACATATTTTTGTACCACCCAAACCTGTTTTTGTAGCCACCTGATAATTAGTATTTCCTTTTATAAGCATACTGTACATTTCGGCAAGTATATATTGTTCTCCAAAAACTTTTGAACCTATCCTTATCATCTGGCCTTTTCCATTTTTAGGCTTTTTATATAATCCTGCTTCAATCAAAAATTCACGGGCCACTTTTTTAGGGCTTTGATGCATATAGTCAGTTTTATAATTAAGGCTTGTCATAACAGAATCATTGATCTTTCCTGCTAATAAATTCAATGCATCTTCAAGTCCGGGGAATTTATTTAATACCGATTTGGATATAATTGGAGCTGCATAATAAGGCGGAAATATTTTTTTATCATCTTCAAGTATTTTCAGATTAAACGCTTTCAGCCTTCCGTCTGTAGAGTAACCGCTAATCACGTCAATTTCCTTTTCAAAAACAGCCTTATACATTACTGCATCATTAAGCACTGTAGTATGTATTTTAAGGCCGTATACAGACCGTAGGCCTAGATCTCCATCAGAACGGCCCATAAACTCAGGTGTAAAACCTGCAGATAATTTAGATGTATAATCTCCTGGCAAAAGATAAAAGCTTCCAAGCACAACTATTGTTACCGGAAAAATATACAGTACTCTTTTAAGCTTTTTAAACTTTAATTTTTGAACCAATGCCAGCAACATATCAAGAACAATGGCAAGTAACGCAGCCGGTATTGCCCCGGCCAGTATCATATTTGTATTATTAAGCGAAATTCCACCAAATATGAATTCTCCCAATCCACCTGCCGCTATATAAGATGCGAGAGTTGCTACCCCCACATTTATAACAGTTGCTGTACGAATACCTGCAAGGATAAAAGGCATAGATAAAGGAAGTTCAACATTAAAAAGTATTTGCTTTTTACTCATTCCCAAAGCCCTGGCCGATTCAATAACATAACGGTCTACACCGATAATGCCTGTATAAGTATTACGAATAATTGGCAACAAGGCATACAGCAATAAAGCAACTATGGCAGGCTTTGCCCCTATACCTAAAGCAGGAATCATAAAACCTAAAAGGGCAATACTCGGAATAGTTTGTAGAATACCTGCTGAACCCAGAACCACTCCCGAATATTTTTTATGGCGGGATATAAATATTCCTAATGGGAGGCCAATGGCTATAGCCAGGATCAATGACATAAATGTAAGCCCTACATGCTGTAAAGTCTGAGTAATCAGTTTATCTGATTCGGAACTCATAAATTCCCACAAAGTTTGTTCGTTACTCATAGCCCTGTGATTGCTGATATTTATGAAATGCGTTTGTTATTTCTTCAAAAGCGCCCCTTTCTTTAGTTGCCATTTTTTCATTAGAAAAGCGCTGAAGGGTATCCCAAACGCTCGTATCTTCTGATAATCTCATCTGTTTCATATAAGCTGTATCCCTCGGAAGGTAGGATTTTATGTCTCCCAGGGTAACTGTCTTAAATTCCAGGGTAAGCCTAAAGTTTTCTAAAAATCCCTTAGCAAAATCATTCACAGGCTTGTAAAGCAACTCTTTGGGAGCACCTATCTGAACAATTTCTCCTTTATCCATGAGGCATATTCTATCACCCAGTTCAAAAGCTTCCTGCACATCGTGCGTTACCATAATAATGGTTTTTCGCTTCAATTCATCCAGTTCCTTAAACTCAGCATGTATACTGGAACGAGTAATATTATCTAAGGCTCCGAAAGGCTCATCCATAAGCAATATGGAAGTGTCGGTCATTAGTGCCCTGGCAAGACCAACCCTTTGCTGCTGGCCTCCACTCAATTCATGTGGATACAATACAAGATTATCTTCAGATAAATGAAGCTTATCTATGAGTTCTCCAGTACGTTGTTTTATTTTATTAGTGTCCCATCCTAAAAGTTTTGGACCAACAGCAATATTCTCTGCAACAGTATAATGGGGAAATAAACCTATATTTTGCATCAAAAAACCGATATTCTTACGAAGCGCTTCGGGCCTTTGATTTGCTATATTCTTACCGACAATCAAAATTTCACCCGAATCAGGTTCAATAAGCCGGTTGATCATCTTTAAGGTGGTCGTCTTGCCACAACCACTTGTTCCCAAAAGTACCATGGTCTCTCCTTCCTCTACCGTCATAGAAATATTTTTTACAGCTAAAGAGTACCCAAAACTCTTGCTGACAGCATTGAATTCAATCATGGTGATACGCTGTATACCAGCTCTACGCTTTTATTTATAATTAAAAAACTAAAGATACCAAAAACGGAGTTAAAGTGCTATGAGCAAAATCAAATTATATCTTAACCTTATCGGATACCGTAACCGTTTTTCAATATTACCCTGCATTTAATCATATATTTTTACCTGAATAAGAACATCCCATGCTAATGCGAAAAAATTAAATGATGTTTGTCTCAAACTTGTACTTTATTTTTACCTCGTCCTAAAGTTGTCCTCAGGAATCCTTTTGAGGCGAAAACATGGCACACAGAGACATACTTAGCCAACATTATGACTAATCTTTACTATCACAAAAAAGTTAAAATTAGAATTAATACCTAAAATTAAAAGTAATACTATTAAATTTGTGAACAAATATTTTAAAATGCGAGTTATTCTATCTAATGTTAAGCTAATCATTAACGAAAATATTTATTTAAAAGATCCCGAAAGTTCAGCATTGGGTAAAAGAATATTGAATGAAAGTATCTTACTTATAGATGAAATAGGTTTTGAAGCTTTTACTTTTAAAAAACTTGGACAAAAAATTGACAGTAATGAAAGCTCCATATACAGATATTTTGAAAACAAACATAAATTGTTAATATATCTCACTTCATGGTACTGGAGCTGGATGGAGTATCGTTTGGTTTTTGAAACTGCTAATTTTGAAGATGCCGGTGAACGGTTGAAAAAAACAATTTTATTATTTACAGAAGAGATTAAGGACGATTTATCTACCGACCATATTAATGAATCTGTATTACAGCGAATAATTATAACCGATTTTACAAAAACAATTTTAACAAAGGAAGTCGATCTTGAAAACAAAGAAGGTTTCTTTTTAATTTATAAACGTGTAATACACCGTATTTCACAACTCATAAAAGAGGTAAACAGTAATTATCCATACCCCGACTCACTTGCAAGCTCTATAGTCGAAGGGGCTCTGCATCAGCATTTTTTAAAGCAGCATTTAAAATCTATAACTAACTGTGATGATTCTGTTACACCTGCCGATTTTTATATGGATTTGGTTAACAAAGTTTTAAATTAAAGATATGACTCCATTAAAACGATTTTATAATTTACTTAAACTGGATAAAAAAGATATATATCAAATTATTTTTTATGCAGCTTTTTCAGGGCTTATAAGCCTCTCTTTACCTTTGGGTGTACAAGCCATCGTAAATTTTATACAGGGAGGACAGGTAAGTATATCATGGATAGTACTAATAATAATAGTAACCCTTGGTGTAGCATTGGTAGGTATATTAACACTTATGCAGTTAAGGATAACTGAAAACCTTCAGCAGAAAATATTTATACGGTCTTCATTTGAATTTGCATACCGCCTACCTAAATTAAGCTTTAATGCACTTTATGATAAATACCCACCTGAAGTGGCTAACCGCTTTTTTGATACTCTTACAATACAAAAAGGAACATCCAAACTGTTACTGGATTTTACTACTGCCCTGCTACAGGTAAGTCTGGGTTTAATATTATTATCACTTTATCACCCCTTCTTTATAATATTTGGTTTGTTACTGGTTGTAATACTTTATATTATCTTTAAATTTTCATTTCAGGAAGGATTGAACACCAGCCTTAAAGAATCTACCTTTAAGTATAAAGTAGCATACTGGTTACAGGAAATAGCCCGAAATAAAAATACTTTTGGCAGGAAAAGTAATTTTGATTACTCCCTTAATAAGACTGATAAACTGGTAAACAACTATGTTTCATTTAGAGAAAAGCACTTTAATGTCATAAAAAGACAGTTTTCCCAGCTTATAGTCTATAAGGTTTTTATAACAGCCGGACTTCTGTCTGTAGGTGGGTTTTTAGTACTTAGCCAAAAAATGAACATCGGGCAGTTTGTTGCTGCCGAAATTATAATACTGCTTATCATCAACTCGGTAGAGAAAATCATCATAGGTCTTGAAACCTTATACGATGTACTTACAGCTGTCGAGAAAATTGGAGTAGTAACTGATCTTGAAATTCAGGAAGATTTTAAAAGTACTAAAGCTGATCTTTTTGAAAATGACATTACTTTAGAAACTGAGGAAATGAGCTACCGTTATCCGGATAACGATATTGATATCATCAAAAAAGTAAACCTCAAAATTCTTCCTTCTGAAAAAGTATTTATTACCGGTAATAATAATTCAGGTAAAACAACATTAGTAAGGCTGCTCTCCGGTTTTTTAGCTCCTTCATCCGGAACTCTATATGCCAATGACAATATCATAAAAAAATCAGACAATGGATGCTACAAAGACAGAATAGGTGTTGTTATGCAGGATGACTCGCTTTTTGAAGGCACTCTTTTGGAGAATTTAACTTTTAATAATCCGCATATTCAGGGTGAAGATATTAAATGGGCTTTAAATGCTGTTGGCCTTACTACAATAGTAAAAAGGCTGCCTATGGGACTGGAAACACCAATTAATCCTGACGGAAGACAGTTAACAAGATCTGTAATCCAGAAGATAATGATTGCACGGGCAATAATTACCCGTCCTAAAATATTGTTCCTGGAAGAGCCAACAATAAGTATGGATGCAGAAACAGCACAAAAGATTACTGATTTCCTGGTAAATCCACAAAACAACTGGACAGTTATAGTATCATCTGTAGATGAGTACTGGAAAGGAGCCTGCGACAGGCATATTAAAATGAGTAACGGAGAGATTGTTAACGATACTAAAAATAGAGACAATGCTTAATATATCTGACAATAACCCGGTTAATATTGAAAATGCTGAAGTATACAAAACTATTAAAGTGCTTAATAACAGGCCGCATTATAAAATATTAAACAGGATTATAATTGCTGTCTGTATTATATGTTTTGCCGGTTTGTTCCTGCCATGGACACAAAATATTAGAGGTACAGGTGCTGTAACAACATTAAAACCTGACCAAAGGCCACAAACAATTCACTCTGCCATAGGAGGACGGATTGAAAAATGGTATGTGCAGGAAGGCGATTTTGTAAACAAAGGAGATACTATTGTATTCATTTCGGAAATTAAGGAAGAATACTTTGACCCAAACCTTGTAGAAAACACAAAACAGCAGGTAGATGCCAAAAAGATGGCTAAAGTGTCTTACGATAACAAAGTAGAAGCTTTGGAAAATCAGATGCAGTCTTTAAATACAGAACTGAGGTTAAAACTTGAACAGGGACGTAATAAAATAAGACAGGCCCAACTAAAAATTAAGAGCGACAGCATTGACCTTATTGCTGTTAATACACAACTCACAATAGCACAAACTCAGTTTGACCGTGCTGTAACACTAAATCGGGAAGGTTTAAAACCTTTAACTGACGTTGAAGAAAAAAGGCTTAAGTTACAGGAAGTCCAGGCGAAGATAATTACACAAGAGAACAAGATGCTTGCTGCCAGAAACGAACTTATTAACGCGCGTGTCGAAATTAATCGTATAAAGGCAGAATATGCAGAAAAAATAGCAAAGGCAGGGAGCGATAAATATACTGCAATTAGCAGTCTTTATGATACGGAAGCCCAGGTAAGCAAACTTGAAAATCAATATGTTAATTATAGTATACGCAACGGATTATATTATATCAAAGCCCCACAAGATGGTTATATTAATAAAGCTTTACTCAGCGGTATAGGTGAAACAATAAAAGAAGGAACCTCGGTTGTAAGTATTATGCCTGCAGGGTATGATATAGCTGTAGAAACTTATGTAGACCCAATAGATCTACCTCTAATTAAGAAGGGATCAAAGATCAGGGTTTGGTTTGATGGATGGCCAACCATTGTATTTTCAGGATGGCCCGGCATATCTTATGGTACATTTGGAGGACGTGTAGTGGCAATAGAAAACTTTATAAGCCCCAATGGTAAATACCGGGTACTTGTATCACCTGATAAAGATGAGCAGGCCTGGCCGGAACAATTGAGTATAGGTGCAGGCGCACAGACAATAGCCTTACTTGATAATGTACCTGTATGGTATGAAATTTGGCGAAATCTTAATGGGTTTCCGCCTAATTATTACAGTACACAAACGAATAAGTCAGCTTCTTCTAAAGATAATCAAAAGAAATAATAATGAAAACGTTTCTCTTTCTTGTCTTTATTACTTTAATGCCTCTTGAAGCATTTCCGCAGGAATTTGATAAAGACATACTTAGTTTTAGTGAATATTTAGGCTATGTAAAAAAATATCATCCAATGGTTAGCCGCGCTAATCTTGAAATTGATAAAGCCCAGGCACAACTTATGCAGGCGCGCGGAGGTTTTGATCCTAAGATTGAAGTTGACTTTGATAAAAAGCAATTCAGGGATAAAGAATATTACACTATTTTAAATAGCAGTTTTAAAATTCCTACCTGGTATGGTATTGAAATAAAAGCGGCTTTTGATAACAGTGAAGGTGTATATGTTAATCCTCAAAACTATACTCCAAATCAAGGGCTTACGTCTTTGGGTATTACTGTACCTGTCGGACAGGGGTTGTTTATCAATCAGCGAATGGCTGATTTAAGAAACGCAAAACTACAAATAAACCTGAGCCAGTCACAACAGCGGATTTTAGCTTTAGATGTACTATATAATGCATCCGAAGCTTATTTTTCCTGGCTTAAACATTATAATGAGGTACAAATGTATAATGAGTATCTTACTTATGCAGAACAGCGCTATCAGGGAGTCTTAAAACTTATAGAACAGGGCGATAAACCTGCCATTGATAGTATTGAAACCGGTATATCTCTAAAAAATCGTAGGCTAAGTCTGGAAAATGCTACACTTAAGCTGAATAAGGCCAGGCTGGAGATGGCCAACTATTTATGGATTAACGATACACCTATTGAACCTTCGGAAAAATTAAAGCCGGAAACAGGACTCAGTAAAGATATTGAGAATATACTAAAGACCGGAGAATTAAATAATAGTGAAGCTATCATTTTACAGCATCCTAAACTTAAAATGCTTGAAACAAAAATTGAGATGCTGGATGTTGAAAGGAAACTAAAAGCCAATTATTTACTGCCAAAAATTGATCTGGGTTACTATTATCTTTCAGAGCCTTCCCATATTGAAAATTTTCGTACAGATGATTATAAAATCGGACTTAACTTCTCCTTCCCTATTTTTTTAAGGAAAGAAAGAGGAGCGCTTAATTTAACGAAGCTTAAATTACAGGATACAAAGTTTGAACTTAAACAGGAACAGTTGCAGATTAAAAATAAAATTGATGCACAACTTACTGAAATTGCATCGCTTAAAAAACAGGTTGAAATTTTGGAAAGCTTAGTAAAAGATTATCAAACAATGCTGGAAGCCGAAGACCGCCTTTTTTCATTTGGAGAAAGTTCAATATTTATTATTAATTCCCGTGAAACCAACCTTATAGCTGCAAGAATACAGCAAATTAATATGGAGAACAGTTTATTAATGAGTAATGCCGGTCTTTTTAAAATTATGGCTGTTCTTAATTAATTTTGATCTTACCAAAAATCCTTAAGGATTCGTAGTGATTACCGTTACTCTCAGTATATCCAAAAGTCTAAATAGTTTTTCCTTTTACTTTATTCCTATGATTTTCGCCCCATGAACTTAATTCATTCAGAACATTTTTTAGTGAATGACTATACGCAGTAGCTTCATAAATAATACATACAGGAGTAGTTGGATATACGTTCCGTTTAATGAGAAAATTCAACTCTAAATCTTTCAACTCGTTGGCTAGCACTTTGGGTGATATATTTTTAATTTCTTTCTGTATTTCATTAAAACGTTTGGATGATTGCATTAAGCAAAGTATTATGGGCAGTTTCCATTTCCCATTCAAAACAAACATCGCATCAAAAACATTTTTAAGGGAACCTGCACATTCTGTTTTTGTGGGAAGTAATTTATTTTCAAATATTTTCATAGGTATAAAGATATAAACTTTCCTAAAAGTAACCGCTTTCCTTTAGGTAACTACTATCTTTTTCATAGTATAACGCGCTAAATTTGTTACCATAATTTTAAATAAAAAATAATGGCTTCAAAGCACATATTACAGCTTAACTCAAGTATCATGGGTGAGCAATCCTACAGTAGAAAATTAGGGAACCATATTGTAAAAAAAATTCAGGAAAAATATCCTGGCAGTACTGTTGAACAATTGGATTTGGTGGCAAGTAATATTCCACATCTCACTCCTGATGTTTTAAGTGCCATGTTCACACCTGCTGAACATCAAATTGATGAAATTAAACAAAAGCTAGCCTTGTCTGACAAGTTAGTAAAACAATTATTTGATGCTGATATTATTGTAATTGGTGCACCTCTTATTAATCGCACAATTCACTCGGCTCTCAAAGCATGGATAGATCATATTACGCGTCGCGGAATTACGTTTGGCTATAATACAGATGGTTTGCCTGTTGGTTTAGTATCTGATAAGAAAGTATATATTGCTATGAGTTCGGGAGGCGTTTATACAGATGAAGAAGGAAAAAACAATGATTTTGTAGCACCTTATCTACAATCATTTTTAGGCTTTTTGGGAATGACTGATGTTACAATCTTCAGAGCAGAAGGTCTTCATGTACCCGTTATACAGGATACTGCATTAGAAAAAGGAATAAATAGCATCAAAATTGATTGATATAAATTTAATCTCACTAGGGTTAGGCTTTTACTGATGCAAAGAAACGGGTTAGAAATTAAATGTAATTTTTATTCTATTGTACCTCTCTAACCTTAAATTTAGGCAAGATAAAAACCGGCTAATTTCTGCATAGAAAAACAGAGACTTTCTCATAGACTAAGTATGTAAGCTATTTGTAAATTCACGTCAATTTATCTTCTCTTTTACGTGTTTTTCTATTTCTGTTTATTATAGAATATATATCTCCCTGCAATTGCTGTATAATATAATCTCATATTACAGCTATATATGATTTATGAGAAAATTATAAAAAGCTTAAGGAAATATAAACATCATCCGATTTGCTAAAAGACTAATTTTGATGTAGTACCTAAAACTAATATAGGGTTACCGGGCAGTAAGCCTCAAACTCATATTTCAATATAATAAAATTGTTATTCGGGGACTTATCATCTTACTTCGGTTATGATGAGACCTGGCTATCTGTCCCCAAAGTGCCAATGTCTCAAAAAGCCTTCCTAAGGAAGGCTTTTACTAACAAAATATATTAGACCTAAATTAGATAATCATCAACAATTATGAGAACAGTAGATATTGTAATACGCTTGAAAGGTCATCAACAGGAGATGGAATTGGAAATAGGTGAAAGAATAAATAACGGCATTTTTTATGCTCAGGTGCAAAAAGCAGTAGCAGATCAGGCAGCAGTTATTGTTTATAAGGGAGATTATTTCCGATATGACCAAAATTTGTTACCACATGATGATAAAGAATTTAGCACA
This sequence comes from Flavobacterium sp. NRK1, assembly GCF_024054175.1. Taxonomy (GTDB): domain Bacteria; phylum Bacteroidota; class Bacteroidia; order Flavobacteriales; family Flavobacteriaceae; genus Flavobacterium. The sequence continues at coordinate 3,316,366 of NZ_JAMXLA010000001.1, forward strand.
TATGTCCTTTTTAGAAATATAGTCCTTAATGATACAGATGATAACGATCTAATATGGCAATCATTAGCAGAGCATCTCAAAAATGAGAGATTTCCGGAGGTCCGGGAAAAAAATTCACATCATCAGCTAATAGAACTCTCTTCACTCAATGAAGATTTTGCATTCCAAGATAAAAATAATACAGAAAATTTTGAAGATATACTTGTCAGGGTACCCGGAACTCGTGAAGAACTTGAATTTGATCCTTCAGGACCGGAAGCCAACAAGATACTCTACGACAAGCTGGCAAAACTGATTTATAACAGAGAAGCTGAAATAATGTATAAAGGTCCAAGGCTTATTTTTGAAGAAAACAGGGATCTATTTATTAATGCAGACGATTTTTCTATTTACGTATTATTTAGATCTGATAGAGATTACAATTATGAAAACAATGAGCAGTTATGGAATAACCTAAAAAGTGATTTAATGATACTTACTTCTATAAGTTTATACAAATCTGCAGATAATTATCAGGTTATACTTTTTAAACATGACCTGTAACTGATTTTATAACTTCCCTCGCCAATAGTGAAGATGACGGGTAGTCAGCTTTGCCGAGGAGGCTGTAGTGGGATCATACACTTTCCACCCGTTCGTGTATGATATAAATCCTAACGCCGGCGCACAAAATGCGGAAACCGGTCAGCAACACGGCAAATTAAAGGCGAGGGGAGTTTTTTTCATTTTCAATATGGAATTATCCTAATTCTACCTCAACAGTTGACAAAATAGCAAACATACCAAAGTACGATGCGTTATTAATGTATTTGCTAATAGCGTCAGATTTTCGTTTATCAGAAAACAATATTAAATAATTGTGCCGTACAAAAGTTATTTATTCCCTTTTGTATTGAAACATACTTCCAGCATTTTGTAAAGATGAGGGTGTTTGCGCTTCAGCAGGTCGGGACGTTCAAAAAAATATTCAGCTGCAACTGCAAAAAATTCAGCCTGGTTAGTACCAGCATATTTACGTATATCAGACTTATCTTCATTTATGGCTTCCATTTTTTTATGTATCATATCCAGCCAGGGCATAGCATATTGATGGTTAAGCAGCCTTTCAGGCACCCCGTCTACCAAGCCGTCCATTTTATCAATAAGATGTACAAACTCATGAATTCCTGTGTTGCCTTTATCGGTTGTGTTGGCAAATCCGTGATATAATGCCCTTCGGGATAATATCATTTGGTTTTCAAAACGCCCTGTTCCTACAAGTCCACCTATATTTCGTGATTTAGCCGTATCGGCAAACTCCAGGTCTGTATTAAAATAATCCGGGTAAAGTAAAACACTGCTTAGATTATAATAGTGCCATTCTTTAAAGCCAAAAACAGGAATAACAGCACTACAGGCTATTAATAGCTTATCTAAATCGTTAATTTCCAGTCCCACGCCTTCTATATAAACTTCGCTGAGAAATTGCATAAGCCGCCGTTCAAAAGCAGCTTGCTTTATCGGTTTTAGATTACGGTAAAAATGTACATTATCCAGCAATAGATTGCGCCAGTTCTCAGGAAAGGATTGTACAACAGCCTGTTTCTTTTTTTTGCCTATAAAAAAGCCAACAGCAATAAAAAATAACACCAACACTAGAATGTAGATCATGAAGATATTTATTTGTTGATAAAGATACTACAAGATTTGTTTTTCTTTCATTTTAACAATTAGATACCACTCCCCTTTTT
>NZ_JAMXLA010000001.1:3318139-3617149 GCF_024054175.1 Flavobacterium sp. NRK1
CCCCCCCCTGACTTTTAACAAGATGACTTTGGATATAATAAGCACCTTTCAGAACAATTATTGTTTCTTTGTGAATTTTCTGAAGTGGTGTTATCTGTGTATAGCCTAACTGAGTTGTGCCCGTCTTTACTTCTATACGTTGAAAATGATACGAATCTTCTTCTGGGATATTCTCATCATCATGCCCCTGTTCAGCATGTTCACTATGATCAGGTTCCTTATGCTCATCTTCTAATATAAAAATATATTCCCTGCCCTCTGCTCTTACAACAGCCTCCGAAGGTATAGCCTCTACCCGGTGTGTTCCTACGTCAATAAGAGCATTTACATACATACCCGGAATGAGTGATTGTCCCGTATTTACAATATCGGCGTGAACAGCTACCGATTTGGTATCATTCTCAAAAGACTTGCTTACATTAAATACTTTTCCTATGATTTCAGTATTATCCTGATTTGTAAGCACAAAACGAACAGTTTGTCCCGGTTTTACTTTTGAGAGGTCTTTTTCATATACCAAAAGGTCTACATGAAGTTTGGAATTATCTACAATAGTAAGCAATGGTTTACCGGGTTCAGCACTGCTGCTTAGTGTTATATTAATTTCAGTTACATGCCCTGAAATGGGTGAAGTTACATACATTAGGGAGTTAACACTAGTTTTGCTTAAATTAAGAAGCGAAAGCTGTTTGTCAAGAGAATTAAATTTTGCCTTTTCAATTTCATAATCTGACTTAGTGCGCTGGAATATTTTTTTCGAATTTACATTCTCCTTACTAAGTATTTTTTGACGCTCAAAATCCAGTTTTAAAAACTCCAGATTACTTTTAGAGGTAAGATAAGCCTCCTGCAGGCGGGCAAATTCAGGGCTTTCCAACACCGCTAATATCTGTCCTTTTTTTACCTGCTCTCCCTCAATAACTTTGATTGATGTGACTATACCGCCCATATGCACAGAAACATCTGCCTGGTTCTGTGGTGGGAGTTTTGTATAGCCATTGGCATTAACCACTTCACTAAGATTCTTTAATGAAAAGCCACCCAATTCAATTGAAGCATTTTCAAACTGTGCCTTGCTAAGCTCCACCTCTTTCACTGCTGTGTTTTCTTCTTCTTTTACAGCTTCCTTATTTTTCTGATGCTTATGATCATGAGCAGTTTCCTCTGCTGGTTTGCGCAAAAAGAAATAATCGAGAGCAAAAACAACCGCAATTCCCAGGAGGATATAAAGTATAGTTCTAAAATTTATCTTTTTCATTTTCTATTGGTTTAAAAGGTATTGCAGGTTAATTACTGCCTGATTGTGTTTATTAATTGCATTAAGATAATTAAGCCTTATACCAAGGGCTGTTTCCAGTCCCTGTACATATTCTATATAAGAAATATCGCCATTTAAATAGGCTTTTGAAGCATTATTTTCAATGATACCTGCGTTAGGAAGTGCAGTATTTATATAATATCGGATAAGGGATTCAAAAGTTGTAAGCTGTTCAATCTGCTGACTATAAGCACTCTGAATCTGTTCCTTCATATAATCTGCATGTGCCTCCTGCGCGTGTGTATTAATCTTGGCTGCTTTAATTCTTGAAGAAGTACTACCTGCAAATATAGGTATGCCAATTCCTATTGAGAAACCGGTAAAACGTAATGCGCCATCATAATTTACGGTATTGCCGTTTACTTCCTGTGGCCCTCGTATGGACTGCATAAAATAACCGGCACTAACTTCAGGCCATAAAGCAGACTTTTCAATACGGGCATTAGCTTTTGCTATATCACTTTCCTTGCGGGCCAGCTTAAGGTTTGCATTGTTTTGAACCATAGTTGAGTCTGACAATTCAAAAGCCGGCAGAGATACAAATGCTGAATCGCTGAGTGTGAAATCATCTTTCAGACTCAACAGCGTTTTTATCTTATATTTTTCAATCTTCATTAAAGCATCATTTTGAAGTAATTGCTGTTCCAGTTCCTGCTGCTTGGCGTTGGCTGTGGTACTTTCAAGCGAGCCGGTTTCTCCTGTACGAAATTTCAGGTCGGAAGCCCGAACAAATTTCTTCATATGATCGTTTTGCTTCTTAAGGGCTTTATTTACGTGTAAGTAATAAAGCAACGCATTCCAAGATTGCCGTACACTTAATATCATATCCTGCTTATCACCTGTATAACGCAGTTCTGCTGCAAGAGCATTTTCATTAAGAAGCTTCTTTTTAGGCCCATAGGTAAAAGGACTGAAAGTTTGGGAAATGGTAATATTCTTATCCTGCTGTACTGTGTTTAGTTGTCCGAAAGTACCGGAAATATTAGTTTTTGGCAGGTCAAAAGCCGTTCCTTTTAACTGTGAATGCATTTTGCTTTCTAAAGAAGCTGCCTGCAATCCTTTGTTATTTTGCAAAGCAATGTTTATTGCTTTATTCAGGTTCAACGGTTCTGTGGATTGTCCGCGGACTCCAAAAATGGAAAATAAGAGTACAATTACAGTGATTACTTTCGTATCCGGCATTTTTCTGAATCCTTTTTCAAAGTAATAATAAAGAATAGGCAATACAATAAGAGTAAGCAGGGTTGCCGTTACCAGCCCGCCTATTACTACTGTTGCCAGAGGTTTTTGTACTTCTGCACCGGCTCCTGTACTTAAAGCCATAGGTAGAAAACCTAGTGAGGCTACCATAGCAGTAAGAATAACAGGTCTTAATCGTACTTTGGTACCTTCTTTAATACGTTCATAAATATTATCCATTCCTTCTTTTTTAAGCTGATTAAAATAAGCGATAAGCACAATACCATTAAGCACAGCTACACCGAACAAAGTAATGAAGCCTACACCTGCTGAAATACTGAAAGGCATATTTCTTATCCAAAGTGCAAAAACACCGCCAATGGCTGCCAGTGGAATAGCAGTAAATATGAGTATAGACTGCTTTACAGACCTGAATGTGAAATACAATAAGATAAATATCAAACCGAGGGCTATAGGTACAGCAACCATAAGCCGTTTATTAGCTTCCAGCAGATTTTCAAACTGTCCGCCGTAAGTTATATAGTAACCAGCGGGAAGTATAAGATTTTCTGATAATTTCTCCTGAATACGGCTTACCACGCTTTCCACATCTTCCCCCCTTACATTAAAGCCTACTACAATTCTTCTTCTTCCGTCTTCACGGCTTATCTGCATCGGACCCTCTTCATATTTTATATCTGCTACCTGTTCGAGGGGAATCTGGCTGCCGGATGGCAGGGTTACATACATAGATTTTAGGTTGTTTATGTCCTGTCGGTTTTCAGGTTTAAGGCGTACTACAAGATCAAAACGCTTTTCCCCCTCATAAACGGTACCTGCTGCCTCTCCGGCAAACCCCATACGGACCACACGGTTCAGCTCTCCTATGTTTAGTCCGTAAAGTGCCAGGCGATCTTTATTGTAACGTACTGTTACCTGTGGAAGTCCCGCCACTCTCTCTGCACGTGCATCGGAAACACCTTCAATACCCTGTATTACCTGCATTACTTCGTCACCTTTGGAAACAAGCATATCAATATCTTCACCAAATATCTTAATAGCTACATCACTCCTTACACCTGTCATCAATTCATTCATACGCATTTGTACCGGCTGAGAAAACTCTGTTATTGCTCCGGGTATCTGTTCCAGCGCTTCCTCCATTTTTTCCATAAGTTCTTCTTTGGTTTCAGCAGAGGTCCATAGTTTTTTATCTTTTAATATTATTATCATATCGCCGGCCTCAATAGGCATAGGATCGGTAGGTATTTCCGCACTGCCTATTTTGGTTACAATCATTTCTATCTCCGGAAAACGTTCTTTAAGAATTTTTTCTGCTTTAGTGGTTGCTTCCACTTCCTGAGACAGCGAACTTCCGGAAGCAATAATGAGGTGGGTAGCAATGTCACCTTCATCTAGTGTAGGAATGAATTCTCCCCCAAGAGAATTAAAAATAAACAAGGCTATTATAAATATCCCAACAAATACACTTATAATGATCCCTTTAAACTGAAGTGCAGTGTTTAACACAGGCTGATAAATAGTATAAATGGTGTTAAGTATTCTGTCACTGATATTAGGTTTGTGCCCTGTTTCTTTTTTAAGCACCCAAGCACTCATCATTGGCACATAGGTTAGCGAAAGCAGGAAGGCCCCCAGTATTGCAAAAGAAACCGTCTGGGCCATTGGCCCGAACATTTTCCCCTCTACGCCCACAAGGGCAAGTATAGGAAGATAAACTATAAGTATAATTATTTCTCCAAATGCAGCACTGCTTCGTATTTTAGAGGCAGCAGTATAAACTTCATCATTCATTTGATTGGAAGTTAACTGCTGTTTTTTCATAGCCTCCAGTCTTTGAATAATTGCCTCAACTATAATAACGGCACCATCTACTATTATCCCAAAATCAATAGCACCAAGGCTCATCAGATTGCCGCTTACACCAAAAAGGCGCATCATAGTAATAGCAAACAAAAGTGAAAGTGGAATAACAGATGCCACAACCAGGCCTGCACGCCAGTTGCCTAATAGCAGCACTAATACAAATATTACAATCAGCGCTCCTTCTATCAGATTGGTACGTACTGTTCCAATAGCATTGTCTACCAGCTTTGTTCTGTCAAGAAAAGGTTCTACAGACACACCTTCCGGTAATGATTTTTTTATCTGCTCCATTTTTTCTTTTACCCGGGCAACAACTTCACCACTGTTCTCCCCTTTCAGCATCATTACCATGCCGCTTACTTCTTCTCCTTTTCCGTCTTTTGTTACCGCACCATAGCGTATACTGCTGCCTATTTGGGCCGTAGCTACATCACGCACCAGTATAGGAATACCATTTTTATTTTTAATTACAATTTTTTTAATATCTTCAATACTGCTTACCATACCTACTCCGCGGATAAAATAGGCATAGGGCTTCTTATCGATATAAGCTCCTCCCGTATTCTCATTATTCTGTTCAAGAGCGTCAAAAATTTCGGTTATGGTTACATCCATACTCTTTAGCCTGTCAGGATCAACAGCTATCTCATACTGCTTTAACAAACCTCCCAAAGTATTTACTTCGGCTACACCAGGTGTTCCTGTTAACTGTGGTTTTATAATCCAGTCCTGAATAGTACGCAGTTCTATAGCGCTATACTTGTCCTCATAACCTTTTTCAGGAAATACAACATATTGATAAATTTCCCCAAGACCTGTACTGATAGGAGCCATTTCAGGGCTGCCTAAACGCTTGGGAATTATATTTTCTGCTTGCCGCAGCCTTTCAGAAATCTGTGCACGAGCCCAGTAAATATCAGTATCTTCTTTAAAAACCACTGTGACTACGCTAAGACCGAAACGACTTATAGAACGTAGTTCTACAATTTGGGGAATGGACTTTACTGAAAGCTCTATAGGATAGGTAATAAACTGTTCTACATCCTGTGTTGCCAGTGTAGGTGAAGTTGTTATGATTTGCACCTGATTATTAGTAATATCAGGAAGGGCATCAATTGAGAGGTTGTTAAGCGAATAACTTCCCACAGCTATTAATGCCAAAGTAAACAGCCCAACAATAAACTTATTGTTGATGCTGAAATGAATAATCTTATCTAACATCGAATTGTTTTACTATAATGACTACTATGTTAAAGTCCGGCTTAATGCCAAACACTTACAGCCGGTTCATCACCGGCACATCATTATACCAATTGGGGCGGCTGCCAGATAGAACCTTTGAACAAAGATTGTAATGATTGATAGAAAACAGGTTCCTGAAACGAAGTTGGAACAGGAATAAAAAATGTTATATCAAAAGGAGAATGTACAATTACAGCTGCCACACAACTGCCACAAACACAAAAAGGCGTACAAATTTCAATATCATCATGATGGCCGGCATGACTTTGTTCAATCTGACTGTGTTTTAAAACTACATTTTTAGTATGTGCATCACTACAAGGAAATACCATTAATACCAGTAAATATACTGATAGAAAATAAGTTGCTATTTGCTTTAAATTTTGCACGGGCTAAAATTAATAAATATAATTCAGTTGGGTTTAAATTGTTTCTAATTTTTATATAAAGCTAAACTTACAGATTTTACTTTAATACTATATTACATCAATATAAAAGAGCATAATATCAGGATATTAGATAAGCTAAAGTTAATACAATTGACAATTTTTTAAGAGATAATGATTGTAAATTTAACGTGACAAGTAAAAAAAATGCTTAAAAAATAGTAGCAATACCTCATGTATTAACCAACTAAAAATCTTACAATGAAGAAAAATGACACACCTACAACAGAAAATGCAAAATTAAAAGACCTGGAAAAAAACAAAGAATACAGCGAAAACCAGTTTATTACTACTGATCAGGGTGTTAAGATAAATGACGATCACAACACCCTAAAAGCCGGAGAACGCGGGCCTTCCCTACTGGAAGATTTTATAATGCGTGAAAAGATTACACACTTTGATCATGAACGTATTCCTGAACGCATTGTACATGCAAGAGGTTCTGCTGCTCACGGATATTTTGAATCGTATGGTAATATAAATCAATATACTAAAGCTGGATTTTTAAACGATACTACTATAAAAACTCCTGTATTTGCGCGTTTTTCTACGGTAGCAGGATTTAGGGGCTCAACAGACCTTGCGCGCGATGTACGTGGATTTGCTGTTAAATTTTACACTCAGGAAGGTAATTTTGACTTAGTCGGAAATAATATGCCAGTATTCTTCATTCAGGATGCTATGAAGTTTCCTGACCTTATACATGCTGTGAAACCGGAGCCGCATAATGAAATTCCACAGGCAGCTTCTGCTCATGATACGTTTTGGGATTTTATTTCCTTAATGCCTGAATCTATGCATATGATAATGTGGGTTATGAGTGACCGTGCCATTCCGAGAAGTTTAAGGATGATGGAAGGTTTCGGTATTCATACTTTCCGCCTTGTAAATGAAAAAAATATGTCAGTGTTTGTGAAATTTCACTGGAAACCCAAATTAGGTACTCATGCTGTTGTATGGGATGAAGCATTAAAAATATCCGGTAATGATCCTGATTTCCATAGAAGAGATTTATGGGAAGCTATTGAAAATGGAAATTATCCTGAATGGGAACTTGGAGTACAGATAGTGCCGGAAGAAGATGAACACAAATTCAATTTTGACCTGCTTGATCCTACTAAAATTATTCCTGAAGAATTGGTTCCTGTAACTAAGATCGGACGTATGGTACTTAACAGAAATCCTGATAACTTTTTTGCCGAAACAGAACAGGTGGCGTTTCACCCCGGGCATTTAGTTCCCGGTATTGACTTCTCTAATGACCCTTTACTACAGGGCAGGCTGTTTTCATATACAGATACTCAGCTATCACGACTGGGAAGTCCAAATTTTCATGAAATTCCTATCAACAGGTCTATTGCCCCTATGCATAATAACCAGAGGGACGGCCATATGAGACAGGAAATAAATGTGGGACGTACAAGTTATAGCCCTAATTCATTAGGTGGCGGATGCCCTTTTCAGGCAAAAATGGCTGAGGGAGGTTTTGTAAGTGTAAATGAAAGGGTTGAAGCTCACAAAGTACGCGAACGCAGTGAAAGTTTCGCCGATCATTTTAGCCAGGCGGCTTTGTTTTATAACAGTCAGACCGAAGTAGAACAAAATCATATTATAAATGCTTTACGTTTTGAACTTAGTAAAGTAGAAACTGTTGCTATTCGTGAAAGAATGCTTGGTTTACTATCTCAGGTAGATAAAAAACTTGCTAATAAAGTTGCTGAAGGTTTAGGAATTGCGGTACCATCCCAGCCTGAAAAGCCTTTAAATCATGGCATAGGCGCCGATACCGATACAAAGAAACATGAGCCAAAACCGATTGACAAAAGTTATAAGCCTTCGGATGCTTTAAGTATGCTAAAAAATCCAACTGTTACTAATACCATTGAAACCAGGCAAGTAGCTTTTATTTGCACAGATGGTGTTAGCGAAACATCAGTTAATAACCTTAAAAAGGCATTGGAATCACAGGGTGCAATGGCGATGATTATTGGCCCACATGCCGGCAATATAAAAACTGATAAGGGTAAAGAAATTAAGGCCGATCATACATTTTTTTCTTCGTCTTCTGTATTATTTGATGCAGTATATATTCCTGCATCACCTAATGCTGCGATGTTAGAGAATAACTATAATGTTTTAGAATTTATAAGCAATGCTTACAGGCATTGTAAAGTAATTGGTGCTGATATTGAAGTTCAGCAGCTTTTGGAAAAAGCGATTGGTAAAAAGCCTGCTGATAAAAAAGATGCAGCTATGTTAGGCATAGTAATTAATAACGACAAAAATTTTGCTGATAATTTTATCAAAGAGCTTGGAAAACATCGTATCTGGGAAAGAGAAGAAAAAACAATGCAGTAATAATCCGGAGGAAGGCATCGCCTTCCTCCTTTTATATATTATAATATGAAAACTACAGAAAAGCTAATTATAGCCGGAATTGTTGGTACTACATTTATGACTTTATATAGTTATTACATTTCTAAAAAGGAAAATGAGAAATACCTGGAACCCGAAATGATTAATGAACTTATTGACAATTCTAAAAATTTACCAAATGTAAATAATGAAAGATATCATCCTGCAGGATGGGGATTGCATTATGTTACAGGAATTAGCTTTATGGCTGTTTACTGGTTATTATGGAAAAGAGCTTTAACACATCCTACCATAAGTAAAATTTTAATTATTGGCTCTTTAAGCGGAGTTGTGGGAATTATTGTATGGAAAATTATTTTTTCACAACACGAGAAGCCGCCACATAATGATCGTTATGGTTATTACAAACAATTATTTACAGCTCATATTATTTTCTCATTTTTTGCTTTAAGTACATATAAACTATGCAATAAAGCCGATAATTATACTATAGAAAATAAGCATTAAAAAAACTCTTGCTAATAAGCTGGAAGAATATTAAAGGCAATCCCAATTAAACAGGATTGCCTTTTTTTGTTATAAGTAACGTTCCTTAAAAACATTAATATGATGATTCTGATGGCCTATAATAAGAAAACCAAACGCGCGGACAGACACTGTATAGCCTGAAGCAACACCTTTTCTTAGCATAGCATTTACAGGAAATGATTTGAACATCATAATATTTGCATGACGTAAAGCAGATATTTCGGTTAACAGATCATTTATAGATCTTTTTGAACCTTCAGCATTATCAGCATATAAATTTTCATCAAAGCCAGGTAATATGGTTTCATCGCCACGTGAAAAGCGTAAAGCCCTGTAAGCGAATATTCTTTCAGAATCAATTAAATGCTGAAGTATATCTTTTATAGTCCATTTTCCTTCTGCATAACGATAGTCATATTTATCCATAGGAATTTCCCTGACAAAGTGGATTAAATTATGAACACTTATCTCAAGCTCTTCAGTAAGTGTATAAGCCGGATCAACTAATTTAATATATGATTCCTGATAAGGCGCATATTCGTCAGTCTGTATATCGGTAATTTTCATTTTTTAAGCAGAATTTCTACTGGCATTAATATTTCCAAAAAGGGAACGGGTTACAATTTTTTCAAATACATCCAGCTTATCGGCATTCTCATCACCTTTTTTCATCTGCCTTATTTTTGTTAATGCATATTGTTGAATGGTAAGCAAAGGTAATACAATATGCTCTCTTAATTTAATTGAAGCTTTACCATCAGGGTAATTTTCCATTAATTCGCTATATCCCGAAATTTTAAGTAACAGTCGTTTCGTTTCAAGAAATTCTTCATAAATAATTTCCCAAAATTCACCAAATTCTTCGTCTTCTTTCATATAAGCCGTAAGCGGAAAAAATGATTTAGATAATGACATCATACTGTTTTCAAGAAGTGTTCTGAAAAACAGTGAATTATCATACAGGTTCTGAATTTTTTCCCATTCACCAGATTTTTCATAATGTGCTAATGCATACCCTACACCGTAAAAGCCCGGTACATTCTGCTTAAGCTGGCTCCATGATCCTACAAATGGTATTGCTCTTAATTCTCCGAAATCCAGCGAAGCTGATTTACTTCTCTTGGAAGGACGGCTGCCAATATTAGTTTTGGCATAGTAGTTTAGCGTACTCATCTGATCCAGATAAGGTAAGAATTTTGGATGCTGTTTAAAAGCAGTATATTTTTCGTAACCCAATTCAGAGAGATGCTTCATAATTTCACGCTGTTCCGGGGTAAATTGTTTTTTTTCTTTTTCAAATACACCATTTGTAATACCGGCACTTAATAAATTTTCAAGATTAAAACGACAGCTGTCTAATATGCCGAAATTAGAACTTATTGTTTGTCCCTGTATTGTAATCTGTATTTCATTATTATCTATTGTAGCTCCCTGAGATGCGTAGTACTTATGAGTTTTCCCCCCGCCCCTTGCCGGTGGTCCGCCACGCCCATCAAAAAACACAACTTTAATACCATGTTCACGGGCCATTAAAGTAAGATTTTCTTTTGCGGTATAAATACTCCAGTTTGCCATTAAATATCCCCCGTCTTTAGTACCGTCAGAAAAACCAAGCATAATGGTTTGTTTGTTACCGCGTGATTTAAGGTGTTTTGCATATACTTCATTTTCATAAAGCAATTTCATTATAGTGTCTGCTTCCTTAAGATCCTCCACAGTTTCAAATAAAGGGACTATATCTACAGGAGGATTTTTAAAATCCAGTAACGTAAATAATGTAAGCAGCTCAAGTACATTTAAAGCGCTTTCGTTATTGCTTATTATATACCTATTAACTCCAAGTTCGCCATTGCTTTGCTGGATAGTTTTTATAGTTATTATCGATTCTAATGTCTTTTTAGTATCTTCATTTTCAAAATCAGATGGTTTAATACTACCTTTTAGTGTGTTAAGTATTTTAATTTTCTCAAGCTCATCTAACTTGCCATAATCTGACAGATCCTTGTTAGTTTTGCTTAAATAATTTATTACATCAGAAAAAACAGAATCGTGTATTCTGCTATTCTGGCGAATATCCAGAGAAGCAAAGTGATAGCCAAAAAGATTTACCTTATTAATTAATTCGTCAATTTCATCAGAATACAAGGACTGATGCTCATTAACGATCAAATCACGAATTGAAGACAGCTCTTTTTTAAGCTCTTCCAGTGTAATATAAATCTCCCCCTGTGAATAGAAAACTGAGCGGTATAATTTTACTTCAATGTCAGTTATTTTTTCTTCAACACCAACAAAAGTAAGTTTCCTTTTAAGGTTTCTTATATCTCTGTAATAACACTTAAGAATAGAATTCCTAAGCCTGTCGGCTACTTTAAGTGTAATCTCAGTAGTTACAAACGGATTTCCATCACGATCTCCACCCGGCCAGAAACCAAATGACAAAACGGGATGCTTTAAAGTACCTTCTTTAAAAATTGCATTCTGTACATATGAAGACATATCACCCGCAGCCTTATAAAATACATTTTCCAGATACCAGATAAGACTTACTGCTTCATCATAAGGTGTAGGCTTCTCTTTTTTTATAAAAGGAGTTTTACCCAATTGTGATAACAGATTTTTAATCTCTCCCAGATTATTATTTTTAATGGCTTCAGTTAAATCGGTAATAATACCTAATACAGACCCGGGATAAAATTGGGTTGGATGCGCTGTTAAAACAGCACGCACCTGAAAGTCATCAAGAAAATCTCTTAATTCATCCATTAAACCCAGATTTTCAGCTTTATCACGGCTATGACGCAGCGAGCCATTACCTTCAAGATTATTAAGATTGGTAAAAGCAGCATCTTCTATAGCATCAAAAAGCACTATTTGCCTTTCTACATACTGAATGAAACGGAACATCATCCCTATTTTCTCTTCCTCTGAAGTATCAGTAAGGTACTTATCGGCAAATTCATTAAATATTTGTTCAGGGCTTTTATTTTCTTTATAGCCTTCTTCACATAGTTCAGAAAATAAAGGCAATAAACTACCTGTATTATCTATAGCCCTAAAGGGCAAGGTCATGAATATACTATTAAAAAGCTGGTATTTTAGCTGCACTTGTTCATTAAAGCGCTCTATTCTGGTAGCAGGATACATAAGATGTTTTTTATTGGATTGAATTTAATAAAAAAACCCTCATGTATATTACATGAGGGTTATAAAATTTTCATAAAAACCTTACAGGTCTTTAAATATTGTATGCATCAGTCTTTTTTTGTCATTGATGCTCTCTTCTAACGAAATCATTGTTTCAGTTCTGTAAACTCCTTCAATATCATCAATCATGAAGATAACCTCTTTAGCATGTTTTGTATCTTTAGCCCTGATCTTGCAAAAGATATTAAATTTACCGGTTGTAACGTGAGCTACAGTAACAAAAGGAATTTCGTTTATTCTTTCAAGCACAAATTTAGTTTGTGAAGTATTATGAAGGAAAACCCCAACATAAGCAATGAATGAATAGCCTAATTTTTCGTAATCAAGTGTTAATGAAGATCCCATTATAATACCTGCATCTTCCATTTTCTTAACCCTCACATGGACAGTTCCTGCAGAGATCAATAGTTTTTTTGCAATATCAGTAAACGGAACCCTTGTGTTGTCAATCAGCATATCCAGTATCTGATGGTCAACTTCATCTAAACGAAATTTGCTCATAAATGTGTCTTTTAAGGTTATATTGGTTTCTCTAATTCAATTTTTTAAAACCGTTATTAAAAAAATTCATTTATAAGGATATTTTACTACTCTATTTCTACTCCGTTAACAAATTTCCTGTTTAAATCAACAGAAAAATCTGCTTCATTTCCAATTATTGGCATTTTATTAAGCTCATCATCAAGAAATTCTGCACCAAAAGCATCAAATTCTTTGTGTGCATGCAACCCTTCCAAATTACCTATTTCGCTAATAATAGCTCGAAAAATTACAGAATTCTCAAATAGCACTTCCTTATATTGTGATGCAAAATTCGTTATTTTTTCTTTATTTTCATAATTTATTTTGACATTTTTGTACATGATATCATAAAATATAATCTTATTTTGAGGAATATTGAAATATTCTTCCTTTTTGTTAACAACTATAACGTTTTCGTAAATAGCATTAAATCCTGATAATAATGCAAAAAAGATGAATTTTCTTGTTTGCTCTCGCTCATAGTCATCCTGAAAATGTCCTGCTTCAAAAAGTATGGTTGGTACATTTAATGACTGGAACATATCCCCGATACAGTTTATATTAAAAGAATCATCAAACCTACCCACCTGCCCGGGTATAAATTGTTGGAGTGTTTCATTCATTGCCGCTATAACATTTATAGCTTTTAAACGGGTATTATTTATATCTCTTTCATTATTATAAGACGGGGCTAAGAAAGATACTGTAGCCGGCTTAGGAATATCTCCTACACCAAAAATAGTCCGCTGATCATGCATATTATAACAGTAGTCGGGCTTAAATTCCTCAAAAATATTTCTAAGTAATTTGCTTTCTGGTTGCGATAAATTAACTGAGTCACGATTAAGATCTACTTTAAATGCATTCTCTCTAGTATAAAGTTTTGCACCATCAGGATTAAGTATAGGAATAATTAGAAAAGTAAAAGTTGCTTTTAACCGCACAGCAAATTCATTATCTCCTTTAAGAAAATTAAGAAAATCAAAAATAGCTTTCGTAGTTGTCGATTCATTGCCATGCATCTGAGACCACATATAAATTTTTATTTTCCCACTCCCTGCTTTTACGCTATAGATAGGCTCATGAAGAACAGACGTGCCGATAACACTTACTGCGAAAACTTTTTTTAATTCATTTAAAACAGGTTCAATATGATTATTGGTAATATATCTGCCATATAATCTCTCCTCCTTGTTATCTATAAATATTTGCCTTAAATCCATGTATCTTAAATTTGATTACAAAAGTAAACATCTTAAAAGTTACAATTGTAAATACATCTAATTGTTTAATAATTTACTTTTGTAAACAGGCCTATTTTATTATCTTACAAATTAATCAATCACTGTTAAATACATATATTAAGCACTAATAAATCAGTGTATTATATATTGGAATTTAAAGTTTTAATACAGTTAATTTTTATATTTTTACCTCTGGTATTTTTTGCACAAATAAATTGTTTACATTTGTAATATCACAAATATATTTAAATAAGTTACAATGGTAAACACTGAAGATTTTGTAAAACGTCTTGAAATTATATTAGAATTTTATGGGCTGTCTGCTTCTGTTTTTGCAGATAAAATGAGTGTACAACGTTCGGCATTATCACATTTAATGTCCGGCAGAAACAAACCCAGCCTTGATTTTGTGATGAAGATTATTGACAACTTTCCTGAAGTAGACTTTTACTGGCTGGTAAATGGAGCTGGTAATTTTCCAAAGTCTGAAGCTGTACAAGAAACTGATAAAAAAGAGTATGACTCTCCTCCTCCTATTTCAGCCAAAGGAGCAGTTTCACTAGATTTATTTTCTTCTGAAGATAAAACAAGTGAACCAGAAATAAAAAAGGAATTGGATATAAAACCTGATACAGGCAAAACTGTTGAGTCTGTAAACAATAAAAAAGCTAATGAAAATTCTATAGAAAGAATTGTTATTTTTTACAATAATGGAACTTATAAAGAATATATCTCAGGCAATTAAAAAACCCCGATAGCTTTATAAAAAGCTGACCGGGGCCATTAACCAATAAAACAAACACAAATTATCTTTAATAAGATAATCCCCTTTTTCCGGGGAATGATATTCAATATATACTTTATTGGTAATAAGGTATCATTCGTATTTCTCTTGATGTAAAATTACTAAGAGTAGTTGTTAAATTGTTTAAACACTTAGTTAAACTATTCTTAATCATTTTTATAACTATATTCAGGAATATATCCGGCAACATCTTTATAATGTTTTTCTAACACCTTCATATCCCAATCTCTATCACCTGATAAATAATAAGGTTCAGCGATTTTTACGGTTTTATTGCCATAGTCAAATGCTACAGCAATTACAGGCACATTAGCTTTTAATGCTATGTAGTAGAATCCTGTTTTCCATACTTCAACTTTCTTTCTTGTCCCTTCCGGCGCAATCGCAAGCCTGAAAATATCACGCCCGTTAAAAATTCCGGCAATTGCATCCACTTTGTTTTCATTTTTTTGCCTGTTCAACGGAGCACCACCCATCCAACGGAAATAAGCACCAAACGGAAATCTGAAAAGCTCTTTTTTTGCTACGAAATTCATTTCAAGCCCTATACTTCCCCTGGCGAATACTCCAATTACAAAATCCATCCAGCTTGTGTGAGGCACTACGATAATAACGCATTTTTTTACTTCAGGATGCATCACACCTTCTATCTGCCAATGCAATAGCCTGAAAAATATAAATTGATATATTTTTTTCATATTCTTCTCAAAACAGAGCTGTAAAAATAATATATATTTACTGCCGAAAAATATATCCAATGCTTAAAAGACTCCTCAGTTTTTTTGTACCTATAAACATTTACAAGAAAAATTCTGCTATCAGTAATAAACTGGAAGTTACGTATAACAATGGACAGCTTATACTTGATTCTAAAAACACCAACTACTCTTATGGCAGCCTGCAGCGAATACTCCGTAAAGGCCTTAATTACATCGGGTACGAAAGAATACGAGGTTTTGAAAATGTTTTGGTATTGGGAGTAGCTGCAGGAAGTGTTATAAAAACCCTTGCAGAAGAAATACAATTTAAAGGAAAAATAACAGGTGTAGAAATAGATCCTGCAGCTATAGAAATTGCTAATACTTATTTTGACCTAAATAAAATAAAGAATCTGGAAATTGTAATAGATGATGCTTTTGAGTTTGTTTTAAAAACAAAAGAAAAGTATGACCTTATTATTATAGATATTTTTCAGGATACGAAAATGCCTAACTTTTTATTTGAAGATTTTTTCATTAACAGAGTTAACTATTTACTTAATGTAAATGGATTTATATTATTTAATACCATGACATTAACTGAAAAAGATTTTGAACGAAATAAAAATTATAAATCACGTTTCGATAATAATTATTCTTTACGAATGTACCCTAAAGTTGAGGTTCATAATGAGCTATACACTATTAAAAAACTTGCATAAAAATAATAAATGGTAAAGCAATATTTTTTAAGATATTGCTTTACCATTCTATTTGTTTAGCATTTTTCTTGCTTTCTCTAAATCTTCCGGAGTATCTATACCAATACCTGCATGACTGGTTTCTACCATTTTTATTTTCTTGCCATATTCAAGGTAACGAAGCTGTTCCAGTTTTTCTGAGGCTTCCAGTGATTGCATTGGTAAATTATAAAAATCTAACAAAGCATGTTTCCTGAAAGCATAAATTCCTATATGCCTGAAATACCTTACTCCTGCTTCCTTATCTCTTGGATACGGAATTACTGAACGTGAAAAGTATAGTGCAAACTTCTTTTGGTCTACAATAACTTTTACATTATTAGGATTTTCGATATCTTCCCAATCTGTTATATGCATCATAACAGATGCAAGGTCAATTTCATGAGCGGTATCACTTTTAAAAACCTCCAATAGATCAGCTAATGGTTCTTTATTTATAAACGGCTCATCGCCCTGAACATTAACTACAATATCTACATCAAGATTTTCAACAGCTTCACCAATCCTGTCGCTTCCGCTTTCATGCTCTTTTACACTCATAATGGCTTTACCGCCATTAGTTATTATTTCATTAAAAATAATATCAGAGTCAGTTACCACGAAAACATCATCAAACAGCCCGGTTTCCAGTGCTGCCTGATATGTTCTGGTAATAATGGTTTTACCACCCAGATCCTGCATTAATTTTGCAGGAAAACGGGTTGAGGCATATCGTGCGGGTATTACAGCTATTATTTTCATTATATTACAATTTATTCTTCAAAATAATCATCTTTAAAACCTATAAGGTACAATCTGTCTTTTGCCCTTGTTACAGCAGTATATAACCAGCGTATATAATCTTTAGTAATACCATCAGGCAAATACGGTTGTTCTATAAATACAGTATTCCATTGTCCACCCTGAGATTTATGACAGGTTATGGCATATGAAAATTTAACCTGTAGTGCATTAAAATGGGGGTTGTTTTTAACCTTTAGAAACTTTTTATATTGTGCTTCACCTTCATAGTCTTTCATTACCTCCTGATACAATCTATTAGATTCTTCATAAGTAAGAGATGGCGACTCACTTTCTACAGTATCCAGTAATAAATAGGTTTCAAGCGGAACCTGGTTAGGATAATCAACCATTCTTACCTTTACTTTTGCAAATTTAAATCCGTAAAGCTCCTCGATCCTGAATATTTCAAGTATTTCAATAATATCTCCGTTTGCAATAAATCCGGCTTCACTTTTTTCATTAAGCCAAAAATAATTATTCTTAACTACCATCATAAAATCTCCTGTAGAAAGTTCGCTTTCTCTTGATAATATTCTGGTACGTATTTGCTGATTATACTGATTAGCCCTTTTGTTAGAACGCACAATAAAAGCAGTATCTTCAATACTATAATTATTGTATGCCTGATTTATGGCATCCTGAATATCGTAGCCATCAGTTAGTCTTATAATATCTCTAAACCCTCTTAATTTAAACTGAAAGGTATCAATGAAAGATGACTTTAATATTTCTCTTAATTCAGTTGCATTATATAATATTCCTGAATTTTCTTCCTGACGCATTACTTCATCAAGCTCAATATGATGAACATCCTTAAAATAATGCAATGAAAGGGAATCTATATCTAATGCCGGGCTGAGATCAGAATTTACAGGAGGCAACTGTGCAGTATCTCCAATTAATATCATTTTACAATTATTGCCGGAATATACGTATGACATCAAATCATCCAATAATGACCCATTTTCATACATTTTAGATTCCTGTACAGTATCAGAGATCATCGAAGCTTCATCAACAATAAAAATTGTATTGGTAAATTTATTGGGTTGAAGCGTAAATCCTATATTGCCTCCACTACCCTTTTTAGGAAAATAAATACGCTTATGGATCGTAAAAGCCGGTTTATTGGAATATCCTGCAATTACTTTAGCCGCACGCCCTGTAGGTGCAAGTAAGACATATTTTTTATTAGCTTCTATTAAATGGTTTACAATAGTAGAAATTATTGTAGTTTTCCCAGTACCGGCATACCCTTTTAGTACAAACAATTCGTCTTTTGAAACGTTAGTAATAAAGTCTGCTGCTTTTTGCAAAAAAATATCCTGTTTTATCGTAGGATCAAAAGGAAATTTTTGACGGAGCAATTTATAAAATGTAGCAGAATTCATTAAAAAAGTGAAGTATGATATTTATTAGCCCAAAGATAACATGAATTTAAAGATGAGCCCGTACTAAACCAAAAAAGAATGTAAATTTGCAATGAAACTACGTATTAATGAACAACACCATAACTTCACGTAATTATAAAAAGCTGGCACTGCAGGTTTCTGCTAATGGTATGTCTTTTTGTTGCTTTGATACCCTAAACAGAGAGATAACACATTGCGTAACTGCTGATTTTTCTAAATACATTCCTTTAGAAGAAGAATTATGGAAAGCCTTTGTTAATAACCCTTTACTAACAAATCCTTTTGATGAAATTGTAGTATTGCACAACAATAGTTTTAACACATTTGTACCAACTGCACTTTTTGACAATAAATATCCGGGAAGCTACCTTCAGTATAATACTAAGGTTTTTGAAACTGATTTTTTTGCTGTAGATGAACTGGATAGCTATGAGCTGAATAATGTATACGTACCTATGATGAACGTAAATAATTTTCTTATAGACCAGTTTGGTGCTTTTGAATATAAAAATGCTAATAGCGTACTGGTTTCAAAACTATTAGATGCATCTAAAAATATTGATGAAAAGCAGGTTTATGTACACTTTCAGGATTCAAATTTTGAAATAGTGGTTGTTAGAAATCAAAAACTTTTATTATATAATTCCTTTGAATATAAAACACCTGAAGATTTTTTATACTTTTTGCTTTTCACAATGGAACAGCTTTTTCTTAATCCTGAAACAGCAGCAGTATATCTATTAGGAAAAGTAACTGAAAACGACGATAATTACACATTAGCTTATACTTATATCAGAAATATATCTTTATTTAACTCCCAGCCATTACAGCAAAAATGGAACATTACTAAAGATAATGCTTTACAACACTTTATACTATTTAACTCATGAGGATCATTTCAGGAAAATATAAAGGGAGAAGGATAACTGCTCCAAAAAACCTTCCGGTGCGCCCCACGACGGATATGTCTAAAGAGTCGTTGTTTAATATATTAAATAATCGTTTTGATTTTGAAGGCCTTAAAATACTCGATCTTTTTTCCGGCACTGGGAATATAAGCTATGAGTTTGCTTCACGAGGTGCAGCAAGTGTTACTTCTGTTGATGCTGATTTTGGGTGTATAAAATTTATAAAACAAACCAGTGCTGAGTTTGAGTTTGATATAATGGCCCAAAAAAGTGATGTAATTAAGTTTTTAAAAACCAACAAATCATCATATGATATAATTTTTGCTGATCCACCCTATAACCTAGATCAGAAAGTTTTTGAAGAAATAGTTACCCTTGTTTTAGAAAACGAACTTTTACAGCTTGATGGAATGATGATTATAGAGCATTCCAAGCATACAAACCTTAGCCATATGATGAATTTTTCTTTCCAGAAGAACTATGGTGGCTCGGTTTTTTCTTTTTTTGAATTTGATGAAGAAATAGAAGACGATATTATTGCCGATGAAGAAGATTATATGTAATTTTCCTGCAAAATAATTGTTAAAAAACTACTCTTCAATTTCAAATGAAAAAATTCTTTATGCTGGTATTAATACTGGCAGCATTTCCTGCAATTTCACAAACCTATATTAAATTTAATGCTCCTACAACTTTATTGGGCATACCACAAATTGGTATAGAAACAAGCCTTGCAAAAAAAGTAACTTTTCAGGGTGACGTATTAGGTGCATATTGGGAATCTGTAAACAATGCTCCTTTTAAAACATTAATGGTTTTTAGTGAAGTACGATACCATTTTAATGAAAACGATAAAGGCCTTTACGTTGGTGGCCATGTGGGTGGTGCCATATTTGAACTCCAAAAATGGAATTATCTTAATACTGATAAATACCAAAAAGGAGAAGCTTTCTTTTTAGGTATTACTATTGGCTATCAGGTAAAAATTAATGATAAATGGATGATTGACATGTTTATCGGCGGTGGTAACCAGCAGGCTCACTATAAAGGCCGTTACTTATCAAACAATGAACCCTACGAATTTGCCAAATACAATAAAAGCGGCGAATGGCTTCCTTACCGTGGCGGTATAATGTTTTGCTATAAGCTGTAAAAAAAGCAGGCCTGTAAGCCGGATTCTGTAACCCCGCCCAAAAGCGGGGTTTCTTATCATTTATCTAGTCCTTACATTACTGTAAAGGATCAATCTGCCTACCCCCCGGCATTGGGCGGGCAGCCCTTAATTGCCGGTATACATGGCATTTCACCGCATAGAGTTTACCTGGTTTCACTACAGCATTACCTGTACATACTTTCTGTTGCACTTGTCCTCTCCTATTTAAATAGAATGACGGGTGTTACCCGCTATGCTGCCCTATGGTGTCCGGACTTTCCTCCCTCTCTTTGAGACGGCGATAAGACGGCCTGCGGCTGCAAAGATACTCTTTACTTTTAAAGCCCGAAATTTAAAAGTATAAAGTAATTTACGGCCTCGTGCTGTGTGAGAAAATGTTTAACATTTCCTTGGCGGGGTTAAAAAAATGAAATATTTAATTTTAAGCATATAAAACAAACTAACTTAAATATTTTATACCATGGACAGACAAATGTATCATTATGCCACAGTTTCTAAGGCATTACAGGAATTAAGCGATAAAGGTTTTACAACAGATTTTAATCTTGAAGAAGATAGAATTAAAAATCATTGTGAAGATTTTGAGATTGAGCACATCTATCGATACGAAGGCGAAAGCGACCCGGGAGATGAAGCAACTGTTTATGGAATAAAAGCAAAAACAGGTGAAAAAGGCGTGTATGTTGTAAGTCCAGGTGCTTATAGCGAAAATAGCGCTGCAAAAGTATTACTTGATATGAGCATAAAAGGCAGAGCCAATTAAAAAGCCATGAACAGGCTGGAGAAAAAACTTGAAAAAATAGGGAGTAATCCTAAAGTCACTGCTAAAGCTGTTGGCCTTCGTTATTGTTTAAAATCTGATAAAGGTTTTTACAGAAAACGTAAGGGTAATGGCTTTAGTTATATAGATGAATCAGGACACACCGTTAAGGATAGGTATATATTAGAACGTATTAAAAAACTGGTAATTCCGCCCGCTTGGGAAAACGTATGGATATCACCATATGAAAATGGACATTTACAGGTAACCGGTACAGATGCTAAAGGAAGAAAACAATACCGTTATCATCCGGAATGGAACAGAATCAGAAACCAGTCAAAGTTTTACCGGTTAAGGCGGTTTGCACATGCTTTACCCTTAATTAGAGAACATGTTGAAAAAGATCTGAAAAGAAAAGGTTTGCCTTATGAAAAGGTAATTGCCTTAGTAATAAAACTTATTGAGTTAACAAATATCCGTATTGGCAACGACGCTTATAAAAAATTATACGGTTCATTTGGACTTACAACACTTCGGGATAAACATGTGAAATTTGAAGGAGCTTCTGTATCTTTTGATTTTATAGGAAAAAAAGGTGTCAAACATAAAATAAAATTGCAAAGCAAAAAGTTAGCTAATCTTGTAAAAAAATGCAAAGAAATTCCGGGTCATGAACTATTTCAATATTATGATGATGATGGGAAACGCCATACTATTGGGTCTGCAGATGTAAATAATTATATAAAAGATATTACAGGAGAAGATTTTACTGCAAAAGACTTCCGCGCCTGGGCAGGCAGCTTAAATGCATTATGTGCCTTTATAGACATAGGGAATTATAATAATGATACTGATTGTAAGCGAAAAGTAGTTGCCGTATTGGATTCCGTTGCTGAAAAATTAGGTAATACCCGTACTGTTTGTAAAAAATACTACGTTCATCCAACTGTTATTGCAGCTTATGAAAAAGGCACTATAAGTAAATATGCATATGCCGAAGATAATGATATAGAACTTAATCCTAATGAAAAAGCTTTATTAGACTTACTTATTTCTGAAGATATAGCAGAAGTGATTATTTAACTATAAAAGCAAATTATTACGCTATAATATTGGTGTCACTGCTGTAAAAAATTTTATATTTGTATCTCTTTACAGCCTATGGAACAGTTTATAGTATCAGCCAGAAAGTACCGACCGCAAACATTTAAGGATGTTGTTGGGCAACAAGCTATTACCAATACGCTGCTAAATGCCATAGAAAACAATCACCTGGCACAAGCTTTATTATTTACAGGTCCGCGCGGAGTAGGAAAAACTACTTGTGCACGAATATTAGCCCGAAAAATAAATCAGGAAGGTTATGATGACCCTTATGAAGATTTTGCATTTAATGTATTTGAACTGGATGCAGCTTCTAATAACTCAGTAGATGATATACGCAACCTTATAGATCAGGTTCGCATACCTCCGCAAACAGGTAAATACAAGGTATATATTATTGATGAGGTACATATGCTCTCCCAGGCTGCATTTAATGCCTTTTTAAAAACACTTGAAGAGCCGCCAAGACACGCCATATTTATATTGGCAACCACAGAGAAGCATAAAATTATACCTACCATCTTATCAAGATGTCAGATATTTGATTTTAAAAGAATCACCGTTAAAGATGCTAAAGAACATCTTGCAGAAGTTGCCACAAACCAGGGGATTACTTTTGAAGATGATGCATTGCATATTATAGCTCAAAAAGCTGATGGTGCAATGCGTGATGCCTTATCCATATTTGACAGGGTTGTTAGTTACTGCGGTAAGAATCTTACCCGTCAGGCCGTAACTGAAAACTTAAATGTACTTGATTACGAATATTACATAAATGTAACTAATCTTATTCTTGAAAACCGCATTCCTGAATTACTGCTGACGTACAATGAGATTTTAGCAAAAGGATTTGACGGGCATCATTTTATAGCAGGGCTTGCCTCTCATTTCCGCGATTTGCTTGTAAGTAAAAATCCTGCAACGCTAATTTTATTGGAAGCTGGTGAAATAGCTCAGAATTTATATGGTGAACAATCACAAAAAGCAAGTCAGGATTTTTTATTAAAAGCCATAGATATTGCCAATGATTGTGATTTGAAGTACAAATCAAGTCAGAATCAAAGGCTGCTTGTAGAGCTATGCCTTATGCAGCTTGCCTCCATCACTTTTGATGGAGAAAAAAAAAAGCTGACCAATTTATAATTCCTCCCCATTATTTTAAAAATAATCCCACAGTAGCAAAAACAAATGTTGCACCGGAGCAAACTGTTGCCCAAACTGAAAACACAGTTACCGTAACAGAAAGTAAATCTACGGTAATTACCCCGCTGCCTGCTGATAAACTTGAGGTAGATGAGCCGGAAATCATAAAACCTCCCGTAATTACAAAGGTTGATGATGATGGTAGTCCTAAAGTATCGGCTTTTTCACTGGCAGGTTTACGTCAAAAAAAAGAACTGCTGGAAAGTCAGAAGGCAATGGTAAGGCAGACTGATGAATTACCAAGAGAGCCTTTTAGTGAAACTGATATGCTGCTGCAGTGGAATAAGTTCGCGAAACGCCTTAGCGATTCCGGTCAGAAAATTATGGCTACCTATATGCAAATTAATGATCCTGTACTTGAAGGAACAATCATTAAGCTGGAATTGCCTAACGAAGGATCTAAAGTAGATTTTGACAACGGAAAGCACGAATTATTAGGTTATTTACGTGGTAAATTACATAATCACGACATTACTATTGAAGTAAACGTAAATGAAGTGGTTTCAACAAAACATGCCTTTACCCCTCTTGAAAAATTTGAAAAACTTAAAGCCATTAATCCTTCTGTTGAAACTTTAAGAAAAATGTTTGATCTGGACATTTAATATATTATGAAATTTCTCTATATCTTTTTCGTTTTGGGTTTTACATGTTTAGGGCAATCTCCTGAAAAACCAGGCTACCTCTTTAATGAAAAAGGTGAAATGATTACTCAGGATGTTTTTTCTAAAAAAACAAAAAGCAATAAGTATACATGGATTGCTTATGAAACCAAGGACTCAATAAATGCCAGGCTTATTTTAATAGAAGAATACGGAGAAATAAGTACAGAAAAAAGGAATCAGGTTTTAAATTATTTAAAAAAAATAACAGGATCAACCATTAATGAAGACCAGACTCTGGTTATAAATTTTGCATTTAAAAAGTCTATGCCTAACCAACCGCATTGCCTGGATTATTATAGTTCTGTAAAATCCTATAGAAACTTTTTTAAACGTAAAAAACAATTTATACAATTTTATATTACTGAAAAAGGATTTGTTTATCCTAAAGATTTTGTATTTGAAGATAATAATGATATTATAAGAAAATTACTTTTCCCTTTCGGATCAGGATGTAATTACATCATAATCAAACCTGACGGAAAATTTTACAGACAAATGGGTGAGCATCACCAAGATCAAATTCCTTCTAAAGTAAAAGCAGACTGGTGATAAAGTTTAAATAACTAAACTAATTTTAGTCAATCCTATTACAACATTAAAACATTATGTATTTTTATATATAATCTAAATGTACTTATATGCTGGTTGACAAACGGGTTCCTTTTCTTTACCTTTTAAAAATGGTAAAATATGAAATGCTTATTGTACTCTTTTTAGGCATTGGCATACATTTCCTGACTGAAAAAATTTATGATTATCTTCCTGAAATGCCCCTCACAATAGCAACATTTTTGGGTACGGCAATATCGGTATTATTATCATTTAAAATGAGCCAGTCTTATGACCGCTGGTGGGAAGCAAGAAAAATTTGGGGAGCTATAGTGAACGATTCCAGAAGCCTGGTTTTACAATTACAGGCATTTATAAAAACTGAAAATGCAGACAGCCACATAATAAAAACAATTTCTTATAGGCAAATTGCGTGGTGCTATTCGCTTGGACAATCATTAAGAGGGTTAAATCCATTACAAAATTGCGAGGCCTTTCTATCAGAAGAAGAATTAAATAAAGTTGCTAAGTTCAGTAATAAACCTTTAGGTATATTACAATTAAATACAGGAGAAATAAGCTCGTTGAGAAAACAAAATGCGCTAAGCGATTTTGAGCATATACAATTAAATACTACTTGTGTACGCTTTTCAGACAGTATGGGAGCAGCCGAAAGAATTAATTCGACAGTATTTCCTACTACCTACAGAATGTTTTTACATTTTACTATTTATCTGTTTGTAACTATACTGTCTGTTGCGTTAAAAAATGTAAAACTAGGATACGAAATACCCTTGCTTTTAGTTATTTCCCTTGTATTTTTTATGCTTGAAAAAACAGCTTTTCATTTGCAGGACCCTTTCAGAAACAGGCCTAGTGACACTTCTGTAACTGCTATAGCAAGAACAATAGAAATAAATATAAGGCAACTTCTTAAGGAAGAAAATGTACCGGAGCCTATTACAAAAGATGAATTTTATATTATGTAATTACAGATTTAATAAATCTTTGTAGAGTTTATAATTCTCATCATCAAAACAAACAAAAACTACTTCTTTTATATCTTCATTTTCCTCTAAAAAATGTTTTACAGTAGTAACAGCTATAGTAGCTGCTTTGTCTTTTGGAAATTGATAAATACCTGTACTGATATTAGGAAAAGCTATAGTTTGAATATTGTTTTGCAGAGCAATTTTTAAGCAGCTTAGATACGATTTTGCCAACAATTGTTCTTTCTCAGCTTTATCACCACTCCAAACAGGACCAACGGTATGTATAACATAATCTGCAGGCAGATTTCCTCCCGTGGTTATTACTGCATCACCAGTATTGCATCCACCCTGACGATTACGGATAGCCATACATTCTTCTAAAATTGCTTTTCCACCGGCTCTATGAATAGCTCCATCAACTCCCCCTCCGCCAAGTAAAGAAGAATTAGCTGCATTTACTATTGCTGCAACTTCTATTTTAGTTATATCACCCTTAATGAGTTTAATTTTTTGCATACATTGCTATATCTTATCATAATACATTGCCTTTACAATACCATCAGACAATCCTATTTTTGGAACGTAAATATTACGTGCTCCACTCCATTTCATAGCATTCAGATAAATTCTTGCTGCATATATAATAACGTCTGCACGGTCAGGATTCAACCCTAATTCTGCGATGCGTTGTTCATACGTAAGTCCATTAAGAAATTGATACTGGCTGTTCACATAGAAATATGATAATGGCTTTTCCTGTTGTTTGCCGGACATTTTAAATAATTTATTAATATTTCCTCCGGAACCAATAAGCGTAATAGTTTCATAAGGCGCTGTAACGGTTTTAATCCATTTTTCAATTTCTATCCATACAACCTCATTTACCATATTATTTAACAGTCTTACTGTACCATTTTTAAATGATTTGGAAGCCACTATTTTACCATTAGAAAATAAAGAGAACTCTGTACTTCCCCCTCCTACGTCAACATACAAATAGGTTTGGTCAGTTTTTACAAGATGATGTAAATCTGTTGAAGCAATAATAGCTGCTTCTTTTTTACCATCTATAATGTCTATTTTAATTCCTGATTCCTGTTCAATTATATCAGCAACTTCCTTACCATTGAAAGCTTCACGCATAGCCGAAGTTGCACAGGCCATATATTTTTCTACCTTATGCACTTTCATTAGCAGCTTATAAGCTTTCATGGCATCTACCATTCGCTCAATATTTTCATCTGTAATTTCACCCACCGTAAAAGCATCCTGCCCTAAACGTATAGGCACCCTCACTAATGAGCTTTTATTAAACTGAGGTTCTTTACCCTCCTGCTCTACGATATTAGACACTAATAGCCTCATGGCATTAGAGCCAATATCTATCGCAGCATATTTTTTTATTGTAATCATTCGTTAAATGCCTCAAAAACCAAAAACTATCATTTTCCGGTTACATGTTCATAAATAACTTCCAGTTTATCTCGATAATAATTGTACGTCTCTAACTGTGCACGAAATACTTTTTCATTAGGACGTTTCCTATATTTATTTTCAAGTGTTTCAGAATGTAATCTTGCCTTAACATTTGCCTTCCATCCAATATCAAAGGTTTCAAGAAGTTCAGTTTTAATTTCAGGATCATATACAGGGCATGTTACTTCAACCCTTGCATCCAGATTTCTGGTCATAAAATCTGCCGAAGAGATAAATATTTCCGGATCCCCGCAATTAGCAAACATATATACCCTTGAATGTTCCAGATAGTTATCTACAATACTTATTGCTTCAATATTTTCACTCATCCCGGGTACTCCCGGTATAAGACAGCATATACCCCTGATAATTAACTGAATTTTTACTCCTTCCCTGCTCGCCTCATAAAGCTTATCAATCATCTTAAAATCGGTAAGGCTATTCATTTTAAGTTTTATATAAGCTTCTTTTCCGGCAATAGCATTAAGTATTTCCCTATCTATGAGCTTATAAAACTTAGACCTGGTATAATGTGGAGATACAAAAAGATGCTTATAACGATGTACTCTGTAATTTACTTCAAAAAATTCAAATATTCTCTGAACTTCCTTCAATATCTGCTGATGGCTTGTAAACAGCGTAACATCAGTGTATACCTTAGCAGTAGATTCGTTAAAATTACCTGTAGAAATAAATCCGTAAC
This sequence comes from Flavobacterium sp. NRK1, assembly GCF_024054175.1. GTDB lineage: Bacteria > Bacteroidota > Bacteroidia > Flavobacteriales > Flavobacteriaceae > Flavobacterium. The sequence goes on from NZ_JAMXLA010000001.1 coordinate 3,346,082, forward strand.
GCCTAATTCTATTATTTTCCAGACGCTCAATAACACATATCTTGCTATGAACTTTAAGACCTTTAACACCAAAAATAAGATTTATGCCTTCAGTTTGCATCTGTTCTGCATAAGATATATTACTCGCCTCATCAAAACGTGCCTGTAACTCTATTTGTACAGTTACTTTTTTACCATTCTTAGCAGCATTTATAAGTGAACTAATAATCTGAGAGTTTTTAGCAAGTCTATATAAAGTAATGCTTATGGATGTTACTTTCGGATCCAAAGCTGCCTCACGAAGAAACTTAATTACATATGCAAAAGACTGATATGGAGCATTTAGCAGATAATCTTTCTGTCTTATTTTGTGAAGTATACTACCTTCAAGACTTAAACCCGGTACAGGTAATGGTACGTTTTGCTTATATAACAGATCATTTCTCCCAAGGTTGGGGAAATTCATGTAATCGCGCCTGTTATGATACCTTCCCCCTGGAATAATACTATCTGATGAATCAATTTCCATTCTTGTCTGGAAAAAATCCAGTGTATCCTGCTCTATTGCCTGATCATAAACAAAACGCACAGGTTCACCTATACGCCTGTCCTTAACGCTGGTCGAAATCTTTTCCATAAGACTTTTACTCTGGTCGCTGTCAATTTCAAGCTGTGCATCACGGGTAATTTTTATCATATGGGCAGAAATGCTCTCATACTTAAAAATATTAAATATACTGTGCAGATTGAACCTGATAACATCATCCAGCATAATTATATACTGCTTCTCACTTTTAGAAGGTAATATAACAAACCTGTTTATTGTTTTAGGAATTTCAATTACAGCATAACGTACTTCCTGCACAGGTTGGTCAGATCCATGAAAAACCTTTGGCTTCATCACGAGTTTAACTGCCAGATAGCCCGAAGTGTCTTTAAGCAGCGGAAACTCATCAAGATCATTTAAAATAATCGTAACAAGTTCCGGGCTTACTTTTTGTATAAAAAAATCTTTTACATAAATTTCCTGCTCTTTGGTAAGCTGGTTTTCATTTACCATAAAGATATTTTCCTTCTCAAGCTCTTTTTCAATTACGCTTAAAATACGAAGACTCTCTGATTGCTGTTCAATAACAATTTCGGTAATTTCCGTAAGAAGTTTTTGAGCAGTTATACCGCCAAGTATTTTTTCGCCCGTTTGTCCTTCAAGGCTTAAACGACGAATAGCCGCATAGCGCACCCTGAAAAATTCATCAAAATTATTGGAAAATATCCCTAAAAATCTAAGTCTGTCTAATAATGGTACCTTATCATCTCCTGCTTCCTGCAATACTCTGGCGTTAAATGCCAGCCAGCTTTTTTCCCTGTCAATATACCTGTTTACCGGTGAGTGGTGGATCATGTTTTTTTAATTCGCTTGGAAATAATACTTTTTCTATCTTTCCCTTTCGGATGTCTTTCCAGTCATTTTGCTGAAAGGAAAGGGATACAAAACCAGCAGTAGGTACATTATCTACAGCATGGCTCCCAAAGGTATTAACAAAATTAGTAATAGCGTCGTTATGTCCAAAAAGAATTAAGTTATCAAATTGGTTATTGCAGCTTTTTATTACATTTTCAAGGCTTTTCCCATCAAATGTGTATAAATCATCCTTAAACTCTATGGTATCAAGAGGTATAGAAAGGCTTTCTGCAAATATATAAGCAGTATTTTTTGCTCTTTTAGCTGTACTGCTCCAAACAATATAGGATTTTGGTAAATGACCTTCTACCTGCGAAGCCACCAAATGCGCATCATTAATCCCTCGCTTGGATAGGGGGCGGTCTTTGTCCATCAGTGGTGCCTCCCAACTCGACTTGGCATGCCTGATAAGGATTAAATTTTTCATACGCTAAGATTTTAATAGTTATGTATCAGTCTTTTAAATATCTAAAAAAAAACAAAGCCTTAATCCTTAAATTATGTTAAATTTTATCTTACGGAGCCAAACGTTCTTTAGTCCATGAAAAATCACTATTAAGTTTATATCGTATACGATCATGAAGCCTGTTAGGGCGCCCCTGCCAAAATTCAATTTCTATAGGCCTTACAAGATATCCTCCCCAGTATTCAGGCCGTGGAATATCTTTACCTTCAAATTCCTTCTCAAGCTTTTTTAAATTATTTTCAATAAAATCTCTTGACGGAATAACCTGGCTTTGAGGTGAAACCCTTGCTCCTAACTTACTCCCTGCCGGACGGCTCTCAAAGTAGCCATCAGATATATTATTTATAACTTTTTCAGCTTTTCCTTTTATTATTACCTGGCGTTCCATTCCTTCCCAAAAGAAAGAAAGGCAGACATGGGGATTAGCAGCTATAGCCTTACCTTTTTCGGATTCATAATTTGTAAAAAAAATAAAACCTTCATAAGTATATTGTTTAAGCAGTACAACCCTGTTTTTAGGAAACCCGTCTAAACCAAAAGTAGAAACAGTCATAGCATTTACTTCACCCGGCCCATCATATTCCTCTACTTCAATAAACCATTTTTTAAAGAGGTTAATTGGATCATACGGCAGATTGTTTTCTATAAGTTCACTCTTCTCATAAGATCTACGATAATTACTTAAATCCGTCATGATATGAAGTTTTAAAATTTAGTAAATAAAAATAAATCAGAATTCCGATTAATTAAATTCAAACAACTTTCCGTCGTCAGCCAATTGTGTATTGGCAAATATAGTTTCTGCCTCTTCTTTAAAAGGTTCTATAGCACCATAACGGGTAGAAAAGTGTCCTAAAATTAAATTCTTAGCGTTAGCTTTTAAAGCAATTGTTGCTGCCTGTTTTGCGGTAGAATGCATTGTTTTTTCACAAAGATGTTGTTCAGATTCCAAAAAAGTACTTTCATGATACAATACATCCACATCTCTTATCAAAGATATAATTGTTTCATCATACATAGTATCAGAACAAAAGGCATAGCTTTTAGGAGGATATGGATCAAAAGTAAGCAGTTCGTTATTAATAATCCTCCCATCTTCAAGTTTCATATCACTACCGCTCTTTATTTTATTGTAATAACATGTTTCTATTCCATATTGTTTAACAGCATCCAGATTAAGCTTTCTGTCACCCGTTTTTTCCTGAAAAAGATATCCATTAGTATAAACCCTGTGTTTAAGAGGTATGGTACTTACAATAACCTTCTCATCTTCAAAAACAACCTGAGGCTCTTTACTATCCAGCTCATGAAAATAAAGATTATAACTGGTCCACGAGGCCGAAAGCCGTAGTTGCAAAAGAGTAACTTCTTTAACTCCTTTAGGACCGTAAACGTGTAGGTCAGCCTGACGGTTAAGCAACGAAAATGTAGAAATTAAACCAATAAGCCCATAAAAATGATCTCCGTGAAGGTGAGATATAAATACATGATTTATACGGGAAAACTTGAGCTTATGCTTTCTTAACTGTACCTGTGTGCCTTCCCCACAGTCTATAAGAAACATCCTGTTTTTCATCTCCAAAACCTGAGATGTAGGATTGGTCATAGTTCGGGGTGTAGCGGCATAACAGCCAAGAATAGTTAAGTTCATTCTTATCTTGTTTAGGTTTCAGGCTATAAAGTTTCAAGCTTTACTATTACCTGAAAATCTAAATAGTTAATTAAAATCCGAGATCTCTTTCTATCTCTTCCATTTCTATAATATCATTGCCTTCAAGAAGTGTAGGCACAATTATCATTTCTTCGGGCATATCATTAAAATCAATACCTGAGACAACAAGCACAAAGGATTTTTTAGCCTTTCTGTGTTTGTTGGATAAAGGCAGAAACGAAAGAATAGCTTTTAAATCTACATCCGGATTCTGGCTGAGATCCAGTATAATATTAAAATCTTTAAAGCTATTATATTCAGTTGTTATTTTATCCCGAAAAGCAAAAATATCTCCCTGAGTTTCTTTTATAATAACGGTATGTCCTTTTTCTTCTACTTTCATTTTTCAAAAGGTTGCTGATTGCAGATTAGCTAAGATACAAAGTTGAAAAAGAACGCACTCTGCTCTTTACTAAAATTTAATAAATACTATAAACTTTACTGCTTAATTTTTGATGCAAGCAGATATATAACTGCCATTCTAATAGCTACACCATTCTCCACCTGCTCTAAAATTACAGATTGCTGAGAATCGGCCACATCACTTGTTATCTCTACTCCCCTGTTAATTGGGCCCGGGTGCATTATAACAATTTCTTTATTTAAAGAATCCAGCAATGCTTTATCTACTCCGTATTGCTGGGCATACTCTCTGGTAGATGGAAAGTAATTAACATCAAGCCTTTCATTCTGTACCCTAAGCATATTGGCTACATCTGCCCATTCCAATGCTTTACGCAGATTTGGTTCTACCTTTACCCCAAGTGATTCTACATATTTAGGTATAAGCGTTTTGGGGCCGCAAACTTTAACTTCTGCACCCTGCATCTGCAAAGCAAATATATTAGAAAGTGCCACCCTTGAATGAAGTATATCACCTACAATAACTACTTTTTTACCACCTACATCTCCCAGCTTTTCCCTTATTGTATAAGAATCCAGCAATCCCTGCGTAGGATGTTCATGAGCTCCGTCACCTGCATTTACAATGCTTGCGTTTACATTTCTCGAAAGAAAGTGTGCTGCACCTGGTCTTTCATGCCTCATAACTACCATATCAACCTTCATAGAAAGAATGTTATTTACAGTATCTATAAGCGTTTCCCCTTTTTTAACCGAAGACTGTGCTGCAGAAAAACTTATTACATCGGCAGAAAGTCTTTTTTGAGCCAGCTCGAAAGACAATTTAGTCCTTGTACTGTTTTCAAAAAATATATTAGCTATTGTAATATCCCTAAGTGAAGGAACTTTTTTAATTGGTCGGTTTATTACTTCTTTAAATTGATCGGCAGTTTCAAAAATAAGTTCAATATCGTTTTTGTTGATATATTTTATACCTAATAAATGATTAACGCTTAATTCTTTCATTGTAATTACTGTTGCAGTTAAGCCTTATATTAAATAAACACTGTCTTCTCCGTCATTTTCTTTCCACGATACTTTTACTTTTTCGTCGTTAATAGCATCAACCTGTCTGCCTCTGTAATCAGGCTGTATAGGAAGGTGACGGCTAAAACGGCGGTCAATAAGCACCAGCAGTTCAATTTCAGATGGCCTGCCAAACGATTGTATTGCTGTAAGTGCTGCACGAATGCTTCGCCCTGTATAAAGCACATCATCAATAAAAACCACTTTCTTGTTTTCTACCAAAAAGTCTATTTCTGTCCTGTTCGCTTCAAGAGGTTTATCAGACCTGCGGAAATCGTCCCTGAAAAAAGTTATATCAAGAAATCCAAGTTCTATGCCTGACACATTATACTCCAGTTCTAATAACTGTTTAATACGTTCTGCAAGAAATCGTCCGCGTGGCTGAAGCCCAATAAGTACGGTATCTGAAAAATCGAGATGCTTTTCAATTAACTGGCAGGCCAAACGGTGTAGGATGATATTGACTTCTCTTGAAGTAAGCAATATTTTATGGCTCATAATGCGGTATTGTGTTTGGTTTGTAAAAGTAGGGAAAAATTGGATTTAGAAAAAATAAGAATACGATTAATTAGTATTCCATCCTTTCTTTTTTGATTGAGAGGAAACCAGCAGGAGACAATTCTTAATTTTAAGATAATTAGTTTAATATTAACTAAATACTTCACATTCCTAAACTAATTTTATACATATAACCATTAAGAACAAAAAATTATGAAAAACAGGATATTTAAATTGGGACTGATTGCTTTATTATTAGGCAGCCTTACAAGTTGTGAAGCTATTGGAGATATATTCCAGGCAGGCGTAGGCGTAGGTATTTTTCTGGTAATAGCCGTTGTGGTAATTATTATATGGGTAATAAGCCGTTTCAGAAAATAAAACAATAACAAAAATCCCGTAAACATCAGCTTACGGGATTTTATATTAGTTATACATTTTCTTTCTCAATTCCTGCACTTTTTCATCATCAAGGTAATCATCAAAAGTCATATAACGGTCTATTACGCCGTTTGGTGTTATTTCCAGTACACGATTGGCAACGGTTTGCGCAAATTCGTGGTCATGTGTAGTAAATAATACAGATCCTTTAAAGTTTTTTAATGAATTATTGAAAGCAGTGATCGATTCAAGGTCAAGGTGGTTAGTAGGCTCATCCAACATAAGAACGTTAGCACGAAGCATCATCATACGCGAAAGCATACAGCGTACCTTTTCTCCTCCAGACAATACTCTTCCTGTTTTCAATGCTTCTTCACCACTAAATATCATTTTACCTAAAAAGCCACGGATATAAACTTCATCACGCTCTTCTTCTGTTTTTGCCCACTGACGAAGCCAGTCCACCAGAGTAAGATCGTTTTCAAAAAACTCGTGGTTATCTGCAGGTAAATAAGATTGTATTGTTGTAATACCCCAGTCAAAAGATCCGCTATCCGGAGTAAGATTACCATTAATGATTTCGTAAAAAGCAGTTGTAGCACGTGAATCTTTAGAGAAAACTACAATTTTATCGCCTTTCGCCATATTCAGATCAACATTTTTAAACAGCAGCTCTCCATCTACCGATGCGCTAAGGTCTTTAACGTTAAGTATCTGGTCACCGGCTTCACGTTCCTGGTCAAATATAATGGCAGGATATCTTCTGCTTGATGGTTTAATATCATCAACTTTAAGCTTTTCAAGCATTTTTTTACGGCTTGTTGCCTGTTTAGACTTTGCAACGTTTGCACTAAAACGCATAATGAACTCCTGAAGTTCTTTTTTCTTCTCATCAGCCTTCTTGTTTTGCTGCGCTCTTTGCCTTGCAGCTAACTGGCTTGATTCATACCAAAACGTGTAATTACCTGAAAAATGATTGATCTTGCTAAAATCTATATCTGAAATATGCGTACAAACAGCATCAAGGAAGTGACGGTCGTGAGATACAACAATTACAGTATTATCATAATTTGCTAAAAAGTTTTCCAGCCAAGCAATTGTTTCAAAGTCAAGGTCATTGGTAGGCTCATCCATAATAAGCACATCCGGATTACCGAATAAAGCCTGTGCCAGTAGCACACGTACTTTTAGCTTACTATCCATATCTCCCATAAGAGTATAATGGAATTCTTCACCTATACCAAGGTTAGAAAGCATAGCCGCAGCATCAGAGTCTGCGTTCCATCCGTTCATTTCTTCGAATATTACCTGAAGCTCACCTACTCTTTCACCATCTTTATCTGAAAAATCAGGCTTAAGGTATATTTCATCCATTTCTTTTTTAACGGCATACAGGGTCTTATTACCCATCATAACCGTTTCAAGCACAGTGTGCTCATCAAACATGTTGTGATTCTGGTTAAGTACCGACATACGTTTGCCCGGCTCTAAATATACATGGCCTGATGTAGGATCCATATCTCCTGCAAGGATTTTCAGGAATGTAGATTTTCCGGCACCATTTGCACCGATGATCCCATAACAGTTACCTTGTGTAAAAGAGGTATTAACTTCGTCAAACAATATACGTTTACCAAACTGTACCGATAAATTTGAAACTGATAGCATTTTAAAAAATTTTTGCAAAAGTACAAAAAAATGCCCCATTTTTAAAGGGAAGTCGTAAGATTATAATTCAATTTTTTTTAACGGTCTTTTAACTACCCGCAGCACATAATAAAAATATTTTTGTTAAATATTAACATCACCTTATGCTCAATTTTTGTAAAAACTTATTACTGCTGTTTACTCTGGCAGTGTTGGTATCATGTAAAAATGATAGTGATGATTATACTGCATATTTTGGAGGAATTGTAAGCAACCCTTCAACACGCTATATAATTTTAAGCCGGGACAATAAAGTAATTGATACTATTCCGCTTGACGAACATAATCACTTCTTTAAAAAGTTTGATTCTTTAACTCCGGGACTATACAGCTTTAAACACGATCCTGATTATCAGTACATATATTTCGATAAAAATGACAGCCTTATAATCAGTATAGATGCATTAAATTTTGATGAATCAATTGTTTTTAACGGACGTGGAAAAAAGAAAAACAATTTCATGATGGAATTGTATCTAATGAACGAAAAAGACAGAAAGCGTTTCCCTGATATTTACAAAAACAATATAGCCCAGTTTACTTCCATCTGTGATTCTGCTTATAAAGCTAAAGAAGTATTTTACAAAAAGCAGAAAAAACAAAGTAAGTGGAGCAATGATTTTGATTTTTACGCAAAAGCAAGACTTGATCTAAATTATTACACTAAAAACGAACGCTACGCCTATATACATAACATTCAGACAGGTGAAGATATAAGACCGCAGCTACCGGAAAACTATTATGACTTTAGAAAGAAGGTAAATTTAAACGATCCTAAATTAATTTACTTTTCTCCTTTTGCCAGATATATAACTTCAATGCTTAACAATATGGCTTCGGAAAGACATGATACTGCATTGGCACTTGAAAGTAAATCTCTGGAAGAAAATATAGATAAACTACAAATTGCAGATTCTATTTTTACTAATAAACAGGTGAAAAACGAAGTACTGGACAATATCGCTTTTGCATATATATTAGAGGATGAAAATATTGCTAATAACGAAAAATTCTTTGACGAATACACAAAGTTATCAGGCAGTAAAGATAATGACATAAAAAAAATGGGTAGGGCAATTAAAATACTTAAACCGGGCAATCCGATTCCTGCTATAACTCTGGTTGATAAAAAAGACAGGTCGTTCAATATAAATACAGACATTACCAGGCAAACCGTTATTTTTTTCTGGACTGCCTGTGCACAGTTACAACTGAATATGATGCATGAAAAAGTAAAAAAATTAAAAAAGGAATACCCCGATATAAATTTTATTGCCGTAAATGTAGATGAAGAAGCAGAATGGAAAAAAATGATGAGCGAGTATAGGTTTAGAGCTGCAAAGCCTCTTCATGCCGAGAACTTTAACGAACTAAAATTTAAATGGGTACTTACTAAAATAAACCGTACCATAATTTTAAATCCTGACGGTACTATTAAAAATGCTTTTACCAATCTTATGGATCCCAAGTTTACTGAGTATTTGAAGTAAGTTTAGAAGTTATTACATAGTGTCAAAGTTGCAAAATAGCAAAGTCAACTCTCTGAAGCTTGTCACTCCATTACTCTGTCACTTTGCAACTTTGAATAATTACCTAATCGGAATCCATATCTCCTCTTCTGAATCAGGATCTCCATTTTTGTATTTAGGTCCGAGTATCTCAAAATGCGGGCGGTCATCCAATTCATACCCCGAAGCCGGCAGCCATTCACTAAAAATATAGCTGAAGACATCAAACCCGTTATTGTGTGCGCCTTTATAAAAGAAAACAGCATATTGCCCACTGGGAAGCGTTAAAGCCTCCATTTCCTGAGGAATAGTATTAAAGTCTGACACCTCTACAGCAGCCCATTTTTTAAATTCAGTATGAGGATTAAACTTCACAAAAAATTCCTTGTCATAAATTTGTAAAGAATACATGTGATCTGTATTTATACTGTTCACTATATTTTTACGTTCCGGCATAAAACTGTTCCATAAATCGAATGTTTTATTATTGGCAAACGTCATGGTAAGGTGTTTACCAATAAGTTTTTTAGCGGGTATGGTTTGTATGGTTGGGGTCATTGATTATTAAATTGATAAAATTAGAAATATTCGTAAGTATATCTCCAAATATTAAACAACTTATCTGCTAAATATAACCTCTTTTCAACTATATCTCCATGATTATTATAAGTATAACTATAATTACTAACAACATCCCATTTCCTGTATTTTATTATATCTCCCCTTTTATTATAATAAATATCTTCTGAACCGCTATCCATATAAATATATTTAGCATTAACTAAAGTATCATTCTCATAAGTATATTTTTCAGTTGCCATAACGACTGGGACTTTCTCGATATATCCTATTCGTGAAACTTGAATTAGCTTATTTTTTCTATCGTAAGTCTTGAATTCTCTTGACGTTAATTCTCCAGTAGCTGAATAACTATCTACCGTAATAAGTGTATCGTTTTTAAATTCTTTTTCAATAAAATTATTATCTAACTCTTTTACTATTTTTTCTCTTATCAGATCAGAGTCAGAATAAAAAAACTCCTCTATTGTACCAAGATTGCTAATTTCAGATGTTTGAATTAAATGTTTCTGCTTATCATACTTGTAGATCTTAGTTATAAAGTTTGAAAAATCTCCAATAGTCTTATCATTACTATCAATTTCAGTCTTTAATCTTGATATATTATCTCCTACATATTCAAAAATTTTAGAAGTAGAAGTTTTACCATATTTATAGCGAAAAAAAGTGTTTACCTTGACAATTTTGGATTTTTTGTAATTTATTTTTTTCCATTTTTCAAATCTTTCTGCTTTTAACTTAGTTGAAGTTAAAAACCCATTATTGTCAAACACATAAGTTTCTATATCATTATTTAATGAATCTAGAATTTTAACTTTCTTAACCTTACTATAATATTTCAAACTTGTATTAGTAATATATTCTTGAGCAGATAGATTAGTTAATATGAATAAGCTTAATAAAAGGGAGATTGTTTTAAACATATGAACATTTTTTCATTTCAAATGTAAAAATATCTTTCAACTTATATCTACCACTTTAACAATTTCTTACCCAAACCCTCTGTATAAAAATAGCTTAAAAATGAGTACCTTTGCGTTTTGCACAAAATGCTATGCTAGATACTACCGATAATATAGAAGTGTTAGGCGCCCGTGCGCATAACCTTAAAAATATAGATGTTACCATACCGCGTGAAAAACTTGTTGTAATTACCGGGCTTTCGGGCTCCGGAAAATCATCTCTGGCTTTTGACACTATTTATGCTGAAGGGCAGCGCCGCTACATAGAAACCTTTTCAGCCTATGCCCGCCAGTTCCTTGGCGGACTGGAACGCCCTGATGTTGACAAGATAGACGGTCTTAGCCCCGTTATTGCGATAGAGCAGAAAACAACCAGTAAAAGTCCGCGTTCTACAGTTGGTACCATTACTGAGATCTATGACTTCCTGCGTCTTCTTTATGCACGTGGTGCTGATGCTTACAGCTATGTGACAGGTGAAAAGATGGTAAGCTATAGTGATGACCAGATAAAAGAACTTATCGTAGAAAAGTTTAACGGCAAACGTATTACTATTCTTGCGCCTATTGTTCGTACCCGTAAAGGGCATTACCGTGAACTGTTTGAGCAGATATCCAAACAGGGATTCCTTAAAGTACGTGTGGATGGCGAGATAAAAGATATTGAGCCGGGCATGAAGCTTGACAGGTATAAAAACCACGATATAGAAACGGTTATAGACCGTATGGCAGTAGATACTTCTGCCGATACAGATAAGCGCCTTGCGGACAGTATTAAAACAGCAATGTATCATGGGGAAGATGTTATGATGGTAATTGAACATGATACTAATGAAGTTCGTTATTACAGCCGTAATTTAATGTGTCCTTCATCAGGCATCTCCTACCCTAATCCTGAACCTAATAATTTTTCTTTCAACTCCCCTAAGGGAGCCTGTCCTAACTGTAATGGCTTAGGCACTATTAACGAAATTAATCTTAGAAAAATAATTCCAAATCCCAAACTTACTATCAAACAGGGAGGTTTTGCGCCTCTTGGTGAATATAAAAGCTCCTGGATATTTAAGCAGCTTGAGATTATTGGCGAGAAATATGGTTTTAAGCTAACTGATGCGATTGAGAAAATTCCGGAGGAAGCCATAACAATGATAATGAATGGCGGTAAGGAAAAATTTACTGTCAATTCTAAAACATTAGGCGTAAATCGTGAGTATAAAATAGATTTTGAGGGTATTGCCAATTTCATAAAAAATCAGCATGACGAAAGCGGATCGGCTTCGCTTAAACGCTGGGCAAAAGATTTTATGGATGAAATAGACTGCCCTGTTTGTAATGGCACAAGGCTTAGAAAAGAATCGCTTTACTTTAAGGTAAACGGGCTTAATATAGCCGAACTGTCTGCTATGGATATTGCTGACCTTGCGGATTGGTTTGAAAACCTTGACAGCAATCTCACTGAAAAACAGAAGGTAATAGCACTGGAAATTATAAAAGAAATTAAAGCACGTTTAAGCTTTTTAGTTGATGTTGGGCTTAACTACCTGTCTCTTAATCGCGGGTCGGGAACGCTTTCGGGTGGAGAAGCACAGCGCATAAGGTTGGCAACACAAATAGGCTCTCAGCTCGTCGGTGTGCTTTACATTCTTGACGAACCAAGTATAGGACTGCACCAACGTGATAACGAGAAACTTATACGGTCATTAGAGGCGCTTAGAGATATAGGCAACTCGGTTATTGTTGTAGAACACGACAAAGACATGATTGAACGTGCAGATTATGTAATTGATATTGGCCCGGCTGCAGGCCGTTTTGGCGGGCAGATAGTAAGTGAAGGAACTCCTGCCGAATTGCTTAAGGAGCACACGCTTACAGCAGCGTACCTTAACGGAGAAAAGGAAATAGCAGTACCAAAAAAGCGCCGCGAAGGAAATGGAAAAACGCTTAAACTTACAGGCGCTACAGGAAACAATCTAAAAAATGTTTCTATAGAAATACCTTTAGGTAAAATGATATGCGTTACAGGTGTTTCGGGCAGTGGGAAATCCACACTTATTAATGGAACCCTGTACCCTATTCTTAATGCCCACTTTTTTAATGGCGTTAAAAAGCCCCAGCCTTACAAAAAAATTGAAGGGCTAGAACATATTGATAAAGTTATAGATATAGACCAATCACCCATAGGGCGTACACCGCGTTCAAACCCTGCAACATATACCGACGTATTTTCAGAAATACGCTCATTATTTACACAAACACCGGAAGCAATGATACGTGGTTATAAACCCGGACGTTTTAGCTTTAATGTTAGCGGCGGGCGTTGTGAAACCTGTGAAGGTTCAGGACTTCGCGTTATTGAGATGAGTTTTCTTCCCGATGTATATGTAGAGTGTGAAACCTGTCAGGGTAAACGCTTTAACCGTGAAACTCTTGAGATACGTTATAAAGGGAAATCTATTGCAGATGTTCTTGATATGACTGTAGATGAAGCAGTTCCATTTTTTGAGAATATCCCTAAAATTTACAGGAAAATAAAAACCATTCAGGACGTAGGCCTTGGTTATATAACATTAGGTCAGCAAAGTACCACCCTGTCAGGTGGTGAGGCGCAGCGGATAAAACTTGCTTCTGAACTATCTAAAAAAGATACCGGTAATACTTTTTATATACTTGATGAGCCTACTACAGGCCTGCATTTTGAAGACATAAGAGTACTGATGGAAGTAATTAACAAATTAGTTGATAAAGGAAACACCGTACTTATTATAGAGCATAATATGGACGTTATAAAACTTGCCGATTACATTATAGATATTGGATATGAAGGCGGTAAAGGCGGGGGCCAGCTTATTGCCAAAGGCACACCTGAAGAAGTGGCTAAAAACAAAAAAAGCTACACTGCCCAATTCTTAAAAAAAGAATTATCTTAGAAGCCATTAAATTATTACCACAGCAAAGCCATGAGAGAAAAATTTGAAAACGACCACGAATGGATTAATGAAAGCCTTAAACAAAAATCATGGCATGAGATAAGAAGTAATGATTCCTGGGTTATTTTTAAGGTAATGTCGGAATTTGTAAATGGTTACGAAACCATGGCCAGAATAGGCCCTTGTGTATCAATATTTGGTTCTGCAAGAACACAACCTGAAAATAAATATTATAAGCTGGCTGAAAAGATAGCCGAAAAAATAACACGTGCCGGATATGGAATTATTACCGGTGGCGGCCCGGGTATAATGGAAGCAGGCAATAAAGGTGCTTCTCAGGGAGGCGGCCCGTCAGTAGGACTAAATATTGAGCTTCCTTTTGAACAGCACTTTAACCCTTATATAGATAATGACAAAAATGTGAATTTTGATTACTTTTTTGTTCGTAAAGTAATGTTTGTAAAGTACTCCCAGGGTTTTGTAGTTATGCCGGGGGGCTTTGGTACACTGGATGAAATGTTTGAGGCAATTACGCTTATTCAAACTAAGAAAATTGCTAAGTTTCCTATTATACTTGTTGGCTCTGAATTTTGGGGAGGACTTATGGAGTGGATTAAAAATGTAATGGTTGAGCAAAATAAAAATGCCAACCCTGAAGATCTAAACCTGATAAAAGTAGTAGATACTGCTGATGAAGTACTTGAGGTAATTGATGCATTTTATAAAAAATACAGTCTTAGTCCTAACTTCTAATATAGGGATTATTACTTATTTTAACATTAGCACAGGCAACCTATACCCTGCTTTTACATCTAAATTCAAACCTAATAAACATTGTGTAACTGCCATTAAATCTTTACAATAATTTGAATATAACAGCGAGGTTATTTTTCTTATTTCTACTGATGATTTCAGTACAACTGCATGCACAGCATTTGAACAAAATGTTTGTGGAAGCAGATACTGAAAAACAGATACTTAAAGTAAAACAGGAAATAATATATCATAACCAAACTGCTGATACATTAAAAGAATTTATACTTAACGACTGGAATAATGCCTACTCCGGTAAAGAAACGCCTTTAGCAAAACGATTTTCAGATGAATACATAAGGGCTTTTCATTTGGCCAGTGATAATGACCGTGGCTTTACAACCATATATTCAGTTATAGACCAGAACAACCTCAATTTAAACTGGAGCAGGCCTTCTAAGCACCCTGACCTTGTTGATGTAAAACTTAAAAATCCCATTTATCCCAATCAAAAGTTTAAGCTTATAATCACCTATCAGGTAAAGATACCTAACGAAAGATTTACAAAATTTGGTTATGATGACAAAACTCTTTCATTTAACCTTAAAGACTGGTACCTAACCCCGGCACGTGTAGAAAACAATAAATTTTTAAGATATAGCAATGAAAACCTGGATGATATAGCCAATGCCGTTGCTAACTATGAGATTACTTTATCTGTACCTAAAGGAACTATTATAACTACTGATCTTGATGACAGTAAATTACAAAAAGATACTGTTGACCAGTATTTGCTTACAGGTAAAAATCGCATGGGCTTCACTCTTGTATTAGAGACCAAAAACACTTTTGACGTATATAATAACACTTTTGCACAGGTTAGCTGCAACCTTAAGGACAATCGGGTTACAGAAATACAAAAAGCCTATCTCATAAATCAGATCACTGAATATATAGGGAATAATTTAGGAAAATACCCTTTCGAAAAAATTATGGTAACCCAGGCTGAATATGAACGCAGCCCCATGTATGGGTTAAATCAGTTACCGGCCTTTTTAAATCCCTACCCCGATTCATTTATGTTTGAAATAAGGTTTCTTAAAACATATATCAATGCTTATTTAAAAAACACACTTAAACTTGATCCGCGCAAAGATAACTGGCTGTATGATGGTATTCAGATAGACCTGATGCGAAAATATATAAATGAGTATCATACTGATAGAAAAATGATGGGACAGCTATCAAGCTGGGGAATACTTAAAGGGCATAACCTGTTTAATCTGAGTTTTAATGAACAATACAGTTATATATACCTGCTAACTGCCAGAAAGAATTTAGACCAGCCGATTGGCGATCCTAAAAACACTTTTATTAAGTTTAATGAGCAAATATCCGGTAAATACAGGGCAGGCCTTAGCATAAAATATCTTGATGATTATTTGGGTGACAGTATAGTACCAAAAACTATAATGGACTTTTATAGCCTGAATGTTAGTACTTCAAAAACAAACAGAAAAGATTTTGAAAACATTTTAAAATCTAAAACAACAAAAGATACAGACTGGTTTTTTAAAACTGTAGTTGGATCAAGAGATCTGATCGATTTTAAATTTGCTGATGTAAAAGAACAAAAAGATTCATTAAAAGTTACTATCAAAAACCGAACAGGTACTAATGTACCTGTTTCGTTATATGGTTTAGATAAAGATACTATTGTTTTTAAACAATGGATAGAAAATATAAGTAAAGACAGCACTTTTACTGTTGCACGCCTTAATGCAGACAGGCTTGCATTAAATTATAATAATGAAATTCCTGAATATAACAGAAGAAATAACTGGAGAAGGTTAGACAAGTTCTTTCCTAATAATAAGCCTTTAAAATTTACTTTTTTTCAGGATATTGAAGACCCACATTATAATCAGGTATTTTATGTTCCCAGTTTTACCTATAATTTATATGATGGTTTTTCTCCGGGTCTGAGGCTGCATAACAAATCTTTACTGGAAAAACCTTTTATTTTTGATATTGAGCCGACTTATTCAATAAATACAGGTGAATTGATAGGTTCATTTTCTTTATTGCTCAATAATTATATCAGAGACCAGTCATTATACAGTATCAGATATCTGGTTGGCGGCTCTACTTATCACTATGCTCCCGATGCCCGATATATAAAATTTAACCCTGCTGTAATTTTCCGTCTTAGAGAAGACGATTATCGTCAAAACAAAAAACAAACAATTGTTTTAAGACAGGTAATGGTAAACAGGGAGAAATCTGCCTATGTGAACACCGATAACCAAAATGAAAACTATTCTGTTTTTAATGCAAGATTCAGTAAATATGAATCGGAGATAATACGCCATTATAGCTTTTATACTGATGTACAAATAGCCGGTGCTTTTGGAAAACTTTCAGGTGAAATACAATATCGAAGGCTGTTTAATGATAACAGGAGAATAAACCTTCGCTTATTTGCAGGTGCATTTTTGTACCGCGATACAAACTCAGAATTTTTTAGCTTTGGGCTGGACCGCCCTACAGATTATATGTTCGACTATAACTTTTACGGGCGTTCTGAAACAACTGGTTTATTTAGTCAGCAATATATTATGGCAGAAGGCGGATTTAAGTCTAAACTCGATACAAGATATGCTAATCAATGGATGACAACCTTAAACGCCAGTTTTAATATCTGGAACTGGATAGAGGTTTACGGCGATGCAGGTGTTTTTAAAAATCATTATTCTGATGCTAAGTTTGCTTATGACAGTGGAATTCGCCTTAACCTGCTTCCAGATTATTTCGAATTATATTTTCCCGCCTATTCAAGCAAGGGATTTGAGCCATCTCAGGGAAGGTATATTGAAAAAGTACGCTTTGTAGTAACTATAAGTCCAAGTACATTAATCGGGCTCTTTACCAGAAAATGGCTCTAAAAAGTAATTACTCCAATAAAATTACACAAAACATAGTTTTTACGTTATTTTATTAAAATAAAATCATCCAAAACATCTTTAACTAAAGTTTTATTATCAAATATGAAATCATTTTTTCCAGATGTTCTTATGATATGTCATTCTTTTAATTAAATTTGTATTCATACAAAACCGGTTTTATGACAGATACAGAAATAAAAAAATCGATTTCATTTGAAGATTTCAGAACAGAGGTTCTAAATGATTATAAAATTGCTGTTACCAGCAGGGAATGCAGCCTGTTAGGGCGACGTGAAGTACTTACAGGTAAGGCTAAATTTGGAATTTTTGGAGACGGAAAAGAAGTGCCGCAGCTTGCTATGGCAAAGGCCTTTAAAAATGGGGATTTCCGTTCAGGTTATTACCGTGACCAGACTTTTATGATGGCAATAGGACAATTGAATATTCAGCAGTTCTTTGCCGGGCTTTACGGACATAGTGATCTGGAGCACGACCCTATGTCTGCCGGAAGGCAAATGGGTGGACATTTTGCAACTCACAGCCTTGATGAAAACGGAAATTGGAAAAATCTTACGCTGCAAAAAAATTCGAGCGCAGATATATCGCCAACAGCGGGACAAATGCCAAGATTACTTGGTTTAGCGCAGGCATCTAAAATATACCGAAACGTATCCGGAATTGAAAATAAAACCAATTTTTCTATAAATGGCAACGAAATAGCCTGGGGTACAATTGGTAATGCAAGTACATCTGAAGGATTATTCTTTGAAACTATTAATGCTGCAGGAGTATTACAGGTACCAATGGTAATAAGCGTTTGGGATGATGAATATGGAATTTCTGTACATGCACGTTATCAAACAACCAAAGAAAATATTTCAGAAGTGCTTAAAGGTTTTCAGCGTGATGAAAACAGTAAAGGATATGAAATAATTACTGTAAGAGGATGGGATTACCCTGAACTGGTATCGGCTTACGAAAAAGCAGCAGAAATTGCGCGTACCGAACATGTACCTGTTTTAATACATGTTTACGAACTGACACAACCGCAGGGGCACTCAACTTCCGGGTCACATGAACGTTATAAAAATGCCGACCGTCTTTCATGGGAAAGCGAATATGACTGTATTGTCCAGATGAAAAAATGGATGATAGAAAATAATATTGCGTCTGCCGAAGAGCTTGCTGTTATTGATGAAGAGGCTAAAAAGAATGTTTTAGAAGGTAAAAAAGCCGCTTGGGCTGCATATGTAAATCCTATTAAAGACGAACAAAAAGAGCTTATAACCTTATTAAATTCAATTGCTGCACAAAGCCCAAATAAAGTATTTATAGAAAAATACATCTCTGAGCTTTCATCTATAAAAGAACCTATAAGAAAAGATATATTAGTTACCGCCAGAAAAGTGCTACGCCTTATTCTAAAAGAAAACGGTAAAACATCACTTCCTAAATGGATAACATCATATATAGAAAAAATACAGCCAAAATTTAGTTCTCACCTGTTTTCTGAATCAGAAAAAAACGCACTGAATGTAAAAGAAGTATTACCGGAATATGGAGATAATACTGAAGATGCTGATGGACGCATGATAATGCGTGACAATTTTGATGCAATATTCAGCAAGTATCCTGAAGCACTGGTTTTTGGTGAAGACTGTGGTAATATAGGTGATGTTAATCAGGGACTTGAAGGCATGCAGGAAAAATACGGTGATTTTAGGGTTTGTGATGCCGGTATTCGTGAAGCCACTATCCTAGGCCAGGGTATAGGTATGGCAATGAGAGGGCTTCGACCTATTGCCGAGATACAATACCTTGACTATTTATTATATGCTATACAAATAATGAGCGATGACCTTGCAACACTGCAATACAGAACTGCAGGAAGACAAAAGGCACCGCTTATAATCCGAACACGCGGCCACAGGCTTGAAGGCATCTGGCATTCAGGATCACCTATGGGTATGATCATTAACGCAGTACGCGGAATCCATGTTCTTGTTCCAAGAAACATGACAAAAGCAGCAGGTTTTTATAATACCCTTCTTACTACAGATGAACCTGCATTAGTAATTGAATGTCTTAACGGGTACCGCCTTAAAGAAAAAATGCCTGAAAATCTTGGTGAGTTTAAAACGCCACTTGGTGTTGTAGAAACCATTAAAGAAGGAAAGGACATTACACTTGTTTCTTATGGTTCTACCCTACGCCTTGTTGAACAGGCAGCTAAAGAACTTTTAGAAATAGGTATAGATGCTGAAATAATAGATATTCAATCATTACTGCCTTTTGATATTAGCCATGATATTGTAAAAAGCGTTGCAAAAACGAACAGGCTTTTAGTTATAGATGAAGATGTACCCGGAGGAGCTTCTGCTTACATTCTTCAGCAAATAGTAGATGTTCAGGATGCTTATAAGCATTTAGACAGTAAGCCTGAAACATTAACTGCAAAAGCACATCGCCCTTCTTACGGTACTGATGGCGACTACTTTTCTAAGCCGTCTGTAGAAGATATATTTGAAAAAGTATATTCAATAATGAATGAGGTAAAACCGAATGAATTTCCTGAGCTTTATTAGAATTCTAAAGTAAAATAAATACCTTAAAAACTCCCGGATACAAATTGTATTCGGGAGTTTTATTTTAATACTATCTTAAACCGCTCTACACCTTTAAGTATAGCAATAAAAAAAGCCCCTCAATTGAGGAGCATTTTTATTCTATAAGAAATATATTATTTACCAGTTTGGTTTTTCATTTCTTTTTCAATCATATCGTAGAACTGATCTATTTTTGGTAGAACAAGAATTCTTGTTCTTCTGTTTGTGGCTCTGCCTTCAGCAGTATCATTTGACGTAAGCGGAATATATTCACCACGACCTGATGCTACTAAACGTTTAGGATCGATACCAAAATCATTCTGAAGAATTCTAACAATAGAAGTGGCACGTTTAACGCTTAGATCCCAGTTATCCTGTAACACAGGGTTTTTAATAGGCACATTATCAGTATGTCCTTCAACCATACACTCAAAATCAGGCTTGTCTTTTACAATTTTAGCAACTTTGCCTAAAATTTCTTTAGCTCTGTCGCTTACCTGATAGCTGCCGCTCTTAAACAGAAGTTTATCAGCTATAGAAATGTAAACCACACCTTTCTCTACATTAACTTCAATATCCGGATCATTAACACCTACTGCTCTCTTAATACTTGTAACAAGTGCAAGAGTTACAGAATCCTTACGTGTAAGTGCGTCCTGAAGCCTTGAGATCTTTAGATCTTTTTCTTTAAGGCTTTCTAAAGATTTCTCTATTGTAGCCGCTCCTTTAGAGGTTAAAGTGGCAAGATTGTCTTTTGTACTAATAAGGTCTGTATTCGTTTTTCTTAAGTCATCCAGATTACGGGCCATTGCATCTCTTTCAGCAAGGCATGTATTAAGCTTAATAGTAGCACTATTTAGCAAATCCTGGATCTCTTTGTTTTTAGCTTCCAGCTCGGCAATCTTCTTTTTAGAACCGCAGGAAGTCAGCGTCATAGCTGCTAAGGTAAGTACTAGAATGGCTCTTTTCATAAAAGTCAAATTTAAATTTCTAACAAAATTAAGGATTAATTAAAAAAACGGTTACAGTTTTGTCTATAAACTATTGTTAAATTTTGAATCAAATATCCTGCCTTTTTTTACAAAATACAAGTAAACAATACTCTTTACTTTATAGTAATTCTTATATTTCTTTGACTCTCTTTTATTTAGAAAATAAAAAAGTTTTAAATAAAAATAAAAATGTGCTTTTAGTACTGCCCAAAAGTGTAAAAACTGGCCTTGAGACACAAATTTAATACCTGCGAGGCCATCTTGCCAAAGCCTTACAAATAGTACCGGAAACAATTTGCCTGCTGGTAAATTCTTAAGCATCATCCATAATGAGTTCCTGAAATTCAAAAAGGTTTTTCGAGGATTGCTATTAGCAAGAGTAGCTCCTCCAACATGATAAATTACAGACTCGCTGCAAAAACGGACTTTATAATTTTTATTAAACGCCCGCCAGCATAAATCAATTTCTTCCTGATGTGCAAAGAAATCTTCATCAAACCCTCGCAATTCCCTATAAACATCTTTGCGTATAAAAAAACAGGCACCAGACGCCCAGAATATTTCACTTGTGTCATCGTACTGTCCCCTATCCTCTTCGATAGTTTCAAAAATACGGCCCCTGCAAAAAGGAAAACCATATTTATCTATAAATCCACCTGCCGCACCTGCATATTCAAAACATGTTTTATTTTTGTAATCAAGAATCTTTGGCTGAACTATAGCTGTTTCACTATCTTTTTCAAATAGTTCTATTACTGGTTCCAGCCATCCTTCTGTAACTTCAACATCAGAGTTTACCAAAGCATATATATCTTCTTCAACAAAAGCGAGCGATTCGTTATAACCTTTAGCATAACCAAAATTGCTGGTGTTTTCTATTATTTTTATATCAGGATAATTTTTACGGATAAAAGCAACAGAATCATCAGTAGATGCATTATCAGCTACATAGATTTCAGCCTCGGGAGAATATTTGGTAACAGATGGTAAAAACTTTTCAAGAAGGGCTTTTCCGTTCCAGTTTAAAATTACAACAGCTATGTTTTTCATAGATTGGGTGTATATACGGGCAGGTCTTCCAGAAAAAAATATTTTTCCTGTTCATAGTCCATTTGGCAAAAATAATGATTTAGACCATTTGTAACCATCATATGCACTGCATTTAATGACATATTATAACGTGCTATCTGATCAAAAGTATTTTGTGATATCGCAACTGCCGGAGCTTTACATTCAACCAGCAAAAAAATACTCCCGTCAGGATTAAAGATCACTACGTCATAACGTTTAATCAATCCATTGATTTTAATTATTTTCTCTACATTAATATAAGATTTTGGGTAGTTTTTTTCTTCTAAAAGATATCTCACTACATGTTGGCGTACCCATTCTTCGGGAGTAAGTATGATAAATTTTTTACGTATCTCATCAAAAATAGCGACCTTATTTTCACTATTTTTGAATCGGAATGTATAGTTTTTAAAGTTTAGCTTCTGCATTTGGCAAATTTACTTTTTTTCGGCTGTATATAATTCATTTCATTTAAATACCACTATTTTGGACGAAGTTATAAAGATTGTAAACGAAATAAAACAGGGCAATATTAAGCCCATTTATTTTTTTATGGGAGAAGAACCTTATTATATAGACCGGTTAACGGAATATATAGAGGACAATGTTCTTACTGAAGATGAAAAAGGCTTTAACCAAATGGTATTGTATGGAAAAGATGTATCAATAGAAGATGTGATATCAAATGCTAAACGATATCCGATGATGTCAGACAGGCAGGTAGTTATTGTTAAGGAAGCCCAGGAACTTTCACGCACCATTGAAAAACTGGAGAGTTATGCCGAAAATCCACAACTTTCAACTGTTTTAGTTTTCGCTTATAAATATAAAACCCTTGATAAGCGTAAAAAAGTTACCAAACTACTGGAAAAAAAAGGTGTAGTTTTTGAAAGTAAAAAAATGTATGACAATCAGGTAGCAGACTGGATAAAGCGCATACTGCAGGGAAAAAATTATACTATAGAACCTAAAGCTGCGGCAATGCTTGTAGAGTTTTTAGGCAACGATCTGAGTAAAATAAATAATGAACTTGATAAGTTAACAATAATATTACCCAAAGGCAGTACTATAACTCCGAAAACTATTGAGGATAATATAGGTATAAGCAAAGATTACAATGTATTTGAATTACGCAAATCAATTGGCGAAAGAGATCAGTTGAAAGCATACAAAATTGCCGATTATTTTTCTCAAAATCCAAAAGACAACCCATTAGTCATGACAACCGGCCTTGTATTTGGATTTTTTATCCAGTTATTACAATATCATGGGCTTAAGGACAAAAATCCTTCAAACGTTGCAAAAACTTTGAAAGTAAATCCTTATTTTTTAAAGGATTATGATATTGCACTTCGAAACTATCCTATGAAAAAAGTTAGTGCCATTATAGCAGCCCTAAGGGATATTGATGTTAAAAGTAAAGGCGTAGGTTCCAATTCAATATCACAACATGACTTATTAAAAGAGATGCTGGTAAAGATTTTTAATTAACCTTTTTAATCACGATATTTGTTAGCTAAAATTTGAATGAACAAATGGGAATGAATAAAAATACTATTTTAGGATGGGCAACATTTATAATGATACTTATGGGCTTCTTATTAATTGGACTTGGTGCCTTCCGTTATAATGATATAGCCGGCTGGGGATTTGCCGCCGTTGGAATAGGTTTTTTTGCCATTGCATGGGTGTTTAGCGCTTTAAAAGGCAGGGTTTAACTCCATTAGTACAAAACTCAAAATCTTTTCATTATAATAATCTAAACGTATAACTCATTAAGCTTTTATCATATGGCCAAGATTAAATATCCTATCCCCGAAAATGAAAAAGAAAGAGTAAAAGCCTTACATCGTTATAATATTTTAGATACACTTCCGGAACAGGAGTTTGATGATATAGCAAAGCTAGCTTCTTTTATTTGCAAAGTACCTATTGCACACGTATCCTTTGTTGACGAAAACAGACAATGGTTTAAATCAAAAATAGGACTTGATATTTATGATATGCCACGAGAGGAAACTTTTTGTCAGTATGCCATTATGGATACTAAAATGCTGGAAGTTCCTAATGCTGCCGAACATGAGATGTTTAAAAATCATCCTCATGTTACAGGAGATTTTCATATACGATTTTATGCAGGTGTGCCTTTAACAACCCCTGACGGATTTAATGTTGGTACATTATGTGTTGTTGATACTGAACCTAAAACTATAACCGATGAGCAGCGTATGGTACTTTCTACGCTAGCAAAACATGTAATAGTTCAGCTTGAGCTCAGAATCAAAAATTATGATTTAAAATCGGAAGTAGAAAGGCTTGCTTTAAAAGAGCTTGAAGCTGTAAGCCATGAGCTTGAAAGCTATAAACTGGCTTTAGATCAAACATCCGGTGTAGTGGTTTTTGATAAAGCCGGTATTGTGAGTTTTGTAAATGATAATACAGAAGCCATTTCTAAATATCAAAAAGAAGAATTAATAGGTCAACATATTAAACAAATAAATGCTGCTTATACCAGCGAATATGTATTTGACGATTTATGGAAAACCATAAGTTCAGGTAGAATATGGCATAACGAAATTAAAAACGAAGCCAAAGACGGGACCTTCTACTGGACAGATACTGTAATTGTACCCATACCTGATAAAACTGACAGCCCTTACAAATATGTTGAAATTAAAACCGACATAACTAATCGGAAGGAAGTTGAACAGGAATTAATTAAAGCAAAGGAAATTGCCGAAAAAGCAGTATTTACTAAAGATAGTTTTCTTGCTAATATGAGTCATGAAATAAGGACTCCAATGAATGCAATTGTAGGGTTTGCCGATTTACTTGAGCAAACTGCTTTGACAGTACAGCAAAAAGACTACATAAAAAATGTAAAAACTGCGGGAGACAATCTTTTAGTGATTATTAATGATATACTTGATCTTTCTAAAATTGAATCTGGAAAACTAACTATAGGCTCTGCCCCATTCAGTTTAAAAGATACAATGACACAGCTGTATAACTTGCTGAAAGTTAAAGCAGACGAGAAAAATTTAAAGTTCAGTTTAACTATTGATTCTGATGCACCTGATTATGTGATGGGAGATAAAGGGAGGATAAATCAGATATTGCTAAACTTAACGGGGAACGCTATAAAATTTACCGAAAACGGAGAAATAAAAATCACTGTAAAAAAAATAGCAGATTCAGCACAAAATCATACTATAAAATTTTCTGTAAAAGATTCAGGTATAGGAATACCGGTTGAAAAACTTGATACTATTTTTGAGCGGTTTACACAGGCAGAAGAGAGTACTACCAGAAAATTTGGCGGTACCGGATTAGGACTAAGTATTGTAAAACAACTTGTAGAATTGATGCAAGGTGAGATTAATGTAAAAAGTAAATTAGGTGAAGGTTCTGAATTTAATTTTACAGTTGACTTTTTAAAAGCTAATAATACTGCTAAACAAATTATAGATGCTGCTTCAAATTCTCACAATATAAGAGAACTTAATATTCTATTATGTGAAGACAATCCTTTAAATCAGCATTTAGCAAAAAATATAATAAAAGGTTTTGGATTTACAGTTGATGTTGCTGAAAATGGAGAAAAAGGTCTGGATCTATTAGCTAAAAATAAATATGATATTATTCTTATGGACCTTCAAATGCCTGTAATGGACGGATATCAAACTACAACCTATATTAGGAATGAGATTAAATCCGATATTCCTATTATTGCCATTACCGCCCACTGTTTGATAGGTGAAGAGCAGAAATGTTTAGATCTTGGCATGAATGCTTATATGTCAAAACCTTTTAAAAGGGAAGAATTATTAAACCAAATTCAGGGATTAATCAAAAGATAAGACTTTGAAGTATCAGCACTAATAGTTGATATTTTTTATTATTGAATTATATTTGTAATCCTAATTTATTCAGCAAGTTATATTAATAAACAGTCATATATTGATAAAAAATAAAATTAAATAAATCAAAATTAAATGTCAGACGATAAGAAAGTAATATTTTCAATGTCCCGCGTAGGAAAAACATTTCCCGGGGCTCAAAAACCAGTATTAAAAGATATCTATCTTAGTTTTTTCTATGGTGCTAAAATTGGTATTCTGGGTCTTAATGGTTCCGGTAAATCATCATTATTAAAAATTATTGCAGGTGTAGATAAAAACTATCAGGGCGATGTTGTTTTTGCTCCTGGATATTCTGTAGGATACTTAGAGCAGGAACCACAACTTGATGAGAATAAAACTGTAATTGAAGTTGTTCGTGAAGGAGTTGCTGAAACAGTAGCTTTACTGGATGAATTTAATAAAATCAACGATAGTTTCGGAGATCCTGAAGTATATGAAGATGCTGATAAAATGCAGAAGCTTATGGATCGTCAGGCCGAACTTCAGGACAAAATCGATGCTTCGGGGGCATGGGAACTGGACACCAAACTGGAAATAGCAATGGATGCTTTGCGTACGCCTGAGCCTGATACCCCAATTAAAGTGCTTTCAGGTGGTGAAAAAAGACGTGTTGCATTATGCCGTTTACTATTACAGCAGCCTGATGTGTTACTACTGGATGAGCCAACTAACCACCTTGATGCAGAAAGTGTATTGTGGTTAGAACAGCACCTTCAGCATTATGCAGGTACTGTAATTGCCGTAACTCACGACCGTTATTTCCTTGATAATGTTGCAGGTTGGATCCTTGAACTTGACCGTGGCGAAGGTATTCCATGGAAAGGCAATTATTCTTCATGGCTTGATCAGAAAGCCAAGCGATTAGAACAGGAGGAAAAAACAGCTTCTAAACGCAGAAAAACACTTGAACGCGAACTTGACTGGGTTAGACAGGGAGCTAAAGGCCGACAGACTAAACAAAAAGCCCGTCTGCAAAATTATGACAGGTTATTAAATGAAGATCAGAAAGAGCTTGACGAAAA
This sequence comes from Flavobacterium sp. NRK1, assembly GCF_024054175.1. Taxonomy (GTDB): domain Bacteria; phylum Bacteroidota; class Bacteroidia; order Flavobacteriales; family Flavobacteriaceae; genus Flavobacterium. The sequence goes on from NZ_JAMXLA010000001.1 coordinate 3,372,999, forward strand.
ACTTGAAATATATATCCCTAATGGTCCAAGGCTTGGTACTAATGTTATTGAAGCCAAAGGTGTTGCCAAAGGATATGGAGATAAGTTATTATATGACAATCTTAACTTTACCCTGCCTCAGGCCGGTATAGTTGGAATTATAGGCCCTAACGGTGCAGGTAAAACAACTATTTTCAGAATGATTATGGGTGAGGAAACTCCAGATGCCGGAGAATTTAAAGTTGGAGAAACCGTTAAAATAGCTTATGTAGACCAATCGCACTCAAACATTAATCCTGAGAAGTCAATATGGGAAAACTTTTGTGACGGACAGGAACTTATAATGATGGGTGGCAGGCAGGTTAACTCACGTGCTTATTTAAGCAGGTTTAACTTCAGCGGCAGCGACCAGAATAAAAAAGTAGCTACGCTTTCAGGAGGAGAACGTAACAGGCTTCACTTAGCCATTACCTTAAAGGAAGAAGGAAACGTATTATTACTGGATGAGCCTACAAATGATCTTGATATTAATACATTACGTGCTCTTGAAGAAGGTTTAGATAATTTTGCAGGTTGTGCAGTGGTAATTTCCCACGACAGATGGTTCCTTGACAGGGTGTGTACACACATTCTTGCATTTGAAGGAAATTCTGAAGTATATTTCTTTGAAGGAAGCTTCTCAGAATACGAAGAGAATAAGAAAAAACGTCTTGGAGGTGATCTAACTCCTAAACGAATAAAATACAAAAAGCTGATAAGAGGCTAAAAAATAAATCCCGCCTGAGAGCGGGATTTTTTATATCAACAACAGAAGTTATACGCTTACAGTTAAGATGTCTTAAAACAAAGAAAATCCCGCTCAGGCGGGATTTTCAATTTATATTTACTATGTAATTATTGCTTAATAATAAATGTTACTCTTCTAACAACCTGGCGAGCCTGTTTGTTATTTTTATTTACTGAAGCATCTTCTCCATTACCGATAATATTAAGTCTTGAAGCATCTATACCAGAATCAACAAGTATTTTCTTAACATTTTCAGCTCTTCTTTGAGAAAGTGCCTTGTTGTAATCGCTATTTCCAATCTCATCAGCATAACCAATAACATCAGCACTAGCAGAAGGGTTATTTTTCAGATATTTAGCTAAGAAGTTAATTCCTGAAGTTGACTGTGCATTCGGCATATCTTTATTAAAGTCAAAGTAAACATTTACATAACCTTCATTAATAAGCTCTTTAACATCAGTACCACCACCCATATTTTGGACAATTTCTTTATTTTTAGCATCTATATAAGATTCTAATTCGTCTGGCACACCATTATTGTTATTATCTATTGCTCTACCTTTAGTATCCACAGCAACACCTGTAGTTGAGTTAGGCTCAGCATCTAAATAATCAGGTACACCATCTTTGTCTGTATCATTCATCATTGTTTCAACAGATCCGATTCTGTCTTCTAATGCAGCTAACTCATCAGATTTAACATCCGTAGTCCAGTCAGCATGTTTTTCATGGCCTCCTAAATAGAACGTCAAACCAAGAGTACCATTAAGTACTACTCCGTCAAAAGTTCTGTTATTTTGGCTCATACCATCAAAATTCCAGTTTTGGAATCCATTAGCAATACCTGTAACATCTCCTGTTAACACGATGTGATCTGATAGTTTTAACTGAGCTGTAAAACCACCTATAAGGTTAGCTCCCCAGTCTTCTCCGTCAAATCCATTATCACTTTGCAGCTGGTACACACCTCCACCGGCGTGCGCTAATAAACCTATTACACTTGTCCAGTCTTCAAAATTTAATACTCTTCCAAGGTTTACTACACCCTGGATATCTCCTCTAAGGTAAGTACTTTCAAACTCTGGGCTGTCATCATTGTTTTCAAATTTGTTATAACCAAAATCAAGTTTCAAACCAAATTTGTTGTTAAACATGTACCTTGTTCCAAGATCTACTGTAAAAAAGTTTACACGATCTGTACGATACCCCGGTGTAAAAGTCCTAAAAGGCTTGTTTGCACCACCGCTTACTTCAATAGACCATTTATTAAAGTCATTGTTATCGGTGGCTACATTTTCCTGCATATCCTGCGCTTTTAAATTTGCCGATGTAAGGCAAACAAATAATAAGGGGAGTGCAATTTTCTTCATAATATTGGCTATTGTTTTTGTTGAATTATTTTGTAAAAGTAGTAATTTAGAAAAACTAAAAAAACGCCTTAAATAAAGGAAAAACATTGCTATCATGGAAAAAACAACAAAAACCATTAACCCATTTAACAGTAAAATATTGTTAAACTATCAGTATTATAATGAGATACAGGTATCAGAGTGTTTAAATATTAGTAAGGAAATATTTACATATTGGAAAAACCGTACCATTGAAGAAAGAGTAAATTTTATCAAAACTTTAGTATTTACTTTAACAAAACAACAACATTTGTTAGCCAAAAAGTGTACTTTAGAGATGGGAAAGCCTATAAAACAATCTATGGCTGAAGTAGAAAAATGTGGTCTTTTATGTCAATATTATATTGATAATGCCGCCACCTTTCTAAGTTCTAAGCATATTAAAACGGATGCTTCAGAAAGTTTTGTAACTCATGAACCATTAGGAGTAATTTTAGGTGTTATGCCATGGAATTTTCCCTATTGGCAGGTTTTCAGATTTGCTATTCCCGCTATATTAGCCGGTAATACAGTTGTTGTAAAACACGCTTCCAATGTTTCCGGATGTGCGCAGTTAATAGAAGATATTTTTATTGAGGCTGGATTTCCAAAGGGAGTATATCAAAATCTTATGATTTCCAGTGATCAGGTAGAAAGTGTGATAAATAACCCTATAATAAAAGCAGTATCACTTACAGGCAGTGAAAAAGCAGGTGCATCGGTGGCATCTGCAGCAGCAAAACAAATTAAAAAAGCAGTATTGGAACTTGGAGGAAGCAATGCTTTTATAGTGTGTGAAGATGCCGACCTTGAAAAAGCAATCCCTATCGCTGTAAATGCCCGTATGCAAAATACAGGACAAAGCTGTATAGCCGCCAAACGATTTTTTGTACATCAATCACTTTTTAAAACCTTCGTAAATAAATTTAAAGAAAAGGTAGAAGCATTAAAAATGGGAGATCCTATGCTTGAAGAAACTGAAATTGGACCTTTAGCCCGCATAGACCTGGCAGAAGATGTAGAAAAGCAGGTAAACAGATCGGTTAAGATGGGGGCTAAAATTATTACTGGAGGTAAAAGAAAAGAGGCTTTTTACGAGCCTACAATTTTGACAGATGTAACTACAGATATGCCTGTATTTAATGAAGAAGTATTTGGCCCGGCAGTTCCTGTGATGTCTTTTTCCACATTTGAAGAAGCGGCTGCATTAAGTAATAAAACCAGCTTCGGCCTTGGTGTAACAATATTTACTGAAGATATTGAAGGAATTAAAAGTAAAATTCCTTTGTTTGAAGAAGGGGCTGTATTTATTAATGCTATGGTAAAATCCGACCCTGCCTTACCATTTGGTGGAGTTAAACACTCCGGCTATGGAAGGGAGCTTGCAGAAAATGGTATAAAAGAATTTGTGAATGTAAAAACAATTTATATTAAATAATATAATAACAAACAAAAACTCACGCGTGGCGTGAGTTTTTGTTTAATCTAATGATAGTGTTATCTGACCATCATCATCCAGTGTTAAATTTCCATCATCAGTTATTTCCGTTTCTCCTGATACTTCCATTTCTTCAGGAATTTCTTCAACCGGTGGATCATATGGCAATGGCTCTAAAAGATTAACCTGTTTTAATTTATCAGCTGTGAGTTGGTTGCCAAGCGCTTTTATACCTTTTACTGCAATAAAATCTTCCATATCAATTATCTGATTTTCTTTTTGCACTCCTTTTACTTTGGCAAATACAAGTTCTGCTACAGGACGATAATCAGTAGATACTATCTCTAATTGCGATTTTGGATTTTCTGTAATAAATGTTTCTTCTTTATTTTCATTCTCAACCAGAAAACGTTTTATAAAATAGCGTTCTTTTTCACCATCAAAATAAATAGCAGATATTGGCTTATTAGGCATCCATTTTTCCAACACTATCATACCTTCATCAAAATGGGTTGTAAGTTCAGGAATAATGGTTTTTACTTTACCCGACTGATTTATAATAAGCAGCCTGTCATTGGGCCTGAATTCACCAAGCAGTTCTCCCCTGCCGTCTACATTAAGGCGCTGAACTGTATCATCAAACCAAACTCTTCTTGGCTTAAGTGTAGAAATACCCTTCTCTTTAAGCTCTATTTTTTTTATAGGATATTTGGTTACAGTATTACCTCTTGAACTTCGGCCTTTAATTGCCATAGCAGCAAAATCAAGATCGAATTTAAGCTTTTTAACACTGCCAACCTGACGAAGCAATACGGTAATTACTTCTGCTTCACCATTTGGGTTACAGGAGAAATACAATACCATAGAATCTTTTGTACCAGCAGTAAGATCATATATCTTATCGCGGGTAACACCAGATACATTAAACCTTTTAATATAAGAGGGCCCCGATTTACCATCACGATAAATCATATTGTAAATGGTACGTTTATCATTTTTGTCAAAAACAGCCACATGAATGATGTCTTTACCAACAAATGTCTTGACATCAACTTTGGTAATCATCATACTGCCATTTCGCAGAAAAACAATTACATCATCAATGTCAGAACAGTCTGCTACATATTCATCTTTTTTAAGGCCTGTACCTACAAAACCTTCTTCTCTGTTGACGTAAAGTTTAGTATTACGCAGCACTACTTTGGTAGCTTCTATATTATCAAAGCTTCTAAGTTCAGTTTTACGTTCCCGCCCTTTTCCGTACCTGTCTTTAAGGCCCTGAAAATAAGCAATAGTAAAATCTATAATATTATCAAGATGATGTTTTACCTGCTCTATTTCTCCCTCAAGTGCTTCAATCTTTTCCTGTGCCTTATCGATATCAAATTTTGAGATACGCTTAATTCGTATTTCGGTCAGTCTTACAATATCATCTTCAGTAACGGCACGCCTTAAATGTTTTGTATAAGGTTTTAACCCTTCATCAATAGCCTTTATAACTCCTTCCCAGGTCTCTTCTTCTTCAATAAGGCGATATATCCTGTTTTCTATAAATATTCTTTCCAATGACTGAAAATGCCATTGTTCTTCCAGTTCATCAAGTTGAATCTCTAATTCCCGTTTTAAGAGATCTACAGTTCGGTGCGTTGATATTTTAAGCATATCACTTACACCAATAAAAAGGGGCTTATGATTTTCAATAACACAGCCAAGCGGTGCTACTGAGGTTTCACAGGCGGTAAATGCAAACAATGCATCAATAGTTTTATCCGGAGAAACTCCTGTTGGCAGATGTATTAATATTTCTACATCAGCCGCAGTATTGTCTTCAATCTTACGGATCTTTATTTTGCCTTTTTCGTTAGCTTTAAGAATACTGTCTATTAAAGTAGTAGTGTTAGTACTAAAAGGTATCTGCGTAATAACCAAAGTACTTTTATCAAGCTGGGCTATTTTTGCACGAACCCTTATCCTGCCGCCACGCATACCATCATTATAAGCTGATACATCAGCTATACCAGCAGTAGGAAAATCAGGATAAAGCGTAAAAGGTTTGTTTTTTAATATTTTTATGGAAGCATCAATCAGCTCATTAAAGTTATGCGGAAGTACTTTTGTTGATAAACCTACAGCAATACCTTCGGCACCCTGAGCTAACAATAATGGAAATTTAACCGGAAGGTTTATAGGCTCATTACGCCTTCCATCGTATGAGGATTGCCACGGTGTAATTTTAGGGCTATAGAGTACCTCCAAAGCAAACTTAGAAAGACGCGCTTCAATATAACGGGATGCTGCAGCTCCGTCACCCGTAAGTATATTACCCCAGTTACCCTGTGTGTCAATAAGGAGGTCTTTTTGCCCTATTTGCACCATCGCATCACCAATACTAGCATCACCATGCGGGTGGTACTGCATTGTGTGCCCTACTACGTTAGCAACTTTATTATAACGGCCATCGTCAAGCTCCTTAAGTGAATGCATAATCCTGCGCTGAACCGGTTTAAAACCATCTTCTATGGCAGGTACAGCACGCTCAAGGATAACGTAAGACGCATAATCAAGAAACCAGTCTTTGTACATACCTGTTACCTTGGTAATAGTATCGCCAGAGTCCGGATTTCCTTCCTTATCGTAAAAATGTTCTCCTTCGTTTAAAGGCTCAAAATTTTCTTCGTCCATGTATTAACCTTCCGAATATATTGTGAAATTATTTTTTTTATTTTTTACCGCTATTCATTATTCGATTACATCAAGCTCAACCTTTAGGTTATTGATAATAAACTCCTGCCTGTCAGGTGTGTTCTTACCCATATAAAATTCAAGTAGAGTCTCGATAGAAGTAGCTTTATCCATTAAAACAGGGTCAAGACGAATGTCCTGACCTATAAAGTGTTTAAACTCATCAGGTGATATTTCTCCCAAACCTTTAAATCGGGTTATTTCCGGTTTACCTTTCAGTTTTTCTATAGCATCCCTGCGTTCTTCGTCAGAATAACAATATATAGTTTCTTTCTTATTTCGCACCCTGAAAAGAGGGGTCTGCAAAATATAAAGATGGTTTTCTTTTATAAGTTCAGGGAAAAACTGCAGGAAAAAAGTAATCAACAGCAGACGGATGTGCATACCATCAACATCGGCATCGGTAGCTATTACAATATTATTGTAACGCAGGTTTTCCATTTCTTCCTCTATATCAAGCGCAGCCTGCAAAAGATTGAATTCTTCATTTTCGTAAACAATCTTCTTGCTCATGCCATAAGAGTTTAATGGCTTACCTCTAAGACTGAATACTGCCTGTGTATTTACATCCCTCGATTTGGTAATAGAACCCGAAGCTGAATCTCCCTCCGTAATAAATAATGTACTTTCAAGGCTTCGCGGATTTTTCGCATCAGTAAGATGCACCCTACAGTCTCTAAGCTTCTTATTATGAAGTGATGCTTTTTTAGCTCTGTCCCTTGCCAGCTTACGAATACCTGAAAGTTCTTTACGCTCGCGTTCTGCCTGTAATATTTTTTTAAGCAGTAAATCGGCTACTTCAGGATTACGGTGTAAAAAGTTGTCGAGCTTATTCTTGATAAAATCATTAACAAATGTACGCACTGTGGGTGCATCCGGGCCCATATCTGTGGAGCCGAGTTTCGTTTTGGTCTGTGATTCAAAAACAGGTTCCTCAACCTTGATACTTATGGCACTGACAATTGACTTACGAATATCAGATGCTTCAAAGTTTTTATTATAAAACTCTTTTATAGTTCTAACTATAGCCTCACGGAAAGCCCCTAAGTGAGTACCTCCCTGTGTTGTATTCTGTCCGTTAACGAAAGAATAGTACTCCTCACTATATTGCGTTTTACTGTGAGTCATAGCTATTTCAATATCCTCATCTTTAAGATGGATAATAGGATATATCCTGTCATCTTCGCTAATGGTTTCGGCGAGCAGGTCTTTAAGTCCGTCTTCGCTAAAGTATTTTTCACCGTTATAAATTATTGTAAGCCCTGTATTCAGGTAACAATAATTTTTGAGCATTTTAATAATATACTCATTACGGTATTTATAGTTTTTAAAAATAGCTTCATCAGCCGTAAAGGTTACTTTTGTTCCTTTACGCTTGCTGGTTTCAGTCTGTTCTTCTTCACTTGTAAGATTACCTGCTGAAAATTCGGCAGCTTTTATAAGGCCATCCCTTACAGACTCTACACGGAAATAGTTAGACAATGCATTTACCGCCTTTGTACCGACACCGTTAAGACCTACTGACTTTTTAAATGCTTTTGAATCGTATTTACCACCGGTATTCATTTTAGATACTACATCTACAACTTTACCCAGGGGAATACCACGGCCAAAGTCGCGAACACTTACGGTTTTATCTTTAAGGGTAACTTCAATAGTTTTTCCGGTACCCATAACAAACTCATCAATAGAGTTATCAATAACCTCTTTTATAAGGATATAGATACCATCATCAGGAGATGAACCATCCCCCAGCTTACCGATGTACATACCCGGACGCATACGGATATGTTCCTTCCAGTCGAGTGAACGGATGTTATCTTCAGTGTACTGATTCTGCTCCAGCATAAAATTTATGGATTTTCTGCTAATGTAGCATTTCTGCGGAAAAAAAGAAAGCCGTAAGACAGAAACTTATCAATACTGAGAGAAAGTCTGTTTAATTACATTTTATGCTTTATTTATCTTGTAAGACGCAACGGACTTTTGATTAATATAGATTGTTAATGTTCCTACAGATTTACTGTTTAAAGGAATACTAAACGTAGCAATATCACCTTTTTTATCAGGATTTACCTCTTTAAAAATCCTGTCCCTGCTAAATGCATAAAATATGTTATCGCCAGGCTGCAGATTTTTTATTTTAAAAACAATATTTTCAGAAGAAGCAGCTTTAAAAATGCCCTCTTTAGGAGTTATAAACTCATAGTCTCCTAAAAGATAATTGCCATAATACAATGGCAGATTTGCAAAATCCTGTTCCGTTTTATCTGTTAATAACCATTTTTTATCATCAGGAAAATGGTTTAAAAAGAAGACATCCGGATCACTGAAAAAGTATTTATCATTAAATTTAAATACAAATTCAGGTTTCTCTCCTACAACAGTACCTGCCGCAAAGGTTGCATCCAGTAACTTCCACTCACCTCTTATTTTAACTGCATTCCATGCATGATCACTTGCTACCGGCGCTTTACCAATGTGAGCAGGATGAGACTTAGATGATCCCGGAATTATTACAGCTTCCAAACCCAATTTATCTGCAACTACAGCAAATAAAGTAGAATATCCCTGACACACACCTTTTTTTGATTTTAAAGTCTTTTGAGCTAACTCCTGCTTCATTGCTTTTTGCTTAAGCTCTTTTTCTTCCTGAGTTCTAAAAGAGTAAGCTACAGGGCGTTCATTAACACCATAAGCAGCATAATCATATTTAATATTAGTTGCAATCCATGTAAAGACAGCACGTGCTTTTTCATCATCACGGGTAAAATCTTTAGCTATCCGTTCAGCCAGCTTATCAGTAGATGAAAAAGATCCCGCATATGTTTTTACAATATTATCCACTTTTGCATAATCCTGGGCTTGCGCCGAAAAATCCAAGAACAAAAACAGTAAAAGAAAGAGATTGAATGTTTTAGTTATATTTCTCATAATGAGATAATATTCAAGAATCTTGCCAATTTTGACATATAGAAATCAGAGAGTAACAAAGTATTTACAAAATGAACTTCACTACTCATAATGACAAAAAATTCCTTTATCGTAAACTGTCCATAAAGCCGCTTTTTGATGTCCCGCCTTCAGGCAATTATTAGCCCAGGTATTACAGGTATAAAATAAGCTATACCTTCCTTTGCCTTCATAAAAAGCATCATACTTGCCATAGCTACGGTTAGCTATCCATTGTACATGGTCATCTTTATCCAAAAGAAAACTATCTTCAATATACTTTACCATATCCTGGTAGTCTTTTTTACTTATAGTAACCTTTACACAATCATTATCTTCAACAACAGTATTATAAAAGCGGGTGTGCATGGCAGATGTACCCATGTAAAAAGCTGCTTTAGCGGCCGTACTAGCTTTTAAATCACTCCATTCAGGCGTTTCTAAATAAAAACCTTTATCTCCCCAACCAAAGGCTACATAACGCATAAGACTATCTTTAGATGTAGTCTGTTCGTATAAGATTTCTTTCGTCCAGTCTTTTACCTCATTCTTAACAGGAACAAGTATATCAGTATGTACACCGTTGGAGTTAATGTATATAGTTACATCATCACCCTTTTCAGGATTAGAATTTACAGTTATATGTGACAGAATAAGTATTGCGATAACATACACAACAAGAAATAGCAATATACCAAGCACGAGTCTGCCTGAGAATTTTAAAACCTGTTTGAGTTTATTATTCATACTCGAAATTGCGTATAATTTCCTTTAACGCATTATCAAGTTCTTTATTTGATATATTACCTCTACTTTCATCAAAATTCTCTTTAAATGAAGGTAAGGAAAAAGTAGCTTTAATATTACCTCCATACCATTTCATACTTATCTGAGCTGCTTCCAGCGCACTGGCACCACCTCTTTTGCCAGGTGAAGCAGATAGCAAGAGCATTGGCGTATTATTGAAAACCAATTTCTTTTGACGTGATGCCCAGTCATATATATTTTTAAAAGCAGCCGTCATACCTCCGTTGTGCTCAGCAACGGAAATAACCAATACATCAGCCCACTCAATTTTCTCGTAAAAATCCTTAGCAATAGGAGGTTGTCCTATTAACTTTTCACGATCAACACTAAACAATGGTAATTCATAATCATTCAAGTCAAGTATTTCAATTTCATCGGCATTAAAAAGAGATGCAGCATAGGTAGCAAGCTTCTTATTAATCGAATTTCTACTGCTGCTTCCACCAAAGGCTAATATTTTCATAAGTTATTTGTTGGTTAAAAGATAAAAATACTAATTATTAATAAAAAAGCCCTACAATTTTGCAGGGCTTTAATATATCAGTATTCAGTATAAAAAATTTACACGTTAAATCTAAAGTGCATTACATCACCATCTTTAACTATATATTCTTTTCCTTCTACGCGAAGTTTACCTGCCTCTTTTACTTTAGCTTCTGTACCAAAAGTAACGTAGTCATTATAAGCGATAACCTCTGCACGAATAAATCCTTTTTCAAAATCAGTATGTATAACACCTGCTGCCTGTGGTGCAGTGTCACCAATATTAATTGTCCATGCACGAACTTCTTTAACACCTGCTGTAAAATACGTTTGTAAGTTTAATAGCTTATACGCAGACCTTATCAGTGAAGAAGCTCCCGGTTCTGTAAGGCCAAGGTCTTCAAGAAACATCTTACGCTCTTCATAGGTTTCAAGCTCAGTAATATCTGCTTCAGTACCTACAGCAAGAAACATTACTTCTGCATTTTCATCTTTCACAAGTTCACGAACCTGATCTACATATTTGTTACCGGTTGCAGCAGCACTTTCATCTACATTACAAACATACAATACAGGTTTAGTAGTGATAAGCTGAAAGCTATCCATCAACTCTTCTTCATCGTGATTTTGAGGCACAACTGTTCTTGCAGATTTTGCCTGTAACAATGCATCTTTTATTCTTTCTAACAATCCTGCTTCTACCTGAGCTTCCTTATTACCTGTTTTAGCAGTTTTTTTAGCCTTTTCCAGGCGTTTTTCTACTGTTTCAAGATCTTTAAGCTGAAGTTCAATATCTATCGTTTCTTTATCACGGATTGGGTTTACACTCCCATCAACGTGAACAATATTATCATTATCAAAACAACGTAATACGTGAATGATAGCATTACATTCCCTGATATTACCTAAAAACTGGTTACCAAGTCCCTCCCCCTTACTTGCTCCTTTTACAAGTCCGGCAATATCTACAATATCAACAGTTGCAGGCTGCACACGCTCCGGTTTAACCAGCTCTTCCAGTTTTTCGAGCCTCGGGTCTGGTACGTTTACCACACCTATATTAGGCTCAATAGTACAAAACGGAAAGTTAGCGCTCTGTGCTTTAGCATTAGACAAACAATTAAAAAGTGTCGATTTACCTACGTTTGGTAATCCTACTATACCTGCTTTCATGAATTGGCTTTTTTTGAGGGTGCAAATATATAATTTTTAGTCTAAAGTCTAAAGCCCAAAGTTGTAAAGTCTAAAGCCCAACTATAATGAAGGGTAATATCACAAACTTAACTTTACCAATACTTTATGTTTTTATACAAACTTGTTTAACATACAGGCTGTAATTTTGTTATGAGTAATAATCTAAAATAACAAAAGTCATGAAAAATATTGCAGTAATTATAATGCTTGCTTTAAGCTTATCGCTTAATGCGCAGGTTAATAAGAACGTCACGGAAGAAACAAAGACAACTAAAGTGACTGTTAATGACGGATCAAGTCCAAAAACACTTACCAAAACTGAAAAAAGAGCGGCTAAACAGGATATAGAATTAAAAGATGCCGAATCTAAAAAACTAAATAAAGATGTAAAACCAACTCCTGTAAAGGTTACAGCCACTACTACAGTTTCAGGTGATGGCGTACCAACACAAATAAACCGTTCATCTTTTTATACCATGAATGGCGAAAGATATCAGTTTGTAAGTGATAAAATGGGATACAAAATAGCCTCACCGGACAATGTAAGCTATGGAGTACTTAGAAAAACGTCTAACAACAACTACATTTATAAAACAAAAGACAGAACATCTGTTGGTTATTTTGATGCTGATGGGAATTTTGTAGTTGAAACTTATGATGAAAATGCAGATGGTATTACTGTAGAAACTTATAAAAAAGCTGAATAAAAATACAATTGCTATGAAAATAAAAAATCCTGAGTTTAAACTCAGGATTTTTTTATGTTTATTCATCTCCGTGTAAAAAAGCCTGCCTGTTAAGCAGCGTTTCTTCACTCTCAACATGGTTATCGTCGGGCACACAACAATCTACCGGGCAAACTGCTGCACATTGAGGCTCATCATGAAAACCTTTACATTCTGTACATTTATCAGGCACTATATAATAAATATCATCTGATATAGGAGTGCGTGGCTCTTCGCTGTCTACTTCTTCTCCGGATGGTAATACAACCCTGCCACGAAGGCTGGTACCATCTTTATACCTCCAGTCATCGGCTCCTTCATATATAGCCGTATTTGGACATTCAGGCTCACAGGCCCCACAGTTAATACATTCGTCTGTTATAATGATTGCCATAGCGTATCTTAGTATTTAAAAGCTTAAATTTGCAACAAAATTACATGCAAATCCATTCATACGCAAACATAATGACGTTAACGAAAAGAAAAAACGCTTTTATTGAGCTTGGAAAGTTTTTGAGCCAGTTTCATCTGGATAACAGCCAGCCAAAAAATGATGTGCTACATAATGATAATTTTTTCAGCAAAATGCTGGATTTGATACAGCAATCTAAATCACATAATGGCTGGTATACTGAAGAACAGGTTATTTTTGCCCTTCAATCATGGGCGGAAGCTTTAACACCTGAAAACCTTGACAACTGGTTAAGAAATTATACTTTAGATAATATAGAGCCTAAAACTGTTGGGCTGGTACTGGCAGGAAATATACCATTGGTCGGTTTTCATGACTTTTTATCGGTACTTATAACCGGTCATAAAGCATTAATAAAAACATCAGGCAACGATCAGCATTTATTGCCATTCCTATCAAAATACCTTATCGCAACTGAGCCTGAATTTAAAGATTTTATATTTTTTACTGAGGGTAAGCTTGAAAATTTTGATGCCGTTATAGCTACCGGAAGTAATAATACTGCCCGTTACTTTGAATATTACTTTCAAAACAAACCTTCCATTATTCGTAAAAACAGAAATTCAGCAGCCATACTTACGGGTAATGAAACCAAAGAAGACTTAATAGGACTTGGAGAAGATATTTTCCGTTATTTTGGTTTAGGCTGCCGTAATGTTTCTAAATTATTTGTACCGAAAGGATATGACTTCAAGGATTTTTTTGAAGCAATGTATGAATATAAAGATGTTATTCATTATGAAAAATACGCTAACAATTATGATTATAATAAAGCTGTTTTTTTAATGAGTAATTTTAAATTACTTGATAATGAATTTCTTACTATAAAAGAAGATTCCGGGTATGCCTCCCCTATCTCCAGCGTATTTTATGAGTTTTATGAGGATTTAAATACTTTAAAGCAAAAGCTGGAAGATGATCATGAACAGCTTCAGTGTGTTGTGAGTAATAATTTAACTCCAGATAGTATTCCTTTTGGTCAAACTCAAAAACCAGGATTGTTAGATTACGCCGATAATGTAGATACAATTGCATTTTTATCAAAAATATAGCAGAATTATTTATAATTTTTCTTGCTGTTATTCGGGCTTTAATTAGGAAATTTGCAATACCAAAATTCATCTCATTCCATGAAAAAACATAATTTCAGCGCAGGACCATCTATCCTGCCTCAGGAAGTTTTCGAAAAAGCTGCACAGGCTGTATTAGAATTCAATAACTCAGGCCTTTCCTTACTTGAAATTTCTCACCGAAGCAAAGATTTTGTAGCGGTAATGGAAGAAGCCCGCGCCCTGGCATTAGAACTTTTAGGACTTACAAGTAAAGGCTATCAGGCACTTTTTCTTTCCGGAGGAGCAAGTCTTGAATTCTTAAGAGTTCCCTATAACCTTATGACGCAACATGGCAAAGCAGCTTACCTTGACACAGGAACATGGGCTGCTGGTGCTATAAAAGAAGCCAGACAATTTGGCGATACAGTTGTTGTAGCATCATCTAAACCTGATAATTATACTTATATACCAAAAGATTATGCAATTCCTGCTGATGCAGACTATTTTCACTGCACAAGCAACAATACCATATTCGGAACGCAAATGCATAGTTTTCCTGAAATAGGAATACCTGTTGTATGTGATATGAGTTCTGATATTTTTTCACGCCAGCTTGACTTTTCAAAATTTGACATTATCTATGCCGGAGCACAAAAAAATATGGGACCTGCCGGTACCACACTAATTGTAATTAGAGAAGAAATTCTTGGTAAAACAGGCAGACAAATACCTTCAATACTTGATTATAAGCAGCATATAGACAAAGAAAGTATGTATAATACTCCTTCAGTATTTGCTGTTTATACTTCTTACCTTACTTTACAATGGTTAAAAAATAATGGCGGGATAGCTGCAATGGAAAAGAAAAATGATGCAAAAGCCAAGCTCCTTTATAATGAAATAGACCGTAACCCGTTATTTAAAGGCACTGCAAAACCGGAAGACCGTTCTAAAATGAATGTTACATTTTTACTAAAAGATGAAACACATACAGAGCAGTTTGATAAAATATGGAAAGCTAAAGGTATAAGCGGCCTTAACGGGCATCGTTCTGTAGGTGGTTATCGCGCATCTATATATAATGCAATGCCAATAAAAAGCGTACAGGTTTTAGTAGATGCAATGCAGGAATTAGAAAAAACTGTTCTGCAGTAGTGGGACACTAAGTCGCTTCACTAACTAACTAACTAACTAAATAACTAACTAAATAACTAACTAAATAACTAACTGAATATAATATGGTTGGAAACTTTAAGTTCATCCATCCTTAAATTTTAAATGAAGAAAATGAAAGTATTAGCAAATGACGGTATATCTAAAAGCGGTGTAACAGCTCTTGAAGATGGCGGATTTGAAGTTATAACAACAAAAGTAGCACAGGAACAGGTTGCCAATTATATTAATGCAAATAATATTAGTGTATTATTAGTACGCAGTGCTACTAAAGTACGTAAAGATATTATAGATACCTGTCCGGGTCTTAAAATTATTGGGCGCGGCGGTGTTGGTATGGATAATATTGATGTAGATTATGCCCGTGAAAAAGGTATTCATGTTATTAACACTCCGGCTTCGTCTTCAGACTCTGTAGCAGAACTTGTATTTGCACACTTATTTAGCGGGGTTCGTTTTCTTTATGATTCCAACAGAAATATGCCTCTTGAAGGAGATACTAATTTTGACGGTCTTAAAAAAGCCTATGCTAACGGTATAGAACTTCGTGGAAAAACGTTAGGTATTATCGGTTTTGGTCGTATAGGCCGCTCTGTGGCAAGAATAGCACTTGGTTTAGGCATGCGTGTTATTGCTTCAGATAAATTTGAACACAGCGCAGAAATACGCGTTGATTTTTATAATGGACAGTTTATTAATGTAGCTATACCTACTGAACCTATTGAGGATATATTAAAACATTCTGATTTTGTAACACTTCACGTACCTGCACAGGACAATGGTTATGTAATAGGAGCAGCGCAATTTGAAGCTATGAAAGACGGTGTAGGTATAATAAATGCTTCACGTGGCGGTGTTGTAGATGAAGTTGCCCTTATAGATGCTCTTGATTCCGGTAAAGTTGCTTTTGCAGGACTTGATGTTTTTGAGGAAGAACCTAAACCTGCAATTCAGGTATTAATGAATCCTAAAGTATCACTTACGCCACATATAGGTGCTGCAACCCTGGAAGCTCAGGATCGTATCGGGACTGAACTTGCTGAACAGATCATTAGTTTATTAAAGACAGAGAATTCGTAATTCAATTTTTTTTTATATCAAATTAAAGCTCCCTTTGGGAGCTTTAATTATTTTATTTTATCATTCTAAACGTAATCCAATGAAGTGAAGAATCTTATAATACAAATAGATTCTTTGTCAGAATGACAGGCAGCATGCTAAAAAATATCAATATCTCCTTTACCCTCCCTTATTACTACCGGTTCATCACCCGAAAGATCAATTATGGTTGATGCTGTATTATCTCCATAACCCCCATCTATAACAGCATCAACACGATTTTGCCATTTTTCGAATATAAGTTCAGGATCAGTACTATATTCAAGTACCTCATCTTCATCATGAATAGATGTTGAAACAATAGGATTTCCTAACTGACGTACTATTTCTAGCGCTATATTATTATCAGGTACACGAATACCAACAGTTGTTTTCTTTTTAAATTCTTTAGGTAGGTTATTATTACCCGGTAAAATAAAAGTATAGGGTCCCGGCAATGATCTTTTAAGTATTTTAAAAGTAGAAGTATCTATTTGTTTCACATAGTCGGAAATATTACTTAAATCACTGCATACAAAGGAAAAATTAGCCTTATCCAGTTTTATACCTTTTATCCTTGCAATTTTTTCAAGCGCTTTAGTATTTGTAATATCACACCCAAGCCCATATACTGTATCTGTAGGATATATTATTAATCCACCATCCCGTAATATTTTTACAACTCGTGCAATTTCCTTTTCGTTAGGATTTTCGGGGTATATCTTTATAAATTGAGCCATAATTAAATTTCATCTTCAGGCAAGATTCTAAATTTGAATCGCCTTATTCATTAACACTATTAAAGTTACAAATTTACACTATCAATCTTTACCTTATTAACACATATTTACTATTAACTATAAAATTTTAAAATAAAAGTAAATGCAATTATATATATTTGTGAGTATTGGTTTGTTCTGCTTCTATTCACCACCTTATGAGAATACATAAATACAAATTAAAAATCCCGAAAGATGAAACTTTTGAAAGCATTATGCTTGAAAGAGATAATGGTGCCAAATTTGTATTTTATGAATATGTGGTACCAAGGCCTATTATTGCTCCCGGACGAGCTCCTTCAAAAATCTATTTCGTTAAAAAAGGAGACCATAAAAGATATTATAGAAAATATAATTTAATAACACTTTTGTGGGGATGGTGGGGTTTACCTTTTGGTCCTGTATATGTTTATAAAGTTGTTGCAAATAATAAAAAGGGAAACAACGTTACAGAAGACGTATATGAAAACCTCACCAGAGAAGATTTTGAGCAAAGGCTGGTAGTAATAAAAACCGTTGCTACATTATTCATTCCTGTTGATAAGTCATCTTTTAGGGAGCTTACTAAATGTCTAAAAAAACACTCTCAAAAAAGAGGCAGATTTACATCTAACCCCATAGCCGGATTATATATAGATTCTGAAACACCTACCATTTATATTGGCTTGGATGCAAATGATATGGATAAAAAATATGATCTTAAAAAAGAGGTTTATAATTATTTTTATTCGCACACAAAATTTGAATTTGTAAACTTAAGCGATGATACTGAAATAGTGACTAAGCTTAAGCAGCAAGGCACATATATACAATGCGATTAGCAATTATTCCAATATATCAAGTTTAGCAAACCTCAGCAGTAATTTTTTAATACCGCCTACTTCAAACTGAATTTCGGCCTTTTTGTCGGCTCCTACACCCTCGAGATTAAGTACTTTACCCCTGCCAAAGCGTTCATGCATTACAACATTTCCAACAATAAGTTTAGTATCCGGCATTGCGGCACCCGATGAAACAGGAGCATTACCTGACATTGGTTTCAATTTTCTAATAGGCAAATCGGGTTTAGGATCATTATCTGTAACCCATTTTGGCGGTGCTGTATTGATAGGCTTAGTTTGCCTCAATTTTGATTTATCTATATCTCCAAAAATATCTGAATTGATCATCGGCTTATAACGATAATTACTCTCTGCCGGAGTTAGATATTCCAGGAATTTATCTGTTATTTCTTCAATAAATCGGGAAGGTTCGCTATCTACAAGTTTACCCCAGCGGTAACGCGACTGAGCATAGGTTAAATAAGCCTGATGTTCCGCTCGTGTAAGAGCAACGTAAAATAACCTCCGCTCCTCTTCAAGCTCACTACGTGTGTTAAGGCTCATTGCGCTTGGAAACAGGTCTTCTTCCATACCTACAATAAATACATATGGAAACTCAAGGCCTTTAGCAAGGTGAATCGTCATTAGTGCAACACGGTCATCATCTCCGGTATCTTTATCAAGATCTGTAGCAAGGGCAACATCTTCCAAAAATTCTGACAGTGCACCACGGGCACCATCTACCTCTTTTTGTCCTTCAATAAAGTCGCGCATACCATTTAGCAGCTCTTCTATATTCTCTATACGGGCAATACCTTCAGGTGTGGCGTCTTTCTTAAGCTCCTGTATAAGCCCGGTTTTTTTCGTTACAAGTTCAGCAAGATAAAAAGCATCATGATCCTGATTAAGAATCTGAAAACTCTTTATCATGGTTACAAAATCCTGCAGTTTATTTTTTGTACCACTGGTAAGTTTAAGATCTATGCGGTCTATGTTCTCCATAACTTCAAAAACAGAACGACCGTAATGATTAGCAGCTACAGTAAGCTTTTCAATGGTACTGTTACCAATTCCCCTTGCAGGGTAATTTATAATACGCATCAATGCCTCTTCATCTTTAGGATTAATAATCATCCTTAAATAAGCAAGCACATCTTTAATTTCTTTTCTTTGATAAAAGGATAGTCCTCCATAAATACGGTACGGAATATCTCTTTTACGCAGTGCATCTTCCATAGCACGCGACTGTGCATTGGTACGGTACAAAATAGCAAAACTTCCGTTATTTAACTGGTTTTGCATTTTTTGCTCAAATATAGTACTGGCTACAAAACGGCCTTCTTCTCCATCGGTAAGACTGCGGTGCACTTTTATTTTTGGCCCTTCATCATTAGATGTCCAGACTACTTTATCAAGCTTGGTTTTATTTTTATCTATAATAGCATTTGCAGCTTCTACTATATTTTTACTTGAACGGTAATTTTGTTCAAGACGGTACATTTGTACATTATCATAATCCTTCTGAAAATTAAGGATATTATTAATATTAGCCCCCCTAAAGGCATAAATACTCTGTGCATCATCTCCTACCACGCAAATATTCTGAAATCTGTCTGACAAAGCACGAACAATAAGATACTGTGAATGGTTGGTATCCTGATACTCATCTACAAGTATATACCTAAACCTGTCCTGGTACTTCATCAATACATCCGGAAAACGGGTAAGCAGCTCATTGGTTCGTAATAAAAGATCGTCAAAATCCATTGCCCCCGACTTAAAGCATCGTTCTACGTAGGCTTCATAAATTTCGCCCAAACGTGGCTTTTTAGACATTGCATCAGCTTCCTGAAGTTCCGGATTATTAAAATATGCCTTAACAGTAATAAGGCTGTTTTTATAACTTGATATTCTGCCTAAAACCTGTTTCGGTTTATATACATCTTTGTCAAGCTGTTTTTCTTTAATTATTGCACTTATAAGCCTAACGCTGTCCTGAGTATCATAAATTGTAAAGTTAGACGGGTAGCCAAGTTTATCGGCCTCAAATCGAAGAATTTTAGCAAAAATAGAGTGAAATGTACCCATCCATAGATTTTTAGCTTCAGAGTTACCTACTATATCTGCTATACGTTTTTTCATTTCTTTTGCTGCCTTATTGGTAAAGGTTAGCGCAAGAATATTAAAAGCATCTACTCCCTGACTCATCAAGTAAGCAATACGTATGGTTAGTACCCTTGTTTTTCCCGAACCTGCACCTGCTATAACGATCATCGGACCATCTTTTTGCAGCGTTGGTGCCTGCTGGGCTTCATTTAACTGGCTTATATAACTGTGAATATCCATTTTTGCAATTTACTACGCAAAAATAGACATTTTAAGTGACATTACCTTTAGTCATTTTAGTTCGGGAAAGCATAAAATTTTCAAAAATAAATGCTGCAACTACGCCTATGATATATGCTAATAGGTCACTCCATAAAAAGCCTGAACCTAATATAAGTTTACCCGGTAATGTTTGTCTTACAACAACAATCCATTCAGAATTATATAACTGTAAAAACTCTATACTAAAGCAGATAAATAGAGCCATATATGCTCTCGTGTATTTGTTTTTATGTACAACAATAAAACTAACTATGTAAAACATCATAAAAGCATATAATATATCTCCCAGATACAAATTCACAATATCGGGGAACCATGCTTTTTTCAATCTTACAAGCAGTCCTGTTAAAATTGTTAAACAACAAATAATTAAATACATTACCCTTTTGTTCATCATTGTTTTTTTAATACATTAAATATAATTGCAAATTATTTGAATAGCGCATTACAGGAAAAACTTATTTCCTTATTTTCGCTTTTTACAATTAGTATGTCTCTGTGACGTTATATCTTAAAAAACACCATAATTATAACTTATGAACGCTGACAAAATTATTGAACTTGCCTTTTATACACTACCGGCTCTGATAACCGGAGGCGTTGCCTATTACTTTTTTAATATGCATACGAGTAATGAAGAAGGAAGACGACGCTATCTTATACATAAAGAAGCACAAAAAAATGCTTTACCTCTACGTTTACAAGCTTATGAAAGGCTGACGCTATTCCTGGAAAGAACAAATCCTGCCAAATTGCTTATACGTATTACTCCCCAATCTTCAAACAAGCACGATTATGAAGAATATCTTATATCTCAAATAGAGGTTGAATATGAACATAATCTTTCGCAACAGATATACATATCATCTGAAAGCTGGGACATTGTTACAACAGCAAAAAATGCAACAATACAAATGATACGTAAAACAAGTTCAGATTCTACTATTGCAACAGCACAGGATTTGCGTGAAACGATACTCAAAAACCTTTTTGATAAGCAAAGTCCGAGCAGTGTAGGTATAGCTCATTTAAAAAATGAAGTATCCGGACTTTGGAGTGAATAAATATTTTTAAGCGAAAAGCATCTTGAAGATGCTTTTTTTGTACATATTTATTATTTTTATAGTAAATATCTTATAATATGAGAAAAACATACTATTCCTTAATTATCTGTTTCTATATAAATGTATTTTTTGCACAAACCGTGCAGGATGTTATTGGAGACTGGGAGTTCTATTCCTTAGAAGTAAAAGAGTCTGAAGCGAAACCTCAGGAAGCTAAAGCAAAATTAACACCGTTAATGAATAGTATGAAAATAAAGCTCAACAGCGATAAAAGCTATGAGTCAAGCCTTTTAGGTATTACTGAAACAGGAAGATGGGATATAAAAGATAAAAACATTGAATTTATTACCAATGACGGTAAAATGTATGGCTACCCTATTACAGCTTATGAAAAAAATAAGCTTACATTAGATCATACAAAAATTTACCTTATATTGTCCCGTGTCGGTGCCGGACTACCGTCTGCTCAGATGGCAGCAACCCCTCATGAAAAATCCAATTATCAGGTTATTACCCCAAATATTATTACAAAAAAATGGTTTCTTAAACAACGTCCTGCTCCCGCTAACCTTACCGAAAAGCAAAAAGAAGATTTTGGCGAAATGCTTTCGGGAAGTTATATTGAATTCAGTCCTAACAATAAATGCATCCTTCAATTAGGTAGTAAAAAAGAAAATGGGCAATGGACACTAAATAATACTAAAACTGGTGTAAAAACTACATTCAAAAATATACCTGCTCAATGGATGTTTATAAAAGTGTCTGCCAGTGACCTTATAATAGAAGATGCCTCTTCACATGAACAATGGGTATTTTCTTCTATTGAATAAAAACTTATGCATAACAAAACATTTAAAACCTATTTCAACTGGAGTTCCGGTAAAGACAGTGCTCTTGCTTTATACTATTTATTGCAGGACAAAAATTATAGTGTCGATTATTTATTAACATCAGTTAATTCACATTACAACCGTGTAAGTATGCATGGGTTAAGGAAGGAGCTATTAGAAAAACAGGTTCAGGCTGTAGGAATTCCGGGTACAAACATTGAATTATTGGAGCAGCCTACAAATGCAGAATATGAGACTATAATGAAAGGCAAAGTTGAAAATTTACTTACTGAAGGATATGAATATGCTGCATTTGGTGATATTTTTTTAGAAGACCTGAAAACCTATCGTGAAAATCAATTAAAGCCTTTCGGTATTAAAACTGTATTTCCCCTATGGAAAAAAGACACTAAGAAACTAATGAGCCAGTTTATTGATTTGGGTTTTAAAGCCATTACTGTTTGCATTGATGGAAGTAAACTTGACAAATCTTTTGCAGGCCGCATTATAGATCATGATTTTATTAATGATCTGCCGAAAGATGTAGATATATGTGGCGAAAATGGCGAGTTTCATACCTTTTGCTTTGATGGGCCTTATTTTAAAAAGCCTGTAAACTTCACCAAAGGTGAAATCATCATGCGGGAATATAATACTAAAGGTTTTAAGTCAAAGTTCTGGTTTTGTGATTTACTACCGGAATAACTTATTCTGCCAAAAGTTTTTCTAAACTTTTTTTCTCTGCTTCAGGTAATGTTGGTAACAGGCTTTCAAACTGCTGTCGGTAACCTTCTTTCTTCAGCAGCTTACGAATGTTATCCTTACCAAATTTTACAAACTGCCATTTATGATGCAGTGTAGCATTTACCAGATTTTGCAGTACAACCGGATCCTGTTTACCTAAATAAAGCAAGTTAGCTAATGCATTAAGACGCACTGTACTTTCATAACCGGGAGCTGCATAACTTTGAAGTTCTTCATAAAAACTTTCCTTTTCAGTATCATGATAACCTTTGGCTTTATATGCGAGCGTTAACCACAAAATACGTAGGTTTTTATCATTAAAGCCTACCCAGTCTTTGCCTGCATCTAAAAATTCATCCTGCCTGTCAGGAAAATTTCTGCAAAGTACATTTATTGCAATTTCGCGTGTTATATAAGAATCATCATATAAAAAAGTTTTATACTCCGGTATAAAGCTTTCTGGAAAAACAGTTACAGTTCTTGCAACTGCCTGACGCAGGCGTGTATCTTTATTCTGCATTGCAAGACGTATAAAATCTTCTTTTTCATCAAAAGGTACATCAGCAGTCTGAAATATAGCTTCTTCTTTTAGTGCATAAAAAGCATTAGATTCCATCATCTGCATAAAAACCTTTTTCTTTTCTTCAAAACTATTATTCTGAAGTTCTCCTACTCCAAAATATAATTCCATAAATTCGTTTTGTTTGAGCAATTCTATAGCCTCATCAACCTGAAAACTCCCCGATTCAAGCCAGCGTTTTTTCCAGTCGTTAGTGTCATAAGATGAAATTTTGTTAATCTCTGCCAAAAATTCATCGGTATTTACATTTTTAAAAGCATATTTTTCCAAATAGGATTTTACAGCAGTTTGAAACGCATCATGGCCTACTCTTTCTCTAAGCACGTGCAAGGCCCATGCACCCTTTTGATAAAATGAAAGCGAACTTGCCTTTTCGTTTAATACAGGTATTGTATCTGTTTTAGAAGCCTGCTGCAAGCGTTCTGCCATTTGATACATTTCGTAATTAAAATGATCTTCCCCAAAAAGCTTCTGCTCGGCAAGCAATGCATAATAGGTTGCAAAACCTTCCTGCAGCCAGTGATGCTTACCGCTTTTGGCTGTAACAAGATCGCCAAACCATTGATGAGCCAGCTCATGTGCATTAACATTGGTATAGGTACGGTCATTAAATCCTATAGAATCTACCACAAAATCCTGAGCAAAAATCGTAGAGGTAGTATTCTCCATTCCTGCATAAAGAAAATCGAGTACGGGAACCTGACGATACACTCCCCAGGGATATTTTACACCTATTTCCTGTTCAAAAAAATTAAATATATCCCAGCTATAACGATAAGTGGTTGCAAAATCCGCACTGTCTTTTTCTCTTAGATAAAACTCTAAAGGTGTCCCTGAAGCCGAAATCATTTCCCATCTTTTAAATTTTCCAATAGCCAGCATAACAAGGTAGCTACTCATAGGATTTTCCATTTGGTAATTCCACTTTTGAGATGCCCCTTTTATAGATTTATCTTTAAGCTTTCCATTAGATAAAACAGTATATTCTTTATTAAAAGAAGCAGATATATTAAAAATAACCTTTTCATTTACATCATCAAAACTTGGCAGCCAATGGCTGGTATATTTACCCTGCCCCTGTGTCCATATCTGAACATCGTTACAATCATTAACAAAATACAATGTTTGTTTTGGCTGTACGGAATAATCAAATTCCAGTCTGTTTTTCCCTTTCTTAAACCCCTTATAAAGTTTTAATGCTTTAGAAGAACTTACCCATCCGGCTTTTTTCCCATTAATAGTAACATTACTAAACTGCATGTTATGAGCATCAATAAAAATGGTATCGGTTTTTTTATCAATTACATTGAAAGAATAAACCATTTTACCAATAACTTTTTTTTGAGGCACATCAAAAGAAATGTCAGCGTTAGCGGTAATAAAATCTACCTTATTAGTTTGCTGTGCAAAAGAAAAAGTAGTTATAAGAAGAAAGAAAAGGTATTTCATTTGAATTTTCGGCGTTTATACAAAGCTAAGCAATTGCATATGTACTGGCAACGGTTTATTTTTAGAACATAACGTTAAAAACAGGAATAAGGCTGGTATATTTTTTCTAATTTTATATTTCATTCTGCTAATGCCACACCTATGCAATTACAAGCCGGACATATTTTAAAAAAACTGATACAATCTATATGTATTCTTATAGTACTGGTATCATCTTATACAGTTAATGCACAACTGTTAACGGCTACAAAAAGTGCTGCCGAAACAACAGAAGAAATCCCGCAGGATTCTTTAGGCAGGCGCAATCCCCGCGGAACGGTTAATGGATTTATTCAGGCTATGGCGGATCAGAACTACGTTAGGGCAAGTCAGTACCTGGTATTAAGCAAACGTTCTTTCAGGAAGGAAGAAGAAAGAGAACGCATAGTAAAATCTTTTCAGAGTTTACTCGATCAAAGCGGCGATATTGTTCCCTATTCATTAATAAGCAACAAAAGTACGGGACGCACCGACGATGATCTTGGACAGGGTATAGACCTTGTAGGTACAATTACAGTAGACGATAAACCTATAAGCCTTTATGTAGAAAACCAGGCAGGCGAAAAAGATCCGCCGCTATGGCAATTTTCCGCAGAAACGGTAGATGCTATTGCGGCAATAAATACTGAAGACCAAACATTGCTTGACAGAATACTGCCGGATGCACTTAAAGAAAGAAAGCTCGCAGGAGTACCTGTAGGCCACTGGGTTGCAGTTGTAGTATTAGTGCTTATTTCCTATTTAATGGCATGGGGAATTATTGCACTCATTAGTTTTTTACTAATAAAATTATGGCCCAAAGCACGCACGCAAAAAATGGAAGCCATTATAGAGGCTTTTTCGTTACCGCTAAAATTATATCTGGCGGTTTGGCTTTTTGTCTCGTTATCGCAGCATGTAGGTATTTCTATTATAGTGCGTCAAAGGTTTAGTTATATAACTGTTACCATAGGCATTGTAGCATTTTTAATATTACTTTGGAAACTAACTGACTTTATAAGCGTTTACAGCAAGGAGAAAATGACATTGCGTGGCCGTATATCTGCCATATCCGTAATATTATTTTTAAGAAGAACCGCTAAAATGGCTATTGTTATAATAGGTGTAATAGCTATTCTTGGTGCTATAGGTTTTGATGTTACCACCTGGCTGGCAGCATTAGGTATTGGTGGTATTGCGCTGGCTTTAGGTGCACAAAAAACTGTAGAGAACTTTGTAGGAAGCGTAGCCCTTATAACCGATCAGCCAATACGTGTGGGAGATTTTTGCCGTGTGGGAGATATTAAAGGAACCGTAGAGTCTATAGGGATGCGCTCTACAACACTGCGCACAGTGGCAAGAACGATAGTAACCATACCTAATGGCGAATTCTCTTCTAACAGTATCGAAAATTATTCACAGCGCGATCGTTTCCTGTTTAACCATGTGTTTGGCTTAAGAACTGAAACTTCACCGGATCAGATACGTTATCTTCTGGTTGAATTACGTGCAATACTCTACTCCCACCCTTTGATTAATCCCGAACCGGCAAAAGTGCGGTTTACAGGTGTGGGGGAAAGTTCATGGAATATTGAAATACTGGCTTATATAGAAGTGGGTAATTTTGACGCCTCGCAGGAGGTACAGGAAGATTTATTACTCCGCATGATGGATGTAATAAACAAAAGCGGCAGTGGTTTTGCCTTCCCTTCTCAAACGGTATATTTTGCAAAAGATGGCGGCCTGTCTAAAGAAAAATCAGATGAAGCCGCGACCAAAGTAAAAAACTGGAAAGAAAACAAAGAGTTACACCTGCCTAAATTTGACCCGAAACATATTGATGAACTTAAAGGTAGTATTCAGTATCCCGAGGAAGGAAGTGTTCTTAACAAAGATGAAGAAAACGGCAAATAGCAAAAGATGTGTTTTTGCATAATTATGTATGCTTTCTTATCTTCGTGATCCGATTTCGCTTTGTGACCTCGATGGGATTCGAACCCGCAACCTCACGTATTTATGAACAACCTACTCGAAACCCCTATTGAATACCTTAAAGGTGTGGGCCCGGCGCGCGGTGAGCTGCTCCGGAAAGAGTTGGGTATTCATAAGTATGCCGACCTTATAAACCTTTACCCAAACCGCTATATAGACCGTACCCGCTATTACCGCATCAACGAATTGCTAAACAGCAATAGCGAAGTTCAGGTGGTAGGCAAAGTAATAAACATCAAGTCGATTGGCGAGAAGCGAACACGTCTTGTGGCTACTTTTACCGATGGCACAGGCGAAATGGAACTGGTTTGGTTTCAGGGGCAAAAATGGATTCGTGAGAACCTGAAGATCAATACGCCTTATGTAGTGTTTGGTAAAGCCACATCGTTTAATGGCGTATTTAATATGGCGCATCCTGAAATGGAATTGCTTACCGAGCATGAGCAAAGCCTGCGAAGTGCTATGCAGCCTATCTATCCTTCTACCGAAAAACTGGTACAGCGTGGCATTACCAATAAGGTAGTAAACAAGATCATGCAGCAGTTGTTTATAGAAACCCAGGCATTGTTTACCGAAACCCTGCCCGGACATTTAATAAACGAACTGCAGCTTATCCCGAAAAATGCGGCATTGTTTAATGTGCATTTCCCTAAGAGCCAGGATTTGCTGGCAAGGGCACAATTCAGGCTAAAGTTTGAAGAATTATTTTTTATTCAGCTACAGCTTATAACCAAGAACCTTATAAGGAAACATAAAATAAAAGGGAATCCGTTTGATAAGGTAGGCGATTATTTTACAGGGTTCTACCAAAATCATTTGCCTTTTGAACTGACCGGTGCGCAAAAACGTGTTTTAAAAGAGATCCGTCATGATATGGGGCAGCCTGCCCAAATGAACCGCCTGCTACAGGGCGATGTAGGCTCGGGTAAAACCATTGTGGCATTAATGAGTATGCTATTAGCACTGGATAACGGATTTCAGGCGTGTTTAATGGCGCCGACAGAGATATTAGCCAATCAGCATTTTGCAGGGCTAAACGAACTGGCTAAGCCATTAGGAATAAACATAAAGATACTTACCGGCTCAACTAAAACGTCAGAGCGAAAAATTATACATGAGCAGTTAGAATCGGGGGAGCTGCATATTATTATTGGCACCCATGCCCTGCTTGAAGATAAAGTTCAGTTTAAGAACCTCGGACTGGCTATTATAGACGAACAGCACCGTTTTGGTGTAGAGCAGCGCAGTAAATTATGGCATAAAAATGAGATTCCGCCGCATGTGCTTGTTATGACCGCCACCCCTATTCCGCGGACGCTTGCCATGAGCCTGTATGGTGATCTGGATATTTCGGTAATTGATGAACTCCCTCCCGGACGTAAACCCATACAAACGGTTCACCGTTATGACAGCAACCGCCTTAAAGTATGGGCTTTTCTTAAAGAAGAGATTGCCAAAGGAAGGCAGATATACATTGTTTATCCGTTGATACAGGAAAGCGAGAAAATGGACTATAAAGACCTTATGGATGGCTACGAAAGCATTTCGCGCGACTTTCCATTACCGCAGTACAGCGTGAGCATTGTACACGGTAAAATGAAACCCTCGGAAAAAGACAGCGAAATGGAACGTTTTGCCAAAGGCAAAACCAATATAATGGTAGCCACCACAGTTATAGAGGTAGGTGTAAATGTACCCAACGCCAGTGTTATGATCATAGAAAGTGCCGAACGTTTCGGGCTTTCGCAATTGCACCAGCTTCGCGGACGTGTAGGACGTGGGGCCGAACAAAGTTACTGCATATTAATGACAGGACAGAAACTTAGCAACGACAGCAAAATACGTATGGACACCATGTGCCGTACCAACGATGGTTTTGAAATTTCTGAGGTTGACCTTAAACTGCGCGGCCCCGGTGATATTATGGGCAAACAGCAAAGCGGTGTACTCAACCTGCAAATTGCCGATTTGGTACGAGACAAAGACATACTACAACTGGCACGCCACCATGCCATAAAGATACTTAAAGACGATGCCGCCCTGGCACGCCCCGAGCATACTGCTATGCGCAATGCTTTTTTGGAAATGAGCAAGAAGAAAAGTATTTGGAATTATATTAGTTAACAGTTGCTTAATTATACACACTACGCGATCCCTGTCATTACGAAGAGAAACGACGTGGTTTAATATCAAAAGAAAATTTAACTTAATACCCTGATAATCTCACCTAAAAGCACATCCAAATCACTACTAAAATTAACTTGAGTTTTTGTTGGCAAAATCTCTTTTTTCCTAATATGAGTATGTAAAAACGAATCTGCTATTTTTCTGGAACTTTTATCTAAATGTATCATTGAATCTTTAAAACTTTTTGAACCATGCCCTCCCGCAACATCAGTAAAAGTCGTTTTGTTAAAAATTGGTGGAACGTGATCAATAATGGCACGCGTTAGCATTCCAACAGAAAAATAACACTTTGTTGAATATGCAACATTCAACTCTATACATTTTCTTACAAGTTTAGTTAAATCAAATTCTAAATTATTTATTTTTTTCAATTGTTCAATTCTTTCAGGATCAACAAATACTGATCCTTCCCCTAAATCTTTATTTTCTTTTTTTATTTGATCAACAATAAATTCAGTATGTGCTTTTTCGTCATAAATCAATTCCCCCATTTCATTTACCCACATAAATCCATGCACTTCAACCTGAGTATTTTTATTACTATTTTTAATTTCTGTTTTTAAATATTTAGTCCAATCCTCCATAACTTTAATTAATTTATCGACATCAATACTAAGTCGATATAAGGCTATAACATATTGGGCACTTTGTTTAAGTGATTTACCAGAATTTTTTAACCTATAAAATTCTTTAAAAACAACTTGGTTCGTTATTCCAATTTTTATTACTCCATCAATAGTTCCCTCACTTAAAAATTTAATGTAACTGTCAGTTATTTTAAGTTTTTCATTTTCTTCGATTATAATACCACATAAGCGCAAAAAATTAAGAGCTTTTTTTACATAGCTAGGTGTTTTTGCAATTGCATAAACAATTTTATTCTCAGTAATATCATCAGCTGAATATAATGTGAAATATTCTAAAATTTCTTCACATAACTTAAATGAAGGACTAATTAGATGCATTGGCTAATAACTTTTTTCTGATTTTTACTAAAGTTGCTTCAACAATTAGTAGATCATCCTCTTCCTGAATTTCTAGTGTTGTATTCATACCAGGTCCAACAAATTTAATTGTATATACATTCGATGGAACAATTAAAGCCTCATCAAAATAAGGTTGAGGTATTGACGGGTTAGTTTCAACATTACTTGATATGATTTCGGCATTAGACTCTACATCGTCATCATTTACAATTATTTGATTGTCGTTATCGTCATTTAACAAAATATCGTTACCTGACAAAGTAGCTAAGGAAGCTATACTTAATAATTTAATCAAAAACTCACCTCCTTTTTGATAATATACGGGACTTTTGTTAGGTATTCCATCTTTTAGAAAATGCTCTAACTCATGTAATGTTTTTTCTTTTTCATTTTTAAAAAATTCAGATTTTAAAGTTTGAAATAGAATATGGTTTTTAAAATGCTCTTTTAATTTATCTTTAGCTGCATCTTCTCTACCAGCTTTTAGTTCATAAGTTATATTTCTAACATAAGAGTTTTCATTAACTAAAAATTTTTGATTTTTTCCTTTCCCTCTTTCTTCTTCAACGATACCTAAATATTTCAGATAAGATAAATTCCTACTAATGTTATCCTCATTATTAGTATACAATCCCGACTTAATTAATTGTTCTTTACTAAATACATTTCCTGTTTTAGAAATAGTCAATAAATATCGCCATATTGATTCAGGATTAACAAGCATCCAATTGCTTGGTAACTTAATCTTTTCATTTAAATTCTCCATAATTTTTAATTATTATATACAAAATAAAAACAACTTACCTAGACAACGTAAGTCATTTTCAAAATTACAAAACAAGAAATATAAATCATTTAAATTTTATTCACAAAACATACCATTTATTAACATTTAAAGCGTAATATTTATGATTTAAAATAAAACTGTTAATCTAATTTTTCACTTATCAACTATTCCTTAACTTAGGAATATGAAAATCGCAACTTATAATGTAAACGGAGTTAACGGCAGGCTTCCGGTACTTTTGCGCTGGCTTGGCGAGGCAAAGCCTGATATTATATGCCTGCAGGAGCTTAAAGCACCACAGGAAAAGTTTCCTGAAGCTGAAATTAACAAAGCAGGCTATAATGCTATATGGCACGGGCAAAAGCAATGGAACGGTGTCGCCATCCTCTCAAAAACAGGTTTAAAAGCTGAAGAAGTGGGCCGTGCATTGCCCGGTGATGCCGAAGATGTACAAAGCCGTTACCTTGAGGCTATGGTTGAGGGCATACTTATCTGCTGCCTGTACCTGCCCAACGGCAATCCTGCCCCCGGCCCTAAATTCGATTATAAATTAAAATGGTTTCAGCGATTGACCAATCGTGCCAAGGCATTGTTAGAATTTAAAATTCCGGTTATCCTGCTGGGCGACTTTAATGTTATGCCTACCGAACTGGACGTATATAAACCCGAACGCTGGGTAAAGGATGCGCTCTTCAGGCCGGAAGTGCGTGAGGCTTTTCATAACCTTGTGGCACAGGGCTGGACAGATGCCATACGTAAACTCTACCCCAACGAGAAGATCTATACCTTTTGGGATTATTTCCGAAATGCATACGGCCGCGATGCCGGACTGCGGATAGATCATTTCCTGCTAAGTCCGCAACTCGTAGATAAATTAAAAAACGCTAAGGTTGACCGCCATGTGCGCGGCTGGGAAAAGACCAGCGATCATGCCCCCGTATGGATAGAGATAGATAGTAAATAGGTTTGCGCAGTTTTAAATCAGCACTCACCAATGTACTGACAACCGGCTGTTTAATGAAAAACACGTTATTAAACCAAGTTTTTATCGGTTTACCTGTACATAATTTCCATTCATCTATTTAAAACTACCATTCACCTAAAAATCAAATAAGTATAATTTTGATTGAGTAAGTTTGGGTATAACTTTAAACCTTACGCTCATGAGAAATGCCCCCCACGCACATTCTTTCAGGAAAAACTTTACTTTAAGGTTTTCAGCGCTTATGTACGCTGTTACACACCTGGAATCGATTATTAGGTTTTAAACGAAATAAGGTGGGTACTTTTAGAAGTACCTGCCTTATTATATTACATCATTATACATCATAGCCGAAAAATATCTCTACATTTTTCTACATTTGCTTTCGTTAAAATACAATAGCAAACTATGATCTCATACAACCCAAAAGAGTGGTTCTCATTTATTTTCAGGTTTCATAAAGGCGATACCTTCAGAAAATTAATTCCTATAATGGCAGGCATTGCTGTTTATTCCGCCATTATTGCTTTTCTGGAAATCGAGTATTTTCAGCTTTCAGAAGCCAGTCACATAAAGAATGTTACCGTTATGCATACAATGCTGGGGTTCGTTATCTCATTATTACTTGTTTTCCGAACCAATACTGCTTACGACCGTTGGTGGGAAGGAAGAAAAATGTGGGGTGCGCTGGTAAACAACAGTCGTAATTTAGCCCTAAAGCTTGCCGTTATACTTCAGGAGAAAGAAGATAAAGAAATTATGCGCAAACTTATTCCTGCTTATTCTTCTGTACTTAACCTGCACCTTAAAAACGTAGATATAAGCCATGAGTTGTTTGATGATGCAACACTCTCGGCAGATCATTACAAACACAAACCCAACCAGATAGCTAAAACCATTATGGCTAAAATTAATGAATTGTATAAGCAGGGCAAAATAACCGGCGATCAGCTTATTATACTTAATGCCGAGGTGCAGTCGTTAACAGACATTTGCGGTGCATGCGAGCGTATAAAAAACACTCCTATACCCTATTCTTACAGTGCTTTTATTAAGAAATTCATTTTTGCTTATGTAATTACACTGCCTTTTGGCTATGTGTTTCAGCTTGGTTATTATGTTATACCTGTAGTAGTATTTATATTTTATGTGCTTGCCAGCCTTGAGCTGATTGCAGAAGAAATTGAAGATCCGTTCGGTAATGATCCTAATGATCTGCCAACCGCTAAAATTGCCGAGAACATAAGTAAAAATGTGGAAGAGCTAATTTATTAAAACGCAGCTTTACAAATAAATTAACAGAACTGAAAAATATCATTTATAACTTTATTGTTCAAAAAATTTAAAGTTATGAAAGACGATAAAAAACCTTCGGAAAGCAGAATAACTGCCGATGATAACATGAGTAATAATGCTCATTATACAAAATCCGGAAAAGTTGTACGTGAAGACGAGCGTGATCAAAACGACAGCTCTGAAGAATGGAATGCAGAAAAAAGCCGCACAAGCCGCAACAAATAACCAATTATTTACCGGTAGATAAAATGACCGATACAATTACCTCTGAACGCCTGACAATTGAAAGGCTGTCTGTTAATGACGCAGTATTTATATTCAAACTGCTCAATTCAAAAGAATGGATTGATAATATTGGAAACAGGAATATTGTAACACAGGATGATGCTTTAAACTATATTAAAAAAGTAAATGCCGTAGATGATTTTTATTTCTGGACGGTAAGGATCGGTGAAATTCCTATTGGTATAATTACCCTGCTCAAAAAAGAATACCTTCCCTGCCCCGACATTGAATTTGCTTTCCTTAAAGAGTATTCGGGTAAAGGATATGCTTTTGAGGCAAGTAAGGCTGTTATAGATCAGGTGGTACACAAGCACAATATAGCTCCTGTATGCGCCGTTACTATAAAAGAAAATACCAGATCACAAAAACTTTTAAAAAGACTGGGGCTAAACCGGCAGGGAACTATTACTCTTGAAAATGAAGAGCTTGAGTTATTTATGCTGCCTGATAAAAACTGATTAACATGGCATACAAATTGATAGTTGTTATGTTAAAATAATTAGATTTGCAATGTGCAGGCAAAGCTTTAAAATTATGAGATACATATATACCAGATACTTTTTTATTTTTACGCTGATACTTTCGGGAACATGTATGTTCGCACAGATAGATAACCCAATGGGAGGACTTTCCATACCAAAAAGCAATACTACAACTACGGCATCTCCTACCCTTCCTGCAAAAGCTGATGTAATTTCACCTATAACTCCTCCTAAAAAAAATTATTCTTCATCTGACTTTAAAGAAGAAAGTAATTTTAGCATGATTAAAAAAGACGAGTTTGTTAACCGTGGTACAGAATTTCAGGAGAAAGTAAATGCCAGCGTACAGCGAAAAGGAGAATCAAACGAAGCATATCGTGGTAATCAGTCTTTTGGAGAAATACGTACAAAATCCGGATATTTAAATATACTTTCCGCAGATTACGGACTTGAAGATGGCGACAGGATTAGAGTTCTTGTTAATGACCGTGTTGTAATTCCTGAATTTACACTTACAAATAATACAAAAGCTTTACAAATAATGCTTCAGCCTGGATTTAACAAGATTGATTTTGAAGCAATGAATCAGGGTACCTCAGGGCCTAATACGGCTCAGTTCAGTGTTTATGATGATAAAGAAGATCAGCTGTTATCCAATCAGTGGAATTTAGCTACAGGATTTAAAGCAACTGTAATGGTTATAAAAGAATAGTGTAGTATATTTGTCTGTAAGCCAACTAAACTTATGAGACGTTTATTATTACAATACCTGCCACTTCTTTTTTTACTTGTATTTTTACCGGTTACCGCACAGGAACACAAAGCAATACTTTATTTTCTTGACGGCACAGACATTAGTGGGTATGCAACCCTAAAGTTCGATAAAGAATCTTTTTATGGCATGCCACAGGATAAAATTGTTTTCAGGGTATCTAAAGACGAGGAAGCCGATACATGGGATGAAGAATCTGTATCTAAAGTCGTATTTACTGACTTTGAGTTTCCCCGAACTTTTGAGTATGTTGAAATAAAAACCTTTAATGTTTCAGAATATTATCTTTTGGAATTATTAGTTTCAGGAGAGGTTAATCTCTATGCAGACGCTATGGAAGCATGGAAAATGAAACCTGCCAAAGAAGATGAAGGTACTCTGCCAATACCTGATGAAAAGTACTTGAGGGTTAAGCGAAAAAATGAAACAAAACTAACTGCTTTTGGCGGAAGCAAAAGAAAAATAGCTAGTTATTTTTATGAATGCCCCGGTATTATTGAAAGGCTGAACAGTAATGTTTTTAATGTAAGAACGTTAATGGACATTGTAGAATATTATAATGATCTGTGCGATACTGAAATTGCAGATATTGAATCGGCAAGGAAAAAAGCAGAAGAAGACGATCAGAAAGGTGAATAAAAAAATGCCCCGCAATATGCGGGGCATTTTTATAATTTAATCATTCATTGATATAAGAAACTCTTCATTGTTTCTTGTTTTCTTGAATCTTTCATTAATAAAGTCCATAGCTTCAACAGGGTTCATATCAGCAAGATATTTCCTCATTATCCACATACGTTGTATTGTTTTCTCGTCAAGTAATAAATCATCTCTTCGCGTACTTGAAGAGGTAAGATCAATAGCCGGGAATATACGCTTATTAGCAATTTTCCTGTCAAGCTGAAGTTCCATATTACCTGTACCTTTAAATTCCTCAAAGATAACTTCATCCATTTTAGAACCTGTATCGGTAAGTGCAGTTGCAATAATACTTAAAGAACCTCCCCCTTCAATATTACGTGCAGCACCAAAGAAACGTTTTGGCTTTTGAAGTGCATTAGCATCAACACCTCCACTTAATACTTTACCCGATGCAGGCTGAACTGTATTATAAGCTCTTGCAAGACGTGTTATAGAGTCAAGAAGAATTACTACATCATGACCACATTCAACTAAACGTTTTGCTTTTTCAAGCACTATATTAGCAACTTTTACGTGACGCTCTGCAGGCTCATCAAAAGTAGAAGCAATAACTTCACCCCTAACGCTGCGCTGCATATCTGTTACCTCTTCAGGGCGCTCATCAATAAGAAGAACAATTAAATATACCTCAGGATGATTAGCCGCAATAGAATTGGCTATATCTTTAAGAAGCATAGTTTTACCTGTTTTCGGCTGGGCAACTATCATTCCCCTTTGTCCTTTACCTATTGGTGAGAACAAATCTATTATCCTTGTAGATATAGTACTTTGTTTATCGGCAAGATTAAATCTTTCCTCAGGAAAAAGCGGCGTTAAGTGTTCAAAAGACACCCTGTCGCGAACAACTTGCGGATCATGACCGTTAATTTTTAAAACTCTTACAAGAGGGAAATATTTTTCACCTTCTTTAGGCGGGCGAACCACACCTTTTACAGTATCACCAGTCTTCAGTCCGAAAAGACGAATTTGAGAATTTGATAGATAAATATCATCCGGAGATGCAAGGTAGTTGTAATCTGATGATCTAAGGAAACCGTATCCGTCAGGCATCATTTCAAGAACACCCTCGCTCTCTATAATTCCATCGAACTCATAATCAGGTTCGCGATAATTTTGTTTTTTATTTTGAGGTGTATTTTGTGCAGCTACAGGCTGGGCAGCAGCGACTGTGGGTTGTGCTGCAGATCCGTTTTCCTTATTAAGGTTGCCCTTATAACTGGGATGGTTAGGATTGTTGGCATTAGCCCTTTCAATCTGTGCAAGCCTTTCTTCTTCACTAAGCTGAGGTTTCTGTGGCCTGTTTCCCGGTGCCGCCTTTGTTTCGGCACTTGCGGCAGCTTGCCTTGCCTGCGCATTATCTTTTGCAGGAATATTTCTTTTTCGATTTTCTTCCTTTACAGGAGTTTCTTTATCCGTACCAGCCGTTTTAGCAGATATATCAGCTGCTTTTGAGGCTGTTTCAGTTTCACCAGCATCTGCTTTGGCTGTTGGTTTTTTAAATTCTGGTTTAGTCTTAGCTGCAGCAGTATCTTTTTTTTCAGCTTCACTATCAGCTACAGGTTTCGTTACTGCCGTTGACGGTTTAGCAGGTTCTGTTTTTTTAATTGCAGAATCTTTTTTAGCACTATCAGGAGCTATTCGTGCTCTTTTAGTTTTTTCAGCCGGCTGCTCTGTTACTGCAGTGGGTGCAGGAACAGCTTCTTCAAAAAGAGGCTTAATAGTAGAGGGGTTAGCAGCCTGATGATCCAGTATCTGGTAAACCAATTCATCTTTTTTAAGACCTCTGTATTTATTTATTTTTGCCTTTTTTGCAATTTCCTGAAGCTCAGGAAGCTTCATTTCTTTTAGTTCGGAAATATCAAACATGAAAAATTTTTGGTTAAATTAAATAGTGTAATGGTAATGTTTTGGTGGATGCAATTTTTAGGGTTACCCCTTTACTTCAGAATGAAGCAGTTATGATTTTGGTACTGCAATATTACAAATTTATTTTTACTATGCAATAGTATTTTTTAAAAAGAAAGCATATTTTTGTACAGCAAATAAAGCAAAAATGTTACAACGAATACAAACAGTATATCTAATTATATCATTTATAGCAACGGGAGTACTACCATTTGTATTGCCAATTGGTGTTACTGAAACGGGTGAAAACTATTACTTTATAAGAGATCTTTCTTTTGTAATGCTGTTTGCCTTTAGTACAACATTAAGTATTGTAAGTATACTTACTTATAAAAAAAGAAAAAATCAGTTTGTAATGGGCAGGCTGAACATAATATTAAATTTAATTTTATTAGGGTTATTTATAATTAGGGTACTAAACTTATCCGGAGAAACAGATCCTGAAAAGGTGGTTTCAGAGAAGGGTATTGGATTGCTTCTTCCTATTGTTTCTATCGTTTTTTTAAGCTTAGCCAATAAAGCTATCAAGAAGGACGAAGATCTCGTAAAATCAGTAGACCGATTACGATAAACCTTTTAACTTAGTTTATTAGTGCGTTAAAAAAGCCAGACCATACGGTCTGGCTTTTTGTATTATTTGACTATACTATCTCTTCCCTATCTCTATTACTTCAAGATTCTGAATTTTTTCTCCTTCAATTTCAAACCGCAACATTGTACGCACCTGATGAAAACCGCTAATACCCGCAGCTCCCGGATTCATATGAAGCAACCCTAATTTTTTATCGAACTGAACTTTTAATATGTGTGAATGTCCGCAAATAAAAAGTTTAGGCGGGTTAAGATTTAATTCTTCCCTTACTGCCTGATTGTATTTTCCCGGATATCCGCCTATATGGGTTATCCATACATCTACACCTTCACACATAAAACGATTATTTAACGAAAATTCCAAACGGGCTTCATTACTGTCTATATTACCATAGACCGCTTTCAATGGCTTTTCTTTTTTAATAGTATCCGTTACCGAAAGATCGCCAATATCCCCTGCATGCCAAACCTCGTCTGCCTGGTGTACATATTTCAGTATTGTATCATCTATATAACTGTGAGTATCGCTAAGCAGGAGAATTTTTGTCATTTTTTTATAGTTACAAAAGTGTAAGAGTTACAAAGCTGCAAAGTTTTCAGGAGGTTTCAAAGTAAACAAGTCAATTATGTACAATACACTTTAAAATTTAGACTCAAATTTTTAACAGCAAAATACTGCTGCTTTGAAACTTCTAATTCCACAAACTTTGCAACTGAGCTACTCTGCTACTTCGTAGCTTATTCTTATCTTTGCAGCCTTATGAGGTATTTTATAGAGTTTGCATATAACGGAAAAAATTATTGTGGCTGGCAATATCAACCGCACAGCCCATCAGTACAGGAAACATTAAACAAAGCACTCTCAACTCTCATAAGAACAGAAATAGACGTTACTGGAGCCGGGAGGACAGATACCGGTGTACATGCCCGCCAAATGTATGCGCACTTTGATCATGAAGAGATTAGAGATACGGCAAAACTTATTCAAAGGCTTAATTCGTTTTTACCAAAAGATATTGTTGTTTATAATATTATACCATTACACGACGGTGCCCATGCTCGTTTTGATGCTGTAAGCCGTACTTATGAATACCATATACATACCTTTAAAGATGCTTTTGACAATGAAGGAAGCTGGTATAACTTTAACAGCCTTAATGTAGAAAAAATGAACGAAGCAGCTCAGCAGCTTTTTAATTATACCAATTTTAAATGCTTTTCAAAAACACATACCGATGTAAGAACATTTAACTGTGATATTAAAGAAGCATACTGTGTACAAAATGGCAATAAACTGGTATTTACTATTAGCGCTGATCGGTTTTTAAGAAATATGGTGCGTGCCATTGTAGGCACTTTGGTTAACGTAGGGATGGAAAAAATAACTATAAACGACTTTAAAGATATTATAGAAAGTCGCGACAGAAACAGAGCAGGTTTTTCGGTTCCTGCTCACGGATTATATCTTACAAAAGTAATTTATCCGTACCTTTAAACCGATAAATTGATATGAAAGCCATAAAATCTACATCGTTTCAAAAGGTAATGCAGTTTGCAAAACCTTATAAAGCCCGTTTTGTATGGGTAATATTATCCTCAATATTTCTTTCTTTATTTGCTGCAGCAAGGCCCTACCTGCTAAAGCAGACTGTTGATGCTTATCTTATTCCTAAAGATACATCAGGACTTGTTTTTTATGTAACCCTTATGGGTATTGTTTTAATGCTTGAAGTGTTGTCTCAATTTTACTTTGTGTATCTGGCTAACTGGCTGGGACAGGATATTGTAAAAGATATTCGTGAAAAGTTATTTATGCACATAAATAGCTTTAGAATGAAGTTTTTTGATAATGAGGCTGTAGGAAGACTGGTTACAAGAACAGTTTTTGATATCGAATCTATTTCAAAAATATTTAGCCAGGGGCTGTTCATGATAATCAGTGATATGCTGAAGATGCTTGTTATCCTTACATTTATGTTTTACATGAACTGGAAGCTAAGCTTAGTAGTTATGCTTGCCATGCCTGTATTGGTATATGCTACCCGAATTTTTCAGAAGAAAATGAAAGGTGCATTTGAAGAAGTTCGTACACAGGTAGCAAATCTAAATACATTCGTTCAGGAGCGTGTTACAGGTATGCGCATAGTTCAGCTTTTTAACCGTGAAGACATCGAGTATGAAAAATTTAAGGAAATAAATAAAAAGCATAATGATGCCTGGCAGAAAAATATCCTTTACAACTCTATCTTCTTCCCTATTGCCGATACTATATCATCATTAACCTTAGGTGTAGTTATATGGTATGCGGGTATTAGTATTGTTAGCGGTGATACTATTACCGAGCCTGGCGACATGTTCGCCTATATAATGTATATAGGAATGCTTTTTAATCCGTTGCGCCAGATTGCAGATAAGTTTAACGAGATGCAAATGGGTATTGTAGCTTCGGACAGGGTTTTTGAATTACTTGAAATGGAAGACCTGGTGCAGACAACAGGAACTGTTACAGCAGGGCATTTTAAAGGTGAAATTCAATTTAAAAAGGTACATTTTAGTTATATAGCAGACGAAGAGGTAATTAAAGGCATAGACTTAAAAATAGAAGCAGGAGAAACGATTGCTATTGTTGGGGCTACAGGAGCAGGTAAATCAACTATTATTAATCTGCTTAACCGTTTTTATGAAATAAGCAGCGGAAAAATTACTATTGACGGAACCGATATTAATGAATTTACACTTGAAAGCCTTAGAAAGCAAATAGGTATTGTATTACAGGACGTTTTCTTATTTGCTGATACTATACTGAATAATATAACACTTAATAACCCTGAAATTACGCGTGAAACGGTTATTACTGCCGCAAAAGATATAGGGGTTCATGATTTTATTATGAGCCTGCCGGAAGGATATGACTATAATGTAAAAGAGCGCGGTGTTATGTTGTCATCAGGTCAGCGACAGCTTATCGCTTTCTTAAGAGTATTGGTAAGCAACCCAAGTATCCTGATACTTGATGAAGCTACATCCTCTATTGATACTTACTCTGAAGAGCTAATACAAAATGCTACAGATAAAATTACTGAAGGCAGAACATCTATAATTATAGCGCACAGGCTTGCAACAGTTGTAAATGCCGATAAGATTATAGTTATGGATAAAGGAAAAATTGTTGAGGCAGGATCACATTATGATCTTATAAACCGTGCAGAAGGGTATTATAAGAACCTGTATTATTCACAGTTTGTTGTAGAAAATGAAACTGAATAATAAATGGTAAGGGCTTATTACAGCCTATAAAGGATTAATAAACATTTTAGAATAACCAAATTTATACTTACTTTCGTAGGCACAAATTAATACAGAAATTATACACTGATGAAATACGATGTTATTGTTTTAGGAAGTGGCCCGGGCGGATATGTTGCCGCTATCAGGGCAGCACAATTAGGATTTAAAACTGCAATTGTGGAAAAAGAAAACCTTGGCGGTATATGCCTTAACTGGGGCTGTATCCCAACGAAAGCACTTTTAAAAAGTGCACAGGTTTTTGATTACCTGAAACACGCTTCAGATTACGGACTTACCGTAAACGAATTTGACAAAGATTTTGGTGCTGTTATTGCACGCAGCCGTGGCGTTGCCGATGGTATGAGCAAAGGAATACAGTTCTTAATGAAGAAAAATAAAATTGATGTTATAGATGGTACCGGAAAACTTAAGCCGGGTAAAAAACTTGATGTAACTTCTAAAGACGGAAAAACTACAGAGCTTAGTGCAGATCATATAATTATTGCTACTGGTGCACGTTCTCGCGAACTGCCTAACCTGCCTCAGGATGGTAAAAAAGTAATTGGTTACCGTCAGGCTATGAACCTGCCGGAACAGCCAAAATCTATGATAGTTGTAGGTTCAGGAGCTATAGGTGTTGAGTTTGCTCATTTTTACAACTCTATGGGTACTAAAGTAACAGTAGTTGAATTTATGCCAAACATTGTTCCTGTAGAAGATGAGGATGTATCAAAGCATTTTGAGCGTTCGCTTAAAAAAGCAGGTATAGAGATCATGACTAATTCTTCCGTAGAGAAAGTTGATACTTCAGGTAACGGAGTTAAAGCTACAGTTAAGACTGCTAAAGGCGAAGAAATTCTGGAGGCTGATATTCTTCTTTCTGCAGTAGGAATCAAATCTAATATAGAAAATATTGGTCTTGAAGAAGTAGGTATTGCTACAGACAGGGATAAAGTATTGGTTAATTCATATTATCAGACTAACATACCGGGCTACTATGCAATTGGAGATATTGTTCCGGGTCAGGCATTAGCACACGTAGCTTCTGCAGAAGGTATTCTTTGCGTTGAAAAAATCGCAGGTTTACATGTTGAGCCATTAGATTACGGAAATATACCAGGCTGTACATATGCTACTCCTGAAATAGCATCTGTAGGTTTAACTGAAAAACAGGCTAAAGAAAAAGGATATGAACTTAAAATAGGTAAATTTCCGTTCTCTGCTTCAGGTAAAGCCAAAGCTGCAGGCACTCCTGATGGTTTTGTAAAAGTTATATTTGATGCTAAATATGGTGAATGGTTAGGTTGCCATATGATTGGTGCTGGTGTAACAGATATGATCGCTGAAGCCGTTGTTGCAAGAAAACTTGAAACAACAGGTCATGAGATTATCAAATCGGTTCACCCTCACCCAACTATGAGCGAAGCTATCATGGAAGCTGCTGCGGCTGCTTATGATGAAGTTATTCACTTATAGTATTTCACAGAAAGTAATAATTGGCAATATACCGACATTTATAATAAAATCCGCCTTGAGCAATCAAAGCGGATTTTTATTTGAATTAATTCTTATTTTAGCACGAATTAACCTGTAACCATTCATGAAGAAAATTTTTACCCTCTCATTATTTATCCTGTTCTTATCTGTTCTAGCAAGTAGTTGTAAAAATGATACCGAAACTATTGTTAATAAAGAAAAAACTACTTCTCCTGAAAAGGCTAAAGATGAAGTATTTGCTGTTGCAGATAAATTTCACACCGCATTTAAAAATAAGAACATTGAGGAAATAAAAAACCTCCTTACCGGAGAAGGCTTTTATATGGGTACAGATCCTGCTGAAGTATATAA
The DNA here is from genome assembly GCF_024054175.1 of Flavobacterium sp. NRK1. Classification (GTDB taxonomy): domain Bacteria; phylum Bacteroidota; class Bacteroidia; order Flavobacteriales; family Flavobacteriaceae; genus Flavobacterium. The sequence continues at coordinate 3,416,065 of NZ_JAMXLA010000001.1, forward strand.
CTCTTTAAGTTTTACCGATTATCTAAATAAAAAACTACTGAATCCTGCCATAGGAACTATTGAATATACTATTGACAGGCGCGAGTTAGTTTTAGATGACGATGGTAATGGAGCTATTATAGTTGACCAGTTTAATCCTGCTGTTTTTACACAGAATATTCCCTGGAGGATGTGTTCTCATCTTATAAAAAAAGATAATAGCTGGAAGTTTAATTTTATCTCTTTTTCACTTACACCTGATAATGATGTTTTACCTGCAGTAAATATGGCTGCTTACCGTGAGGAATAACTTTACATCCTATCCTATCCTATCCTATCCTATCCTATCTGTTAATTTTGAAATTAACGACTCTTTAGTACTGATCGTTTATAATCATAACTATATTTAATATTTAAAAACACGTTATGAGCAAACTCAGGAAAAAGGCGAAAAAAAGCAGCGAAAAAAAGAACAAACTTGGCGTTAAAAATTCGCTTGTAAATAATATCAATGCCCGAAAGCATAAAGGAATTTCACGGTCTAAAAAGAAATCTACAGTTTCTAAAAAGTCATACAAAAAAATGCAGAAGAACTGGGGTAGAAAAAATAAAAAATAAACCTGAAAAATAGAAAAACATTTTCTAAACCATGATTAATATCAGGTAATGTGGTTTTTGTCTTACATACTTTTGACTTGTAATTCAAAAACAAATACACATGAAAAAATTAATATTATCTGTTCTGGCTCTAACATTATTAGGACTAACAACAGTATCTGCCCAAACAGAAAAACAAGATTTATCTCGTGATCTTAAAAAATGGCAGGTTCGTGTTCGGGGTATAGCTGTTACTCCTGATGAAAGCGCCAATATAAATGTAATTGGCGGTGATGCTTCTATATCATCTACATTTATACCTGAACTTGACTTTACTTATTTTTTTACTAAAAATTTTGCAGCAGAACTAATTTTAGGAACATCAAAACATGATGTAAACACAACCGGATCTGATATCTCAGCAATTGGGGGACCTTCAAAAGCAAATATAGATCTTGGCAGTGTTCGGCTATTACCTCCTACACTTACTTTTCAGTATCATTTTTATCCATTAGCAGATAAAGCCTTTAAGCCTTATGTAGGAGCCGGTATTAATTACACCATTTTTTATGATGCTAAAGAAGGTAATACTGTAAAGGGTATTGAATATGAAAATGCGGTAGGCTACGCTTTTCAATTAGGTATAGACTATATGCTAACTGATACTTTTTTTATAAACATAGATGCTAAGAAACTGTTTCTTAGTACCGATGTAACCGTAGATGCTTCTAACCTTTCACCGGAGCTTAGCATACCGGCCGAAGTGGACATCGACCCATGGCTATTTGGCTTTGGTGTAGGCATGAAGTTCTAAATTGTAGCTTATGTTGTAAAGCCGCCACATGGCGGCTTTTTTATTTTATACAGTCATTAATGCAGCTATCAGCATGTCAATATCATTTTTAGTATTAAAATGACTGAAAGAAATACGTAAAGAAGGTTTCTTAACATCTTCACCTGTTAGTATTTCTTTCAATACATGAGAAGGTTTAACACTTCCTGACTGGCAGGCACTGCCTCTTGAGACTGCTACGCCCTGCATATCAAGATGAAATAATATCATAGATGTTTTTTCATCAGGTAAAGGAAGCATAACATTTATAATATTGTAGAAAAGGTCTTCACTATATCCATTAATCTTATATCCCGGCATATGAATATCCATTTGTTCAATAAAATAACTTTTCAATGAACTTATATACTTTGTTTCTTCTTCCATATTTTGACATGAAATTTCAAGTGCCTTCGCCATTCCTGCTATCTGATGAATTGCTTCTGTTCCTGCTCGAAATCCTTTTTCCTGCTCGCCGCCATAAATGAGAGGCTCAACAGTTATATTCTTTTTAATATAGGCAAAACCAACTCCTTTAGGCCCATGAAATTTGTGTGCGCTGGCAACTAAAAAATCAACAGACAAATTTTGAAGATACAAAGCTGTTTTACCCATAGATTGTACAGTATCGGTATGGAAGTAAGCATTGTGCTGTTTACAGATACGGCCTATTTTATCAATATCCAAAACTGTTCCTGTTTCATTGTTAACATGCATTAAGCTGACAAGAGTCGGAGTTTCCTGATCGAGTAATTGCACCAGATGAGTTATATCAATACTGCCATCCGGTAATAAATTCACATAATCTACCGTAACATTAAACTGTTTCTTTGCTTCAATTACCGAATTAAGCACAGAGTGATGCTCAATTTTACTACTTATGATTCTCTTAATACCAAGGGCTTTTACTGCACTGAAAATAATCCAGTTGTTTGCTTCGGTTCCGCCTGATGTAAAAATTATTTCACGTGCTTCTGCATTTATTTGTCTTGCAATATTTTTACGTGCCGTTTCTATAATAACTTTTGCACTTCTGCCAAAACTATGTGTAGATGAGGGATTGCCATAATTTTCGGCAAGTATGTGCGTTATTTCTTCTATTACTTCCGGTCGAAGAGCAGTTGTAGAAGCGTTATCTAAATATGCTTTTTTCATTGGTGCAAAATTACTTAAAAAGATTTTACCATTTTATTTTATGCTATATAGCTTACAAACATTTCTAAAAACTGATTAAAAACATTATTTTTGTTTAAAATACTCACATATGAAAAAGATTTTTAGCCTCATTGCCATACTTATAATTATAGCAGGCTGTGATGATGGTGATATAACTTTTAAAACATTTAATTTTACTGATGCAGAAGTAAATGTTTGTACAAATACAGACATAAATACATTTTATAAACAAAATGAAACTGAGATCCTAGAATTAAAACTTGCAGAAGGATCATTAAGGAACAGGTCAACAGTAGATCCTGAAACTAAAAATGATATCCCATACACTATTGCTGTTGGCGGAGATGCTCCTAATAAAATTACTTATAAAAATTACAATAGTAAAGTAACAAGTTATTGTACTTCTACAACTGCAGCATCTGAAACATGGAATGGAACAGGAACACTTTCTGTAATTACCAGAGAAAGAAGAGTAGATGGCAAATTAAAGGGATATAGTCATGTAATAACGCTGCAAAATATCACCTTTAGTAAAGGAGACGAAACCATAACTATAAATAATAATGCGTTTGGCAGTGTAAATAAAGATTTCAATTTTGATTTTGATTTTTCACAAAATGATGCAGATCCTATAGTGCAGAAATGCGACGAAACTTCAACCTTTATTTATACTACTAAAAGTAAAGAAGTATTAGTATTAGCTTTTAATGACTTTAATGGAACTTTTCAAAACACCAGTGGTACTACAGAAATTGCTTTGGGTGCCGGCAGTGATGATAATACACTAAAATTCACATTATACGATGGCACTTTAACCCGTAGTAAAATATGCGATCCTGATTCTCAGGCACCGGTTACTCCAAAGTCAGTTGAGCAATGGCAGGCAACTAATGGAAATATAAAAATTGTAACTACAGAACAATCAACAGGAGAATTTGAGCACAAAATATATTTATATGATGTTACTTTCTTAAATACTGCAACAAACGATGTATTTATATTGTCTGATGTGGTTGATACAACTGAAGATAATGGCTATTTATTCGGAACTTATATAACAAGCCCATAAAAAATCCCGCTTCGCCGGATTTTTTATTTTACCTGTTTGGGTTTTGCTTAATATAAACTTCTGTAGCACCCAATCCGTATTTTTGATAATCGGCATCTTTAAAATCTATTCCTTCATAGCGCCCAAGCAAAAAATCAAGTTCTGCTTTTAATACTCCCTCTCCTACTCCATGGATAAATACAACTTTTTGCATTCTGTTTTTTATAGCAAATTCAAGTTGTCTTTTGGCAGTGTCCGATTGTAGGGTTAATATATCATAATTAGACATTCCTCGTTTGTTGGGCACCAGCTTTTCTATATGCAGGTCAACTTCTAGAACAAAATCATCTTTACGTGATTTTTTTTCTTTTACAAAACTTCGTTTCCTGGGTTCTTCTTTCTCCTTCAAAACAGCATTTACGCTTTGATGGGAAATAAGTGATTTCAATTCATTTGAATTATGATTCTTAACAAGCTCTTTTTCTTCAAAAGCAAGTTCAAATCCTTCATTAGTCTCAATAATAATTTTACCGCCCTTAAATGCTTTTACGCGGCCGCTGAAAGAGTCATCTAATACTGTAACCTCATCACCTATCTTAAACATCATTGTGATTTTCTTCGTTGTTATCTCCCTGATTTTTACTCGGAACTTTAGACATAAGTTTCATCATTCCCATCATAAAAATGACTATACAGCTTATCATAATAAACATATTAGGATGACCTGTAGATTGTTCATATAAAGCAACAAAAGCTGCGGCAAAAAATAAAACTATATAAATAGTTTTCATATAAATAATAATTTAATTATAGCTTGTGCTAATTTGCAAATATATACTTTCTGGCTAACTCATTAAACTCTAAAACAAAAAACCTCCGGCCAGGAGGTTTAAATAAATTATAAAATCTATCCGATTAAAAATAAACATTGCAACCGGGCAATGCTTTTTTAATAACTTCCCTTTCCTGTTCAGATATAGGATTTCCTGTAAGTATTAGTGTTTTTAGGCCTGTCATTGCAGATATCTGGCTTGGTAAACTTTTAATATTATTATGTGACAATGATAGCAATTCAAGATTTGTAAGTTTGCTAATGTCTATAGGTACTGCCGAAAGTTTATTGTGATCTGCAATTAGAGATTTTAGTTCTCTAAGGGACGCTATTGTTTCCGGGATATTTAGTAACTGATTATACTCCAGATTTAGCTCCTGCAAGGATAATAGTTTTATCCATTCTGCATCAAATTCATTAAACTGGTTTCTTCCCAAATGCAGGGTTTTGAGTTTTTTTAGCCCGGTAATATCCTGTGGTAAATAGCTTAACTGATTATTATTTAATGCTAAAACTTCCAAATCACTGCATTTACCAATGCTTCCCGGAACAGAAGTGAGCATGTTCTCTGATAAATACAGATATTTTAATTTTTTTAGTTTTTCAATCTCATCCGGAACTCCTGTAATTTCATTATCGGAAAGATTTAAATTTATAAGTGATTTGAAAATTGAGATTTTTTTTGAAATATATTTTAAATTATTTCCCTGCATATTAATAACTTCAAGTTTAGTCTGATTAAACAATACATCATCCCAAATTGCCAGATTATTTCCCATGAGGTTTATAAAATGTAACCCTTTTAAATTATTAAGCTCTTCCGGAAGGTTAAAGTAATGCCTGTCACGCAAGTTTAGCTGGGTCACGTTTTTTGCTGCCAGAGCATCTGTTATGCTATAATAAACAGGCTCTTTTAAAGGATTTGCATTTTGAGCGTAGCTGTTAATAGCAAATAGGACACCTAAAAACAAAATTGAATTTTTAATCATAATAAAAATTAAAAAAGGACCGATATGAACATACCGGCCCTAAAAAAATTAACTTAACTATTTAGTTCTTTTTAAGCAGTTTGTAAGTACCGGTTTTGTCACCTACATGCACACGAACAATAAACACCTGGTCACCGGCTGCAGAAGCAAGATTAATATCTAATTTCTGATTGCCTCCTATAGACTGTCCTTTAGTTTCAGAAACTTTTCTTCCAAGCATGTCAAATACTTCTACAGAAACATTGTTTCCTGCTTCACCATTTATTTCAACAGTAACAATACCGTCTGTAGGGTTAGGATAAAGACTTACCATGCCTTTTAACTGGTTAGGCATATCTGTACCTAAAACTTCTTCTACTACAATATAATCTGTTTTATCTGCTGCTTCACTTGTACCTGCAGCATTAGACGTAACAAGAGTAACATTATAAGTACCAGGCTCAGCATAAGTTACTACAGGAGATTCTTCAGTAGAAGTTGGAGGCTCACCACCTTCAAATGTCCACATCCAGCTTGTTGGGTTGTTTGTACTCATATCAGTAAACGTTACTGTTTCCCCCTGATTTACTGTAGTAATATCAGCAGTAAAGTCAGCCATTGGAGTATGAGCACCAAGATCTTTATCAAGAGCAAATACTATAGTAGTAGATGCATTAAAAGTTACATCTCCAAATGTTGCGTCCTGTTGTGCAGCATTATTACCGTTAGGGTGCTGTACAGAGAAGAAACCATATTTAAAGTCAGGAGTAAATGTTAAACCTGTAGGCTCTGAACCAGCTGGCATAGAAGCAAATAACTTCACATTAGGATTACTTTGTGTATGATCCGGACGGATTACCCAAATATAATTTAATCCACCATCCTGAAGTACCCAAAGGTTACCCTTATCATCAAAAGTAAGGTTATCATTACCATCAGCCCAAGGCTCGTTCACTGTACCATTTGCAGTTTCAATGTTATAGTTCATACCTCCAACGAATGTTTCAAATTCAGAGATAGTGCTTCCGTTATCTTTAAAACGATATACACGGTTTTTACCTTTACTTGTAAAGTATATTTTACCATCAAGCGGGCTGATCTCACAATCTTCAACTCCGTTAAAGTTTGTACCTCCAAGGTTAGAAGCAACTGTACGAAGATTGTTACGGTCTGCCTGAGTAGTATTAGGTACCAGTACCCATGTAGCAGTAGCAGAACTAGGCTCATCGTTAGATAAAGCTAAATCCATTTTAAGTACATATACTTTACCCGCAGTAAAATTATTAGGAGTATCAGCTACAAATTTGTAAACACAATGAGTACCTCCATCTTCACCATAATAAGCCGTAGTACCATCAGCAGTTATTACAATATTCTCGTGGTTCATTCTTCCAAGAGCCCAAAGTTTTTCCTGTTTGTTATTACCGTATTCCATAACAGAAGCAGTAGTAGGATCAATTTCCACAAACCATCCAAGGTCTTCATAACCATCTCCGTTGGTATCTCCTGAACCTGAATCTTCTTCAGTAGTAATTACGGTACCCCAAGGCGTAATACCTCCCGAACAGTTTCTTGAAGTAGTTACAAGGTCAGTATTATACATATCAACCATTTGAGAATTATCTACAACCCAAAGTTTCTGTTCTTCATCCAGGTGAATGTTTAACATTGAAACGCCACCAGGAGTATTTTCCTGATTAACTGAAAGATGACCTGCTGCGCTGCTGCCTTCTATAGGAAGATAAGCCGTAAAGTCATTATTACCCGGAACAATTCCTCCTCCTGTCATGTAAGCAGAACCTTCTTTAAAAAGCACCTGGAAACGGTGTTCCGGAGCTATGATAAGATGGTCTAACTGAGCTGTTGGATTGATAGATGTAAAACAACCTATATGTTCTTCATCACAATTTACAACAAGATCATTGTTTGTGTTTTTGATATAAAGGTCAAAACCTATATCAGAGCTGGATCCGTCACGATTATGCACTTCTACTGCAATCCTGTTAATACCTGTCTGGAAAACAGTTTTAGGAACTTTATGAATAAAGAATCTTTTTTCATCAGCACCATCTACAATGCTCGAAGAGAAAGTTAAGTATGTAGTAGGTTCTGCAGGCATATTATCTCTGTAAACCTCAACACCGTTTACATACACTATAGCACCGTCGTCTCTTCTTAGTCCAAATTCTACAAACTCTGTAAGAGATGAAGGATTTACATCAATATCTTTATAAAAATAAGAAGTAATGTATTTATTTCCGGAATCAGGCCCAAAAGATATTACTGTTGCGGCAGGGTCTCCGTATCCAAGAGGTGCAATACCTGAATTCCATCCGGTATTAGCACCGGCAGGCATGTTCCAGTCAGTATCATCTTGGCTTGTACCGTTATCAAGATACATCCATTGAGATCCTTTTGCTACAGGAAAAATTCCTTCCTGGGCATAAATTGCACCTGAAAGCAAAAGACTTACAATTAGTAAACGTTTTTTCATAATGTTAATTAGTTTTTGTTATGTAGGACAAAAGTAGGCCCGGCAGGTTGCCTGTATCTGAAGTAAGGCTTAAGTTTAGATTAACTATACCTTTAAATTTTAAGCAAATCTTAAGTTATTGTTTACATATTATCAGATAAAAAAACCGGGTATAAAACCCGGTTTTTCTAATTCAGTAGATTTATTTCTTTTTATGAGGAACATCATTCAATGAGTTTATAAATGCAATCAACTCATTTTTTTCTTTTTCCGTTAGATTTAATGGATCGAGAGATAATGTCTGATTAATAACATTAAGCCCTAAACCGCCCCCTCCGCCATTATTATAAAAATCTATAACCTGATCAAGAGTTTTATAAGCACCATTATGAAAATAAGGTGCTGTAAGGCCTGCGTTTCTTACAGTACTCGTTTTAAACGATTTTTCATAAATCCAGGCATATTCATTTAAAATAGAATTTGCCCAGCGTCCTTCATCTGAATCAAGTTTTGGCGATTTTGTATCAGGATCGGCTAATACACCTAATATTTCACTTTCATTTTCACTATATAATGGCGGTACCAGTCCTGTAAATGTCGGAGCAAAATGACAGGTAGCACAATTGGCTTTACCCATAAAAAGATTAAATCCGTTTTTCACATCCTCACTCAACTGATCTGACTCACCTCTTACATATTTATCGAAAGGGCTATTGAAAGATCGTAATGATAGTACATAGGATGCCAATGCTTTAGAAAATTTTTCACGTGTAACTTCACCCTTGCCATATACTTCTTTAAACTGTTTGATGTATTTCTTACTTTGAGCCAGTTTCTTTAATATAGAACTATATGCCGTATTAAATTCATCAGGATTAAAAATTACATGTTCAGCCTGTTGTTCAAGCGTGAATGCACGAAGATCATAAAAAAAGCGATCTGCATATACAGCATTTACAAGTGTAGGCGCATTGCGCAATACTGTTTTCCCCTGAACATTACTTAATGATTTTGTAATACCGTCGGCAAATCCTTTCTCGGGCTGATGACATGAAGCGCAACTCATATTGCCGTTCCCACTTATTATAGGATCATAAAATAAAGCTTCTCCTAAAGCCCGAAGTTCTTCACTATCGTCCTCTTCTTTTAAATCAGTAAAAAAGTATGGATTAAGAAAGTTATTACCAAATATTGAGGTGCTTGAAGGATTCCAGGCACTGGTCTCCATAAGAAATTCCGGCTCTGCCCCTATTTCAATATTACCCAGTTTATTATATATAGGATCAATGTATTTCTTTAATATTTCAAGCCTGTCGAGTGTATCAAACGTATTATTTACCTTAAGATAGTTTAGAGTCTCATCAAATAACTGCAAAATATCATTAGGCTTTTCATTAGAATAGTTTTCTGCCAAATAGCTTTTCATACCTTCAAGAGAAGCAATAGCTTCGGGTATAGCATTAAGTGATCCCGGAGTATCAAATCCTGTAAGCCCTAATGAGTAAATCCTAACCAACTGTATTCTCATAGCAGCAATATTACCTTTACCTGTATTTTTTGAATTAAGGCTGGCAAAGAGTAATTTATAATTAGAACTAAGCTGTTTTGCCAATGCAGATATCTGTACTTTTTCTTCAGAAGCCTCTTCAGAAAAAACAAGTTCATCTAATACCTGAAGCCCCTCAGGAGTTAATACAACAGGACTTGTGCCTGCTTTTTCAATATGCAGCAATGGTGCTCCGTTTATATGTTCTTTTACATAATCTGCATAATGAAATGCAAGGTAAAATTCTATCTTTTTATAACTTATCCTCGTATCAGTTAAAACTTTTTGCAATGAATCCAGACTTATCTTTTCCTGTCTAAAATCTTCAGCAGCTTTATCAAGGTTAGCTGCCGCTTCTTTAAAATTAAAAGTATACTTATTTATTACTGCTGGTAAAACTTCGTAATTAGCTGTTGAAGAAAATGAAAAAGACATAGCTGCTGCTATCATAACAATAGCAGTAATAATAAAGAACTTTATTTTATTGTAATTTACAAACATAGATAGTATTGCTTATTAAGCTTAAATTCCGCAAACTTAACAAAGCATAAAGGGCAACAGGTTAAGTGCACATTAAGTAATGATTAAAATAAATTGATGGAAACCGCCTCAAATAAAACTTCCGGGTAACTTTTTTAAAATTTTTAAAGCACCATACTTATTAAGTATATTTGAATGAAATTTAGTTCCAAAAATGTCTCTTACCATACATGCATCATAACAAAAAACATATAACTAAATTAGTATTTATACTATTATTGGCTTTAATGCCACTATATATAAATGCCCAAACTAAAACCTACTGCGACTCACTTATAAAAAAAGGCCAGGAAGCCAGGCACAATAAAAATCACGTTAAGTCGCTGGAGTTATTATCAACCGCAAGATCTATTGCAGAAAAAAACCGATGGAATAAGCAGTTATTTTATGCAACGCTCTATACAGGCTCTAATTACCTTGCAATGATGGATTATGGCGAAGCCCTGAACTATTATCTTGAGGCTTATAATCTTTCTATAAAAGATCTGGGGCCTGAATATGAAATGATTGCCTTAAATAATATTGCTACTCTTTATACCGGAGATAAAAATTATAAAAAAGCACAGGAATATTATTTTAAAGCTTATAAAACAGCTAAAGATGAGAATTACAAGAGCCTTGGTATTTATCTTGTCAACCTTGCCAATATTGAGAATATTTTAAATAATCCTTTAAAAGCAAAAGCATATATAGCAGAAGCAATGCCAAATCTTAAAAAGCACTGGCCCAGATCTGTAGTAGCCGCTGATATGATTATTGCAGAAAGCGATCTTTTAGAAGGCAAAAATAAACTTGCCCGTGAAGAAGTACAAAAATTAATGCTCAATAAAGAAGATGTTAGTTATAATGATATAGGTATTCCGCTTCAGGAATTGGTAGTACGAAGCTACATACAGGAAAAAGATTATACGAATGCCGCTTTAACAGCCGAAAAAATATTAAAAGAAAAAAAACCAGACTTTGAAACAAAAAAAAGATTATTTGAGCATCTTATAGAAATTTATATTAAAACCAAATCATTAGAAAAAGCACTTCGCTACAAAGACTCAATTATTGAAACTGATAAAAAGCTTAACGAAATAAGAAGCGGCAGACTATTTGAAAACAGCCGTGTTAAGTTTGAAATGCAGGATTATAAAAATCAACTGGCAATTAAAGAAGAAAAAGTTGCTGCAGAACGTAAAATAATATACTCGTTACTGGCGATATTTATAGCTGTATTAACAGGAACAGTTTTTATTTTAAGACAAAAGAAATTGATTGCAGAGCGCAATCAAAGAATTATAGCACTTGAACTTGAAAAAGAAAAAAACGATAATTTACTTTTAGAAAAACAATTCAGGGAAAATGAAACTAATGCGCTTTTAGAACAGGAGCGACTTAAAAATGAAATTGAAGCCCGCAACAGAAAATTATCGGCCAAAGCGCTTTATCTGTCTGACAGGAATCAGTTGATAGAAGAAATACTTACATCTTTATCCAAGAAACCTAAATTATCTAAAGATCTGTCGCTAGCCAATCAGATAAGATCCCTTAAAAATCATCTTAAAACAGATGAAGAATGGGATAGTTTCATAACTCATTTTGAAGAGGTAAATCATGGCTTTCTTACCCGCTTAAAAACACTCCACCCCACCCTTACAGCTAATGATGTAAGATTTATAGCTTATATTTATATGAACCTGAGTATTAAGGAGATTGCCTCTATCCTTAATATTACAGTAGAGGCCTGCAGAAAGAGAAAAGACCGTTTGGCAATTAAAATGGAACTTCCTGAAAATTTAAGCCTATATGATTATATATCAACACTATAATATATACATGTCTTACTTTTTCGACTAATTGTCGTACTGTTTCCTATTCGATTGTTATGCGCATTTTAAATATTGCGTGAAATTTTTGTTAATGTTGTGCTCAGTAACATAAGCGATAAAATTTATGAAGATGAAATTCAGCTTAAATTTTCGCCTCGGCCAAACTCAAAATTTACTACACACATAAACTACTAATTATTAATCATCAAAAAAAGGGAAACGGTATGAAAAAAATCTCACTCTTTTTAATTGCATTGCTTTTTTCATTAAGCAGCTATGCACAGCTGCCTCTCGAGAGTTTTGAGAGCTGGACTCCGGGACAGGGACCTGCCAACTGGAAAATTCTCCAGAATGATATTGGCACAAATACACAATGGGTACAAACAACATTAAATTTTGATCCTACACCTCCGCATACAGGCCAATATGCTGCTTATATGCAGCCTCAAAATGTAAGTACAGGAATTCCTGAAGATTACTTAGTAACGCCTTTATTTAATGCTCCTGTAAATGGGCGGGTTGAGTTTTATTCACGACTCATACAGGTTGGCGATCAGGGAAGCATTTATAAGGTTAAACTATTACCGGCAGGTGCAGATGCAGATGATATAACCAATTATATTGAACTCCAGTCCTGGACAGAGCTTGAAATTAATCCTGTACAAACAGATTATACAAAAGTTACTGTAGAAATTCCTGCAGAATACGAAGGAACAAATGTGCGCATTGCTTTTGTTATACTAAGTGATAATGGAGACAGATGGCTTATTGATGACGTGAGAGTGATATCGCTATGTGTTGCACCAGAAAACCTTTCTGCCGCAAATATTACAACTACTACTGCAGATTTAAGCTGGGATAATCCTTCAGGGGCTACAGAATGGGAAATAGAAATTAAAGAAGAAGGAACTCCTGCTACAGGAACAGGGATCACTTATAATGGAGCTCTGCCTTATACGGCAACAAACCTTAATCCGGGAACGCAATATAACTTTCTTGTAAGGGCGCTTTGTGATGATGGTGGAGAAAGCGAATGGGTAGGTGCTTATAACTTTACTACTTTTAAACCCGGAGACAATTGTCAGACTCCTAAAATAATCACATCGCTACCCTATAGTTCTACAGATAATACTGCCAATTATTTTGACGTTTATCAAGGAAATAACGGAGGATGCGGTACACCTTCATTTTCAAGTTATTTGGATGGAAATGATATTACATATGCATTTACACCTACACAAGATGGTATAATAAGCATTAATGTAACAGGTATTACAGAAGCTTATGCAGGTATATTTATATATACTTCTTGTAATGATATTGGTACAAATTGCTTTGCAGGTACTGTTAATGAGTATGAGACTCCGGCACCCGACCTTAATATACCAAATATGAATGTTACAGCGGGTACTACTTATTATATTGTAATATCTACCTGGTTTGCACAAACAACCGGATTTACACTTAATATTCAACAGGAATTTTGTGATAAGCCTTCTGATTTAACGGCAACAAATCCCACTAATGATGGTATTACTCTGGGGTGGGAGTCTTCATCATCATCATGGCAATATATAATACAGCCTGTAGGTTCAGGATTACCGATGGGATCCGGCCTTACTGCTACCACTAATCCTATAACAGTAACATCACTTAACCCAAGTACGCAATATGAATTTTATGTACGTGCAAATTGTGGTGATGGAACTTTTAGCAGCTGGGCAGGCCCTTTAGTATTCAATACATTATGCGCATCATTTACTGTTCCATATACCGAAGGTTTTAATTCAAATTCAACCTCACAGTTCTGCTGGAATATAGCAGATAACAATAATGACGAGGTAGTATGGGATATGGACTTTACGTATGATTCCTATGAAGGGGATCAGTCTGCTAAATTTGATGTAGGGTCAACATCCGAAAATGATGATATGCTAATATCTCCTGCAATATTACTTACAGGTAATGAGCGTCTTAGATTTTTCTATAAAACGCAGCAATATGGTGCAATAGCGTTTAAGGTAATGGCTTCAACTACAGGAAATGCTCCTGAAGATTTTACTATAGAGCTATCGCCTTTAACCAGCTATGGAGTAGATAATTTTACTGAAAAAATAATTAATTTAACTAATCTACCGGCTGGGCCTGTATATTTTGCATGGTATGTTCCTGCAGGTTTTAACGGAGGCTATGAGTTAATGATCGACAACATTATTGTAGAGACTATGCCGGACTGTGCAGAGCCTTCGGACATAGTTGTAAACGACATTTCTAATAACTCAGCGCATATAGAATGGACTGCGGGTAATAATGAATCGCAATGGGAAATCATAGTTGGGCAAGCAGATGTAGTAGGTACTCCGGGAGCATCTACAACAGGAACTCCATGGAACAGTACAATGTATAATGCAACTAATCTGAATTCAAATACACTTCAGGCAGTATATGTTCGCTCGGTATGCAGCTCTGCGAGTAAGAGTATATGGCAGGGACCTTATTATTTCACAACCAAATGTGATGCATTTGACACTCCATTTACAGAAGGATTTAATAGTGACTCAGCTACTGAACAGTGCTGGAAAGTTGTAAATAACAACGGAGACTGGGCAGAATGGAATATGTCTGATAATGTTGCATTTGAAGGCGATGAAGCAGCCTCAATTTATGTCGGCAATCCTGCAAATGATGAATGGCTGATTTCCCCGGCAATAAATCTTACAGGTAATGAAAGACTTAAATTTCATTATAAAATAAGCGATGCCAATAATGGCCAGACAGGTTTTAGATTATTATTATCTACTACAAATAGTGATCTTAGCAGCTTTACGGAAGTACTATTACCCGAAACAGCTTATACTAACGAAGAGTACTTAATAAAAGTAATTTCACTGGAAGCATATACAGGTCCGGTTTATTTAGCATGGCATGTATCCTCAACTTATGAATTCGGATCAGATCTATACATTGATAATGTAATTGTAGAACCTATACCTTCATGTCCGGAACCGCTATATGTTGAAGTAAGTAATATTACACAGACATCAGCCGAAGTTACCTGGCAAGCAGGCGGTACAGAAACAGAATGGGAATTATTAATAAATATTCAGGGAGAAGAGGTGCCTGCTACAGGTATATCAGTTACAAGCCTGCCATTTACAATTACCGAATTGCCCGATGGTACACCTATAGATTCAGGTACACCTTATGAAATTACTGTAAAAGCAGTATGTAGTGCTACTGAATCCAGTTTAGCGTCGGATAAGGTTGTTTTTGCCACGCTTATTTCAAATGATAACTGCGACACAGCTAAAACAATACCGGTAAATGTAGGCCCTGTTTGTGATGTTTATGCAAGCGGAACACTTAATGGAGCTACAGAATCATCACAGCAAAATCCTTGCGGAGACTGGACAAGTGCAGATGATGATGTTTGGTTTGAATTTACAGCTACCTCTTCACTTCACACACTATCTCTTATAGATATCACTCAGGGTGCCCCATACCTTATGTATATTATTTATGAGGGTGATGATTGTGACAACTTAACGCAAATTGGTGACTGTATGACTGCTTATTCTGAATATGGTATAGAGGCATCTACAACACTTCTTGAAAACTTAACTGTTGGTACAACATATAAAGTGAGAATATTTAGTGCAGAGGCTACTACAAACCAAACAACTACGTTTAAAGTTTGTATTAAGGTACCTGTTACACCTATTGCTGTAAACACAGATCAATATACAGTAGAACAATTGGTTACAGATGTTCTATTTAATGGAGATTGCGCGCAGGTTAGTAATATTACATGGTCTACAGGAACAAATTATCCCGATCCTGATAATATATTTGGAGATAATCCTAATGGTATAGGATATTTTAATCAAAATGGCTCTGGTTTTCCATTCGCTGAAGGAATCGTAATGACAACCGGAGATGTATTAAAAGTTCCGGGACCTAACTATAGAGGTATGGAGCAGGGATCGGCAGTATGGTTAGGTGATACAGATGTATATAATGTTATGGAAGGTATGCTTGGCGCGCCGCCATTCCAGGATAATACAAATGCATCGGTTATAGAATTTGATTTTGTACCATCGCAGCCTACATTCAGTTTTGATTTTATTTTTGCATCTGAAGAATATGGTGATCTTATACAGTGCTATAGTTATGATACTTTTGCAGTATTACTAACAGATTCAAATGGTAATACACAAAATATAGCGGTAATTCCGGGAACGCAGACTCCTATATCTGTATTTAGTATTAGTGGTGCGGGCTATCCTAATTTCTGTCCTGGTTATAATCTTGACTATTTTGATAAATACAATGTTTTTGGAAATAATGATTTATCAAGTACTGCTTTTGACGGACAAACAGTGGTAATGACAGCTACCGCAGATGTACAGGTAAATCAGCCCTATCACCTGAAAATAGCAATTGCAGAAACTGATAATAACTTAGATTCAGGAGTATTTATTAAAGCGGGTATAAATGGTAGCGGCGAAGGCAGCGTTGATCTTGGAGAAGATTTACTTGTATCAACTAACAATGCTATCTGTGAAGGTCAGACTGCTACATTACATACGGATTTAGATCCTTCAGTTTTTGAAATTGAATGGAGTTTAAATGATAATGTTATAGATGGAGAAACTGGTCAGGATTTAGTAGTTAGCCAACCGGGTAACTATAAAGTTAGTGCAAATATAATAGGCTACAACTGCTTAAGAGAAGACAGTATTGTGGTAGAATTTTATCCATCTGTAGCAGATGCTACCGGAAACCCAACAGATCTTACTGTTTGTGATGCAGATGGCTTTGCAGAATTTGACCTTTCTCAAAATACGGTATTAATATTGGAAGGCTTAAATCCGGCTGATTATACAATTAGCTATCATTTAACATCTGATGAAGCGGCAAATAATACCAGAGCTATAAATAATCCATATACAAATGTAACTCAGTTTACACAAACTTTGTATGTAAGAATACAGGATAACAGTAACCTTTGTTATGCAATAAAATCTTTTACTATAAATGCAGAAGATTTAACTCCGCAGTTTACTATTACAGAAGATTTTTCAATTTGTGAAGGAAATAGTGCAGCAATAGTTGTGACCCCTATAAACTTTAATATTGAAGATGTTACTTTTACCTGGACACTGAATGGAGATGCTTTAGCGGATACTACTCCTGCTATAGAAGCAGATACGGAAGGGGTTTATGAAGTTACGGTAGGCGATACCGGCTGCACAAGTACAGCTGCAGTAAAAGTTACTGCAATCCCTGCTCCTATTGCCGATGCTCCTGCTGATATTGAAGCTTGTGATAGTTATATGCTGCCGGCACTTAGTCCTGGCAATAATTACTATACCCAGACAGGTGGTACAGGAACAATGCTTATAGAAGGAGATGTAATTACTTCCACACAGGAAATATTTGTGTATGCTCAAACAACAACTACACCAGCCTGTAATGATGAAAATTCATTTATAGTTACTATTACTCCTACACCTGCATTTAGTTTAGGAGGGCCATATGAGGCTTGTTCTGCTGATAATGTTATTATCGAAATTATTGATGCTAACTTTGATATGAATGATGCAGAGTATGCATGGGCTTTAAATGGTGTTGACATTGAAGGAGGAAAAAGTATTACAGGATCAGAATTTGGAATATATACACTTACAGTAACAGTAAATAACTGTACACATACTGAGAATGTTGAAATAATACAGGATCCAAATGCTATTGCTCTTCTGTTTGAGGAGGGCTGTGATGATAATGTTTACATGTTAAGCGTTATTGATGACAATGGCTCTTTCAATATCGACTCTGCTTCTTATGCCTGGACAGGCCCTAACGGATTTACTTCTGACAAACGGGAATTTGCAGTTCCCGCCATAGGAGAATATTTTGTAACTGTATCTACTCCTGAGGGATGTGTAGGTGAAGATTCATTCATTGTAGCGGATACCAGCTGCGATATTCAAAGAGGTATCTCACCAAATGGTGATGGTAAAAATGATGAATTTGATCTTACAACTCTTAATGTAAAAAAACTGAGTATATTTAACCGTTATGGCCAGGAGGTTTATACGAAAAGCAATTACAAAAAAGAGTGGAATGGACAAACCAACAAGGGCGATGAATTACCTACAGGTACGTATTTTTATATGATAGAACGTATAAGTGGTGAAACTAATACCGGCTGGATCTATATTAACAGACAGGAATAAACCTGATTAAGATTATAAACTTTAATAAACTTAAACCGCCTAAGTAATTTAGGCGGTTTTTTTGTTCTGCAAATACTCAGTCAAATCAATCAAATTCTAAATAGATACACACAAAAACTTTTTTTATTCTTTTGAAAATCAACAGATAAATAACTTTGTTGAAAAATCAATCAAAAAATGAAAAAAATTATTTTATCCTTATCATTATTATTTGGTATTGCAACCCAGGGACAGACTTTTGAGTGGCTTAAAGTTCCGGAAATACCCGCAGGTATAAATCTTCAGAATACAGCATATATTTCTGCGTCAGATCCTGAAGGAAATATTTATTTAACAGGTTTTAAAGACAGTCCTGTATTATTAAATGATATAATGGGCAATTTATACTATACTAAATATAGTTCTGGTGGAGATGTTATTTTCTCCAAAACATTTACGGGAAAGTGTGCAGCATATAATATGGTATCCGATGCTCAGGGTAATATAATATTGGCATTAGCATACACAGAAAACATGACAATAGATGATACCGATTTTTCAATACTTGGTGATGAAATAAAACATGTATTGGTAAAAATGGATAGTAATGGAAATTTGCTTTGGTTTAAGGAATTGCATATTGATGCATTTGATTTAGGATATGTGCAGGATTTTAGGGCAATAGCTATAGATGCAGAAGATAATATTTATGCAGGTTATGATAATTATATGTATTCCTACATTACAAAATATTCACCATTAGGTATTGAATTACTCACAATTGAACAACAAAACGCAAACAGGTTAACGTCAACTGCTGTAGATACAGAGGGTAATATTTATGCTGCAGGGGCTTGTGCCTCGATAAATGCTAAGTATGGGGGCACAGAAGCTCCTACTGACCTGCAATACAATACTTATCTTGTAAAATATTCTCCTCAGGGTAATTTTCAATGGATTAAATATGTTGAGGATATAACCTGCCCTGAGCCGCATGTAGTAGTACGCACACCCGATGAAATATATTTCAGCTCTTATCTTTTTACTTCCAATAATTTTGATAATATTGAAATAGAGGGTCCTGCGGGAGGATTTGAAGATATATTTATTGCCAAACTAAATTCAGAAGGTACTTATCAGTGGGTAAAGGAAGCATTAGGAAGTGGAAAGGCAAACCCCGGTTCACGAAATTTTTTAAATCTTGATTCAGAAGGTAACCTATATTTTACAGGCAATACAGCCGGCACTGTAAACTGGGGTAATGATATAACAACTTCAACAAATTCATTTTCTTCAGATGCGCTAATTGTAAAATATAATTCCGATGGAGATGTGCTATTTGCCAAAACCGCCGGAGGAGATTCCGAAGACAGGATGGATGGAATAACTATTAGTTCCGAAGGGAACATATTTGTGACAGGTGTAGGTTATGGCAACGGAACTTTCGACAATATAGAGCATGAAGGCGAAGAGTTTACTTCATATCCCTTCTTTGCAAAAATTACTATGGAAATTTTAGGTTTTAACGATCATGAAGCTAAGGAAATTACAGTTTATCCTAATCCTGCTTCGAGTGGAATTATTTTAACTGGTATAGAAAATAATAAAAGCATAGAGATTGTAAATTCTCTGGGCCAGACTGTTAAAAACCTTACTGGTATAACTTCAGAAATAATAGATATTTCAGATTTATCTTCAGGAATATATTATATAAAAAGCGATAAATTCAAATCTAAAAAATTCATTAAAAAATAACTATTTAATTTAATTCACTTTACACAGGTTTTTGAAGTATTTCAGAAGCCTGTTTTTTTTAATATTCAGATAATAAATAAAAAAGATTAAAAAAATACTTACAATAGTTAAACATATAACATTTTGAATTCATTTTGTTTTTTTTAATTAATTCTCAATAATTAGATATAGGGTTTTTCTTAACCTAGGTGTTTTTTGTTTAGTTTTAAAACTTAAACCTAATATTAACTATTTTTTATGAAAAAATTTACACTACTGATCTTCGTGTCATTACTGTCAATTTGCGGTTATTCTCAGCTCGCTCCGGAGAGTTTTGAAGACGCTTGGACAGGCACTCCTGCAGCGCCTCCCGGATGGACAGTTATCAACGAAGTGGGCCCTGCTGTAACATGGGTCAGAAGCACTGCCGGCAGCAGTACAACTCCGCCAAATACAGGAGATTATGCTGCTTACTTAAATAAGGAGAACGTTGGACCTAACAATCCTGCTCCTAAAGACTGGCTTATTACACCTTATTTTAATATGCCTACCAATGGTATATTACGTTTTTACTCAAGACTTACAACTCCTGGCGATCAGGGCGGTATTTATAAAGTAAAAATTTCGACTGATTCAGATCCTTCTAACCTTGCCAGTTACACTGACTTGCAAACCTGGACTGAAACCAGCTTAAATCCTGTACAAACAGATTATATTGAAAAAGTTATTACATTACCTGCAATTTCAGGATCTGTTCATATTGCTTTTGTTATGGAAGGTAATAATATGGATAGATGGCTGATTGATGATGTAAAAGCTGTATCGCAATGTTTTGCACCGGCAACTATTTTAGCCTCTAATCCTACTCTGGATTCCATTGACATTGACTGGATAAATACAGGCGGAGCAGTATCCTGGAATATAGAAATAATTCCCGATTATGCAGCACCTACAGGAAATGGAGAAATTTATAACGGACAGCCTCCTTTTACAAAATCAGGACTTTTGCCCGATACAAGCTACAAGATATATATAAAAGCTATATGTAGCGATTTGGGTACTAGTGAAGCTATTGGCCCTGTATTTTTTGAAACTGCTGCACTCGGTGAAAGCTGCAGCGATCCGTTAGTTATAAGCTCTCTACCTTTTACAACTACCAACAACACCGTAAACTTTGCAGACAACTATAATGGTTCACCCGGCTCTACAGGATGCAGCACAACATCATCATATCTTTCGGGTAATGATGTGGTTTATGCCTACACCCCTACTGCAGACGGAAATATTAACATTAGCCTAACCAATAATGGTACAGGATCAGGAATGTTTGTATATGAAAATTGTGCCGATATTGGCAACACGTGTATAGCAGGTGGTACAGGAAATTCAACACCAATCGTTGTGCCTTCTTTAGCAGTTACTGCAAATAACACTATTTATATAGTTATATCAAGTAACTCTTCTGCGCCTTCAACCGCTTATACATTAACAATACAACAAGTATTTTGCGATGCTCCTACCGGTCTGGCTGCAGGCAATCCAACAGCAACGTCTGCCGATTTATCGTGGGCAGCAGGTACTGCAACAGCCTGGCAGATAGCAGTGCAGGATGTAGGTGCAGGAATACCGCTTGGAAACGGCCAAAATGTAACTTTAAATACTAATGTAACTGTAACACAAACAGCTGCAGGAGTAGCATTTACACCGGCAAGCAGTTATGAATATTATGTTAGGGCTAATTGTGGAGATGGAAATTATAGTATATGGTCAGGGCCATTTACTTTCAGCACAACCCAAATACCTGCTACTCTTAATTATACTCAGGACTGGGAAACAACACCTTCAGGATGGACGTTAAGCAATGCAGGCCAGGTTAACAAATGGTATATTGGCAGTGCTACCAGTAATGGTGGTTCTCAGTCATTATATATCAGTAACGATAATGGCGTAACAAATGCTTATACAACAAATGCTCAGTCTGTGGTACATGCTTACAGAGATATACAGATTCCTACAGGTGTAAACCAGCTTAATTTGTCTTTTGACTGGAAAACAATAGGAGAAAGTGGATGGGATTTTATAAAGGTATTTCTTGTTCCTGTAACATTTACACCTACAACCGGTACACAGATAACAGAATCGGCCACAAATAAAAAAATCGGCGGTGATTTAAATATGGGTCCTGCCTGGACTACATTTAATGGAGTTATAGATGCTTCTGCATACGCTAATACAACCATGAGGCTTGTATTTCAATGGAGAAATGATACTTCTGGGGGAGCCCAGCCTCCGGCCGCTATAGATAATATTAATTTTTCTATTATAACATGTCCGGCTCCAACAGCACCTGTAATTGCAGCAAATACGCTTACAAGTAATGAGGTAACTGTAAACTGGACTGCTCCTACCCCTGCTGCATCACAATATGATTATTATTTAGGTACTACCCAAACAGCACCAAATGATGCTACTACACCAACAGGTACTTCCAACACAACCAGTGCAACAATTTCTTTAACCCCGTCAAATTCATATTATTTCTGGGTAAGGGCAAATTGCGGGCCTGGTGATACAAGTACTTGGGCCGGTCCATTAGCTTTCGTAGCTCCTCAGATTCCTGCTGCTATGGATTATACCCAAAATTTTGATTTAGGGCCACATGGATGGGCTTTAAATAATGGAACGCAGGTAAATAAATGGGCTGTAGGTACGGCTACAAGCAACAGTGCCTCTAGTTCATTATATATTACAGAAGATAATGGTGCAACAAATACTTATAATATCAATGCTGGATCTGTAGTTCAGGCTTACAGAGATATACAAATGCCGGCAACATTAGACCAGGTAGAACTTAGTTTTGACTGGAAAAATAATGGCGAAAATAACATTGATTATTTTAGAGTATGGCTTGTACCAACAGATTATGTACTTAATCCCGGGACGCAAATAACTGCTAATACTGCACAGGGACGCATACAGATTGGCGGTAACTTTATGCAAAATACAGACTGGACAACATTTAGTAATGTAATACAGGCATCAACTTTTGCAGGTACTGTGAGAAGATTAGTATTTGAATGGAGAAATAATACCGCAACAGGAGCTCAGGCACCCGCAGCGATTGACAATATTAACTTTAAAGTAATTACTTGTCCTCAGCCGTCAAATTTAGCTTTAACGGCTTTAAGCCAGACTGAAGCTACTTTTACATGGACAGCTCCGGTTTCAGGAGCACCTGGGTATGAGTACTATATATCTACAGATACTACTCCGCCTACAGCTACTACTACGGCAACAGGCAGCACTACACCTGCTACAGTTACAGTGAGTGATCTTCCTACTTCTACTCAACATTATATATGGGTTAGAAGCAGTTGTAGTACAACAGATAAAAGCTACTGGATTGGTCCCTTGAGTTTTATAACCCCTCAAATACCTGCGGCTATGGATTATACGCAGAATTTTGATAATGGTGCGCATGAATGGCAACTTGTAAATGGTACACAGGCAAATAAATGGGTAGTTGGCAGTGCTGTTAGCAAAAGTCCTTCTAACTCATTATATATATCTAATGATAACGGAGTAAACAACGGCTATACAGTTACATCAGCATCAATAGTGCATGCTTATAGAGATATTACTTTCCCTGCAGCCATAGATGATGCTTTATTGTCTTTTGACTGGAGAAATGTTGGCCAGTCTTTTGATGATTATTTTACCGTATGGTTAGTTCCTGTAGATTTTAATCCTACAACAGGAACACAAATTACTGCCGATACGGCTACAGGACGTGTAAGACTTAGTGGAACAACATATTATGAGAATTCTGTATGGCTTACTGAAAATATCACTTTTGATGCCAGTGCATATCAGGGTCAGACAAGAAGGCTGATATTTGAATGGAGAAATTCTGCTTTTAGCGGTACTCAGCCACCGGCAGCAATAGATAATATTAGTTTGTCTAAAATTACCTGTCCTGTGCCATCAAACCTGGCTATGACTTCTAATAATGCAATAGGTGTATCATTCTCATGGACCCCACCTACTTCAGTAACACCAACGTATGATTATTATTATACAACATCACTTACACCTCCTTCTGCTACTACAACGCCTTCAGGCAATGTGCCTACTCCGGCAGTAACGCTTTCAGGGCTTCCTGATTCTTCTAACTTTTACTTCTGGGTAAGAGATAATTGCGGACCCGGTGATACAAGTTTATGGATAGGCCCATTAGAGTTTAATACACCACAAGTAGCGTCTCCGGTTAATTACACTCAAAATTTTGATGATAATACATATGGCTGGACAATAACAAACGGTAACCAGACTAATAAATGGGTTGTAGGTACTGCTACCAGCAACAGTCCGGGTAAATCGTTATATATTAGTAACACATCTGGCGAAACTAATAATTATAATATTTCAGCAGGATCTGTAGTACATGCTTATAAAGACCTTATCATCCCGGCTACTGCAGGAGATATAGATTTTACTTTTGACTGGAAAAATATGGGTGAAACCTTTGGTTCTGACTTTATAAGAGTATGGCGTGTACCTACTACCTTTGTTCCTACACCTGGTACACAAATAACTGCTGCTGCGGGTGAAAGAGAAACAATAGGCGGAACACTTTACAATAATGGAAACTGGACAACCGCAAGCTATATATTAGACGGTACTGCTTTTGCAGGTACTAATATCCGTTTAGTATTTGAGTGGGTAAATAATACATTTACCGGAACACAGCCTCCGGGAGCTATAGATAATATAGATTTTTCTATTATTACATGTCCTAAACCTACAGCTTTAGATGTAGCTGACATAACAGAAACAGGAGCTACTTTTAACTGGACAGAAACGGGAAGTGCAACTGCATGGGAAGTTTATGTGATCCCTGCTGGTCAGCCAGCACCTACAAATGAAAGTATAGGTGTAGAAGCTTCTTCTAATCCTCTTGTTTATACAACGCCTGCACTTCAGCCGTCAACAAATTACTTTTATTATGTAAGATCTGTTTGTGATACAGATGATAAGAGCAAATGGGCAGGGCCTTATTCGTTTAAAACAGCAATTGCAAATGACGAATGTACAGGTGCATACACACTTACTGTAAACCCTGTTGATCATGATTGTGAATCTTTTAGTGTAACTTCTTACCTTGGTGCAACAGCATCTCCACAACCATTTGAATGTGGTGGTGTAAACGGAGCAGATATTTGGTTTGAATTTGTAGCTACTTCAGAGATACATAATATCGAACTTTCAGAATTTGCCGCAATAGGTACACCATCTCCTATAGTAATTGCATTATATCAGGGAGAGCAGTGCGGATCACTTTTACAGGTTGATTGTAGTAGTACCAATGTATTAGTTGCCAAAAACCTAATGCCGGGCGCTACATACAAAGTAAGACTATATATAAATAAAACTCCGGCCGATTTAAATACATCATTTAAAGTTTGTATTAATACTCCGCCACCACCTGCTTCTGTTAATCAGAGTGCATGTACAGTAACTACTATTAATTATAGTTTTGAGAATCCGGTTCCGGTTCCGGTTGTACCTCCGTCACCATATCCGGCAATGGTTAATCATAATACTGTACAAGGATGGAGAACAACTGCATCTGATGAGATTATGGAATTCTGGCCAACTCCAAACTATGAAGGAGTACCTGCCTATGATGGCAATCAGTTCGTAGAACTAAACGCCAATTTAGTTTCCGGTCTTTACCAGGATTATTCTACGCCGCAAAGTACAACTTTCACATACAGTTTTGCTCACAGAGGAAGAATGGGTACAGATAGTTGTAAACTATTGGCGGGACCTCCGGGAGGGCCATATATAGAAGTAACCGATGCAACAACACCTAATACAGGATGGCAGGTTTATACAGGAACATATACAACTCCGGCATCACAGCCTGTAACACGTTTTATATTCCAGTCTGCATCTACATATAATGGAGATGGCAGTGTTGGTAACTTCCTTGATGCTATTGAGTTTACAGCAGATAATGGTGTACTTTCAGTAACCCCAAGTGCTTTAACCTGTATCGATAATACAACTACTGTTGTAGCATCAGGTTCGGGAGAATGGAGTGCTCATGCTGATAATCCTGGAGAAACGGTAATTGCAGATGCAGAAAGTAACACAACTACCATTAGTGGCTTTACTGCAAGCGGTACGTACAGATTTGACTGGACTACACAGTATTGCAGCAGCACCATAGAAGTAACTTATGATAATGGAAATGTAGCAGAACCTGTAGTTGTTGCTACTGTTGATTATTGTGTTGGTGAAACTGCTGTACCTTTAACAGCCACACCACTTGCCAATCATACTATTAACTGGTACACTGTAGCAACAGGAGGTACTGCTGATACTACAGCGCCAACACCCGATACATCTCTAAGTGGCGTTACAGTATATTATGTGTCTCAGCAATCTGCACTTAATTGTGAAAGCGCAAGAGTACCAATTACTGTTACAGTTCACGAAATTCCGGGTATGCCTGCAGTGCCGGTTACAGCGATAGAATATTGTGAAGACACGGTGGCAACACCTCTTGTAGCCAATGCTCTTGCGGGTAATACACTAAACTGGTATACAGTTGCAACAGGCGGAACTGCATCAACAACAGCTCCAACGCCTGATACTTCTGCAGCAGGTGAATTACATTATTATGTAAGTCAGGTTTCTGCATATTCATGTGAAAGCCCAAGAGCAGAAATTGTAGTTACAATTAATGCTTCTGTTGTTCCTCAAACTGATTTTACATTTAATGTAAGCAGTGTTTGTGTTGAAGATACTAACCCGGTAGTTGTTCCTTCTGCAGGATTTGTAACAGGCGGTGTTTATTCTGCTGGTGCAGGATTAGTTATTAATCCTTCAACCGGAGAAATAAATCTTAATGCAAGTACTCCGGGAACATACACGGTTACTTATACAGTAGCTCCTAGCCCTGCTGTATGTAACATTGGTCATTCCTCTACTACACAAATAACTATTACGCCGCTTGCACCTGCTGAAACAGGCTTCTCTTATAATGCAATGGTATGTAAGGGTGCAGGAAACCAAACTCCTAATTTTAACGCAGGCTTTACAGCTGGAGGTACATTTACCGCAGATGCGGGGCTAGTTATTGATCCTGCAACAGGAGTTATTGATGTTGCTGCAAGTACTGCAGGTGACTACACAATAACTTATACAGTAGATCAGGATGTTCCAAATTGTATTGCTGGAGGTTCGCATACCGAAACTATAAAAATTAGCGAGGTGTTTACCCCTGTAACTGATTTTGATTATGATAATAGTTTCTGTTATGGAGCAGCCGATGCAACACCTAACCTTGCGGCAGACTTTACAAGCGGAGGTACATTTAGTGGTACCAACGGGCTTGTAATTGATCCTGCAACAGGTGTAGTTAATGTTGCTGCAAGTACATCCGGAACGCATACAGTTACTTACACATTTACAGGAGATTCTGTAAACTGTATTGGTAGCGGATCGGATAGCTATACATTTACAATTGGAAGCGAATTTAATTTTGGTCTTGAAGGTGAATGTCAGGGCAATGCATTTGTTATTACAGCAACACCTGAAAATGGAAGCTTTGATGACAATTCTGCTGTAACTTTTGAATGGGCTACAGCAACAGGTGCTTCTGTAGGAACTGACAGGGATGCATTTAATGTATCTGATTATGTGAACAGTACTCCTGAAGATGATATATTCCCTATGGAATTTGTACTTACCGTTACTATCAATGGATGTGAAACTACCAGATCATATATTGTTGATGGTATAGGATGTACAATACAAAAAGGTATATCGCCTAACGGAGATAATATGAACGATAATTTTGATCTTCAGTACATGGGGGTTAAAAAACTATCAATCTTTAACCGTTACGGACAAGAAGTTTATACTAAAGGAAACTATACTAATGAGTGGCATGGACAAGGCAGCAACGGAGACGAACTGCCTACAGGTACTTATTATTATGTTATTGAGCGCTCTGCAGGTGGAACTGACACCGGCTGGATATACATTAACAGACAGGAATAGTTACTTTAATAAGATAAAAAGGCTGCCCATTGGCAGCCTTTTTTGATTTATAAAAATTGAATTAGTCTATTTTGATAGGTCATTGGAAAATTTAGAGAATAATTTTATTTATTTAAATATTTTTAAAGAAATAATATTATTCCAGTAATCCTTCAAGTGTAACATATTCATTATTAATTGCGTAAATAATCAACCCGATCATATTTTTACATTCTGTTTTGCGAAGTAAATTATTTCTGTGCCCTTCAACAGTCCTTGCACTCAAAAACAGTTTTTCAGCTATCTCTGCCCCGCTATATTGCTGACAAATTAATTTTAAAACTTCTATTTCTCTATTTGTAAGCTGCTCGTCGAGGAACCTGCTTTTTATTTTTTTCTTAGGTGATATTAAATATTCATGAATTACCTGCAATACTTCATCATTATAATAAAATCCATTAGCGTAAACCTCATTAATAGTGGCCATTAATTCCTGAGGAGTAGTATTTTTAACCAGATAAGATGCCGCTCCAACATCAATCATATTGGCAATAAATGATTTTGTATTATAACTTGTGAGTGCAATTATCCTGACTTCAGGAAATTCTTCATGAATTATTTTTGTAGCTTCTACGCCATTTAAAACAGGCATTTTAAGATCAATAATTACAATATCCGGATTTGTATTATTATGCTTATTTTCCCTTAAAAAACAAACAAGCTCTTCACCATTTGACGCTTCAAAAACTATATCAATATTCTTTTTACGCTGCAGCAAAAAAGATATTCCTTTCCTGAATAAAACTTCATCATCTGCTAAAGCAATTTTAATATTTTCCATAAGCTAAAAATTAAAATTCACATTTGTGCCTTTATTTATAACAGAATCAATAGTCATTGTACCCTGCAAAAAAATAATCCTGCTTTCTATATTTTTCATTCCAAGCCCTTTCTTTACTTGGGGACTTTTTACGTCAAAACCTTTACCATTATCAGAATAATTACAGACTATTTTACCATTCTCTTCTTTAAATGTTAATGATACTGCGGTAGCTTTTCCGTGCCTTAAGGAATTATTCATAAGTTCCTGTATAATTCTGAAAACATGGAGATGCCTGTTTTTGTCATCATCATTAAATTTAACTTCATTTTCAAAATTTACAGCTATAGACTTACTGCTATTGAATTCAAAACATAATTCTTCAAGACCGGCATGCAGACCAAATTTATCAAGAACTGGCGGCAGTAAATCGTGAGCTATCCTCCTGGAATTATCTAAAGCTTTTGTAACAAGGTTTATTATAGTGACTGTTATATCTGATATTTCTTCCGCATTTAAATCTGGAGTAGTTAATAAATGACTATTTAGAGATACAATATTCAGTTTAGAGCTTATATCGTCATGCAGATCCTGTGCTATCCTCTTCCGTTCTGTTTCCTGTACTTCTAAAGTTGCATTGATAAGATCTTTTTGGTAATCTAATTCGAGTGTTTTTTTCTCTAATTCCTTTTGTATAATCTTCTTTTTAGAAAAGTAAAAGAACAGGAGCAATAAAATACTCATGAAGAACATTAAAAAAATACCTGCTATTACTATCAGTCCTGTTTCGTTGGTTTTAGATAAAAGGTCTGTTTCCATTCCCATAAAATTAGTAATTGATAAGCTATAAACAATAATGCGTTTATTTTCCAGATGAACATACTGATTTTTACGTTGAATGACACTATTGACGCAGCAGAAACAAAAATTAGCGAGCTACTTATCAGGTAAATAAATATCCCTACCACGACATAATGAAAAGGTAGTTTTTTAGATATAAGTTCTAATAGATATACAACACTATAAGCTACAAGAGTACAGGTTGTAATTAATAAACCAAGCGGATTAAAAGTATAATATAAAGCCGGATTATATATATACTGGCCAATAGCCATTATTGTAATTATTATAGAAATGTACTTAACAGCAGTTTTTATTTTGGAACTTACAGTATCAAATAAGAAATAAAAAAAACAACTCAGGAACACAAACTGAAAGAAAAGATAATAGCTGGACAAAAAATGATTATTTATATTTTTTTTTCCAAGCCATATATTTAATGACTGAATACCAAAAATAGCTATTAAATATAATGCAAAACACCTGTAGGCTTTGCCTTGTTTAGCAAAACCTAACAGGTATATAACTGCATTTAATAATAATATTGAAAGACCTATGTAAGATAAAATTCTTAGTTCAGCCATTTATCATAATTTAGTTTAACGGACTTGAAGGATCACATGCATTAGGACATGGCATAGTCATATCATAAACGCTATTATCCCCTACCGACCTGCCCGGAAGCATATCATAGTAAGTATTTGTGGCTGCATCATATTTTGTACCAACAAACATAAGTTTTTCCACACCGTTATCGTCAACGCCCAGATAGCCTCTTACTGCATCTACCTGTTCAGTTAAAACTTCCAGCAAATCTACTTTAGGAATAACAAAAGCATGAAGTTCGCGGTGAGCATTATACGTTCCTTCTTCTCCTCTCCATCTTGCTGCATATCTTTCGGCGTCTTGTAATGGAATTGTGTTTTCTTTTTTACTCATAATTTTAATATTTAAGGTTTATAGTTGATTTGCTTATTTTACACAAAATGGTCATTCTGATTTTAGGCGAAATTACATTTTTCAATAAAAATACTTCATCATCAAAGATAAAATAATTATTAAACATTTACTTCCTGACTGTGTTTTCCTACATAATTTATCAACACATTTTAATGTAAATTATTGTAATTGTCTAATATGTTGACAAGAACATATTTAAAACGATTATAAATATTTTAAGTTTTTAATAAAATCAGGTAAAAATACGCGGTAAAAAAACAGGTAAATACCCGCTAAAATCACAATTTAACATAAAGTATGTTAGCCTTTTGAATTGGCAGGCTGAATTTATATTACAAATTAAAAGCGTATTTATTCGGGACAGATCGAAAGTAGGTATATATAAAAACATAAAATCAACTAATATTAAATAAAATGAAAACAACTAATTATTTAAAAAAAGCAGGCTTTACAGCACTGGCCCTCTCATTTTGCTCGCTAACTATAGTGTCCTGCAAAAAAGATAAAGATGGTGAATCAGAAAAAGGTGATAAAGAAATTGCTGAAATAAAACCTCAGGACTTTCCTTCTGATTTAGGAATTGAAGGATTTAATTTTCCGGAAGATTCTACAACTATTTATACATGGCTTAATAAACAGGATACAGTTAGTATTACAAAACATGCCTGGGGTATCTGGGCTGGTTTAACTGCTAAAACAGGTCAGATGTATGGAGAGGATTCTCTATATGTTTTTGAAACATGGCTGGGTGTTAAAGAACTGGCTGATCTGTCTGCTGCAGGTAAAAAAGATGGGGGCTGTACTCCTATAAAAAAAGAAAGAACACAGTTAAACATTCCAAGACAGTTTATACATGCACAATTTCTTAAAGATAAAGATTCTGTAAAAGCAGAACTTACATCTGATGTATTTGAAACTGTTTCATACAACCCTCAGGCAGCCTGCCATGCCACCAAAAATTTAATTTTTAATCAGTCAGAACTGGATAAATATAAAGTGAAAGAGGGTATAGGAACAATACCGGGTTTCCCAGCCGATGCTATAACTACAAAACCAACTTATTATGCCGGAAAACCTGATGAAAATGGACTTATAAGGGTACCTGTATGGCCCGGAACACCAAACCCGGCAAAAGTGTTCGGTTACAAAATGTGGAATACTTATGTATATGCTGATACAAAAAACAGACAGCCAAAAAATAAAGTATTAGTTCCGGTAACTTCAAAAACTCCTACTAAAGAAGAAATAGAAAAAGCAACCTGTAACGTAAGCGACTTTATTAATTATAAACTGGATAATAAAGCCGCTGTATATCTAAATCTGCATGAAGATAAAGGCAGTACAAATTTTAAAGCCGGAGATATAGTGTTGCTGGTAGCTATGCACGTAGGTACTAAAGAAATAAGCAACTGGACATGGCAGACTTATTTTTGGAGTTCAAACCAAAATGCACCATTATTTCCAAGTTCATCTTTTGAAGCAGGTTTAATGCCGGCACAGGTAAAAGGTGCTGCAAAGCACTATGCAGTATCTTCTGCTTATGCAATGGTATGGCCTAACCAGCCAATTAATGGTGGTACAAATACTAATGTAAAACCGATTATTGCCTTTAATCCATATTTGGAGGCAGGTCTTACGGGAGTAAACCTTCCAAACAAACTTAATCCTTCATACAAATATGGTGTACAAACCAACTGTATGGCATGTCATGCAGTGGCTACAGCACAAGGAAATATTAGTTATACCACAGACCAATATATAAGCATGGACGACAAAACTTTATTTACCAACCAGGTACAGCTTGACTTTGCATGGTCTATTCAGGGAAATATAAATCCTAAAAAATAAAAGTGTAGAAAATATATTTTAACACTCTAAAGAGGAAAATCAGGTAAAAACACCTGATTTTATCTCTTTTCAAATCTTTAATTTCGTTTTTACAAACAGACTAATAACCAATAAATATTTACAATTATGGAAGAAATGATCGGTGTTATCAAACTATTTGCTGGCAATTTTGCGCCAAGAGGATTTATGTTATGCCAGGGACAAATCCTGTCAATATCTCAAAATACAGCTTTATTTGCTATTTTAGGAACTACATATGGCGGAAATGGAGTTTCAACTTTTGCTTTGCCTGATTTGAGAAGCAGGGTGCCCATGGGTGAAGGACAAGGACCTGGTCTTAGCGATTATGCATTAGGCGAAATGTCAGGCTCTGAAAATACTACTATCCTAACATCAAACATGCCGCCACATACCCATATGGAGGCTGGCATAAAAGTTAGTTCAGCAAACGCTACAGAGAGTGTTGCTACACAAGGATCTGCCATAGCTTCACCAGGTTATTATGAAGGTAGAACTTTTACTCCATCCCTTGGATTTGTTAATGCAACGCCTGATGTACAGTTGTCAACAGGAATGAATCAAACGGGAATAACAGGGTCAGGTATTCCTATTAATAACCTTCAACCATTCACTACGTTAAATTATATTATTTGTGTAGAGGGTATTTTTCCACCGAGACAATAAGATTATCTAACATTATAAATCCATTTAGGCACTTCACTAAAATCATAGGTTAATTGAATATTTTTAAAACCTCTTAAATTATATATTGAAGTAATACAATAAGGATTAGTAATTAAGGACTCTGCTGTTTTTAATACTATATCTTCAAATATTGTAATTGTAGTAAAAACACATATATCAGGAGAATTAGTGAAATCAAGTGGAAGATTGTAAAATTTACTCGTAATACAGGTAGCATTCGTAAGGAAACCTTTAAAAAGATCCTTTTGTATTGTAAACAATCTGTCAACAAATTTACGGTGTTCATAGGGTTGCAAATTATTGCAGCCCTTTAATGCATCAGGATTATTTTTTAAAAAAGGTTCTTTGGCAAAATAAGTATATGCTAAATCTATATGAATTTCCTGAGGAATTAGCATAGTGTGGGAAGGCGTTTGTGACATGATATTTTTTACTATTGCCACTTGTGGTTCACTGGTAAGGCCATAATGCATAGTTTCAGTTATCACAAGATCTACAATAAAATCAGATGGTATATTGTATGTCGTAGCATCAGCAATAATGAATCTATAACTCAAATTTTCCAAACCAAGTATTGAAATAAGCTTTTTAAGAAATTTTATAGAAGTATCATTAATATCAAGAAAAATTATGTTAATTTTATTAAATTGAGTTAATAAAGGTAATAATAATGTCGCATAGGGACCAGTACCTGCATACAGTATATTAACAGGCCTACGGGGAAATAAATTATGGAGTTTTGTAATTGCTTTAAACGTACCTTTAAGGAATAAGGCAGTTCGCATATAATCATCTAAGCAATTAGCTGCATGCAAACCCGACAAAGCTACACCTCCTTTAATAGTGATTTGATTATCATCTGATAAATTATATATATTAATTTCATTATAAAAAGAAGAAAGCAGCTGTGTGCTAAGTATAATGTCGCTTTCTGTTCTTGCTTTAAGAATAGACTTAACAATAGAGTTCAGTTTTTTTATATACATTAATTCTTTAAATAGTTTTAAGAGAAAACCTACCGAATAATAAACAAATATAAACCAAACGTTAGAAAAAATGATGAAATATTACTTACAACTTATTTTTTTATTTCTTAGCATGCATTTTATTAATGCACAAACAACAGAAAATTTTGAAGCTGAATCCGTAGGGTCAAGTATTTTAATCAATGGATTTACTATAACCAGCCAAATAGGGCTTTTTGATATATATCAGCTTAACGGTACAGGATGGAATGGTATTTCTGCAGATAATAAATATATTGACAACTCCAGTAATGTCTCCCCGCCAGGAGGAAAACAATTTACAGTGTCCAGAACTAATGGAGCTTCATTCACATTAAAAAGTGTATGGCTATATTTAGCTACATCTAATGCAATGGGTCTTAATGTTACCGGAAGCTGTAGCATAACAGGTAAGTTGGCAGGAGCAACACAATATACTGCAACGCAAACAGGATTTGTAGCTAATACAAGTACTAATAATGGGTTTACATTTATAAATATGGCTTCGTATGGTGGTAATAATAATTCAAATACTACTATCGATTCATTTATAATAACAACTACAGGTGATATAGATTATATTGCTATGGATGCTTTAACATGGCAGGCGCCAACCTCTGTTGTTAATTCATCTGTATCAAATTTAAATAATTTTACAACCTGTTCAGGTAATGCATCAGCAGCACAAAGCTTTACTGTTTCCGGTAGCAGTCTTACTGCTAACTTAATTGTTACAGCTCCTGCGGGTTACGAGGTTTCTACTTCCTCGGGTAGTGGTTACGGAACAACGATTGCACTTACCCCTAGTAGTGGTACTGTAAGTACAACAACAATTTATGCACGATTGGCCGCAAATGCAACAGGCGATCCGTCGGGTAATATTACTGTTACATCCACAAGTGCTACAACCAAAAATATAACTGTAACAAGTACTATCAACTCACCTCCATCCATAAGTATTCAGCCGTCTGACAGTACAATATGCACTGTAGGTAATAATACATTATTTAGCGTTACAGCATCGAATGCTACAGGCTATCAATGGCAGGTAAATTCAGGCTCAGGATTTACTAACATTAGTAATGTAACTCCTTATTCGGGCACAACTACTGCAACTTTAACATTAATGGCTCCTGCTTCAACTTTAAACAATTATCAATATAGGGTGATTGTTTCAGGAGCTTGTACTCCCAATGCTACTTCAAATGCAGCAACACTTAAAATTTCTAGTCTATCAGCATCTATAAGTTCACAGACCAATGTTTCTTGTAACGGCGGATCAAACGGATCAGCTACTGTAACGGCAACTGGAGGAATAGGTACACTTACTTATTCATGGGCACCTGCAGGCGGAAGCAATGCTACAGCCTCCGGTCTCTCAGCGGGTTCTTATACTGTTACAGTGACCGATGCTAACGGGTGCACTGTAACAGCTACAGCAAATATAACTCAGCCTACTAGTGCTGTTTCAGGAACAACGGTTGTAACCAATCTTACCTGCAACGGTGCTAACACCGGTGCTATTAACCTGACACCTACGGGTGGTACAGGACCATATACTTTTAACTGGGGCGGAGGTATTACTACGGAAGACAGAACAGGACTTGCAGCCGGTTCCTATTCGGTAACTATTACCGATGATAATGGTTGTACAGGTATTGTAAATGCTACGGTTACACAGCCTACAGCTATTACTGCTTCTATAACTTCACAGACCAATGTAGCATGCAACGGCGGAGCAAACGGCTCGGCTACTGTAACCGCAACAGGGGGTACAGGGACACTTACCTATTCATGGGCACCTTCAGGGGGTACGGCCGCTACAGCTACAGGACTTACTAACCGCTTCAGGGGGTACAGGCACACTTACCTATTCATGGTCACCTTCAGGGGGTACTGCCGCTACAGCTACAGGGCTTACTGCCGGTACATATACCGTAACTATTACAGATGCTAACGGATGTACGGCTACACAATCGGTTACTATTACTGAGCCTGATGCTTTAATTGCCACTATTACTGCACAGAATAACATTATTTGTAATGGTGGTGCAAATGGATTTGCTACTGTAACAGTAGTTGGAGGTGTTGCTCCATATACCTATGCATGGTCGCCATCAGGAGGTACGGCTGCTACTGCTACAGGGCTTGATGCTGGTACTTATACCGTAACAGTAACCGATGCAAACGGCTGTACAGTTTCTCAGTCAGTTACTATAACAGAACCTGAACCATTACAGGCCTCTATATCTCAAACTAATGTTTCATGTTATGAAGCTGTTGATGGTATGTTAGGAGTAAATGTATCTGGCGGAGCTGAACCTTATACCTATACCTGGACTCCTGCTGTTAGTACAGGTCCTAATGCGGAAAATCTTACTGCAGGAAATTATAGTGTCATAATTACAGATGCAAACGGCTGTTCAACGTTAAGGAATTTTAGCCTTACCCAGCCTGATGAATTAATTGTAACTACTACTGCAACAGATGCAGGTTGTAATGGAGGAAACGATGGATCTGCTGAGGCTACTGTAACAGGAGGAACTGCCCCTTATAGCTATTCATGGTCGCCTTCAGGAGGAGATAATGCTACAGCTACAGGACTAATTGCAGGAACATATACTGTAACAGTTACCGATGATCACGGATGTTCATCAACTTCTACAGTAACAATTAATGAGCCTTTGGCTATATCTATTCTTTCACAGCCTGAAGATGTAACAATAACAACAGGCCTAAGTGCAACTTATAGTGTTGATGCAATTAATGTAGACAGCTATCAATGGCAATATAGTGAAGATGGTAATAACTGGATGAATATTACAGATGGAGGAGCTAACCCTGAATATTCAGGAGCAACTACTGCTACACTTACAGTTGTTAATATACCTGCAAATTATAATGGATATGTATTTAGAGCTGAACTAATCAACGGTAATAACTGTATTGCAACATCTGATGCTGCAATGCTTACAGTAACTAATATACTTGAAGCTGTAAATGATGATTTTAGTACATCTCCTATTATTGAAGGTACAGCAGGTATTGCTGGCGATGTAACTGCTAATGATTTATTTAACAGCCTGCCTGTTAACGATATGGATATTATAATATCGATTACTGATGATGGTGGACTTACAGGAGTTACTGTAGATAACGACGGTAACATAATGATACCTGATACTGCTACAGAGGGAACATATACAATTATATATTCTATTTGCGATGTAAATAATTCAACAAACTGTAGTACCGCTGAAGTAATAATTGTAGTATCTGCACTTTCAGGAACTGATGAATTCAGAGAGATAAAACTTACTTTGTATCCTAATCCGGCCACAACAGAAGTATTTATTAAAATTCCTGATTTTTCAGGTTATAACAACTTAAAAGTTGCCGTTTATGACTTACATGGCAGACTGGTAAAAGAAAATCATTTAACATCGGAACTTGAAGGTATAGATGTTACCAACTTAGAATCAGGAGTATATTTATTCAATATAACATCTGATACAGGAAAGGTTACAAAACGAGTTATAATCGATAAAAAAGCTTACTAAGCTTTATAAATAATAAAACTATATTTAAGAAACATCCTCAATTATGAGGATGTTTTTTTATGCTGTAATGATAACCAAAACCTTTCTTTAATATAACACAGGCTTTATATAAGTTTTTAGACTTTTGTTTTAAAAACAAATGAAACTAATCTGTTTTTCTTATTTAATTATAGCCTCTCTCCTACCTTGTTCTATAAAGGCACAAACAGATATAAATGGTTTACAGATAGCTTTTTTAGCAGATGTACATTTACAGGATTTATATGGAAACTTTAGCGATAATAATTATACCGGAATAATTAATCCGAAAAATGGCAAACCTGTACTTTTAAGGACAATGGAATCTCAGCTACATTCCACACGAATTTTCAATGAAAATTATTTTGCATTTCTTTCTGCACTCGACGATATTGCAAAAAGAGGAATACATTTAGTAGCCTTACCCGGCGATTATACTGACGACGGTCAGCCTATACATTTAAGAGGACTGCAACACATACTGAATGAGTATACCAGAAAGTATGGAATAGAATTTTTTATTACTACCGGCAATCATGATCCTGTAGGGCCTTTTGCACAACCTGCAGGGAAAAATGATTTTTTGGGTTTAGGAGGAGAACAACAAGCTATTTTCAGCGGTAGCGATATATATAAATCGTCTAATGATGAATTACCTGTTGTAATAACAAAAGATATTGCCAAAATGGGCTACGACGATATAATCGAATATCTGAAAAACTTTGGTTTTTACCCTAAAGAAAATTATAAGTATTGGGCGACTCCTTTTAGTTTTTACACACCTGAAGATTACTCTTATTCAAAAGCAATAAATCAAAGTGCAATTTCAAACAGAATGTATGAAGTAGCACCCGGATATACTGTACCGGATGTTACCTATGTTGTTGAACCTGTTGACGGACTTTGGCTATTGGCTTTAGATGGAAATGTTTATATACCTAAATCGAATAGTAATGGCGACTCAAAAAATCCTAAAAATTATTCGGGAGCAAATCTTGGTTATAATAACGTTTTAACAAATAAAAAACACCTTATAAACTGGGTAAAAAAAGTTGCCGAAGAAGCAGAAAAAAAAGGCAAGATTCTTATTGCCTTTAGCCACTACCCTATGGTTGATTTTAATGACGATGCATCTAATGAAATTGAAGCTTTTATGGGACGCGGTAAATGGCAACTTGAAAGAGTTCCTGAAGAAGAAGTGGCTAAAACATTTGCTGATGCAGGTATTAAAATTCATTTTGGGGGGCATATGCATATTAACGATACCGGAATAAGAACATATAAAAACGGTAAAACACTACTGAATATTCAAACTCCATCATTAGCTGCTTATATACCCGCTTATAAATTACTTACTATAAAAAATAAAACCGAACTTGAAATAGAAACTATTGTTGTTGATACCGTTGAAAGATATAATGAGCTTTTCGAATTATATCAGATGGAACACGATTATCTGAAAACAAAAAATGATAATAACATTTGGAATGAAGACATATTAGAAACTAAAAGTTATCATGAATTTACAGATTACCATCTTAGTGAATTAGTAAGGCTCCGGTTTTTACCGGATGACTGGCCTGCAAACTTTAAAAATTTTCTATGTGATATTTCCGGAGATGACTTGTTAGTTTTAGCTAATATTGAAAGTAATGAGCCTTTTGAAAAATTATTAAGCAATAAAACCAAATATAAAAAAGAATGGACAAAAGCATTGTACAAAACAAAAAAGCAACTGAGTAAAAATCACATTGGAATAAATGATCTTAAGACCTGGAAAGGTATTGATATGATAACTGATTTTTACAGAATTCGCAGCGCAGACAGGTTAGCTATTAAGGATATTGGTACAAATCGTATAAATCAGTACTTATTAATTTATAATGCTTTTTATGAGAATAAAAGAAATACTTCTGTTAGAGGTGAAACTTATAAAAATACCGGCCTGTTTTTATCTATACTTTATAAATTTTTAAATGGTGCTCCTGCAGGACACTTCAAGGTTAACATAGAAACAGGTATTCTTGAAAATCTTGATAAATAAATAATTTGGCAAATCAATTTTCTTAAAAATAAAGCCGCCTAAAAAATCTTCAGGCGGCTTCTTCAATCTGGTTTCGTGTTTTTATTTTGTTCCTATAATAGGATTAATTCTCTCATATTTTCCATCATCAAATTTTACCTGATATGTTGTAGGAAATAATTTTCCCGGAATATAATAATCTGTAGTAATAATTTGTGCTCCGGATTTTTTAGCTGCTTCAAAAGTACTGTAATCATTATTACGAGCCTGAACTGTACCTATATCTGCACGGGTGCGGATAATATAACCTTTCATAACTAAATCAGGTATAGTAGTATCAAGAGCATCATTTCTAAACATAGCTGCAGCCTCCGGTGTG
Organism: Flavobacterium sp. NRK1; assembly: GCF_024054175.1. Classification (GTDB taxonomy): domain Bacteria; phylum Bacteroidota; class Bacteroidia; order Flavobacteriales; family Flavobacteriaceae; genus Flavobacterium. The sequence goes on from NZ_JAMXLA010000001.1 coordinate 3,456,031, forward strand.
CCAGGCTCAGCATTTACAAAGGCTACACGCCCTTTCAATGACGGATGTCTTTCCATATACATTTTCATTTTGTTTTTGCTGTCATCAAGAAGGAAAAAGAATTTGCCTTTGGCATGTTTAAGATCTGGCCAGTTATTTTTCAAAACAGCTTCTTCCAGTGTAGTATATTTCCCTCTTACCATATCAGGAGTAATTAGTTTATCTGAACCAAGATTTTTTCTTATTACCGAATCTACCTCATCAAACAATTTTGGCGTAAAAGCTTCAGGAGTGGTTCCGAACTGATTTGTATAACCATCTTTGGGCTCAAGTGTAATAAAAACCGGTAAATGTCCCGGGTGTTCATCAGACCATTTTCTAAGCATTTGCAGACAGGCTTCAAAAGTTAATACTGAACTTCTGAAATCTACATCAACCATATGTATCAATTTAAATCCCGGTTTATTCATTTCACCTTTAGGATCATATTCTTTTTCAGGTTTTACCAAATCTAATCCTTTTGGATGAGCATACTTCCCTCCTTTTGAATCTGCATAAATATCAATTTCAAGATTATGAAGTCCAAGATTAAGCTGATCTGTTATAGCAATATGTTCATATTGAACACCTGAAATAGCAGAGTCTTTCTTATATATCATTTTATACAATTCAGGTTCTATAGCATTTTTGTAGCTATTGTGAGAACCTATAATCTGTAATTGATTAAGTTTTAAATTATCATTATAGACGTTTTGAGCAAAAGTCACTGTAGATAATAAGGCTGTAAAAGCCATAAAAATTGATTTCATAAATGTATAATGTTTGTAGTGTATAGAAATTTTTGGTGCCAGAACATGAAGATTAACAATAATAAAATTGGTACAGGCGCAAATGTAAATTGATAAGGTTAATTTTTTGTTATTCTAAAAAAAACAAACTACAACCTGTATGTAACATTTAAGTAAACATCAGATTACGAAACCGTTTTAGCAATGCCATCACTTAATTTAAAGATAACTTTTACGAAAAACAATTTGAATTAACATTCCCTTATTTCGCAGTCAATAATTAATGCTTTGCGGGTTTCCGTAATTAAGTTTTAAATATTACCAAAGAAAAGACAGTAGGAAACTACTTTACGACATAAACAAAAAACCGTAGCTGCGCCAACAGCTACGGCCAATTAAGCATCGTGAAACCAATAACTTAATTCAATGAATTTTAAAATTACAAATTCCAGGCTAAAAAACCTATGTTTTTTAGTACCTGCTTTACTATCCCTTCAAACGGGACACAGTAAAAAAACAGTGGTTGAACCACCAAAAGCAACAACAGAGTTTGAAACAGAAGCTCTTACAACATTTTACTCCACAGCTGTACAGCAACAGCCTGTAAAAGGAAAAGTTTTAGATGAGAACGGTATGCCATTACCGGGAGCTACCATCATGGAAGCAGGTACAACAAATTCTGTTGTAACTGATATGGATGGTAATTTTGAAATTGCTGTAGCCAATGGCAAAACACTTAATATAATTTACGTAGGATACAAAACACAAAGTGTTGTAGTATCAGGCAAAGAAATTAGTGTTTCAATGATTCCTGATGCTTCGGAACTTAATGAAGTTTTAGTAGTAGGTTACGGTAAAGTAAATAAAAAAGATGCCACAGGAGCTGTAGCACAGCTTAACGAAGAACAGTTCAGACAAGGTATTAACACATCGGCAGATCAGCTTTTACAAGGTAAAGTTGCCGGTGTGAGAGTAGTGCAGACAAGCGGAGAACCAGGGGCCGGGGTAAACGTAACAATCCGTGGGGTTGGTTCTATCAGAAGCGGTAGTACACCTTTATTTGTTGTAGATGGTGTGCCATTATCTAACGACAATGTAAGTCCTGGAGGAACTGACGTAGGTTTTGGATCATCTTCAGCTAAAAACCCATTAAACTTTTTAAATACCAGTGACATAGAATCTATCACTGTATTAAAAGATGCTTCTGCTGCTGCTATATATGGTGCAAGAGGTTCTAATGGAGTTGTAATTGTTACTACAAAAAGAGGCCGTAAAGGAGAAGCTCAGTTTACTGCAGATTCTTACGCAGGTTTTTCTACAGTTGCACACAAAATTGATGTTTTAAATGCAAAACAATATAGAGAAGCCATTAAAGATCCTGCTTTTGACCATGGTGGAAATACAGACTGGCAGGATGTTATATACAGAAGTGCTGTTACTAAAAACAACTCATTATCTTTTGCGAAACAAACAAATAGTGGTAACTATTATGTTTCTGTATCGCAAATGGATCAGGAGGGTATTATTAACCAAAGTAACTTTAAGCGTACCACGGGAAGAATTAATGTTGCCGAGTCATTCTTAGATGATCAGCGCTTAAAAATTAAAGTTAATCTTACTGCCAGTGAAACTAAAGATAAAGGAGTGCCTACAAGTGATGATGGCGGATCTAACGGTCAGCTTATAATACATACACTAATGGCAAATCCTACACGTAATGTATTTGATGAGAATGGTGACTACACTAACTTTAACATGAATGCACACTACAACCCTGCTTACCTGCTTAGTATTTACGAAGATCAAACACGTACAATCAGGATTTTAGGTAATATGGAAACTTCTTTCCGACTTGCAAAAGGGCTTGAGTATAAATTAAATTTAGGTATAGACAGGTCTATGGCAGAAAGAAATACTACCATATTTGAAAACTTAACAGACCTTAACCCTAGTGGTAGATATGCACAAAACAATATGGAGTCTAAAAACTCACTGATGGAACATTACCTTACTTACAACCTTGCTGGTGAAAAGCATAAACTTGAAGTATTAGGTGGTTTTTCATACCAAAAATTTGAAAGATCAGGCAACAGCTTCACTGTTAAAGACATAGGCAAGAAAGGTGAAGGTATATCTCCTGCAATAAATCCGGGTGCTGCCGGAACACTAGCCGGAGCTTCAGGTTTTGCACAAGTTAATGAACTACAGTCTTATTTTGGTAGAGCAAATTATTCATTTAACGGTAAATACCTTTTAACTGCTTCAATAAGGGCTGATGGTTCAACCCGTTTTGGTGAAAATAATAAATATGGTTATTTCCCTTCATTCGCCGGTGGATGGAACATTGCTCAGGAAAACTTCCTTAAAGGTTCTGCAATTGTTAATTCACTTAAACTACGTGGTAGCTGGGGTCAAACAGGTAATCAGGAAGTACAAAATAAAATTACCAAAGCAAGTTATTCACTTTCAGGTGCAGATGGTTACTATCTGTATGATGATCTTGAACTTGTAAATGGTATTTCTGTTAACAGAACTCCTAACCCAGACCTTAAATGGGAGGTTGTTACTCAGTTTAACGTTGGTCTTGACTTTAGTTTATTTAATGACAGATTATATGGTACAGTTGATTATTTCAACAAAACTACAACAGACGCTATTTTAAATATACAATCTTCAGTACTTAGTCCTACTCCGGATATTTGGGTAAATATGGATGGTAAGATTGTTAATAAAGGTTTAGAGCTTATGATAGGAGGTAAAATTATTGATAACGATAACTTCTCCTGGTCATTAGATGCAAACGGTGCTACACTAGATAATGAGGTTAAAGATCTTCCTGTTTCTGAAATTCTTTCAGGTAATATATCTGGTCCGGGTCAGTCTGGGGTAACTGCAAACATTTATAAAAGCGGATATGCTGCAGGTTCATTCTATCTTCTTAAACATACAGGTTTCGATGAAAATGGTGCTAACACTTATAAAGATAAAGATGGAAACGGTATAATTAACGCTGATGACCGTTATATTATAGAAGGTGCAATACCTAAATTTAGTTATGGTATTAACAGCCAGATGCGTTATAAAAACTTCGATCTTTCATTCTCTATTATTGGTCAGACTGGCGGATACCTGCTAAATAATACAGGATTAAATGCTCTTAATATAAATAATCTTGCTTCTGACAGAAACGTAGCTACTGATTATTATACTTCTGGTGCTAATGCTTCAAATTCTCCGCAAATCTCTACGTTATTTCTTGAGAAATCAGATTTCATACGTTTAAATTCTGCCCGTTTAGGATATAACTTTAAGCCGGACAATATAAAATGGTTACAGGGTATTACATTTTATGTAACAGGACAAAACCTGCTTACTATAACAAACTACAGCGGTTATGATCCATTAATCAATAGCCCTAAACCAAATGGTGGTAACCAGTCTATTGGTATAGATTACGGAAGTTACCCTACTTCCAGAACATTTATTTTTGGTACAACTATAAAATTATAATCATGAAATTTAATAAAATATTCAATAAAACATATATGATCACTGCTTGTGCAGCCCTAGTTTTTGCAGGCTGTACCAGCCTTGATGAAGAAGTACTGGACGAAGTTCTTGGTGAAGAAGCTTCTAATTCAGCCAGTGCGCTTGCTGCTGCTTATGACCGTTTAGGCGATGGTACATTTACAGATAACGGTGGTATGATTGCAATGCAGGAATATTCAAGCGACGTAGCATTGTTACCTACACGTGGTAGCGACTGGGGTGACGGCGGAAAATGGCGTGATATGCACGAGTTCACATGGGCACCTACTAATGCTGTTATAACAAGTAACTGGTATATGCTTACTAATGGTATTACCCGTTCGTTAACTGCAATAAAAAGTGCAGAAGCAAGTAATGATAGTAACAAAAAGCTTTTTCTTGCAGAAGCTAAAACACTTTTAGCATTTTACACTTATACTACCCTTGATCTATTTGGACAGGCTCCTTACCGTGATCCCCTAGTAAAAAATGCTCCATTGGAAATTTTACAAGCCGGTACTGCTATAGATGAGCTTATTAAAGATGTAGAAGCTGTAATTCCTGATCTTGCAAACCTTGGTACACAGGGTACCCATAACGGTAGGTTTACTAAAGAAGCTGCATATGCGCTTTTAGCTCAAATGTACCTTAACCGTTCTGTATATAAAGACCGTTACAATACAACATCTGCATTTAACTTTAACGAGCCTGCTATAGATGGTAACGGTACCGATATGGATAAAGTAATTTACTATTCAAATTTAGTTATCAACTCAGGTAAATTTAATCTTGAAAGCAATTACTTTGATAATTTTTCTATTGATAATTCAGGCGGATCAGAACTTATTTTCGCTATTACACAAAAAATTGATTATATCCGGAATGGTGATAATGACCTTGCTTATATGTCTTGTGCGCGTAATCAAAGAGTATCTGCTAAAAACAGAGGAACTAACGGTTCATGTATGACTCCTGAATTTTATGCAAGCTGGGAAGGTAACCATGATGACCCAAGGTTTCACAGATATTATCAGTACAGTGATGGTACATGGTTTATGAATGATGGTACTACATTAAGTGTACCTGCTACAGATCTTGTTCCGGGAACAACCAACCCATGGTTCCATTTTAACAGAGGAATCATTGAAGGTCAGCAATATGGTCCTACACTTACTTCTTCAGGTGTATTTGAAATGACAGATGATGGAAGGATTAAAGTATCTCCTCTTGTAATGGAAAAAAGTACAACCACACCAATGGTATTTACTCCTGAACTTAATTTTGACAACCCTGCACAATCTGTACTGGCGCAAAACCAGATTAACCGTGGCGTACGTTGCTTTAAATTTGAGTTTGATCCTGAAGAAGGAAATGGTTCAAGTAAAGTAGATATACCATTGTTCCGTTTAGGAGGTGTATATACTATGAGAGCCGAAGCTTATTTCCGTAAAGGCGAAACAGGTCTTGCATTGGCAGATATTAACATACTACGTACAAGCAGAACACGTGAAGCTTTATTTGGTAATGTACCGGGTAAACCGATAGCTGCTATAGATGCAGAAATACTTTATAAAGAAATTGGTTTTGAAATGTACTGGGAAATGTGGAGAAGACCGCAAATGGTACGTTTTGGTAAATTAGACCTTGCTTTGCCCGGATCAGCCAAACCTGCCACAGAACCTTTCAGAAGAATTTTCCCTATACCACAGGGAACAATAGATGTAACTAAAGAATTTACTCAGAATAAAGGTTACAATTAATAACGTATAATGATTCCCCAATACAAAGGGCGGCCAATTGGCCGCTCTTTGCTTTTTAGTTGAATGTGCAAAAACAATATAGAGAATATATAACCCTATGACAAAAAAAAGAGCAGCGGCTTACTACCACGCTGCTCCATCATCTAATAAATCTGTTACTACTATTAATTTCAAAATTTAGTGTTTAAAAAAAAACAGGCAGGCAAATCGAATTGCACGGGGCAATACAGCATAATTTTTACGGGGGCTAAAAACGACTGTTGCCTGCCTGGTTTTCTTTATATGTATATAACTGTCTGTATTTCTTATTTCTTACACGACAAATTTGAGGATAAACTAAAATATGGCATAGGTAGAAATTACCTGTTTAGTAAAAACAGGTAATTTTACGTATCATAAAAAAATGAGATTTTAAATTACAGGCAGTTCTTCAATACGGATAATATCCTGCTGTATAGCATATATAACAAGGCCGGCAATATTCTTTGCACCTGTTTTAACAAACAGGTTATTTTTATGTCCTTCAGCCGTTCGCTGTGTAATAAAAAGAATCTCTCCTATTTCTTTTGCTGTTTTTTGCTGACATATAAGCTTTAAAACATCTATTTCCCGTTCAGACAGTAACTCTTCGTCCTGTAGTAAAGGTTTGGGTGCTTTAGCGGGAATCTGCTCTCTAAGGGCTTCCATCTGGTCGTCTTTAAAATAATAACCCTGCTTCTGAACAATACGGATAATATCTATAAGCTCAAGGGGCGATATGCCTTTAGGCAAAAAAGCTGCTACACCTGTCTTAAGCATAAAGCCCATAAAAAGCCTTTGGTAATGAGAAGAAATAACAATAACCTTAATATCAGGATAATTGTCTTTAAGATGTTGGGTTACCTCAATACCATCCATCCCTGACATTTTAAGGTCGAGTAAAATGATTTGCGGCAATGCAGGCGCTTCTGAAAGTAAGTTTAACAATTGTTCGCCACTATTGGCGGTTAATAGAACCTCAATGCCTTCAATGCTTTGAAGGTAACCTTCCAAAAGGCTTACAATAAGGGCATCGTCATCGGTTATAGCAATGGTAATGTTATTCATAAAGTGGGGGACTTTTTTATAATATAACAGCTGCAATAATAGTCGTAGTACCTTTACCCGGTACAGATTTTACTTTATACTCTGCATTAAGATATTGCATTCTTAATTCGAGGTTTGCCAGGCCAAGGCCTTTTTTTAATTGCGAGGTATCAAACCCGCAACCATTATCTTTAACTGAAAGAGCAAAAAGCTTATCGGTATATCGCAGGTGCACTATAATACTATTAGCATCCGCGTGTTTGTTAATATTTACAAGCAACTCCTGTAAAACCCGTAATACCTGTATTTTAGCCTCAGGCTTTATATCTTCGGTTTTGCGTACATCACTGCAAAATACAATTTTAAATTTTTGTTTCCATGGATTGATAATATCATCAATCAATTCTTCAATATGTGAGTATTCTAATAAGGGAGGAGTGAGATCGTGTGATATCCGGCGGGCTTCACTAATACTTTCTTCCAGTGCCTGGTCTATATCTGCTTCTGAAGCGCCTAACTGATTTTTCATTTTTATCACTACCAGCTTTCCTATAAGGCTGTCATGTAAATCACCTGCTATGCGCATACGCTCTTTTTCCTGCGCATACAAATTAGTTTCAAGTAATTTCTTTTGGTAATCTAACTGCATACGTGTTTCGCGTAAGTTAGCTTCAGTCATACGTTTGTATCCGGCATGCAGTATCCTTACCACAAAAAAGAGAAGGGTAACTATAAAAACAACTATTATCGCGATCCAGAAGGCAATAACCTTCGGGTCCTGCCATTTTTCCATATACAATGGGTTAAGTACAAATAAAATGAAACTGTAATTATCAGATTACTAAGCCAAAAGTAAAACTTTAGCCCAGACGATTCGTTGATAAGAAAATTTATGGGCAGAAAAAATATCATGTTGATAAAAAAGAAAACCAAAATAACCGAATTCAGCTTAAAATTATCCCATTTAGAATCTTTAAAAACCTTTATCTTCTCGTGAAAATAGGTCAGGGCAAGTGTAATGATGACAAAATTATCAACCACCTTAGCATACGATTGAAAATATTGAGCCGCAGTTTTATTAAGCTTTATTATTTCCCAAATAATATAAACAGTAGCTAAAAAGCATAAAACAAGAATTGAATTGTGTTTAACTTTAAAAAAATGTTTATAATAAAAAGTACTTATAACTATTAATTCCAGTAAGCTATATATAGGGAGCAATATAAGGTTAGTTCCATATATGAATTTTAATATTCTACCTGAAATATCAATGCATAACATAAGTATCATATAAATAGAAATACTTTTATGTATTCTATCTAAATCCTTATAATAAAAAAGCATTACTAATAAACTCAGAAATAAAACTGAAGGTGATAAAAAATTTACAATCTCAAGAAATTGTTTAAAAGTCATCAATTAAATTCTTGCAATAAGTAAAAATTTTCATTCGCCAATTCATCTGTTAATCCAAATGGTGGAACTGGTTCAACAAAATCATCATACACTACCTGTTTTCCTTTATCATTTGTAATGATAAGATCAGCCTGAAAATTAACTTCGGCGGCAGGAGAAGCTTTTAAAGCAAAACTTACAGTTACTTTTTCAACCTCGAAATCCTCAGTAGATATACAAAATGCTTCATACATACCAAAAGTGCTATTTATTTGCACCGGTACCCAATCATGATAATTTTTATCCCAGTTTGCAATTCTCTCTTTGGCTACAAGCGATGAAATTTCATGGCCTCCGCCACCACCTATAGGATGCACAACAAGGCATACAGAAGTATATTGATCTATAACGTCGCTATATTCCTGTTTATCGTAAGCGGAAGGAATTAAAAAGAAATATAAAATGTTATTATGAATTCCGGGATATGCATGAATAGAACCTGAAGTAGAAGCATATGCAGGAAAAGAATAGGCAAAGGTGTTGCCCTGCTCAAAAAATTTTGTTACCTGAACGCTGTTCTGTCGTATTGCTTCCCAGTTAGCAATACTTTCTTTAATTGTTTTTGAATCCATAAGAAATAATTAATTTGTTAATAATTGTAATGGAGGGGGTTTTCAACTTTAACAAAATTAACCTTTTTTTACTGACAATTACAATATAGAACAATAATTTCTTATTAATAATTTATTCAGGTTTTACAGGGAATGACAGGCTATAATCATTATAAATCAACAAGTAAAGCCAAATTTTATGAAGAAAAAAATTTAACATTACTTCTCTTATTCAATATTTAAATACAACTAATAGTCACCATCTACATAATACCAAATATTGTTTTCTTTAATAAATCTTGATTTTTCGTGGTGAATCTGAGCTTTCAGCATTTCATCCAGATAATAAGCCTTAAATTCTACTACAGTTTCAGTAAAATTCAATACCTCAAGCTTTATCCATTGATTACTTTCCGCCCATTGTAGTATTGCTTTTTTACTATGGTATTTCCTTCGTTTTGGATAGGTTGTTGCCCATAAATAGTCAGCATTATGAACAGCATAGGCCGAATAACGTGACCTCATAAGTGCTTCTGCTGCAGGAGCTTTTTTTATTCCGGTTATATAAGGCTGGCAGCACTCTTTGAACAAATTACCAGAACCGCAATAGCAAATAATATTATTCATATTAAGTGTTAATAGCCATAATAAAATTAAGTATTCCTTCTACATCCAAAACATGATGCGGATTGGTATTAAGCATTGCATTATTAGGCATAAAGGGCATTTGGGCTGTCTCCGGCATTTGCACTATAATGGCACCTCCGGCCTTTTTTATAGCCAACAGGCCTTCTGTACCATCTGCATTAGCACCCGAAAGCAATATACCTACTAAGGCGGGACCATATACTTCGGCAGCCGACTCAAAAGATACATCTATACTGGGCCTGCTATAGTTTATTTTTTCAGAGGTATCAAGTGATAGCATACCATTATTTTCAAACAATAAATGATAGTCTGATGGTGCTATATAAATAAAACCGGACTGTAACGGGGTTTTATCTTCTACTTCTTTTACCGGGATCTTAGTTTTAAATGAAATAAGCTCTTCAAGGGTTGAGTCTTCACTACTCTTTCTGTGAAGTATTAATACTATAGCAAATGAAGGGATAAAATTAAGCTGTGGCAATAACTCAATTAGTACCTCAAGACTACCTGCAGAACCTCCTATTATAAGTACTTTGCAATCTTTTGTTATTCCATTTTTTTCCATATTTTTTCTTTATTAAGCTGCTTATACCTTTTACCAAGCAAAGAAAACTTTAGTGTTTCTTTAGTACCAAGCGCCAGGTACCCAAGTTTTGAAAGGCTGTTATCAAAAAGTTCAAAAGCTCTTTCCTGAAGTTCTTTATCAAAATAAATAAGTACATTTCTGCATAATATCAAATCAAATTCATTAAATGAGCCATCAGATACAAGGCTATGTTCTGAAAAAACCATTTTTTCTGAAAGATCGCTGCTGAATTTTGCAAAGCCGTAGTTTGCCGTATAATAATCTGAAAAATCTTTTTTACCACCCGATAGCCTGTAATTTTCAGAATATTGTTTCATTGTCTGTAACGGAAATATTCCCTTTTTTGCACTATCAAGCACTTGTTGATTAATATCGGTAGCATAAATAAGTGATTTATGCAATAAATTTGCTTCCCTGAGCATTATAGCCATTGAATATACTTCTTCTCCCGAAGAACATCCTGCATGCCACAATCTAATGAAAGGTTTTGTAGCCAGAATAGGCAATATCTCTTCTCTTAGTGTTTTATAAAATAAAGGATCACGGAACATCTCGGTAACATTTACTGTCACTTCCTCTATAAGATGTTTAAAATATTCCGGTTCTGTGCGGATTTTAGAAAGCATTTCACCCAGACTCTTAAAGCCATCTATCTGATAAAGGCGTTCAATACGTCTTTTTAAAGATGCGCGGGAATATCCGCTAAAATCAAAACCGTGGTATTCAAATACTTCATTTATCAATACCTCAAGTTCACGGTCATTTATCATAGCATTCTTAAACAGTATTAAGTACTTCTAATAGTTTATCTACATCAATGGGTTTAGAAATATATCCGTCTGCTCCAGCTCTAATACATTTTTCCCTATCTCCTATCATAGCTTGTGCAGTAACCGCAATTACCGGAAGTGACTGTCTGCCGGGCAATTGCTTTATTAACGGAATAGCCTCATAGCCATCCATATCAGGCATCATCATATCCAGTAATACAACATCTGCTCTTGCATCGGTAGCCAGTAATTGTAAAGCTTCTTCTGCTCCGTTACATGAAACGCAATCATATGATTTTGCTTTTAATGTAGCGGCAAGTGCAAATATATTACGAGAATCGTCATCAACAATTAAAATCTTTTTTTTATCCATTGTAATGGTTTTATATTATTGCTGATCGTAAAGCCAAACCCTTAAAAGAGATAATAACTGATCTACATCAACCGGTTTTGTAATATAATCTGATGCTCCCGCATTAATACATTTTTCTCTGTCGCCTGTCATGGCTTTTGCCGTTACCGCAATAACAGGAAGGGTTTTATATTTACTATTTTCCCTTATTCGCGATGCCGTTTCATATCCATCCATATTAGGCATCATCATATCCAGCAGCACAACATCTATTTCAGGATGTTCTTCGAGTGCTTTAAGTGCTTCTTTACCATCAATTGCTGTAATAACTTCCATTTTAAGCACTTCCAGTGCTTTGGTAAGCGAATATATATTTCTCACATCATCATCAACAACAAGTACTGTTTTACCATTAAGCACATTATTTAAAAGGCTTAATTTTTTATAAGCATCTTTTTTGCCGTCTCCTTTTTTATTTTCTTCTACAAGATGAAGGAATAGAGATACTTCATCAAGCATTCGCTGATAAGAATGTGCTGTTTTTACAACTATTGAATCGGCATACTTTTTAATTTTAAGTTCTTCCTTCATAGAAAGGCTTTTCCCTGTAAATACAATAACAGGAAGATTTTCAAGTCCCTGATTCTTCTTAACATCGTCAAGAATTTCATAAGCATGCTGATCAGGAATTCCCATATCAAGAATTACACAATTTATATTCTGTTTGTGAAGAGCATCTACACCCTCTGTGACATCACTTTTAATTTCAGAATTAATGTTATAGGTTTCAAGGAAATAAGCCAATGCTTTTGCATGTTTAGGATTATCTTCTATAATAAGTACTTTTTGTGATTCTTTATTTATTATTTGTTCAATCCGCTTAAAAATATCGGGCATCTGCTCAAATGCTACAGGTTTGTCAAGAAAGTTAACTGCTCCTTTTAATAAGCTTTCCTGTTTCATTTTATGAGAAGACATCATATGAACCGGAATGTGCTTTGTCTGCCAGTTAGACTTCAGTTCTTCCATCACTTCCCAACCATTTTTAACTGGTAGTTCAATATCAAGTAAGATACCAACAGGCCTGTAAATTACAGCCAGGTTAAATGCATAATCACCTCTTACGGACACTACCCCCTTATACCCTCTTTTACGGGTAAAATCCAGTAAAGATTTAGCAAAATTAGTATCATCTTCAACAATTAAAATTACCTTATCTTCTTCTTTAATATCTTCTCTGTCATCAGGTATATCATCAGGAATTGTGCGGCTAAGGAATTTATTTGTTTCCTCTTCTTCTTCAAAAGCTATTTCTTCCTTCTCATTATCAGTAGCAGCAGTATCATTAAGTTTAATTCTGTCTACAATAACCTTTGAAGTACCTGAAACAGGAATTGTAAGTATAAATTCACTACCATGGTCAGGCTCACTATGAAGCGTAATTTCGCCTTTAAGTAGTTTTGCCAGTTCACGACTTATAGAAAGCCCCAGTCCTGTACCTCCATATTTACGTTTGGTAGAACCATCTGCTTGTTGAAAAGCTTCAAATATAAGAGGCTGCTTTTCGTAAGGAATACCTATACCTGTGTCTTTAACACTAAAAGTAACCAGCTTATCGCTGTCATGATGCTTTTTAATTTCCAGAGTTACCGATCCTTCGGCAGTAAATTTAATAGCATTTGATATAAGGTTCTTAAGTATTTGCTCTAATCGTACTTTATCTGTTTTTAATACTAAAGGAGCCTGGTCTGAAATTATATTGAACGCGATATTTTTTTGTTTTGCAACTTCATTAAACAGTGCTTTTAAACTATCTGTAATTTCTTTTGTTGAAATATCTATAAATTCAAGCTCCATTTTTCCTGCCTCAATTTTAGAAAGGTCAAGAATTTCATCTATAAGGCCTAAGAGTCCATTACCCGAGCTTTGAATTACTTTAGCAAATTCTATTTGCTCCTCATTCATGTTTTTATCATTGTTCTCTGAAAGAAGCCTGCTCAATAACAAAATTGAGTTAAGTGGTGTTCTTAGCTCATGTGACATATTTGCTAAAAATTCCGATTTGTATCTTGTACTTAATTCAAGATCTTCCGATTTTTTCTGAATTTCAACATTACGTTCTTCAAGCAATACGCTGCGTTCTGCCAATTCTTCATTTGTTTGCTGCAATTCTTCCTGCTGAACCCTTAATTCTTCCTCAGATGCCTGCAGTTTTTGAGTCTGTGCTTCAAGTTCGGCATTTATATTTTCCATTTCGCTATGCTGCATCCTTAATTCTTCAGATTGCGACTGGGTTTCTTCCAGCAATTCCTGTAAACGCTTCCTGTTTTGGGCGGCGGTAATCGCAATACCAATATTATTTGCCGCTGCCTTTAAAAAGTCAATATTCTTTTTAGAAAATTCCTTAACAGACGCCAACTCTACAACACCGGTAACCTTATCGTCAATTAACGGAACTGCAACAACATGTGCAGGTTTTGCCTCACCTAATGCATAAGAAATTTTAATATCCTCAGGAGATAAAGATTTTAATTCCATTAATTTTCCTGAAACTGCAGCCTGCCCTAACAGACCTTCACCTATTTTAAAACGCTCACGGTTTTTATTTGGCACATAACTATATCCGGCAGTAGATACTAATTCATGTCCTTCGATCACATATAAAACTCCTGCACTACTATTTGTATAAATTGCAAGCTGCTGAACAACATCTGATGTTAACTGCTGTATATTTTTTTCACCAATCATTACATCATTAAGCGCAGCTATACCTGATTGCAACCATTCGTTATCTGAAAGTGTTTTAAAAGACTTATCGAGCTCGGTTGCCATATTATTTAATGAAATACCTACACTCCCTAATGCATCGCTTTCACTATCTTCAACCCTGACTTCGTAGTTACCTGAAGCTATTTGCCCGGCTATACTGCTTATAACCCTTATTCTTTCAGCTGTTTCCCTGTCTGCCTCTTCAAGTTTAAGCTGTAATTTAAGTCTTTCATTAAAATCTCTTAATATCCTTGCAAAAAATATAACACTTATAAGTAATGCTATTAATGCCGCAGCAACTATAAGTACAGAACTATACATGCCATAATTTTCAGAAGCTGCATTGCGTTCAGAAAGCAGCCTTTGCTCTTCGTTTTCCATACGCTTCAATACCAAACGTATTTGCTGCATAATCTGGCGTCCATTATCAAGCTCGTCTGCAGATATAAGACCTCCATCCATTTTATCTTTAACTCGCTCTCTCAGGTATAGATAAAATGCTTTAGTGAGCGGGCGCAGCTCTTTAATATTGTTTTGCTGCCTCTGATTATCGGAAGTAAGAGAATCAAGCCTGTCAATATATCTCCCTGTATCGGTATCGGCATTTTCGTAGCGTTTAAGAAAATCATCCTTACCGGTAACTAAAAACCCACGCATACTTGCCTGGGCATCTACCATTACCGAAGTTGCTTCGTTAATGTTATAAATTACCTCCTGAGTATGTGTAACCAGCGAATTACTGTTTAAAAGACTCCTGATACTTAAAAAAGAAGCTGTTGAACTCACTAAAAGAATAAGAACTGATATTCCTGAGCTAACAAATAAATTTCTTTTAAAATTACTGTTCATATATAAGTAAGGTTTATTATAATGGTAATACAATTATAAAGCTGGCTCCATTATCAGGACTGCTTTTAGCTGTTATTATACCGTTGTGTTTTTCTACAATTTTATTAGCTATAGCCAATCCTATCCCTGTACCCTCGTAAGCGTTCCTGTCGTTAAGACTCTGAAATATCTTAAATATTTTGTCAAGATATATTTCTTTAAATCCTATACCATTATCAGTAACTGTTATCCTGCAATATTTTCCTGTTGAAGACGGTTCGCTGTTGAAGCTCTTTTCGGCTATTATTTCAGCGCTGATTTCAATAACGGGTGCAACATTTTCTTTAGAAAATTTAAGGGAATTACTTATAAGATTTTGAAATAGTTGTCTTAACTGGCTGGAAACACAAGTAACTTCGGGAAGATCATCAATTTTAATTATAGCTTGTTTAGCTTCAATAATATAATCAAGGTCGGCTAATACTTCATTCATTATTACATTAAGATCACATTTTTTAGCAACAACTTCTGAAGAAAGCCTTGAATAATCTATAAGGTCGGTTATAAGATTAGACATGCGCTCTGCTGATTTAATTGTGCGCCGAATATAATCTTTAGCAGTTTCATTATCGGGCAGAAAACGCTCATCTATAATTTTTATGAAAGTCTCTATTTTTCTGAGGGGTTCTTTTAAATCATGCGATACAACCCATGCAAATTGCTGAAGTTCATGATTACTAAATTCCAGTTTCTCATTTTTATCTAAGAGTTCCTGAGTACGTTCAATCACTTTAATCTCAAGATTTTCCTGCGCTTCTTTCCTAATTTCAATTTCTTTAGACAGCAGGTCTCTTATATTTTTTAATTCCTGTTTCTGCTCATAAAGCTTAAGAAAGCTTTTTACTTTAAGAATGAGCAGATCGGGATCTACAGGTTTAGTAATATAGTCTACCCCCCCTGTTTCATACCCTTTGGATATAAATCTTTTTTCTTTATTTACAGCCGATAAAAATATAACCGGAATATCTTTTGTTCTATTACTGCCTGCAAGTATTTCTACCACTTCAAAACCATCCATACCCGGCATCTGAACGTCCATTATAATAAGGGAGTAATCTTTCTTAAGGATTTTTTTTAATGCCTCTTCTCCTGATTCTGCTATATCAGCTTCAAGTCGGTGCAGTTCTAATACCTTTTTTAAAGCAATAATATTCGCTCTTATATCGTCTACAATCAATATCATATTAAAAAGCTAGTTTTGTTAATTCAGTACTTAAACTGCGTTTTATAATATGAATGATTTTCAAAATCGACTGAATAAGTGAACTATTGAATATAGCCATTGTATATATAAGTCTCTCTGCCATAAAAGGTATTTCCTTAAATGGCAGAGGATCATTATTATTATTTTTTGTAAGGATAGGTCGCATTGTTTTACTCACATTTCAAAAGTAAATAAACAAATGTTAAAGACCTGTTAATTTTCGTTATGAACATATACAGGTTATCTTACAACATTATACACTGGCAACGCTAATATATAGTAATCATTTAGTGATTTAACATAAAATAATGATTACAAAAAATTAGATAATTTTCACTTATTATTAAAGGTTGTTTCTTTCCATTCATCAGTTCGGAAAGAAGAAGCAGGGAGTTTGGAATAATTAATCAGGTTGCCTTCAGGATTATCTGCCCAATTATAACGTACTGTTACAGGCTCTTTAACTTGTGCAGAGGTAACAACAATTGTATTGCCTTCTATTTTTGCATCGGCCCAATAGAACACTTTATCTTTACCTGCAATGGCAAATCCTTTTAAAATTTTATCATTCCCACTTGTTGTCAGGCCATTATTGTACTCAAAAGAAAGTGTGATGCTGTTACCTGAAATCTTGTAAGATTTATACAGAGGCCCTGAGTAATCTACCTTCATACCATAAACTTTTGCCAAGGCTATATTCGCCAGTCTGTAACCTACATCCTGTTTATTTTTAGGGTGAATATCTCCGGCATCCCCTATATCTGTAGCAACAGCCATTCCTGTATGAGGCACTTTCAGGGTTTTGAATTGCGCCTCGCGAAGTTCTGCCCAGGCAGATGGTCCGGGTTCCGGTTTTCTTTTCATGTAATTAGCGAGTTGCACATAAAAAAATGGTAAATCTTTATCGTTGAATTTTTCACGCCAGTCAGCAATTAACATTGGAAATAAAGTCTGATATTGATATGCCCTGTCTGCATTGCTCTCACCCTGATACCATATTACTCCCGCAATGGGCAGTTTTATAACAGGATTAATCATAGCATTGTAAAGAGTTGTTGGCCTGTTTTGTCCCTGTGGGATATATGGCCTTGCAGGAAGTTCATTATAATTTACACCAACTGCATATTTCCAGTCTCCTGCCAATTCAAGAGTTTTGTTACCCTCTTTTAAAACTAGATCATTTTCTTTACCATAAACACCTCCCCCGCCTCCACTATCTGCTATTCTAAGGCTTATTACATTTCCATTCTCTTTCCAAACAGAAGATGGAATGACATACTTACGCTGCACATTATATCCGCTAGTGGCACCTATATAGTTACCATTTACCCAGAGTTTATCATCATCATCAGCATAAAATTCTAATACCAGGTCTTTGCCAAGCATATCTTTAGGCAAATCAATTTCTTTACGGAACCAGACAATACCATCAAAATCAGTAAGAACATCGTTTTCCCAAAACTGGGGTAATCTCATAGTTTTCCAGTTGGTATCGTTAAAATCTTTACTTTGCCAGTTGCCCTGTGATCCTCTTTCAGCTTTTTCCATAGCAATATTCCATACTTTAATATCCGCATCAAATTGCTTTTGCATTGCTTCTCTGTCAAAATCAGATTCCAAAGCCTTGATACCCGCATCAAAATCATGAATTTGTTTAAGAGCCCCGCTGCTTATCCATGCTTCAATAACAGTACCTCCCCATGAACTATGCAGCAACCCTATAGGAATATGTTTTTGCTCATAAATTCTTTTAGCAAAAAAGTAAGCTGTAGCCGAAAAATCAGCAATGGTATTAGGACTGCAAACCTGCCATCCTCCATGCTGTACTTTTAGATCATTTAAAGGAACTGCACTATCAATATGCTCCGCCTGCAAAAGGCGTATCTCAGGATAATTTGCGTTGCTTATCTCTTCTTTATAATTATTGATTTTTCCCCAGCCTTGAAGCGGCATTTCCATATTGCTTTGTCCGGAACATAACCACACTTCTCCGATCAATATATTATCAAGGGTTAAAACATTATCATCATTTATAGTAATTGTAAACGGACCACCATAGGCAGGTGTCTTTAAAGTTACGTCCCAACTGCCTTTAAAATTTGCTTTGGCAGTATATGTTTTTTTATCCCAGGAAGAAATTACTGTTATGGTACTATTAGGCTTTGCCTCTCCCCATAACGGAACAGAAGCCTTTTGCTGCAATACCATATTACTAGTAAAAAAAGACGGCAAAGTAACTTTTGCCAAAACATTTGTAAAAGCCCCGGCTACCATAACAAATGCTAACAAAGTGTTTTTTAAAGAATTTTTCATTTAAATGTTTTTTGGAAATGTAAAAGAAGGATAATAAATCCTTTTTATTATAAATAGATACCGAAAATTACACATAAAAAATAATTTTCATAGCATTTTTATATTTTAGCAAACAGTTATTAAATTCATTATACGATACAGACCATTTTTTTTCATCATTTTGCATATATCTTTATGCCCTGACTAATACATTTCTTAATATATATGCAGAATTACATCCTGGTTTTATTATTATTTATTACTACTATAAACGCTCAACAGCGTAATGACACTCTAACCAATGTAAGTATAGATACCCTTAGATCAAGTCCTAATACTTCCAAAAGTCAGTTTGGTTATAAACAGTTAATAATACCCGGAATGTTAATTGGATATGGTTTTGTAGGCTTAAATAATAAATGGATACAAAGTGCGGATAAAGAGGTACGGAATGGTTTTAAAAATAATACACATACATCTATAGACCAGTTTACCCTTTATGTTCCTGCCGCTACAGTATATGCTCTTAATGCCATAGGTGTAAAAGGAAAACATAATTTTAAAGATCGTACGGTAATTTTTGCAAGTGCCACGCTTATTTCAAACATAACGGTTAAATATCTTAAATCTGCAACCCATGTAACACGTCCTAACGGACTGGTAGATAATTCTTTCCCTTCAGGCCATACAACAGCAGCCTTTGTAGGTGCAGAGTTTTTATGGCAGGAATATAAAGATGTTTCTATATGGTATGGCGTAGGAGGTTTTACCGTTGCGGGTGCTACAGGAGTTATGAGGCTTATTAATGATCGCCATTGGGTTAGTGATATTATTGCAGGTGCCGGTATAGGCATACTTAGCACCAAAGCTGCCTATTGGTTGCACCCCTTTGTAAATAGGATATTATTTGGCCGGGAAGAGAAAAAAATACTGCAATGTTTTTACCATTTTATAATGGAAACGAAGCCGGGGGGAGTTTTGTAATGCAATTTTAAAACATATAGATACTATTTCTTGTCATAGTTCAATGCTATGGCAAATTGTTTGCTGCAACTTTGTACAGTAAAACAAAGTAGTATGGAAAAGATAAACATCCTTTATATAGGCAGGCATCCTGAAATTCTGGAAACCGTAGTGCGCCTTATAAATAACAATGAAAACTGGTCGGGTTACGGCGCCGGCAGCGATGAAGAAGCTATTTCCTTTTTTAAGAAAATTAATTTTGATCTTGTATTGCTCGGTTGTGGGATACCGAAGGAAAGCGAAGATATACTAACAAATACTTTTTTAACACATAGCCCAAAATGCAGGATCATTCAACATTATGGTGGTGGCAGTGGTTTGTTAAGCAACGAAATATTATCTGCATTAAACAAAACATATGTATAAAAAAAGAGGCAGTCTTTAGCTGCCTCTTTTTAGTTTTCTTTATAAAGGACATAATCTTTATAATATAAAGTATCATTTTTAAAGTTGCCATGGGAAGTTAACCCTGAATGATCTTTATAAAATATATGATCATCATTAATAATATAAGTTCCATTTTCGGTAGTTCCGCCTTTCTTTACTTCTGTATAACTACCATCATGTAATAATACATATTGTACTACAGCATTTTTAGTTATCCATTTACCTTCATAATGGGTATTAGATTCTATTTTAGGTGAATGATTAGTCTTAGGTTTTATTAAAGCGCTGACAGATAATAGTCCTGCCATTGCAAGGGTAGCTATAACAGATAAAAGTAATCCGCTAAGCATCATGTAAATTGCTTTCATAATTTTTTGATTTAATGATTAATAATTGAAAATATTCGGCAAACGACTCTATCCTGATTAGGGATTTTTACAAACAATGCCTAATTAAGACTTATACTGTTTGTTACCAGCGGTTTTAACCATTCAGATTTAAAAGGTATAGCAAGCGGTGTTATACTAAATGGTTTTTGAAGCCATAATTTGCACTGATTTGCAAAATCTGTTACATGAGGTTGTAACAAATGTTTTTCAAGTGTACGCTCGCCAGACCATGTTTCTAACACATAATACTCTAATTCATTATTGTCTGACCTAAATACTTCATATCGAAGTACACCCTGTTCATTTTTACTTATGTCAGCCAGATAATTAAGTGCATTTTTAAGCTTTACAGATGATTCTCTGTCTTTTGCTATAAAGCTTACTAATAAAGTTTTTATTGCATTTATCGATGATTGCTCCATGATAACCGCTTTTAATATTTGTGAAACAAATTTACGCTACTATTAAAAATTAAAGATTGTAAGATTCACAGCATTGATTACACAATTCAAACATTTTATAAAAAATAACGGCTCCATTTAAGAGCCGTTTCATTTTTTTAGTTTTCAAAGTTTGTAGCCGTAGCAATTTCTCTTACCGACTCAAGATCTTTTTCCACATCTTTAATTTTTACTTCTGCCAGATGATAAGCATCAGGTCCAAGGAAAAGCTGTACAGGAGGTTGCTGCATTGAAGCCACTTTAATCATTACCGAAGCTGCTTTATCTGGATCTCCGGGCTGATTATTATTTATATCTTTTTCATGAAGCTGCTGCGAATCCCTTACGGTTTTATATGCATCCATTACATTTTTTGGTGTACTGAGCGATGAATCGTTTAAGAAGTTAGTTCTGAAATATCCGGGAGATACTACAGTAGCATTAATACCAAACGGTTTAACTTCTGCAGCAAGCGATTCGGTAAAGCCATGTACTGCAAACTTAGTAGCACAATAAATACCAAATCCGGGGAAATTACCTGTAAAACCACCTATAGAAGCAATATTAAAAATATGACCTGATTGTTGTTTTCTTAATTGCGGTAATACATGGCGAATAACATTAAGTGACCCGAATACATTTACATCAAAATTTTGCCTGCTTTCTGCATCTGTAAGCTCCTCTAGTGCTCCCAAAAGCCCATATCCTGCGTTGTTTACCACTACATCAAGACTGCCAAAACGGTTAATTGTTTTATTTACAGCTTCAGCTACACTCTCTTCATTTAAAATATCTACAGCAAGAGGTAAAAAGTTAGCATGACTGCCTACCGCATTCTCAAGATCAGTAAGGCTTCTTGATGTAGCCGCCACGCTGTAATTTTCATTTAACAAACGTTTAACAAGGCTAAGGCCTAAGCCTTTTGAAGCACCCGTAACGAACCATACTTTTTGGTTTGAATTTTCCATTTTTGTTTTTGTAATTAATTGTTATTATTTGATGAGGCAAAGTTAAGACAGCGGTAAATCCCTGTTATTGCCGCATACAAAGCAATATTTGTTTAAATCAAACAATCAATAAGTTAGTTTTCATATCCTTTTAAAAACACAAAAGCCGCTTATGCGGCTTTTGTGTTTTTTTATGGTTTGTTATTACGCAGGTACCGATGTGATTTGCAATAAAAGAGAATCAATATCAAAATTAGAATTAGCTTTTACTATCGTTCCGTTTTCAAGATAATATACATCACAAAACCCAATTTCTATTAATGATTCGCTCATATCTATATCTTCATCAATAAAAGAAAAACCTTTATATGTGCCTCTTTCTATACCCTGTACTATAACATAATTATCATAGGCAATGAGATTTTTTATTTCAAAAGTGGCATCAGGAAACATACTGAATCTGTTTTGCCATGAAACAGTAAGAGATTCTTCACCTGTAGTAGTTGTATTAAAAGGAATATCAAACCATTCACTTTTTGCATCGCTAATATCATTAAGATATTCAAAATTTCTTTGGTTAACGGCGGCATACAGCCCCTGTATAACAGCAGCATTCTTTTCGTTTTTCATCTTACCTTATTTTAATGAGTTGGACTATTGATTTGGATGATACAAAACTACTATCAAAAAAACAGGCAATTATTGCATTATACAAAGTATTGATTATATAAATCAAACAAAACAGCCGCTCTAAGAGCAGCTGTTGATTATTATTATAATTATTTCTTAAGAAGTTCCTGCACGGCTCTTTCTAACTGCTGATCTTCACCTGCATTTGTTTCACCCGGTTCGTTTTTAACTTTAACGTCCGGCTCCAACTGAAAGTTTTCCATTAGTTTACCCTCTTTAACAGTTCTCATACCTATTTGCGGGATGCCAAAAATAGTTTTGCCGTCAATCATTTTTTCCCACCATACGGCAGTACCTGTACCCGGTACAGGCATACCTATAAGTTTACCTATCCCGAGCGCCTGATACGTATATGGAAACATATGTGCATCAGAATAATTACCTTCACTAATAAGCACCACAGATGGCTTTTGCCATTTAAACAATGGTTCCGATCCCATATTTTTTTGTCCTCTCGGCTCAAAGCTCATATAAGGCTTACCACTTAAAAAAGTGGCCAGATCATCATGAAGCCAGCCGCCACCATTAAATCGGGTATCTACAATTAATGCCTCGCGGTCATTATATTTACCTAAAGCTTTTTCAAATACCTCACGGAAACTTTCAGAATTCATCCCTGTTACGTGTACATACCCCAATCTTCCGCCAGAAAGCTTTTCTACATCTTTCTCCCTGTTTTTTACCCATCGCTCATAGGCAAGCCTGTTTTCCTGTCCAAGCGTTATCGGTTCTATAACTTCATTCCAGCGTTTACCTGATTTCGGATTAAAAACAGAAACAAGTATCTTTTTATCAGCCTTTCTGTTTAGGAGGGCATAATAATTTTGTTCAGGGATTATTTTTATATCATCAATTGCTTCAATAATACAACCGTCATTTATTTTTTGCTTCGCTTTTAATAGTGGGCTTTTATCCATTACCTCAGCAATTTTAATACCATCACCTGTATAATTATTATCTATATATATACCTAAAGATGCTGTAGCATCACTATACTTACTTGGTCCGGGCCTATATCTTCCACCTGTATGAGAAGCATTGGCTTCTCCAAGCATTTCACCCAGCAAATCGGCAAAATCTACAGAATTATTTATATAAGGCAGGAATTTGGCATATTCTTTCTTATAAAAATCCCAATCTACTCCATGAAGATCTTCAAGGTAAAATTTCTTTTTAAATTGTCTCCATGCATGTTCAAACATATAACTACGCTCGGCAGTCTGGTTTAATACCATTTCTGAAGAGAAATTTACCGTCTCTTTTTTAGCTTCTTTAATATTTATCTTCAGTATTTTCCCGTCCTTGTCTATAAGAAAAATATTTTCTTCCTTCTTGTCTAATGCAATTCTTGAGTCTTCACTATTAAGATTTACAAACAGCTTTGTCTCTTTTTCCCTGAATTTAGTACGCCAAAGATTAGTACCTTCTTCAAATCGCGTTAAGTAGTAAATATTTTCAGCATCTTTATCTACAACAAAGTCTGATAATCTCGAAGAATGAATCGTAAGTTTCTCTTTACGGTCCTGCAGTCCTTCAAAATCAATTTTTAAAGGTTTTACAGGTTCTCCTTTTTCATCTTCATCAGCTTTGTCCTTGTCTTTATCCTTTTTGTCCGATTTACTATCTTTATCTTTCTCCTCTTTTTTAGCGTCTTCCTGCTCTTTCCAAATCGCATATTCGGCCTTGCTTAACTGAAATTTTTTATGAGCAGCTTCGGTAAGAAATATAGCATAAACATCACTCTCAGAACCCCAGCTGCCGTGGGAACGATAACCATCTTTATCAGAAGCCCAGTACACCATTTCGCCACCCATACCAAATTTAGGCTGCTGGTTATTGTATCCGCTTTGGCTAAGGTTTATAGGCATCTTGCCATCATTAACATTCAAAAGACCTATATCTGTATTCCAGCGTTCGTAAGCAAAATAATTTACTAATAGCCATTTACTATCCGGAGACCAGGTGTAGTACTGATCACCATCACTATAAGAATAATTATATTTTCCTTCTAAAACCGTTCTTACTTTGCCCGATGCCCTGTTAAGTATTCGTATTGTAGTACGTTCTTCTAAAAAAGCTATTTCTTTACCATCGGGAGAATACTGGGCCTGAAATGATTCTTTACCCGAACTTACCACTGTAGTTTCTTTTATTTGAGAAGCATCAAAAAAGTACTTTTCATTTTTATTTACAAGACTGGTTTCATAAATATTCCAGCAGCCATTACGTTCGCCTGCATAAAGCAACTTTCTTCCGTCAGGGCTAAACTCAATATTACGTTCCTGATCAGGCGTATTGGTAATTCTCTTAGTCTGTCCAAATTCAACAGATGTTACAAATACCTCTCCATGAACTATAAAAGCTACTTCTTTGCCATTTGGAGAAACCGAAAACTCTGTAGCATCACTATTAATAGGTTCCATAATCTTTTCATTATAGCGTTCATCACTTTGCAGTACAATAGCTACTTTTTGAGGCTGCCCGCCATCGGTCTGGGTATAAATCTCACCATCCCATATATAGCAAAGGATTCCATTATCCGAACGGCTTAAAAAACGAACAGGGTGTTTTGTAAAATGAGTTATCTGCTGTGCATTATTTTCTTTATTATTTACAAGATCTGCCTTCCATACATTAAAAGTGCCATCCCTTTCACTCAGGAAAAAATAAGAACCATTAGTACCGAAAACAGGATTTCGTTCTTCGACATTACTATCGGTAACGGGATAATATTTATTTTCTTTTATATTGTAAAGCCAAAGATCTCGGGTTACCGAAGATGTCTCATGCTTTCTCCAGGGGTCTTCATATCCTTTTTTATCATGGAAAAACAACCATGTACCATCCGGGCTGTAGTTCGCCATTTCTGCCGGAGTAGAAATAATACGCTTTTCCTGACCTCCTGACCTACTGATTTCATATAATTCAGACAATACACTTGTAGGGAACACCGAAGAGGCAACATCGTCCAGACGGGAAGAAGAAAAAATTACTTTATCACCCGAAGGGGAAAAATCAGTTGGTATATCATCGGTTGATAAATAAGTAAGCCTTTTTGCTACACCACCAACAGATGGTATTACAAAAACATCTTTATTGCCATAGCGCATAGATGAAAAAGCAATTTGCTTGCTGTCGTTACTCCAAACAGGGTCGGCATCATAAGATTCGTGAATGGTAAGCCGCACTGCTTCACCGCCGTTTACAGGTACTTTAAAAATATCGCCCTGATAAGAAAATGCAATCTCTTTTCCATCTGGTGATATAGATGCATTTCTGAGCCATTTGGGTGCTGTGTTAAGCGATTGGGCATACCCGCTAAAAGCGAGAAGCACAATAAAATAAAGGTATTTATTCATGATGATAGATAATTGATGATTAACTACAAATATATATCTTTTATAAAAAGCTGTATATAAATACATTCTTTAATAGATATATTGGTATTTAACCTTTAAGTTTACTAAATACCTTTTCTCAATTTGCAATACTCATCCGGAATAATGATTTTATAAAAACTATTTATAGTACTTTAGTGTCTGAAAAATGCTTGATTCCGAAATGAATAATTTGCAATGACAGGTTAGCCAGGAGGAAATCTTTATAAATATAGCCTGAATTTATCTGCGAAGCTATTTTTTCAAAAAGGTTTGAAATATCAAATCGTTCAAAAGCAGTTAACGGAAATGGCCCATGACCACTTTGATAAAATAAAGGATAATTTTTTAAACTGTCTCTTATCTGTTGCGGAAGCTGATCTTCTTTAACCGAAATAACGATACCATTATCTAAGTCTTCCGGAATTTCACCTGAAGAAGGATCTAACAGTAATAAAGAGCTGTTATCCTTGTTGTTTATAAGGCAGAATGAATACCATCCTGTTTTGTGGATATTCCTGTGCGGTAATGAGTATATGTTATAATGCAGATTATACATGTTACAAATGTATTGCGGCCTATCCTATAAAAACATATTAATATCAAACCATTAATTACTATATTCAAACAAAGCCATACCAAACATAAAGATAATAATTGTTTGAATTTCGCAATCTTTACTTTGCTTTTTGCATATCTTTATAAAGTCTTCGCGACTAATTTTGTAAAACAAAAATTAATCACCCATTTCTTAAAACATTATAAATCATGGCAAAGACAGAAACACTCGAAGATTTATACAAGCAAAAATTCAACTGGATGCCTGAAGGCCTGCAAAAAGACCTCGGTCACTTTAATGTTTTCAGACATGAAGATTGTGTGGGGCCAGGTAAAGAACCCGTAAAATATACACGCAGGGATTATTATAAAATTGCTCTTATAAATGGGCATTATATATACCATTATGCAGACAAAAGTTTAGAAGTTAACGGTGGTACACTTTTGTTTTTCAATCCAACAGTACCTTATACTTTTGAAGCTATTACACCATCTTCTACAGGATTTTTTTGCATTTTTAAAGATGCCTTTTTTAGCGAGCATATGCGTGGCAGCCTTAAAGACCTACCTATGTACATGCCGGGGGCAAGTCCTGCATATTTAGTTAATGTTGAACAGGAAGAATATATTTCGAATGTATTTACAAAAATGATAGATGAAATGAAGGGCGATTATCAATTTAAATTTGACCTGATTCGTAATTATATTATGGAAATGGTTCACTACGCTATTAAAATGCGCCCTACAGAAACACTTTATACCCATATTGATGCTAATTCGCGTATTACATCTGTATTTACAGAATTATTAGAAAGGCAATTTCCAATAGAATCTCCTGCACAGCAGTTTACATTACGAAGTGCAAAAGATTTTGCTAGCCAGCTTAATGTTCATGTTAATCATCTTAACAGGGCCATAAAGCTTACAACGGGCAAAACAACATCAGATCATATATTTGAACGTCTGCTTAGTGAAGCCAAAGCTTTATTACGGCATACCGACTGGAATATATCTGAAATCAGTTATGCCTTAGGTTTTGATGAATCGGCACATTTCAATCATTTCTTTAAAAAGCAAACTAATGCAACACCTTCATCTTTCAGAAGCTAACACATAGTATTATATAAAAACAAAAAAGGACGACTCTATTTAAAGTCGTCCTTTTTCATTTATATAAAGAATTACCAGTTTCTTAAGGTTTCTTAACTGTAATAGTATCTGTAGTTACAGACATTGTGTCTTTAGCACCTGTCTCATCTACTTCTTCCATATCGGAAGTACTGGTATTATCACCATCAGACTCAATTGTTGTTTCGGTTTCAGTAGTTTCGGTAGTTTCTTTTTTACATGAAGTAAAACTAAGAGCTCCTACAAATAATACTGCGACAAGCATACTTTTTAAAAATGTAATTTTCATGATAATGTGAATGTTTAAATTGGTTATAAAAAAAGGCAGCTAAAAGCTGCCATATTTCTTACATAGGTTTAACAACCGTATCAGTCATTGTTGTATCATTTTCTGTACCCGGAGCGTCTATTTCAGTTTCAGAAGTACTAGTGACAGTATCACCGTCCATTGTAGTTTCTGTTTCTGTTTCCGTAGTAGTTTCTGATTTGTCCTTGCAAGATGTAAGGCTAAGTGCACCTACAAGCATAGTAGCCATAAGCATACTTCTTAAAAAATTGATTTTCATGATGTTTCTCTTTTAAAAATGATTAGTTATAATGGCAAAATTAGTTTTTTTACTTTACAAAAGTCTTAAGGTTTTATTAAAAAAATAACATTATTTTTCATTCAATTATTATTTAAGAAAATCGAACTTTTTATCATTAATTTCATGTTCACGCTGCAATGTATTGCGCATACGTTTTAAATGATATTCAGAAATAACCCAGCTCATAGGAAAAGCTGTATCTCTTTTTTCATCTTTTCTTACTGTTTTTTTATAAAGACTAAAGTTTATATATGAGCTGATGATTTCTTTATTAAAATTTTTCCTGAAATATTCTTTTAGAATTTCATTTCCAAAGCCTGTACCTGTATCAGATGTATTCAGCACTGTTAGTAACGGTGTAGCAAGATCATTGGTTAAAGGGTGAATTCTTGCAGACGGTTTTTTCTTGACATCCGAATTGGTTAAATGCAGAATATGGAATGTAAATCTGTCATAAGCAGGGTTGCCCTTTTTCAAATCCAGATAAGCTCTTAATTGCTTAAGGAATTCTAAAGTTGATCCTGCTCCTGAATTATCATAATAACCTCCATCCACAAAATACCTGTCAAAT
Organism: Flavobacterium sp. NRK1; assembly: GCF_024054175.1. GTDB lineage: Bacteria > Bacteroidota > Bacteroidia > Flavobacteriales > Flavobacteriaceae > Flavobacterium. The sequence goes on from NZ_JAMXLA010000001.1 coordinate 3,484,763, forward strand.
ACCTTACCTGCCGGAGAAACATAAGGAAATCGGGAACTTAATACTGCTGCCGTACTGAAGCGTATATCTGTAGCCGGCCTCTTTTTCTTAAGACTGTCTACCAGTTCCAGAACGTCTGTCCTGTACCATTTTAGTGTATCTTTTATTGGTATAATAGGGCTTATAATGCCGGGATAACTATTATCTACCTGTGTGGTATTTATAAAAAGCAAAGGCAATTCTCCCGAAAAATCATATACCTGCGATAGCGGCTTGGAGTAATAATGTGGTATAAGAGTATCATATTTAGGCGAAATATTACCTTTGGCAGGACTTTCTGAAAAGCTTCTCTCCAATGCATCTGCACGATTATCCAGACACAAAGGTATAATGTATTGCAATATATCCGGCCCAAGCAGCCTTGCCAGGGTAAATGTCAGGAAATCTTTTTGAAAGAAACTATCGCTATATTTTCTGTAATTGTGTATGCCATATTCTTTATCTGCTTTTAAAAGGGAATAAAAAGCAGTATTGCCAATTGTGCCGCCTGAAGCCCCTGCAAGGCACAAAATATGTTCTTTAAATGAATTTAAAGAATCTTTTGCGAAACTTTTATCCTGAAGATCGCATAATACACTGCTAGACCACTGCCCTGCCCTTGAAGCTCCGCCATCTGACATAACAATGTATATATCAAATTTTTTATCAGGATTCTTAATATAAGTGCTGTCCTTTCTTATTATCTGCATTCTTCTTAAAAACCAGTCATTAAGATATTTATCAGTCGAAGGCCTTTTAGTGTAGGTAAAGCTTTTATCGGCATTAATAGTGCGGACATGATAAGGATCTATAACTTTACCAACCCAAAATGCCCATATATAAATAAAAAGGAAAAAATTTATCCTTGTTCTTATATTTATCATCGTAATAATATTGGCTACCCCTATAATTATACCCATAGCAAGTAATGCAAAGGCCAGCGATCCCATAAAACAGGATATCACAATAGAAAAGATACCCGAAAGGTACATTGCAATAGCCAGCATAGCAAACCCCGTAAAAAATTTAAACCCCCATTGTTCGGCATTAATAAAGTCTTCCCTTATTTTTAAAAACTTCATTATTTTGGTAATACTATTATCAGGGTAACTCTCATCTTCTTTTCTCTCACGGTCAATTCGTGCTCTTCTTTTTATGAAGAAATAAACTGCAAAACATTCCAGCATAAATAATATCAGCATGTAAATAGCCAGCCAGAAAATGTGCCTGTCAACCCCTTCTGCAACATTGCCACCAGTGCAACGGATTATATAATAAGTAATACATACAATGTAAATAAATGAAAAAGCAATTGACACTATACGTTTCCATGAAGCTGCTCCTTTTTTATAAGACGCATTAAGAAAGAAATAAAAAATATTATGAACCGCAATAAACAACATAAGCCACCATCCGTCAAGGGTAGGAGTTGCTGTGGGTAAACTTATAATTGCAGCCTGAAGGCATACAAAACAGTTAAAAGCGATAATTCTTGGCAGATGTTTCTGCATTCTTGTTGTAAACACTATCAGAGCCTTCCTGTTGGCATCCACAGTATTCATGTCAACAGGATTTTTATCATATTTTTTTTGCTGTTTTATGTAGCTTAGCATCCTGCCGCTGTACCATAATATAACAGCCCAAAGTATACACACAGTAATTGTACATAAGCCTGGAAAGAGATTTTCTCCGGACTGAATAACCACATCAATACCCTGATCTACAACTATTAGAAGATAATATATGGCAATTACAGATAAGATTCCGGCAATGTTTAACCATAACGATTTTAAAAAAACGGAAAGATATTTCATGAAGCAGTAGTAAGTTAAGCTGGATAGATGTTTTAAAAATTTGTTAATTTCAAAGATAAAAATTCTGCTTATTAACCAATTACGGGAAAACCATAAATATTTTTAAGGAAAAATACCAAAAAAAAGACAGCTTTCAGCTGTCTTTTTATAATAAAACAAAGGTTTAATTATCCTTTAAAACCACCATCAATATTAAGGCTTGCACCGGTTATATAACCGGCATCTGGTCCGGCAAGATAGGCAACAAAACCTGCTATCTCCTCTACCTGAGCATAGCGCCCTACAGGTAACTGTGTTCTTAAGAAATCGGCAAAAGGTCCGTTTTCTGGATTCAGGTCGGTATTTACAGGGCCGGGCTGTACGTTATTTATGGTAATTCCCTGCGGACCAAGATCTCTGGATAATCCTGTAGTAAGTCCCTGAATAGCGGCTTTACTTGCTGCATAAATGCCTCCCCCTTCAAATGGCACACGGGTAGCATTGGTGCTACCTATAGTAATAATACGGCCACCACTTACCATGTGTTTTACTGCGGCTTTAATAGCTACAAATACCGCTCTTACATTAATATCAAATGTTTTGTCGAAATCTTCCAGCGTGAAAGTATCAATAGGTCCCATAATACCTATACCGGCATTGTTTACCAATATATCTATTTTACCAAATTTTGCTGCTGTAGCTTCTACCGCTGCTTCAACAGATTGCGCATTGGCACTATCGGCCTGAATGGCAAAAGCTTTACGCCCTAACGATTCAATTTCTTTTACAAGAGCTTCTGAATTCTCTTTTCCTGATACGTAAGTAAAAGCTACGTCTGCGCCTTCCTCAGCTAATTTCCTTACAATTCCGGCTCCTATTCCACGGCTGCCGCCTGTTACTAAAGCTATTTTATTTACTAATGTTGACATAATAATAAGTATTAAAATTATTTATAAATCTGTTTTTAAAGAAGAACCTGTTCATTGGTTTTTCTGTTACAAAGTTGCAACAGAAGCTCACCTCAGAACATTGATCTTAAGCAGAAAAAACTATTGACCTATATCAACAAAAAATGACAAAAAAAACTCCTGATGATCTCAGGAGTTACAACACACTATATATAGTTATTAAATATTATTTTTTAGCCGAATGATTGCGTACACGACTGAGGGTTTCGGGCGAAAGCCCAAGATAAGCCGCTATCATGTGCTGTGGTATACGATTTATAATATCCGGATACATTTTAATGAACTCATTATATTTCTCTTCTGCAGTATAACTATTGCCCATATGAATACGGTTTTGTAAAACAACAAAGCTGCGTTCAAGCAACATACGCTGAAAAGTATTATAGGCTGGTATAGCTTCAAGCAGTGTTTCAAAATCTCCTTTTGGTATTAATATAATCTCACTATCTTCCAATGCCTCAATATTAAATTTTGCAGGTTCTTCATATACATAACTTTGTCTGTCACCTGCCCACCAATTTTCGGGGGAGAACTGAAAAATATGCTCCTGCCCTTTTTCATCTACCCTAAAAGTTCTAACCAAACCTTTAGATACAAACGCATTATAACGCCAGATATCGCCTTCCTGCAGAAGGTATTGTTTACGTCGCAGCTTTTTAAGCCGGCATACCTGTTCTACCATTATAATTTGTTCAGGGGTAAGTTCAATTTTATCCGTTAAATAGGTAATGAAATTATCAAACATATATTATCTGTAATTTATACGTAAAGGTATTTAAAATATAAATATGCTTTCAAAATACAAATTAACTAAATATCGTGGTTTCTTGTTGCCCGAAACACATCTAAATAAATGAAAATAAGATAATTAATAATTTAGGAATAGCTATTGCCTGGTAAAGTTCATGTGTTTTTTCTTGTCCCAGTTCAATGCACAGAATAGCAATCAGAAGTAATTTTACATTATCAAATTAAAACATTACAATCATGGAAAATACAATTTTAGGCATTCACCATATTACTGCAATTGCAGGAGATGCTAAACGCAACTTTAATTTTTATGCAAATATTTTAGGCATACGTTTTATTAAAAAAACGGTGAACTTTGACGACCCCGGTACTTATCACTTTTACTTTGGAGACGAAATAGGAAGTGCAGGTACAATACTTACTTTTTTCCCTTGGGGAGAAGGCATACCACAAGGCAGAAGAGGTGCCGGAATGGCAACAGAAATTGGATACTCTGTACCTAAAGGAAGTCTTGAGTTCTGGATTGAACGTTTTGAAAAATACAATGTTATATACAATAAACCAGCAGAGAAATTTGGCGAAAGATATTTAACCTTTCTTGATCCGGACGGACTAAAATTGGAGCTTATTGAAAAAAATACACCTGATACACGTAAACCGTGGGAAACTGATGAGATTAAAGCAGAGCATGCTACAAGAGGTTTTCATAATGTAACACTAACACTTAACAGTATTAAAGGTACTGCTTCTGTGTTAACCGATATATTTGGATATAAACTTATCTCTCAGGAAAGTAACAGGTATCGTTATGCTACAGATACTGTAGAAAACGCAGCTATAGTAGATCTTGTGGAAATAGCATCTGAAAAACACGGGCATGTAGCCAACGGAACAGTACACCATGTAGCTTTCCGGGTTAAAAATGATGAAATATTAATGCACTTCCGTGAAAAAGTTGCTGCAGCAGGTTTAAACATAACTCCGCAAATAGACAGGCAATATTTCCATTCATTGTATTTCAGGGAACCGGGTGGGGTTTTATTTGAAATAGCAACCGATAATCCCGGCTTTACAGTTGATGAAGCTCTTGAAGACTTAGGTAAAGGTCTTAAACTGCCTGCTCAATATGAATCACGCCGAAGCGATATTGAAGCACATTTAGTACCAATAAATTAAATAATTTAATACTATGGATTTTCAACCATTAAAATATATTTACAAAGCATCGGGCAAACCCGGTGCTTATACCCTCCTGCTGCTTCATGGTACAGGCGGAAACGAAAATGATCTTTTGCCTTTAGCTTCTAAATTTGGAGATGATCTAAATATACTAAGCGTACGAGGCAATGTAAGCGAAAACGGAATGCCCCGCTTTTTTAAAAGGCTTGGTATGGGTGTTTTTGACGAAAAGGATCTTGATTTCAGAACCGATGAACTTATTGAGTTTATAAAATCTGTAGCTGTTACGGAAGGTTTTGATAGCAGTAAGGTTATTGCACTAGGCTACTCAAACGGGGCAAATATAGCAGGAGCAGCATTGGTTAAATATCCCGATTTTTTAGCCGGGGCAGTACTATACCGGCCAATGCAGCCTTTTACTAAAATTGATGATTCACCGTCAACTCAAATGTGCAAACCTGTATTTTTTAGTTCTGGCAAAGCAGATCCTACAATAGAACCTTTTGCTACACCAAAATATGTACAACTTTTAAAGGACAGAGGTTTTAAAGTAGATTTTCATGATTTACCAACAGGACATAACCTTACTTTAGAAGATGTTAATCTTTCAAAAGAATGGCTGGCTGAAAATTTTAAATAATTAAATCCTTTGCTTAAAAATGGAATACAGGCAATTTTAATTTATGCTAAAAGGTGTGGTTAATATAACTGCACCTTTTTTACACGTAAAAAATAACTAACTTTAACTTACCATAAAATATACATATCATGTCAAACATTGGACTTATAATTGAAGAACGCCCAAGCGATATTGGTAATTTTTTAGTTGGCAGATTACTGCCTTTTAAAGAAAAAAGAACCGTAGGTCCTTTTGCTTTTATAGATCACATGGGGCCTGCCCTGCTTAATGATCATGAAAATTTAGATGTAGGTCCGCATCCGCATATTGGACTTTCAACACTTACCTATCTTTTTGAAGGAAGTATAATGCACCGCGATAGCCTGGGTACAGAAGTTGAAATTAAACCGGGTCAGGTAAACTGGATGACTTCGGGTAAAGGAATAGTACATTCTGAACGCACGCCGGAATATCTGCGAAAGTCTGATAAATCGTTGCACGGACTTCAAATATGGGTGGCGCTGCCTAAACATCTTGAACAAATGGAGCCTTCTTTCGCACATATTGAAGAAAACAGTATGCCAACATGGAAAATAGGAAATGTATCTGCTAAACTTATTGCAGGAGAGGCTTTCGGTAAAAAATCTGATGTACCTGTATATAGCCCATTGTATTTTATAGAACTAAAAAGTACAGGAAAAGAAAAACTCCAGATTGGTAAAGATCTATATGGAGAAAGCGGACTTTATATTCTTGAAGGCAGTATTGAAAGTGATGGCAATACTTTTTCAACCAAGCAATTGCTTGTTGCAAAAGATGCATCATTATGTGAATTTACCATGAATGAAAATACAACCGTATATATTTTTGGAGGTACTCCGTTTGAAGAACCAAGACATATCTACTGGAATTTTGTTGCTTCTACTCCCGAGTTAATAGAAGATGCAAAAAAACGCTGGACGGAACAAACTTTCCCTAAAATTCCGGGAGAAACCGGGTTTGTACCTCTGCCTTCACAAAACCCTAATTTTAATATTAAAAAATAAGAAAAATAATGGAAATAAAACATTCTGACGACGGGGATAAAGGCTACTTTAGTGCTAAAGAAGGCGAAGTGAAAGCCGGATTAATGACATATGTATGGGCGGGTAATGATAAATTCATAATAGACCATACAGAAGGCAATCCTGACTTTAAAGGTATTGGTAAAAAATTGCTTGATGCAGCAGTAAACTATGCGCGGGAAAACAATAAGAAGATTATTCCGTTATGCCCTTTCGCTAAAAAAATGTTCGATCGTTATGAAGAGTTACATGATGTGCTTTCGGCATAAAGTATTGTAATTTAGCATAATATTAAAACATTCATCAGGAAGTTTAATTACCTTTAAAAGTATAAACCATACCTAATGATTTTTTTAGTACTCATAAATGCGTCTGTTTTTATTATGTTATCGTTTGTGCATGTTTACTGGGCAATGATTAATAATGAAGATATGCGCGGTGTATTACCAACCGACACTAATGGTAAAGAAGTTTTTCAGCCCGGTGTTATTGGTACTTTTGCTATAGCAGCATTTTTAGGCATATGTGCTTTTATAACTATAGGAAACCTTGGCATATATGAATCTTTTATAAATCACAGCATCATTACATATGGCACTATACTGATTGGCTTTTTATTCATAGTAAGAGCAATAGGAGATTTTAAATATGCAGGTTTCTTTAAAAGAATAAAAGGCACCTGTTTTTCAGCAAATGATACCCGATATTACTCACCCCTATGCCTTTTTGTTGGTGTTTGTAATATTATTATAGCTTTTATATAAATTGAAAAGAGCAATCGGTACCAATTGCTCTTTCAAGGTTAAGGGAAGAAAGATAACCTTTGAATGCTCTTCCCGATAATCCTTATTTCATGGAAGCCATGTCAATTACAAACCTATATTTAACATCGCTTTTATTCATTCGGTCGTATGCTTCATTAATATAATCCATATCTATTACTTCAACATCAGCTGTAATATTATGTTCAGCACAATAATCAAGCATTTCCTGAGTTTCTTTAATCCCGCCTATAAGGCTGCCCATTATACTTCTCCTTTTAAATATAAGGGTAAATGCCTGTAAAGGTTCGCCTGCAGGAGGCGCTCCAACAATAATCATAGTACCGTTTTTCTTTAAAAGATTAAGGTAAGTATTGTAATCATGCTTAGCAGATACTGTATTCAGAATAAAATCGAAACTATTGGCCAAAGAATCCATAGTTGCAGGATCTGTAGTAAGTGCAAAATGGTGTGCTCCCAATGCCTTTGCATCAGCTTCTTTAGATGGTGATGTACTAAGCATAGTAACTTCTGCCCCAAAAGAAGCAGCAAATTTAACCGCCATGTGACCAAGACCGCCAAGGCCTAATACAGCAACTTTGTGTCCTTTACCTACTTTAAGATAGCGTAATGGTGAGTAGGTTGTAATACCTGCACATAATAAAGGGGCAACTCCTTTTAAGTCAAGTTTATCAGATACATGAAGTACATAATCCTGATCTACAGTTATGGTAGTAGAATAGCCTCCGTATGTAGGAGTAGTTGTGCCTCTTTCATAACTGTTATAAGTACCGGTCATACCTTCATCACAAAACTGTTCTTCACCTTCAATACAGCTCTGGCATTTACGGCACGAATCTACAAAACATCCTACACCAGCTAACTCACCAACTTCAAACTTGGTAACATTTTCGCCCGTTTTAATAATTTTACCAACAATTTCGTGCCCCGGAACAAGAGGATATATTGCAGGTCCCCAGTCTCCTTTAGCGGTATGAATATCAGAGTGGCAAACACCACTGTATAATATCTCTATTTGTACTTGGTTTGCACCAACTTCTTTACGTTCAAATTCAAAAGGCCTTAATGGTGTTTCCGCATCATAGGCCGCAAAAGCTTTTACCTGAATCATGTTTTTAGAGGTTTTTGGTTATTATTTTAATTTTTAATCAAGTGTTTCAGTTTTTCTGCAAGTTCACGTCTGTACGTAATACCAATTGGTATAGGGTTACGTTTTATAACAACGTGGTCTTTCATTACTTCGTCAACTTTATTCAAAGCTATAATATATGATTTATGCGCTCTCATAAACTGAGATGAGGGCAGCATTTTTTCAAGATCATTGGTTGTTACGGTAGCTAAATAATTCCTTTTTGGAGTAAAAATTTTTACGTAGTTGCCATAACTTTGGGCGTACAAAATACTGCTTACTTCTATTTCAATAGTATCACTATCTACCTTAACATGTATGCTGCCGGTTTCTTCCTGATGATCCTCTCCCTGCCTGGTTGCTTCAATTTCAAAAAAACGATCTAAAGCTTTTACAAAACGAGGATAATAAATAGGTTTTAGCAAATAGTCTAATACTCCATATTCATAACTTTCAAGAGCAAATTCGCTATAAGCAGTAGTAAGTATTGTTCGTGGCGGATTAGCAAGTTTTTGAAGCATCTCTATCCCTGATATTTCAGGCATATCAATATCCAAAAACATAAGGTCAACATCGTTGCTTTCAAGATATTCCATAGCTTCAAGACCGTTATATCCCTGAAAAACAAGTTCCAGAGACGGATTTTGTTTTATATAGTTAGCCAGCACATAATGTGCCGCAGGTTCATCGTCTATAATAATACATTTTTTAACGAACTGGCTCATACCTTTTTAACTGCAATTGTAAATTTACGGTATAAATATCGGTTTGTTCTATATCAAGAGTATAATTACTTCCGTATAAAAGTCTTAATCTTTCTTTAGTGTTTTTAATGCCTATTTTTGTAGAAACAACTTCATTCTTCTTTTCAGGAATTGAGTTTCTTACAACAAGTTCCAACTTACCATTGGTAACAGTAACATCTACATCAACAAAACATTTTTCTATAGTACAGGTACCATGCTTAAAGGCATTTTCGATAAAACTTATAAGCAGCATTGGAGGTATTTTGTAACTATTAGGATCATCAACCTCACTATTAAAACTTATGTTACAGCGATACCCTACTCTTTCTTTTTCAAGCTCAATATAGCTGCTTATAAAGCTTATTTCATCCTCAAGGGCTACACATTGCCTTTCATTACTCTCCAACTGATAGCGCATAAGCTGAGATACATGCATAATAAGTTCGGGAGTACGTTGAGGATATTGAAGGCTTATACCATAAAGAGTATTAAAGGTATTAAACAAAAAATGAGGGTTTAATTGTTCTCTTAATGAGTTAAGTTGAGCCTGGTTATACAAAAGCTTTTCCTGATCCAGATCTTTACGGTCACGATAAAACTTAAGTATCATGTGTACAGACAATATACAAATAAGCGTAGCTACAAGTGTAGCTGCCTGAAAAATATAGCTTTTTTGCTCGGACGATTTATAGAGAAAACAGTTTTTATATATCCATAATGTTGTTACCTGATACATAATTATCGAGAAAACAAATATTAAAACACCTGTTAACAGTATGTATAATAATGCCTTATGTTTTTTTAGTAAAAACGGTAACAAAAAATACCTGTTTAGCTGCGCATGCAGATACAGCATAAGAAAATAGGCACAGCCCGACCAAATGCCACGCCATGACTTTATAAGTATCCAGTCGTTAAGCGTAAAAAGTATAAAAGAGAATGCAAGTATAAAAAACTCCTGCGACCATTTGTTCTCAATTATATTACTGAAAATCTTCTTCATCAATTTACATTTCTTATTGCAAAGTAAGCATATATATCTATAACTGTAACAATTTGTATGACGAATTCAATTCATCATTTATTATCAGTTTGTGCCAAAAGTGCGTTTTACCTTTGCCAATAATTTAACAAAATTATCTTACTCTATAAATTCACTTATTTCAATGCACTTAAAAAAATTAACACTGTTACTGCTCTTCGGTTCAGTTACAGGTTTTGGTCAAACACATCTTTCCCTCAGGGAAGCAATAGATAAAGGTGTGGCTAACTATGGCATGGTAAAAGCCAAAGGCAGTTATGCCAAAGCTGCACAGGAAACAGTAAAACAATCTAAGCGCGACTATTTACCTAACCTCAATTTATCTGCACAGCAGGATTATGGTACTGTAAACGGACAAAACGGGCCTCTTTACGGTTTTGGAGGATTAGGGGTTGCTTCGTCAGGGCTTCCTTTGGCAGAACAAAACTGGAATGCAGCATTCGGAGCCTTATATCTGGTTAATATGAACTGGGATTTCTTCACCTTCGGGAGAATGAAACAGCGTATTAACATTGCGAAAGCTGATGCCGAAAAACAACAGAAAGATTTTGAACAGGAGCAGTTTCAGCAAAAGATAAAAATAGCAGGTGCTTATCTTAATCTTTTAGCGAGCCAGCGTTTGGAAAAATCGCAAATAAAAAATTTAGACCGCGCACAGGTTGTACTTAATAATGCTGCAATAAGAGTTAAAAACGGCTTGCTTCCGGGTGTAGATTCTACGCTTGCCTCTGCCGAAGTATCACGTGCCAAAATAGCTCTTAACCAAATAAGAGAACAGGTAAAACTACAAAACAATAAACTGGTAGAACTTTTGGGTGTAGAACCAGCAGATTATAAAGTTGACACCACGTTTGTTGCTACAGTACCCAAAGCTGTTTTAACAGGGGAAATGCAATCGGATAGCCTGAACAATCCTGTTCGCCAGTTTTACAAAAGCCGTATAGCTTTAAGTAATAACCAATTAAGCCTTTACAAAAAAGAATACTATCCTACTTTTAGCTTCTTTGGAGTGTATCAGGCAAGGGGTTCTGGATTTAACAGCAATTATGCTACAGATCAGACTTCATTCTCCAAAAATTATGTTGACGGAATAGATCCTACACGACAAAACTATCTGCTGGGTATAGGTATGACATGGAATTTAACCTCTATAGCACGCTCATCTAAAAAAGTAAGTGCACAAAAGTTCATATCGCAGGGATTAGAAGAAGAATATAAAGCCATAGACCTACAGCTCAAAGCACAGGAAGATGCCGCAAATGCGCGTATGGATTTTGCTATGCAAAACTATAAAGAAGCTCCAAGACAGGTTCGTGCTGCACAGCAGGCATACCTGCAGCGCACAACATTATATAATAACGGCCTTACCAATCTTGTAGATGTTACACAGGCACTTTATACATTAAACCGTGCAGAAACAGATCGCGATATTATATATACCAACGTATGGCAGGCTTTATTAATGAAAGCAGCAGCTACAGGCGATTTTAATCTTTTTATCAACGAATTTTAATATTTATTAAATAATGAATTTAATACGTTTTGCACTTCGCAAACCCATATCGATACTGGTACTGGTAGCCGGACTGTTCTTTTTCGGGATAGGTGCCGTGCGCACCATTAAGGTAGATATATTACCGGAAATGAATTTGCCTGTAATATATCTGGCACACCCCTTTAATGGTTATACTCCGGATCAAATGGAATCGTATTTCGCTAAGAACTACGTAAATATTATGCTTTTTGCCAATGGCGTAAAAAGTATTGAAACAAAAAACTTACAGGGCCTTATGCTCATGAAAGTTACCTATTATGAAGGTACAAACATGGCACAGGCAGCTGCAGAAATGAGTGCGCTTACAAACCGTATACAGGCCATATTTCCGCCAGGGTCACAACCGCCGTTTGTAATACGTTTTGATGCTTCATCAATGCCTGTAGGTCAGCTTGTATTAAGCAGTAAAATAAGAAGCAATAACGAACTGCAGGATTTGGCCAATGTTTATGTGCGTTCCTCTTTTACAAATATTCCCGGATTATTATCTCCTGCACCTTTTGGCGGCAGCCCGCGAGCTATAGAAATTAATATAGACCCTGCAAAACTTAACTCCTTCAACTTAACGCCGGATCAGATTGTAGAAGCCATAAGGCTTAACAACCAAACGGCCCCTTCCGGGAATGTTCGTATAGGAGATAAAAACTACCTTACTCCTACTAACAATACTATTCACGGTATAAAAGATTTTGAAAAAATACCCCTGTTTAAAGGAGGCGTACAAAATCTTTATCTGGGTGATGTTGCTACCGTTAAAGATGGAGCTGACGTTACCAATGGTTATGCTCTTGTAAACGGCAAACGCTCGGTATATATCAGTATAGCAAAAGCCGGAGATGCATCTACCTGGGATGTGGTTAAAAACCTGAAAAAAAATCTCCCTAAAATTCAGAGTACTTTGCCTCCTGATGTATCAGTATCTTACGAGTTTGACCAGTCGGTATATGTTATAAACTCAGTAAAAAGTTTAATTACCGAAGGGGCTATTGGGGCTGTACTTACCGGACTAATGGTAATTTTATTTTTAGGAGACAGAAGAGCTGCACTTATTGTAATACTTACTATTCCTATTTCCATAATATCGGGAGTTTTATTCCTTAAATTATTCGGACAGACTATTAACCTGATGTCATTAAGCGGCTTGGCACTTGCTATTGGTATATTGGTTGATGAAAGTACAGTAACCATAGAAAATATCCACCAGCACCTCGATATGGGAAAACCAAAAGCCCTCGCAATATGGGATGCCTGTAAAGAGATAGCACTTCCAAAATTACTTATTTTATTATGTATTCTTGCGGTATTTGCTCCGGCCTTTACAATGGCAGGTATTCCGGGTTCATTATTCCTTCCCTTAGCAATGGCTATTGGTTTCTCAATGATCATTTCGTTCCTGCTTTCACAAACTTTTGTACCTGTTATGGCAAACTGGGTAATGAAAACTACAGGGCATGGTAAAACACATGAAGAAGCAGGTTTAGAACATCATGAGTATGCTCATAAAAATGATTTTGCTGAAAGGAACGACTATAATAATGATGGAAAACTAAGTGGTTTTGAAAAATTCAGACTGCGTTTTATGAAACTTATAGATCGTTTATTACCAAATCGTAAGTTTATAGGTATTGCTTATCTTATAATTATATCAGGATTAGCAGTCCTATTCCTAAATGTAATCGGACAGGATGTATTTCCTAAAGTAAACAGCAGTCAGTTTCAGCTGCGTATGCGTGCTCCAAGCGGAATGCGTATAGAGCGCACCGAAGAAAAAGCACTTAGAGTACTTAAAGAAATAGAAAGAACTGTAGGCAAAGAGCATATAGGTATATCTTCAGTATATGTTGGTACTCACCCCTCTTTATATTCAGTATCGCCTATCTATCTGTTTATGGCAGGACCTCATGAGGCAGTATTTCAGATAGCATTGAAAGATTACCATACCGATATGGATGATTTTAAAGACCTGCTTCGCAAAAATATTTCTAAAATTGAGCCTGATGTTAAACTTTCGTTTGAACCAATAGAACTTACCGACAAAGTGCTTAGTCAGGGTTCACCAACACCGGTTGAAATACGCTTTGCGGGTAAAAACAAAAAGGTAAATGAACAGTATGCCAATAAACTTATGGCAGAACTTAAAAAGAAAGATTATTTCCGTGATATTCAAATAGCCCAGCCAATACACTACCCTGCACTTAATATTGAAATTGACCGTGTAAGGGCAGCGCAATTGGGTGTAGATATGAGCGATATTTCGCGATCATTAATTGCCAGTACCTCATCTTCACGATATACAGAGAAGAACACGTGGATCGATGAAAAAATTGGTTTGTCTTATAGTGTACAGGTTCAGGTGCCATTAGATAAAATGAGTAGTGAAGAGGATATCAAAAATATTCCATTGCTAAAAAATTCTGTACGCCCTGTGTTAGGTGATGTAGCAACTATAACACATGCAGAAACCCATGGAGAAAATGACAACCTTGGTGCTATGCCATATATTTCGGTAACAGCCAATATAAACCATACCGACCTGGGTACCGCTACAAAAGATGTTAAGGCAGCAGTGGCTGGTCTTGGAGAATTACCAAGAGGACTTTTTGTTGAACCAATAGGCCTCAGCAAAGTATTAGAAGAAACAATGGGCAGTCTTGAAATGGGATTATTAGTAGCTGTAGTAGTTATTTTCCTTATGCTATCGGCAAACTTTCAGTCTTTCAGAGTTTCACTTGTTATACTTACCGCTGTACCCGCTGTAGTTTTAGGATCGTTATTACTGCTTTTAGCAACCGGCTCTACTCTTAACTTACAATCTTATATGGGAATTATCATGTCGGTCGGTGTATCTATAGCAAATGCCGTTTTACTGGTTACAAATGCAGAACAGCTCCGTAAAGAAAACGGTGGCAATGCACTTAAAGCAGCACGCGAAGCGGCATCTATACGCCTTCGTCCAATTATAATGACAAGTGTAGCAATGATAGCCGGTATGCTGCCAATGGCTATTGGCCACGGAGAAAGTGGCGAACAGGTATCACCATTAGGACGTGCAGTTATTGGCGGATTATTATTTTCAACCTTTACTGTATTAGTTATACTACCTGTTATTTTTGCATGGGCTCAAGGTAAAGCAACTATACAATCTCCATCATTAGACCCTGAAGACGAACACAGCAAACATTATGTACATACACATTAATACTATGAAAAATATCACCCTACTAACATCTGCAACAGCATTACTGCTGCTATTATACGGCTGTGGCGAAGAAAAAAAAGAAACAGCACCCGAACCAGCACCTGTTACAGAAACTTTTGAATTGCAAAAAGAAAAGTTATCCAGCGAAGTACGCCTTCCTGCAGAATTACAAGGCTTTAAACAAACCGATCTATATGCTAAAGTAAGCAGCTTTGTTAAAGAACTTAAAGTAGATATAGGCAGCCAGGTTAAACAAGGACAATTGCTTATTGTACTTGAAGCTCCGGAAATAAGCTCACAGCTTGCAGCAGCAGAATCGCGCCTGCATTCTGCCGAAGCTGTATATATGGCTACTAACAGTACCTATAACAGAATACTGGAAACAAGTAAAGTAGAAGGAACTATATCTAAAAATGATCTTGACGTTGCCCTATCACGTAAAAGCAGTGATTATGCCCAATTACAAGCTGCAAAAGCTGCTTATAAAGAAATACAGGTAATACAAAGCTATTTACAAATTCGTGCACCATTTGACGGAGTAATATCAGCACGTAATATAAATGCCGGGGCTTATGTTGGGCCTGCAGGAAAAGGCAGCGAATTGCCTTTGCTTACAATACAGGACCAACAGAAACTAAGGCTTGCCGTTTCGGTACCGGAAATGTATACAGGTTATCTGAATATGGGAGATGAAATAAGCTTTAAGGTAGCTCCACTGCCTAATAAAACATTTACTGCAAAAATTGCACGCAGAAGCGGTGCTCTTGACCAGAAGCTTCGCTCTGAAAGAATAGAAATGGATGTAATAAACAAAGACGGAAAACTATTACCGGGCACAGTAGCTGAAGTAATATTGCCACTAAATGCAAAAGACAGCACATTTGTTGTACCAAAAACTGCGGTAGTAAACAGCAGCGAAGCTATTTATGTTGTAACTGTTCAGGATAATAAACTGCACCGTACCAATGTAGTAAAAGGACGCGAATATGGTGATAAAGTAGAAATTTACAGTGACAGCCTTCAGGTAAACCAAAAACTGATTAAAGAAGCCAGTGAGGAAATGCGTAATGGCGATCCAATAAATAAAGAATAATTACTCTCTCATAGTAATTTTGTTTGGTGAGAAGCCCCGTTAAGTAAGAGCGGGGCTTTTTTATTGCTTCATAATAAGTAAAGAAGGTGTATGGTTAAGCCATGTACTGCCTGAATCAACCAGCTTTTTCCAGCTATCAACACTTATTATCATCAAATCTTGTCCTTCAAGAAAAGCCTCTTCAAGTTTTCTTTGATTCAGTAATTTTATATGATTAGGTACATTATGCTCTATGCTGCGTATCGCTTCTTTTATTTCAGGATTATTTTTAACAGATCCTTCGGCATCAAGCACTGTCACCTGCGAGCCCATGTTACTTATAAGTTTTTGTATAAAATCTATCAGGAAAGCATCGGCCGCATCAAAAATAGTTACAAAAACCTTATCTGTACTTTTAAAATCTTTATCAACTAAAATGCCTACCGGAGCTTCTGTTTTAGAAAGTATATGCTGCGTACGTTCGTCAAAAGGAGAATTTTCAAATAACTTCTCTTTACCCGTAAAAGTGTTCAGTAAATTTTCAGGATTAATAATCCTGGTTGTAAAACCTAGAATTTTACCAAGAAGGGTACCTTCAAAAATACTTTGTCCTATATCTATAAGTACCAGATCAAATTCCCCTTTATTCGCTACGGTGGCAATATCGCTATCCATATCCATAGTAGCTTTAAAGAGCGTGGTTACCTTTTGGCCAAGATTTTCGGCTTCTGCTAAAATGGGCTTAAAGCTTTCTTTTTCATATTCTTCAAGATTAAAAGTATGTATATCGTTACTGTGTGATATATGCATTGCGGTAACCATGGCATTACCCTTCATTTTCCGTACAAAAGCATTTGCAAGTTTAAGCAGTGTTTTACCTCCTTCAGGGCTATCAAAAGACACAAGTACTTTAAAACGGCTTACCTGACGAATTTCTGTAGGAATATAATTTTTCCTTCTGTTAAATATAAAGCCTATTAAGTCCAGCGCCGGGCCTGTCATTACAGTTGTAGCCAACGCCATAATAACCATCATAGAAAAAACCTCTGCCGATAAAACTCCCAGATCATAGCCAATATTAAGTACAACAAGTTCCATAAGTCCACGGGTATTCATAAGAGCACCTATGGTAAAGCTATCCCGCCAATTCTGACCTACAAATCTCGCTGTTAATGCGCTTCCAATAAATTTCCCTGTAACAGCAACGGCGATTATAAGTCCGCAGATTTTCCAAAGATACGGATCATCAAGAAGTCCTATTTGTGTTCTTAATCCTGTAAAAACAAAGAATAAAGGTAATAACATTACCTGGGATACATCTTCTACCTTTTCTATAAAAATGCTCCTGAAACGCATATTTTCAGGCATAATTGCACCTGCCATAAATGCTCCAAATAAAGCATGTATACCTATAAGTTCTGTAGTATATGATGATAGTAAGAGCGTAAGAAAGAATATTGCAACAACAGGTTTAGTAACATTTTCTTTATTGCTATACAATTCACCAATTCGTTTTAAAAATGGCTTTACCACTTTAAGCATCAGGGCAACATATACTACTGCCAATACCATTACATACAATGAGCTTATTAACGAACCCGCTTTTACAATTGCTATTACTGCTGCCAAAAGACACCATGCAGTTACATCGTCTGCAGCAGCACATGTAATAACCATAGAACCAATACGTGTTCTGTGCAACCCTCTTTCCTGTACTATTCTTGCTAATACAGGAAAAGCAGTAATACTCATTGCAATGCCCATAAATAATGCAAAAGCCATAAAATCTACACCCTGAGGTGCAAATTGGGTATAAATGAAGTAAGATAAAACCAAGCCAAGAGTAAAAGGAATAATTATACTGGCATGGCTAATTATTACTGCATCTTTAGCTTTATTTTTAAGCACATTAAGATCAAGTTCCATACCTATAACATACATAAAAAGTATAAGCCCTATCTGGCTTAAAAAATGTAAATTACCTAAAGATTCTTCCGGAAATAGAAGTGAGGAATATTCGGGAAAAAAAGTACCTACTAAAGAAGGCCCTAATACTATACCAGCTGCCATTTCACCTATAACTGTAGGCTGTCCTATTTTTTTGCAGATCCAGCCAAAAATTCTTGCAACAAAAATAATAGTGATTATCTGTACTAATAAAATTGCAAGGGGATGCGTAAGATTATTGTATAAAGAATCCAGAAAATCCTGCCACTGCCCGTTGCCTGAGGTGTTATTAATTATGTTCCGTCCGGCTTCCAGATGTTTACCATTTTTTAAAACAAGATAAATTAACGATGAAAAGACCGCTATTATACCTATATAAAAAAAACTGTTCCTAAAATTCTTCATGTTTACCACCCCTGCTTATTGTTGAAATATAGCGCAATATTACAGATAAATAGATAAGGAAATAAGGTATAAAAAAATCTTAAAAAGCTTTTGTAACAAGCTAACCGAAATATGTAATAAAAGGTAATAAACGTATTTTAAACTTTAACCCTTTTTACAAAATCATTGCGATAAATCTCGCTTAATGAAAAAATAAAATTTTTACCGTCAGAATTAATAATATCAGCTGTTATTTCATCATGGCTGTAATACTGAACATGTTTTATAGCCAATAATGTTTTTTTATTAATTCGGCAAAATTCGGACGGAGGAAGCATTTCCAGAAGTTTTTCAAAAGAAATATTTTTAACTGTTATCTTTGAAGCATCATTAAGAAATAACATTTTATCCCTGCTGTCTATCGAAGAAGTAATAACACAAAATATTCTTGAAACATTAATAAGCGCTTTTCCCTTATCAGTATTAAGCTGAATTTGTTTTGGGGTTGTTCTGGGCTTTGCCAGAAGTACCGATACTTTCTGAATTGCCTGTAATAAACGTTCTGGCTTAACCGGTTTTACTACATAATCTACAGCATCCCTGTCAAAAGCATCAACTGCAAAATTTTTATAGGCTGTTGTAAAAATAATAGCTTTCCCTTTAACAGCATCTGCAACCTGAAGTCCATTTATACCGGGCATTTCTATATCGGTAATAAGCAAATCAAAGTCTAACGACTGCCATTCGTTAAGAAGCATTTCGGGGCTATTAAAAGCTTTAATAACCTCCAGTTCATCAATTTGTTCACACAGCATTTTCAGGTAAGTTAATCCCGGCAATTCGTCGTCAAGCAGTAAGCATCTGATTTTTGTGTTCAAGCAGGTTAATTTTTAATTTGGCTATATAAACATCTTCTTCTGTATAGCGTTCCAGCTTAAAACAGGATTTATAAATAATCCGTAATCGCTGTTCAAGGGTTGCTGTACCTATACCACTATGTTCTTTCAAAAAAGTAGATTTTTCAGAGATCTTATTAGATACCATCATGGAAAACTGACTGTCTTTAAATTCTATAACCACAGTTATAAATGCATCCTGACTCTGAAGATCAGCATGTTTAAAGGCATTTTCAATAAGGTCTATAGAAATAAGCGGAGCAAGTATCTTTTGATCATATAACAAGTCCTGTTCATCTATCTTCTTTTTAATGGTAATAGAGAATAAAGGACTTATTTTTATTTTATTTATTTCAATAAGATTTAAAGCAAATTCAATTTCTTCACGGGGGCTTACAAAACGATTTTGGCTTTCATATAAAATATAATCAAGTACATTAGACAGCTTATCCATAGCAAAATAGGTTTGATAAGCATGAGATTGTATTGAATTAAGCACATTTTTAAAAAGATGCGGATTAAGTCTTGCTTCAAGTGTTTGAAGCTGAAGTGTATTAGTTTTGTTTTCTAATTCTACAAAACGGGTTTCCAGATCTTTTTTAATTTTTTCAGATTTTCGCAACTTCATAAAAAGCCATCCTGTTATTGTAAAAAATACAATAATTACCAGTGCAAGTAGTATGTTTAGCGTAGTAATCATGATTTAACAAATTACATACTTATTTTTTAAGAGACATGCCTGCATCTGACCATGCATCTGTACCACCATCAAGTTCTACAATGTGAGTAAAGCCATTAATTTTTAAAGCTTCTACAGCTTCAGCGCTTCTTCCCCCTGCTTTACAATATACATAAACAGTTTTTTGTTTATCAAGCTTATTTATCCTTTCTTTAAAATCCTGATCGTATAAATGAATATTTACAGCATTTTCAATATGTCCGCTTTTATATTCTTTTGGAGTACGAACATCTATTAACTGACCTTTATCTTTAAGCATTTCGTCAGAGAATTGTTGCGGAGAAACAAGTTCTGTACCTTTTTTTTGCTGGGCATCACAAGATATAAATGCAAGAGTTACTAATAACAGATAAATAGCTTTTTTCATAGAAGTAATATATTTAATGTAAAAATAGGCTTTTTACATGATAATCAGTAAAACAGCTTCATCTCTATTAATTCAAAGCTCGGTTTAAGAGTAAGAGCATTAAAAAATGCTGCTGCAGAAGTATCATTACTATCATAGTTAGTAAAAGCAACCTGCCCTACTGTTTTACTAATATAGCCGAATAAAGCGGTACCAATACCTTTTCTGCGATGTTCTTTTTTAACACCAAATTGCTTAATCCTTCCGTTTGTATTATCATAAATTGCAAAGCCGGCAAATTCATTATTATAATAAGCAGTAACAATGTTATGGTTATCTATAGTACGTTGTATAGCACTAAAACTGTTTTGCCAGGTTGGTTCTGTGTCACAAAATGATTTAGCACTATTCCAGTCTATAAAATTTTGAATTCTAATTTCAATATTATTAATATCTTTTTCGGGTACATTTCCACTATAACCAACTACCCTTCTAAAATGCGTAAATCCCATTTTAGCGTAAATTTTTTCAGCCTTTTCATTACCACTTAGCACTTCAAGGTAATGATGCCTGAAACCTTTATCTTTTAAAACAGGTAATATATAATTATATAATTTTTCAATAATCCTTAGCCCCCTGTATTTTGGCAATACCCCTGTACCTGCATTATAAATAGATTTTTGACCATTTATATCGTCGTATCCATGCAGTATAAACGCTATAAGTTCACCATCAGCGAAAGCACCTACAGAGTATTCAAGTATTATATTCTCTGAAATAATTTTTTTCCTGAAATTCTCTTCAGAAAAGCTAAGGTTTATTTCATAGTCAGAAAATGCTTTATTAAAAGCCACAGTAAAAGAAGAAATGCTGATAGCCTGTAAAGTAATTATTTCCACTCAAAAAATTATTTTTTAATTGTAAATACACCTTTTACAGCAGCAAGCTGACCATCAGTAAATCTCGATGTTTTTTTAAGTTTTGCTATAAATTCAGTTACTTCTTCGGGAGTGGAAGGACATCCTAAATTTTCACCTTTAGCATTAAATGAATCTGCAAGCAGGTTGCCCTTAGCATCCAGTATTATCCAAAATGGAAGGCCTGCCCTTTCACCTTTAAACTTTTTAAGAAATTC
The DNA here is from genome assembly GCF_024054175.1 of Flavobacterium sp. NRK1. Taxonomy (GTDB): domain Bacteria; phylum Bacteroidota; class Bacteroidia; order Flavobacteriales; family Flavobacteriaceae; genus Flavobacterium. Next base: position 3,506,126 of record NZ_JAMXLA010000001.1, read on the forward strand.
TTCACCACCGGGATTTTCAAGACTAACATTCTTGGGAGATTCTTTTACAGTTATGTGTGCAGTAACATAATTATCATTAAAAAATTTACCAAGCGCATCGCCTGTCATGTTTTTATCCATTTTTTTACACCATCCGCACCAGGAAGCATGAAACATAACAAATACATTTTTATTTTCTTTACCCGCCTGAGTGTAAGCTTTAGCCATTATATCGGAGGCATTCTCCTGTGCATTTGAAATAACAGATCCTGCGACAAGAAAAAAACATACAAACATTGTTTTTAATTTCATAATATGTAAATTTATGTTAGTATTTACGAGATTGCAATTTAAGGAATTTACTTATATATATATTATCGCCCAAATAAATAATCTATACAGTAAAATATAAATAATTGCGGAAAAACCGTAACAAAAATTTCAGGGAAATTTATAATTTGCATTGATATTATACAGTATAAGCCTATTAAAAAAACTAACTTACACTAATATGAAAATGCACAGGGATATACTTGTTATTGAAGATGACGAAGATGACAGGGAGATTTTGAAAGAAATATTCCGGGACCTTGGTTATAAAAATAACATCATATTTTTTTCTGACAGTACAGAGGCACTTGAGTATATAAGAAAGCCCGGAGTAGATCCTTTTATAATAATATCAGACATTAATATGCCTAAACTTGGCGGCTTTGAATTAAGAAATATTATTCTTGAAGAAGAGGTACTGGCTGATAAAGACATACCATATATTTTTATTACCAATGCTCAGGATGAATATTCTGTTAAACAAGCCAACAAGCTGGCTATACAGGGGTTTATTCAGAAAGGCGGCGACTATATAAAATACAGAGAAAAAATAAAAAACCTTATAGAATACTGGAGGGAAAATATAAATACATTCTCAACTAAAAGAGAGTAACATTATAAGTTAAAAAATAGTGTTTAGCCAGTAAAGCTAAAGAAATTAGCTACATATTCTTTATATTTGGCTAAACACTATTTTTTATGAAACATATTGTACTGACATTACTTATTATTACCGGATTTACATCATTTGCACAAAAAACAGAGTATGCTACGCAAACTGATGTAAAGTATTATGAAGAAGCTGTATATAAGAACGATAGTTATGCTTCCGAGCGGTGCGTACTAGATATTTATTATCCTAAAAATACAAAAAACTTTGCTACAATAATATGGTTTCACGGCGGCGGACTTACACAAGGAAGCAAAGAAACACCTGAAGCCCTTAAAGAAAAAGGATACTGTGTTATAGGTGTAGGCTACAGGCTAAGCCCAAAAGTAAAAGTAGTAAACTGTATAGAAGACAGTGCTGCCGCTATTGCCTGGGTTTTTAATAATATTAAAAAATACGGGGGCGATCCTGGTAAAATATTTATATCAGGCCATTCTGCAGGCGGCTATCTTACCATGATGAGCGTACTCGACAAAAATTATCTTGAAAAATATAATATAGATGCTAATAAAGTTGCCGGACTTATACCTTTTAGCGGACAGTGCATTACACATTTTACAGTACGTCAGGAAAGAGGAATTAAAGACACTCAGGCTATTGTAGATGAATTTGCACCATTATACTACACCAGAGCGGATGCTCCACCCCTGCTTCTTATTACAGGTGACAGAGAAATGGAAATGTTAGGCCGCTATGAAGAAAATGCTTATATGGCCAGAATGATGAAAATTTCAGGTCATAAGGAAACCAAACTTTATGAAATTGACGGTTACGGACATAATATGACATATCCTGCTTTTCCTTTACTACTTAACGAGATGAAAAGAATATTAGATAAGCAGTAATTTTTATTCTCATATTGAATTTAACTACTACAAGATACAAAAACAAAAATCCCATGCTAAGCATGGGATTTTTTATATAAGATAGTTTTATAAACTATTAGCTTAATGCAGCTTTAACCTGATCTGCAGCTTCCTGGAACAACGTAGCAGAAAGGATTGGCATACCTGAGTTATCGATAAGTTCTTTAGCGATGTCTGCGTTAGTACCTTGTAAACGAACAATGATTGGCACTTTTATAGTGTCTCCCATGTTTTTGTAAGCATCTACAACACCCTGAGCTACACGGTCACAACGAACGATTCCTCCAAAAATATTGATAAGGATAGCCTTTACGTTAGGATCTTTAAGGATAATACGGAAAGCTGTTTCAACACGTTTAGCGTCAGCAGTACCACCAACGTCAAGGAAGTTAGCCGGCTCAAAACCTGCATATTTAATAAGATCCATAGTTGCCATTGCAAGGCCAGCACCATTTACCATACAGCCCACAGTACCGTCAAGATCCACATAGTTAAGACCAACTTCTTTAGCCTCAACTTCAATTGGATTCTCTTCACGGATGTCACGCATATCTGCATATTTCTTTTGTCTGTAAAGTGCATTGTCATCAAGAACAACTTTAGCATCTACAGCCATAATTTTATCGTCAGATGTTTTTAACACAGGGTTAATTTCAAACATAGATGCATCACTGTCGATGTAAGCTTTGTAAAGAGCAGCAACAAAAACAGTCATTTCTTTAAATGCATTTCCGCTAAGTCCAAGGTTAAAAGCAATTCTTCTTGCCTGAAAAGCCTGAAGTCCTACAGCCGGATCAATTTCTTCTGTAAAAATAAGATGTGGTGTGTGCTCTGCAACTTCTTCAATATCCATACCACCTTCGGTAGAATACATGATCATGTTACGGCCTTTACCTCTGTTCAGAAGAACAGACATATAAAATTCTGAAGTTTCACTTTCTCCAGGGTAATAAACATCCTCTGCAATAAGCACTTTGTGTACCCTTTTACCTGTAGGAGGAGTTTGAGGAGTAATAAGGTCCATACCTATTATTTGTCCTGCGATCTCTTCTACCTGCTGAAGGTTTTTAGCAAGCTTAACGCCTCCGCCTTTTCCACGGCCACCCGCGTGTATCTGTGCTTTAACAACATGCCATGAAGTACCTGTTTCGGCAGTTAGCTGTTTTGCAGCAGCTACAGCTTCGGCAGGACTATTGGCAACGATACCGCGCTGAACGCGTACACCATGGCTGGCCAGTATTTCTTTTCCCTGATATTCGTGTAAATTCATAAGTATTGCATTTATCTTATTAAAAGTGGAACAAAAATAGCAAAATACATCCAACGACCATAAGTATTTTTAATTTTTTATCTACACCAACTAGTGGCAATATAAACTTTACAATTTAGAAATTTAACGGCCCTGAATAACCTATTTATTACACTTATTAAAGATAAAACAATAATAAGAGTAGATAAATAAACATATAATAGCTTTTAATAATTATCAGCCAATCTAACGCAACCTTTTTAACATTAATACATCTATATTAAAAATCAACTGTCGAAACAAACGATATGAAAAATTTAAAATTAGTGCTGCTTTTATTATCTTCATTGCTATTGATAAACTGTAGCGATGATGATCCAAAATCATCTTTAACAGATTCTAATGCCATGGTTTTAAAACTGGTTAACGTTTCAGGAAGTATTGCCGGAGTAAGCCATGATTTTAACGAAGGAGAAGTAACCTGGACACTGGATGAAGAAAATCAAACAATAAAAGTAGTAAACAATTTTACCGATACCAATGTATATAGTGGTATAGCATCGGGCACTTATGATTATGAAAATGTACCTAATGAAATTACTCCCCAGAGCTGTGCAACTACAATTGAAATAAATGGCACCTTAAATATGGGATGTAAAGATAATAATGGCAACACCATTACATTTACTCAATTGGAGGCAGACGGATATGTATTCACATTTAAATATTAATCAAATCATTATAATAATCTTAACCAGTATGAAAAATATAAAGTTTTTTACCTTACTACTGCTAGTCCTAATAGTAAGTTCATGTAATAATGACGACGACAATAACAGTAAAAGCATTAACGGAACCTGGTATTTAACAAAAATAGAAGCTCCTGATACTGGTACCAGGGAAGATTTTGGAAAAGGCAGTGTTGTATGGAAAATTAACCAATCATCTATGGAAGTTACTACAGTAGACACACGTATGCATGTAATGACACCTGAACCTACAAGCATGTACAGTTTTCCTAATGGAACTTATGATTATGAAGTGAAATCATGGGGAGGCACATGTGATAATTCATTTAATATTGAAGAATATAATTTTGGCTGTATAATTCTTAAAGGAAAAACACTAACACTAACAACTGAAGCTGTAGATTGTAACAGATTTACCTTTACACGATAAATTGATTAATTATGAAAGAAGTTCTATGCTTAGTAACCGCAATTGCCTTACTATTATTTAAACGAAACGGCAGCAGGCCTAATGTATAGTAAAATTTATTATTACTGATTCCTGTTAACTCCCGGAACTTTTAAGAGCAATTCGTTACTGCCGCTTAAAATTGTACCGGGAGTTAATTATATATGAGATATACGTTATTATAACGTTATAGAATATTATTAATGTTATATTTGTAACATTTTGTTATATTTTGTTAATCTTCTATTAATTACTTTTTTAAGTAGCAAATGGTATCTACTTTTGTAATCATAAATAGTGATTAAACGAAGATGGAGACTAAACAACTACTGCAACTGGCAGACGAATTTGGCGGCCCGCTCTATGTATATGATGCGGCAAAAATACAGTCACAATACAATAGGCTTGAAAAAGCTTTCTCTAAGGTAAATCATTTGCGGATAAATTATGCCGTAAAAGCATTATCTAATATATCCATATTAAAGCTGCTTAAACAGCTTGGCTCAGGTCTTGATACAGTGTCAATACAGGAAGTGCAGTTAGGTCTCTTAGCAGGATACTCCCCAGACAAAATTATCTATACTCCTAATGGCGTTTCGATGGAAGAGATAGAAGAAGTAGCAGCACTGGGTGTACAAATAAATATAGATAACCTTTCTATATTAGAACAGTTTGGTGCAAAGCACCCTCACACTCCGGTATGCATACGTATTAATCCGCATGTAATGGCTGGTGGCAACAGTAATATATCTGTAGGCCATATCGACAGTAAATTTGGTATTTCAATACACCAGATGCCTCACCTGTTACGTATTGTTCAAAATACTGGTATGCATATTAATGGCATACACATGCATACGGGATCTGATATTCTTGATATCGAAGTGTTTTTATATGCTGCCGAAATATTATTTGAAACAGCATCTCATTTTAAAGAGCTTGAATTTATCGATTTTGGCAGTGGCTTTAAAGTACCGTATAAAAAAGATGATATACAGACAGATATAGAAGAACTTGGTAAAAAACTTACTAAACGCTTTAATGCTTTTTGTGCAGAATATGGCAGAGACCTTACCCTTACTTTTGAACCCGGTAAATTTCTGGTTAGCGAAGCAGGCGTTTTCCTTGCAAAAGTAAATGTGGTAAAACAAACAACGTCAACCGTATTTGCTGGTATAGACAGTGGTTTTAACCATCTTATACGCCCGATGTTTTACGGATCTCATCATCATATTGAAAACATATCCAATCCAAAAGGCAAAGATCGTTTTTATTCTGTAGTGGGTTACATCTGCGAAACAGATACTTTTGGCAGCAACCGAAAAATTGCTGAAATTAAAGAAGGTGATATTTTATGTTTCCGTAATGCAGGTGCTTATTGTTTCTCTATGAGCAGCAACTATAACTCGCGCGTGCGCCCGGCTGAAGTACTTTGGTATGAAGGCAAAGGTCATGTAATAAGAGAGCGCGAAACCTTTGAAGACATCATCCGCAATCAGGTAATTATGGATTTTGAGCCTGCAGCTTTACCACAAGAAGTAGCCGCTTCGGCATAAGGTTATATAATAATTGTTTTTAGTTGAAAACCGTGCTGCAAAGCGCGGTTTTTTTATAAGTGAACTTTGATATATATTTGAGTTAGATTTTATAATTCAAAAAATGACTAATAGACCTCAAACAATACAAATTTTTCTTCCGGACGGAAATCCCACTAGTATAAAAATTGCAGATTTAACAAATAGATTAATTGTAGGTGTTTTAATACCGAGAAATAAGTTAATTGAATGTGGTATAAGACCTGAAATAAGAAAATATGGGATATATTTTTTGTTTGGAATAAATGAAGATAAAGCAAAACCCATAGCATACATTGGTGAAACTGATGATTGTTTTGAAAGACTTAAGTCGCATAATAGAAATAAAGAATTTTGGAACTATGCAGTTGCTATAACCTCAAAATCAGATATTTTTACAAAATCACATGTGAAATTCTTAGAATATATATGTATAAAAATGGCAAAGGAAATAGGTCGTTATGACTTAGAAAACTTAACTGCTCCTCCAAAGGAACATATATCAGAGAGTATGGAAGCTGATTTATTAGACAATTTTGAAACTATAAAAGTATTATTATCAACGTTAGGTTTTCCTATTCTGGAAGAAATAAGAAATACAACAAAAACAAAAAAAGAAGTTTTATACTGTAAAGGTAAAAATGCAATTGCCGAAGGAGAACTAACAGATGATGGTTTTGTTGTATTAAAAGGATCTAAAGCTAATTTTGAAGAAACGAAAACTGCAGGAAATTGGGTTATTGGCATGAGAAAAAAACTTAAAGATGATAATATATTAATTCAAGAAAATAATATTTATATTTTTAATGAAGATTTTATTTTTGGTTCGCCCAGCTCTGCTGCTGCTGCTGTTTTAGGAAGAAGAGCAAATGGGTGGACTGAATGGAGAAATAGTGAAGGGAAGACTATTGACGAAATTTACAGAATTGAAAACTTAGATGATAATATATAACTAAATGTATTAATCATCTTGAATCAGAATTGGTTTAAAGGTAATTATGATTAAAAAAGCATTATCAGTAGTCTTGTTATTTATATCCTTTATCTGCACTTGCCAGGTAAAAGTATATACATCTGATATTGATAATTACTGGGAAGCTTACGACAGTATAATCAATACACACGATTTTGCAAAGAGGCTTGACCTCATCAACAGGTTATACATCAATAAAGGAACAAAAGGTCTTAAAGCCTTCATGCAGGCTCGCCGTTACAAAGATACCCTTTTTGTAAAACATATAGAGGTTTATCCTAAATTCTGGAATTCGATTAGGGCAAACACAATTGCTGTAAAGTCTAAAACCAATGAAATCCAGAAAGCCATTGCAAAACTTAAAATATTATACCCGCTGCTAAAACCAGCCGAACTCTATTTTACTATCGGTGGTTTCAGATCAGCAGGCACGATTAGCGGAAATATGGTGCTTGTAGGCTGTGAAATTGCTACAGGTACGCCTGATATTGATATGTCGGAATTTGAGAATAAATGGCTGGCAGGTGTTTTTGCCCAACAGGACAAAGATCATATTGTACCGCTTACTATTCATGAATATATTCATACTCAGCAAAAAAAAGCAATACTAAAAAATGTACTAGCGTTTTCGGTTAGTGAGGGTTCTGCTGATTTTATAACCGAACTTGTTATGGGTAAGCCATTGGTTACAAGCTATCTTACTTATGGACGAGAGCATGCTACTACCATAAAGAAAAGTTTTAGAAAGGAAATGTTTGCTACTTCCATAGAACGTTGGTTGTTTAACGGAAGTTATTTAGAAAAAGAAGGCGATATGGGTTATTATATAGGCTACGAGATCTGCAAAGCCTATTATAATAACAGTACCGACAAAATGAAAGCTGTAAAAGATATTATAGAACTCAACTACTCCAGCGAAACCGCACTTGAAAAATTCCTTGAAAAATCAGGTTTTTATAATGAACACATAAACAGAGAACAAACCATTAAAGCTTATAATGAAAGTCTGCCCTATATAGTATCTTACGGACCGTTTAAAAATGGAGATAAAAATGTAAACAGCGGCAGTAATGAGTTTAAAATAACTTTCTCAAAACCCATGGATCCTGAAAACTTTTCATTGTACTATACAAACAAAGGCAAAGATTACTTTCCGTTAAAAAAGCTATTGCGAATGGAAGATGACAATAAAACATTTGTTTTTGAAACTGATTTAATGGCAGGGCATGATTATGAATTTATAGTTTCAAATGAAGAGTTTTCAACGCCAGACCGTTTTAAAATCAGCAATAAAAGTTTTAAAATAAAATTTAGTACTGAGCCATTAAGGCTGCCAAAATAAGAATTCATCCACATAACATATAGATAACGTTTAGATAATAACAGCAGGAATAGCGGTTATATTTTAGTTTTTTAACTTTGGACCCCTAATAAATTAACAATGAACAGGAGAAAGTTTTTTAGAAATGGTGGGCTCTTTACACTGGGCGCATCACTTATCAACCCATTTGAAAGTACTGCAGGTGTTTTTGATACAACTATTTTAAACAAAAATAAAAAGGCTAAGAATATCATTTTTATGGTTAGTGACGGTATGAGTACCGGCACACTAAACATGGCCGATTTATACCTTAACAGGAAAACAGGAAAAGGTTCAAACTGGTTACAATTATACAAAGACCAACGCGTTAACCATGCTTTAATGGATACTGCTTCTGCAAGCTCTATCGTAACTGATTCTTCTGCCGGAAGTTCTTCCTGGGGTGGTGGTTTCAGGGTAAATAACGGTTCGCTTAACGTAGGACCAAATGGTGAAATGCATATGCCTATATGGCAAAAATTTAAAAAGGCAGGTAAAATGGCAGGCTGTGTTACTACCGTGCCTATTACACATGCTACTCCAGCAGGGTTTTGTGTAAACAGCAAAAGCCGTAATGCACAGGAAGATATTGCTGAACAGTATCTTGATTTAGGTTTTGATATTATGATGGGTGGCGGAAACAACTATTTTAGCCCCGAATTACGTAAAGATAAAAAGGATGTTTATGCCTCCTATAAAGCTAAAGGATGGCAGGTTGCCCGCACACGTAAAGAAATGATGGCTGCAGATAACAGCAAGCCTATCCTTGGTGTTTTTGGTGATGATGCACTTCCTTATAGTTTAGACAGAGCGCATGATAAAACACTTACAGAAAATACTCCTACCCTTGCAGAAATGGCTGAAAAAGCTATTGACCGCATGAAAGGAAACAAAAATGGTTTTGTATTACAAATAGAAGGTGGTAAAGTAGATTGGGGTGCACATGCTAATGATGTTGGTGCTTTACTTTACGATCAGGCGGCATTTGATGAGGCGATTAAAGTTGCTATTGATTTTGCCGAAAAAGATGGTGAAACACTTGTTATTATTACTACAGATCATGGTAATGCCAATCCTGGTGTTATTTATGGAAAAGATGCTAATGATAACTTTGACAGCATACAAAACTACACCCATACCAATGAATGGGTATTAAATACCATTAAACATGACAGTACCGTATCTCAGGTAAGAGAAATAGTAGAAAGTGCTAATAAAACCACACTATCGGAAGAAGATGCAAAAACTATTTTAACCTACTATGATGGTTTGCATAAAGAAGAAGGTGGACTTTATAACTACAAAAAGGTACCTTTTAAAACTTTTTCACAGATTCAGCAAAAAACGAATTCTGTTGGATGGATAAGTATGGATCACTCTGCCGACTATGTAGAGCTGGCTATGTTTGGTCCTGGCAGCGACCTGCTAAAACCATTTGTTAAGAATACTGACCTGCATTACCTTATGCTTAATGCAGCCGAAGTTGAAAATAAATTTTAGATCTATAAATTGAATTGAAAAGCGCCTTTTTTACAAAGGCGCTTTTTTTATATTGCAATTAAATAAAATCAAACATGAAATATAGCCTTTTGCTATACATGAAAATGTAATTTCACCAGGCGCAATGTTTGAAAGTGATTTATTAATGACAGTAATAGATAATTAAAATGTACTGCCTCAAAAATAATTCGACCTTAGAAAAATCTCATAAATTAATAGTTTGAGATTTATCGACCACACTGATTTCAGCTCGAAATGAAGTTTTGAGACAGTCTATTTTTTTATAAGCTTAAAGCCTCCTGTTTTGCTTTTTCAAAGTCGGATAAAATTTCATTAAGAATATCTGCTGCAGGTTTTATATCATGTATAAGCCCTGCAATCTGACCTATTTCCAATTCGCCTTCTTCAAGGTCACCTTCAAACATTCCTTTTTTAGCACGTGCACGACCAAGCAATGTTTTAAGATCATCTACAGTTGGCGCAGTACTGTAAAGCGCAACTACATCATGAAAAAACTTATTTTTAATAAGCCTTACAGGAGCCAGTTCTTTTAGCGTAACGTGCGTATCACCATCTTGGGCATCAACAATAGCCTGTTTGAATTTTTCATGTGAAGACGATTCTACAGAAGCCGCAAAGCGGCTGCCTATCTGCACACCATCAGCGCCAAGTACCATAGCCGCAAGCATTCCGCGCCCCGTAGCAATTCCTCCCGCAGCAATAAGCGGCACATCTAATTTTTCCTTTACCATTGGGATAAGCGTAAAAGTTGTAGTTTCTTCACGCCCATTATGGCCACCTGCTTCAAAGCCTTCGGCAACAACGGCATCTACTCCGGCTTCCTGTGCTTTAAGGGCAAACTTAACGCTGCTCACCACATGTACAACCGTTATACCCTTCTCTTTAAGAAACGATGTCCATGTTTTTGGGTTACCGGCAGAAGTAAATACAATTTTAATCCCTTCTTCTATTATTATATTTATTATCTCTTCAATATTCGGGTATAGCATGGGTACATTTACGGCAAAAGGCTTATCGGTTGCTTTTTTGCATTTTTGTATGTGCTCTCGCAGCACATTAGGATACATAGATCCAGCACCTATTATACCCAATCCGCCTGCATTGCTTACAGCACTTGCCAGTTTGTAACCACTTGCCCATATCATTCCTGCCTGTATAACAGGATACTGAATATTAAAAAGTTTAGTAATTCTGTTCATTATTATTATTTAGTTCTTTGTTATTGATTTTAAGCATTCAAACTCATATTCCTAAACTATAAGTTTTTTTATCATATTAGTTTTTAATTAATCTTCCTTTTTGATTTTTTCCCGATCCTTCAAGTTTGTAACTATAAATACCTGTAGCAAGATTTTTAATTGAAAATAAAGGATTATCTAGCATTACTTTCTCTTCCATTATTTTTTGTCCGAGATTATTAAAAATGGTAACAGTAGTATTTGGAGTATTTTTCGGGAATAACAAATTTACAATATCATTGGATGGATTAGGATATATAATAAATTTATCATTAGTAAGATTCATTCCATTTTGCATGGCTACATTAAAATCAGGAATACCGAAGCCGTATTGTGCAGTTGGTGAAGTATAACGATCTGCCGATTCCTTTATAAGCTGTCTTAATTCCGTATTAGTTTTATCAGGTAATGCCTGCCATAAACATGCTACAAGTCCGGCAGTTATAGGACTGGAAAATGATGTACCGCTTGCAGCAGTAATCTCGCCATTAGTATTTGCTATTGCAGCCAGATAACCAATTGCCATAACATCGGGTTTTACCCTATTATCATACGATGGACCAATAGAGCTAAAACCTACATAATTTTCGTTGGTATCAACTGCTCCCACTGTAAGCACATCATAGGCATCGGCAGGAGCCCCAATATGAGGATTAGTAGTATTACCAGAATTTCCCGCAGAAACTACACAGAAAATTCCTTTGGAAACGGCAATATCAGCTCCGCGCGAGATAAATGCTGTTTTACCATCCATATTTTCGTAGGAATAGCTATATCTGGGATTATCATAATTAAAATACCCCAGTGAAGTATTTATAACATCTACCCCGAGACTATCGGCAGCTTCAGCAGCCTCTACCCAATAGGATTCCTCAACCGGATTTTCGCTTGTAGGATCTTCCGTTACAAAGAGATAATAAGACGCATCGGGTGCCGTTCCTGCAAGCTGGTTCTCTACATAGCCCCCCATTGTAGAAAGCACAATTGTTCCGTGCGTACCACCTGTATAAAAATCTTCCGAACGGTTTACATAATTGTAACCACCTTTTATAAGATTATTATCATACAAGCGCTGAAAAGGCGGAGTAGTATTAACAGCAGGAAATCCGGCATCTAATACTGCAATGGTAATATCTTTCCCTGTAAAATTCAGTTGATGAAGTACATCTCCATTAAGCATTTGTATTTGCCTTGAGGCAGTTCCGTAACTAAAGTTCTCTTCTGTTTCCAGTACCTTATCAACAATAGCATTTTGCTGTATTGCATTCATTCTTCCGGAATGATTCAGGGTTCTGTCAGCAAAGTCTATATGATCAACAAATTCAAGATTTTTAAGGTTAAAAATAGCATCCTGAGTACCACGTATGTGCAGCGCATTAAGCCATTTCGACTGTGCCATTACTGTAATACCATCTACCGCAGCTATAGCATCTTTATAAGGCTTATACAATGGCACATCGGTAATATCTAAATCTATATTTTGTTTTAAGCGTCTGTCCAGTGCTTTTTGAGACAGCATTTCTGTAGGATTATTAAAATAGGAACTACTGTCGGGCTTATCCTTAAAATATACCCAAGCATCTTCCTGCGAATAACAAAAAGTCGCAATAAAAAATAGTACTATCAACAGCATATGCTTTTTCATAAGGGCATTATCTATATCAAATATACAAAAGAAGCGCTCTAATACTGAGATAAACCCATCAAAACACTATTTTTGCCACGCCAAAAACTATATAAAATGCTATTTTTATTACTAAGTATATTTTGCAGTGTATCTGTTGGAATAATTTTTAAAATATCACGTAAATACAATATAGCTATAGCACAGGTTGTTATGTGGAATTATGTATTTGCGCTTCTGCTTTGCTTTTTATTTTTCAGTCCTGATGTAAGTACAATAAATAATGATGCTCCGTGGGGTATTTATCTGCCATTAATGGTGTTGCTGCCCTCTGTTTTCATCCTGCTGGCAGCATCCATTAAGCATATTGGTATTGTAAAAACAGATGCTGCACAACGTTTGTCTCTTTTTATCCCCATACTGGCTGCATGGTTTATTTTTAAAGAAGAATTTAACCTGCTTAAACTTGCAGGGTTAGGCATCGGTTTTCCTGCTATTTTAATGATACTCTCTAAAAAAGATGAACATAAAAATAACAACTGGATATATCCTGCCATAGTACTTATTGGCTTTGGTATAATAGACGTTTTGTTTAAACAAATAGCACTTTATACCACACTACCCTACACTACTTCACTATTTGTGGTATTTGGCGGATCATTAATTAGTATAACCCTCTATGTAGCTTTTGAGGTTATTTTTAAGTCTGTAAAGTTCAATATTATGAACCTGGCTTTTGGTGCTCTGGTTGGTATATTTAATTTTGGAAATATACTATTTTACCTGAAAGCCCATAAGGTATTTGCCGAAAATCCATCTACAGTTTTTGCAGCAATGAACATGGGAGTAATTGTAACCGGAAGCCTTGCCGGAATATTTATTTTTAAAGAAAAGCTGTCTAAATTAAATTATTTTGGACTTTTTATGGCGCTGCTTGCGATAGTTTTTATTACGCTTTCACAGATTTACAAATAAAAAACAATACACTAAATCGTTGTAAATAAGCAGTTTTAAAAATAATTTAAATTTTATTTGGATTTTTAATTTATTGTACCCTAAATTTGCAGCAAGTTCTTTAAAAAATTATTCTTATCCAGAAAGACCGAGGGAATTGACCCTATGACGTCTTGGCAACCTGTTCGTTTTTACGAATAAGGTGCCACATTCAACCTTCTGCATTGCAGAGGAAAGATAAGCTTAGAAAATGTACATAATACTTCAAAATATTATATGCTCTTCTGACTTATCGGGAGAGCATTTTTTATTTTATGCTCTTTCCGATAACTGGTTTTAGGATGTTTTTTACTGACAAAAAAATTTACAAACTAAAATTAGAAACAAAAATGAAAGAGCAAACTCAAATTTTACACAGCATTCCGGTAGATCCATTAACAGGTTCAATATCTACCCCTATTTACCAAACATCTACATTTGTACAAGATGCACCGGGAGTGCATAAAGGTTATGATTATGCAAGAAGCAATAACCCAACAAGAAAAGTACTTGAAGACACTATTGCTAAACTTGAAAACGGAACTAATGGTTATGCTTTTGCAAGTGGACTTGCTGCCATTGATGCCGTTATTAAACTACTTGAAGCAGGAGATGAAGTTATAGCTGTAGATGATATTTACGGCGGAGCTTTCAGATTATTTACACACATCTACCAAAAATTCGGTATCAGCATTAAATATGTAGATACTACAAATGCAGAAAATGTAGCTGCTGCCGTTACCGATAAAACAAAACTTATCTGGATAGAATCACCCACAAATCCAACGCTTAAAATATCTGACATAAGAGCTATTGCAGCTATCGCCAAAGTAAACAATGTATTGCTTTGTGTAGATAATACCTTTGCATCGCCGGCATCTCAAAAACCTATTAATCTGGGCGCAGATATTGTAGTGCATAGTGCTACTAAATACCTTGCAGGACATAGCGACCTAATTGCCGGTCTTGTTGTTACTTCTACACAGGAACTTGGCGATAAAATAAAATTCATTCAAAATGCTTCAGGTGCAATATTAGGCCCGTTTGACAGTTGGCTGGCTATTCGTGGTATAGAAACACTTACATTACGTATAAGACAACACGCTGAAAACGCACAGAAAATTGCAGAATTTCTTTTAGAAGAAAAACTGATCAAAAATGTTTACTACCCGGGACTTCCTTCACATCACAATCATGAAATTGCTAAAAGCCAGCAAAAATACTTTGGTGGTGTAATTGCTTTCGATTTGATAATTGATGATAAAGAACTTGCATCATCAATTGTCAGCAATACTAAACTATTTAAACTTGCCGAAAGTCTTGGAGGAGTTAAAAGCCTTTGTTGCCTGCCATGTGAAATGACACATAAATCTATTCCAACGGAAAAAAGATACAGTTCTGGCGTAACAGACAGCCTTATCCGTTTATCTGTTGGTCTGGAAGATGCCGATGATCTTATTGACGATCTTAAACAAGCTCTTGAAACAGCGGTAAAACAAAGTACAAATAAAAGTCAGGCAACTGCAATTTAATACGTAATAACCATGTCGAGAAAAAATTTAAATATAGGCCTTTATGGTTTTGGTTGTGTAGGTTTCGGGTTATATGAAGTATTACAGAAAACACCGGGACTAAAAGCCAACATCAGGAATATTTGCGTAAAAGACAAAAACAAACCAAGAGAAATTGGTATTGAAAATTTTACATTCGATCAGAATGATATTCTTAACGATGACGACATTAATGTTGTTGTTGAACTTATTGATGATGCGGATGCTGCTTTTGAAATTGTTTCGGCAGCATTAAAAAAAGGTAAGGCTGTAGTTTCTGCCAACAAAAAAATGATTGCAGAACATTTTACTGAATTACTTGAACTTCAGGAAAAATATAATGTGCCGTTACTGTATGAAGCAGCTGCATGTGCCAGTATGCCGATAATAAGAAATCTTGAAGAGTATTATGATAATGACCTTTTAGAATCTATAGAAGGTATTGTAAATGGCTCAACCAACTATATATTAACTAAAACTTTTGCCGAAAACTTATCTTATGACGACGCTCTTAAACAAGCACAGGATAAAGGTTTTGCAGAAAGCAACCCTATACTTGACACAGGAGGATTTGATGCCAAATATAAATTACTGATACTATTAGCGCACTCTTTTGGCTATGTTGCCAAACCTTCCGACATTTTCAATATAGGGATTGATGGCATAGGTACACTTGAACTTAAATATGCCCGTGAAAAAGGGCTTAAAATTAAACTTATAGCACAGGCATTTAAAGCCGCTGATGGAAAACTTTCTGCTTTTGTAATACCAAAATTTGTATCGCCGGAAGAACGTTTATATAGTGTAGATGATGTGTTTAACGGTGTGCTTACAAAAACAAGCTTTGCAGATACTCAGTTTTTTGTGGGTAAAGGTGCAGGTGCCCACCCTACTGCATCAGCCGTACTTTCAGATATTTCAGCACTTAGCTATAACTACAGGTACGAATACAAAAAAATTAAGCAGAAAGAAGACCTTATACTCTCTGATGATGTTACCTTAAATGTATTGCTTAGACATAAAAAAGAAGATGCCGAAACATTTAAAAAGAAATTCATTACTATAGAAGAAGCTTACACCAATAATGAAGCAGGATATATAACAGGAACACTAACTTTACAAAGCCTTAAAGATATACAGTCAGGTAACAATGGAGACAGATCATTTATCCTTCAAAATATAGTTACCGCTAAAGAAACCGCTATAGCAGAATCTGTTCTTACAGCTTAATATAAGCAACTATTTACCTCCAATTGCTATGAAAACAAACCCCAAAGATGAAATATGCTTTGGGGTTTCGTATGCTATAGGATTATATTATTTATTACGTTAATGTCTGTATTCCTTTACTCCTGCTTTTACCTCAACCTTTAAATCGTTTTGCTGTGGCGGTACCGGGCACGAGTAAGCATGATTATAGGCACAATACGGATTATAGGCAGTATTAAAATCAATTAATATAGTATTGCCTTTTGGCTGCTTAAGGTCAATATACCTTCCGCCTCCATAACTGCCATTCCCTGATGTAAAATCTGTAAAAGGGAGAAATAATGCATCTTTATACTTTTCCTGTTTTACTAAATCTAAGCTTTGAAAAACATCCAGTTTACATTCTTTACCTTGTAAAGTAAAATACACTTCGCCATATTTAACATACATCGGTTTTCGTGCAGTTGTAGTAGCCATTTCAAAAGGCTTTTCATTTGGTGTCCGTACAAATTTTGCTTCTATACAGTAAGCCATATCAATGGGATAAAAATCAAGCGACTTAAACTTTTTTAAATCCTTTTTTATAAGTGGAGATTCTTTTGGGCTAGCATATTCTTTATTCAGCTGCTTTTGGTAAGCCAATGATGTTTCCTTTGAGCATTGTTGAGAAAATGCTTTTGAAAAAGAAAACACGGCTATAATAATTAATATTTTTAAACTATAATTCATAGACTTTATGCGTATTACTGTTTCTGTTTTAAATAATGTGTTGTAAGGGTACGTGCCCAATACCTTGGCACATCAAATTCTGTTTGCAGATAGGCTACAACATCATTCGACTTTTTATCGGCAGCATTAAATGATTTAAGAATAGTATTCCAGTCAGCAATTTTTTTTCCTGTCTTTTCAATTACCTGCTCATCAGATACATCCCAATAATCCTTTTTCATAGTGTTTTTTTAATAGAGGTTCTAAAAATAACACAACAAAAATAACATTATAAATTAATATTATTTTTCATTTTGTAATTCATGTATTTAACATTTGTAATTTTGCGTT
Organism: Flavobacterium sp. NRK1; assembly: GCF_024054175.1. GTDB lineage: Bacteria > Bacteroidota > Bacteroidia > Flavobacteriales > Flavobacteriaceae > Flavobacterium. Next base: position 3,523,518 of record NZ_JAMXLA010000001.1, read on the forward strand.
AAACCAATCATTGATAATGCTTCAACAGGCTTTTACGCGTTATATAAATAACTTCCGTGGCTTTACACGCGAAGTATGGATACTTGCCATAATAACATTTATTAACCGTGCCGGTACAATGGTATTTCCGTTTCTTTCAAAATACCTGAAAGAAGATCTTCACTTTACTTACAGTCAGGTTGGCTGGATCATGGTATGTTTTGGATCAGGTTCTATGCTTGGCTCATGGATCGGAGGTAAACTATCAGATAAAATAGGATTCTATAAAGTAATGATTTTCAGCATGATTACAAGCGGATTATCATTCTTTGTTATACAGCAGGTAACAACATTTCCCGGATTATGCATTGCCATGTTCAGTATTATGGTTATAGCCGATATGTTCCGTCCGGCAATGTTTGTTTCTTTAGGTACTTATGCCAAACCTGAAAACCGTACCAGAGCTTTTACATTAGTAAGGCTCGCTATAAATTTTGGCTTTATGGCCGGCCCTGCACTTGGCGGACTAATAATATTAGGAATAGGATATAAAGGATTGTTTTGGACTGATGGTGCTTCATGCATTATATCTATTTTAATATTTGCCTTGTTGGTAAAAGAAAAAAAGAAAGTAAAAACAGAAGATTCTGTTATTGAAGAACTACCGGAACAACGATCTGTAGCTAACGATAAATTATTCTGGTTATTCCTGTTTTGCAGTTTTACTACAGCAGTTGTTTTCTTTCAGTTATTTACCACACTACCACTTTATCATAAAGAGCAATATAATCTTTCAGAATTTCATACCGGACTTTTAATGTCTTTTAACGGACTGCTGGTTTTATTGTTTGAAATGCCAATTGTAGGTTATGTAGAACGCAAGAAAATACAAAAAATAAAAATTATTGCTTTTGGGGCTTTATTGATGGGGTTAAGTTTCTTCACACTTTTATTTCAGGGCTGGATAGGTATTCTTGTTATAAGTATGGCTATAATATCTTATGCTGAAATGTTTAATTTTCCATTTTCTAACGGATTTGCTATGGATAGGGCACCACGTGGTAAAGAAGGTCAATATATGGCCTATTATACCATGATGTTCAGCCTTGCGCATATCGTGAGCGGTAAAACCGGACTGGAAATAATTTCCCATTGGGGATACACCGCCAATTGGTCTTTTATGGGTGGGGCAGGATTGCTTGCAGCTATTGCATTATTAGTGCTTCACAAAAAGCTTCTTAAAGAAAACACTTAACAATTTAAGAAGCATCTTTTAATAAAAACTGACATTTTAGTTATTTAACTAAAAAAATAGTTGTGTAACTAAAAAAATAGTTTTAGCTTTGGATTACAAATTAAGATGTAATGCAAAAATTAACCAACAAAGAAGAAGAGATCATGCACATATTATGGAAACTTGAAAAAGCTTTCGTAAAAGATGTACTAATGGAAATTAAAGAGGATAAACCTCACTACAATACACTTTCTACTATTATAAGAAACCTTGAAGAAAAAGGTTATGTAAGCTATAATGCTTATGGTAATACCCATCAATATTATCCTGTTGTAACGAAGGAAGAATACAGAAAAGGGTTTATGAGCAATGCTATAGAGAATTATTTTAATAATTCTTATAAGAGTATGATATCCTTTTTTGCAAAGGAAGAAAAAATAAGCGCTAATGAGCTTCGTGAAATTCTGGATATGATAGAAAAAAAAGAATAATATGGAAAGCCTACTGATCTATACAACCAAAGCGTCAGGATTAATTGCGATGTTCTTACTAGCTTATTACCTGTTGCTTAGAAATGAAACGTTTTTTAGTTCAAACCGGGGCTTTTTACTTGCCGGTTTATTAACTTCTGTAGTATTGCCTTTAGTTACATATACAAAAACTATTTGGGTAGATCCTACACCAAAAACTGCGTTAGAACCTACTTCTGGTATAGATATACAGCAGTATATGATGATGATGCAGTTAACAGCTTCTGAACCTGAATCTTTTACTATAAATTGGTATCATGTAGCTGCCATAATTTATGTATTAGGAATGTTGTTTTTCTTAACCCGCTTTGTAATAGATTTTGTAGCCATAAGACACATATTGAAAGATAACAAAATTGTAAAAGAAGACCAATATAAATTAATAGACTCAAAGAACATAAAATCACCATTTTCATTCTTCAATTATATTGTATATAACTCTTCGGTATTACAACCTGAAGAAATTGAAAGTATAATCAGCCATGAAAAAGTACATAGCAGACAGAAGCACTCAATAGATATGATTATCAGCCAGTTATTCTGTATTATTTTTTGGTTTAATCCTTTTATGTGGCTATACAAAAAATCAATATCTCAAAACCTTGAATTCATTGCCGATGCTGTTGCAATTCAACAATTGGCAGACAGAAAAATTTATCAAAAAACCCTGCTGAAAATTACCGTTCAGCCGGAATGTATCGCAATTACCAATCATTTTTATCAATCATTAATCAAAAAACGAATCGTTATGTTAAACAAAAAACAATCAAAAAGGCTAAACTCCTGGAAATACGGAATAATAATTCCGGCATTAATCGCATTCATGGGTACTTTTCAGTTCAAAGTTGTTGCACAGGAAAAAGAGCCTCAGGTACAAGTATCAGTAGAAGAAGAAATGGAATTTGAATATGAAATTGATAAAAATTCTACCGATGATGACCTTAAGGACGGAACTAAAATTTTTAAAAAATTTGGAGCTGAAGTCTTAATTAATAATGTTACAAGAAATAGTGCAGGAGAAATTACCACAATTAATATAACTGTTAAGGATAAAGACCAGTCAAAAGATTATTCTGTAACCGGCAATGCCCCTATCAAGCCTTTTACAATACAAATAATTAAAAACAGTAATCCAGATGAAAACAGTATTGCCTTTGGTGTAACAAATAATAATTACAGCCTAAAATCTAATAATATAAGCAGCTTTTCAAATAATGGCACTAAATCACCTAAAGCTATTATAGTAACAAAAAATACTGAAGAAGATAGCGTAGGTTATTATAAAAGCGGAGCAATCGTTACTAATATAAGTAAAGATGCATTAGTTATTATAGATGGTAAAAAACAGGAAAAAAATACCGATGTATCCCAACTACAATTACCTAAAGGCAGAATGATAAGTGGCCTGAATGTTTTATCACCCCGGGATGCTAAAAAGAAATATGGAAGAGAAGCTAAAAAAGGAGCTGTAGAAATAACAACTAAAAACGGCTCTGTTGTATCGATGCCTTTTTCTCAGGGTTTTACCTATAATATTAATGATGAGGATAATGTTATCATTAGTACTTCAAAAATGTCGCCAATGCCACCTATGCCGCCAATGGATGAAATAATGGGGTATGCCAGAATGGGAGTTAATGAAGGTATGAAAGCATTATCTGAAATGGATTGGCAAAAAGTAATGGCTTTTGAAGGTTTATCTGAAGAAGACCGAAGAGAAATTCAGGAAGAAATGAAAAATGCCCGTATAGAAATTCGCAAAGCCTTTGATGATACTGAAATTAGAAAATCTATGACTGAAGCACATTCAATGGCAAGAGGCCTAAAAGATGGTGCTGAATATTCAAGGGCAGACAGAATGAAAGAAATGGCTGAAGCTAAAAAAGAATTAATAGAAGCTAAAAAAGAATTAGAAAAAGCAAAACTTGAACTTATTAAAGCCCAAAAAGAAATTGAGAGAAGCAAAGCAGATGCGAAAAGAAAATCGAATTAAAACTGAGATTAGTTATACATAGTAAATTTTATTTTATTATGAATACCAGGTAACCAAAAGGCTGCCTGGTATTTTTATATTAAAAATTAATATAATCATAAAGGTTAATATGTTAGCAATTGATTTTTATATATTTGAATATATAAAACCAAATAGCCATGTTTAAACTACTAGCAAAACTAAATCACTGGCTTTTGCCAAATTATACTAAAGAGCAGCTTGACCTTAGCAAAGCAACCAAATTTCAAAAAGCCATTATTGCCTGGAAATATTATGTTACAAGCCGTGCTTTAGATTAATATACTAATGGAGCATATACTTGGTGGCTGCCAAGCTTCTGTCTTCCGTTAAGAAAAGACAATTCCATTAAAAAGTTGCATTGCACTACCTCACCACCTAACTTTTCTACCAGTTCACAAACTGCCTTTGCAGTGCCGCCTGTGGCCAGCACATCATCATGAATAAGAACCCTGTCCCCGGGTTTAATAGCATCTGTATGTACTTCCAGCATATCCGTTCCATATTCAAGCTCATAAGTTGCGGAAATAGTAGTAAACGGAAGTTTTTTAGGTTTACGCACAGGAACAAATCCTACACCAAGTTCATAAGCCAGTAAAGTTGCAAAAAAGAAACCGCGGCTCTCCACCCCTACTACCTTATCAATTTTACGATCTTTAAGGTTATTAAGCAGTAGAGCCATGCATTCTTTTACAGCCTTTGGATTACCCAAAAGCGGAGTTATATCTTTAAACACAATTCCTTCTTTTGGAAAATCCTGAATGTCACGTATATACCGATTCAATGTCATTTTTTTGTAATTTTATATACTATTAGACTTGCAAGTTAAGCAAAATCCCGTATATTTGCACCCGAATTAAGGCCTCGTGGCGCAACTGAATAGCGCATCTGATTACGGCTCAGAAGGTTACAGGTTTGAATCCTGTCGAGGTCACTACTCGGGACAAAAGATAAAAATCTTTTGTCCCGTTTTTTTACTTATAATTCATTGTTTACCAGATAGATACATCGTATAATTTCATTCATCCGGGCGGTTTGGAAATCATTTCCGCGAAATGTGAAATTTTCGGGATAAATTAAACCAAGCATGTGCCTTGCCTCCATAAGAGTACTGTTCCTAAAATTATTCGAAAGCTTCAAAATATTGTCAACACCCTGATTTAAAAATTATTAATATCTTCGTTGACATCTCTCACCTCTTCCAGTTAGCGCTCTAATGATTTGAGAATTGATTCTGAATGATTCTTGTTTGCCAATAGCAACTTAAGTTTTGAATCTACTTTCCTGTAAAAATCATCTTCACTCAACTTTAAATCATTGTTTTGATAGAGGTCGTAATGATTTAAAGAATTTAACTTTGCGACTCTGTATGCATAAGAAATCTTACGCATTTCCTGCACTGGAACACAAAGATTTTTATCTTTCAGGCGCTGATTAATTTTGTACTGCTTGTCTCTAACAATCAGTTTATTTCCTTTTAGAGTAATGGTTATGTCCTGACTATTTAAGTTAAAAACAGTTAAATCGGTAAGGGAAATCTTTTCATCCCTCAACTTTGAATACGATTTTGAATACCAGTGGTCAAAAAGTTCATAATGCAAAGTATCGGCAGAAACACTTACTACGATCTCAATGTGGCCGGGAAAGAGTCTTAATCCCTTTCTGCCTGTATATATCTTATCCTGTGCACTTACGTGAGTCAAAAAAAACATGTGCAATAATAAAAATATGATAGCGCTTACTTTCATTTATTCGTTATTTAGAGTCTCTATAATAAAAAAACAAATTTTCGGTGTTTAATCAGTTTCCATAATTATAGATTTTAGACTCAATTATGTTTCCTGACTTGTCGGTTATATGCTGAATCCTGCCAAACTCATCGTAAATATAATTAGTTTCATTTCTTCTTTGATCAATTAGTGTTACAAGTTTTCCGGAGGCATCATAAAGTTCGATGATTACCTTATTGGATGGGAAATCGGTATAGAGTTTAACTAATTCTGTTTTCAGTGCCACTGTAGACATACTTTGTAAGGAACTATACGGAACATCCAAAGAAGCTATAATTTCAGCATGTATAATATTTTCAATAGTTGCAACAGCATGTTTGTAATTATAACCTATTATAATTGATTTACTTACCCCCTCCCATTGGATATTTCCACGATATTCCCATAAGAGTCAACCGTCGTAATTGCACTGTTAACCCTCACATTAGCTTCTGAAGTTCCTCCAAGATTTTCAGAAATATATACATTATTAACCAAATAGATATACCTAACTATTTCATTGAGCAGGGCGGTTTGGAAATCATTTCCACGCAATGTGACATTTTAAGGATAAATTAAACCGATCAGGTCATGTGATTCCACCACATTGCTTTTTTCAAAGGCAGTGCCTAAGTGAATAAGATTTTGAAACATATTGGTTCATAAAACTTTATATATTCATACTATCATCATTTGTCTCTCAGTTGCGATTCGAGTTTTTTAGATAATTGTACTGTACTCTTTTTGCTGCCTGTTAGCTTATGGCTATCGGCTATGAATCCAATAGGTGAATCCCCTTTCAAAAACTATTTTTAAAGTGTACCTTATATTTATAAAATATTTATAAATATTCTATGCTGCACTTGCTAACTTTAAGTACATAAAATGAATATGACATGGGAACCGGCACACCAGCGAGCACTACTTCAAAAAGAAGCATTTATAGTTATCAGAAAACAGATATTGATACACTTTTTTCAAAAATTGAAACAGCGCAGCCTGGAATGCGGCTGCTTTATCAACTACCCACAGGTGGCGGAAAGACGGTTGTTTTTTCAGAAATAGCAAACAGGTACATACAAAAGTATAGTCAGAAGGTCGTGGTGCTTACGCACCGTATCGAATTATGTAGCCAGACCTGTTCTGTACTAAAAAAAACAGGCATAAAAAGCATGGCCTATACCAGTGAAATTAAAACCAATCCCAGGATACAGCCCGATTGTTACATAGCCATGATAGAGACTCTCAAAAACAGGATCCGTGACAAAGCATTCAACCCTGACACAGTAGGATTGGTCATTATAGATGAAGCGCATCACAATTCCTTCCAAAAGCTATTGGATAAATTTAAAAATGCTTTTATCATAGGAGTAACCGCTACCCCGCTTAGTTCAGATATTACTATGCCCCTGCATAAAAATTATAATGAGCTTATAGTCGGTGAGGATATCCGTTCACTTATAACACAGGGATATCTGGCAAAGCCGAAAGCATACAAATATACTGTTGAATTAAACTCATTAGTTACAGCACGACATGGAGACTACACCGTAGCAAGCTCTGATTTATTATATACGTCAGATTCAATGCTTGAATTGCTTCACACGGCATATAAAAGCCATTGCCTGGGAAAGAAGACCTTAATCTTCAATAATGGGATATTTACATCTAAAAGGGTTTTCCAAATGTTCTCCGGTGCCGGTTATCCTATAAGGCATCTTGACAATAAAACACCCAAAGAAGAAAGAACAGCTATATTAAAATGGTTTAAAGACACCAAAGGGGCAATATTAACATCTGTTTCAATACTAACTACAGGTTTTGATGAGCCATCAGTACAATCAGTAATACTATACAGGGCAACAAACTCCCTTACCCTTTACCACCAGATGGTCGGCAGGGGATCCCGAAGGACAGGAAACAAAAAAACATTTACCATCGTAGACCTGGGGAACAACATCGAACGTTTTGGGGAATGGGATGGGCCGCTGGACTGGAAATTGGTTTTTGAGAATCCGGAAGGTTATTCAAATAAAGAAAGTAAGGGTTCGGATTATGATTCGCATAGCATAAGCAGTGAATTGCGTTCAAAATTTCCAAAAACACTGGAACTTTCCTTTGATGTTGAATCTTCGTACTTGGCTGCACTACAAAATAATGAAAAGCCTAAAACTGTGATAAGGGACGCAATCAGGCAGCATGCGCTTATGTGCATTGAAAATGCAGAGACTATTACAGAAGCACTTCATCTCTCTGATGAGCTTGAAAGCGAAATAGCCTGGAGAGTGAGGCAATATTGCAAATGTCTTGAGAATACTACCAAAAACTATACTTCCTGGCTTCAGCAGGACTATAAGTCCAAGCTTAGAACAATCATCCAAAAGTTAATGCATCGTATCATTACAACATAAAAAAAAGTTTAAAATCCCGGTATAGTATGAGGTCAAAGAAAAATTACAAAGTAACTTCAGAATTGCAATAGCTTGTAAAAACCATGAACAATATGTAACTTATAATTTTAGCTTAGCAATTCATCTGAAAGCCATCCACTAATCCGCGCTGAAGCTTCTTCGCAAAAGTCAAGGCCGGAGTAGTCTGGATTGTAACCTCCTATGTATGGTACTGCCATTATAAAAATACGTTCATTGTAGGCGCCATAATTGTCTGTGACCTGAAAGTTATCATTAATAGCAATGCCTGATACTTTTAACCTGTAGCCATCGGAGTGCTTTTCTACTATTTCAGGTAGCTCCTGCCTCTTATTTTCACCGGCAACATTACACTTAAAGCGTATGGTTGCAGCACTAATTGTTTTATCTTCAAGCATACTTTTAAATGGAAAATCCTCATAATTAAGGTGGGGCTGGCCCACACAATTTACATAGGTTTTATAATAAGCCGATTTTTCATCTCCATCGTCGGCAGTAAACCTTATTGTAATCCCACCCTTCTCCTTTTCAATTTGTTCCTGACTATCATTACCAACTGCTATAAGTTCAAGCCTGCCGGCGGCATGAAGGGCAAGCAATTCACTACAGGAGGTTTGGGGAATGAATGCTATAACAAGGGATATCAGCGGTAGCAGCGTCTTTTGCATTCTAAGAGTATCCTCGGCAGAAAGGTATTTCGCAGGATAATTCAGCGCAAAGCTTAAAATAGCCAGCATTTCTTTCCAATACACAGATTCCTGTCTTTTGATAGACTTCTCTGCCTGTATGTATTCTGCCTTTAAAAGCAGAAAAGGATCCAGTTCTTCACGCAATTCCATCATGGAAGCGACGAATTCTTCCATGGTCATATCTTTTATTTTTTCATAAAATCCCTGGTCTTTATCTCTAAACTGCTCTTTGAAATCTTTTTCAAATAAATAGTCCAGTGAAAGGAAACCATCATTTTCCTGCCTGTGCGCTGAAAGTTCTTCCTCTGTTAAGAGCGAATCACTTTTAAGGTGCGAATCTTCAAGGTGGAAACGTACAGCAGGCAGAAAGCCGTGGCGGGTGTGCATCACTATCTTAAAGTCGGGTGTTTGTTCGGAAGCCTTAAATAATAGCATACCTGTACCATGCTCAATAAATGTGCCATTGTGCCTTGCAATGGTACGAATGGCATCTATCGCGGTAAGCGAGGCTCCCTTAATGCCAACGGTATGGTTAAAGCCCTGCCTTAATTTGGATGGCGGATAAGGGCTGTCGAAATATCCAGGAACTTTACCCTCAAAGCGTTTGGGCCAGTTATGTCCGGTGCAGATAATCACTTTATCAAAGATATGCTTAGCCTGGGTATTTACTTCTACTATAACTTCTGAAGTGTCGGGCTTATCTTTTATATCCGTTACTTCGGTGCCCGATTTGAGTTCGGCAACAATTCCCTTTTCTTTTGCAAGGTTATAGAGCAAATCGAATTGGCCGCTGAGGTACTGTCCAAAAAATAGCCTGGGTAAAACCTTGTATTCATTGAAGCGCTCTGCCTCAATTGAAAATAAATCCAGTATATCTGAAGATACCGTTTGCACCCAGTCCTTAATAGATGTAACGATATGCGGGATCTCATTTGCCGATACGTTAGTGATATGTTCCTCATTTGCCCCTTCCCTGCTATAGGGCATGCCTGCTCCAAACTGCTCCTTTTTCTCAAAAATTGTGATCTCGATGTTTGTATTGCCTAATTCCAACAATCGCTTAAACATAAACAAAGCAGCCGGGCCTCCGCCAATAAGGGCAATCCGGATTTTTTTATTTTCCATAAGGTTTTACCTAAATTATAGTAATGAGCATAAATGTAATGGCTGTAAATTAATCTGGTTCCCGATTAAATCATAAAACTAAGTGAAGGTTATGCTAATAAAAAAGGGGAGCTTTGCAGCGCGGGTTATAAAATTATGAACTTTAACTTATAGATAGCTGTTGATTTTTGATATCGGATTATAATTGAATATCCTGAAAGCAATAACGACAGCTATTGCAAATATTATATGCCCGAAAAATAATTGTATGTAGTAGGATTTGGGAGAAACATCCTCATGTATAGAAGTGCTGTATATTGCCCTCCAGCAAAATATGCCAAATAGCCCTGTGCATATTCCGAATATAAGTCCGGATAGCATTCCAAAGCGTACCGGGGTGTATCTCCAGATTGACTCATATACTATTACCAGAAAAAATCCTATCACATAATGTGCAATCCATCCGCCAATCTTATGCAGTTTTCCCTTTAAATTTATACCGATACCTTCAAGTATAAAATTCATCATTACAGGTTCTTTGAATAACTTTTTATAACTCGCCGAAAGCAGATAGCTAAAGGTCGTCATAAGGTTGGTTGCTGAGAAAGCTGCTATAGCCAATTTTAATAAATTCATACCATAACTGTTTAGTTAAACTTCAGCATTATGTACTGTAAAACCAACAGAATTATATATATTTTAACCTCGATTCATTTTCCTCTCTTTCTTTATTAAAGCGCATTGCGGGTTTGATTCCGCATCTTTCCATACTCCAATGTAATACTTATGTGGCCAGGGCTTATTCATCTTTACCAGTGCTACGTTCCGGAGCAGTATAGCCCATGATCCAGTCATATTTTTTTCTACCTTTATAAGTGGCCTTCCGTTTATGATTTACATCACGATGATTTTTTTTCAATCACAAAGGCCCTCAGCTCAATCATTTTACCGTTTTCAAAACGCCAGTTATCGCAATACTCATAATTGACAGCTTTTCCTGATTTGTCTTTAATTGTAAATGTTTCCGACTGCGGTTACAAAATCACCTTCAGCAATGAGATTCCTTACGGTGAATTTTGGCGGTTCAAGATAGGTTTTAGACATATACTCCCTTATTGCCTGTTTTCCCATCACAACCCGCTCACCAACAAATTCCCATACCGAATTTTCTGCGCAATACTCAAGGAAGCCTTCATTATATCCCTTTGAAACCGTAGCATTTGCTGCTAATAATATTTTCTTATTATCCATTGTTAATAATTCTGATTTGCATTGTGTTACCTAACTGCTATAATCTTAAATCAATTAGATTTTTAGGCCAGACCTAAACCAAGCCTCTGTTTTTTACCTTTTTGCTGTCATCTGACCAGCGCTTTACGGCAAAAAGTGTAATGCCAACGACAGCACCCGCTAATAAAATCCTGCTTAAGTTTCTGTTTGTTTTCGGCATTCCCAGATTTCCATATACCCTTAGTGGCTCCTGCGAGGGTGTCAAAACATTTCCTGCCTCATTGTCTTTATCTTTGTTACTGCTCATTTTTAAACGGACCGCTGCAGATGCAGTGTTAATTATCAGCTTTGGAAACAATCTATAAAGATTCGTGATAGCTGCCGCCCTGTAATCCGGAAACATATCCTTTTTGGGATGTAATGCAAGTTTAATCATTCTGTCCGCAGTATCCCGCGGGTCTGAAGCAATTGGAGGGATTGCCATACTAAACCCGGAGTATTTGGCTGAGTGCAGGTTGCCTGTAGAATTTTGTAACTGTGGATACAGATTACAGATGTGTATCTGTTTAAAATTAGATATCTCCCCCTGAAGGCATTCCATCATGCCACGTATACCGAATTTGGTCGCAGAGTACACAGCACTATATGGTGCAGGCATAAAACCTCCTATAGATACATTATTTATCAGGATTCCCTCATTTTGCCTTTTGAAAATTTTAATAGCCTGATACGCACCGTGCATATAGCCAACTAAATTAGTGTTAATTACCTGCTCATGGATCTCCATTGGAATTTCTTCAAATTTACCACTAGCCATCACACCGGCATTGTTTACCCAAATGTCTATCTTACCAGAAATTTTCAAAGCTTCTTCTGCCACCCTTTCTACATCCTGGGCAACAGACGTGTCTGCACTAATCCCATAAGCGTTACCGAGAAGATTATTGCAAAATGCTACGACTTTATCAATGCCTTTTTGGCCCCTGGCTACAATGACCACATTGCAGCCTTCCCTGGCAAAGGCCTCGGCTGCAGCACGGCCTACCCCACTGCTGGCGCCGGTTATCACAACTGTTTTTCCTGTCAGGTGCTTTGCATTTACTATTTCGTTCATATAAATTAATTTTAAAAGATACTTAAATCCATTCACGTAAGCAGTATTAGCCTTTTGACTAAGAGCGTGAAAAGTTTATAAAAGGTACTATGAAAAATCTTTTTGATGTTGCTATTTATGAAAACTTTATTGCAATCAGATTGTAAGCATAAAACTTACCAATGTCTTCAACCCAGAGATTGCAGTATAATATTTAGGTTAAATTATTTGCTGAGCGTTAAGAAATAAGAGAATTAAGAACTTATACAAAAAAGGCCGTCCATGTGATACAGGACAGCCTTTGTCAGTCAAGAAAATTGAAAGCGAATCAAAAACAATCAGATTGAATTATTATTTATGCGATTTAAATTATGCTTAGCGCATACTTTTTCGCTTCTTCTCCGTTAAATGTCTCTTTACAATGTTTAAGGAGTATCAGACTCAAAATCTACGGTAAGCTTATCCATAACATTTTTCAAAAATTTTGCTTTATTCTTTTTTACCTCTTTTAGAAACGGCGAAGATTCATCAGAGTTAGCGACATATTTATCTCCCCATAGGGCTATTTCAATCAAAGCGGGTATTAAATCAATACCTTTTTGGCTAAGCCTGTAAAGACCTTTTACTTTATTATCCGGATACGGCAATTTAATGATTATCCCATTATTCTCCAGCAGCTGTAATCTATTCGCCAATATATTCGTTGCTATTTTTTCCGCAGATTTAGTAAAATCTCCATAAGTACGTGATTTATGAAGCATTAAATCTCTAACTATCAATAATGACCATTTGTCCCCAATAATATCCAACGAAGAACTTATCGGGCAGTCGGAGCGCTTTTCAGTCAATTTCATAAACAATACATTTTACTTGTATATTAAAAGTAAATTATTAATTTTACACTTGCATTTTGCAAGTAAATAACTTATTTTTTTACTTGCAATTAAAAAGCAAATTTAAGTATTAAAAATAAAAATATTACATTATGACAAAAATTTTAGTTACAGGAGCTACAGGTGCAATTGGAAAAAGTACAATTGAGCACCTCTTAAAAAAGGGTGTTCCTTCAAATCAAATTATCGGTTTTTCACGAAAAAAAGAAAGTCTGAAAGACTTAGCTGCGAAAGGGGTAGAAATACGTGAAGGCGATTATTCAGATTATAATTCTTTACTACATGCATTCGAAGGTGTTGATAAAGTCATGCTAACGAGTGCGGTTGCTTTTACAGACCGATTTACCCAACATTATAATATTATTACTGCTGCCCGGCAAATGGGCGTTAAGCACATAGTATATATGTCTATTATGCGTAAAGAAGGTTCAGGACGTATTATATCCGAAGTTACGGATTCAGACCGTTTTACAGAACAAGTACTTAAATCTTCCGGACTGGATTATACTGTATTATACCACCCTCCGTTTGCTGACCTTTTATCATTTTACTATGATTCCAACCCTATTGAAAACGGAATAAAAGTTCCGGCCAATGAAGGAAAAATGGCACCTGCTACGAGAGATGAATTGGCTGAAGCCCATGCTGAAATACTTTCTACCCCCGGACATGAAAATAAGACTTATTCATTAGGCGGATCTTACCATATTTCGTTTTCAGAAATAGCAAAAGTTCTTTCGGAAATAAAAGGACAACCTGTTTCTTTTACCACAATTACAGCCGAAGAATATATTGACGGAATGATTGAAAAAGGAGTCGCTCGTCACGTAGCAGAATTTTTAACAAGTTGGGTAATGGCAATTGAAGGTGGTGAATTCGAACATCAGGCAGGCGACCTCGAGCGGTTATTAGGCAGAAAGACAAAAAGTTTCAGGGATGTCTTAGAAACATTTTTTGTTTAGAATTATTATAACTTTTAATAGTCAAGTGGCTGAGAATTTATATTTTCAGCCACTTTATGATTCCTTTCAAATCTTAAAGTGTTGTAAGCATATGATAATTGGGATTAGTCTGGTCTCAATACTATCACATATCTTATTAGTTTGCAGAAAATTTTGTGATGTTACCGGGTATATTTCATACTGAAGAATTTTGCGTTCTGTTTAAATATAGTTAACTACGCTCCAATACAACAAAAAGCAGTAATGGATTTGCATACAGGCTTCAGGGCTTTGCATACAACAGGTAGGTTGACTTTGCTGAACTTTGTATCAGAAAATAAAACTATTAAAATGAAAACACTATCTTTAGGAAACAAGGGGCTCGTGGTTCCTGTTATAGGACTGGGCTGTATGGGCATGACCGGTTTTGAAGAAGGAAATATGTATGGCCCCGCAGATGAAAAGGAAGCGATTGCCACCATTCAACGTTCACTTGAACTGGGTGGGAATTTTCTGGACACCGCAGATCTCTACGGCCCTTTAAAAAATGAGCAGCTAATTGCAAAGGCTATAAAAGGCAAAAGAAATCAATACATTATTGCCACAAAGTTTGGGTGGGAAATTGATGATAACAACAAAGTTACCTGGGCCATTAACGGAAAAAAAGAATATGTAAAAAAAGCTGTGGAACGGTCACTTAAAAACCTAAACACAGATTACATTGACCTCTATTATCTGCACAGGCTTGATAAGTCGACCCCTATCGAAGAAACTGTTGAGGCAATGAGGCAACTGGTGAAAGAAGGCAAAGTGGGCTATCTTGGGTTATCGGAGGTATCATCAGAAACTGTAAGAAGAGCACATGATGTACATCCCGTAACGGCTGTTCAAAGTGAATATTCACTCTTTGAAAGAAGTGTCGAGCAACGTGGAATATTAAATACACTGAATAAATTAAAAATCGGGTTTGTGGCGTATTCACCACTCGGTAGGGGCTTTTTATCCGGCCAGATTAAAACTATTGATGATTTGCCGGAAAATGATTTCCGCAGGAACATCCCCCGCTTTCAACCCGAGCACTTCTATAAAAATATTGAACTGGTCAAAGCAATTGAAAATTTGGCATCGGAAAAAAATATAACACCTTCCCAACTGGCACTCGCCTGGATAATAAGCAAGGGAATAGTACCGATACCGGGAACTAAACGCAGAAAATACCTTGAGCAAAATATCGCTGCTTCCTCTGTAAGCCTTAGCGGAGAGGAACTTGACCGGCTTGAGAAAATAGTACCGCTTGGCACAGATACCGGGAATCCTTATGACGATTTCAGTATGGGTCTCATCGATTAGTATCTCCGCACTACATGTTTAAAATTTCTAAGATAATGGTAAATTAGCAGTATGAATGTTATTAAAAGTATTTCGGAATTTCATCGGTTACTTTCTTTGCCCGAGCCACATCATCCACTGGTTAGCGTAATAAACCTCAGTGAAAGTATTTTTCTGGAAGATGATATTTGGAAAGGCTTTGTGAATAGCTTTTATTGTATAGCCCTTAAACGTGAGGCAAAAGGAAAAATGCGTTATGGCCAGCAGCATTATGATTATGATAATGGTGTATTAAGCTTTACAGCTCCGAATCAGGTACAGTCGCTCGACCTGCAATCCGTAGAATGCGGATCAGGATACCTTTTGATTTTTCATCCTGATTTTCTGCTAAACCATAGTTTATCAGGCAACATTACCGGATATGGCTACTTTTCGTATGCCGTCAACGAGGCCCTGCACCTTTCATCTGAAGAAGAGGGCAACTTAATAGCTATTCTTGACAGGATTGACCTGGAGTGCAGGCATATTGACAGGCATACACAGGAAATCATTATCTCTCAGATCGAACTTTTGCTGAATTATTCAAAACGTTATTATGAACGCCAGTTCCTTACCCGTAAAAGCAGTACTAATCATATACTGGTTAAATTTGAAAAGCTTGTTAATGAATATTACACTGACGATGGATCTTTAGGCAAGGGATTGTTAACCGTACAGTATATAGCTGACCTAATGAACCTTTCTCCTAATTACCTGAGTGATTTCCTTCGTATGCACACAGGCCTGAACACCCAGCAGCATATCCACGAGAAGCTGATTGAACGGGCCAAGGAAAAGCTTTCTGTAACTAGCCTATCCGTCAGCGAAATTGCTTTTGCCTTTGGTTTCGAGCATCCCCAGTCTTTCAGCACGCTTTTTAAGAAGAAAACAAGCCTCTCACCCATTGAGTTTCGAAAACAGTTCAATTAAACTAAATTTAAATATAACCTTATCATTCATATAGGGAATGATCGAAATTTCTATCTGCCGGATTATTAAAAACCTTCAAAATCAATGATTTTGAAGGTTTTTTTTCTGCTCTACAATAATAAATTTACAGACATATGAGGCTTTGGTATAAGGAATCCTGTTATTATTTATTACTGGCTCGCATAAAGGTAATTCATAAATTATTTATAAAAAATTTGCTTCACTGTTCAAGGATTATCTTAAAGGTAATTTAAAATTGGTGCAACGGAATAAAATTGATACTAATTTTATAAGTAGTAAAGTAATACTTTAAGATATGTCCAGAGCAAAAGTTCATACGTGCGCAAAAGCCATCGCCGATAGTGGCCTAAAAATTGCATTTGTTGAAAGTGCTACAGCCGGCAGAATGTGTTCGGAATTTTCACTGGTGCCAGAATCAGGAAAGATACTTCAGGGAGGCATTTCCTGCTATGAAGTTTTTATTAAGGAAAATATAATAAAGGTGCCTCATTATTTGATTGAGACCTTTACCCCCGAGTCCGCAGAGGTTACAGCTGCCCTGGCTCAAAATGCGAGACTAATCTTTAAATGTGATATTATTGTTGCCGTTACCGGACTGACTACCAAAGGTGGAAGCGAATCTCCTGAAAAGCCGGTGGGTACAATGTTTATATATATACTCCATCCCACAGGATTTATATCCCATAGGGAAATTTTCACCGGGAATCAGGAAAGCATTGTACTACAGACCATTGATAGAGCTTCCGAACTCATTACACGCCTCTTAGACACTAACAAGAGTACCGCAGCCTGAGGCAGGAAAGCAAAATAATACAGAAATGGCAGCATTCCGACGTAATCCTCGTCAAGCATCACTTTTTGACCCCTTATATGCCTATTTAGTGATTGTATCCCCGCCGGAAAACATAAAGACGGCAATAGCGAAAATTAAGGCTGAAATGCAAAGAATTATAGGGATAGGAGACCGTAACATGCATTCAATACCCCATATTACACTGACCGAAAAACTTACCGATGATAAAAAATCTCGTACAGGTATTTGCTTCATTGCTTAATGGTCAGCCATGCACCAATATAACCGTAAAGGGATGGGGATTTTTTGATCATGGTCATAGCATTACCATTTATTTTAATATTATAAAGAGTAGCAGTATACTCAACCTTTGCAGTCTTTTTAAACAGGGCACTGCCACTCCGCACATTACCCTTGCAAAAAAGATACCGCACAAAACATTACAACACTTCTTACCTATCTGGAAAAATTAGAGTTTGAGGCACACTGGAACACTACCGAAGTAACAGTACTTCGTAAACTGATGACTGAAAAACATTTGGGTTTCAGGGAAAAATTTTCAATACCATTAAGGTGTTAGGAAAGATTTAGCATAACTTAAGCATAATATTAAGTACACTCTGTATCAGCCTTTTGTAAATTGCCATAACAAAAAAGGCATAACACGGCTTAATTATATTAATTATAAAAAATTGAATTATGGAAAAAACATCTCAAAATCAATCAAGTCAATCCAGAAAAGTTGATGCAAAACCATCGGCAGCTGAAGGGCTTAGAGAATTGTTTGTAGATGAATTGAAAGATATCATCTATGCTGAGCGTGCGCTTGTAAAAGCATTACCTAAGATGGCAAACAACGCTACAGATCCGGATTTGAAAATGGCTATCGAAGAGCATATTGCCGTAACTGAAAACCAGGTAGAGCGTCTTGTAAAGGTTTTTGAACTACTTGGAGAATCAAACCGCGGTGTAAAATGTGATGCAATGGAAGGCCTTTTAAAGGAAGGAGAGAGCATTCTTGAGGAAACTGAACCCGGGCCTGTGCGCGATGCCGGAATAATTTCTGCTTCACAAAAAATTGAACACTACGAAATTGCTTCCTATGGCACTCTTGCAGCGTTTGCTAAAATATTAGGTGAAAATGAAGTTGCGGCCCTGTTACAGGAAACCCTTGAGGAAGAAAAGGAGGCTGATACAAAGCTTTCGGATGCAGCCTACAACAGCATAAACATTGAAGCTGCTGAAGGCGAATAGACTATATCTAAAGTGTAAATATAGAGAACAATCGTGCTAAGGCTGCCAAGATTAGGTATAATAGTAACGCATTCATGCCTCTTTAAGGCCATAATAAAGCTTGCTCATAGCTACTATTATATTTTCGCTTGCAGCGATTGATAACTATTAGGAATTAAGTAACAACTGTAAGAATTAGATAGTGGCTGGTAAATTATACATAGGTACTTCCGGATGGCAATATAAACACTGGCGCGGCACTTTTTATCCGGATGATATTAAGGTAAAAGACCATTTCGACTATTATCTAAAACATTTTAATACAGTTGAAGTAAATGCCTCGTTTTACCGCATCCCCACAAAAGAAACCTTCGCAAAATGGCACGATAATGTGGGTGATGATTTTATTTATGTAATAAAGGCAAACCGATATATAACCCATTATAATAAGCTAAAGGATACCGGTGAAACCCTTGACAATTTCCTTTCAAATGCATCTGAACTCAAAGAAAAGCTTGGGCCTATCCTCTTCCAGCTGCCACCGGGCTGGGAAGTAGACACCGAAAGGCTGGAAAATTTCCTGAATATCCTGCCAAAGGATTTCCGCTATGTATTTGAATTCCGTAATAACACATGGTATAATGCTGAAGTAGATGCGTTGCTGAAAAAATACAATTGTGCCTTTTGTATTTACCAACTGGGCGGACACCTGTCACCCATAAAAATTACGGCAGACTTTGTGTACATCCGTCTTCATGGCCCTAAAGGCAAGTATAAAGGAAGCTACACCGATGAAACCCTTAACAAATGGGCTGACAATTGCCGCGAATGGCTGGGCAACAATAACGATGTTTATGTGTATTTTGACAACGACGAAAAAGGGTATGCCGCCTTTAACGCCTTACGATTAAAACAACTGCTGAAAAAATAAAAACAGCCTTCAAACCGAAGGCTGTTTTTATGTAAAATCTTTAAAGTTAAAGTAGTCATTAAGGCTTTAGCACAACTTTTACGCAATTATCTTCTTTATTATTAAAAATATCGTACATTTTTGTTGCTTCACTCAGTGGTACTTTGTGCGTAATAATATCGTCAAGTACTACCTTTCCTGTTGCAACCAGTTCTATAAGATGGTCGATGTAATTGTGAACGGGTGCCTGACCGCCTTTAATCTGGATGCCTTTATCAAACCATTGATGCAGCGGAAAGTTGTCATATTGTATGCCATACACCCCAAGCACTGTAGTGTGCATAGTAATTTTGTCATTAACAGGCGAATTGGCAGCCACCACAATATGATTGGCCTTTATAGTATAGTCCATCATCTTAGCAACTGTTTTGGAAATTTCATCAACATGTGTGTTGGTATATATTTCGCCCCCATACGGATGAAAGAATCTGCATGCCTTGTGAGGTATTCAATATATGGAACTGACCCTGGTCCGGAAAACGTATTGCCTGTTTATTAGGCTTTAATGGCAACCCTGGAATCTCAGATATCACCTGTGTAGGCAAACCCAATTTTTGGGTAGCCTCCAATTCCTTTTCAAGGTTTTCAGACTTATCAGTTGGGTCTAAGAACAAAAAGCCCTCTGCGTCTTTATAATTGCAGTCAATACCCTCAGTAACTACCGCACTTTTAATCCATTGTATTGCATGTTTATGACTTTCGGCGGCAAGCCTTGCTTTTTCTTCTCCAAATATTTTTATAAGGTCATAATACCTGTCGTCCAGCGCATATGTTATTTGCGCCGTTGTCCTGCCTGTTTCACCACTGCCCAGGCAGCCGTCTTCTAAAAGCACCACCTTTCTGCCTGATTTTGCAAGACAGTAGGCTGTAGTAACTCCGGCAATGCCACCTCCCACTATCAGTACATCTGTAATTAAATTGCTTTGCAGAGTTTTATATTCAAGCAATGCACTGCTTTCATTCCAGTAAGAATAGTGGCTGCCGCTGGTTAGCTGATCATTTATCGGGTCGCTCATAGCTGCAAGGATTTGGATTAATAATCGCCATTAATACCCTGTTTGCTTGCATTAATGGCCTTTCTCTCACGCTGCGACGCCGGGTGTGAACTCTCCTGCCTGCCATCGGGCTCCATGCTTGACTCCATTTTTTTCTCCATGTTAGCCGTAATCATTTTATCGGGTGTTACGGTATTTAACGCTTTCTGAAATTTGTTCATGGCGCCCGGCGTAACAGTTAAGTCACCATTCATAAGTGCCTCATATCCAGCATGTGCTACTTCAGCGGGCGAATACAAATCCTGTTCTTTATAAATTACCGTATTTTCGGCTTTTGCCTTATGGAAGAAATCCGTATCTGTAGCATCCGGCTGAAGCGCAGTAATGCTTACTCCGGTCTCTTTTAATTCTTCTGCAAGTGCTTCTGTAAATGATAGCACAAACGCCTTAGTTGCAGCATAAACAGAGAGATAAGGAGATGGCGCTTTAGATACCGATGAGGCTAATTGCAATATCTTTCCATTGCCGCGAGCAACCATTTCTCTTACATAAAATTTGGTAAGGCTCAACAGCGAAATAATATTTAGCTGTACAAGGTCTATTTCCCTTTCCAGATCGGTTTTAATAAACCTGCCCCATTCACCCTGCCCGGCATCGTTAACAAGAATGTCAACCACAATACCAAGTTCTGTAGTTTTATCATACACTTTTTGGGCAGCTTCTTTTTCAAATAGGTCGGCTGCAATAACATGTGTATGGATGTTGCTATTTAGCTGTGTAAGTTCAGCAGCCACTTCGTTCAGGTTTTTTTCATTACGGGCTACCAGCACCAAGCTATATCCATTTTCTGCAAGTAATTTAGCGAGTTCGTAGCCAATACCGCTTGTGGCACCGGTTATCAATGCATGTTTCTTTTCCATAGTATTTTTGTTTGATGTTTAGAAAATAAGAAAGCCGGAATCCGGCTTTCTGTTATAATGTGATATCGTTTTCAGGCTCTGAATAATCACTTATCGGGTGCGCCTCGGCGGGATACGACTCCAGTCTTTTTGAAGGTCTCGATTTATTGTCGTGGCCTTCGGTCTTTACTATTTTATTATATACACCGAGAAGCAGAAAAGGTGCGGCCCACTGACCTACAAACAATGCTGATTTATCTTTACCCAGGCATTTTAACGTAGCTGATGCAGCCATAGAGCCAAGAGCAGCCCATAAAAACAGGTCTGATGGTAGTTTTGAAGTCTGGTTCTCGATAGCCTTTGTAACAGGCCCTTCCGAATGGTCGTTTTGAATTACTGACATAACAATTTATTTTTGATTAGTATTTAATTAGGTTTAGTTACTTCTGGCGGTGTAACTTCATTTCGTTCCGAGGGAGGCGGAAATTTCCGGGTCGTATCATTTAACGTATCCTGTTGGGTAATATCCCTGTTAGCTGTTCTCGTTTCGGCATCCCCATCAGACCCGTAGGATACCCCACCTCCCGGTACTTTTTTTGTGCCGGTTTCCGAAGCATTGTACGGATGATCGTCTTTTCCTTTCTCACTTTGCCCGCACTAAACAAGGTCCAGGGACATTAAAAATATTATAGCTATTGTTTTCATATTGTTGTGATTTTTATTTATAAAAACTAATTTAAGGTTGTCCGCCTCCGCCGGCTGCGCCGTAAATTTGTCCGGTAGCATAACTTGCATCATTAGCTGCAAGCTGTACATAAATAGAAGCTAATTCAGCCGGTTGCCCCGGCCTGCCCATAGGGGTGTCTCCTCCAAATTGGGTTAGCTTTTCCATAGTAGCGCCGCCGCTAACCTGTAACGGTGTCCATATTGGGCCTGGTGCTACCCCGTTAACCCTTATACCTTTTGGCCCCAACTGCTTTGCCAATGATTTAATATAATTGGTTGTGGCTGCTTTTGTCTGAGCATAGTCATATAATTCGGCACTTGGGTCATATGCCTGTTCAGAAGATGTTCCTATAATGCTTGCGCCTGGTTTTAAGTGTGGTAATGCAGCCTTTATGATCCAGAAGGGTGCGTAAATATTTGTCTTCATGGTAGCGTCAAATGCTTCCGTAGTGATATCCATAATAGATTCCTGAGTTTGCTGGCGTGCCGCATTATTTACTACAATGTCTAGCCCACCAAGGCCTTTAACCGCTTCTTCTACAAGCTTTTTGCAAAATGCCTCATCACGCAAGTCACCGGGAATAGCTATGGCCTTGCGGCCTTCAGCCTTTATAAGTTTGATAACCTCCTGTGCATCTTCTTCCTCATTAGGATAATAATTAATAGCTACATCGGCACCTTCACGTGCATAAGCAATTGCAGCGGCCCTTCCCATACCTGAATCTCCACCGGTAATCAGTGCCTTACGGCCTTTTAGCCTGCCGGAACCTTTATAACTTTTTTCACCATGATCGGGTTTTGGATCCATTTTGCCTGCAAGCCCAGGCCAGGACTGTTTTTGTTCTTTAAAAGGTGGCTGCGGATATTTTGTGGTGGGATCTTCTCCTGCATTAGACGGAGTATTATTGTGTTCAAGCCCCTTAGCTACAGCGGGGCTAACAACTGTAGTGGCAATTACTGCACCGATGCTGCCTAGCGCCTGACGGCGGCTTATGGTATTTTCCTTTTCCATAATTATAAGTTTTATTGTGAAAAACTTAAAATTACAATGACATAAGAAGCAGGTGTGGTAAATATCCGTTAAAGGTTTGATAAACTAACTGTTACTAAATTATCGAGATAATTCTTATTAAGATAGCTTTTCGCAGATTATATAATATCGAAAGGACACTCTTTATGCTATCTTTATTACCGATAAGTTGCACGCTTTAATTTATATAATTCTAAAGTTGAATTATAATCACATCCTTAAAATAATTTAATTTAGAGATTCTATATCTCTCTCCCTTACATAAAAAAATTATAAAACTAAACATCTTGATTCCTATTCAGATTATTTTTTTTAAATTAGAGAAACATTAAAACCAAAAAAAATGAATGCTTCAAAAATAATAGGTATAATACTAATTGTTATCAGTTTAGGTGTTGGATATATAGGAGTAAATAAAATAGCCGACAGTACTAAAGAAATTAACTTTTTGGGTATCAAGATTGATGCGTCTAATGAGTCCGGAAAACAGCAGGGCTTTATTTATTTAGGATTAGCAATTGTTCTTTTTGCGGGAGGGCTATACGCTGCAAAAAAATCAAATAATTAATCGTTACAATATTGCAGAAAGACAACACTTTATTTTTATAAACTCCAGATTTATACAAAGCTTTTATCGTATTGCAGCAGGTAGAAAAATATCTATTGTTGTACCTAAATCTGGTACACTGTTTATATGAATAGTTCCTTCGTGGTTATTGACAATCTTTTCACACAAAGCAAGCCCTATTCCTGTGCCTTCATATTCACTTTGGTGATGAAGCCTCTTAAAAATAGTGAATATTTTAGATAAGTATTTGTCATCTATACCAATACCGTTGTCAGTTATAGATATCTTGTGAAAATTTCCTGACTGTTGCGTAATATTTTCAGCTAAAAACTCATAAGCTATCTTTATTTCAGGGCTTACTTTTACAAATTTTAAGGAATTACTTATAAGATTATAAAATAACTGGCTTAACTGTACAGAAATACCTTTTATAACAGGAAGCTCATCAATTGTAATATTTGCGCGCTTCTCTTCAATCAGAAATTCGAAATCACTGATTACATCTTCTACAACTATATTGAGGTCTACTTCCGAAAACTCATTTTCAGTAGAAGATAATTTTGAATAATTAAGAACATCGCTTATAAGGCGTGACATACGCTCTGCAGATGCATTTATTTTATCAAAATACAATTTTTCCTTTTCTACAGGCGTAAGATATCGTTCTGCTAAAGAAGTAAAATTTCTTATTTTACGCAAAGGCTCCTGAAGATCATGGCTGGCAATATATGCAAATTGCTCTAATTCTTTATTTTTTCGGGAAAGCTCTTCATTTGAGGTTTTAAGGCTTTCCTGCACTTGTCTAAGTTCTTTATTATCTTTTAATGTCTCTTCAATAAGCTTTTGGGCATGAATGTCTACCATTGAAATTATGAGGCCTGTTACGTCGCCCTTTTCATCATTATCCGGTACTATAGATATAAGATGCCAGACATATTTCTCATTTACCTCAACACGGGCCTGCCCTGTATAGATAATCCCTTTTTTACGTGACATTTCCCAACCTTTACTTACTATTGCGCTGTCATTAGAGTGAAATATTGTATTGATAGTAGTAGGATAGAAATTATCAAATTGGGCACCAAATATTTCTTTAGTTCTCCTGTTGCTTAAGGTTATAATGCCTGACACTCCAACTGAAAAAACAATTAATGGAAGTGTGTCAGTAAGTTGGCGGTATTTACCTTCACTTTCGCTAAGTTTTTCAGAAAGTTCGATAAGCTGCATGTTTTTCTTACGCAGTTCATCATAAGGTGATAGTGAGGTCTCTTTTGTAAAATGCTCTTTAAAAGAAGCTATACGATTTTCAGATATAATACCAGAATATGGAATTTTTACACTTAAAATGGTTTGATATACTTTATTGCTTATCTGAGTTTTAATATTATGCGATAGCTTAGAAGCATAAGCATAAGCTTCCGGATTAGCTTTTTCTAAATCTACATCATCATATATTATAGCTGTAATGTCTTTTTTTCCGCCACTTAAAAAACTAATACCTAAAATAAGATAAGAATTTTTACCATTTGATATAGAACATCGTGCAATTTCAGAAACCGCTGTAGCAAACCTTGTTTGGGCTGATGAGATTAATCCACATAGTTCTGCAAGCTTTATAGCACGTTTATGCGCCAGAATAAGATCCATTTCGTTATCAAGGCCGATATGCACAATTTCCTTCATCTTATAGATTTATTTTAGCCACAATTACAGACATATCGTCATTGTATCGGGCATTATCTTTATAAAGCACAGCAGATATTATATTAGGGTCATATTTTAGCAGGCCCGGTAAATCACTAAGGTTCCATCGGGTACGCAAGCCGTCAGAATGCATTATCAGGGTTTGGTACCTTTCAAGGTCCATAACAGAATTATTAAGTGTTCTTGGAATGTTATGCCCAAGAATACCGTTATATGGTGTATAATTTTTGCTGGTTATACCAGTATAAAGAATAGTGGAAATATTTCCAATGCCACATATATGCCATTTCTGAGATTCATAATCCAGATAAGCTATTGTACACACAAGTCCTCGTGTTTTTTTTACACATTGGTGTATATATCTAAGGGTTTCAGACGGGCTTTTTTCCCTGCATTCCTGAAAAGCAGTTACAGCTTCCTGAGCGGCTTCATTCGCATTACTGCCATGACCTAATCCATCGCCCATAAAAAACTGATAGCCGTTACCTATTTTTTTTATATGGTATGCATCACCGCATACTTTTTCACCAGGGTAACATACCTGTACAGCACCCAGTTCAAAATGTTTTTTAGTATTGATTAATGTTACCTGATTTTTATATATTCTACTGTACACAACTGTTCCCCATTCAGGCAACGTATATATAGCAGAATTATCACTAAGCCTGTTTATAGCTCCTAATCCCTGTCCTAATGTATTTGAAGAAGAAATCCCATCCTTGATCATTTGTGAAAGATTTCGAATGCCATTACCGTTATCAAGACAGTACATTTCGAAGAAACAACCGTTTTCATCATTGCAGATACGATAAATTAATTCTCCTTCCTGCGCAAATTTTACAAGATTAGAGGTAACTTCTGATACAATTATATCTATCTCGCCGATCTTTTGTGTACTAAAACCCTCTGCCACAACCATGTTATGAATTTCTCTTTTTACAAAGGATACATAACTCCTGTCTTCAATTTTATAATTAAAGAAAACGGTATCATCCATTCTTCCATTTTATTATTGTAACTATAGTACCCTCACCTACAGCAGATTGTATATTAAATTCATTCACCAGCCTTTTAGTTCCAGGAAGACCTAAACCAAGGCTTTTTCCTGTACTAAAACCGTCTTTCATAGCAAGGTCAATATCCTGAATACCGGGCCCATTATCCTTAAAAACAAGCCGTATTCCATTTTCTCTTCCATTATTTACTACTTCAATCTCAGCTGTACCGCCACCACCATATTTAAGGAGGTTACGCACAAGTTCGCTTGCAGCAGTTATCAACTTGGTCTGGTTCAATATTCCCATACCAACCTTTACTGCGGCTTCCTTAACCTGATTCCTGAAAGGAATCACATCTTGGTCCCGAACAATTAAGAAATCCTGTTTACTCAGTGTTGTTGTTATCATAATAACCTTTGCCCTCACTTAATACAATTTTAGAACGCAAAAGTTCCATACCTTTTTCAACATTAAGTGCAGTAGAAACACCTGTAAGAGTGAGTCCAAGTTCTACCAAAGTCATAGCTACAGCAGGCTGCATGCCTACAATAACTGACTGGGCACCCATAATTCTGGACATTACACCAATGTTACCGAGTATACGCCCCATAAATGAATCAATAATAGAAACAGAGGAAATATCTATAAGTACTCCTTTAGAGTTGAATTTTTTTACAGAGTTTACTAAATCAGATTCCAGATTTTCGGCCAGCTGATCGTACAAATCTACCTGAATGGTGACCAATAAAAAATCACCCATTTTAAGAATTGGAATTCTTTCCATTAATCTACCCTGTTTATATAAGTTGTTTTTTTGTTATTTACCTCAAGCTGCAACATATTAAATGCAGCCTGTAATGCACTCGCCAATGTAGATTTGGTTATTATATTTGAAAGGTCTATTCCTAAATGTACAACTATTTGAGCAATTTCCGGCCTTATGCCGCTAATAATACATTCAGCTCCCAATAATCTTGTGGCACTTACCGTTTTAATTAAATGCTGGGCTACAAGCGAGTCAACTGCCGGTACTCCTGATATATCAAGTATAGCGATAGTGCTACTGGTTTCAACTATTTGCTGAAGCAGGTTTTCCATCACTACCTGTGTTCTTGCGCTGTCAAGCGTGCCAATGATAGGAAGGGCAACAACACCATCCCATACGCGTATAACCGGTGTAGATATTTCTGTTATCTCGTCAGTCTGTCTTGCAATTACATCTTCACGCCCTTTAATATATCCTTCAAAAGTAAGAATAGCCATATTATCAATAATCTTACTAATTTTCAGGCTGTCTTCATACAGTTTTGCAGGATCAGAAATATCTTTTGAAAGCACTTCTAATAAAGCCTCTTTAAATGTAAACATATAAATAGCTGTTTCCCGAGGTGTAAATCCCCGTTTAGCTCTTGAAACAGATATTCCCATAAGAATATCGTGTACTTTTTCAAATCCTTTACCATTTTGATCATTAATAACAGACTCATTTATAGTCCCTAAAAATGCATTAAGAAAATCTTCAGAATCTTCTTTTTGATCTTCTGCGTTAAAATAACTATCCTGAGCCATTTGTTTAGTAATCCAAAGTTCAAGAATTGATTCTTTTTTTTCTTTCAAAATTTGTGTTGATTTATGTTCCATTAGTAAATAATTCGTTTCTAAATTAGCTAACTGCTGTTTGATTAAGAGTCACCTTATTTTTAGGTATGCGCAATCTTAACAAATATAATCTTTCATAAAACCAAAATGTTATATTTTAAACAAATTTTCTTATAGTTTAGCATTTAGGGTATATTATAAGATCTATAATAGCGTCATACAGGTATAGATATTTAGTAAAATAAAAATATAGGGCTACCTAAAAACTAAGCGCCCTATTAGGAATGTTTAATAAAGTATTCGAATAAGAATCTGACCCTTTATTAACATAGGTGTATTATAATTTTATTTAAGACTAAACTTAAAAAAACTTAAATATAGTTTTCGAAAAATTTATAGATTTCTAGATAGTATGACCTTTAATATGCAGAGCCAACAACCATCCAAATGTAAAAAATATAGCAGAATTATTTAATCAGGCATCTTGAGTACTGACTCCAAGCTTAAAAGAGCAATATAGCAAATATGCACCGCATAATAATATTATCCCAACAGCTCCCTGTTGTGATCGTGCCATATCAGTAGCTAAACCCATGAGAGGGGGTATTATAGCACCACCTGCCACACCGGTAATCATAAGCCCCGATATTTCATTTGTAAGGAGGGGTTTAGACCTAAGGGCTAATGTATATATAACAGCAAAAATACTTGAAGACGTAAAAGCTATTATACATACTAAAAAGAGTATTAAAGCCTTTTCATTTGCAAATAACAGCCCTACAAGTGACAGCATTACAATAAACATATTTACCCTAAAGAAATATTTTACAGAAAACTTACTTAATAAAAATACACCACAAATGGTACCTATAGTACGGGCAGCAAAATACCAGCTTGACCCATATGTTGCAGCTTCTTTAGCCAACCCAACTCGCTCTATAAGTAATTTAGGTGTTACGGTATTCATACCAACATCAATTCCTACAATACACAAGATGCCTATAAAAGCTAATAGTATATTTTTATTATTAAGCAATCCAATAGTTTTGGTAAAGCTTGCAGTTTTCTTTTCTGTTACACCTTCTTCTATTCTGGTAAAAAAAAGCCACAATAACGACAATGATGTCAAAGCTGTGTATATATAGAAACTTTTCTCCCATGAACCGTATCGGAGTGAAAAAAAACCAACCAGTATTGGCCCTATAAATGATGATATAGCTTTAATAAATTGTCCCAGTGTAACATAACTGGCAAGCTGTTTTCCACTAATTATGTTTGTAAGCAATGGATTTACAGCCACCTGTAGTATAGTGTTACCAATACCTAACAGTATAAATGTAATATAACATGTTGTTTCAGTAAAAACTACAACAGGTATAAGAGTAGCTAAAAGAGTAAAAAACAATCCTGATAAAACCATTTTTTTTCGACCATATACGTCCATCGCCATAGCAGCAGGAATGGATAATATAAAAAACCACAGGAAAACTAATGAAGGTAAAAATCCTGCCTGAGTTTCTGTCCAGTTAAACTGCGCTTGTGCATAAGTAACCGATATACCCACGAGGTCGCAAAAACCCATTATAAAAAAGCTAAATAAAACGGGTAAAAGTTGTATTGCAGATTGTTTTTTTTGCATAATCTTAATTTCTCTAATTAGACCATTTTTGACTTGGTGCCGATCCAACTTTCATTTTTACAAAACCCCCTTTTGCAATATCTTTTAAATCCAGAGATAATTTGCTTAAATCTTTGCCGTTAAATTGTACTTCCTTAAGGTAAACATTAGTCTTAGAATTATTGCTTACCTCAATAACAAAAGGCTTTCTGTTTAAACCTTTCGGCAGTTTAACAGTAACTTTATCAAATAACGGACTGCTTACCTGAAATGATGGATTAATCTCTGTTAGCCCCTTTACATCAAACAGACCTATAGAAGACATAACATACCAGGCACCCAGTTGTCCCTGGTCTTCATCCTGACCGTATCCGTATCCGTGAATACCTTCCGTACCATAAAATTCATCGCATATTGCATGTACCCATTTTTGGGTTAGATAAGGTTTACCCGAAAAATTAAACATCCATGAAATATGGAGATTAGGCTGATTCCCATGATTATAAAATCCTGATAGCCCTGCAAATGCATCAATTTTAGTTCCGCCGCCAAATACATTTTTCTGAGATATCTCAAATATATTTTCAAGCCTATCATTAAAGGTATCTTTACCTAATGTGCTTACTAACTCTTCAACAGCGTGAGGTACATAAAAAGTATATTGCCATGCATTGCCCTCCTGAAATCCTCTCCAGGGTTGTGATGGATCAAAATTTGCTACAAAATTACCATTGGCATCTTTAGGCCTAATGAATTTAGTTTCCTTATCATATAATAATTTCCAGCCTTCCGACAGTTTCATAAGCTGTTCATAATCTTTAGTTTTGCCTAATGCTTTGGCAAATTGCGCTACAGCAAAAGCACTATATGAATATTCTAAAGTATGTGAGGCAGAAAATCCTGATCCATTTGCAACTGTATCAAAACCAATAGTATCAATTTGAGGTGAATAGCCATGTTCTACAAACTGCTTCACATCCATTTTCCCTGCTCCTTCTATTCTATCCTTCCATTCAAGTTCATTTTTAAGAGCTGCCGCATAGGCTACATCAACATCATAATTTGTAATTCCGCAGTTATAAGCAGATGCTATAGCAAGACCTGTAAAGTTTGTACCTACACCCGACACATACTTACTTGATGCAATACCATCGCCAAGCCAGCCTGCATCTTTATAAACAAGCAATTGGGCTTGTATCCAGTCGGCATAATATTCAGGATAAGCCAGTGCCCATAGCTGGGTTAAATTCCAGAAGCCTCCCCAGATAGCATCAGTATTATAATAATTATATTGTGGCTTGCCTTTATCATCTAAAGGTATCTGCCCGGTTTTACCGTTATTCATCGGGTAGGCACCATTAACATCACTTCCGAGTCCACGTCCAAGTAGTGCATGGTATAATCCTGTATAAAACTTTATTTTATCCGCTTCGTTTTTACCTTCTACAGTTATTCTTCCTAAATAATCATTCCATGTCGTCAGGCTTTGCTTTTTAGCTTTATCAAAACTCAGGTTTTTAGCTTCTGTCTCAAGATTAAGTCGGGCATTTGCTACAGATGTATATGATAATCCAATTTTAACGGTAATCGTTTCATTCTCTTTAGTATCAAAAGTTAAATAAGCTCCTGCGCCTTCACCCGCAATTTCTTTTGCACCTGCCTGAGTTCCTTTTTTACTGAACACTCCTGAAGAAACCGGATTTTTATCTACAACAGCCGAGAAATACATAGCAACATCTGCACCTGCCTGATATTTTTTCACATATTCAGGAATGGTTATAACATAACCTTCTATCCTTCCGTCCTTAGTAATAGTAACTTTTGCCTCTTTAACAGCCCCACTTTCACCCTGCCTGTTGCCAATATCAAAAATAATATTTGATTGGGATGATTTAGGGAAAGTATATCTTTGAAATCCTACCCTTTTTGTAGCTGTAAGTTCCGCCTTTATCTTATAGTCTTTTAATAAAACTGAATA
The DNA here is from genome assembly GCF_024054175.1 of Flavobacterium sp. NRK1. GTDB lineage: Bacteria > Bacteroidota > Bacteroidia > Flavobacteriales > Flavobacteriaceae > Flavobacterium. Next base: position 3,554,850 of record NZ_JAMXLA010000001.1, read on the forward strand.
ATAACCAGAGGTGGCATATTCATATTTACGGTCAAACCTTGATCTGTAGCCTTCATCAGGATTGTCAAGACTGCCGGGTATAGTTTGCAAAGCACCCACCGATGGTGCAACTACTATACCGCCAATCTGAAATTCGTGCAAACATGCAAAACCTTCTATAGAAGTATCCCTGTCATCATAACCGGTAGCTTCCCATCCCTGTTCATTACCTAGATGCGCATTTGTAGACGGGCCCAGTTTTGCCAAACCAAAAGGCATAGCGGCAGGTGTGTAAAAAAACCATCGGCTATGGGCAGTACCAATATTTGGATCTACATAGTCTGATAATTTTTTATTTGTTTTCTGACTAAATATAGCTTGCGATGTAAAGACCATAGCAGCTATAAATAAGAAGCTTGAAATATTTTTCATATGTAAATATAAAATAGTTATTTTTTTGATTTGTACTACAACCGTGGTTCTACTTAACAAATGATTTTACCATAATTACATTGCTGACGGGGCTAAGATTATAAATAGTATAGCTTTTTGCCGATGCGGGTATTACAAATGTTTCGGCATAATTAAATATCTGGCTAATGCCGTTTTCGGTTACTACTTTTACTGACTGACCTTCTACAATCATCCAAACATGGCATTTATTGTTTGTTTCGATATATGCTTTACCTGTAATGTGGTAACGATAAATATCATAAAAATGTACCGGATGCGTAGGGAGATGTTCTATAGTATACTCATCATTTTCAACTAACAAATAAGGTTGAGAAATAAGCTCTTTTATAACCACATCACCACTTCGCTCAAAATTTAGATTCTCCATACCGCGCTCTATATTAATAGGTCTTGGTTTGCCATCAAGATCTAAACGAAGCCAGTCGTACATTTTAAAGGTAAATATGTAAGGAGCAGCACTAATTTCAAGTACCATATTGTTACTGCCTGATGCATGAATTGTACCATTTGGAATAAGAAAAAGATCGTGTTTTTTTGCTTTGAATTTTTGTATATACTTATCTACATCAAGCTTTTCTACATGTTTCTGGCTGTAAGTAAGTGCATCTCTAAACTCCTGTGGATTTATGCCTTCCTGAAATCCTAAATATACTACCGGGTCTTCTTTACAATCAAGAATATAATACGTTTCATCTTGAGTAAAAGGCATCCCAAAATGCTCTTTAATATATTCTGTACCAGGGTGGCACTGAATAGAAAGATTACCACCATCAAACGTATCTAAAAAGTCAAAACGTATTGGAAAATCATATTTAAATGTTTCGGCACAGTCTCCTAAAACGTCTTTATAATTTGAAAACATTATAGTATCAAAAGAAACTTCAAGCAAATAGCCGTCACTTTCAAATAGCAAACCATTTTCAAGCACCATAAGTTCAAATGACCAAGCCAGATTATCAACATCTTTGTTAAGACCATCCATGTGCTCTTTCATCCAGGTTCCTCCCCATGCACCAGGCTCAAACCATGGCCTCGGCCTAAACACATTAGTAGCCATAGCAGCAAGCCCGTTCCTTAAATCATTTCCTTTTATAAACAGATATTCATCAGGACGCTGCTCATCTACCATGAGATCTATTTTCGAAAATATATCATTTTTATGCTTATTGAGTACAACCCAGTCTATAAAAAAGAATCGTTTATAAGTACGGCGGTTGTCTATTCTATTTTCTACGCCGAGATTACCAGCCATGCCGGCACGGGCCCTGAATTGTAATTCATTTTTAGGCAGGTCAAAATATACTATTGGCGCATCCCAGCCCGAAAGTACTGAACCGCTACCTATTATTATATTTATATCGGCCAAAGCATCCTGCTGTATATGAGACAACTTGTTTGTGTCAAACCAATCTACTAAGTTTTTATCCGTAATTTTACCAAAAAGCGGATCATCACCTCCCAAATAGGGCTCCAGCATTTCATCAAGTTCTTTGGCTGACTTTAGCGCTGCATCAACATGAAACCATCTTGCTTTTTTTCCAAGTTTAACCAACTCGGCATCAATGGATTTTACTACATTGTCCCAAAAAACACCAACATATCCGTCTATAATAACCGCCTTATGATTTGCTATCCATTCTGCCAGTGCTAAAGCACCCGATGCTATTTTACTGTTTCCTAATGGAAAAGAAGGATAAAGATCATAATACTCCTGCTGTATGCTTTTTTTTACAGGTGCAAGAAACTGCTGGGTTTTACGCCATTCAGTATTTTGTTTTTCAACCTTAATTTGTAAACTGTTTTTTGCATGGGTTGCAGCGCCAATAATAGCGGCTTCCTCCCACAATTGGCATATCTTTATATCTAAGGTATTTTGCAAATTGAGCTTAGAAGATAGAATATCTATAAAATAAGGGGCTGCTTTTGCTATTCCTCCACCAAGAACAAGGTTTTGAGGTTTAAATGCATCAAGCCATGGCTTAATAAAACTAGCTAAATTATTTGCAAACGCATCAAATATTCTAAGAGCATCAGTATCATTTTGATCCGCAAGCAGTGTTAATGCTTCCACATTTACTATACTTCCCCTATTTAGGTTTTCCCACTGATTAATAAACCAGCGTGTAGATAAGTAATCATCTGCAATACCGTCTTTAAATGGAATATTATATAAATATCCATTTTCAGGCACACCATTACCTTCTTTAGTCTGTACTGATCCCTCAATAAGAAATGTACTTCCAAAACCCGTACCTAATGTAAGTACTATACTCTTAGAGCTTTTTGCTGCAGCTCCCGCGGTATACTCCCCAAACGCAAAACTCTCAGCATCATTAATAAAATACACAGGAAATTGTGCTATTTTCTCTAATTCATGCTTAACATTAAGCCCAAATAAAGCGTCATATTTTTTAACACCATAAATTTTTGATATCCCATTTTTATAATCAAATGGACCTGGCATTGCTATTCCCATAGCAGCTAAAGAATCTGAATTTATTCTAGCTTCTGCCAGTATTTTATCAATTAAATTTTTGAATCCGGTAAAGAAATCATCACATGATCCATTAGGGTCTATCGCTATCTTTTGATAAGAATTAGCAACTAGCAATCCTGATTCTGAATTTAAAATCGCTCCCGATAAGTGAGAACCTCCTACATCAATACCTAAGTAATACAATGCCATAATATTTTTTTTATATAAAAATCAATATATATGTACATATGTATATACATATTGATTTTGTAAAGTAAAGCAATAGTTATGAAACTACAAAACGAGTTTTAAAAATTGCAAAAAAATAAATTAACTTTGTATAGACATTTATACCAATCCTGATTTTACATTTAAAAAGGGAATACATACATAATGAAGATAAATTTAAATCATAACAGCCCTATTCCATTACATGTTCAGATTGAAGAACAATTGAGAACTGCGATTAAATCTGACACGTATCAGAGTGGTGTAAAGTTTCCTAATGAAGTAGATCTTTCCAAACAACTGGGTATATCCCGCAGTACCCTAAGACAGTCTATTAACAAATTAGTCTATGAAGGATTACTTGTCCGTAAAAAAGGTGTAGGCACATTTGCAACAAAAACCGGTGTAAGTTCTAAAGCACAAAACTGGATGAGTTTTTCGCAGGAAATGAAAGCTTTAGGAATTAGCGTAAAAAATTATGAGTTACATATAAGCTGGGTACAGCCTGATGAAGAGCTTTGTTTATTTTTTGACATTAAACAAGATACAAGAATACTTAAATTAGAAAGGCTTCGCGGAAAAGAAGAATATCCATTTGTGTATTTTATATCTTACTTTAACCCAAGAATTGGACTAACCGGCAATGAAGATTTTTCACGCCCGTTATATGAAATACTTGAAAATGATTATAATTCTATTGCAAAACTCTCAAGAGAGGAAATTAGTGCAATAAGTGCTACAGAAATTTTAGCAGAAAAACTTGAAGTTAAATGCGGAGAACCTATATTAAAACGTAAGCGTTTTGTATATGATCCGGGAAGCAGGCCACTGGAATGGAACATAGGATATTATAAAGCTGACAGTTTTACCTATACTCTTGAATTTGAGCGATAATATAAGTTATGATTTAGTTATGAATGAATTTTATAAATAATTCTTAGATTTATGTACTTCATAACTCATTAACAATTAACATGAATATCACTTTGACTACAGAGAAAGATTATAGAAATATATACCGTAAGAATAAAAGCTTAAAATATAAACTGGTTTTCAGCAAAAACCAATAAGCTTTTTATCAGATAAAATCAGGTCAGTTACACCACTAACTGTCTAACCAATAAACTGAGTATACGTTATATATGGAAAAATGGATGGAAGCAGGTATATGGGGACTAGTTTCCGGGTCTTCACTTTTAATAGGCTCACTTCTGGGCTATTACCTAAAAATACCTCAACGAATAATTGCTGTTATAATGGGATTTGGAGCCGGCGTCCTCACTTCTGCTTTAGCTTTTGAACTAATGAACGAAGCTTATAATAAAGGAGGTCTGACTGCAGCTTCAATAGGGTTTCTGGCAGGAGGTGGCTTATACTCTTTTTTCAATTATCTACTCTCATTAAAAGGTGCTAAACACAGAAAACGCTCTGAAGATCAGCAGCCTTCGGAAACTGAAGACTCCGGAAGTGGTCTTGCTATCGCTATAGGGGCTTTACTTGACGGAATTCCGGAGGCCATAGCAATCGGTGTAAGCATGATTGAGGGCGGCATTGTAAGTGCTGCCACAGTAGCTGCAATATTTATATCGAACCTTCCTGAAGGATTATCAAGTTCTGTAGGAATGAAAAACGCAGGCCGTACAAAAATATTTATTTTTGGTATATGGAGTGGAATTGCATTACTCACGGCTTTAGCAGCAATAGCCGGTTTTGTTATTTTTAGTCAGTTATCACCCATTATCGAAGCGGCAACAATTGCCCTGGCAGCAGGTGCCATCCTGGCTATGCTCGCCGATACAATGATACCGGAAGCTTTTGAAAAAGGGCATAGTTATGTGGGTATTTTTACTGTTATTGGTTTTCTCGTTTCTTTCCTGCTTTCTAAGCTTTAAGGAGTTAATTGATAGGCCGATTACAACCTGATTTTGTAATAAAACATACTATAAAGTAATTGTTTAAGAATTTATCAAAGCTTATATAGTAATTTCCTTCTTAATAACTAATAGTCTAAATCAGTGCATACTTTCTATCTTTGTAAAAAATTATATACTTCGTGAACAAAATCCTTATTATAGACGACGAAGAAAAGCTTAGGACACTCATGGCACGAATTATAAGCCTTGAAGGTTTTGACGTTTTACAGGCTGCCGATTGTAAATCCGGGCTAAAAAAAGCAGAACAGAATGATATTGATGTTATTCTGTGTGATGTTAAACTGCCTGATGGAAACGGCGTAGAATTAGTCATTGCCCTTAAAGAGAAATTTCCTGCAACAGAAATTATTCTACTAACTGCTTACGGCAATATACCGGACGGCGTTACGGCTATTAAAAATGGTGCGTTTGATTATATTGTTAAAGGTGACGATAATAATAAAATTATACCCCTAATTCATAAAGCTATAGATAAACGCAGGCTTACCAAACGTATAATTGACCTTGAAAGCCGTGTAGAAACCAAATACTCTTTTAATAATATTATTGGTGAATCTAAAAAATTAAAAGAAGCTATTGATCTTGCACAAAAAGTAGCTCCGGTAGATACTACTGTTCTGCTTACAGGTGAAACAGGTACCGGAAAAGAGGTTTTTGCCAATGCTATTCACCAGTCCGGCAGCAGGAAAGACAAAAGTTTTGTGGCAATAAACTGTTCCGCTTTTAGTCACGACCTTTTGGAAAGCGAAATGTTCGGTCATAAAGCAGGTGCTTTTACAGGCGCAATTAAAGATAAAAAAGGCCTCTTTGAAGAAGCTCATAAAGGCACCATATTTTTAGATGAAATAGGAGAAATGCCTTTAGACCTGCAGGCAAAACTTTTACGGGTAATAGAAAATGGCGAATTTATTAAAGTAGGCGAAAGCAAAGTTACAAAGGTGGATGTCAGAATTATTGCCGCTACAAACAGGGATTTGCTTAAAGAAATTGAAGCTGGTCAGTTTAGGGAAGATTTGTACTATCGTTTGTCAATATTTAATATTAAACTCCCTGCTTTAAGGGAAAGGATCACTGATATAGAATTACTGTCTGAAAATTTCTTAAAAATATTTAGTCTTAAAACTAACAAAAAGATAACCGGCATATCAAAAGAATTTTTAAAGTTACTAAAACTTCATAACTGGCCGGGAAATATAAGAGAACTTAAAAATATAATGGAAAGAAGTGTAATACTGGAAAACAATACTATACTTACTCCGGACAGCCTACCCTATGAGTTACAGCAATTAAACCCAGAGCCCAAAGAACAGGGTACAAAAACCTTATCGGCTTTTTCACTTGCATCGGCAGAAAAGCTTCATATCCAAAAGGTGCTGAATTATACGAATGGCAACAAAACTGAAACAGCGAGATTGCTGAATATTGCCCTTACTACCCTTTACAGGAAACTAGATGAGTATAAAATAGGTTAATATCCTATCATTTTAAAAGTACAGACCCTATTATTTTGATAGGGTTTTTTATTTTCTAAAAACATAAAGCCCTGTTTATTAAATAAATAAACAAATGGAATAACAATGGTAATAGGGATAGCAAATAAAAAATTTTAAAATGACAATTATTAAATGGTTACGAAAAAAGGCTCAGGAAAACGAAAATGCAGAATCAGAAACCGCATACGAGGTAATGATTGGTGCTGCAACATATTTGACTACCGCTTTAAAAGATAACGCAAAGAAAAAAGAAGTATTGGAATTTATGAATATAATAAATCTTCTTTATAAGGAAGGCTATGCATATACAAGGTACTGTATTGAAAATGAATTTATAGGCAATTTAGTAAAAAATGCGCCTGAAAAAATTCTCAATATTAAAGATGAATTGGGAGATGAACTAAAGCTCCTAATGGCAAACAAATTAAAAGAGCAAAACCTTCAGGCAATGCACTCATACAGGAATTAACTCTTCAATTAAAAAGAAATCAAAACCTTAAATACATTATGACAGCATTATTTATTTTGGCATTAGCCGTTTTTGGCTATATCGCCTATGTATTAATTAAACCGGAAAAATTTTAAATTATGAACAGCGAAATATTAGGCATAATAATTACCTATGGGTTAGTATTATTGTTGGCCATTCCGTTAGGCAGGTATATAGGTAAAGTATTTAATTACGAAAATACCTGGCTTGATAAAATTTTTAATCCTTTAGACAGGCTATTCTTTAAAATTGGAGGTATTAATCCTAACAAAGAAATGTCCTGGAAAGAGCATTTGGTGGCATTGCTTACCATTAATCTGGTTTGGTTTATATTATCTATGCTTGTATTAACCAACATGGCATGGCTTCCGTTAAATCCGGACAATAACCCTTCAATGAGCTTAGACCTTGCTTTTAATACATCGGTTAGTTTTGTTACCAATACCAACTTACAGCACTATTCAGGAGAGACTGCGCTTTCTTATATGGGGCAGCTAATTCTAATGCTATGGCAATTTATTAGTGCAGCAACTGGTATTGCTATCTGTGCCATGGTACTAAAAGCAATGAAAGAAAAAACGGCTACTACGCTTGGTAACTTTTACAGCTATTTGGTACGCTCTGCTACCAGAATTCTGCTGCCTCTGGCCGTAATTGCTGCAGTAATACTGGTTTTTAACAGTACTCCTATGACTTTTGAAGGTAAAGATACCATTACTACCCTTGAAGGTAAGGAACAAAATATAAGCCGGGGCCCGGTAGCCGCTTTTGTAGCTATAAAACAGTTAGGTACAAACGGGGGCGGATTTTACGGCCCCAACTCTTCCAATCCAATGGAAAATCCTGACTACTTAACCAATATAGTGGAAACGGTAAGCATATTTCTTATTCCGATAGCACTGGTTTTTGCTTTAGGCTATGTACTTAAACGCAGGAAAATGGCATGGACAATTTATGGTGTAATGACATTAGGATTTTTATTACTGCTTGTTCCGTCTGTAATTAGTGAAATGAATGGCAATCCTGCCATTAGCGAAATGGGAATCTCACAACATATGGGCAGCATGGAAGGGAAAGAAATACGTTTCGGGTCGGCGGCATCGGCTAACTGGGCAACTTATACTACATGTACCAGTAACGGATCGGTAAACGCTATGCATGACAGCATGACGCCAATAACAGGAGTAACTACCTTATTAGGCATGATGGTAAACTGCTTTTATGGCGGTGTGGGTGTAGGTTTCCTTAACTTTTACATTTTTATTATACTGGCAGTATTTATAAGTGGTTTGATGGTTGGGCGCACTCCCGAATTTTTAGGGAAGAAGATAGAAGCCCGAGAAATGAAGATTGCTATGATGGTAGCCCTTCTGCATCCGTTATTAATTTTGGCAGGTACAGCAATGGCCAGCTATTTATATGCAGGAAGCCCTGAAGAATATGCTGCATGGCTTGCTAACCCGGGGTATCATGGGTTTAGTGAAATGCTGTATGAATTTACCTCATCATCTGCCAATAACGGTAGCGGGTTTGAAGGGCTTGGAGACAATACCCCATTTTGGAATTATGCCTGTGGAATTGTAATGCTGTTAGCAAGATACCTGCCTATAATAGGACCTGTTGCTATAGCCGGAATATTAGCCTCTAAAAAACATGTTCCTGAAAGCTCCGGTACACTAAAAACCGATACAGCCACATTTGGGTTTATGATATTTGCGGTAATATTTATCGTTGCTGCATTATCCTTCTTCCCTGCCCTTACTCTTGGCCCAATTTCAGAGTATTTCTCAATGTTAAATTAAACTATCTTAGAAATGAAATCTCAAAATACATCTTTGTTTCAGGGCGATCTGGTAAAACAGGCTTTAAAACAATCTTTTATAAAACTTAATCCGGCTACGCTCATAAAAAATCCGGTTATGTTTACCGTAGAAATAGGTACTGCTGTAATGCTTTGCGTATGTCTGTGGATTTTAACCGGAGAGCAGTCACAGGGAAGCTTTACTTATAACCTTATAGTATTTATAATACTTTTATTTACGCTTTTGTTTGCAAATTTTGCTGAAGCTATTGCCGAAGCAAGAGGTAAATCGCAAGCTGACAGCCTTAGAAAAACAAGGGAAGAAACACCTGCAAAAAAAATAGAGGCAGTAGGAGAACTCTACGTAAATGAAATTAATATGGTATCATCCTCAAGCCTGAAGAAAGGTGACCTCTTTATCTGTGAAACCGGAGATATTATTCCTGCAGATGGTGAAATCGTTGAAGGTTTGGCTACAATTGACGAAAGTGCTATAACCGGTGAGAGCGCGCCTGTAATACGTGAGGCCGGTGGTGATAAAAGCTCAGTAACAGGTGGAACAAAAGTGCTTTCTGATAAAATAACAGTACAGGTTACCACCCAGCCGGGCGAAAGCTTTCTTGACAAGATGATCGCTCTTGTAGAAGGGGCTTCACGCCAAAAAACGCCAAACGAAATAGCCTTAACAATACTATTAGCAGGTTTCACACTAGTCTTTATAATTGTATGTGTAACCCTTAAGCCATTTGCCGATTATGCAAATATCCCTATAACTATAGCCGCATTTATATCATTATTTATATGCCTCATACCTACTACTATTGGCGGATTGCTTTCTGCTATAGGTATTGCCGGTATGGACAGGGCATTGCGTGCCAATGTGATTACGAAATCAGGGAAAGCAGTAGAAACTGCCGGAGATATTGACGTACTGCTATTAGATAAAACCGGTACCATAACTATTGGTAACCGTAAGGCAACTCATTTTCATGCGGCCGAAGGTATTGACGAAAAACTATTTGTAAAAGCCTCAGTTCTGAGTTCATTAGCTGATGAAACACCCGAAGGAAAGTCCATCATTGAATTATCCGGTACCGATCCCCATTCGGTTAAGATTGAAAATCCAAGATTTATAAAATTTACGGCTGAAACCAGAAGTTCAGGGATTGATTTTGGCGATACACGCATAAGAAAGGGAGCATATGATGCTATCAAAAATATTGTAGAGAAAAGCGGCAATGCTTTTCCTGAATATGTAACCCAGATAGTACATAAAATATCGGGTAATGGCGGTACTCCACTGGTAGTCTGCGAAAATGAAAAAGTACTGGGCGTAATTGAGCTTCAGGATATAATCAAAACAGGAATAAAAGAACGTTTTGAACGATTAAGAAAAATGGGCGTTAAAACTGTAATGGTTACCGGAGATAACCCCCTTACTGCAAAATACATAGCCGAAAAAGCGGGAGTGGACGATTTTATTGCCGAAGCAAAGCCCGAAGATAAAATGAACTACATAAAAAATGAGCAGCAACAGGGTAAACTGGTTGCCATGATGGGCGACGGCACTAATGATGCTCCTGCCCTTGCCCAGGCTGATGTGGGTGTTGCTATGAACAGTGGAACCCAGGCAGCTAAAGAAGCCGGTAACATGGTAGATCTGGATAATGACCCTACTAAACTTATTGAAATAGTAGAAATTGGCAAACAGCTTTTAATGACAAGGGGAACCCTTACTACTTTTAGTATTGCTAATGATGTGGCTAAATACTTTGCCATTATCCCCGCCCTGTTTATTACGGCAATACCCGCTTTACAGGGATTGAATATAATGAATCTTCACAGTCCTGAAAGCGCTATACTTTCGGCAGTAATATTTAATGCCATTATTATACCCATGCTTATTCCATTGGCATTAAAAGGAGTAGCATATAAACCTATAGGGGCTTCTGCCTTATTGAGAAGGAACCTGCTTATATATGGCCTGGGCGGTGTAATAGTACCATTTATAGGTATTAAAGTAATAGATCTTATTGTAGCATTATTTATTTAAATTTTATAAAAATGAAAAATCATATCATACCTGCCGTAAGGCTTACACTGTTCTGCGCAATATTCTTCTGCGGATTTTATACCCTAGGTATACTTGGTATAGCCCAGCTTGTTCCTAATAAAGGAAAAGGTGAAATAATTACTGATAAGGAAAAAACATATCATGTGAATGTTGCACAAAGTTTCACGGAAGATAAATATTTCTGGTCACGTCCTTCTGCTGTAGATTACAACGGTGCGGGTTCTGGGGGAAGCAATAAAGGCCCTTCTAATCCTGACTATCTGGCTGAAGTTAAAGCACGCATAGATACTTTTATGCTTAAAAATCCCGGCATAGAACGTAAGGATATTCCATCTGAACTTGTTACAGCTTCCGGCAGCGGGCTTGATCCGCATATTTCTGTTGAAGCGGCAAAAATTCAGGTAAAACGTATTGCAAAAGTGCGTAATCTGCCTGAACAAAAAGTTCTTAGCATCATAGCCGAAAATACTGAAAAGCCTCTTTTAGGTTTATTCGGTACTGAAAAAATAAACGTATTAAAACTTAACTTAGCATTAAACAATTTATAATGAATACCAAACAAAAAATAACTGCCTTTTTATATTTAGTGGGATTTGGAGCTTTTGCACAGGAAGATTCAATTAAAATACTGCCCGTTCAAATTAAACCAAACCTAAAAATAAGCGGATATGTAGAAACATATTACGCCTACGACTTTAATGAGCCTGAAAATAATACCCGCCCTTCGTTTTTCTATTCACATAACCGCCACAATGAAGTAGCTCTTAATTTAGGATTTATTAAGGCTGCTTATAATAATAATTATGTAAGGGCAAACCTTGCACTTATGGCAGGCAGCTATGCAAATGCAAACCTTGCTGCCGAAGAAGGTGTATTAAAAAATATTTATGAAGCCAATGCAGGTATTAAACTGGCTAAAAATGCTGATTTATGGGTTGATGCCGGTATATTTGCTTCACACATTGGTTTTGAAAGCGCAATAGGTAAAGACTGCTGGACATTAACCCGAAGCATGCTTGCCGATAACTCTCCTTATTACGAAAGCGGCGCTAAAATTTCTTATACCTCCCCTTCCGGAAAGTGGTTTGTGAGCGGACTTGTACTTAACGGATGGCAGCGCATACAAAGGCCGGATGGCAATAAAACATTAGCTTTCGGACATCAGGTAACTTATAAGCCAAACGCAAAAATTACGCTTAACAGCAGTTCTTTTATAGGAAATGATAAACCTGATATTGATAAACGTATGCGTTACTTCCATAATATGTATGGACAATTTCAGTTTACTGATAAATTTGGGCTGATTGCAGGATTTGATATTGGTGCAGAACAAAAATCTAAGGACAGTAAAGGCTACAACTCCTGGTATTCTCCTGTTATTATAGCACAATATCACTTAAACAACAAAATGGCTATTGCTGTGCGTGGTGAATATTATAGCGACAAAAACGGAGTAATAATTGCAATAGATACAGATAATGGCTTTAAAACTTTTGGTTACTCTGCCAACTTCGATTATAATATTTATGATAATGTAGTATGGAGGCTTGAGGCAAGAAGCCTGAATAGTAAAGATGATATTTTCCTAAAGGGAAGTGAACAAGTTAATACCAATACTTTTATAACTACAGCACTTGCAATTTCATTTTAATGACGGAAAAAGATATAAATGCAAAGCGTTTTCTTGACCTGATCCAAAAATCCAGGAAAGGAAAGTTTAAGGTCTACATCGGCATGAGTGCCGGTGTAGGCAAAACTTTTCGTATGCTACAGGAAGCCCATACACTACTTCGCAATGGCATAGACGTTAAAGTAGGTTTTATAGAAACACACAACCGTAAAGAAACCCATGATTTACTGCAGGGACTTCCGGTTGTACCAAAACGATCACTATATTATAAAGGAAAGCATCTTGAAGAAATGGATGTGCAGGCTATTATTAACCTTCGTCCGGAAGTTGTTATAGTAGATGAACTGGCACATACCAATATTGAAGGCAGCAAAAATGAGAAGCGCTGGCAGGATGTAATGGATATACTGAATGCCGGAATTAATGTAATAAGCGCAGTAAACATTCAGCATATAGAAAGTCTTAACGATGATATTAAAGAAATTACAGGCATTGAGGTTAAGGAGAGGATTCCCGATAGTGTACTCAAAGCCGCAGATGAAGTAGTAAATATTGATCTTACAGCCGATGAATTAATTACCCGGCTTAAAGAAGGGAAAATATATACTGCCGATAAAATTCAGGCTGCATTGAGTAATTTTTTTAAAGCCGAACATATTCTTCAATTACGTGAGCTTGCTTTAAAAGAGGTAGCAAGCCAGGTAGAACGAAAAGTTGAAACAGAAGTAACTAAAGGTAATTTAAAACAGGAACGATTTCTCGCATGTATAAGCAGTAATCATACAACAGCAAAAACTGTAATACGAAAAACGGCCAGGCTGGCTAACTACTACCATAGCAAGTGGTATGTACTTTATGTAGAAACACCACAGGAAAGAGGTGATAAAATTGCACTTGACAAACAAAGGCACCTTATTAATAACTTTAGGACTGCTACAGAACTAGGAGCTGAAATTATCCGGGTAAAGAGCAGCCATGTGGCCACTGCCATAACAGAGCAGGCAGAAGCCCGTAAAATAACAACCATATGTATTGGGAAACCCCATATTACTTTATTTAAAGTAATTTTATCAACCAATATATTTAAATCATTGCTAAATAAGCTAACTTCGAGTAACATTGACCTTATTATACTTTCATAACATATGAAAATTAAAACCAAGCTAACCCTGGCAGTTGGAATACTTTTCCTTTTCATTGCCCTGTTATCAGCATTAGCTATCAGGCAGGTACATTTACTTTCCCGGGATACCAAAAATATACTTCAGGCAAATTATATTTCGCTTGACTACACAAGGAACATGCATAAAATGATTGACAAACCTGAGATAACCAAAGAAGATCTTACAGAGTTTGAAACTCTTTTGCAAAAACAAAACAAGAATATTACAGAAGTTGGAGAAAGAGAATTAACACAGGATCTTCTAACGCATTTTAATCAGCTTAAATCACAGCCGGAAAATAACCTGTTTGTTTCAAATATCAGAAAGGATCTGAATGATATTATGAAGCTTAACATGGATGCTATTCTGCGTAAAAGTGACACTGCCAGCCAGACTGCTGATAATTCCATTTTATGGATATCTATAACAAGTGCATTTTGCTTTATTATGGGATTCACCTTACTGGTTAACCTTCCTGGCTACATAGCTAATCCCATTAAAAATCTAACGGACAGCATACAACAGATTGCTGCAAAAAATTATTCGCAAAGGCTTTATTTTAAAGGCCACGATGAATTTTCATCATTGGCAAAGTCATTTAATACAATGGCCGAAAAATTACAGGAATATAGCGACAGTAACCTGGCAAAGCTAATGATGGAAAAAAAACGTATTGAAACACTTATTAATAACTTATTTGATCCTGTAATAGGGCTTAATGAAAACAATATCATTCTTTTTATAAACGAACAGGCTCTAAAAATTTCGGGGCTAAAAAAAGACGATGTAATTGGAAAACAAGCCGAACAGGTTGCAGTTACTAATGACTTAATACGGTCGCTTCTGCAGAAAATAGAAACGCGGGAAAACAAAGACGCTTCTATAAAAATTTATGCTGATAATAAAGAAAGTTATTTTGAAAAACAATTAGTCCCTATTAATATTACACCTACGGGTGAGGAAGAAAAGAAACAAATCGGCTCGTTTATAATACTCAGAAATATTACTCCCTATAAAGAGCTGGATTTTGCTAAAACTAATTTTATAGGTACAGTATCGCATGAATTTAAAACACCGATAGCCTCAATGAAAATGAGCCTTCAGCTTCTTGATAATGAGCAGACCGGAAAATTAAATGAAGAACAAAAAAATCTTGTTGAGAGTATTAGGGAAGATACCGACAGGCTACTTAGGACTACAGGAGAATTATTGAATATATCACAGGTTGAAACAGGCAATACCAAGCTTAAAATTGAACTATGCGATGTAAATTCTCTAATAATTGAAGCCATTGATATTAATCAAAAACTTGCAGAACAAAAATCAATAGCAATAAAATATGCCCCTTCAGTAAACTTATCTCCTGTTTTGGCAGATAAAGAAAAAGCAACGTGGATAATCTCAAATCTGATCTCAAATGCTGTACGGTATTCTTATGAAAATACTGTTGTTGAAATAACAGCTTATATGACGGGCAACAAGATAATACTATCTGTAAAAGATTGCGGTATAGGTATAGACCCCAAATATTTACCTAAAATATTTGATAAGTATTTCAGAGTTCCCGGTACAGAAAAAGAGGGCACCGGACTCGGGCTTGCCATAAGCAAAGAATTTGTTGAAGCTATGGGCGGAACTATTGAGGTTAAAAGTGAACTTGGTGAAGGAAGTGAGTTCTTAATCACTTTACTTATAAGCTGATCTTAATTAAGATTTTTGTAATTTAAATATTGGATTATCCCATGAACATAGTCTCAATTTATTTATAAAACTGTAAAACACCTTAAAAACAACCACTTTTTAGGTCTTGTTACCCAATACCCTATTTTCATTATTTTATCGATATATGTCGCCTTATTTTCATTCAATGTCGCCTTATTTACCATTTCTGATATGGATTTATTTATGATAAAAAAGTAATGTTGTATAAGTTTCACTAAAATTTATGCTCATGAAGAATTTTACTTTTTTTGCTTTTAATAAGAAGTATATATGGCTTCTTATATTCGGAATCAGCTTTGCGTCAGCATTTGCGCAGTCCCGTAAAGGAAATTTACACCTGAAACCAAACAGCAGCTCACACAGACTGTTTGTAACATTTAATGACGACACCGATACCGCTACAGAAGAAATAAAGATTCTGTTAGATCATTATTCTGTAAATCTCAAAATGGCCTACCCTTTACATCCCGAAAAAATAAATGAGCTATCACAACTGGCCCTGAAAAAAGTTGGTAATGATAATGCCGTTAAAAGCCTCACTCATACATTTGAAGTTATAGGTTCTATATCAGATGATGAATTACTGGAATTAGGAAATGAACTTGAAACATTAAACGCTGTTAAATACTGTTCACTAATAAATGCCAAACCCGTTAAATCTCCATCTGATATTCCTCCTGCTACTCCTTTGTATTTTGATCAGCAAACTTATATAACCGACTTTGGAGTAAATATGACGTATGCCTGGGATATTGGTTTAACCGGACAAGGGATAAGGTTAAGAGATATTGAAGGAGCATTTAACCCTGATCATGAAGAATTTAACGACAAAAATGTTTATTATGGATTAACTCTTCACCCGGATATAGATGATCTCACACATGGTACCGGAGTCTTCGGGATTATGTATGCGGATAATGGAAATTATGGTGTTACAGGCTTATCTTATGGTGCTGAAGAGGTAGTAATGTATCCGGAAATTTCGGTAGAATATGGTTATAATGTTATAGCTGCAATTACCGAAAGTATTAACGATTCTACAGAGGGAGATATAATAATATATGAATTGCAGACATATGGTGCTTTGGGAGATTTTGGTCCGGCAGAGTATGACAGCCCCATATGGGACATTACGAAAGCCGCTACAGATGCAGGTATAATAGTTGTGGCTGCCGCAGGTAACGGAGCAGAAAACATGGATGATCCTGCGTATGCATCTTATACATCACGAGGAGATAGCGGTGCTATAATTGTAGGTGCGGGATCTAATGATGAATTTCATAACAGATTGTGGTTTAGCACTTACGGTCAACGCGTAGATATTCAGGGATGGGGTTGGGGTGTGTTAACTGCCGGAAATGACTCCGCTTTTGTAATAGATGAAGACGAAAATCAAAATTATGGCTGGTTTAATGGTACAAGTGCTGCGACCCCAATAGTAGCTTCGTGTGCGGCAGTTTTGCAATCTTATTATCATAGCGTTACAGGAAATTACCTTAACAGCATACAAATGAGAGAACTTATAAAAAGTACAGGGACTCTTCAGGGAACTGAACTGGAAGGGAATATAGGCCCGCTGCCAAATATGCCGGAAGCGATTGCTGCCATTGACAGCTTGCTAAATATTGATAGTATTGAAAAGGAAACATTTATTGCTTATCCCAATCCGGTTTCAGACAAATTGTACTTTGCAGGTAACTTTTATATGGATACTTATGTAACAGTTTATGATATTTTGGGGCAGGAAATTTATAGTGCATTCTTAGAAAATAAATCTCTTAATATGGCTGGTTATGCTACAGGCATCTACAATTTAAAAATAACCCAAAATGGAAAAACATTTTTTAAAAAAATTGTAAAAAACTAAATAGATTCAAAAGTTTAAACACCATCCGGATCTAAAAAGTCAGGATGGTGTTTTTAAAAATTATAATAAAATCTATTATATTTATAAAGATGTATATTTAAAATTTTTAAACGTAACACTTCCGTTACCTATAGAACACAAGGCTATCCGAAGCCCGAGAAAGCCACCAAGAACATTGTGATTATAAGAAGATACCTCGGCAGAATTCTCAATTTTAACCCAGTCCTTTCCATTAAGGCTATAATACATATCTACAGTATTATTTATGTTTTTTAATCGAAGATATACATGCCTTTTTAAAACATTTTTCTCAGTAGGAAACTCCCATCCCCTTAGATTAACCAGTATATTTTCCTTGTCAGCAAAAATACCGGAAAAGTAGTTGTTATTATAAAATAAAACTAAGCCTCCCATAGCATCATCGTGAATTTCCATTTCAACATCAGCCATATAAGAATGATCTGATGGCACACAAACCAATGGAGAACTGCTGCCTATTCCACTTCCTTTACCCTTTATAGTAATACTGTTATTGGCTATTTTAAAACGGGATTCATCTACACCATTAAAAAATTTCCATTGAGGATTAAGTATAGAACCTGAAAAATCATCACTTTGCGAGAAATAAGCAACTTTGCTCCCTTTAGGTTTAGTAATAGGTTTATCAGTTTCTAAACCTTCGGGAATTTTATACCATCCATCTTTAGTCCATTCTACAGGCTGCAAAAGGGTTTGGCGCCCAAGATTATAAAATCCTTTTTCATAAGCGTGGAAAATCATCCACCACTTACCATAAGCATCTTCAAAAACAGTACTATGCCCTTTAGACCACCAGCGCTCGCTACTGCTCCTGGTTTTTACTACCGGATTATATGGTGAGTTTTCCCAAGGACCAAAAGGGGTTTTAGAACGTGCCGAAATTACCATATGGCTGGTAGCCGGACCTGCAGTTCCGCCTTCTGCAACAGTTAAATAATAATATTCTCCTTTCTTAAAAAGTTTTGGACCTTCCATACAAAAGCACTCAATAGACCATTCCCTTGGTATAGGCCAGCCATCATAGACGTGTTTTACCTCTCCTACTGTTTTTAAGACGTCTTTAGATAATCCAATATAATCTCCATTGCTGAAATACAGATAACGATTACCATTATCATCGGTAATATGTCCAGGGTCTATATTACCAATTTTTAAATCGACAGGTTCGCTCCATGGCCCTTCGATATTATCAGCGCTAACTACAAAATTTGTATTATTTGCAGGAAAATAAATATAGTATCTGTCATTATATTTTATTAAGTCGGGAGCCCAAACGTCACCAACATATTTATGAAGAGCATTGGTTAAAGGCATCCAGTTGATTAAATCCTGAGAATGCCATATAGTAAGTCCGGGATAATAATCAAAAGAAGAATGTACTATGTAGTAATCTTTACCATCGCGCAATATACTGGGATCAGGGTAATCGCCTCCAAAAATGGGATTTTGATAGGTTGTTTTATCAGACATTGCTTCAGGCTGATTTTGAGCAGCCATTTTTCCTGCAAGCAAGAATATAAAGAGCATTACTTTGATATTTCTCATCGAATGATGCATATAGTTTTGGATGGGTTTAATATTTGAATTTAGATCTTAATCAGGTTTACCAGTATAACATCATTTTCCCGAAGATCTATTTCTCTTGAGAATGTACCGTCGTTTTTAATAATTACCACATCTGTCAAAAAAGGCTTACCATCGTTCTTTGATTTTATTTCAGTAACTTGATTTTTTGTAAGCTGAGAAGGTTTACCTAACTCCATATAAGTGGCATAAGCATCATTTGATTTATAACCTACTTTATACAGTTCTACTGTATACTTACCTTTTGGCATACCGGTTATAGTTACAGTAGTTTTTCCTTTTGCTTTAGCTGGTAAATCGCGAATATAGTATTGCTGATTATTTACCCCTTCTCCTCCATCGGTATAAGTAAAATCCCAAAATAATAACTGAACATCTCCTTTACTATTTTTAGCCGCCCATGAGCGTGTATCTGTATTGGTGAGTTCTGTTTCACCGAGCTTATTTAAAAACTGGTAAGAATAAAAAGCAGGTTTATTAATTCCTTGAGTATTTAGCAATCCAAAACCACCATGAAAAGGTGTAAAACGCGGGCCTGCTTCCTCAAAAATATCCGTAAAAACCCAATAAGACATTGAGTTGGCGGCATTACCAACCTGTTTTAGCTTTTCTAATATATATGCCGCCTGATGGTAACTGTCGTGTATAGGATCGGCCGGAGTATAGGAAGAACTCCATTCTGTATAATGCAATTCAATATTCGGGAATGCAGAGTTTTTAATCTCATTACGGGACTTAATAACATCACTGCTTACTGCCATCGGGTCTTTGCTTAATATGGTTCCGGTATTTCCAAACTCATCCAGAAAACCCTGATTTACACCATAAGAATGTGTACTTGCAAAATCGATGGGAACATTATTTTTTTTGCAGAATTCCAAAGTTTCAGGAATCCAGGCAGCTCCGGCTGTAGCCGGGCCTCCAACTTTATAATTTTTATTTACGCTTTTTATTGCCTTAACTGCTGATGTATACAATTTAAAATATTCCTCCTGAGTGCCTGCCCAAAATCCATCAAGGTTTGGCTCGTTCCATACTTCAAAATACCAGGTCTTTACCTCTTCTGCACCATAGCGCTCGGTAAAGTGAGTTGTGAGATTTTTAATTAGCGCTTCCCATTTTGCATAATCTTTTGGCGGCGTAACGTTACCCCTCCACCAAAAAATAGTCTTATCTCCACTTGCCAGTGCACTTGGCATAAAACCTAACTCTACAAAAGGTTTTATATTAATGCTAAGCAAATAATCATATAATGCATCAATATACATATAATTGTATTCAGGATTTCCTTTACTGTCTTCTCTGTAAACCGCCATATCGTCGGTAAGCAATCCATGCATACGAATGTATTTAAAATCACATTCTTTTTTTACATAGGCAAGCTGTTGCTGCCAGTCGGCCCGCAAACCTTCATTGGCCCGCCCTGCACCAATGCATTCTTTAAACATTGTATTAAATTTTCCTGATGATTTATTATAATCAACTGAAATAACACGATTATTTTGTGCTAACAAAGAGTACGAAAAAGTGAATATAATCAAACCCAGAAAAAAAAGCCCTCTTCCCTTTATTTTGAATAATTGGAAATAATTTGTAGATAAAAGTATGGACATAATTGTTTATTTGGTTAATAAAAAACAAATATACATTTTATTTCAATACTTATAGTCTTTTTAACCATAAGTATATATGTAAATATTTCATTTATTTAAATATTTCATTTATTTAAATACCTGACACTTTTCAATAAGAATAGTTTACTGCATAATTACTGTTCAACAATATTAAGTACAGGTGTCGTTTATAAAAACATAAAACACTGAAATACAGAAACTTAATATAAAGTTTAAAAAACAAACATATAACATTAGTTAATTTACTGATTATGAATGTTAAAGGATACTAAAAATATTTCCCTGTTTAATTAACTTACCCAACAAACAGGAAGTTTATACATAAAATTGATAGTATAAATTTCATCTTTATAATATCAACCAATAAAAATTAAAATGGATACTTCAGATAATATATATATCATTGCCGGTGCAAGCAGTGGAATTGGATTAGAAATAGCCCGGAAACTTATAGCAGACAATATTATATACTGTATTAGCAGGACACCAGGTGAATTGGAATATCATGAAAATTTCAGGCACATTCCTTATGATTTTTTTGGAAACGATGAACTTCCAGACTTACCAGCCAATGCAAATAGTATAATATACTGCCCCGGCAGCATTACCTTAAAACCAATAGAACGATTAACAAATGATGATATTGACAAAGATTTTATTATCAATGCCAAGGGTGCTTTTCTTTTTGTAAAAAAATACATTACCAATATTAAAAATAGCAAAAATGCTTCTATACTATTATTTAGCAGTGTAGCCGTGCAAACCGGCCTGCCCTATCATAGCAGTATAGCAATGGCAAAGGGTGCGGTAGAAGGGCTTACACGTTCCCTGGCTGCAGAGCTTTCACCGCGTATCAGGGTAAATGCTATAGCCCCTTCATTAACTGATACACCTATGGCTGCGCCTCTGCTTAACACCGAAGCAAAAGTAGAAGCAAATAAACAAAGGCATCCACTAAAAAATATAGGTTCTGCACAGGAGATAGCTTCGTTTGCCTGTCATTTGCTTACCCAATCCAGTTGGGCAACAGGACAAGTCTTTAATATAAATGGTGGAATAGGAACTATAATTAAATAATTATGAAAATATTGCTAACAGGTGCAACAGGCTATATTGCTCAGCGGCTACTGCCTGTACTTTTAGAAAACGGACACCATGTAGTATGTGTTGTGCGCGATATAAATCGGTTTAACATTAGTAAGTTTGAAAACAAAGAAGCCATTAGTCTGATTGAAGCCGACCTTTTAGACAGAAAAAGCCTTGATGCATTGCCAAATGATATTGATGCTGTTTATTACCTTGTTCATTCCATGAGTTCAAACGGTAAGTTTAGCAGTATGGAAGAAAAATGTGCTGCAAATTTTGTAGAAGCTATTAATAAAACTTCGGCAGGACAAATAATTTATTTAAGCGGTATTGTAAACAAAGAAGAGCTATCTGAACATTTATCTTCAAGAAAAAATGTAGAAGATATACTTGCAGCCAGTAGTAAGCCATTGACAACCCTGCGTGCCGGAATTATAGTAGGCTCAGGAAGCGCCTCTTTTGAGATTATAAGAGATTTGGTAGAAAAACTTCCGGTTATGATTGCTCCTAAATGGCTGTATACTAAATGTCAGCCTATTTCAATTAGAAACGTTATAGAATTCTTGTATGGTGTGTTACTTAAGGAAGACACTTTTAATCATCATTATGATATATACGGCCCTGACATACTTACTTATAAGGAAATGCTTTTACAGTTTGCTGAAACAAGAGGATTAAAAAGGCATATTATAACTGTTCCAGTTATGACACCGCGCTTATCTTCCTACTGGCTTTATTTTGTAACTTCTACTTCTTACTCGCTTGCAAAAAATCTTGTAGAAAGTATGAAGATAGATGTTGTGGCAAAAGAGAACCAATTACAACAAACACTCGGCATAAAACTTATACCCTATAAAGAGGCTATTAAGATTGCTTTTGATAAAATTGAACAGAATCTGGTACTATCAAGCTGGAAAGATGCCATGGGCCAGGCAAAGCTTAACAAAAACCTTTCGAAACATATAAAAGTACCTGAGTATGGTGTTTTTGTTGATCTTAAAAAATCAAAAACCAAAGATGCAGAATTAGCTGCCGACAGAATTTTTGCCATTGGTGGCGAAGCAGGCTGGTATTATGCCGACTGGCTATGGAACTTCCGCGGCTTTCTTGATAAGCTTTTTGGCGGTGTAGGGCTTAAAAGAGGTCGTAAAAACCGTAGATTTATTGCTGCGGGTGAATCTCTTGACTTTTGGCGTGTATTATATGCCAACCGCGAGGAAAGCAGGCTGTTGCTCTATGCAGAAATGAGGCTTCCGGGTGAGGCATGGCTTGAATTTAAGATAAAAAATAATGTTGTTACACAAACAGCTACATTTCGCCCTTTAGGATTAGGAGGCAGGCTTTACTGGTATGCAATGCTTCCTTTTCACTATTTTATTTTTAACGGAATGATAAATAAGATTACAGAATAACATGAAATATAATTTTTCTGATAAAGATACAGACAGGATAATAGAAATGGCATGGGAGGACAGAACCCCTTTTGAAGCTATAGCATATCAGTTTGGACTTAAGGAAGATGAAGTAAAAGAGTTTATGAAAAGTGAACTCAAATTCAAGAGCTATAAACTTTGGCGTAAACGTGTTGAAAACTGCAAAACCAAGCATTCCAGCATCAGGAATCAGCATATTAAACGGTTTAAATGCAGCAGGCAAAGGCTGACAGGTAATAAGATATCAAAACGTTAAAAAATTATAGAAGCATTAATTGGGACATAGCCCATAATCTCTAAACCAGCGGTTTATCAAGAGCTTTGATCTGATCTCTGTATTCTGATGGCAGTAATAGTGTTTTAAGCAATTTGTCTATTTTTATCTTTTTACCTTTTTTATAAAGTCTCATAAACATAGCCAGATGTGAATCTTTCATTACCAATAAGTTTCGAACTATTGACGGTGCAACCAATGCCTGAACTTCTAATAATATACGATAGCGTACTATTCCTAAATGCCTGCGATATTGAATAAATAAGTCATTTGTATAATGGCTTTTCTCTAAATTGTTGAATAAATGTTCTTTACGCATGTTAGTATATTCATCATAGTCATCGGGCAAACCTTTTAACCCCATTTGTATTCCCATTCTTTGAAATACATCAAACACTTCCAGCTTTTCAGCCACGGTAAGCCTACGTTCCAGAAGTTCAAATGACCGTACAGAATAATCTATAAGCATAAATAATACATCTCTGTATGCCCAATCCGGAATGTTTGCCCCGCGTTTTGCTTCCACACCTGCGTGAATTCCCGTAATCCTATTTATAGCATTGACAGCAGACTGCTTATCTAAAAAAACAATTTTTCGGGCATAAGCTACGGTTGAGAAAAGCCTACCAAGAGGATCAGCAGGAAGTTTCCCTGTAAAATATAGCCAGTCAACAGCTTTGTTTAAAGCAAACTCTGCAGCAGCGCCCGCAAATATAAAAATAATGGTATCACTCTTCCCCCAAATCTCGCGCACTATCGAGTTCTTATCTACAAAATATTCCGTTGGAACTGGTTTTTCCTTTTTTAATTCCATAATGTTCCGTCAAGGCCTAATACAATTCCTAACCATAGAATAATGATATAAATTATCAGGCCTAGTATAACTATAAAACCTTTCCTCCACCCTTCATACCCAATATTATTTAAAAAATAACATACTAAACCACCAAAAGCACCTGCAAAAGGAACTATAATAAGAGGCCTGAACATCCAATATTTACCCCAGGCAGTATCGTGATTTCGAACAGGTAATAAAAAAACCATAATAAGCAGTAATGCAATCCCGGCACCAAATAGCATGTATCTAACCAATATTGCCCGGTTAAACCTCTCCATAAATAAATTATTTTTTTGTATCATAATAATTACTTTTTTAATTAAACTAAAAGTACTTTGCATTTCAAAGTTATACATTTTAATTTATAATTCAAAAAATAATTTTTACTTCTGGTTTCGCAGCTTTATATTAGTGATTTGTAATTAACTCTTTTTCAGTAAAAAAACACTTATTAGAAACTCAAATTAATATCTTAAACCTTGCTTTTAAAAAAAGAGAGGTGTTTTATAATTGGTAATACTTCAGGTTTAATTGATATAACAGAAGCTATACGGATATACAGTAAACAGAAGGCCCAATTGTTCAAAAAATCATTCGTAAATCTTTAACCTGCTTTTTAATGAATCTATTTCACGCTGCATACCCTGCAGCTTTTGCAACAGGTGAAGTACTGCATCAAGCCCTTCAGGATTAATATTTAGCTCCTGATGTAATCGTATCATTTTTTCAAGTTCCGGCAATTGAGATTGTGGTACAAATTCATCTTCATCAATCTGTACAACTTCTATAAGATTAAATTCATGCAATGTATTAACAAAAGACATCTCTATATGATAATGTTTGCAAAATGCTTTAACCAATATTAATTCATTTTTATCCATACTGTTTTATTTAGAAAGTTTGGCTAGCTCCTCAAAGAGTTTTTGCTGTTTCTCATTAAGATTTACAGGAAGTGTAACATTAAGCGTAATAAAAAGATCTCCATACTGTCCATCCTTTTTATATACCGGAAATCCTTTACCTTTTAATCTTACTTTTGTGCCGTTTTGCGTACCGGCAGCAATTTTTAGTTTTACCTTACCATCCATAGTGGTAAACATAACTTCTCCTCCCAATACAGCCGTATAAAGATCTATATCCTGCATAGCATACAAATCATTCCCGGTTCTTTTAAACTGTGGTGTATCTGCTACAGAAAAAGTTATATATAAATCACCGTTTGGTCCACCATTTTGTCCTGGCCCTCCTTGACCGGCAAGTTTTATTACCTGCCCGTCCTCAACACCGGCAGGTATAGTTATTCGCAAATTTTTTCCGTTAATTGAAAAAGTCTGCTTATGTGTTTTATAAGCTTCATTTAGTGTAAGATTCAGATTTGCATTAATATCCTGTCCTCGAAACCTGGCTTGTCCCCTATTTCTTTGTCTTCCGAACATAGATTCAAAAAAATCTGAAAAATTGCCGTTGTCAAATTCTTCGCCGGAAAAGCCATAACTCCCTCCTCCTGCAGAAGATTGTCTCTGCTGCTGCTGATGTGACTGCCTGTATTTTTCATACTCTTCTCCATGTTCCCAGTCTTTACCATATTTATCATACTTTTTCCTTTTTTCCGGATCGCTTAGTACTTCATTAGCTTCATTAAGCTGCTGAAACTTTTTATTTGCTTCTTTATCATCAGGATTAAGGTCAGGATGTAGTTTTCGTGCAAGTTTTCTGTATGCCGACTTAATATCTTCAGTTGTAGCCGATCTGTCAATGCCCAGTACTTTATAGTAATCAATAAACTCCATAGTTGGTACTAATTATTTAGTCATGTTGCTAATATGCAATTTACGCAATTATTTGGAAATGATTTTTATCATGAAATACTGCCTGATATGATAAATATCATATTGCATAAAATACCCTCTTAATACCTTTATAGTATAAAAAAACAACATCATGAAAAAAATTCTTTTCCCAACCGATTTTTCAAAGACCTCATTGAATGCTTTTTCATATGCCTTACATCTGGCAGCAAAAATTAACGCGCAAATCATAACAATTCATGTTTATGATATACTTTACATACCAACAGAAAATTTTAATTTCCTGCTGGAAAATTATAATATTATTGAGTTAAGTGAATTTGAGAATTATAAAAGCGAAGTTCCGAAGCTTAGAAAAATTGCAGAAAAATTAAAACTTGAGCATGTAAAAATTAGCCATGTTCTTCAACAGGGTAATGCAGTCATTGAGATTCTTAATACATCAATAAAAGAAAAAGCCGATTTTATTGTAATGGGAACAAAAGGTGCTTCAGGGTTTAAAGAAGTATTTTTAGGCACAGTAACAGAAAAAATTATTAACCAGAGTAAAATACCAGTTCTGGCTATTCCTGAAGAAGCTAAATTTAAAGGTATAAAAAAGATACTTTTCCCTATTGAACTGGAAAAACTGAAACTTAATATTCTAGAGAAAATTAATGATTTTGCCTATGTTTTTAATGCTAAAATTGATGTACTTGAAGTAAAGACTGAAAAAGATAAAAATGAAGAACTAACATTAAACAAATGGAAAGAATATAAATCTGTTAACTTTACCATTATTCACTCTAATGATACCGAAGGTATTATCAGTGATTACATTGAAATTCATCATATAGATATAACTATAATGGCTGTTCATTATAAAGACCTTTGGCAACGATTGTTTTTGTACAGTCTATCAAGAAATATGGCTCATCATATAAAAATCCCTCTTTTATCAATACCTGTATAATTCAAAAAAAAGGAAAAAATCTTTGTAATGTTAGTATTAAAAAAGCAGCGGTGTTATTCCGTTGCTTTTTTATAATATTCATCACTTCTCAATTCTTTGAGAGTTTCATTTAATACATGTTGCTTGCGCCTGAAGCTTTCTTCAAACTCCTTCATTGCTATAAATATATCTTCATCATACTCATAATCTGAACGATTAAATTTTTGTGCTCTCAAAAGCTTCTCGCTAAGCTGCTCTAACTGGCCTTCAGCTTTAATAATTTTACCTCTCAGTTTAAATTTTTGATGTATATCCGGATCTTCCAGACAATCGGCTGCTTCAGATATTTTTACTTTTGCAGCATATATTGCACTATCAGATTCTTTTAAGAAATTGTGCCATTCAGCAATGGCTTTACGCACTTTGATATCTTCAGCAACATATCCTACTTCATCAAGCGGTTCATCTTCCCAGTTTTCTTCATTCTCTTCCTGACACCCACGTGGTACAAGGGTAAGAGCTAAACTTAATATAATTAAAATTTTCATAATATAATTTGGTCAGGTTGAGAAAGTGGTTCAATGGCATAATTATATACCTCATGCTTTGCAAGATGAGTGAGCCTTTCATCAAAATATTTTTCATCTTTTACTGCCTGGTGAAAAAAAGCAGCAATACCTTCCATCTCTAACGCGTTAGCGTAAGTACATGCAGTTCCGTATGAGCTTATTTTAAAATGTATCATGTTCTGAATCGCTGCAAGAAAACAGGCATCTTTTACTTCCTGATATTTACACTTATTTAGTGTTTCTTCATTTTCATTTATCATTGCTCCTATTACTGAACTTGCCATAGCAACACTGGAGATTTTTTCTGAAGCTGCAATATTATTCAGCTTGTAAATATGCTTTTCAACCAAATCACGATAATCCAGAAGCAGCAACGACAATGACTGATACATATCCATACTTGCATACCGATATAAAACATCTTTAATTTCTGTTTCGGCACTTAAAAATTTACTAATGAAATTATCGAGAACATTCTTAAGGCATAAAAGCGGTTTATGTGTGTCCATAACATAAGTTTAAATGATTATACAGTAAATTTCAGCAATAACTGCATACCAAAATATGATGAATATCATGTAATGCTATAATTTTTAATAGTATAATTGAGTAGAAAATATAAGTTTCACCAGAGAGTTTAGCGAATCAATATATAACCAGTATTATAATTAAAATGTAAAATAATATAAAGGCTTATATTGTTAAAATATTAATTTTATACATTTTAAATAATTGTTTTAATCGACAAAAAATGAAAACTTTAATCAATTATATTATAATTATTATTTTATTAGGTCTTACAGCCTGTACTGATCACGAAGAAGATACAGATAAGCTAAGTGTTCAGTATAGGGTCAGTGTAGATCAGCCAATTATTAAAAATATTATATATAAAAGTGCCGATAAGCAAATGGTCACACAAACTGAATCGCTGCAGGACGTAACCTTATGGCATAAAACAGTATTTATAAATGATTCTTTTGATGCTTACAAAAATGTAATGTTTTATAATAACTATGAAGACACTATATCTTATAAGTTAAGCATATTTGTTGAGGGTATCCTTGTAAAAACGAATGAAGGCATTATACATCCTGACCAGGAAACTACAGCTTCTCTGGAATATTCAGTATTAGACTGACTGTCAATACATTTATTTAATTTATCAAATAAGAAACCCTCTAAGCCAGGCTTAAAGGGTTTCAAAAAAAATTAAAAAAACACAATAAAACTTAATTCAGTTTTTCTATTACCCTTTCGGGATAATCTGTTATAATACCATCTACTTTAAGTGCCAGCATGGTATCAATATCTTTAGCATTATTAACAGTCCATGGAATAACCTTCATCTTTTTAGATTTTAGGCTATCTATAAACTCAGTGGTAACAAGTTTATAATTTGGGCTGTAAATGTTCGGAATAAAATTCAGTTCATTTAAATTTCTATCAATACCCGGCTTATCGGTTAGATAGGCGAGTTTCATTTTAGGATATATAAAGTGCATTACATTAAGTATATCCGGATCAAATGATTGAATATTAACCCTCTTTGCTATTTTTTTATTATTAATTACCTGCATAACAAGCTTTACAAATTTTTCAGGCATCGGCTGAGAAATGCCATATTCTTGCTTTTCAGACTTAATTTCAATATTGTAGCGTATGTGTTTTAAGTTATGAGTTGAGATGTAAGTTTCAACACTATCTATTACTTCCGATAATAATGGCTTATAGGTCTTTATTCTTCTTTGTTCAGGGAATGATTTATTGCCATTAGAACCTGTATCAAACTTCCTGATACTGTCATATACCATTTTATGAAGATTAAAAGACTTCTCCTGCTCTTTTGTTACAGCAAAGCCATCAGGCGTAATTACATACTTTGAAGACATAAAAGGTTCATGAGAAACCACTACTTTATTATCTTTAGAAATTACTACATCCAGTTCCACAACATCTGCTCCTTTTTTAACAGCGCTGATAAAAGCAGGAATTGTGTTTTCAGGAAAATTGCCACGGTCTCCCCTATGGCCCTGTACCTCAACTATAGTATGTACCTGTTTTGCTACTTCAGTTTGTTTACATGAACAGGCAAAAATGAACAATATGAAACCTAATTTGTAAATCTTATTTTTCATACTTTAATTATTTTGGCTGTTCTATTCTGTAACTTCCTGAAGCTTTATGTTTTTTACCAAACATATCGG
This sequence comes from Flavobacterium sp. NRK1, assembly GCF_024054175.1. GTDB lineage: Bacteria > Bacteroidota > Bacteroidia > Flavobacteriales > Flavobacteriaceae > Flavobacterium. Next base: position 3,584,584 of record NZ_JAMXLA010000001.1, read on the forward strand.
TAGCTTCAATATCAATAGTGTGATTTCCCACCGGCAGGTCAGACAGAATTTTACCTCTCCATAAATGTGTACATTCTTCAGGGTCAGATGAACGCCTCCCCGGCATAAGTTCTTCCGCAAGCTCCCATTCAAATACCAGCTCCACATAAGACGGGTCATGTTCTTCTACATATTCCATAGGCATCCACTCTCCCCCATCTATCCTATAATTAATTGAATCATTTTTACTTCCCATAAAAAAGTTTACAAATAATCCCGATTTGGTTCTTTTCCCGTGTGGAACAACCTTAGGTGTAAATACTTTCATCTGAAAATCTTCAGGTTTACCTGCTGCTTTATAATCAATACTATATGTATTACCTGTAAAGTGAATGAATGCATATCCTTTAGGTGTACCATCTCTCATAACAGAAATTGGTATTCCTTTTTCATCAAGCTTGCCCGAATACCAGTCTCCGGAAGTTGTACCAACATTATAATGATGATGTGGTTTATCCTGCAGCCAGCCGTCTTCTCTGCCAAAAAAGTCCTGTCTTTGCAAATGTGTATGAGCCGATAATGATAATGTATTAGGATAATCTTTAAGCAATTCAAAAAGTTTTTGCCTGTCACTATCCCTATAAGAATCATCTTTGGCATCAGGCTCACTTATTGGTATATGAAACGCAAGGACAATTAAATGATCTTTTGGAACAAACTTCAGATCATTTTCAATAAACTTAAGCTGATCCTCTCTGAATCCGCCCCAATATCCATCTTTATCTCTTGGATCCGGATACAACACATCATCAAGAACAATAAAATGAACTTTACCATAATTAAATGCATAATCTGAAGGGCCAAAATGTGCTTCAAAAGTTTCATCAGCAAGATCATCGGCGGTCGCATCAAAATTAAGATCATGATTCCCTAAAAGGTTATACCACGGTATGCCCGCCTTTTTAACAGCCTGTATGTATGGATTAAATAAATCGAGATTATTACCCACAAGGTCACCCATACTAAGCCCGAAAGGCACATTTTTAATTCCTTCAACTTCTGCTACAATCCCTCTTGCAAAATAATCAACCTCTTTAAGATTATAAGGCTGAGGGTCTCCAAATATCAAGGCTGTAAAGTTGTCGTCTTCTTTTTGTTTCATTAATCCAAAATCTACAGACTTAGGAAGCTTACCTGTTGGTAAAACACCTTTAAATTTTGTTTCCGGCGACCCTGATGGCTTATAATTATAAAAAAACTGAGGCAGGTTATCTTTATTTACAGCTACGGCATATCCCACAGGTTTAATTACAGAGATAATAGTGTTATAGCTAACAGGTAATTCATAATTACCTTTATTATCTGTTAAAACCACTTCGCTTCCATTGCTTACTGCAACATTAGCAATTCCTTTTTCTTTTTTTTCTTTTTTGCCATTATTATTGGCATCCTCATACACCAATCCTTTTACGGTCTGTGCATGCAGGTAAGCTGTTAAAAACAGCACTCCTGCAATAATTATAGATCTTTTCATTTTTAATTGTCCCACCAAACTTTAGTATTAATATCATCGTTCCCAATCATTTGCACAGCTTCTTTATAGTTATCAGGATTATATAACTGCTGATCTGTAGGATATGTAAATCTTGAAGGCATTATACCGTTATTAAGCATAGCAGATGTAGTAGGCAGCTCGGGTAAGCCTGTCCTTCTGTATTCAAACCACTGCTGATAATCTACAAAGTATAGTGCATAGTACTTCTGAAGCATAATTTGCTCTAAAGTACCGTTATATTGTACAATGCTATTATCAAAATAAGTATCCGGCATAGTTGCTTTCAGTTGTTCTATAGCTGCTTTTACACCTTTTTCATAATGTGTCTGAGCATCACTTGTAAAGCCTCTTTGCGCCATTTCCGCTTTTATAAATTCAACCTCAGAATAGGGAAGAATAAATATCTGCATTGGATTAGTTACAGGAACGATCTGTAAATTAGAGGCATTATACTCAAATTGTGAATCAGAACCAGCATAGCCACTCGGAATACCTATATATCCAATGTTATTATTGTCCAAATCAGTACCCGTTGCAGCAATAAGAGGCCTTCTTGGATCTTCAAAAGCATTAAGATTATCTATAAAAAATGAAGCCATTTTTACATTTAATCTAAAATCCTGCGGCCTTCCCCAAGGTGACACATTTGCTCCTACACCTGTTACCTGAAGAATGGCCGACTCAGCATTATTTTCAAAAACAGGGTACTGTTCCGGATTTTCTATCATTGCTGTAAGCTTTTGAAAAGCATTGGTCTCAGTACGGTTAGATACTCTTAAAAGTAACCTCATGTGTAATGAGTTTGTAAATTTTTTCCATTTTAGAATATCATTATTAAAAAGAATATCCGGAGCATAAGCCATTGCTTCCTCTAAATTATACAGGCCATTAGCTTTTTCAAGATCTGCAAGAATAGTTTCATAAATCATTTCTTGTGAATCATAAGAAGGGTACAATATATCTTCTTCAGCTCTTGAGGCTTCTGTCATTGGTACAGGACCAAAAATATCTGTAAGATTAGAATAAACCCATGCATTTAATGTAAGTGCAATAGCCAAATAGTTCTCATCTTCCGCTTTTTCAGCTGCTATGCGCATCTCTCTTATATTAGCAAGCCATTTATATGAATTGTCCCATGTAGAATTCCCAACATTAGGGCTAACATCATAACGATGCAGTCCACCTGAAACACTTGGAAAAGGAACAGTTACCTGCATAAGCTCAAAAGTAATATCTGCGCTGCGCAATGCCTGGTGGCTGGACATACCATAAATAATCGGATTTATAAGCGTACCGGGGCTTATTTCTCCAATAAGGTTTGGGTTTTCATTTACTTCATCAAAATCGCCGGTACAGGCTGTACTCAATAAGAGCATTAATAAACCTGCTGCAAAAAATTGTATTTTTTTCATTTTCATATCAAATTAAAAATTCACTTTCAAATTAAAGCCGTAGGTTGCCGGCGACGGCATCTGCCCCATTTCTATACCCGGTAACAATGTATTGCCGTTTAATGCTGCCGTTTCGGGATCGTAGATCGGAAAATCAGATACAATAGCAAGATCTCTTCCAAATACAGAAAACTGTACAGAGCTAAGTCCCGTATCTTTAATCAAAGATTTAGGTAAATTATAAGCAAGGCTTACTTCACGTAGCTTTAAGTATGAAGCATCAAAAGAGTTAGATTCTATATTTGCTCTGCGGTAGTAACGTGCGTACCAGTCAGGGGTAAGTGCTTTTGTAGTGTTAGGAGAATACGAACCATCAGCGTTCTCCACAACACCATCACCTATTATAAAACCATCTTCTCTTCCATAATAAGTAGATGTAAGTTTACCCTGCTCCATAGACTTGTGGTGGGTCTGTGAGTATATTATACCTCCGTATTGTCCGTCTATAGTAACGCTCGCCGTAAAGTTCCCTATTGTAAATATGTTCGTTAAACCAGCTTTCCAGTCAGGACTTGCGTCGCCTATATACTGAATTTCATCGGGATATGCAGGTAAACCTGCATTATCATACACTATTTTACCTTCTGGAGATCTCACAAAACCATATCCGTATATAGCTGTGGTAGTACCACCTACTTTTGCAATTATAGAAGCTGTACCGCCTTCACCAATTACCTGTTGTCCCTGAATACCTTCTGCCAGTGATAGAACTTTGTTCCAGTTGCGGGACCAGTTAAGATTTGCCTGCCATTTAAAGTTTTCGTTGTCAAAAATTTTCCCTCCAAGTAATAACTCTATACCACGGTTCCTTACGTTACCCGCATTTAATACAGCATTATTAAATCCTGTGCTATAGTCAAGAGGTACATTGATGATTTGGTTTTTAGTATTACTTTCATAAACAGTACCATCAAAAGTCAGACGTTTATTCAGCATATACAATTCAAGCCCTGTTTCATAACTGGTAGTAATTTCAGGCTTATAATGATTATTGTGTAAACGTGTTGGAGCTGTTGCCGAGCTTGGAAAATCGCTCTGCCCATAATATTTTTTTGTGCTGTAAGGTGATGTATCGTTACCTACCTGCGCATAAGAAAAACGGTATTTTAAATAATCAACCGCTTTAGGCATGTTAAACATCTCCGACAATATAAAGCTTGTATTTACCGAAGGATAAAAAAATGAGTTGTTTTGTTCAGGTAGCGTAGATGACCAGTCATTACGTGCCGTAACATCTAAAAACATCATGTCTTTATAACCAAAAGTTACTAAACCATATAAACTGTTTACTTTTTGATTACTATCACTCGCTCTTACTAACGGAGCATTAACACCATTAGTCAGTTTGTATACATCCGGCACTACAAGCCCTTCAATTTCCGCCTCTAATTTTCTGTATTTCTGATTTCTCATGTTTCCACCGAAAGATCCTGAAAATGTCAGATCATCATTAAATGTATTTTTGTATGTAAGCAAAAAGTCCGTATTAACTTCCTGGTTCAGTATATCCTTACGCTCATAAAACCCTTTGGCATACCTGTTAATACTATAAGGCCTTTTCTGCTCCCTTTTCTGATTACTCTGATTAAGTGCAGATCTCAATAACAGATCAAAATGTGAAGTAAGTGTAATATTTGCAAAAATATTACCTATAATCTGATCGTTATCCAGTGTATTTGTAGCCTCATAGGCGATAAGGTAAGGATTATCTATATAAGAACTGAACGGATGTATCTGCTGAAGGTTCTCCTGTCCTTTTTGCCATATTGGACGATACCAGTCCAAATCTACATTTGGATTCTGGAAAATCATAAAGTAGGCAATAGAACCGTTATTGTATCCTGTAGATGGTAAATTGTCACTTGTTCTGTTGCTATAATTAACAGATGTTCCAAGTTTTATTCTTTCCGATACCTGATAGTTAGCGTTAACAGCAGCAGTAATTTTTTCGAAGCCTGTATTAGGCATTATCCATTCGTTTTTCTGGTGTCCCAAAGAAAGACGCATAGAACCTTTTTCGTCACCTCCCTGAACCGTTAAATTATTATTCAGTGTCATTCCGGTTCTCCAGAAATCTTTACGATTATCTGTATAGGGTTTCCATTCTTTCCTTACTAAAGATTGTCCTTCAACGGTAGGATCGTACTGGTAAAAATATTGTCCGTTAAACTCCGGTCCCCACGCACTGCTTGTACCACCTGTACTGGTTCCATCGTCAGAACCTCCGTAAGAATAATACGGAGCACCGTCCGGTCCAAAAGACTTACCTGTTCCCTGTCCGTATTTATATTGCCAGTCAGGCCATCTTTGTATTACATCAAAAGTTGCACCTGTACTGTAAGTAACCCCCAAACCTTTGTTTTTCTTTCCCGATTTAGTTGTAATTATAATAGCTCCGTTTGCTGCTCTTGTACCATACAGTGCAGATGCTCCTGCACCTTTAAGTACCGTAACACTTTCTATATCGTCAAGGTTAAGTTCAGATATACCGTTACCGTAATCTATTGGCGAATCTTCACCCATATATGCTGCCGAAGACCCTGAAGTAGTCATAGTCTGATTAACAGGTACACCATCTACAATAATTAGAGCAGTATTATTCTGAGGGTTAATTGACCTGTTACCTCTTAAAATTATATTTTGTGAATTAAGCGGTCCTGACCCTGATGAAATTATATTTAAACCGGCCACTTTGCCTTTAAGTGCAGAAGACCAGTTATTAGGTGTAGTTTTTCCCAGCTCTTCAGCTTTAATGGTCTGTTGCGCAAAACCAAGTCGTTTTTCGTCTCTTTTTATACCAAGGGCCGTTACTACAACTTCATTAAGTTCATTGGCAACCATGTTCAGTTTAATATTTATAGCAGGCTTTCCATCAACAGCAATCTCTTTTGTTTCAAAACCCATATAAGAAATGACCAGTACTGCCGAGGGGTCTGAAACTGTGATAGAAAAATTACCATCAATATCTGTCATAGCAATATTTTTAGTGCCTTTTTCTATAACAGTTGCTCCCGGCAGAGGTAATCCTTCATCATCTGTAACAGTTCCTTTTATTACCTTTTCAAAATCGGATTTAATAGCAGTAATAGTGTTATTAAGCTTTTTAAATCTTATACCTGTTTTGTCTGAAATCTTGTTTAGAACATTGTCTAGCATTTCATTTTCAGCATGTATAGAAATTCGTTTTGAATTACCTGATACCTTTTCATCAAATACGAAAGTATAAGCAGTTTTTTGTTCAATAACATTAAAAATTTCTGTTATTGTAACATTTTTAAGATCGAAAGAAATCTTCGCATCTGTGTTCTTTTGCTTCGGCAAAGCAAATGCCTGTATCACCATAAAAAAGGCAGTAAATACATAAAGATGCTTTTTGTGTGTTAATTGATTTAAAAAAATTTGTAGTTTCGTCTTCATTACTTTTGGGCTATATTTATTAGTCTGTTTTAATGCCCGTTTCTGTTGCAACCAGAGGCGGGTTTTTTTGGTTAAATAGCATGATTATTTTTTCTTATAAGCACGTGGTTTTTAGTTATATATTTAATTTCAAGTTCTTTTAAAAGAGCAATACTGTTTAGTACATTTTCTAATTTTTCATCTTTAAATTTCCCCGATATAATTAATTGCTTAAGGTCTTTATCTTCAAAATCAACCTGTATATTATACCAGTTCTCAATAATTCGGGCAGTTTCGCCAAGTGTAGTATTTTTAAGGAAAATTGTATTTTCTGTCCATGCAATACCATCATTGCTATTTTCTTTAGTAATTAAAAAGTCAAGATTTTTATTTAAAACTGCCTGAAGATTTTTAGTAAGTATTACTTTTTTACCGGAAGGAGAACTAACTTCAACTTTTCCGGTAAGTACACTTACTTTAGTGTTATTATGGTCGTAAGAATTAATATTGAAAGATGTACCCAGTACTTTAACACTTACATCGTGTGTAGCTACAACAAATGGTTGTTCAATATTTCGGTGTACTTTAAAATACGCTTCTCCTGTTAGTGTAACTTTTCTGGTTTTTCCAAAAGTTTCAGGATAGGTTACACTGCTGTTGGAGTTTAAAAAAACCATACTCCCATCCTGAAGTATTATTTTTTTGTGCTCTCCCTTAGCAGCAATTTGCGTGATTTCTTTAATTGGCGAAGTAATTAACTTAGATGTAATTGCAAGTCCTGCAATTACAAATAAAGCAGCAGCAATCTGTAATCTTTTGGCAAATTTTCTTTTTCTTTTTACAATTGGCTGTCCTGTAGCCGCTTTAATATTATTCAGTAATTTATACCCTACCTCATCAGAGGGTGAAAAATAAGCTGTGTTAGTATTTTGCATACTATCAAAAAAATACTCTACAAGCTTCTTTTCTTCTGTAGTGCAATTATTTTCCTCGTATTTTTTTACAAGAATTAAAAAATCTTCCTTCTTCAAAATATATGTTTTGCCAGTAAGTCACATTTAAACGGGCAAACAAGTAGTCAAAAAATGAGTCTTAATATTTTGTTAAAGAAATAATAGTTTAGTAAACATTAAAAAAACATAAAGATCACAATAAGGTGATACTGCCATTTATTAAGGCTGCTTCTTAGCTCTTTTAAAGCATTGCTTATATGTTTTTCTACAGTAAGGGGAGAAAGTCCGAGTTTTTTAGCAATTTCAGAATTGGAAAGATATTCAAAACGGCTAAGCTTAAACACTTCACGGCATTTAGGAGATAATTTATCTATCTCATTCATAATACCGGTTTCAAATTCTTTATATTCAACATCATTTACAGTTTTAACAGGAGTTGGCATCCCTTCCAGGATATCAAGATGATCTTTGGTAAATTTAAGGCTGCGGATATGATTCGCTATTTTATATTTTACAGCTCTAAAAAGATAAGCTTCGAGGTTAAGTATTACTGCATTGGGAGAATTGTTCCATAAACTGATAAAAAGTTCCTGTACAATATCTTCACAAACCTCTTCTTCATTATAAATCTTATAAGCATAAGAATAAAGCCTTCTCCAGTATCTGTCATAAATCACTTCAAAAGCAAACCTGTTTCCTTTAGAAACAAGTTTTTGAAGTTCTTCGTCAGATAATTTTAAAAGCTTACTGTTCATATAGGATTTTAAAATACAAATGAAGAACAATCCTATAAGCTTAGTTTAAAAACAGGTTTATCTTTGCGTTAAATAATTTATTATTCGAGTTTCGCAGCCCAGCCACCATTACGCACCATCTTAATGGTTATAGTATCACCTTTTTTAATCTGCCTAGTTTTCTTTCTGTAATCCATTGCCTGACGACCCGCATTTATACCATCTTCAAAATAAGTCATGGTGTATGTTTTTCCTTTTGCAAGAAAATCAAAATTAATAGTAAGGTTCCGTTCCGTTTCCTTACCATTGGTTATTGCTCCAATAAACCATTTATCACCTTTACGTTTAGCAACAACGGCAAGTTCTCCTGCTTTGGCGCTAAGGGCTTTTGTTTCGTCCCAAGTAGTGGGTACGGAAGTAATAAACTCAGTACAATCTAAATTTCTGTAATACAATGTTGGATTATCCGCAAGCATTTGTATGCCGCTTTCAAAAACAACATATAGTGCCAGCTGATATGCCCTAGTACCGATGCTTGCCGAATTAGGCCGTTCTGATATATAAACTTCCGGCTGCATGCTTAGCATAGCACCGGGTGTATAATCCATCGGACCAACTGCATTACGTATAAATGGATAATAAACACTATTGTCCGGTGTACATTCATTCATTCGCTCCATACCCCTCACTCCTTCGTACGAAATCAGGTTAGGATATTTGTACTCAAGTCCGGATGGCTTAAAAGCACCATGAAAATCAACAAACAACTGATGTTTTGCAGCTTCTTTAATGACATTTTCATAGTAATTAACCATTACCTGGTCGCTACGATCCATAAAATCAATTTTTACACCTGCAATCCCCCATTCATTAAAGGTTTTAAAAAGTTCCATATTTCTGTCTACCGTAAGCCAGGTAAGCCACAAAACTATGCCTACTTTTTTTTCTTTTCCGTATCGAATAAGTTCTTTCAAATCCACTTTTGGATTAGGCGTATAAGGATCTGTAGTACTCATTGCCCAGCCTTCATCCATTATAATGTATCTAATACCAAATTTAGATGCAAAATCAATATAATATTTATAGGTATCAAGATTATAGCCTGAAACAAAATTTACATCGGGACCATAAGGTGAGGCATCATTCCACCACTCCCAGCTGGCCTGGCCGGGTTTTATCCATGCGGCATCTTTCAGTTCACTTTTTGGAGCGAGCTTAAGTGTCATTGTGTTTTCAATAAGCTGCCTGTCATCTTTAGTTATTACAAAATAACGCCACGGAAAATTTCTGGTTCCTTTAGTCTTTGCTATATAATCTGCCTCCTTTAAAATCTTAAGGCTTCGGTCTCCATCAGGGCCAAATTCTAAAGGCACTTTAGGAAATGTAGCTACAACACCTGCCGAAGTTCCCTTAAGAAACATCCCGGGGTAATCAGAAAGATCTGATTCGCTGATTAGCATTTTGTATTGTTTTTTAGTTTCAATCAATACAGGTAATGTAGACATTTTATCAGCTGCTTTCCAATCTTTGGATTCAATATGCGTATAGGCTTCTTCACTGGAAGTTTTAAATCCGTCAGGCTGCTGTAAATGCAACAAATAATTGTCCGGGAAATTAATAGCAAAATCTTCGTTAATTACTTCAATATCTCCCTTTTCAGAAGTGATAAAACGATAGGCAATTCCATCATTAAACACTCTGAACTCTACTGAATACGATCCTTTAAAATTCAGCATTAAATAATTATAATCATTACTAACCGAAGAAAATTTTAAAGGAACAGCCGGTTTTATAATTTCAGTAATATGTCCTGTTTTGCTACTTAATAATTTCGGATTCGCACCCAATACTTTATTTCTCAGATTTAAACCCAAAAATCCATCAGACATTAAAACTTTATTTTCTACTAATAATGAATAGTATATTTTATCACTTAAAGTGATAGCTATTTTTATACTACCATCGGGTGATATTACTTCAAACTTTTTTTGTTGTGAATATGCATCCGACACAAATAAAATTAATAGGAATGTGAATAATTTAAAAGCTTTCATAGGAGTGGTTTTATGAAGCGTCCCGCATTAAGCGGGACGCTGGTGAAATTTCCCCATGTAATGGGTTAAAAACTGAATAAATGTTTGTTGGAACTGTTTTAATCTTATTTAGTCTGAACTTCAATCTTTCCACCATTTTTAAAAAGATCATGCGAGATAAAGTAACCGTTTATTTTTGATCCGTTTACTTTAATCGATTTTAGATCTCGCTTGCCATTAGGGTTAGTTATTGTCAGCTTTTTGCCTGTTGGCATAGTCCAGTCAACCTCTTTAAAAATAGGTACTGTAACTATATATTCAGGATCGGCAGGTGATAACGGGTAAAGTCCAAGCGCTCCAAAAACATACCACGAAGACATTTCTCCGGCATCATCCATACCGCACATTGCAAGTTTCTCAGGGCCAATGCCATACATTGTATCAAGGATCTGATCAATACGCTTCTGCGATTTTTCAGGTTTATTTACAAAATAATACGAAAACGGCGCTTCATGATCCGGCTGGTTTCCATGGCAGTACTGACCAATAAAGCCTGATATGTTCCATGCTATATAATCCGGATTCCACGGTTTTGTGAATAGAGTATCTAATTTAGCTTCAAAAGCTTTTTCTCCACCATAAAGCTTAACAAGGCCTTTCATATCATGGGGTACATAAAATGATACCTGCCATGCATTTGCTTCACGATACATGTATTCATAATATGGAAATTCAGGATTAAACGGAATGATCCATTTACCATCTTCAAGCCTTCCTCTCATAAAATTGGTAGACTTGTCAAACACATTAGCGTAATTTTTAGAACGTTTAACCAAATCGGTATAATGTTCGGTATCATTAAGTTCTTTAGCTAATAGTGAAAGTGCATGGTCATCATAAGCATATTCAAGTGTTTTTGTTACTCCGGCATGCGCTTTTGTTTCTATTTTAGGATCTTTAATATCAGGCTCAGAAATATAACCCTTAGCTATATATTCAGATATATAAGGTCTGGTACCGCCTTCTTTATAAGCATTATTAAGTAATAGCTTATAGGCTTTGTTTACATCATAATCTCTAATTCCTCTCAGGTAAGATCCCGCAATAAATGATGCAGCATGGTCACCATGGAAAAAAGTAGGTATAAAACCTTTAATTTCTCCTTCATTAATAATAGAGTTAATAACGTCATTAGTAACATCCGGAGACATTATGCTTAGTAGTACCAGTTTATTTCTGTAATCATCCCATAAAGATGGTAATGTATAATAACGATAGTTTTCCTTTCTTACTTTGCCGGCTTCATCTGTAAACTGACCGTTTACATCACTACGCAATGCAGGCCACAAAAATGACCTGTACAGCATGCTGTAAAACATAACATCCTGTTGTTTGCTGCCGCCCTTTACCTGAATTTTAGAAAGCAAGTTTTCCCATGTAGTACTGCCTTCTTCAAAAACCTGGCTAAGGGTTTTATTACCCACTTCTGCTTTTAAATTTTCAGCAGCATTTTCTGTACTTACAAAAGATAAAGCTATTTTAACTGTAACAGGATTAGCATCACCATCTTTTATATTAACCAATGCATAACCACCACTTTTTGCCATATCTTTTATATCCAGTTTATCTATAGCGCTGCTTAAAGTGGCATAAAAGTATATTTTTTCTCCACCTGTTCTCTGAAAACCAGATACTGCATTTGTGCCTTCCTGTTTTATCTGCCAGTCATCTACATGATTGTTTGCTGTACCTAAATCAAAAAGAACTTTTCTGCCTCTATTATTTTTAAAAGTATATTCATGCACACCGCAACGCAAGGTAGAAGTTAACTTTACCAAAACTTCGTACTCTTTTAAATAGACCTCGTAATAAGCCGGACTTCCTTTTTCCTGTGTATGACTAAATGATGATTTATAAGGAAATGATACTCCTTCCGGCACAGGCAAAAGAGGAAGATGACAAAGATTCCAATGCCCTTTATTGGTATGTGTAAAGCCCAGAATACTGGTATCTTCATATTCATATCCGGCACCAGACCTATATTTTGTAATAGGGCTTAACTGAACCATTGCATTAGGCACCGATGATCCGGGGAAAACCAAACCAGCCCATACACGCATATCTGAAGGCGGTGTATATCCTATTATTTTAGTGTCTAATAACGGAGCCGTACCTATAAATGGATTTACTAAAGCTGTATATTTTCCTTCGGCAGGTCCGCCCCCTGTTTCCTGTGCTATTGCATTGCTACAAAAACAAGACAGGGCAATTACTGCCAGCGTAATATTCTTTTTAAATTTTATCATTGTAACTAATTTTTATGGCGGTTACTAATTATAATTCAAGTACTTTGGGCTGCTTTTGATAAGTCTCCCATAGTAATTCTCCAAATAATGTATTTGCCCATGCAAACCATGATCTTGTAAAGTTTTTAGGATCATCTTTATGAAATGACTCATGCATAAATCCTGTATCGCCATGAGTAGCTTTAAGAGTTTTAATGCACTCTTTTACTTCCTGAGGATCTGTACTTGTTAACCCTCGCATAATAATTGCCATTGGCCATATCATATCCATACCTACGTGTGGTCCTCCAATACCTTCAGCTGCTTTTCCTTTAAAAAAGAAAGGATTGTCTTCTGAAAGAACAAACTTGCGGGTATTTTGGTAAATAGGGTCTTTAACATCCATAGCATCCAGATAAGGTAAACCTAATAAACTAGGCACGTTGGCATCATCCATAAGAAGGTGGTTACCAAAACCGTCTATTTCAAAGGCATAAATATTTCCATATTTAGGATGTTTTACAATTGCATACTCTTTAAGCGCTTTTTCTACCTCAGCTGCCAATGCATCCAGGTCTTTTGATGTGGCATTGTCCTTTTTTATATCCCTCATCATCTGGGCTGCCTGTTTAAGGCTTACTACTGCAAAAAAGTTAGATGGTATAAGGAAAGAAAAAACAGTTGCATCATCACTTGGACGGAATGCTGAACATATTAATCCTACAGGTTTAACCGGATAACCATATCCTTTTAGGGCTCTTGTATCTGTAGCAAACTGTGTTGTTCTTTGAAAACTATAAGGGTTCTTACCATCTTTTTGCTGCTGATCTTTAAATACTTTTAGCGTAGTTTTTATAGCTTTTACCCAATTTTCATCAAAAGGTGAAGTATCACCTGTTGTTTTCCAGTAATTATATCCTAAACGTATAGGGTAGCACAATGAGTCTATCTCATATTTTCTTTCATGAACACCCGGCTTCATATCGGTATGATCTGTTGTCCATTCTCCCTTCTTATCAGGATCGTTATAAAAAGCATTAGCATACGGATCTTTAAGAATATACTCAGTCTGCCTGTTTATAACCCCGGCAATTAAGTTTTTTAATTTAGCGTCTTTACCCGCAAAAGCCATATAAGGCCATACCTGTGCAGAACTATCCCTTAACCACATTGCATCAATATCTCCGGTTATAACGTAAGTATCCGGTCGTCCGTTTTTTTGTGAATGGGTGACTGTTGTATCCAGCGTATTAGGGAAACAGTTGTTAAATAACCATGCCAGTTCTTTGTCTTTTACATTCTTCTGAAATTCTGTAATTGTTTTTTCAATAAAATCACTTTCAAAATTTCTTTTTCCTTTAGCAACCCTTACTACAGGAAAATCTTTAGTCATATTAGCAGCAGCCATTATTTCCATTGGATCTATAAGGGCCAGACTGCTGAATAAAGCTGTATTTTGTATAAATTTTCTTCTTTCCATTATTATATATTTTTAAATTAAAGGCAAAGCCTTTTTATATTATTCATTAGTTAATGAGTAAGGAAGGTCATCTTTTTTAGTACCTCTGTCTTCGTTTGGTACATCTGTCATTTCAACGTCTATAACAGCACCTTTCATAAGTTCCGTGTAGCTCAGATAATTTTTAGTGTAATTTTTACCATTAAACTGCATAGCGTTTATATACCTTTTATCAGCGCTATTGTCAGGTGAGTTTATAATTACCTTTTTTCCGTTTTCAAGCTGTAGTGTAACCTTTTTAAATAACGGTGCTCCTACTACGTATTGGTCTGATGCCGGTGTAACGGGATAAAAGCCCATGGCAGAAAACACATACCAGGCCGATGTTTGTCCGTTATCCTCATCACCACAATAACCATCCGGATTTGGATTATACAAACGGTTCATGGTTTCTCTTACCCAGTATTGAGCCTTCCATGGTTTACCTCCATGATTATATAAATAGATCATGTGCTGTATAGGTTGGTTACCATGAGCATACTGCCCCATATTGGCTACCTGCATTTCTCTCATTTCATGAATAAATCCGCCATTAAAGCTATTGTTAAATATCGGAGGCATAGCAAAAACACTATCCAGTTGTTTTGTAAATACCTCTTTACCTCCCATTAGATCAATAAGCCCCTGAATATCATGAAAAACTGACCAGCTGTAATGCCAGCTATTTCCTTCGGTAAATCCTTCACCCCATTTAATAGGATCAAAAGGTTCCATAAATTTACCATTGGTCATTTTACCACGCATTAAATTATGGGTTGGGTCAAACAGATTTTTATAGTTCTGGCTGCGTTTTTTATATAGTTCGATTTCTTTTTTAGGACGTTTTAAAGCTTTTGCCAACTGATATATAGCAAAATCATCATAAGCATATTCCAATGTACGGGCGGCACTTTCGTTTACAACATCATAAGGTACATACCCCAATTTTATATATTGTTCAACTCCAGCCCTTCCCACAGCTTTCATCGGGCCTGCATTGTTTGCGCCATGTATAACAGCTTCATACAGGTTTTGAATATCATAATTATTATCGGCTCCAATTTTTAAATAGGCATCTGCAACTATGGATGCCGAATTGTTTCCTACCATAATATCCCTTAAACCGGGGCTAGCCCATTCCGGCAGCCAGCCGCTTTCAGTATAAGCATTACTAAGACCAGCCTGAATTTCAGCGTTAACCTTTGGATACATTAAATTAAGAAAAGGAAACAGCGAACGAAATGTATCCCAAAAACCTGTATCGGTATACATATAACCAGACAGTACTTCACCATTATAAGGACTGTAATGTATTATATTACCTTTTGCATCATGCTCATAAAATTTTCTTGGGAAAAGCAATGAACGATAAAGGCATGAATAAAAAGTTGCAGTTTGAGCAGCCGTACCGCCTTCTGTTTTTATCCTGCTTAAATTATCATTCCAAATCGTTTTGCCTTTAGCTTTAAGTTGGTCGAAATCATTATTACCAATTTCATTAAGGTTAATTTCTGCCTGTTCAAAGCTTATAAAAGATGAGGCTACTTTGGCATTAACCTTTTCTCCATCTTTGGTTTTAAAACCAATTACCGCCCCTGTGTGATCCGCCTGTAATTCAAGCGCATTACTTAAAACATCACCATTAAATGTAGATGTAACAGTAAACTCTTTATCAAAAACAATAACAAAATAATTTTTAAAATTCGCAGGTACTCCACCACTATTCTTAGTCGTGTAACCAATAATCTTCCTTTCCGAAGGTATTATTTTTATGTATGATCCTTTATCAAAAGCATCAACAACTATATAAGCATCTGTTTCCGGAAAAGTAAACCTAAACCTCGCTGCCCTTTCAGTAGGAGTAATTTCAGTTGTAACATCATGCTCGGCCAGGTACACGCTATAATAATAAGGCGTAACAGTCTCTGTTTTATGAGAAAACCAACTCTGCCTGTCCTGCTCTTTAAAACGAAGTTTACCGGTAATCGGCATTATCGAGAACTGTCCGTAATCATTCATCCACGGCGATGGCTGATGCGTTTGTTTAAAGCCTTTAATTCTTGTTGCTCTGTAAGTATATACCCATCCGTCACCCATGTTTCCTGTTTGGGGTGTCCAGAAATTCATTCCCCATGGCATAGCAATAGCAGGATATACATTACCATTAGAAACATCATAATCAGAATCTGTACCCATTAACGGATTAACCCATTCTACAGGAGTTTTAATATCGCTAACAGGTACAGACTGACTACTAACCAGGTTGAAAGTGAATAAACCCAAAAATACTAAAGCAACTCTATTTTTGTTAGTAGCCAAAATCTAATTATTTATTGCATTAATTACTTCTTTATTAATTTTATTAACCTCGGAAAAATTCATTTTTTCCACTTTTCTGTCATAGGTCATAAAACCGTTTACTTCGCCTTCTACATCTGTTGTCTGCGTATATACGGCAGCAGAAAATCCTACTTTAGCAAGAGTTTTAAGCGTATCAGCATATTCTCTGTATTTATCGGTAGTCTCCTGTGTGTTTTTAAATTGTGTGTAACCCCAGTTTTTATCTGTTTGCCATAAATGCCCTTCTACAGGAAGTCCAATACCTCCATATTCTCCTAATACAGTCACTCTTCTTGCATCATATAACTTAAGTTCAGGCCCGGGATAATGGTGAATATCAAGTATATCTCCCGTTTGGAAATGGTTACCGCCACTTGCAGAGTTTACCAGCCTGCTTGGGTCATGATTTTTAGTCCATTCTGTTACTTCAACAGTTTTAAACTGTCCCCATGCTTCATTAAATGGCACCCATACCACAATACTTGGATAAGAATATAAATGATCCATTATTTCTCTCCATTCTTTTTTGTATGTAGCTTCAGATTCTGCCGATCTTTTAAGTTCGGTACCTTCAAAATATTTATGCATTTGCCAAATAGGTCCATCATCACCGCTTGGCATATCCTGCCACACTAAAATTCCTAATTTATCACAATGAGTATACCAACGCGCAGGCTCCACTTTCACGTGTTTACGTATCATATTAAAGCCTAACTCTTTTGTTTTAACAATATCAAACTTCAGTGCTTCGTCTGTTGGAGCAGTATATAATCCATCAGGCCACCATCCCTGGTCGAGAGGTCCAAACTGAAAACAATCTTTATTATTAAGCTGCATTCTCACTATACCACTATCATCTCTTTTATATGATATTTTTCGCATTGCAAAGTAGCTCTTTACCTCATCAACAACTTTTCCGTTGCTGATAACTCTGATTTTAGTATCATACAAAAAAGGCGAATCCGGCGACCATAACTTTACATTATTTAATACAATGTCAACAGACTGTCCCGTTGCCGATTTCCCTGAAGCTATGCTTTTTGAGCCATCAAATACAGTAATTTCTACTATGTCCCCTGTAGTTGTATTTTCAACTTCAGCAGCTATACTAATGCTGTTATGATCAACATCGGGCGTGGTCCTTATAGTAGCAATATACTTTTTATTTACCGGTTCAAGCCAAACCGTCTGCCAGATACCTGTAACAGGCGTGTACCATATACCTTCAGGATTTTTAACCTGTTTACCTCTTGGCTGTGTGCCATCACTCGTCGGATCCCATACTTTTACTATAAGTTTCTGAGATTTACCCGATAAAAATGGTGTAATATTAAAACTGAAAGGTGTAAAACCACCTGTATGAGTACCAATTTTTATATCATTAAGCCAGACTTCTGTTTTCCAGTCTACGGCTCCAAAATGTAGTAGTATATCTTTATTTTTCCAGCCACTTTCTACGGTAAAAGTAGTTTCATACCAAAGTTCATTTTCAGAACCTACCCTTTTCATTACTCCGGAAAGGCTTGATTCTACTGCAAAAGGTACTAGTATTTTACCATCATAATTTTGTGGTGCTGTTTGCCCTGTTGGCTGTATAGCATAATTCCATAACCCGTTAAGGTTTTTCCATTGGTCACGCTCCATAATAGGCCGCGGATATTCAGGTAATGTTTTGTTTGGATCTACCTGCTCTGCCCATTTTGTTTTTATTTTATCACCCTGCGGTTTCCACTGGGCAAAAGATGTTAATCCGGCGAATACTAAGAGTAAGGCTGTGAATTTGTTTTTCATTACTTTTTAGATGTTTTATTGGAAATTTTAGAAAGTGCTTTTTCAACCAGAGGCTCCATTATAGCATAACCTTTCTCATTAGGATGAACCCCATCGTCACCCAGTTCTTTTTTTAAGCCAAGATTATCATTTACCATTGGCGTATAATAATCTACATACTCAATATCATGGTCTTTAGCATATTTAAGCAACATACTATTAAGCTTTACCACTTTTGGTCCCGGTTCCATTTCTTGTTTCCAGGGAAAATCAGATGCAGGAAGCACACTGCATAATACTACCTTTATACCATTTACTTTTGCAAGCTCTGCCATAGAAAAAATATTCCCGGCAGTTTCTTCAAGTGTCATTGGGCCTGTATTTTGTGCAATATCATTTATACCGGCAAGAATTACTACTGTTTCCGGCTTAAGATCTATAACATCCTGCCTGAAACGTAATAGCATTTGTGGTGTTGTCTGCCCGCTAATACCACGATCAATATAAGGTTTACCCTCAAAAAAAGCGGGATGTGTTCTTAACCAGCCCTCAGTTATAGAGTTGCCCATAAAAACAACTCTCTTTTCATTATGTGCAGAACCAGAAAGCTCTGCATTTTCCTTTTCATATCGTTTTAAATTAGCCCAGTCCTGTCCATAAGTGCAGTGCATAGTAATACAAGTTAAGAATAGGCATAAGGCTAAAATTTTGTTTTTCATTATATTTTAATTTAATCCGATAAAGTGATTAACATTATAAAACCTGCAGGTAAAAAATTACCTGCAGGTAAAAATGATTAACTAACACTCTAACCTATTTAATCAAACATTTCTTCTTTATCCAGCTTAGCAGCAGCCTCTATAAGCATAACACCGCTTAACTGTGTTGTAAGGTCTGTAGTACCGCTTGGTAATTTTTTCCAGTCAGGGCCACAAAACATTGAAGGCCTCACAATACCCTTTTTATATAAAGTCTGTGCGTTAAATTTAAGGAAGTCAACAAAATTTGAATGATCTGTAGAATTAACAGCAGATACCTCTATAAGCTCTGTAAAATAACGTACCAGAATACCCTTAAATAATCCGCCGTCTCCCTGTCCTTCATCTTTTAAAATACCTTCAGATACAAGTTTAGGACTTGTTAAAACAGTTTTAGCCGATTTAACAGCATCGTTAAGATATCCCTGTTCTCCAGTAGCCTGATATAGTTTTACTCCTGCTCCAATCCAGGTACCCATATTATAAGTAAATATCCAGTCTTTGTTTGTAGTAACTACACCATCAACTTCGGCTATATTATCCCATACTAAACCGGAAACCGGATCTACAAGATTATTTTTTTCCCATGCATATATTTTCTGAGCCCACTCAAGATCATCCGGATCCTGATCAAGTTCATATAATCGCATGGCTAAAATTGCAGCAGGACCATTAGATACAGCATTCTTTTGTTTTGGAGTATTTTGTTTCCAGGTAATACCGCCGCCAAAAACATCATCACTCCAGCTTAATTTTATTCTTTCCCATAAAAAATCGGCAACATCTTTATATTCCTGATCGTTAGTAGCAACATAAGCACGCACACTTGCATTAGCAAGCCAAAGCATATCATCATTAAAAACATTGTCATAAGTATTGCCGTTTTTAACTTTAATACCTTGTATAAGCGCTTTCATCCTGGTAACATAGTTTTCGTCTCCGGTTCTTAAATAACCATCAACCAAAACATCAAGCATATGAGCATTAGGCCAGTAATTAAAGTTTGTACTACCGGCATTATCCTGTACAAACGTACCGTTAGAGCCTAAATAAGTGTTATACGTTGCCTGTTGCAATGAATCAGCAGTTTCAGCCCAGGTATAGTTAGATTCAGGTTCAACATTATTAGGGTCTCTTAAAGGAATAGCATCATCATCACACGAAACGGTTACCATACCCAAACCAATTACAGATGCTAAAATTATATTTTTACGTATCGAAAAAAATCTCTTCATTTTAAATTGTATTTAAAACATCCCTCAGCATTATATTTATAATTCTGAGGGATACTGTTTATTTATCTATATAACTGTAAAACTGTGAGTATAAGCCGGAGCTGTTGCACTAAAGTCTATTACAGCATTTACATCAGCATTATCATCTTCTGTTTTAAATTTAAAAGAGTTAGCCCAGTAATCATCAGTAACAGGTACCATATACCAGAATGATGCTGCTGTATTTTCATCCGGCCTGCTGTTATCAGCATTAATACTACCCCACCATTCTTCTACAGAACTTCCATCCTGTTTGATTACCGTAAACTTAAACTTGTAGCGTTCGTCTCTACCCCATGATTCCTGCTTGAATTCAATGTGCTGGTTATCTGCTTTCCAAATACCTTTTGCTGAATATGTATATTCAAAAAGGTATTCTCCAAATGGTGGAAACCATATTTCAATTTTCTGAATCTCTTCCATAGTGGTAGAACCGTCACTAAAATCTATTCTTATTCTATATACTTTATCTTCTCCTGAATAGGTAGTAGCACCATCAGCCTTGAGGTCTCCCCCATCTATATAATATGTTTCATGATTATCGCTTTTTCTCGTAATAAACTTATAATCACCAGCTTTCAGCTTAGTATATATTTCATATTTAGTAGCACCTGTTTTTTTGAAAGGAACTGCATCTGCTATAGCATCTCCACCTTCTGAACCGCTACCTGTAATAAATAACTGGTCAGGCATAGGAAAACCTGCAGGTGTTTTTACTTCAAAAATTCCCGAAACTGCAGATTTAACTACATTAATTCCTTTTGAAGAATACACTGTCCATTTTAATTTACCATTAGAATCTGATGGGATACCTGCCATTCCGGCAATTTTATTAAGATCTGTAAAAGAAATATTTAAAGTTCTCTGAAATCCGTTGCCATCAGATGGCATTATATATACAGGATTAGAAAAGTCACCATCTTCACGGTCAAACACTACGTCGTAAAGAACTACCCCGTTATCCTCAGCTTTAGCACCTTCCCATTCAAATAATGCAGAGCTTTGTGCTCCAAGATCAAAAAATGTATTATCTGCTGGAGCATAAAGTGCGTTTACAGCACTAACTTTTGTATGGCTTAAAGTGTCATCATCCTGACAGCCTATAAGTGATATTGTAAATACTATCAATAATAGTTTTGAATATATATTTTTCATATTTATAAGTTTTAATATTTGTTTTTATTTTAAGCTTACCAGCCCGGGTTTTGTGTCAAGTTTCCGTTAACCAAGCGCTCATCTCTTGGTATTGGCCATAAATAATGCTTTCCTGGATCAAAATTTCTCAGGTTTACTCTTAAATAACCATTGTCCTGAGATTCTATACCAAATTTTGCTCCATGTGCATATCCGTTAAGAACATCTTCGGCAATTCTCCATCTTCTTATATCAAATATTCTTAAGCCCTCCATAGCCAGTTCTGTGCGGCGTTCATTTCGTATCACTTCACGAAGTCCATCCTGAGTTAGTGAGCTGTCAAAACTTACTGCTGCTGCATCAGTAAAACCTGCACGCATCCTTAAAGCACCAATAGTTGTACCCCACGAACCGGCATCAAACTGTCCTAATTCATTTTTAGCCTCAGCATTCATTAATAACACATCCGCATAACGAATAAGCATTAAATTCAAACCAGACTGCAATGAAGATGTGTGTTGAGGATCAAAATATTTACGCGTATAATATCCTGTTGATGTTGTCGAAGAACCCTGCCTATATTCATCTGGTCCTTCAACATCAGGATCAGGATACGATCCGGGTTCGATATAAATTGTATGAGAACTTCCGTCCGGGTCTTTCCATTCATATAGGTGATATACTACAGTATTTGTAAGTCTTGGATCTCTGTTTATATAAGGGTTATTTTCATCATACCCGGAATCAGATTCATCAATTCTTTTACCATTAAGCATTAAATAACTATCAACCAATTCCTGCGTGGGTGCTAGCGCATTTAATCTTGCTCCCGCAGATATAGGTGCTATATCAAAAAATTCTCCCCACATCCTGTTTTGCGGCACATATTGCAAGCTTAAAATATCTTCGCTATTGTATTCATTTTCAGGAAGAAAAAGCCCTTCATAAGAAGGAAAAAGATCATATTGCCCATAAGTACCAGCCATGATTTCGTTTGTTACAGCAACAACTTCATCCCAACGCCCTTCATACAATAGTACGCGTGCTTTTAAAGCCATTGCAGCACCCAGTGTTATTTTACCTCTTTCTTCTTTAGAATATTGTGCTTTGGTAGGTAAATCAGTCTTCAATTCATCAAGTTCATTTAATACAAACTCAATAACCTCAGCATGAGAAGTACGGCTTACAGTTGAAGCCTCTTCTAATGAAGGATCTTTAGTTATTAAAGGTATAGCACCAAACCAGGTTGTTAGCTGAAAATGCTGAAAAGCTCTAAGAAAACGCGCTTCAGCTTTCATCCTTGTTATAACTGCGGGATCAGCTCCCTGAACACGGTCTATATTTTCAAGTAAAACGTTGCAGGTTTTTATTCCGGCATAACGTTCATTCCATTCTTTTTTAATTCTTTCAAGAGATGGATCGTAGATGCCTGCAGCTATTGATGCCGCACCTTCATTATCGCCCCTCCCGTTATAAGCATTATCTGACAATCCTTCATTATAAAAGAATCGCGCACTTGTTTGCATTTGAGAATATGCTGTATTTAAAACCAACTGAGCTCTTTCCAGGCTTGTCCAGTAGTTTGCATCTGTAAATTTATTTTCCGGTGTTATGTCAAGATCTTCACAACTCACCAATACCAGGAGTAAAACCGGAATAAATTTTAATTTTTTTAGTATATTTTTCATTTTTCGTTTTTATTAAAAGGTAACATCCAGTCCTAATCCATAATACACCTGCGTAGGATATGCCCTTCCGCTGTTAGCTCCCGAAGGCGTCATATTATTATTAAATTCAGATAATTCCGGATCAACAAATTTCACTTTAGATAAAGTAAGAAGGTTTTGACCTGATACATACATACGGAATGCTTTGATCCCGATATTTTTTAAAGCATCATCGGGTAATGAATAACCAATCTGAAGATTTTTCAACCTTGCATAAGCTCCATCATATAAATACATATCAGAACCTCTCCTAAAATTGTTTGTGTTAGACTGTGTACCGTTATTAGCTAAACGCGGATATCTTGCATCCGGGTTCTGCGGAGTCCAGTAATCAAGCTGATGTGTGTACATAGTCATACCATAATTATAATGGAAAGGTTCTACAAGCTCACCGCGAATCATCATTGTTCTCTTACCTACACCCTGCATAAAGATACTTAAATCAAATCCTTTATATTCAACATTATAGGTAAATCCAAAAGTATATCTAGGGAATGGATTTCCGAAAACAAACTTATCGTTATCATCAATTTTTCCATCTTTATTAAGGTCAACATAACGGTTGTCTCCAGGTTGTACATTTACACCTACAGGTACAGCAGCTCCCTGTATTTCATCCCAGCTCTGAAAATATCCATCTCTTTTTAAACCTACATAAGAATTATATGGCAAGCCTTCACGCAATAATACCTGCATTTCCTCTACACCTGTGAGTCGCTCCTGCCCGTTGTTAAAGTCAAGCACTTTGTTTTTAGAGTCTCCAAAAGTAACAGTTAAACTGTGGTTGAACAATTTACCTGAATGCCTGTATGTCGCACTAACTTCCCATCCTCTGTTACCTAATTTACCGGCATTATAATCGGGAAGATCCGTACCAAACACTCCCGGAACCTGTGGCGGAAGTAAAATGTCCCTGGTCACTTTGTCAAAATAATCAAATGAAAGGCCAAGAGCACCTTTAAAGAAATCGGCTTCAAGTCCTACATTAAATGTTGCAGCTTTTTCCCATTGAAGATCCGGATTTGCAAACTTGAACCCCCCTCCGCTGACAGCCTTATTATCGTAACCATAAGCATTTGCAAAAGAATTATAAGTAGTCTGATATTGAAAATCTCCAACATTCTGATTACCTAAAATACCGTAAGATGACTTCAACTTAAGATTACCAACATTACTGCTGTACCATTGCATAAAATCTTCTTGGGTAAGAGCATATCCTACAGTTACAGAAGGAAAGAACCCCCATCTGTTTCCATCCCTGAATTTTGATGAACCATCGTATCTGAAACTGAATTCAGCAAAATATTTATCCCTGAAATCATAAGTAGCACGTCCAAACACTGAGTTTAAACTATTTTTGGAAGGGCTGCTGTTTATGTCACGCCCACTTACATTAGAGTTATAAGATAACGGATCAATAATGGTTTCACTAGTACTAGTACCCAAATCGGTATCTGTGAACTTTTTGTAAATACCGGTACCTCTTCCCTGATGACTTTCGTTTGAAACACCAAGTAAAGCTCCTACAGTGTGATTTTGAGCAAATACTTTATTGAATTCGAGCATAAACTGTAAATTCAGGTCAAGGCTCTTATAGTTTTCGTCGTTAGTGTTTCTGTCTGCTCCATATACACCCTGTGGTGAAAATTGAACCTCTTTTGTTCTGGAATATAATGAATTAGACCATAGTCTTCCACCAAATACACCTTTAGCCTTTAAATAGTCCGTTAATTTTAACTCTGCATTTAATGTTCCGAAAACATCGTCATTATCGTATTTTCTAAAGCCGCCTTTTTCTAAAACTCCAAGAGAATTAAACTGCTGAAGCACGTCATTCGTTAAATAATTTCCATTTTCATCTTTCTGCCTGTAATATAATGGTACCCTGAAAGCATCTACCATTAAAGTTCCCGTACTTGAAGAATGGTCTGTCATTTTTTGCTTCGCATAGGCTAAGGTAGAAGTTAGTTTAAATTTACCATATTCATTAGTTAGGTTAATTCTGTAATTATAACGTTCCATACCTTTTGACGGACCAACAAACACACTCCTCTGATCAACATAACCCATTGATACTAAATAAGTAGAATTTTCAGTACCTCCGGAAATAGAAAAATTATGATTCTCCTGAAGAGCAGGTTTAACTATTTCTTCAGCAAACCATTCAGTATCTCCGTTTGCTTTTATTTGTGCAATCTGTTCCGGAGTAAATACGGCTGTAGTTTCGCCTGAATTGAAAGCTGCTTCATTTCTCAACATTGCATTTTCATATCCATGAACCGGTTTTGTAAAAAAGTGAGGATTGTTATATCCAACCAATGTATTGTACTGCACAGTCATCGGGCTGTTTTTTCTTCCCTTTTTGGTAGTAATAAGTATAACACCATTACTTGCCCTCGATCCGTAAATAGCCGCACTACCGGCATCTTTTAGTACAGAAACCGTATCAATATCGGATGGATTAAGTGAATTGATATCACCTCCGACAATACCATCAATTACAACCAACGGACTATTATTACCTAAGGTACCTATACCCCTTATATTAATATTTAAACCGGCTCCCGGCTCGCTATTAGTCTGTTGAATTGTTAAGCTTGGTGATTTCCCCTGAAGAGCCTGTGTAGTATTTACATTCGCCCTACCCTTAAAAGCTCCGCTGTTAACCTGGTCTATTGCACCAATAACTTTGGTTTTTTTCTGGGTACCGTACCCTACAACCACAACCTCTTCAAGTGTAGTTACATCATCCTGCATTACAACATTCATACTCGTTGTGTTATTAACAGGTCTTTCAACTGTTTTCATACCTATATATGAAAACACAAGTACAGATTGAGATGAAGCCACTTTAATTGAAAAATCACCATCAAGATCTGTTTGTACAGAATTAGACGTTCCTTTTTCAATTATCGAAACCCCGGGCAAGGTTGCTCCGGTATTGTCAGTAACCTTACCTGTTATGGTTACTGATTGGCCTGTAATAGTAGTAGCCTGATTTTGGGCCATGCTGCTATTTACGCAAAAAAACAGAGGAATAAGATATAATAAACTATGCCTGCTTAAACTCAGCCCGCATACTTTTATTACATCTCTCCATAGACGCAAATTTTTAAAAGTAGTTTTGTTTTTCATTAAGTTGGTTATTTTGGGATAATTAAATAAGTCATATTGACAAATGTACTAAATCGTTTTAGTAAAAAAAATGTTTTTTCTCCACTCATAAATTTAATGTTAATTTATCATTTTATAGTTAAAAAAGATATAGTAAAATGAGAATTAGATAGCTGTTATTTAATTTTTAATTAAAATAACATAATAGTTTTAATCAAAAATAGCTATTTCTTAAATCGTTAAACCAAAAAAATAAGTAAGAAAAAAACTATGTTTTATTTTTTTAACGACTAAAAAACGTCAAATTCATTCAAACGTTGTAGTAAGAACTTTAACTAATAAATGATTTGGCTTTTGAAGATTCTCTTATTTTCAATTCTGTTTTAAGAATAATTTTTTTAGGTGAATCTTTAACATCTTTTTTCTTTAAAAGGTCAAGCATTAACTCCATCAGTTCTGCACCGATTTCCCATAATGGTTGCGATACAGCTGTAATTGTAGGACTAAATATCCCAAAAAGATCATTGTCGTCAAAAGTAACTATACCAAAATCATTAATTAACAAAGGAGTGTCTTTCTTAAATATATCCAGCCCGATAAGAGTAAGATAGTTAGTTGCAAAAAAAACCGCATCAAGTTTGCTGGATGCTTTAACAAAATCCATTATATGCCTTTTACCTTCCTCAG
Source organism: Flavobacterium sp. NRK1 (assembly GCF_024054175.1). Taxonomy (GTDB): domain Bacteria; phylum Bacteroidota; class Bacteroidia; order Flavobacteriales; family Flavobacteriaceae; genus Flavobacterium. The sequence continues at coordinate 3,611,272 of NZ_JAMXLA010000001.1, forward strand.
TTCCTGTTTTATTATATGGTATAAATAAAACATTAGAAGTTAAATTATTATCTGCAATCGCCCTTTCGTAACCGGCTAAACGATCCTGCATCTGCGTTTGTTTAGTATCAGTAGTAATAAAAGCAATATTTCTATAATTATTATCTATCAGATGTTTAGTAGCACAGTAGGATGCATCTTCGTTATCTATAATAACTATGTTGCTGTCAAGTCCCGCAAAATACCTGTCTAATAATACTACAGGAATATTTTCATCAATAAGTTTTTCAATTGTATTTTCTATACCAGGCGACGGAACAATTATAAAACCGTCTACCTGTCTGAAATTAAAAAGATCAATTAATTCAATAGATTTCTCATCATTATTTTCATTACTGCAAAAAATCACTTTATAGCCTTTTTCATAGGCAATATCTTCAATGATGCGCGCAAGTTTAGCAAAAAAACTATTAGATATATCCTCGACCATAAAAACTAAAATTTTAGATTTTCCGGTACGAAGGCTTTGCGCTATCTGATTGGGCTTATAATTTATTTCAGAAATATAATCCAATACTTTCTGGGTAAGCTCTTTAGAAATATGTTTTTCTTTAGCCTTTCCATTTAATACAAAAGAAACCGTAGTAACAGAAATATTTAATGCTTCTGCTATATTTTTAATAGATACTCGCTTCTTTTTCATTAGAAATAAAGGTGCAATTAAGTGAGGTGATTATAAAAAACTATATAATTTATTGAGAAAAATATCGTTAATTGGAGTCCAAAGATAATAAAAGATATTTTATCGATTAGATTTTTGACAATTCCATATTAATTTGTTGATCAAAAACACAAAATAACGCTATTTTTTTTCAACTAACATTATCTCTTATAAAGGACTGTTTTAAAATTTAACTTAAAATTTCACACTCCGTAAATAGCTTTTAAAACAACTTTACACTAACTTTGAGTAAGACTAATCTTTCTAATAATCAAACACATAAATCTTCTTTATTGTTTTTCAAGAATATGTAAAGTTCATTTATAACATTTTGAGGCAAATCCATTTTGCGTTATTTTCTAAAAACTAACAACATTTTTATTATGAGTAATGACATTTATCAAATCAAAAAGTTATTAAACACTAAAAATGGCACTTTTACCTATTATAGCCTTCCCGAAATGCAAAAGCAGGGATATAATATTGAAAAGATGCCTTTTTCAATTAGAATTCTATTAGAAAATGTCCTGCGTAATTATGATGATTTTGCAATCACCAAAGAAAATATAGAAACACTTTTAAACTGGCAGCCAAAAGCGTCAGATAAAGATATTCCGTTTAAGCCGGCCCGTGTGCTCATGCAGGATTTTACAGGTGTGCCTGCTGTTGTAGATATAGCATCACTGAGATCTGAAATAGCCCGTAAAGGCAAAAATCCTGATGAAATAAATCCGCTTATACCTGTAGATCTGGTTATAGACCACTCTGTACAGGTTGACTATTTTGGTACAGAATATGCCTATAAGCGTAATATGGATGAAGAATATAAGCGTAATGAAGAACGCTATGAATTTCTAAAATGGGCACAGAATTCTTTTAGTAATTTTAGTGTTGTTCCGCCGGGTATGGGCATATGCCACCAGGTTAATCTTGAATATCTTTCCAAAGGAGTTATTGAGCGGAATGGTGAAGTATTCCCTGATACATTAGTAGGAACTGATAGCCACACACCAATGGTAAACGGCATTGGGGTTGTAGCATGGGGCGTTGGAGGAATTGAAGCAGAAGCCGCAATTCTAGGACAGCCTATTTATTTTATAATGCCGGAAGTTATAGGCCTTAAGCTAACGGGAAAAATACCCGTTGGATCTACCGCAACTGATATGGTACTTACCATTGCAGAAAAGCTCAGAAAGTATGGCGTAGTAGGCAAATTTGTGGAAGTATTCGGTTCCGGCCTTGATAATCTTTCCGTACCTGACAGAGCCACAATTGGCAATATGTCTCCTGAATTTGGCTGTACTGTTACTTACTTTCCTATAGACGATAAAACGTTAGAATATATGCGCCTCACAAACCGGTCTGAAGAACAGGTTAAACTTGTAGAGGATTATTGTAAATCTAACTTATTATGGCGAACAGGAGACGAGTCAATTAAATATACCGATGTTCTGGAACTTGACCTTTCTACTATAGAACCTACTGTTTCAGGGCCTAAAAGGCCGCAGGATAAAATACTGCTAAAAAATTTCCCTTCTACCTTCATAGATCTTCTGCATAAAAATTTTGGAAGAAAATATACTAAACCACAAGATCAGATGACGCGCTGGTTTGCAGAAGGCGGAAGCACTCAGCCAACATCGGCCGAACCTCCAATGCCACCGGAAACAAAAATTGAGGAAAAGGTAGAAGATGGGATGAAACGTGTTGCCGTTACTATAGGATCAGAGCAATTTATGCTTTCAGATGGTTCAATTGTAATTGCCGCAATTACTTCATGTACTAATACTTCTAACCCTTTTGTTATGATTGGTGCCGGACTGGTAGCCAGAAAAGCAAGAGAACGCGGACTGGATGTAAAACCCTGGGTAAAAACATCATTAGCTCCGGGTTCAAAAGTAGTAACCGATTATTTGGTTAAAGCTGATTTACTTGATGATCTGGAAGCTATGAAATTCCATTTAGTAGGTTATGGCTGTACATCCTGTATAGGCAATTCAGGGCCTCTCCCAGCTCATATATCCAAAGCTGTAGATGAGCATGAATTGGTAGTAGCATCGGTTCTGTCAGGAAACAGAAATTTTGAAGCCAGGATACATCCAAAAATTAAAATGAATTTTTTAATGTCGCCAATGCTGGTCGTTGCTTATGCACTTGCAGGGAGGGTGGATTTAGACCTTATAAATGATCCTATTAGCTATGACCCCAACCAACAACCTGTTTATTTGAAAGACATTTGGCCCACAGATGATGAAATCAATGAGATATTGCACTCGGTACTTTCCCCTTCACAATTTAAAGACAGTTACGGAACTATATTTGATGGTAACGAAATTTGGCAAAACCTTGAAATACCTGATGAAAAGATTTATGTTTGGGATGAAAAATCTACCTATATAAAAGAGGCTCCCTTCTTTAAAAATTTATCTGATAACCCTGAACCTTTAAAAGATATTGAAAATGCCAATGTACTATTAGCATTAGGAGACAGTATAACTACAGATCATATCTCTCCTGCAGGATCATTTAGCGAATCTTCATCTGCAGGTGAATATCTTATAAGCAGAGGTGTTAAAAAAGAGGATTTTAATTCCTATGGCTCACGTCGTGGCCAGGATGAAGTAATGATAAGAGGAACATTTGCAAATGTGCGCATAAAAAATAAGCTGGCAAATAAAGAAGGTGGTTATACTAAATATTTACCCACAGGTGATGAAATGACTATTTATGATGCATCCGTTAAATATAAAGAAGCCAAAACACCTTTAATAATTCTTGCCGGCAAAGAATATGGGAGTGGATCATCGAGAGACTGGGCAGCCAAAGGAACTTTCTTATTAGGGGTTAAAGCCGTACTTGCGGAGAGTTATGAGAGAATTCACCGTAGTAATCTTGTAGGTATGGGTGTACTTCCCCTGCAATATAAAGATGGCGATAATGCAGAGAAACTGGGTTTAACCGGAGAAGAAAAATTTAGTATTTATGGCATTGCAAATGATATTAAACCTTTAAAAGAAGTACAAATTACCACAGAGAAAAAAAATGGTGAAAAAATAAACTTTAATGCAATTGCAAGACTTGATTCTAAAATAGAAATTGAATATTACCGAAACGAAGGTATACTGCAATATGTGTTAAGACAATTTTTACAGCGATAACATTTTCTATAATATTTATCCCTGGTCTTCTAATGAGGGTGCCGGGGATAAATAATGTTTTTCACTTTCCATATTTTCAAACATTTCGTATCCTTCCTGCCACCATTGAGTCATTTCCTCGGCATCAAATATAAATGACCTCGTAGTTAATAATCTGTTTATATAATAAAAAGATACCATTACATTACGGTTAGTAGCTTGAAGTTTTGCAATAATAAGATCATCAAGTGCAATCTGATTCAGCATAAAGTCATAGGTACGTGCAAATATATCAAGCGCATTACGTAACGGAGGGTTATTATAAACTCCGTCTTTAAGTCTTAATACAATAACATCAATGGACGATGCACTTTTTTTAATTGCTTCCTGAATAGGTATTAAGTTTCCAAAACCGCCATCGGCATATTCGCTTCCTTCCTTTTCAAGCAGGCTCATTAATGGAACCATGTTTGCCGATGCCCATATCCAGTCGCAAAAGTCTTCATATCCATAATCATTAGATGATTTATATTCAATTTGCTGAGTGGTTAAATTTGCTACAGTTACTATTACTTCCTTATTTAGGCTTCTTATTAAATCAAAATCTTCCTTTTTAAAGCTTCTTTTTATTAAATGTCTAAGGTTAGTGCTATCACCTAATGTTTTCTGTCCTTTTACAAATTGTTTTAGAACTCCTAAATGGTTTATACTTGTCTTTACAACACCATTTTTCTTTTTTATCCTAAACGGACAAACAGTAAAAATGTCTTCCTGCTTTATTGTTGTATATATTTTTTTTATCCGTTCTATATCACCTATGGCAAGGAAAGGAACTAACAAACTGCCTGTAGAGGTGCCAACAAAAAGTTGATAATTTTTCTTAGATATTTTTATAAGGTATTCAGAAACGCCTCCCGCAAATGCTCCTTTGCTTCCGCCCCCTGATATCACTAATGCATCCATATATGTTCAATAATTTATATTCGATTTTGGCATTTAATAACTTAATGTAATTCTATAAATATAAATAATTCTATCCACAAGACTTTAAATTATATATGAAGTATTAAATATTATTCTATAATTCAATTAAATACAATACCACCATATTGGACATAACTATTAATATAAAAAAAAACAGGCAGCCAATTGGCTGCCCGGTTTTTTTTATGGATTCACTTCTTATCTTTTAAGTGAGAAATGCGCTTTAAACTCCCTTGTTACCGTTGTGGTGCCATCAAACTCAGGGTAGGTTACACTGAACCAGTAGTCATCGGCAGGAAGCGGTGTACCGTTGAAGGTACCGTCCCATCCGTCACTCTCAAGGTCAGGGCTGATCTGTTTGATAAGCTTGCCGTAGCGGTCAAAGATGTAAATTACAGATCCTGTGTTCTGAAGCCCGATGATATTCCACGTATCATGGAAGCCGTCACCGTTAGGGGTAAAGAAGTTAGGGTAGTCTACAACGCTTACACCTTCTATCGGAAGTACTCCACAGCTGAACTCGGTCTTCACATCATATACCCTTACCATGTGAGGGCCTGGGGATACATTGGTAAATACAGGGCTGGTCTGTGTAGGGCCTTCATCAAGCTGGTACACATACTCTCCGTTTCCTTCCACTGTGATGGTGATCACCTGGTTGTCGCTGAAGTAGTTGGTTACATAATAACCTGCTCCTACAGGGCTGGCCATTCCCGACTTGATCACTGTAAATACTGCCGAGAGGTCAGATACACATGCATTGGGAAGCGGGCCGGTTACCTCTACCGTATAGTCACCTTCCGATACGGCAAGGTAAGTACCTGAGGACGGATCGGCATCGGTAAGCTCCACTCCGTCTAAGAACCAGCGGTAGCTGTGTCCTGCAGGGGCTACACCGCTGTCAAGCAGCAGGCCGTCTGTGGTACCGTCTACATCAACACATACCGTATTGCTGCCGTTCTCCCCTGTGATTACAGGTTCTGCAAGGCGCTCTACATGCAGGGTGAAGGTAGTGATATCATGGCATTTGCTTAGTGTAGCGGTATTGGTCACCCTT
>NZ_JAMXLA010000010.1 GCF_024054175.1 Flavobacterium sp. NRK1
ACAGCTAAGATAGGAGCTGATGCAGTAACCAATGCTAAGCTTGCGGATAATGCAGTTCAGACCGAAAACATAGCGGCAGGCGCAGTAGAAACTTCTGATATAAAAGATGCAGCAGTAACAGCCGTGAAACTTGCCGACGACGCAGTCACAGCTGCCAAGATCGATTCGAGTGTAGCGGGTACAGGATTAAAACAGAATACTACCAATGGTTCTTTAGAAGTTGATGCCGCATCTTTTGATGGCGACATTACCTCTACAGACCTTACAGTAACAGGAGGAGATAATGCCACCTTTACCGATGTAACGTTAGATATAAAA
>NZ_JAMXLA010000011.1 GCF_024054175.1 Flavobacterium sp. NRK1
TCTTTGAACGCTTTGAGATAGGAGCTACCTACAGGCTTGATGACAGCTTTGGCGGTATGGTAAATTATGCTATAACTCCTAACCTGAGATTAGGTTATGCTTATGACCACATTGTATCAGACCTTAATGTAACAACACCTGCATCTCACGAGATCATATTGTTGTTTGATTTGAACTTCCCTAAAAAAGTATCACGTTCACCACGTTATTTCTAATCTAAAGCGACTAAAAGAAAATGAAGAACTTATATAT
>NZ_JAMXLA010000012.1 GCF_024054175.1 Flavobacterium sp. NRK1
TACTACTGTATTTGATGAATGTGACTATGACGGTGCCAATGACGGTATCATCAGCACCTGGGACCTTACGGTTGTAGAAGGTGAAGTACTGGGCACGCAGGACCCTGCAGACTATGAGGTAACGTATTACACCAGCCCTGAAGATGCAGAGAACTATGAAAATGCCATAGCCACCCCTGAAGCCTATACCAATACTATAGCCGATGACCAGACCATCTGGGTAAGGGTGACCAATACCGCTACACTAAGCAAATGCCATGATATCACTACCTTCACCCTGCATGTAGAGCGCCTTGCAGAACCTGT
>NZ_JAMXLA010000013.1 GCF_024054175.1 Flavobacterium sp. NRK1
AGGTAGATCGTCTGGCCATGCTGGTTGATATTGGTATAGTTATCCGGATTAGGGATAGGGTTAACATCATGTTCGGCATCCTCAGGGGTTTCATAGGCCGTTACTTCAACATTGCCAAGGGCTGCTTCTATGGCTGCCATAGCTCCTGTCATATCAAACTGTGCAAAACCGTCATTGTTGAAGTCACACTCCTCGATTGGTGCCGGAGGGGTGGCGATAGGCGCAGGGAT
>NZ_JAMXLA010000014.1 GCF_024054175.1 Flavobacterium sp. NRK1
GGCGGTGTTACAACTGAAGACAGAACAGGACTTGCAGCCGGTTCCTATTCGGTAACTATTACCGATGATAATGGTTGTACAGGTGTTGTAAATGCTACGGTTACACAGCCTACAGCTATTACTGCTTCTATATCTTCACAGACCAATGTAGCATGTAATGGCGGAGCAAACGGGTCAGCTACAGTAACAGCTTCAGGGGGTACAGGGACACTTACCTATTCATGGGCACCTTCAGGGGGTACGGCCGCTACTGCTACAGGACTTACTGCAGGTACTTACACCGTAACTATTACAGATGCTAACGGATGTACGGCTACACAATCGGTTACTATTACACAGCCTACTGCTATTACTGCTTCTATATCTTCACAGACCAATGTAGCATGTAATGGCGGAGCAAACGGGTCAGCTACCGTAACTGCTTCAGGGGGTACAGGCACTCTTGCCTATTCATGGGTACCTTCAGGGGGTACGGCCGCTACTGCTACAGGACTTACTGCAGGTACTTACACCGTAACTATTACAGATGCTAACGGATGTAC
>NZ_JAMXLA010000015.1 GCF_024054175.1 Flavobacterium sp. NRK1
ATAGCTGACCCTTCAGCCTATGAAAGCGGGACAGGTTCAGTGTGGGTACGTGTTGCCCTTGATACGCACAACCCTGCAGAGCCGATGTGTGCGCAGATCGTTGAGCTGCCGCTTATCGTGAACCCGCTTCCACCGGTAGCTGACCTTGAGCCATTTGCGCATTGTGAGCAGAATACCGACGGCGCCTATGATTTTAACATCCAAGAGTATGTAAACAATGCCCTTGGCGGCAATGAAGCGGATGAGTATGATGTAGACTTCTTTGAAGACGCGGCACTTACCACCCCGGCAGTACCGGTAACAGCTTATCCTGTAACAGGAGGCAGCGGAACGGTATATGTAAGGGTAACCAATAACGAGACAGGCTGTATAATCGTAAAAGAGCTAACATTGTTAGTAGAGGAAGCCGCTATCGCCAATCCAATTACTACTGTATTTGATGAATGTGACTATGACGGTGCCAATGACGGTATCATCAGCACCTGGGACCTTACGGTT
>NZ_JAMXLA010000016.1 GCF_024054175.1 Flavobacterium sp. NRK1
AAGGTCAGGGCTGATCTGTTTGATAAGCTTGCCGTAGCGGTCAAAGATGTAAATTACAGATCCTGTGTTCTGAAGCCCGATGATATTCCACGTATCATGGAAGCCGTCACCGTTAGGGGTAAAGAAGTTAGGGTAGTCTACAACGCTTACACCTTCTATCGGAAGTACTCCACAGCTGAACTCGGTCTTCACATCATATACCCTTACCATGTGAGGGCCTGGGGATACATTGGTAAATACAGGGCTGGTCTGTGTAGGGCCTTCATCAAGCTGGTACACATACTCTCCGTTTCCTTCCACTGTGATGGTGATCACCTGGTTGTCGCTGAAGTAGTTGGTTACATAATAACCTGCTCCTACAGGGCTGGCCATTCCTGATTTGATCACTGTAAATACTGCTGAAAGGTCAGATACACACGCATTAGGAAGCGGGCCGGTTACCTCTACCGTATAATCACCTTCCGATACGGCAAGGTAAGTACCTGAGGACGGATCGGCATCGGTAAGCTCCACTCCGTTTAAGAACCAGCGGTAGCTGTGCCCTGCAGGGACTACACCGCTGTCAAGCAGCAGGCCGTCTGTGGTACCATCTACATCGATACATACCGTATTGCTGCCGTTTTCCCCTGTGATCACAGGTTCTGCAAGGCGCTCTACATGCAGGGTGAAGGTAGTGATATCATGGCATTTGCTTAGTGTAGCGGTATTGGTTACCCTTACCCAGATGGTCTGGTCATCGGCTATAGTATTGGTATAAGCCTCAGGGGTGGCTATGGCATTCTCATAGTTCTCTGCATCTTCCAGGCTGGTGTAATACGTTACCTCATAGTCTGCAGGGTCCTGCGTGCCCAGTACTTCACCTTCTACAACCGTAAGGTCCCAGGTGCTGATGATACCGTCATTGGCACCGTCATAGTCACATTCATCAAATACAGTAGTAATTGGATTGGCAATCGCACCTTCCTCTACAAGCAGGCTAAGCTCTTTTACGATCATACAGCCTGTATCGTTATTGGTTACTTTTACATATACCGTACCGCTGCCTCCTGTTACAGGGTAGGCTGTTACCGGTACTGCCGGGGTGGTAAGTGCCGCGTCTTCAAAGAAGTCTACATCATACTCATCCGCTTCATTGCCGCCAAGGGCATTGTTTACATACTCTTGGATGTTAAAATCATAGGCGCCGTCGGTATTCTGCTCACAATGCGCAAATGGCTCAAGGTCAGCTACCGGTGGAAGCGGGTTCACGATAAGCGGCAGCTCAACGATCTGCGCACACATCGGCTCTGCAGGGTTGTGCGTATCAAGGGCAACACGTACCCACACTGAACCTGTCCCGCTTTCATAGGCTGAAGGGTCAGCTATAGGGTTTACTTCATTCTGCGCATCTTCCTGTGTAGTATAGTAGGTAAGGATGTAGTTGCTGCCGTTGTCTTTTATATCGGCTGCGGCCTGGGTAAGGTCAAATTCCTCTACGCCGTCACCATCGCCGTTGTCATCACACAGTACCAAAGCATCAGGGGTGGTATCCGGTGTTGGCAGCGGAAGTACCTTGATGGTAAGGGTGGTGTAGCTAACACAGCCATCCTGGGTGGTAACCTTTACAAATAATGTTTTTGGGTTACCTTGTGGTGGTGCAGGGTTGGTATAATGCTCAGGGTCGGCTATGGCTATTGCACCGGTATCAACCCTT
>NZ_JAMXLA010000017.1 GCF_024054175.1 Flavobacterium sp. NRK1
TACAGACCTTACAGTAACAGGAGGAGATAATGCCACCTTTACCGATGTGACACTAGATATAAAAGCTGATGCAGTAACCAATGCCAAGCTTGCCGATAATGCGGTTCAGACCGAGAATATAAAAGACGGTAATGTAACATCGGCTAAGTTAACAGCAGGAACAGGTACAGCTGATCGTATTGCAATAGCCGATGCTGCAGGAGCAGTAACATTCAGTAATGCTATTCCATCGGGCAGCATAGCAGGAAAAGACCTTACAGCTGGAGATGGATCGATCAGTATTGGAGGTACCGGAGCAGGAGCCTTATTAAAAGATGCTAATGTAAGTGTTGCCACAGGCGGAATTACAGAAGTAAAGCTTGCAGACGGGGCAGTAACTACAGCTAAGATAGGAGCTGATGCAGTAACCAATGCTAAGCTTGCGGACAATGCAGTTCAGACCGAAAACATTGCAGCAGGGGCAGTAGAAACTTCTGATATCAAAGATGCAGCAGTAACTACAGTTAAGATAGAAGATGCGGCAGTAACAGCCGTGAAACTTGCCGACGACGCAGTAACAGCTGCCAAGATCGATTCGAGTGTAGCGGGTACAGGATTAAAACAGAATACTACCAATGGTTCTTTAGAAGTAGATGTAACTGCTCTTGAAGGAGATGGAGACATTACCTCTACAGACCTTACAGTAACAGGAGGTGATAATGCCACCTTTACCGATGTAACGTTAGATATAAAAGCCGATGCAGTAACCAATGCCAAGCTTGCCGATAATGCGGTTCAGACCGAGAATATAAAAGACGGTAATGTAACATCGGCTAAGTTAACAGCAGGAACAGGTACAGCTGATCGTATTGCAATAGCCGATGCTGCAGGAGCAGTAACATTCAGTAATGCTATTCCATCGGGCAGCATAGCAGGAAAAGACCTTACAGCTGGAGATGGATCGATCAGTATTGGAGGTACCGGAGCAGGAGCCTTATTAAAAGATGCTAATGTAAGTGTTGCCACAGGCGGAATTACAGAAGTAAAGCTTGCTGACGGAGCAGTAACTACAGCTAAGATAGGAGCTGATGCAGTAACCAATGCTAAGC
>NZ_JAMXLA010000018.1 GCF_024054175.1 Flavobacterium sp. NRK1
TAGCTCCGCCATTACATGCTACATTGGTCTGTGAAGCTATAGAAGCTGTAATAGCTGTAGGCTCAGTAATAGTCACCGATTGTGTAGCGGTACATGAGTTAGCATCAGTAATAGTTACGGTGTAAGTACCGGCATTAAGCCCTGTAGCTGTAGCGGCAGTACCCCCTGAAGGCGCCCATGAATAGGTAAGAGTGCCTGTACCCCCTGAAGCAGTTACAGTAGCTGACCCGTTTGCTCCGCCATTACATGCTACATTGGTCTGTGAAG
>NZ_JAMXLA010000019.1 GCF_024054175.1 Flavobacterium sp. NRK1
CGTACATCCGTTAGCATCTTCGATAGTCACCGTATAAGTACCTGCGCTAAGCCCTGTAGCTGTAGCAGCAGTGCCCCCTGAAGGTGCCCATGAATAGGCAAGTGTCCCTGTACCCCCTGAAGCAGTTACGGTAGCTGACCCGTTTGATCCGCCGTTGCATGCTACATTGGTCTGTGAAGCTATAGAAGCTGTAATAGCTGTAGGCTCAGTAATAGTAACCGATTGTGTAGCTGTACATGAGTTAGCA
>NZ_JAMXLA010000002.1 GCF_024054175.1 Flavobacterium sp. NRK1
AATTACAGAAGTAAAGCTTGCAGACGGGGCAGTAACTACAGCTAAGATAGGAGCTGATGCAGTAACCAATGCTAAGCTTGCGGACAATGCAGTTCAGACCGAAAACATTGCAGCAGGGGCAGTAGAAACTTCTGATATCAAAGATGCAGCAGTAACTACAGTTAAGATAGAAGATGCGGCAGTAACAGCCGTGAAACTTGCCGACGACGCAGTAACAGCTGCCAAGATCGATTCGAGTGTAGCGGGTACAGGATTAAAACAGAATACTACCAATGGTTCTTTAGAAGTTGATGCCGCATCATTTGATGGCGACATTACCTCTACAGAC
>NZ_JAMXLA010000020.1 GCF_024054175.1 Flavobacterium sp. NRK1
GATAGCTGACCCTTCAGCCTATGAAAGCGGGACAGGTTCAGTGTGGGTACGTGTTGCCCTTGATACGCACAACCCTGCAGAGCCAATGTGTGCGCAGATCGTTGAGCTGCCCCTTATCGTGAACCCGCTTCCGCCGGTAGCCGACCTTGAGCCATTTGCGCATTGTGAGCAGAATACCGACGGTGCCTATGATTTTAACATCCAGGAATATGTAAACAATGCCCTTGGCGGCAATGAAGCGGATGAGTATGATGTTGACTTCTTTGAAGATGCCGCACTTACCACCCCTGCAGTACCGGTAACAGCCTACCCTGTAACAGGAGGCAGCGGTACGGTATATGTAAGGGTAACCAATAACGATACAGGCTGTATGATCGTAAAAGAGCTTAGCCTGCTTGTAGAGGAAGGTGCGATTGCCAATCCAATTACTACTGTATTTGATGAATGTGACTATGACGGTGCCAATGACGGTATCATCAGCACCTGGGACCTTACGGTT
>NZ_JAMXLA010000021.1 GCF_024054175.1 Flavobacterium sp. NRK1
AGGCAAGAGTGCCTGTACCCCCTGAAGCAGTTACAGTAGCTGACCCGTTTGCTCCGCCATTACATGCTACATTGGTCTGTGAAGAAACCGAAGCTGTAATAGCCGTTGGTTCATTAATAGTTACCGTTTGTGTAGCCGTACATAAGTTGGCATCGGTAATGGTTACCGTGTAAGTACCGGCACTAAGTCCTGTAGCTGTGGCAGCCGTACCCCCTGAAGGAGCCCATGCATAGGTAAGTGTTCCAGTACCGCCTGTTGCCGTTATAGTAGCCGACCCGTTTGAACCGCCGTTGCATGCTACATTGGTCTGTGAAGTTATAGAAGCTGTAATAGCTGTAGGCTGTGTAATAGTAACCGATTGTGCAGCCGTACATCCGTTAGCATCTTCAATAGTTACCGTATAAGTACCTGCAGTAAGCCCTGTAGCTGTAGCAGCCGTACCCCCTGAAGGCGACCATGAATAGGCAAGAGTGCCTGTACCCCCTGAAGCGGTT
>NZ_JAMXLA010000022.1 GCF_024054175.1 Flavobacterium sp. NRK1
ACCTGTACAACCATTATCATCGGTAATAGTTACCGAATAGGAACCGGCTGCAAGTCCTGTTCTGTCTTCAGTTGTAACACCGCCGCCCCAGTTAAAAGTATATGGTCCTGTACCACCTGTAGGTGTCAGGTTAATGGATCCGGTGTTAGCACCGTTGCATGCAACATTGGTTACAACCGTTGTTCCTGAAATTGCACTTGCAGGCTGTGTAACCGTAACATTTACGGTACCTGTACAACCATTATCATCGGTAATAGTTACCGAATATGATCCGGCTGCAAGACCTGTTCTGTCTTCCGTAGTAATACCGCCACCCCAGTTAAAAGTATATGGTCCTGTACCACCTGTAGGTGTCAGGTTAATAGAGCCGGTGTTTCCGCCGTTGCAGGCAGCATTGGTTACAACTGTTGTTCCTGAAACAGCAGTTGCAGGCTCATTAATAGTAACCGATTGCGTAGCCGTACATGAGTTAGCATCAGTAATAGTTACGGTATAAGTACCGGCAGTAAGTCCTGTAGCTGTAGCGGCCGTACCCCCTGAAGGTGCCCATGAATAGGTAAGTGTCCCTGTACCCCCTGTTGCGGTTAC
>NZ_JAMXLA010000023.1 GCF_024054175.1 Flavobacterium sp. NRK1
TAGTAGAAAAATCCTGCTCCAATGTTGAAAAACGTATTATTTACGTTAGAAGAGAAGGCAGGGTCGCCTGGTGCTGGTACGTGGCCATCTCCAATATCGCTGTATAAGCCAACATTATGAAAAGTAGCACCGGCTTTTAAACCAAGAGCTAAACGGTGTTCGCCACCAAGGTTTAGTGTGTATGAGAAATCCGCATAGGCGTTAGTCTCTTCTACAGGCCCTATCTTATCATTGATAACCGATAATCCCAAACCTACATTCTTACCTACAGGGCTGCTCCCTGAAAAGGTCAT
>NZ_JAMXLA010000024.1 GCF_024054175.1 Flavobacterium sp. NRK1
AGACCTTACAGTAACAGGAGGAGATAATGCCACCTTTACCGATGTAACGTTAGATATAAAAGCTGATGCAGTAACCAATGCAAAGCTTGCCGATAATGCGGTTCAGACCGAGAATATCAAAGACGGTAATGTAACATCGGCTAAGTTAACAGCAGGCGCAGGTACAGCTGATCGTATTGCAATAGCCGATGCTGCAGGAGCAGTAACATTCAGTAATGCTATT
>NZ_JAMXLA010000025.1 GCF_024054175.1 Flavobacterium sp. NRK1
TGGAACCCATACCTGTAATCTGCACCATTATAATACCTATTAGGCACCTGCATCCCAAAAGGATAATAATCGTTATAAGCTATAACATCGGGGTTAAATCCTACAGTAAAGTTATTAGTTAATTTTGTAACTTTTACGTTGTCAATATAAAAACTTTGTGCTGCACCGGAATATCCTGGTTGATATAACCTTACCTGCAAATAATATGCTTTTGAAGTTGCAACTGTTAAGGTAAAGGA
>NZ_JAMXLA010000026.1 GCF_024054175.1 Flavobacterium sp. NRK1
GCAGTACATTGTATCTAAGAACTTCGCTGTGATTGCGGGTGCAAAAGTAGCAAACTTTTTATTACCTCCAAATCTTTTTTCAACTTTTTTTCGGTTATTTTTCTTTAACCAGCCCTTTATTCATAAGGGTTTCGTTGATGTCAGCCTGTCAGTGAGCATTGCCTTGATTGCGGGTGCAAAAGTAGCACCTTTTTCACCATTTCCAAATTTTATACAACCTTTTTTTAATGTTTTTTTAACCTTATTTCTCAACTGTCTAATTACCCGATTATTGCAGTATGAATTATTTTTGGTTTTGTAGAG
>NZ_JAMXLA010000027.1 GCF_024054175.1 Flavobacterium sp. NRK1
CCTATCAGCCCGGATACGGCCTTTAGCAATACCGTAGCCGGCACCCAGCAGATCTGGGTTGGCATAGCCACTACTTTTGGCTGCCGCAGTGTAGCCCCGCTTACCCTTAGGGTAAACCCGCTTCCTGTGCTTAGCAATGACCCTAATGCGTATATCGCTAATGAATGTGAGGAAGTACCGGGCCAGGCTGAGTTCCACCTTGAAGAGATTGCAGAGGCTATTACCGATGGCGCCCCGGGCTACAGCGTAGTTTTCTACCTGACCCCTGAACAGGCGGAATTCGGCGGCACTGATTATTTACCTACCCCGTACCTTTCAGGAGACACGACACTTTATCCGAGGATCACCGATGATATCACAGGCTGCTGGACCACTACCGAGGTAGATCTTAATGTGATCCCTGCACCTATTGCCACGCCACCTGCTCCGATCGAGGAATGTGACTTCAACAACGACGGTTTTGCACAGTTTGATATGACCGGAGCTATGGCAGCCATAGAAGCAGCCCTTGGCAATGTTAATGTTACGGCTTATGAAACCCCTGAGGATGCCGAACATGATGTTAACCCTATCCCTAACCCGGGTACCTATACCAATATCAACCAGCATGGCCAGACGATCTACCTAAGGGTACAGTCTACCCTTACGGATTGTTATGACCTTGTTACCCTTCAGCTTATCGTAAACCCTGTCCCTGAGGCCACCGAGCCTTCAGACTATGCATTATGCGATGACGGGGCCAGCGACACCGACGGTATCGCTACCTTCGACCTTACTATAAAAGCAGCTGAGATACTTGGCAGTTTAGACCCTGCCCAATACAGCATAAGCTACCACGTTAGTAATAATGATGCTGTAAATGGCACGCCTTCGATAATAAATGCCGCCAGCTACCCATCGGGTACAGCTCCCATTTATGTAAGGGTAACCAATAACACCACAGGATGCTATGATATAGTAATCCTTGAGCTTATCGTTAACCCGCTTCCGGAGCTTATCACCAACCAGTCGGTATATACGCTTTGTGATACCACCGCCCCAATGGACAAAGAGGTGTTTGACCTTACCAGCAGGATCCCTGACTTTATAGCCGATGCCAGCGGCATGACCATAACCTTCCACCACAGCTTTGCTGATGCCCAGGGAGATACCAATCCTATAAGCGAGGCTGATGCCTTAGCCTATGAGAACCAGGTACCGCAGGTAGAGACGCTTTTTGTACGCTTTGAGGTAACAGCCACCGGGTGCTACAGGATCGGTTTCTTAGACCTTAGGGTAGAGCACCAGCCGATCATCCTTGAGCCGACCCAGGACGAGCTGACCGTATGCGATACCAACGGGCAGGGCATAGGCGAATTTGACCTTAAATCCCTTGAGGAGAGTATGGCTAACGGCGATCTAGACCTTGTGATCACCTTCCATGAAACAGCGGAAGATGCCATAGCGGGTATAAACCCGATACCAACCACAGAGAACTATGTAAATGCCGTACCTTACATCCAGGATATCTATGTAAGGGTAACCGATACCCGCAGCGGGTGCAGCAATACCGTACCTTATGTACTAACGCTTATTGTATCCCCTGCACCGCAGGCCCCATCACTGGAGGACCTTACCTTCTGTGACGATGCCGACAACAACGGACAGGACGGCAAACGCAGGGTAGACCTTACGGTACAGAATGCCGTAATTGCCGATGCCCTTGGCCTTACCATACCGGATGATCTTATTGTAGAATATTATACCACCGAGACAGGAGCCAACAGCGGCCTTGCCAACAGGATCACCAACCCTGCCACTTATATGGGCAGTGACCAGCAGGTGATCTGGGTAAGGGTAGAAGACCCTGTAACAGGCTGCTACAGTGTAGAGAGCTTCATGCTTATCTTCAATGCACCGCACGCCCTTACCACCCCGAGCCCTCTTGCCATCTGTAACGAAGCCCTTCCAAACGACGGCCAGGCCGAGTTTGACCTTACGGTAAGGGAAGACCAGCTTTTAGGCCCATCAGGCATCGGGCAGGGGTATACCGTAGAATACTATGAATCCGACCCAAGGGTTGATACCGGTGCAATAGCCATAGCCGACCCTGAGCATTATACCAACCCTGCACCACCACAAGGTAACCCAAAAACATT
>NZ_JAMXLA010000003.1 GCF_024054175.1 Flavobacterium sp. NRK1
GTCTGTAGAGGTAATGTCACCATCAAATGATGCGGCATCAACTTCTAAAGAACCATTCGTAGTATTCTGCTTTAATCCTGTACCCGCTACACTCGAATCGATCTTGGCAGCTGTGACTGCGTCGTCGGCAAGTTTCACGGCTGTTACTGCTGCATCTTTTATATCAGAAGTTTCTACTGCGCCTGCCGCTATGTTTTCGGTCTGAACTGCATTATCCGCAAGCTTAGCATTGGTTACTGCATCAGCTCCTATCTTAGCTGTAGTTACTGCTCCGTCTGCAAGCTTTACTTCTGTAATTCCGCCTGCGGCAACACTTACATTAGCATCTTTTAATAAGGCTCCTGCTCCGGTACCTCCAATACTGATCGATCCATCTCCAGCTGTAAGGTCTTTTCCTGCTATGCTGCCCGATGGAATAGCATTACTGAATGTTACTGCGCCTGCAGCATCGGCTATTGCAATACGGTCAGCAACTCCTGCTCCTGCTGTTAACTTAGCCGATGTTACATTACCGTCTTTTATATCTGAAGTCTCTACTGCCCCTGCCGCTATGTTTTCGGTCTGAACCGCATTGTCCGCAAGT
>NZ_JAMXLA010000004.1 GCF_024054175.1 Flavobacterium sp. NRK1
AATATCAAAGACGGTTCAGTAACAGCATCTAAGATCGATTCAAGCGTTGCAGGTGCAGGCCTTACCCAGGATGCCAATGGTGCACTTAAGGTTGATGTTAGTGCAATAACAGGAGATGGTAGTATAACTTCTACAGATCTTGAAGTAAACGGCGGAACTAATTCAACATTTGAAGATGTAACTTTAGAAATTAAAGCGGGAGCTGTAACTACAGCTAAACTTGATGCTGATGCAGTAACCAATGAAAA
>NZ_JAMXLA010000005.1 GCF_024054175.1 Flavobacterium sp. NRK1
GGGTTAGAGAGATTTCTCCGCTCCATTGCATTCCGGTCGAAATGACAAATCGGGATGAGTAATAGATTACTTCGTCGTTCCTCCTCGTAATGACGGTGTGAATATAACCACCCCGCCTTCGGCGCCCCTCCGTGGGAGGGGAATGCCACTGTTGCGGTTAGTGTAAACCGTGCAGGTTTTAATTTTTCCATGCGGGAATAATGTTTGTTTTTCAGTATGTCAAAGAACGGTGTTGTGTTTTACACACCCCTAACCCCTCTCAAGAGGGGAATGAGCTTCACTCAGGGTAGAGATACTTCCTTCGTCAGGATGACAGCGGGTGTATAACCACCCCGGCTTTCAGCCACCCCTCCATAGGAGGGGAATGAGCTTCACTCAGGGTTAGAGAGATTTCTCCGCTCCATTGCATTCCGGTCGAAATGACAAATCGGGATGAGTAATAGATTACTTCGTCGTTCCTCC
>NZ_JAMXLA010000006.1 GCF_024054175.1 Flavobacterium sp. NRK1
TTTTATATCTAGTGTTACATCGGTAAAGGTGGCATTATCTCCTCCTGTTACTGTAAGGTCTGTAGAGGTAATGTCACCATCAAAAGATGCAGCATCTACTTCTAAAGAACCATTGGTAGTATTCTGTTTTAATCCTGTACCCGCAACACTCGAATCGATCTTGGCAGCTGTTACTGCGTCGTCTGCAAGTTTTACGGCTGTTACTGCTGCATCTTCTATCTTAACTGTAGTTACTGCTGCATCTTTGACATCAGAAGTCTCTACTGCGCCTGCGGCTATGTTTTCGGTCTGAACCGCATTGTCCGCAAGCTTGGCATTGGTTACTGCATCAGCTCCTATCTTGGCTGTTGTTACTGCTCCGTCTGCAAGCTTTACTTCTGTAATTCCGCCATCTTTTACTCTTAAGCTAGTTGGTACAAGAACTGCTCCTGTACCTCCTGTTACCACTTCTATAGATTCAACTGTATCAGCAGCAGCTGTAAGATTATCTCCCACTACACCTGCAGCAGGAAATGGTCCATAAGCAACGGTTCCGTCATTTTGTGCAATTGGTATACGTATAGTTGCTGTACCGGTAATTTCCGGAGCTTTCATTTTATCCTCAGTAACAGCTTCAGAAGCTATTTTATCTGTAGTAATGGCTCCATCTTTAATGTCAAGAGTTACATTTTTAAAAGTAGCATCAGTACCTCCTGTTACAGTAAGATCTGTAGAAGATATTGTTCCTTTTGTTATATCTTCTATATTAGTAATACGTATCCATCTGTCAACACTCCAGTAGTAAAAACCAGGTTTTACTTCGTATGGGTCTGCTCCAGCGGTGGCTTCATTGTAAACCAATAATGCTTCTGCAGGTGCTGTAACCGGTGTAGCAACATTTGTTGCTGTTAAAGCCACCCTGGGAACCAAAACACCACGTTTAGCAGATACCATATCTATAACTGATGAAGGATCTGGATTATTAGTACCGAAGCCTTGCTGAGCATTTGCAGCCACACTAGCAAATAATGTTACTAAAACTGCCGATAAAATATATTTATTTTTCATTGTTAACTTTTTAATTAGTAGCAAAAACTCATTAAATACGGCTGATTATGAACCAACCTGTTCCACTATACTGTAGCACCCATCCCTGGTATGGTAACGCTCCCGAAATACTGGATAAACCTTCAATAGTTTTTCCATTACCACTAATAGTTACTTTGTTATCTGATGTATCTATCTTTTTTATATAATATTTTTTACCTGTAATTGGCTCATCCGGCAACGTTACCGTCACATCCGCTGTAACAGCATCTGCAAGTATTGTTTCATCAGCGAGAACTGCTAAATAATCTGTCGTTTCAGTACGTATCCCCGGCATAGAAGATACTGTTTTAAGCACACCGTTAGAATCTGCTACAACTACTTTATCTGTTACACTACCTGCAACTCCATTAATATCGCGTATCTTAACATTTCCATCTTTTACATCCAATTTCTCAGATACCGCTGCACTCGAGAAATCTCCAATTCCTATACTTCCTGTCTGGTAAATATTACTTCCATTTGAAGTAGCTTTATCTGTCGAATTCTCCTTATTCCAAGGTTCAATTGCAAGTTCTGTTTTATCTATCCATGTTACAGTTCCATCATCTGCAGTAGTAAGTACTTTATTATCTCCTGTAGAAGCAATATCTTCTGTTGCTATTGTTCCATTCAGAATTTTATCGGTAGTTACCGAACCGTCCTTGATATTTTCTGTCTCAACCGCATTATCCGCAAGCTTTTCATTGGTTACTGCATCAGCATCAAGTTTAGCTGTAGTTACAGCTCCCGCTTTAATTTCTAAAGTTACATCTTCAAATGTTGAATTAGTTCCGCCGTTTACTTCAAGATCTGTAGAAGTTATACTACCATCTCCTGTTATTGCACTAACATCAACCTTAAGTGCACCATTGGCATCCTGGGTAAGGCCTGCACCTGCAACGCTTGAATCGATCTTAGATGCTGTTACTGAACCGTCTTTTATATTCTCTGTCTGAACTGCATTGTCCGCAAGCTTTTCATTGGTTACTGCATCAGCATCAAGTTTAGCTGTAGTTACAGCTGCATCCTTG
>NZ_JAMXLA010000007.1 GCF_024054175.1 Flavobacterium sp. NRK1
GGCGGTGTTACAACTGAAGACAGAACAGGACTTGCAGCCGGTTCCTATTCGGTAACTATTACCGATGATAATGGTTGTACAGGTATTGTAAATGCTACGGTTACACAGCCTACAGCTATTACTGCTTCTATATCTTCACAGACCAATGTAGCATGCAACGGCGGAGCAAACGGCTCAGCTACTGTAACCGCAACAGGTGGTACAGGGACTCTTGCCTATTCATGGGCGCCTTCAGGGGGTACCGCCGCTACAGCTACAGGACTTAGTGCCGGTACTTATACGGTAACAATTACCGATGCTAACTTATGTACAGCTACACAAACGGTAACTATCAATGAACCAACTGCTATTACTGCTTCGGTTTCTTCACAGACCAATGTAGCATGCAACGGCGGTTCAAACGGGTCGGCTACTATAACGGCAACAGGCGGTACTGGAACACTTACTTATGCATGGGCGCCTTCAGGGGGTACGGCTGCCACAGCTACAGGACTTAGTGCCGGTACTTATACGGTAACCATTACCGATGCTAACTTATGTACGGCTACACAAACGGTAACTATTAATGAACCAACTGCTATTACTGCTTCGGTTTCTTCACAGACCAATGTAGCATGCAACGGCGGAGCAAACGGCTCAGCTACCGTAACCGCAACAGGGGGTACAGGGACACTTACCTATTCATGGGCACCTTCAGGGGGTACGGCCGCTACAGCTACAGGACTTACT
>NZ_JAMXLA010000008.1 GCF_024054175.1 Flavobacterium sp. NRK1
ATCAGTATTGGAGGTACCGGAGCAGGAGCCTTATTAAAAGATGCTAATGTAAGTGTTGCCACAGGCGGAATTACAGAAGTAAAGCTTGCAGACGGGGCAGTAACAACAGCTAAGATAGGAGCTGATGCAGTAACCAATGCTAAGCTTGCTGATGATGCAGTTCAGACCGAAAACATAGCGGCAGGGGCAGTTGAGACTTCGGATATCAAAGATGCGGCAGTAACAGCCGTGAAACTTGCCGACGACGCAGTCACAGCTGCCAAGATCGATTCGAGTGTAGCGGGTACAGGTTTAAAACAGAATACTACCAATGGTTCTTTAGAAGTTGATGCCGCATCATTTGATGGCGACATTACCTCTACAGACCTTACAGTAACAGGAGGAGATAATGCCACCTTTACTGATGTAACGTTAGATATAAAAGATGATGCAGTAACCAATGCCAAGCTTGCCGATAATGCGGTTCAGACCGAGAATATAAAAGACGGTAATGTAACATCGGCTAAGTTAACAGCAGGA
>NZ_JAMXLA010000009.1 GCF_024054175.1 Flavobacterium sp. NRK1
CGGCTCTGCAGGGTTGTGCGTATCAAGGGCAACACGTACCCACACTGAACCTGTCCCGCTTTCATAGGCTGAAGGGTCAGCTATAGGGTTTACTTCATTCTGCGCATCTTCCTGTGTAGTATAGTAGGTAAGGATGTAGTTGCTGCCGTTGTCTTTTATATCGGCTGCGGCCTGGGTAAGGTCAAATTCCTCTACGCCGTCACCATCGCCGTTGTCATCACACAGTACCAAAGCATCAGGAGTGGTATCCGGTGTTGGCAGCGGAAGTACCTTGATGGTAAGGGTCGTATAGCTAACGCAGCCATCCTGGGTGGTAACCTTTACAAACAATGTTTTTGGGTTACCTTGTGGTGGTGCAGGGTTGGTATAATGCTCAGGGTCGGCTATGGCTATTGCACCGGTATCAACCCTT